>DCDG01000023.1 GCA_002316315.1 Candidatus Aminicenantes bacterium UBA1061 | reverse complement strand
ACTTTTTTCCCGGGATGGTTGGAAGCAAAACTCAAATGATGGGCTGGATGCCAGTCCTGGGTAGCTACCACCAGGGGAAATTTCTCCTCCAGGCGGTTAATGATGGGGATAATTTCATGACCGCCGGGGACAGCCAGGCTTCCGCCCGGAATAAAATCATTTTGAAGATCGACCACAATCAGGGCCTTCATCTCAGCTTCCTTTCAACTTTCTTCAAAATTCTGCCGGTAGCGGCGGATTAAACTGTTACGTCTGGCCAGGAGTTTCGGACTCAGGCCAACTTTGTAAATATGCGGATATTCAAATCTTTTATGCTCCGGTGGAAGATGTGAGAGTCGCTCTCGACTGTAAGCAGCTATCCTGGCCACCTTGTTTTCAACCTCCAGCTTTTTCCCTTTTTCCATGACTTTGCTCAGGAGCTCTTCATCTCGATACCGGCTCAGGTTGAGGAATTTTTCTGGTTCAAAAGGGTGAAACATCTCTGGCGGTAAATCTTCTTCGGCGAGATGAATAGCATCAGCGACAAAGCATCCCTCTTCATCGCTGAATCGGGCCACCTGTTTTCGGCCAGGCAGAGTGGTCTTGGTCACATTGTCAGAAAGTTTCATTCTCGGCTGGCCCTTAAAAACAGCCAGCTTGTAAACACCATCCAGAGCTGCATCAGGTGCACCGGTCACGAGTCTTGTTCCGACCCCAAAAATATCAATGGGTGCTTCCTGTTCGATAAGGCTTCTGATAACCAGCTCATCCAGCAGGTTGGAAGCTACAATTTTTACTTCTTTAAGCCCAGCCGCATCCAGCATCTGTCTGGCTTTTTTAGAGAGATAAGCCAGGTCGCCACTGTCGAGGCGGATACCCTGAAGTTTCAGACCGCGTTTTTCAAGCTCGCGGGCAGCTTTAATGGCATTGGGTAAGCCGCTGCGCAGGGTGTCATAAGTATCAACCAGCAGAATGGCCCGCTGCGGATTGGCCTCCACAAACTTTATGAATGCCTGCAGTTCGTCGCCATGGCTTTCAATCAGTGAATGAGCCATGGTTCCGGCTGGCTCGAGGTCAAACATTCTGGCCGCCTCGACATTGGAAGTGCTGTTAAAACCACCGATAATGGCTGAACGTGAAGCCAGAATACCACCCTGAGCAGGTGCTCGCCGCAGGCCAAAGTCGCTCAGCACCCGCTCGCCAGCTGCCAGCCGCATGCGTGATGCCTTGGTAGCAATGAGACTCTGATAATTAACAAGGTTAAGGAGAAGCGTTTCGATTAACTGAACTTCAAGCAGCTTGCCCTCGACTCGAATGATCGGTTCAAGGGGAAAAACCACATCGCCTTCCTTCATGGAAAAGACGCTGGCTGTAAAGCGGAAATCTCTAAGGTAGTCAAGAAAGTCCTGACGGAAATGCAGCTGTTGGAGATAATCAAGGTCTTCGTCAGAAAAGTGCAGGTTTTCGAGGGCCTGAAGAAGTGGTTCCAGCCCGGCGAAAATCACATAGCTCCCACCAAAAGGAATGGTGCGGAAAAAATAATCAAAGACAGCTGGTTGGTCGGCGGAGCCGTCCAGAAAGTAGGCTTGCCCCATGGCCAGCTGATAAAGATCAGTATAAAGCGGTGAAAATTTAAATAGGTCTTTTCCTTGTTTCATATTGTCTTTATTATATTCCAAGTAGGCGGGAGGCTGCTACTTTCGCTGTGGCCAATCATTCCGCCTTCAGTCGATTTAATTTCTCAATCTTGCTTCTGGCCTTTCCATCGCCAGTGGCCAGCAATCAATTCATAATCAGACAATTTTGCTCTATTAATCAAATTTGTATCTTCGACCCGGTCATCCATCGTCCAGTAGTAATTGCCGTCCAGAATGTAATAAAAGTTGGGGCGGTTGTAATAAAGGGCCTTAAAGCCGGCCTCTCGGATGAATTGAGCCGCTTTAATAAATTCGAGCTGGTGCTCAGTCCCAACTTTTGACAGGGCTACATATTCATGCGGTGCCCGGTTAGCATAAGTTTTGGCAAAGATCCAGGTGAATTTGTTAACAAAAGTGCGGAAATCTTCTTCGGTATACAAGATATTAAAGATTTTGCAGCTTCTCTGCCTCCCTGTCAATATCGGTCGCACAGGCCTCGATTAGCTTTTTAAAGAGGCCAGTAACCCGGTTGACTGCGTTGCCGCCTTCTTTGACGCCTTTTCATTGCTCATATCCCCATATCTGGGAATCTTTGCCAGGCTCCCTATCAGGAATAATAGGCTACTGTCAAATCGGATATTAAATGCCAATTTAACCGATCTATATAAAGGAAAAGAGACTATCCCGATAGCTGCGTCTATTTCTGCTTTAGCTTGCTTTCTGTATGTTCCAGAAATTTTCTGGCTCGTTTGAGCAATTCTTCTGCTTCTTTTTCATTGATTACCCCAGCGTCATCGTATAGAGTAAGGTGACGCTTTTTCCTGGCTTGATCAAAATAGGAAATGGATTTCTTAAATGGGTTTTCCATAACAATTTGCATGAACCTGAAGGTAGCCTTGTTTGCTTCTGAGTTGGCCGGCCGATATCTCAGGTGAAACATATAAGCCCGGCAAGCCTGGAAGATAGCATGGCAGGCGATAGAAAAGCACCAATTCAGATTCTCTGCGACAAGTCATTCGGCCAGGCTCAGATCGCGCCAGGCGATTTCCATCGCTCTCTCTATCTCGCCATGAGTTGCTTTGAATGGATAGATGCTTCCCTCTTTAATAAGTTCATCAACAGACATCCAGGTTATCTTTTAAGACTAACTTTTCTTCACCTATAAATCGCTGGAGGAAGCCATCTCCTCTGGCCTTTCTTGCCATGAATTCTTTTTTCGTCATCAGGGTATAGTTTATTTCTCGACCAATTTCTTTCTCGATATCAGATAGTAGTTGGTGGAGTTGGTTCTCCTCAATTTTTCCCACGATAAAAAGGTCAATATCACTCTTTTCCTTCTCTTCATTCCTGGGCTTTATTAACCCTCGAAAATCGATTAAAATCAGGAGAGGAAAATGCCAAATCAAGCAACTGTTATTCTTGGCGATAGCCGCTCGATGAGCGAAATTGGCGACTCCCAAATTGACTTAGTTGTCACCTCTCCACCTTACTGGCACTTAAAAGATTATGGAATGCCGGGTCAGATTGGCTATGGCCAAAGCCTTCATGAATACTTGTGCTCTTTGTATCTTGTCTGGCAGGAGTGCTTTAGGATTTTAAGGCCAGGTTCGAGGCTTTGTGTCAACATCGGGGATCAATTTGCTCGGGCTATAATCTATGGCCGGTATAAGGTTATACCCCTTCATGCCGAGATAATTTCCCAGTGTGAGAAAATTGGCTTTGATTTTATGGGTTCAATTATCTGGCAGAAGAAAACCACGATGAACACCAGCGGGGGAGCGACTGTTATGGGATCGTTCCCTTATCCTCCGAACGGAATTGTGGAGCTTGATTATGAATATATTCATATATTTAAAAAGCCTGGCAAAAATAAACAGGTCTCTAAAGAAATAAAAGAAGCTTCCAGACTGACCAAAAAAGAGTGGAAACAATATTTCGCCGGGCACTGGGTTTTTAAAGGAGCAAAACAACTGGATCATGAGGCCATGTTTCCAGACGAATTGCCTCGAAGACTGATCAGAATGTTTTCATTTGTTGATGATACTGTTTTAGATCCATTTCTGGGTAGCGGGACAACAGTAAAGGTTGCTCTGGAACTGGGTAGAAAAGCTTTTGGTTATGAGATTAATCCCAGCTTTATAGACCTGATAAAAGAAAAGCTTGGCCTGGCCAATTCACTTCCCGGGTTACACCCGGATATTAAAATTATCGAGCAAATCGGGAATAAGGATATTAAATTTGATGCCGGTTATGTTCCTTCGATAAAAGATGAAAAGCCTCAAGTTGATCCAGGGCAGTTTAATCTCAAAGGACCCAGGCTCTACAAAGTGGTTGGAATTATAGATGATCAGACTATTCTGCTCAACACTGGTTTAAAGGTAAAATTCCTGGGAATTAAGACTATAAAAAAAGACGAAACGATTCAATATCTTAAGAACCGGCTGCTGGGTAAAGAAGTGATTTTAAAAATTAATGAGGGTGAGGTGGCTGGTAGCGAGACGGTTAACGGTTATGTCTATTTAAAAAACAAAATATTTATAAACCTTTATTTGATCAAATCCGGCTTGGCTATTCCAGACCTGTCTCAGCCTCATCAAGAGCTGAATAAATTTATGTCAGCTGTTGGCCGAACGGACATTTAACTTCAGGTCATAAAATTGTCTGACGCTTCCTTCTCTTAAAGGGTGGGAGTTTTTTGCTTGACAGTTGCTACCTGATTGGTTAATTTAGGCAAAACAAAATTATTCAATGACATGAATAACATGAGCAGCATAATACCTCTCAGGCCAGGCGAAACCGGAGTGATCAGAGGTTAATGATTTTATGGAAGTTGGCGGCCAGCATCATTGCTCCAGCCATCTTCTGGCTGGCTTATTTTTATTATAAGGATAGAAAACAGCCCGAACCGCTAATCAATCTGCTGGCGGCCTTTCTCCTGGGCTTTTTCTTTGGTTTTCTCTGTTTTTTAACTTACCGACTGCTGCCTTCAATTGGCTTACCAGCTGGCTTTAACCTGGTGGTCGCCCGGGGCAATTTCCGCCACATTGCCCTTTACTCGCTGGGTGTGGTAGGACCATTAGAAGAGTTTTTTAAGTTTTTGCCTTTTGCCCTTTTTATTTTAAAGAACTATGACCTGGACGAACCGGCTGACGGAGTGGTTTATGCCGCTTCCCTGGCTATTGGTTTTGCCAGCTTTGAGAATCTTGGCTATTTGCCACTGATGAGCGGTGCCGCTTATTTTGGCCGGGCGCTGGTTTCTCCACTCACTCATTCCATTTTTTCCTCGATCTGGGGCTATCTGGTGGTCAGGGCCAGAACCCGGGGCCGGTCAGAAGTCCCGGCTGCTCTGCTTGGCCTTTTTCTGGCCGCCTCGATTCATGGCCTGTTTAATATCCTGACTGTCTCTAATTCCCTGCGCATATATTCTGCACTTCTTATTCTCTGCCTGTGGCTGATGTTTATCTATCTTCTGGAAAAAAAGTGATGATTCAACTTTCAGGTTCTTTAAGAACAACCACTTCCACCCGTCGGTTCTTAGCCCGGTTAGTTTCATTGTCATTGGGTGCCACCGGTCGGCTGGACCCAAATCCCTGATATTTCATCCTGTCGGTTGATACTCCCTGGGACATCAAAAATTCGTAGACAGTTCTGGCCCGGTCAGTTGATAGTTTAAGATTTAATTCCTCTGATCCCGTGGCATCAGTATGACCTTCAATACTGAGCTTGATGTCCGGGAAGACCATTAAAATACCAGCCAGCTTGGCTAATTTAAGCTGCGATTCAGGCTTGAGCGTGGCTTTATTAACATCGAACAGGACCCCAGCCAGATTGACCATCAATCCCCGGGCAGTGTCAGTCGTTTCAGCCACGGTAGATAGAGCTGATTTCAGTTTGCCAGCCAGTTCGTCTCTTTCCTTCTGAATCATCTCTCTTTCCAGAGCCAGCTGGTCACGTTCGGCGGCCAGCTGCCGGGTTTGGGCAGCTAACTGCTCGGTTTCCCGGGCCAGGGCGGCCCGCTCGGCTTTGATTTCTTCCAGCTGGCGAGCCAATTGCTGGGCTTCACTTTCGGCCTGAGAGGCACGTTGTTCCAGAGCGGCCTTTTCTACCTGCCTTTTGGCCTCAGCTTCGGCTGCCGCCTTTTCTTCCTGCAGTTTAATGGTTTCATTAATGGCCTGAGCAGCAAATTGAGTGGCAATACGAGCGCCGTCGGCCGCCATTTTTTTATCTTTCTGTTTCCGGGCTTTGGCCAGGGCTTCATTTGCCTGATTGATAGCTTTAGGGTTGACCTGCTCCGCACCAACTTTGGTGGCAAATTCAAGAGTCCTTTCTGCCTGCTTTAGGGCTACAGGAACGTTGCTTATATACTGAATACTGGCAATGCTATCCAGGGCCGGGCGGGCAGCGGTGGAAAAATCGTTGTAGGTAAAAGGGGCAATCTGAACACCCTTCTCTCCCGATTCGGCATTAACAAAAAGTACCAGATTGGTTGGCCGGCTGACTGATGAATACGGTTCGGCTGTAACCATTAGAGCCAGTATTTTCCGGTTGACATAGAATTTCTGTGAGCCCGAGCAGTCTCTTTTATCAACAATGATTTCTCCTAGATTTTCGACTATGCCGTCTGGTCCCATTGCCCAGAGAACATAAGTGGAGATATCGCCGGCAAATAAAATAGCTGGTTCCAGATGCTCAAAGCTCAGCTCAACTGAAGCTATTCCCTTTTCATAATTAAGCCTGGCTAACATGGAGGCCCGCTCCGGTGCCCGGTTAGTTTTGCTAAAGCTGACTTCAATTTTTTTACCTTCAGGCAGGGTTAAGGCTTTTAAATTAACCTGCCCGTAAGCCTGGCTCAAGCCGAACAAACAGAGGATAAAAGCAATAAATATTTTCTTTCTTTTCATTTTGTGCCTGCCCTCCAATCAGAAGCTGACCTTGATTGTATCATCAGGTTGCCTTTTAGTTCAACCTTAAATGATAATGCCTGAAAAAATGCAGGTTGACATCAAGGGGCTTTCTTTATATAAATTAAAACAAAAAAGAATTAAAGGTCATTAAAGGAATTGTCTGATGAGGATAAAGATCCATAGCAGAACGGCCCGCTTGGGGCGGCTTATGATCATTGCACTTCCCTTAATGATGACTCTGGGCGCAGTTCGATCTTCAGCCAGCTTAAAAATACTCACTCCAGAAGAAAGGCTTAGTCTGAATAGCCAGAGGCAGATGCGATGGGAGGCTAATTCCGATAATATTTTGAAGAGAATTTCAAATCTTAAAGGCCAGGCGGGAATTGTGGTCGAAGATCTGGAAACAGGCTGGACCTTTATCCATAATGAAGATCAACCTTTCCCGGCGGCCAGCCTGGTTAAGATTCCCATCCTGGTAACCTGTTTCAAAGCGGTTGAGGAAGGGCGACTTGATTTATCTGAGAAGCATGTTCTTAGGCGCGAGGATCGGGTTGGTGGGTCAGGTATTCTGCGCCGAATGAGAAACGGCCGGTCTTTCACTTATTCCCAGCTAATAGATTATATGGTGACAGAAAGTGATAATATTGCCTGTAACATACTGATTGATCGGCTTGGTTTTGATTATATCAATCAGGTCTTTGAGGAGCTTGGGCTCGAGAAGACCAGATTAAACCGCAAGATGATAGATTTTGCTGCTCGCGATCAGGGAATAGAAAATTATACCACGGCGGCTGAAATGACTGGCCTCCTCGACAGAATTTATCACCATCGCTGCTTTAACGCCGAAATTTCTGAAAGGTGCCTGGCTGTGCTCAAAAGGCAGAAAATAAATGACCGCCTGCCGCGTTATTTGCCTAAGGAAATAACGGTAGCTCATAAAACTGGATTAGAAAAAGAAGTCTGCCACGATGCCGGCATAGTTTTTACCCCGAGTGGAGATTACATCATAACCGTTCTGGTCCACACCTGGATCGGGCCAGGGTCAGCCAAGATTTTTATTGGCCGCCTCAGTTCCTATTTTTATGAGATTTTCAAAACCTGAGAATTTTAGAGATAGTTACTGCCTGCCTTTTTTCCTGTAAAATATAAAAGAAAGAGTAATTTGTGGTTTTTGCTCTGGTCTACGACTCCAGCTGGTAAAGAGGTTGACCGGAAGCAGCCAGCCTGAAAGTTGAAAATGAAAAATCTTAAAGACCTTAAAGTAGAGAATAAGATTCCTGCCGAGCCTCAGAATAATTTATATAAGGTTGAAGTAAAAGTTGACAAAGCGGGTCGTCTGTCGTTGCCTCCAGAGATACTGGCTCAGCTGGGAGCTGCGCCCGGAGCCAGCCTGCACCTGGTAAAGGAATTCGGTCAGGTGCGACTTGAACCCAATCTTCATGCTCTGCGCCGCCTTTATCTTGAACCGACTACGGCCTGCAATCTGTCCTGCCAGACCTGTATTCGCCACACCTGGTCAGAAGCACCAGGATTTATCAGCCGCGAGCTGGTAAAGAAAGTGTCTTCCGAACTTAAGGATTTTCCTTTTTTACAGTCGATTATGCTGGCCGGCTTTGGCGAACCTCTGGTTCATCGGGATATTGCCTGGATAGTGGAAAGGCTAAAGACGGCTTCTTCGGCCTCAATCGAGCTAACCACCAACGGCACTCTACTGGATGAAACTATGGCCGGGTCCCTTCTGGAGGCTGGGCTTGACCGCCTGTGGGTATCTTTTGATGGCAGCAGCGAAACCAGCTTTAATGATATTCGCCGCGGAGCTAGTTTTAATCTGGTCCTCAGGAATGTGCAAAGAGTCCGCGATCTGGCGGTCGCACAGAACAAACCATTCAGTCTGGGTATTTCCTTTGTGATCATGAGGGAAAACATCAATGAATTAAAGAATATAGAGAAGCTAATTGAGGCGACCGGGGCTGACTCCCTGCTGCTTACTAATGTTCTACCTTATACCGAAGACATGGAAAGGCAGATGGTCTGCCCTCTGGCCCTGACCGGCGAGACTTTTACCGGTTCGAGTGGCAAACCGAAAATCAGCCTGCCCCGTCTGGACATAAATTATCTGACCCAGGAGCCGATTTTCCATCTTCTCCGAGGTTATGAAAGTTTATTTTTAATTGACAGGCCGATCAGTGCCCCCAGCCGCTACTGCCGCTTTATTAATGAAGGCATGTCTTTTATTCGCTGGGATGGGCAGGTTGCGCCCTGCCTGGCCCTACTGCATAACCATACGACCTATCTCTATGGACTGGAACGGAAAATCAGGGCTTATCTTCCTGGTGATTTAAACCTGCAGTCACTCTCGGTCATCTGGTCTTCTCAGGAATACGACGATTTTCGAGAGAAAGTTTTCCTGTTTGATTATTCTCCCTGCCATATCTGCGGCGGCTGCTCTTATCTGGAGAAAAATGAAGAGGACTGCGCGGGTAATACTTTTCCTGTTTGTGGAGGCTGCCTCTGGGCTCAAAGCGTTATCCAGTGTCCTTAAGTCCTGCTCTGGCCTTATAGCTCCAGATTCCATCCACCCTTTTGCCCGCCAGCCAGATCGAGATCGGCTTTAATATAGCTAACAAATAGGCATTAATGGGTATTGACCTGAATGAGAACCTCGTTTGTCACCGGGTTTATTAGAGTGTATCATCTAAGATAGTTATAATGGCGGAGGAAAAAATGGTTATTCTCGAGGTACGAGATGTTTCGCTTCAGGTCAACTCCAGCTTGATTCTTAACAGGCTATCCATGGAGTTTCAAGCAGGTTATGTTCAGGCAGTGGTTGGCCCGAATGGAGCTGGCAAATCTACTCTGGCCAGTCTCATCATGGGTTTGCCTGACTATCAGCAGCACACTGGTGATATTCTGTTTGAGGGCAAATCCATAAAGAATCTAAATGTTGATGAACGGGCCAGGCTGGGCATCACTCTGGCCTGGCAGGAGCCGGCCCGCTTTGAAGGCCTGAAGGTCAGCCAGTTCATCCTGGCGGCGGCTAAAAATAAAGATAAGAAGGAAGTCGACCGGGTTCTGGAGATGGTTGGTCTGGAGCCAGACCGCTACCGTTCGCGTGGTGTCGATAAAACCCTGAGCGGTGGAGAACGAAAAAGAATCGAGCTGGCTTCAATCCTGGCCATGAAACCCCGCCTGGTGCTGCTCGACGAACCGGACTCCGGAGTAGATATCGAGGCTATTGACAGAATATTTGAAGCTATAAATCACCTGAAAAAGGATGGCACAACAGTTTTGCTTATCACTCATAGCCCGAAAGTTCTGGAGAAAGCAGACTATGCCTTTTTGATCTGTCGTGGGACTCTGGTCGATCAGGGAGAAACATCAAAAATTATAGAATATTTCAGCGGGAAGTGTCTGCCCTGCCCGCACCAGAATGTGCCCGAGTTTAATTCGGCAGCTGTATCAGGAGGTAAAATATGACAGAAGATCTGGTCGAAGAAATTCTTGAGTCGGTCAATCTACATCGTAGCTTCAATAAAAATACACCGCACCTTATCATTAATGCCAACGAGGTTCTGAGTTCCCACCAGGTGGAGGGATTGATCATGGAGCCGGAGGAATTGCCGGATGGAGTCAGGGCGAAGCTAAGAGTCAAAAAAGGAGTTAAAATCGGCAGCCCGGTTCATCTGTGTTTTGGGTTGCTGCCTGAGCGGGGGGTTCAGCATATTGTTATGGATATTGAAATCGAAGATGAGGCTGAGGTCAGTTTTATGGCTCATTGCACTTTTCCCAATGCGGTAGAAGTGGAGCATTTAATGGATGCCCGCATCGAAGTTGGCCGCCAGGCCAGATACTCTTATTTTGAGCGTCACTGGCATAGTGAGGAGGGGATGGTCAAAGTCGTGCCGGTGGCCAGGATTGAACTCGATGAAAGAGCCCGTTTTTCGACTGAATTTGAGCTGCTTAAAGGACGCGTTGGATTGATTGATATGGATTACCTCACAGTCTGCCAGGCAGGAAGTTCAGCCGAAATGAGAGCCAGAATCTTTGGTCGGCAGGATGATGTGATAAAAATAAGAGAAGCTGCTGTCCTTAAAGGAGAAGGCAGCCGGGCGGCTTTAACCACCCATATTGCTGTTAAAAATCAAGCTCGGGCTGAAATAAACAATGAAATTATTGCTGAAGCACCTTATGCCCGCGGGCACGTTGATTGTAAGGAAATTATTCAGGATAATGGAGTAGCGAGAGCGGTGCCAGTGGTTGAAGTCAGAAATCCGAAAGCCCATGTAACTCATGAAGCAGCCATTGGCAGCGTTGATTCGAAGCAGCTTCAAACTCTGATGTCTCGTGGTTTGAGTGAAGAAGAGGCAGTAGATTTAATTATCGAGGGTTTGCTTAGTTAGGCGGCCCTATAAGTGCAGAATCAACCTGGCTACGTTGAAATAAATAAGCAGCCCAAAAATATCTACCATGGTGGCGAGCAGGGGACTGGCCACGACGGCCGGATCAATGTTGACTGAAGTAGCCACCAGAGGGAGTAAAGCACCCAGTAAAGTAGAAACTATAACTTGAAGAGCCAGGGCTAAAGCTATGGCCAGTCCAACGGCCTGAGGGGTAACATGATTGAGGGCAGGCGTGTTCCCATAAAAAACCATGACCCTCAAATAGGCAATAGTGGCCAGGACCAAGGACATCAGGAAGGCCACCCCAAATTCCTTCAGCAAAACTTTAAAGGCATCTTTAACGGTTATTTCCTTGACGGCCAGTGCTCTAATGACCAGGGTGGCTGATTGACTGCCAGCATTTCCACCGGTTCCGGTCAGCATGGGCATAAAGGAAGCCAGAATAGCCACTTCCAGCAAAATGGCCTCATAGCTCTGGATAATAAAACCGGAGACAAAGCCCATCAGGGCCAGGACTAGAATCCAGGGTATCCGGCTTTTGAAATGTTCCCAGGTGGAAAGTTTGGTATAAACTCCTACTTCGTGCGAACCGCCAATGGCCATCAACTTTTCGACATCTTCCTGTTGTTCTTGCTGGAGGATATCCATGGCATCGTCATGGGTAATAATGCCAACCAGTCGTTGCTCATCATCAACTACTGGAATGGCCAGCAAATCATATTTCTGAATTTTCCTGGCGACTTCTTCCTGATCATCATTAGCCTGGGCGAAAATAACATCTTCATACATAATGTCTTTAACCCGTGCTCCATGAGGGGCGACGATCAAGTCCTTTAAGGAAACAAATCCTAATAATCGGTGATTTTCATCAACGACGTAACAGTAATAAATGGTCTCTTTGTCGGGTGCTTCTCTTCTCAGTTTAAGGAGGGCCTCATCAACCGTCAGGTCCGGTGTCAGAACAGCGTATTCAGAGGTCATAACCGAACCGGCAGTCCCTTCCGGGTAGGCAATCAGGCGGCGGAGGTCCTCGCGTTCAGCCTGAGCCATAGCCGGGATAATAGCCTGTCGCTGTTCTTCGGACAGGCGTTTGACCAGATCCACCCGGTCATCTGGCGGCATATCTGAAAGCAATTTCCCCATGATATCCCGCCCGAGGGTTTGTATCATCTCAAGCTGAACATCTTCATCGATATGACTGAAGATTTCTCCGCGAAGATTCGGGGAGAGATGACTGAGGATTTCCCAGATTTCTTTTGGATTAAGAGCCGAAATAAATTCTGCTACTTGAGCGGGATGGATTGATTCGCAGAATTCACAAAGCTCGGTGTAGTTTTTTTCGTTTAATAGTTCCCTTAATTCGGGTGCAAGTAATGGATTGACCATCATTCACCTCCGCCCTTAACTGGCTGGAGGTGAACAATTACCTCAGGCTCTCGCCTGGGTCACCTGAGCAGCCAGCCAAACAGCCAGATTAAATACTCTTCTTCCATCTGCTTTAGATGGGTAGGAGTCACCGTCCTCACAATAACACATGGCCCTGCTATCTTTCATAGATTCAATAACTTCTATCAGTTATCATGACTTCTGTCAAGGGGAACAGAGGAAAACGGATTTAAATTGTGATTTGCAGCTGGACTGACCAGATAAGCGAGATAAAGTATTGAATATTGCAGCTAAATCTTCTATTTTGTATTATTCTTGCAACTGGTTATGAATAAAATTTTGCCTGTAAAGCAGGGAGAAGGGAAAAACAGCGGATGGAAGATATAGCCCGCGGGGTCAGGTCTTTTACCATCGGGACAGCAATTAGCCGTGTTCTGGGCCTTGTCCGGGAAATGGTCTTTGCCCTCCTCTTTGGCTCGAGCCGGTCGACTGACGCTTTTAATGCGGCTTTCAGGATTCCCAATCTCCTGCGCGACCTCTTTGCCGAAACCTCACTCTCTGCAGCTTTTGTTCCGGTCTTGACTGAGGAAAAGGCCAAAAGCAAAGCCGGAGAAAATCTTCTCGCCTCTAATATATTCAATACTCTTTTACTCGTGGTGGGGCCAGTAACTATTCTGGGCATGATTTTTTGCCGGCCGCTGGCTTCGCTGGTGGCTATGGGCTTCAGTCAGATTCCAGAAAAACTGTCTCTGACAGCCAATCTGACTTTTATTACTTTTCCCTTTTTGCTCTTTGTCTCCTTAGCAGCCTGGGCCATGAGCTATCACAATACGGAAGGCTCGTTTTTTGTCCCATCAGTAGCCCCGGCCTTCTTTAACGTTTTTTCCATCGCTGTGCCTCTGGCTATGTTTGGCTGGTATACGGCCAGGGGAGGTGACCCTATCTTCGGAGCAGCTATTGGTGTAACTATTGGTGGGTTGATGCAATTCCTGATACAGGTTCCGGGCATCTTTCGCCTCGGCTTCCGTTACCGTTTTTATCTTAACTGGCATGACCCGCAATTTAGAAAAGTTATGGCTCTGTTTGTGCCGGTAGCCATTGGATTAGCTGGCTCGCGTTTTAATGTTTTTGTCAACACCATTCTGGTCTCTTACCAGGCTGAACGCTCAATGACCTGGTTGAATTATGCCTACCGCATCATGCATCTGCCGCTGGGTCTCTTCGGCATTGCTGTTGGAGCAGTGGCTCTGCCGCGTTTTTCAAGGCTGGTGTTAGAAAATAAAAGAGAAGAAATCCAGCTGGCTTTTAAAGATTCGCTGAAAATGGTCTTTTTTTTGACTGTGCCTTCTTCTGTTTTAATCGCCTTCTTTTCTTATCCCGTGACCAGCTTGATTTATCAGCATGGGAGGTTTGGCCCGGCCGATACTCTGGCTGTTAGCCAGGCTCTTATTCTTTACACCCTGGGCATTCCGTTTATCTCAGCTCTGCGCAATGTAGCCTCCGTTTTTTATGCTCATCAGGATTCAAAGGCACCGATGTATGCCAGCTTTATCTCCATCGGGGTAAATCTGGCTTTAAACCTGGCTTTAATGAAGCCGATTGGCTTTCTGGCGTTTCCTTTCTCGGCCAGCCTGGCCAGTATGGTCAACATTGCCGTTTTGATTCGCTGGCTGCCCAAAAAAATTGGGGCCATTGAACTTCGGCCGATTTATAGCTATTTTCTGAAGCTGGCGCTGGTCTCTGGGGTGGCTGGAGTTGTTGGCTTTGCCGGTTTTAAAATAAGTGCCAGCCATTTTGGCTACTCGTTTTTTCCAGTTCTAATAGTCACTGCTATCTGGGGTAGCCTGTCGCTGGCTGTTTTTTATGCAGGCTGCCGCCTGTGTAAGATAAAAGAAGTAGACACGTTTGTCCGCCGTTTTTTGAAGAAATAGAGATTTTAAAGAAGCAAAGATGGGGAACAGAGCAGCTACTCGGCCTTAGCTTAGTCTGAGCTGGTCAGTGACCAGGTCGCTCAAACCGCTATTCCGGGTGACTGCTCTGTCCCCCATCTTTTTTACCTGACTGATGATGTTCTCGTGGGGCTTTAAAACTGCCCGCCGCCAGGATTTTCCTGCTCTTTCAATCATGATCTCAATCACCTAGCCGACGATTTGAAATATACTATAAGAGGTTTCAACTACCGGTCTGGCGGTCAGCAGAGTGTGGTCTAGAGTGAAACTATTGGCGATAAACGCAAAGCCTGCCAGCGAAATTACTACGGCCAAAAGAAAAATGGCCATTTTTGTTCTGAGCTTCATCACTTTTCTCCTTTCTGATAAATTATTTGTTCTTTCATCTTTTTAACTTTCAATAAGTTAGACGAAGCAGGAGGAGAAAAGGTTCCTTTTTATGGATAAAAATCTTTAAGAAATACAGGGGGCAGCCTCTTTAAATTAAGATGGACAGGTAACTGGGTTTCAGGAATCAGCCTTCCAGACACGAACTGGATAAGGCGGGCGCTGCATTTTCTTTGGTGGATTCTTCTTGAGCATATCCTTTATCGTCTCTATGGCCTTCTCAAGCTGCGGGTCACGCCCAGCTTTATAATCAGCCGGAGTTATCTCCACTTCCAGATCAGGTGGCACACCTTCGTTTTCCACTATCCAGCCATCTTCTGTCCAGATAGCCAGGTTGGGCGCAGTAATACCTCCGCCATCCATCAGGGTTGGAAAACCTAGAACTCCGACCAGCCCGCCCCATGTTCTCTTACCAATCAGCGGACCATGCCCGAATTTCCTGAACATCCAGGGTAGCAGGTCGCCGCCCGAACCAGCCATTTCGTTGATCAACATGACCTTTGGTCCCTGAATGGAGGCGCTTGGTGTTTTCAGGTCGGCTCCGTAACGCATAGCCCACATGGCAATGAAAGGCTTGCTCAGCCAGTCGATATAATAATCGGCGACTGAACCTCCACCATTAAAGCGCTCATCAACGATGATGGCTTCCTTATAAGCCTGAGGAAAGAAATATCGGCGGAAGTATATGTAACCTTGAATCGAAGTATCAGGCACGTAAACATAAGCTACCTGGCCGGCCGTGGCTTCCTCCACCTTTTTCAAGTTGCCTTCCACCCAGTCGCGGTTTCTAAGATTATAATCGTCAGCAACAGGCACTACCTGAACTGTTCTGGCTCCCCGGCCGTCAGGGCGAGGGCCAATGGTTATGTCCACAATTTTATCGGCTTTGTTTTCAAAATAGCAGAAAAGGTTGTCGGGCGGGATCAGCTCCTGACCGTCAACGGCCAGCAAATATTCGCCAGCCCTGACGTTGACTCCTGGCTCTGTTAATGGCGAACGCAATCCTGGATTCCAGTTCAATCCACCATAAACTTTCTGGAAACGGTAGCGGCCGTCAGCTATCTCATAATCGGCACCCAGCAGGCCAACCTGGATTCTTCGACGTTCATAAGGCGTGTCTCCTCCGCCACCACGATGATGGCCAACAGCCAGCTCACTGCACATCCACTGAATCAGGCGGTTGAGGTCGTCGCGGCAGGCCAGCTCAGGCAGAAACTTCTCGTATTTTTTCTTCATGGCCGGCCAGTCACAACCGTGCATGTTGGGGTCATAAAAGAAATCGCGATTAATTCGCCAGGACTCGTCAAAAATTTGCCGCCACTCTTCGGCCGGATTGACCTTAACTTCAATTGAATCAACATTAATTTTCCCCTGACCAGCCTGAATTTTTCCGCCGAGATTGGTTATGCCCCAGACATTATGAGCCACATAGAGAATTTTTTTCTTATCAGCCGAGATTAGATAATTATTGAGACCTTCCATGATGACTTCGTCTTTTCTGGATTTGAGATCGAATTTATGCAGCTTGGCGCTTTGAGCGCTGTCTCTTAAGCCAGCCACCATTGCTCCGATGGCCATCGTGGGGAACTCCAGAAAATAAATCTGACCGGCTTCTCCTGTTTGCAGGCTGGAATAATTACCCGGCGGAATCGGCAAAGCCACGATACGATATTCCAGACCATCAAAATCAATGACAGTCTGGCTGGTTGTGGTGGCGGGCTTTTCTTGTCCGGCAGAAGCGCCTGAACCCTTTTCGGTCTTACCTGTGGCTCTGGCTTCTGGTGAGCCGGAAACTTCTTTCTTTTCCCCGATTTTTTCTTCGTCGCTTTCCTTAGCTAAAGGATTGGGCAGATCCTTTTTGAGAACGGCCAGATAAAGTGAAAAGCTGGCTCTCAGGTCAGCATTGGACATATCAAACCACTGTTTAACCGGCCCGGCATCAGTTGAAGCCAGAAAATAGAGATAATTTCCGCTGGCATCAAATCGCGGCTCATCCACCTCACTCAGGCCATCGGTTATGGCGTACGATTTATCTTTTTCAATCGAGTAAACAAAAACCTTTTGAATGTAGGTCTGAGTGTTAAGGGTATAGGCAATCCATTTTGAATCAGGTGACCAGGAAGCGAAGACCTGACTGATGCGACCCGGGCTATAAAGATATTCAGAGGCTATTTTTTTCACTGTTCCACTTTTGAGGTCAAGGTAGAAAAGAGACAGGGAGTTATCAGCCAGAGCCAGCTTCTGGCTGTCAGGTGACCAGACTAAAGAATCGTAGAAGCCGGCACCAGGGATTTTAAATGTTTTGACTGGCCCCCGGCCTTCCTGCGAACGAAGATGAAGCTCATACTCGCCTGATTCATCAGAAAAATAGGCGATCGTCTGCCCATCAGGTGACCAGGCTGGATTACGTTCGTTTGTACCAGGTGTCTGAGTTAAGTTCCGGTAATCACCTTTTTCAGCCGGCAGAGTAACTATTTCACCCCGGAATTCAAAGATAGCTCTGGCTCCAGACGGAGACAGATCGACATTCCTGATCCAGCGGGCTCCCCGGGCAAAACGCTCCCGAAGTTCGATAAGGTCGGTCGAGATGCCAACGGTCAGGCGGTGGCTCTGGCTGGCTTTGAGGTCAAATAAATGGAGATAGCCAGCCTGTTCGTAGATAATTCGGCCGCTACCGCTGGAGATATCAATTATCGGGAAATCGACATGAGAAGTGAGCTGTTTGATTTCCTTGGATTTACGGTCGTAGCTGAACAAATTGAATTCACCGTTTCGGTCAGACAGGAAATACAGCCTGTCTTCAGACCAGATCGGGTCTATATCGTTGGAGCGTCCTTCCGGTTGAGGGATTTTTTCTATTGAACCTGTCTTCTGATCATAAATGGCGATTATAGAATTACGGCCGCCACGATAATTTTTCCACTGTCTGAAGGCATCAGGAAAATGATTATAGGCAATATAACGACCATCGGGTGAGATTTTTGCCCGGTAAACATAGGGAATTGGAATTTCTTCAGGGAAGCCTCCGTTAATCGACATAATAAAGAGATTACTGGCTCCACGGTTGGCAGCTTTTCTGGTTGAGGTAAAAAGTATGGATTGGCTATCAGGTGTAAAGTCCTGAATGAGATCGCTGCCTGGGTGCCAGGTCAGCCGGCGGGAAAGCCCTCCTTCAGCTGGGATAAGATAAATATCGACATTTCCATTTCTCTGGGCACTAAAGGACAGCCATTTACCATCAGGAGAAAAAACCGGCAGGCTGACCACTTCCGCCTCAACAGTTAGCTGCCTCGGGTTTTTGCCGTTAAGATCAGCTACCCACAGATTCCCGGCATAGACAAAAGCAATCTGGTCTTTACCGATAGCCGGTCTGTTCAGCAGCGCTGTGTCAGCTGTATTGATGGCCAGCAATTCAGTAGCCATTAAGGACAGAAATAAAAAGCAGAATAAACCCAACCATGATTTTTTATCGGGCATGATTACCTCTCCAGTCTATTGTTTACAGCCTGATTATATATTAAAAAGCCCGGCTCAATCACCTTTTTTCTTATCGAGTCCTGACCAAGAAAATAAAATTTAATATCAATAAATAAAAAAAGCGTAACCAATTTGATAAAATGAAAAGCTGTGATGATAAGAGGAAAGATACTTGAAGTTATAGAAGGAGGGAACTTATGACTTCTCGGAAGAAGACCTTAATAACAGCCAGCATTCTTATTTTGGCTTTGATTTTAACAGGAGTTTTTTTGATGAGCGAAGCTCAAAGCAGAACCGAAAAACCGGTTCTCCACGGGAAACACTGGATGGCCATAACGGGAAAACCGCTGGCGGCGACAGCCGGGGCCATGATTTTTATGAAAGGCGGCAATGCGGTTGACGCGGCCTGTGCCATGCTGGGTGCTGTCTGCACCATGCATGATGTCCTGAGCTGGGGAGGTGAAACCCAGGGCCTGATTTATAACCCCAGAAGCGGAAAAGTTATAGCCATTAATGGCCTGGGAGTAGCTCCAACCGGTGCTACTCCTGAATTTTATAAACAAAAAGGCTACAAATATCCCCCGGCTGAGGGGCCTCTGGCTGCCATTACTCCCGGTACGCCCGGAGCTCTGCTGGTTATGCTGGCCGAGTTTGGCACGCTAAAGCTGAAAGATGTTCTTGAGCCAGCCATTCAAATGGCTGAAGGTTATCCGATAGAAAGAGAAACGGCCGACTCTATCGAGAAAAACAAAGAAAAGCTGAAAAAGTGGACCTATTCAAGACAGATATTTCTAACTCATCCCGGTGAAAAAAGGGAAGCACCTTATCCGGGAGAAGTTTTCCGCCAGCCAGAACTGGCTCAAACCCTGAAGAAACTGGTTGATGCCGAATCCCAGGCACTGCAGGCTGGCAAAAGCAGAAAAGAAGCCATCTACGCTGCTTATGATCGGTTTTATAAAGGTGATATTGCCCGGGAATTTGTTCGCGGCTGCCAGGAAGAAGGTGGCCTGATTACCATGGAAGATCTGGCCGGGTGGAAAGTCTACGTGGAGGAACCGGTCATGACCACCTATAAGGGAATTGAGATTTATAAACTCAATACCTGGGTCCAGGGACCGGTCATGCTGCAGATGCTTAATATGCTCGAAAACTTTGATCTGAAAGCCATGGGTTATAACAGTGTTGATTATATTCATACGCTTTATCAGGTGATGAATCTGGCTTTTGCTGACCGTGATTTTTATTATGGAGACCCATATTTCCCACCTGAGGAACCGATCAAAGGTCTTCTTTCCAAAGACTATGCTCGGGAAAGAATAAAACTCATTAACCATAAAGCCAATGACCCGGACATTAAACCTGGTGATCCCTATCCTTTTGAGGGCAAGGAAAATCCGTTTAAACATTACCTGGCCAGCTGGTCAAATAGGGATTGCCAGGCCAGGCCGGAAGATGAAGCCAGGCTGGAAATCAGCATGAGGCAGGGGACGACCTCTATTCAGGCCGCCGATGAAGCCGGCTGGGTGGTATCGCTGACACCGAGCGGAGCCTGGGTGCCAGCGGTCGTGGCAGGGAAAACAGGCATCGGCTTGAGCCAGCGGGCACAGAGCTTTGTTCTGAATGAGGCGGAGAATCCATTTAATGTAATCGTTCCCGGTAAGAGGCCTCGAGCCACGCTGACGCCTGGTCTGGCCATGAAGAATGGCCGACCTTACCTGTCCTTTGCTGTTCAGGGCGGCGACACCCAGGACCAGAATCTGCTGCAGCTTTTCCTCAATATAGTTGAATTCGGGATGACCGTGCAGCAGGCCTGTGAGGCACCGAATATCACCAGTTATCAGATGCGGGATTCTTTTGACCTGCATCAGTGTTTTCCAGGTAAACTTGATCTCAACGAAAAAATCCCGGTTGAAGTTAGAGAAAAGCTGACTGCCATGGGCTACAGGATTGCAGTTAAAAAATACACTTCCGGTCCGATTAACGCCATCTATTTTGACTGGCAGCATGGAACCTTCTGGGGTGGTTCCAGCAATTATGGCGAAGACTACGGTGTCGTCTGGTAAGAGCCCTTGCCAAAAAATTGAGATGTTCAGCCAAAAAGGTGTAAAATAAAAAAATAAAAAAAGGTGAATATATGTGAGCCACCAAAGAGGGGGTCTAAAAATGAGACGACAACTTTCATTCCTGCTCGCGGTGACTCTAACCGCGGCTCTGGTCGTTAGTTGGAGCTGCCGGAGTATCAATCAAGATATATTTCAAAATATTCCGGCTACCAGCCAGCCGACTGGTGTAAATGTTCTGGTTGATGGAAAGCTAGTGGGAAAAACGCCGATCAATCTGAAACTGGACAAAGAAAGCGTTCACACAGTGCGTTTTGAGGCTGAGGGCTATCGTCCGGTCGAAATCCAGATTACTCAACGCCGGCCTCCAATGGTTGAAACAATGCTAAGCAATCTCTGGCTAATACCTGTCGGCGGAGCCGTAATTGGCAGTCCTATCTATTTAATCTGGCGTGGTGCCACTGGAAAATTTGAGGAACTGGGAGAATGGGGGCGGGCTACGGCTTCTGCCGTGGCCGGAGGCCTCATTAGTTGGATTGTAGGTTCAAACCTGGACCGTAACCAGCCCGCCAGCTCTATTCTTGAGCCTCAAACACTCCATATACAAATGGAGAAAGTTCTAACTGGTGAAGAGGCTGATGTAATTCAAATCGAGAGAGAGAATCTACAACAAATCCGCTGGATAAGAATAGCTACAAAATAAGACGGGCCTCTCACTCAGGTTGCTCGAGATGGCCAAGGATTAAACTGCCTTTCCTATCAGATATGGACATATTCCATACAGGAGACTCTCGATTGTTATCACTTCTTAAAGCGAGCATCTTTATTACGGCAGTTTATCGCTTGTGGTCGGATGGTAAAATTAGGTCGCGCTCTTCTTTAGCTGCCAGGACTTATTTTAGGAACACCTGGTCCAGCCGCAATTCGGGCAGACCGGGCATTTTTCATCAGGTAAAGTCGCTCCGCACATCGGGCAGGTATCTTTGAGGAAATCGCGCCGGTTTTCTTTGACTTCTCCCAGGTGGCGTTCGAGCACTTTGGCCACCGCATCGGGAATGGACTGCACCAGACTGCCTTCGGTAAAAACCGGCTCGCTCCCTCCGATGCCTTTTAGCTGCAAAATAACTTCCTTTGGATCAACGCCGCTGCGCAGAGCCAGAGAGATCAAGCGGCCGATGGCCTCAGCATCGGCCATGGTTGAATAACCACTCTTGCCAATTGAAGTAAAAACTTCAAATGGCTTATTACCCAGGAAGGTAATGGTCACATAAAGATTCCCCAGTCCGGTTTTAATTTTATCGGTAATGGAAGGCAGACTGACTGGCCTTTCCCTCGGAATAAGTTTTTGCCTGGCTGTGACTCCCGCATAGAGCACCTGCTCGGCTTTGCTGCCATCGCGATAAATGGTAATACCCTTGGTGCCAAGGTCATAAGCCAGAAGGTAAGCTTTTTCGATGTCTTCAAAAGTTGCCTGATTGGGCAGATTGATGGTCTTGGAAACCGAATTATCAACATATTTTTGAAAGGCAGCCTGCATCCGGATATGGCCTTCATAAGGGATGTCATGGGCAGTGACAAAATAATCGGGCAGCGGTTCCTCCGGGTGCTCTTTTTTCCATTCTTCATAAAGAGGATGGACATCCTTAATCTCACCATCGAGAATTTTACTGACAAATTCAAAAGCAAAAATTGGCTCAATAGAGCTTGAACAACCGGCAATGCGGGAAATCGTGCCGGTCGGAGCAATGGTCAAAACAGTCGCATGGCGGCGTTTCTTGCCTTTAAAAATGGAAAGATCAATATTGGGAAAGTTGCCCTTGAGTTCGCCTAGTTTCTCGCTTTCCCGATCGGCTGTCTGCCTCATAAAAGATAAGAGCTTTTCAGCCAGGGCCAGAGCTTCTGGCGAGTCATAGCGTATTTTCTTTTTGAGGAGAAGATCAGCCCAGCCCATAATACCCAGACCAATCCGGCGGTTAGCCTTGGTCATCTCGGCAATTTGAGGTAATGGATATTTGTTGACATCAATCACATTGTCCAGAAAACGCACGGCCATCTCAATGGAAGTGGCCAACTTTTCCCAGTCAATTTCATCAGGATGGTCGGGTGAGTAAAAGTTGGAAACATTGATTGAACCCAGATTGCATGATTCATAAGGATGAAGAGGCTGCTCGCCACAAGGATTGGTGGCACTGATCGGGCCCAGCTCCCTGGTCGGGTTAAGCTGATTGATGCGGTCAATAAAAATTAAACCCGGGTCACCAACCGCCCAGGCTGATTCCACAATTAATTTAAAAATATCACGAGCCTTTCTTTTAGCTGTTTTCTTTTTAAGATAAGGATTATAAAGCCAGTATTCTCCATCATGTTTTAGGGCCTTCATGAACTCATCGGTGATAGCCACCGAGATGTTGAAATTATTAAGGGTCTTGCCGTCGCGCTTCATGGTGACGAATTCTTCAATATCAGGATGGTCAACCCGCAGGAGGCCGATATTGGCTCCACGCCTGGTTCCACCTTGCTTGACAGCTTCGGTGGCAGCGTCAATCACTTTAAGAAAAGAAATGGGCCCCGAGGCCACTCCTTGAGTTTTGCGGACAAAGCTGCCCTTTGGTCGGAGAAGGCTGAAATCGAAGCCGGTACCGCCACCTTCTTTATGGACCAGAGCGGCATTTTTAACGGCATCAAAGATAGATTCCATTGAATCTTCAATGGGCAAAACGAAGCAGGCGCTCAGGCACATGTTGCGTCCGGCCCCGGTTAGAGTCGGGCTATTGGGCATAAAATCTCTGGCCATCATGGCTTCAAAAAACCTGTCAGCCCATTTTTTCTGTTCCTCCTTGGTTTTTTCAGCCGAAGCGATATAGTCCGCTACCCGGCGGAAAAGGTCAGAAGGCTTTTTATCTATAAACTCACCTTTTTCATTTTTCATAAAGTAACGGGTCCGAAGGATTTTCATAGCATTGGGTGAAAAACCTTCATCTTTAACCAACACCATCTTAGCCTCCTAAAGCTCAGATTCAATTCAGGTGGATTTACTTTTTCCCAAGGGTTTTAAGCTTGGAATCAATGGTCGCTTCCCTGTCAAGCCGGTGATCGAGGTGAAGATCAAGGTGAATGCGTCTGGCCCCCATCTCGACCAGTACTTTGTCGCAAGTAGTAACTAAATTCAGTATGGATTCAAGATCAGGCGCCTCAACTGTGGTTGACATGGCGCCGGTTTCATAATGAAGTCCGGAATCGTCTATAACCTTGATGACCTCTCTGACGTAGTGGCCGACGGAGGAGCCTTCTGATGTCGGAAAAATCGACAATTCAGCTATAATCATTTTTTCCTCCAGGTTATTAAGTCGCGATTACTTTTCATTATATCCCAGAAGGGAGAAAAATCAAAAATGGGGTCGGGCCAGCGCATTTTCTTTGTTATCAATATGATATGTCCAGACAAAATGCCTGTTTTTTTTGGCCAGCCGTAAAAAATACTGCCGGTCTGGCCAGGCAGATTAACTTTTGAAATGTGAATTATTAATCTGATAGGCCGGGATAGATAAAATTATCTAATTTAAATAAAATTGTTACCTTGATAACAGCCGGGAAACCATTTTTGAGATAGGGTTAAAAGGATATCGAGAGGTCAAAGATATGCAGCTTACCAGGGAAAGAAAATTCATTCTCCTGGCTTCAACTCTGGCTTCCTTTCTGACTCCTTTTATGGGTTCAGCTATTAATTTAGCTCTGCCCGTTATAGCTCAAACTTTTAAGCTGAGTACTATCACTCTTGGCTGGACGGTTACAGCCTTTCTTTTGATGACAGCTGTCTTTCTCGTCCCGATGGGCAAGCTGGCCGATATGATAGGAAGACAGCGGGTTTTTATCACCGGCATCGGTATCTTTTCGGCCGGCAGCCTGGCCAGCGCTCTGGCTTTTTCAGGTTTGTCGCTAATTGTTTTCCGGCTAATTCAAGGACTGGGCGGAGCTATGATTTTTTCGGCCAGTATCGCTCTTCTGACCGCTTCTTTCCCGCCCGAATCACGCGGACAGGTTCTGGGTATCAATACGGCGGCTACTTATACCGGCCTGTCACTGGGCCCGGTTATCGGCGGATTTCTGGTGGAGCAATATGGCTGGCGGAGCATTTTCTATGTGACTTTTGGCCTCGGCCTGCTGGCTCTTTTCTCTGTGCTCAAAGCTTACGATAAGGATGGTCCGTCTTCCCCGAGCCAGTCGGCCAGGCAGCTCGATAAATTTGATATTAAAGGGACCATAATTTATGGCTCTGGGCTGGTTTGCTTTATGCTGGGCTTCTCCAGGCTACCGGCCCACTATGGTTTTTTTCTGGCCGCAGCTGGACTGATCCTTTTAGCTCTCTTTTTTCTAATAGAAAATAGAACCGCCCATCCTGTCTTTGAGACCAGGCTGTTCAGGGAAAATCGGGTCTTTGCTTTTTCCAACCTGGCGGCTCTCATCAATTACAGCTCAACCTTTGCTGTCGGCTATTTATTAAGTCTTTATCTTCAATATATCCATAACTTTTCGCCGCGGGCGGCCGGTCTGATACTTATTTCACAGCCAGTCTTTCAGGCTTTGGTTTCGCCTCTTTCTGGCCGGGCTTCTGATCGAATTGACCCGAGACTGCTGGCTTCGAGCGGAATGGGGTTAACAGCCGTGGCCCTTATCGCTCTGTCTTTTGTCAGGCCAGAAACGGGGCTTCTGTGGATTGTCCTGGTATTGGTTTTGCTCGGGATTGGCTTTGGTTTGTTCTCTTCACCCAATACGAATGCTGTTATGGGCTCTGTCGGTCCGAAGGATTATGGACTGGCTTCAGCCACCCTGGCTACCATGCGGATGGTCGGCCAGATGTTCAGCCTTGGTTTGACCATGATGATCATGTCAGTTATTATGGGGAATGTAAAGATCACTCCTGATAAATTCGATTTATTTATGAGAAGTTTTCGTCTGACTTTTAACGTTTTTGCTGTGCTTAATTTCCTGGGAATTTTTGCTTCTTTAGCTCGTGGCCGCCGGCCTGCTGCAGGCGATTGTGAAGAATGGGGTCGGGCCAGCCGATCTGTTGAAGAATCAACAAGATAGCTGCCTAAGGGGCGAGCTAGATGAACCGGTACAGAAAAAGCCAAAAAACTTGTTTGCATTCGGACCGGGTTTCCTGGAGGTAACGGGGAAAAATAAATAGGCCGGTTATTTTATTGGGCCTTAATGTAGCAGTTCTATATTATCTGTCATGCCACCATTTTTTCTGGTCTTATGTTGACCCCGAGGGGCAATTCGGGTAATCTGGAGAGAAATAGGAGGACAACATGGGTAAATCTCCTTTGAATCGCCGTGAATTTCTTAAAGCTGGACTGACCGGTTTGGCTACGACAGGTGCAGCCGCCGCTCTTCTGGCAGACGAGTTAAAGAAGCAGAAAAAAACAGATAAACCGGCTGATAAAAACAAACTGCCCGAGCCGCCAGGTGGCCGGCAGGAAGGTTTTATTTATCGAGCCCTCGGCAAGACTGGCATCGTTTTGCCGGTGGTTTGCATGGGAGTAATGAATACTGATAGTTATGAGCTGGTCAGGGCAGCCCTTGATGCTGGCCTGGTTCACCTGGACACGGCCCATAATTATCTGCGTGGCCGCAGTGAAGAGGTTATCGGTCAGGTGGTTAAGGGGCGGCCGCGGGACAGTTTTGTTGTTGCCACCAAGGTTCCTCCGGGGGATGGCTTCAATGAGAAGCTTGATTTAAGCCTCAAACGGCTGGGGCTTGATTATCTGGATATTCTTTATCTTCATAACCTTACAAAACGTGATATAGCTCTGGCCCCTGAAAATATGGCGATGATAGAGGCGGCTAAAAAATCCGGCAAGGCGCGCTTTATCGGTGTTACCACCCATGCCAATGAACCTGAAGTTATTCGGGCTGCCATCGAAGCCAAAATCTACGATGTGGTTTTAGTCGGGTATAATTTTAGAAAGGACTATATCAAGGAACTGAACGCCGCCATTGAAGAGGCTACCTCGGCTGGACTGGGTATAATTGCCATGAAAACACTGGCCGGAGGTTTCTGGGATAAACAGAGAACTCAGCCGATAAATACCAAAGCCGCTTTGAAATGGGCCATGAATAATCCTAACATCACCACCGCCGTTCCCGGTATGACGACTTTTGATCAGCTGAAAAGCAATCTGGAAGTAGTAAAAGACTTAAAGTTAACCGAACAGGAGCTTCAGGATCTTAAACTGGGCCAAACGGCCAATCTGTCCGGTCTTTACTGCCAGGGCTGCCAACGATGCCTGCCTCAATGTCCGAAATCGCTGCCGATTCCCGATATGATGAGAGCCTATATGTATGCATATGGTTATCGTAATCTCCAGGCAGCACATGAAGTCGTAACCGAGTTAAATCTGCCTGACAATCCCTGTGGCGGCTGTGATGAGTGCTCGGTTAATTGCGCCTTTAAGTTTAATGTGCGGAACAGGCTGGTTGATATCAACAGGCTGAAGACAGTGCCTGGCGATTTTTTTGCCTGAGCTCCTTTAAGATCTTACAAGATCTTAATGACATTAGTTTCCAGTCCAGCTTGGACTGACTTCTAACATTCATATCAATTGTCCACGATTATAAAATTAAGCCTTATCAAGTTTCCGTCTGCTGGCCCGTTTTGTCTGGCATTTTCTCTGGTAAAAAAGTAAGATTTAGTCTGATAACAATTGTGGCCGGTGGCGTAAATTATTTAAGCTTCTATTTATGCCTCCCGCACGATAAGATCAAAGGAGAAAAGTCATGAAATGGCCATCGAAGCTTTCTTTTTCTTTAGTCTTTTTTGTTATTCTTATGGTTGGACTTAGCCTCTTTGCCTCTGGACAGGGTCTTTTTACGCCGGCTCTGCCCAGTGGTTTAAAAGTCAATACGGCTGACAGGTATTTTGAGGTCTGGCCAAAGATAGTTCCAGCTGACGTGGAGACCACCGTCAGAATTATCTCCCGTTATGAAACTTTTCCAAAGGCTGATTGTACTTACCGGGTGACTTATACCCCGGTTGGCCGTTATGCGGTAAAAAGCGGCTGGGTCAAGGCTTCGGCCGAGCCAATCATTCCTCAAAACAACGCCTTCGAAATAAGAAGGTTTTTTGAGTCAGAGCAAGAGCATATCTTCAGGATTGAGGAAGTCAAGGCTGACGGTAAGGCTCGAGAAGTTGGCACCTTTCATGTTTATTCCCTGAAGCCTGATCTTTTTGTTCTCCGTCCTTACAAAGGCGATATCCATATGCATAGTTATCGTTCTGATGGAAGGGAAGCACCGGGTTATGTGATTGGAGCTGGACGCCGCGCCGGCCTCGATTTTATGGCCCTTACCGATCACCGAAATTATGCTGCTTCCTTAGAAGTGATAGAGCTTTTTAAAAGCCTTCCGGTTGATTTAAAAATATTCCCTGGAGAGGAGGTCCACCCACCTGATAATCCAGTTCATTTTGTCAACTTCGGAGCTAAAGAAGGCATAACAGAGCTCTACAAATCCGATGAAACAGCCTACCGGCGAGAGGTCCAGGCCATTATGGATAAGTTGGGTAAGATACCGGAGGGGGTGGACAGATTCCAGTATGCTTCTTCCGTCTGGGCCTTTGAGAAAATCAGGGAGAGGGGCGGCCTGGGCATTTTTGCCCATCCTTACTGGCGGCCTGGTAATGCCAATTATATTTCTTATGCGCTGGTTGATTATATTTTTGAGACAGGAATTTTTGATGCCCTGGAACTGGTCAGCGGGTTTGACTGGAGCGACCTGCAGGAGGTTGATGTCAATAACCTTCAGCTGGCTAGATATATTGAGGCCAGATCAAAAGGCCAGAAGATTCCGGTCGTCGGGATAAGCGACAGCCATGGTTGTGAGGTGAGCGACATGTTTGGCCGCTATTATACCATCTGTTTTGCCCCATCGGCTGAACTAGCTGATTTAATAAAAGCCATTAAAGAGGCAAGATCGGTGGCGATAGAGACACCGGCTGGAAAGCTGCCGAGGGCTTTCGGGCCACACCGTCTGGTAGCTTACACTCATTTCTTACTGAGATATGTTCTGCCTGTCCATGATGAAATGTGCTTCGAAGAAGGCCGGCTAATGGTTGACTATGCTGGCGGGAGAAGTGAGGTGGTGGAGGAGCTAAAATTGTTGCAGGGCCAGGTGAAAAAATACTATGATCGGGTCTGGGCGAATGATGCCAAAATCCCGGGAACAGTAAAAGGGGGAAAATAATTTTAAAAAGCAGATCGCAAACTGGGGCAGCATTGGAGAACTTCCGGTCCAACCTTTTTAATCTAAAAAGTGACGGCAGCCCTGATGTTTTATTAAGATAAATAACCCGTGATTGGATAATAGAGATAGGTGCTGAATACAAATCAAATTGTCTATAAGTCAAACTAGGGAGAAGAAGGCTGCCCCTTCCGAACTGACTTCAGGGCTTTTTCGAGGGTCAGGGCGTTGCCAAAAGAGTCCTGAAAATCAATTTGAGGGCTGACCCGACCAGCTATGGCTTGCCCGAAATGTTCCACCATCAGTTGATATTGATCTACTGGCGGGAAATTGAAGCTGGTTAATTTTTCGCCCTGACATAGAATAATTTCAGTAGAGAAATCTTTGGCCGAAAAAACACGGCCTAAAAAAAGGCTGCCATCCCGGCCTGAAATCTCCAGGCTGCTTTGAAACTCAAGTTCAAAGCTGGAGGCAAGAAGGGCCTGACGGGTCCCTGAAAAAGTACAGAGAAGCGAAGCAGTTAAATCAATTCCGGTTTTTTCATCCAGATGAGCGGTGGCCCGAATCTCCTGTGGTTCGGCCTTAAAAGCCAGTCGGGCAGCGTTGATGGTATAGCAGCCAACATCATATAAAGCTCCCCCACCCATCAGTGGCGACCAGCGGTAATTGTCTGGCTCCCGGTCAAAGACAAAAGTGAAGGCTGAACAGACGAGCCGCGGTTCGCCTATGGCTCCAGATTCTATAAGTTCAACAGCTTTCCCCAGCCGTGGATGAAAACGGTACATAAAAGCTTCCATCAGCAGGCGTTTATTAGCCTGTGCTTCTTCAAACATTTCCATGACTTCGCCTGCGGTTAGAGCCAGAGGCTTTTCGCACAGAACATGCTTTCCGGCCCGCAGGGCTTTTACAGTCCACTCAAAGTGGAGATGATTGGGAAGTGGAATATAAATTGCATCAATTTCCTTGTCAGCCAGCAGTTCCTCATAGGAGCCATAACTTTTAGCTAACCCAAATTTTTTTGCCCAGTCTGTGGCCGTAGCTGCCGAGCGGGAAGAAATGGCGACGAGCTCTGCCTTCTGAGCCTTTTTAAAGGCCGGAATGAGAGCCTTTCCGGCAATAGCTGCGCACCCCAGGATGCCCCATTTGATTTTTTCAGATGATTTCCAGGTCATGTTTGCCTCTTTTTGCCCTTTCCGGCCTGCCAGCTTTTAATTAAGAGTACAGGCTTGGTCAGGCTGGAGTCATCTCCATTCTATTTAATTCAGAATATTCTCTCAAGCTATGAATGAATCCAGCTGTTTAACGTTGAAGACAGAATGAGTATCGATATTTCTGGATAAGATTCGCAAAAAGTTTTGTCGAGAATGTCCGGGCAGCTATCATAACTTATAAGCTTGTTATTTAGTTCAAACCGCCTGCATCTTTTTCAAAAAGGCTGGATCAACATCACAGCCCAGCCCGGGTGCTTCTGGCAAGTAAATAGTTCCTTTCTCGACTTTCATCCCGCCGATGACCGGGTCAAGCTGGTGCTCGGAGTTGCCGTCGAGGTCGGCAAAGATGATATTTTTCTGACTGGCTACCAGATGAGCGGCGGCGGTCAGAGCCAGCCTGGTTTCTATCATGCAGCCAACCATGCATTGTATATTGGCGGCAGCAGCTATGTGGGCAATTTTAAGGGAGTTAAGCAAGCCGCCGGCTTTCATCAGCTTGATGTTGAAATAAGCACAGGCCTCTTCTTTGATGAGTTTAATGCTGTCAGAAGGCAGAAATAGCGATTCGTCAGCCATAATCGGAACCGGGGATTGTTCCCTGACAGCTTTAAGTCCTGAAATATCTGAAGCCAGGACTGGCTGCTCGGCGAACTGAACTTTAAACGGCTCCATTCGCCTCAGAGCAAATATAGCCTGCGGAACTGACCAGCCTTGATTGGCATCAATTCTCAGCGGAATATCAGGGCCAATAGCTTCCCGCACCATCTGTACACGCCTGACATCCAGGTCAGGATCTTCGCCCACTTTTATTTTTATCTGCCGGTAGCCCAGGGCCAGGCTATCCTTAACGCTTTCCACCATTTTTTCAGGAGTGTTGAGTCCAGTAGTCATATCTGTTTCAAAGCTCGAACGGTAGCCGCCGAGAAGTTTGTATAAGGGCAGCCCGGCTGCCTTTCCCAGCAGATCATAGAGGGCCATATCATAAGCAGCGACGGTGCTGGGATTGGAATGGACGATATTACCAATCTGTTCTATCAGACCCTCTATGGCCAGCGGATCCTTATCCTTGAGTAATTCCCTGATGGCCCGGGCAGCGGCGATATTGCTGGCCTGAGTCTCACCGGTAATGGGTGGAAAGGGGCAGGCTTCTCCGATTCCATAGAGCCCACTATCAGTCGTAATCTTCACCAGAACATCGTTAGCAGCATGCATGGTGCCAATGGCAATGCGAAATGGAGAAGTCAATGGAACATCAAAGGTTGATATCTCGATTTTTTTAATTTTCATTTTTTTGATTTCCTGGCGGGCATCTGCCATTTTTCCGGCTGGCCAGGACGGTTTTTTGATAACGGTAGTAGAAGCCAGTCCAAGACTAAAGTATTTTAAAAATTGCTGGCGGGTTATTTTCATGGAGCGCCTTCCTCTAAATTAATTAATATTGAGAAATAAAATTGGCGGATAAATGATATCGGCGTCAAAATCCAGCTCATACTATTGATATTTAACACCATGATTTTATGAAAAAACGAGCTGAAGCTCAAACGAAAACTTTGAATCCAGCTGCTGGACAAAAGTTTATAGCTCACGAAAAATAAATTTATTACATGAAATTATCTTCGCGGAAAAACTTGATAGGATTAGGGCATAAAATTCCAGGCGAATAACGCTCCGGGATCTTTGGGTCAGAATAAGGCCTTCAACTTCCTCTGGCGAGAAAAATCAGTTGATGCAGCTAACTCAAACCAGGGATTCCATTTGACCGCGAGTTTAGCTTTGACATTCCATTAGGTGGCGTCTTAAAATGTCAATATTCAAAACAGGAGGGGGAAAGTCCCATGAAAAAAATGCTTATCATCACCTTATTGATCCTGCTGGCGGTTGGCTTTTTTGCCTGCAAAAAAGAACAAGGTCGTCCAGAAGTTTCTATGGATAAGGAATGGTATAAATACATCAGTGCCCATACGTCAGGGACTGTTCCCCGGAAATCTCGTCTCCGGGTAGTTTTTGTCCAGCCAGTTGGACGACCAGGGGAGACGCCGCCTCCAGTGCTCGACATCTCGCCAGCTGTCGAAGGAAAGCTGCAATGGGCTGGAACGAGAGAGCTGGTCCTGGTTCCGGCGACTGAACTCAAGCCCGATACCGAATATAAAGCCATTCTGCATGTTGATAAAATTATGAAACTGCCGAAACAGTTTTCTAAATTCTCCTTCACTTTCCATACGATTAAGCCCCTGATGGAAATAATGATTGATGGGCTTTATGCCGACGAGCCGTCGCAGCCAGATGTCCAAACCCTTAAAGGCAGGCTGCAGACCTCCGACATGGAAGAAGCTTCCCGGGTGGAAAAAGTTCTTCTGGCTGAACAGTCTGGCTCCAGGCTACCCATTACCTGGAGCCACTCAGGCGATGGGATCGAACATGATTTCAGGGTAAATGGAATCATCCGGGGAGAGTCGCCATCTGTGGTCAGGCTGACCTGGAATGGAAGCCCCCTGCAGATAAAAGATAAAGGAGAGCGAGAAATAGAAGTTCCGCCTCTATCACGCTTTGAACTGCTCAGCGCGACGGCAGTTCGAGAGGATTCACCCCACATACTCTTGCGTTTTTCTGATCCTCTGGATCCAGATCAGAGTTTAACAGGTTTAATCCGGGTCGGAGAGCTGCCTTTAACCTGTGAAACAGACCAGAACATTATCAGGGTTTATAGCCCGAAGGGTTTCCGTGGAACGGTGGAATTGAAAGTCTTTCCAGGAATAAAAAGCCTGCAGAAGAGAGTCCTGGATCAAGAAAAAACCTTTGAGGTGTCCTTCGGAATTCCCTCTCCTCAGGTCCGCTTTGTTGGCCGTGGTGTCATCTTGCCCAGAAAAGAGCGTTTAACTGTGCCCATCGAAGCTATTAACCTCAAATCGGTTCAGATCACCGTCTTCCAGATCTTCCCTGATAATATCGCTCAGTTTCTTCAGGTTAATGAATTGGCGGGCTCCAGAGAACTCGCCCGGGTTGGCCGTTATCTCTGGCGCAAAACTATCAATCTTTCTGATGACCCAGAAGTGACCTCTTCCTGGGCTCGTTATGACCTCGATGTCACTTCGCTCTTTCAAGAAGAGCCCGGAAGCATTTACCGGCTGATCCTGTCGTTTAATCGCGGCAATACCACCTATCCCTGTCCTGATGTGACTTCGCCCCCGGCCGTAGAGCCGCCTCTGAAAAATGAGTCCGGTACAACTTCAAAGTATTACTACTGGGATGAAACTTATCGTTATCCTTATCTTGAGAATGGCTGGTTAAAAAGAAATGACCCCTGCCATGACGCCTATTATAATCCAAATTATAACCAGGATGCCGTCGTCGCCAGAAACTTTCTTAGCTCAAACCTGGGAATGATGGCCAAGATGGAAAAAGACAATAACCTCCATCTGGTAGTGACTGACCTCAGGACCGCCCAACCTCTTTCCGGTGTCAGGCTGGAAGTCTATAACTATCAGCAACAACTGCTGGCCAATTCGACCAGTGACGATAATGGTTTTGCCACCTTTCAGCTAAAAGAGAGGCCTTTTCTGGTCATAGCCAGGTCAGGTGGCGACCTCGGATATCTGCGTTTGAGTGGGGACTCAGCTTTAAGCGTCAGCTCTTTTGATATAGGCGGTGAAACAGTCAAAAAAGGAATTAAAGGATTCATTTATGGTGAACGCGGTGTCTGGCGGCCTGGTGATACCATTTATCTGACTTTTGTCCTGTTTGACCGGGAAAAGCGCCTGCCGGCTAACTATCCGGTAACTATGGAATGGTATTCGCCTCAGGGACAGCTGGTCAGGACGCTGAAGCCAGCCAGATCTCTGGGTTCATTTCATGCTTTTCAACTGGAAACAGAGGAAAAAGCTCAAACGGGTTCCTGGCAGGCTAAGGTCCTGGTTGGCGGTTTGACCTTTTCCCGAACAGTCAGAATAGAGACCGTGGTGCCCAACCGCTTGAAAATTGACTTTAAAACTCCGGTCAGCCTTCTGACCAGAAAGGATTTACCCATTCAGGCTACCGTTAATTCTCAATGGCTGCATGGAGCCCCGGCTGCCAATCTGAAATATGATATAACGGTCAGTCTCACACCCCAGCCTGTGGCTTTTAAAGCGTATCCTGGCTATGCATTTGATGATCCCTCCAAAGAATTTGTCTCAGGCGAAGTTCTTCAGCATAAAGGTGTCCTCGATAGCCAGGGTAAGGACCTGGCCAGGCTAGATTTTAAATTGGATTCAAGTGTTCCAGGCGGGTTAGAGACCCGCTTTGTGACGAGAGTCTTTGAGGAGTCGGGTGATTTCAGCCTGGACTCTTTCAGCCAGCCCCTGCGTCCCTATGATTATTATGTCGGTCTGAAGTTGCCTGAAGCCAGACGAGGCTATGGCTATCTCGAGACCGATAAAGAGCAGATGGTTAATCTGGTATCGGTTAACGCCTCGGGCCAGCCGGTGTCCCGTCAGAAGCTTAGAATTTCTCTTTACAAAATTGGCTGGCGCTGGTGGTGGGAAAAGGAAGGCACCTCGCTGGCTGATTATTTATCCCGGAGTTACACTCGCCCTATAACCAGTGACACCTTGACTACTGATGATAAAGGCCTGGCTGCCTGGAAATTCCAGATCAAATATCCCGATTGGGGCAGATTCTTTATCCGGGTGGAAGACCTGCAGGGCGGTCATTCAGCCGGACAGGTTGTCTATGTGGACTGGCCAGACTGGGCAGGGCGCTCCAGAGCAACAGGAGGTGAAGAAGCCTCCAGATTGTCCCTGTCGTCAGATAAAGAGAAATATCTCGCCGGAGAAAAAGCGGTCATCTACCTGCCGGAAGCAGTTCAGGGGCGGGCTCTGGTCTCAGTCGAATCGGGTTCATCAGTGCTTCAGAAAATGTGGGTTTCTACCCAGAAAGGAGAGAACCGTTTTGAGATACAGCTCAGTGAAAACATGACGCCAAATGTCTATATTTATGTTACCCTGATTCAACCGCACAGTGGCAAAGTCAGCGATGCACCGATCAGGATGTATGGAGTGATTCCACTCATGGTAGAAAACCCGGCGACCAAACTGAAACCGGTTCTTAATGTACCTGAAGAAATCAAGCCGCTGGAAAAATTCAAAATTAAAGTTGGAGAGAAAAACGGCCAGCGGATGTTCTATACTCTGGCGGTAGTCGATGAAGGCCTGCTGGCTCTGACCCATTATCAAGTTCCTGACCTGAGAGCAGAATTCTATAAGCGAGAAGCCCTGGGTGTGTCTACCTGGGATGTGTTTGATCAGGTGGCTGAAGCTTATGGCGCGGAATTGAACCGCCTGTTAGCTCTGGGCGGTGATGAGTATAAAAAAGCGGCTGAAGAAGCCCGCAAACCCAGGAGATTCCCGCCAGTGGTTCTTTTTGATGGACCATTTGAACTCAAGCCGGGGGAAACGGCCAGCCACGAATTCCTGATGCCTCAGTACTTTGGGGCAGTCAGAGTGATGGTGGTAGCTGGCCGGGAAGGAGCTTTCGGTTCGGCCGAAAAATCGGTTCCGGTGAGACGCGACTTGATGGCTTTGCCGACTCTGCCCAGAATCGTCAGATCTGGAGAACAAGTTAGCTTACCCATAACCGTTTTTGTGACTAACCCTGGTCTTAAAGAAGTTGAAGTTTCTCTGAAGGCCAATGAGCTTTTTGAGATCATGGGTGAAAGAAAGAAAACTCTTTCCTTCAGCCAGCCCGGAGACCAGATGGTAAATTTTGAAGTGAAAACAGCCGAAGCTGTCGGACAGGGCCAGGTCAGTTTTCAGGTTAAAGGTGGCTCGGAGACAATTTCTGATAAGATTTTTATAGAAGTTCTCAGTCCCAATCCATTAATGACCAGAGCAGCTTCTTTTGAGGTAAAGCCTGGCCAGAGCCTGAAGGAAAAAGTTGTGCCCTTCGGCCTTAAAGGCACTAACCTGGTGAGCGTTGAAGCTTCTACCCTGCCCGCTTTGCAGCTAGAAAAAAGATTAGACTTTCTGATCAGCTATCCTCATGGTTGTCTGGAACAAACACTTTCGGTGGCTTTTCCCCAGCTTTATCTGAAAAATCTGGTCAGGTTGAGTTCAGAGGAGATGAAAGACATCGAGGATTATGTCCAGGTGGCAGTGACAAAAATGAGCTATTTTCAGATGCCCAATGGAGCCTTTAGCTACTGGCCTGGTGATCATTCGTCTCATGACTGGACTTCTGTCTATGCCGGCTGGTTCCTGCTGGAAGCTAAGAAAGCTGGTTATTATGTGCCAGAAGCCATGCTCAATGCCTGGAAGGAAAACCAGAAGATGCTGGCCAATGCCTGGACGACCGGGACTCTCTATGACCAATTAACTCAGGCTTTCCGTCTGTTTACTCTGGCCGAGGCCAGAGAGTCAGACCTCGGAGCTATGAACCGGCTTCGAGAAAGAAGCGATTTAAGTAGTCTATCAGCAGTTCTTCTGGCTGCGGCTTTTCACCTGGGCGCACAGTCAGAAGCAGCCATTGAACTGGTTAGAAAAGTCAAGCTGGAATTTGATAAATACCAGGATTCAGCCGTGACTTTTGGCTCTGAATTCAGGGACAAAGCCCTGGCTGCCCATTGTTTGAGTCTAATGGAAATGAGAGAGAAAGCCAAACCGCTCATCAAAGAAATCGCTGAAGTTACTTCCTCTGACCTCTGGCTTTCCACCAACGAAACAGCCATGATTCTCCTGGCTTTATCCAGCTTTTACGGGACAGCCGGCAGCGAACCTTACAGCTTTACCTTAGCCTGGGATGATAAGAATCCAGAAAGAGTTGAATCTTCGGTCTTACTGGAAAAAAGGACCTATGAAAATTTTCCGGTCGAAGGTCGTAATTTATTGCTGACCAATAGCTCTAAAAACCCACTCTATGTAACTGTTTATTCTAAGGGAATTCCAGCCGCAGGCCAGGAAGAAACTTTTGCCCGGGGTCTGGAGATTAAGGTCATGCACCGTGACCTCAAAATGAATCCGGTAGAGATCAGCTCTATTACTCAGGGCTCGGATCTTCTGGTTGATGTTCAGATAAAAAATAACACTGTCCGTCAGCTTCAGAACCTGGCCCTGACTCATCTGGTCGCTTCTGGCTTTCAGATTCAGAATCCTCTTTTCAGCAGTGACAACCGTCCAGTTAAAAATTATGATTACCAGGATGTCCGGGACGATAGAATCTACACCTATTTCAGCCTTAATCCTGGCGAGTCGAAGACCTTTCTGGTGGTTTTAAACGCTTCTTATCTCGGCCGGTTCTACCAGCCGGGTATAGCGGTTGAAGCTATGTATGATGATTCAGTTCAGGCTAATACTACTGGCCAGTGGGTAAAAATAGTTAGATAGAGAAGCAGGAGGAGACAGCTATTATAAGCAGCTGAGATGACAGAACAGGGAGCCTTCTTTAAGAGAAGACTATTTTGCCGGTGATGAAAAATTAAAAGAAAGAAAATGGCAAGACTGAGAAAACAAAAAGCAAAGCGGCTGTGGCCGGGCAAAAAGAAGCTGTGGCTGACGATGGGTGGTTTGCTCTTGCTGGTGATCCTGCTTCTCCGGTTCTGGCCGCTTGGACCGGTCTTTAAAGAACCGCTTTCTCCCGTGCTTTTCTCAGAAGAGGGGCAACTCCTGGGAGCCCGGCTGGCGGCCGATGGCCAGTGGCGGTTTCCCCGCGGAGAAAAAATTCCCGAAAAATATTTTAAGGCCGTGCTGCAGTTTGAAGACCGGCGTTTCTATCTTCATCCCGGTGTTGATCCATTAGCTGTGGTCAGAGCCTTCTGGCAAAATTTGAAGGCCGGTGAAGTCAAAAGCGGGGCCAGCACCATCACCATGCAGCTGGCCCGTTTAGCTGAGAAAAACAGCTGGCGGACTCTCTGGCAAAAGATAAAGGAAGCAACTCTGGCTTTGAGGCTCGAGTTTCGCTTCAGCAAGAAGGAGATTCTATCGCTTTTTGCCGAGCAGGCGCCATTTGGCCGGAACGTTGTCGGGATAGATGCTGCTTCCTGGTTTTATTTTGGGCGCAGCCCGGAAGATTTAAGCTGGGCTGAAGTTTGCTTTCTGGCCGTTCTGCCCAAAAACCCATCTCTGGTAGCTCAAAGCGAGGGACCGCCAAGGCTAAAGATAAAAAGAGATCGCTTGTTGTGGAGATTATGGCAGCATGGCCACCTGTCGGAACTTGAATACCGGCTGGCTCTAAGCGAGCCCGTGCCAGCCAACCTTAAACCAGTTCCCAGAGAGTGCCAGCATCTCCTGGAAACACTGGCTAATGACCCTGAGAAGAAAACTCCTTTCAATTCTTTCATCAATTATGACTTACAGCGAAGATTGAATCTGGCAGCTGAAGCTTATGGAGAAAAGCTGCTCAATCGTGGCCTCAGAAACCTGGCAGTGGTGGTAATAGATAACAGGCAGGAAGCGGTGGCAGCTTACATCGGCAATGTGGGCCTAGGCCGGAACTTTGATAATGCTCAGTATGTAGATGTGGCTCAAAGTCCGAGAAGCACTGGCAGCATTCTTAAGCCTTTCCTCTATGGGCTGATGCTCCAAGAAGGTTTGATAAATCCGGAAATGCTCGTTCCGGATATTCCGACCAGGTATGAAGGTTTCAGACCAAAGAATTTTGACCGCCAGTTCAGGGGTGCTGTGCCAGCCAGGACAGCCTTAGCCTGGTCGCTTAATGTGCCGGCGGTCAGGTTGTTGCATCAATATGGAATTGCTAAATTCAAGAACAAACTGTCGCGCTGGGGAATGAGTACGCTTTTCAGGCCGGCTGAGGACTACGGCTTAAGTCTCATTCTTGGTGGGGCTGAAGGGAAGCTTCTGGAAATAACCTCGATGTATGCCGAAATGGGCCGGCGAGCCATGCGGCTTGAAGGTGACAGCACGAAAATCAGGCTGCTGCGGGATGGGAAGAAACTTCCTTCTGGCTTGAGAGAAATTAGCATCGGAACTGCCTACTTGACGCTTCTGGCTTTGACTGAAGTCAACCGGCCGGATGAGGAAGGCTTCTGGCGGAATTTTAGCTCTGCCCGTTGGGTAGCCTGGAAAACGGGAACAAGTTTCGGATTAAAAGATGCCTGGGCGGTGGGAGTGACACCGAATTATACAATAGGAGTCTGGGCGGGGAATGCCGATGGCGAAGGCCGGCCGGAGATAACCGGGCTGGCGGCAGCTGCCCCCTTTCTGTTTGAGGTGCTCGGCCTGCTTGATACAGGAGGAGAGATAACCGCGCCGCCAGGATCATTAAAGAGGATAGAGGTCTGCGAGGATTCAGGTTATCTGGCTACCGAACTGTGTCCTGGGAGGTTTGTCTGGGTTCCGGCTGAAAGTCATTTTGACCAGGCCTGCCGTTATCATCAATTAGTTCACCTTGACCCGACTGAAAAGTACCGGGTTGATAGCCGGTTTGAGTCGGTGGCCAGAATGAAACATCAGAGCTGGTTTGTCTTGCCTCCGGTTCAGGAATATTATTATCGAACATGGCATCCTGAATACCGGCTGTTACCTCCTTTAAGAGCCGGGGGGAGCAATCAGGTCGATGTGTCTGACGGGTCAAGAATAATGAACCTGGTTTATCCTGAGCCAGGCACAGCTGTTTTTATTCCCGTTGATCTCGATGGGCAACCTCAGGAAGTCGTCTTTGAAGCCGTTCACCGGCAAAAGGAAGCAGTCATTCACTGGCATCTGGATGAAGACTACCTGGCAGCTACCCGGCATTTTCATAAAATAGTTTTAAATCCGCCGCCAGGAGAACATCGGTTGGTTCTTGTTGATGGGGAAGGCCGGCGGCTGGTCAGGCAGTTTAAAGTCATGGGAAAATCTGAGGCTAAATAATGCTGGGAAAATAATTTCAAGTTGACTTGCTCCAGGCTGTAATTATTTTCCAAATCTGTTAAAATCCCGAAATAAGAATTTAAAGTCCGGAAAGAAATTGATTTTGACTGGTTGAGATGAAAACTGAAACAGAAAAAATAGGCTGGTTGGGAAAATGGCTGGTGGCGGGCCGGCCCTGGTCTCTACCTGCCTCAGTTATTCCAGTAATTTTTGGTGCTTCCCTGGCAGCCACGGTAGGCTGGGTAAAACTTCAAGCTGGCTTGCTTTTATTATCTATGATGGCCATGGTATTTCTCCACATGGCGGCTAATATGTTATCTGATGTCGTCGACTGGCAGCGAGGGCTCGACCGGGAGATAACACCGGCCAGTGGAGCCATAGCCCGCGGGTTACTTATACCTGAACAGGTTTTTACAGGTTCTATTGTCTTTTTTGTGATAGGCTCAGCCCTCGGGCTGGTTCTGGTTTATCTTCGGGGGAGACTGGTGTTGTACACGGGTCTATTCGGCCTAAGCCTGGGTGTGGCCTATCCGTGGCTTAAGAAAGAGGCCATGGGTGACCTGGCTGTTTTTATCGATTTCGGTCTGCTGGGATCATTTGGAGCCTGGGTAGTTCAAACCGGTCAATTTTCCTGGCTGCCTGTCATCTGGGCAGTGCCGCAGGGCATGCTTATTGTAGCCATTCTCCATGCCAATAACTGGCGCGATATCCTGACTGACTGTGAAAAGAAAATTTCAACTATGGCCAATCATCTTGGCGATCGTGGCTCGCGTCGCTATTACGGAGCACTGATCTTTGGTTCAATGGCACTGATTGTGGCTTTTGTTCTGGTTCCTCCTCTTTTTGGCCTTGATTTCCCTTCATTGCCTCTCTCAGTGCTAATCGTTGTCCTTTCCTGGCCACAAGCTTGGAAACTGTGGAAAAAAGCCCGAGGCAAGAATGAAGGGCAGACAGGAGATCCGGCGGATTTTATCAGCCTTGATGGGGCTACTGCCCGATATAGCCTGTCGTTTGGTTTGCTGGCGGTTTGTGGATTGTGGCTTGATTATTTAATTGGACTATTGAAAAGCTAAAAAGGCCTGGTCATGGTTTTCTCTCAGGGCAAAGTATTTTCAGCCCGATTTTATAATTGAATTGCACAAATGTCGCTCTTGACAGAAAATAACCTAGTAATAGCGGCCGATATGCAGAGAGGGTAGTAAAAAGACGAGATAGGATGAAAAAGAAGCTATTTGCAGAGAGCCATCTTTACTGGTTGACCATTCTGTCGGCTGCAGTCTTTCCACTTGTTTTTTCCGGCTGGCGGCCGATTGTTATTGATTTCTGGTCACTATTTTCGGCTGTCTTGCTGGTTTTCTTGCTGGTGGCTTTATGGCTTGATCCGGGCTTTAGCCAGTTGATGGCCGGCGATGCTGTCACTCTGGGATGGAGAAAAGTGGCTATAGGTCTGGCTTCAGCCATTTTGTTGTATGTCCTATCTTATGCCGGTAGCCTTATACTTCCAAGAGTTATGGTAGGAAGCCTAGAGCAGGTAGCCAAAATCTATGCTTTAAAATCTGGCCAGAGCGAATGGCGAATTGGAATTTTTCTGACACTAATTATAGGTCCGGGCGAAGAACTCTGGTGGCGCGGCTTTTTACAGCGACACTGGTCCCTGCGTCTGGGAAGCTGGCCTGGTTTATTCCTGGTGGCGGGCTTATATGCAGCAGTGCATCTTACTTCGAAAAACCCGGTTCTGGTTCTGGCGGCTCTGGTCTGCGGTTTTGTCTGGGGCTATCAATATTTAAGATATAAATCGCTACTGGCCAACGTCGTCAGCCACATTCTCTTTGACCTGGCTGTCTTCCTCTTCCTTCCTTTTTGAATGGGGTCGGGCCAGCCGATTTTCTTTATAATCAAATAGTTAGAATAACCAAAAACGCTGGCTAAATTCAGTTAATTAAGGTCAACAGGCAGGTAGGGAGGTAGAAGCACGTTTGCAGGTGACACCGCAGGGCGGCCCTGCTGCCAGTAGATAACTCCAGGCGATATAGAAATTCAATTTAATTTATCAAATGTACACTAGGGGCTTAAACCCAACTTAGCCTGACCAGCTCTCATACGAGACCAGTTCCTTTAAGCTCTTTCTCCTTTTGGGACGAGGGCTGTCTGCCGGATAACCGAGAGGGGTAAAGGCAATGGCTTCGGCGTCATCAGGCAAGGCCAAAACTTCTCTGGCGGCTAAAGGATCAAAGGCGCCGACCCAGCAGGTGCCAAGTCCCTCATTGGCAGCAGCCAAAATGAGATGATCCATGGCAATGGCCGCATCAACTTCAGCATAATTTTTGCCATCCCTTCGTTCCCAGGCTATGGTTGGCATGGCTACCAGACAGATAACAAGCGGTGCCTGAACAAACCAGTCCCGGGCGTAGATGTGTCTGAGCTCTGCTTCTCTGCCTTTGGTTGATATCACCATAATTTTAAAAGGCTGTAAATTGGAAGCCGATGGCGCCAGCCGAGCGGCTTCCAGTAGCCGGCTCAATTTGTCCTCTGGAACAGGGTCGGGCCGATAGGAACGGACGCTATAACGCTGCCTTATAACCTCGCTAAACTCCATTTTTTTCTCCTCCTTTTTGTTCTTCTCTCTGGCTGTAATATTTTACGTGTCTTATGTTCAGTTTTTCTCTTATTCTGGTTAACCAGTTAGCCAATTAAAATTCACCACTATGAACGAAAAGATTTTGTTTCTTTATTATTCTATCATTAAAGGCAATTTATTTTGTCGTTGGCCAGTGGCAATCAAAGCGGTAAAAAGTACCGGCTGGCTTAGCGCCTGAAGCCAGTTATTTTAAATTCTTGCCTGTAGTAAGTCGTCTTGACAGTACCAAGCCCGGCACATCCATGCCGGGGCTGGCCAGCGAAGCCGGTCACGTTTATTTTTTATTAGGCCAGATGTCTTTGACCGTGAAATCCACCCAGTAGAGGTCAGTCGCGTTAGGGGCGGTCAAAATAATTTCACGTCCGATATCAGCCGGCGGGTCGGCCAGTTTTTCCCACCAGTGGCGATCCGATGGATAACCAAACTGGAAGCCGACCGGAGCGGGGTAAAACCATCTGGCCCAACGGGCAAATTCCAGGATGATTTGGTCCATAGATTCAAAAATCTGGCTATCATCGATAAAGATCAGGCCGTCTCTATAGGTTGGAGGAAGTTTGGCCTGTTCCCAGTGCTTAAGAAAAAGAAGATAAAAAGGATTCTATTGGCGGAGGTGCTGGAGCCAGGCTCGGGCTTGTTCATCAGTCACCGCCACGTCTTCATTCTCTTTTTCACTCCAGCGGTACCATTCGACATCCACTCCAAAGCCTACGACGCAGGGATGGTGATGATAGCGTTCCATAACGAGATCGATTAAAGCTGGAATGTCAGCCATAGCCGGCTCGACCTGGAGCCAGACCTGGTAGCCGGCCTGATCAAACGCTTCGAGATAGGATTCATTAGAGTCTTCTTCGGAGAAAACAATATTTTCATCACCGCGGCTGAGGCTGAGATTGGTCGGTGCGGGAAAAGTCAGCCTGGTCCGTGTAGCATAAGCCTCCTGGCCGGGGATTTTTTTGATTCTGTCCATGGTGCTGACCAGCCAGATAAGAGCCGGGCGGCTGCCCGGGAAGCGGCGGGACATATCACCGGCGGAATTTAGCCAGTAGCTGACGGCCGGAAAAGTGGGCTTTGGCCCGTAGGGTGAAGCTCGCAAACCGGCCCTCTGTCTCCTTTTAATGGGGTCGGGCCAGCGGATCTTATTTTATATCAATATGTTACCTTAGACCAGAAAAGTTTAGCGCCTGACCTTGCCTCACCAGCTTATGATAGCTGCTTTCAAATTAAGCCGCTTTGCCCGGCTGAGCGATGATTTATCTTTTAAGGCCTTGAGGTGAGATGAACACTGGTCTTTTTCCGTCTATCATTTTATCAATCAGAGCTTTAAAGATTAAGATTAGTAAGATTAGCGATAACAAAAACACGAGGAGGAGAAAGCCTTGCCCCGGGCCAAACGATTCTTTCTTCCAGGTTATATCTGGCACATCACGAACCGCTGCGTGAACAAGGAATTTCTCCTAAATGATGACCACTATAAGCAAAGGGTAGTACGCTGGATGTCAGAAGCCATCGAGAGGTATAAGATTTACGTTCTTAATTATGCGATAACTTCGAATCATATTCATCTCCTCTTGTTAGATGAGGAGCCGGCCTGTTCTGGCGGTTTTGATAAGCCAGGTAGAACGGTTCATGCTATTCCACAGGCGATGAGATTGATACTCGGGCGCGTTGCTCAGGAATATAATATCGGGCAAAAAAGAATCGGTCCCTTATGGCAAGATAGGTATCATGCTACTGCCATAGAATCCGGCTATCATCTTTTGAACTGCATGGTTTATATAGATTTGAACATGGTTAGAGCCGGAGTGGTTCGTCATCCAGAACATTATCCTTACTGTGGCTTTCAGGAGATTGTCAGGCAGAACAAAGCCCTTAAGGTCATCAATCGTGAAAAACTGGCAGCGGCCATCGGTATTGCTCTCGTCAATTTGAGTAGTGCTTATCGGCAACGCGTCGATGACATACTGGACCTAAAAGGAAGAGCTTTAACCAGAGACGAAAAATGGACTGCAAGCCTGGCCGTTGGAGATTATCAATTTGTGGAAACTTTTAAAATAAAATCAGGTATAAAAACCATAAAACGCCGTGTCATTGATGAAAAGGATGTATTTGTTTTAAGGGATAGTCTGACCAGGTATGGCTAAGTCCATTGGCCACAGAGGCCGCCAGTTAAAACAGTTATAATTGCGTTAACCGCCTAATATTTAAAGCCGTCGTTAGATCGTATAGATCGTAGGATAATTTGTGGCAGCCTGGTTTTACGTGACATTAAAAGTTAGACATTGGCATCGGCGATTCGCCTTCCAACCGGCACTGGGCATTTTTTATTTGAAACAGTAAGTATTTGATTATAAATAAAATGCGCTGGCCCGACCCCATTCTGGTAGCCTTTCGGCTACCCTTTTGATAAGATAAAAAATTAGCCGATAAAAGTTTGAGGGTTGAAAATGAACAGGCTTCATGAGTACCGGGCCGATTATGAGATTATGAGTTTTGATGTTGATTATCAGAACCATGCCCATCTCTCAGCTTTGATGAATTACCTTCAGGATACGGCCCGGCTTCATTCAATCTGTGAAAAATTCTCGGTTTTTGATCTCCAGGAGAAAGGTGTTACCTGGGTTATTTCCCGTTATCATCTTCACCTCCACCACTACCCGGAGATGGGGGAAAAACTCACGGTTAAGACCTGGGCGTCAGGTAAACACAGTTTTTATGCTCTCCGTGAATTTGAAATCAGCGGTGCTGACCGGAAGAGCATCCTGGTTGCCACCAGTTCCTGGATGATCATTGATCTCAAAGATCGCCGTCCGGTTAAAATTAACGACCTCTTTCCTGATGAGCTGATTCTAAATAAAAGAGTCATGGAGGATGATTTTCCGGTGCTACCCATTATTGACAGGCTTGATTTTAAGAGTGAATTTAAAGCTCTATTTGAAGATCTGGATTTTAACCGCCATGTGAATAATGTGGCTTATTCCCGCTGGGCGGTTGAGGGCATGCCGCCGGAAATGCTTTTTTCGCACCGGCCAGTTGAAATAGAAATCAACTACCGATCAGAAGCTTTTTATGGAGATGGAATTGAAGTCGTCACCCAAAAACCTCAGAATGAAAATGAGCCCTGGATTCAGCAGATATTTAATTTATCAACAGGTAAAGAGCTAGCCAGGTTGAGATCATACTGGAGATAGTTATAAAAGGCCATATAATATAGTAGAATCAGGCCGGCAGGATGCATAAAAAGCAGTGAACACGAAAATAACCCAGGAGAAAAATCAGGGCAGTCCGCCTGGTAAGTGTTCAGGTGAGAGACGCGGGACAGCTCGCTTCCGGCATTGCTCTCCATCAGGCCAGTGGGCTCTGGTTCTGATGGGCGGCGGGGCGCGCGGACTGGCTCATATCGGCGTGCTTAAAGCGCTGCTTGAAAATGGTCTGACTCCACCCATCATCACGGGGACTTCAATGGGCGCCATCATCGGCGGGCTGTTTTCGGCCGGCTACTTGCCGGCTGAAATTGAAGCTATCGCTCAGGAATTAGGCTCGAGCCAGTTAGCCAGGCTGCGGCAAAGTAAATTACCTATCCCCGATAAGCTCGTTGATTATTTTATTTTTGAATCATATCAGAAAAAATTAATCAAGCGCTTTGGCCATGAAAAAGGCGATATTCTGGAAAAGTCCCTTCGTCATTTTCTAGGTGAGGTCTGTCTCGAGGACCTGAGCATTCGCTTTGGCTGCAATGCAGTTGATCTGGTCAGCGGCCGCGAAGTCTGCTTTACTTCCGGCCCACTTTACCGGGCTTTAAGGGCCAGTGCCGCTTATCCTCTGCTCATCGATCCGGCCTGTTTTCAGAGATCGTTTATGGTAGATGGTGGCCTGCTCAACAATGTTCCGATTAATCTCGCCAGACAGCTGGGAGCTGCCAGGGTGTTAGTTCCAGATATCCACCGTTTACTGCCAAAGATGCCAGCAGCTAAACTAAAATCAAATCTAGCGGTCATTTTCCGCTTAATTCAAATTGTTCTGGCCGATTCGACTGATAGCCGGTTGCCCGCTGCTGATCTGCTTATCAATATAAATCCATCTGTTGATACTTTTGATTTTACTCAGACGAAACGTCTGGTAAGTCTCGGCCAGAAGGTCACCCAGACCAAAATCAGAGCTATTAAGAACATGATCTCCAAAGCCGGCCAGGCTGAGGCCTGACAGAAGATTTAAGGAGTAATTGCGGCCGGCAACAATTTTATCTCTAAAGGTGTTTAAATAATCTGGTTCTAGTCTGTCGGGGTCAGATCGGTCAGATTTGAGAAGAATATGAAGAAAAGACCGGCGAAAGATGCTAAAATATAAGAAAAGAAAAATTTATATCAGGAGCGCTAACCGTGAAGCTCATTAAAGAGTCAGAAGATAATAATCACCAGCACGATAGATTAAAACGCAGACTGCTATTTTTACTGGTTTTGCTCCTGGTGGTTGATTTAACAGGCAACGGATTAGCTTTGGCTGGCCACCGGGGCGAGCTGTCTGGCTCAAATTTAGCGGCCGGCCCGCAATCATCAAAGAAAAAGGAGCCTGCTCCCAAGCTGCCTGAAAAATATAAAAAGTGGCTTGAACAGGAAGTAATTTACATTATTACCCCAACTGAAAGAGAAATATTTTTGAAGTTAAAAAGTGACCGCGAACGGGATCTTTTTATTGAAGCTTTCTGGAAACACCGCGATCCGATTCCGGAAACTGAAGAAAATGAATTTAAAGTTGAACACTATAAAAGAATTGAATATGCCAATAAATATTTCGGCCGGGAAGCAGCCAAGCCAGGCTGGATGACTGACCGGGGGCGGATATATATCATCCTAGGCCCTCCCAATGATATCCAGCACATAGATGGAAAGTCAGAGATCTATAACTGTGAGATCTGGTTTTACCAGGGAAAGCAGGACATGGGTCTGCCCCCCGGTTTTAACCTTCTTTTCTTTCAGGAAAAAGGAACCGGTGAAAGGCGTCTTTATAGCCCGACATCTGATGGACCGCAAGCTCTGCTGACCAGCTTCTGGGGGGACCCGGCTGACTATTCGACTGCCTACAGCACTCTGAGAGAAGTCGATCCTACTCTGGCTAATATTTCTTTATCGCTTATTCCCGGTGAGGAAAATCTGGGGCTGGGCCGGCCCTCACTCTCTTCTGATCTACTTCTTCGCCAGATAGAACAGACTCCGCAAAAGATGGTTGAGGATAGATATGCCAGAAAATTTTTTGAATATAAGGACATAATTGATGTTGATTATTCAGTCAATTATATTGATAGCGATTCTCTGGTGAAAGTCTTGAAAGACCCTTCCGGTCTTTATTTTATCCATTATGATATCGAACCGAGCAGGCTCTCCGTCAATCAATATGACAATCAATATGCTACTAATTTTAAAGTTAATGGCCTGCTGAGCACCACCGATGGGCGGCTGGTTTATCAGTTTGAAAAAACCTTCCCGGTGAAATTAACTTCCGCCCAGTTTAAGGAAAGGCAGCACATGCCTCTGGCCATCTATGATGTCTTCCCCTGCGTTCCTGGTGAATATAAATTATCTATCCTGATAAAGAATGAGGCTTCTAAGGAATTTACCAGTCTTGAACAGGTCATTAAGATTCCAGGAAAAGTCCAGATAGAAATGTCCGCGCCCATACTGGCTTACCGGGTTTCTCCCTCCGAGTCGGCTGAAGGTAAAATTAAAGCCTTTCTGGTCGGAGGTCAGCAGCTTTATCTTCAGGCCAGTCGGGTTTTTACCGCCCGTGACCAGCTGGCAGTGGCTGTCCAGATTTTTGGCTTAACGCCGGAATTGAAAGAACAAGCCAGCCTGAGATATCAGTTTTTTAAGGAATCAGAGCTCTTTAAGGAAGAAACTTATCCTGTCTCCGAACTCGGTACCTTACCTGATCTCATCAAAATATTTTCTTTATCTGATTTTTCTCCGGCTCATTATTTTCTTGATGTAACTTTACTGATTGATGGCCAGGAAAAGATAACTTCCAAGGATGAGTTTGATCTAACCTATCTTGAGACTCTACCCCGCCCCTGGGTTTTATCGCGAATTCTGCCTCCGGCCACTGACCCCTATTATGGCTGGATCATTGGTAACCAGCTTTATAATCTGGGCCGTCTGTCTGAGGCCAGGACTGTCCTGGAAGCAGCTATGGCTAAAGCTCCCGGGAACGAAGATCTGGCTATGGAGCTGGCCAGAGTTTATGTTGGTCTCAAGGATTATCAGCTGGCGGCCGGAATTCTTGATAGTTTTATTTCATCTGATCAGGGAGTTCGCTATGAGACCTATTTCGTTGCTGCTCAGGCCCTTTTTAATATCGGCCAGTATGAAAAAGCCCTGACTATCCTTGATAAAGCTGTTGCCCATCATGGTAGTGACGTTCAACTCCTTGATCTAATCGGCGATTGTTATCTTAAGTTGGGTAAAAAGCAAGAAGCACTGGCCGTGTGGCAAAAGTCCCTTGAGATCAATCCTGACCAGCCAGAGCTAAGAAAGAAAATTCAAGCTGTCAAATAAAAACTGATTTTTAACTTGGTTTTTTAGCTTCAATAGCGGCAGGAAGAGAGAGTCAAACCGCCCAGTTACCATTCCTTCCATTAATGTAATTATAATTAGTATTTGTGCTCTGACCGAAAATCTGATATTTTTTTGACTTAATACCAGGTATTATCCTAAGAAAATATGTTCCAGGTCATATTATAAAAAGGAGATCAAAAATGAATATAAGAGAGAACAGAACAGAAGATTATCTGGGCCAGCCGGTCAGGTTTTTTCAGGTAGAAAACGATCAAGGGGCGAAAACCACGGTTATGAGTTATGGAGCAACACTGGTTTCTCTTTATGTTCCTGATAGGAGAGGCCGGCTTGATGATGTAGTGCTCGGCTTTGACTCTCTGGCCGGTTATCTCGGGCCAAATCCATATATAGGAGCGACTATTGGACGATACGCCAATAGAATCGCCGGGGGGCGTTTTGTTCTCGACGGCCAGGCATATCAACTGGCCAGAAATGACGGGCCGAATCATCTGCATGGTGGAATCAAAGGCTTTGACAAGGTCATCTGGCAAGCCGAGCCCTTCAGTCAGCCATCGGGGGCCGGAGTTAAATTTAGCTATCTCAGTCCTGATGGTGAAGAAGGTTATCCTGGCAACCTTTTCTGCCAGGTCACTTATCTTTTGACAGATAACAATCAACTTGAAATTTCTTACCAGGCGACAACTGACAGGCCAACTCACCTCAATCTGACCAATCACAGCTACTTTAATCTGTCGGCTGGGAAGAAAGATAATATTCTTGACCACGAACTTCAAATCATAGCTTCAGCTTATACACCTGTGGATAAAAATCTCATTCCCACCGGGGAAATAAAGGCGGTGGCCGATACCCCCTTTGATTTCTGCCAGCCAGTAAAAATTGGGGAAAGAATAAATCAGGTTCATGGTGGCTATGATCATAATTATGTTCTTGATAATCAAGGGGGGTTGGTTCTGGCGGCCAGGGTTTTTGAACCAGGGTCCGGGCGGCTGCTTGAATTCCTGACCACTGAGCCCGGCCTTCAATTTTATTCGGGTAACTTTCTTGATGGGACGATAAGAGGCAAAGGTGGAAGAACCTATGGGCCCAGGGTAGCCTTCTGCCTTGAATCACAGCATTTTCCTGATTCGCCAAACCAGCCGCATTTCCCCTCAACTGTTCTCAGGCCAGGGGAGGTTTATCAGAGCAAGACGATTTTCAGGTTTTTAAGCCGTTGAGGCAGCTAAAAACCCCAGGCTCTGTTATTAAACTAACCAAAAGAAAAGGAAGGCAGGAGAAAGAAGATTAGCATAAGCTTTGTAAAAAAAGAGAGGAAACTACAGAATAGTTTGAAAAAATAAAAAAAGATATAAAGACAAAAAGTCTTGGCAAAAGAATCTATGACCGGGGCAGATAATGTAGATACAATTTACGAAAGGCAAATAATAAATATTATAAGAGGAAAATGTATTGACATAGCTTCTGATATGTGATATATCAGATATAGAAAGGTGCGAGAACATAAGGATATGAGCCAGGATATTCGGTGTGCAGAGAAAAGGATATTAAGACAAGCTTATGTTCTGGATTTTAAGGCAGAAAAAGAAGAACTTTAATGAAAGGTATGATTTTTGACCTGAAACATTATGCCATCCATGATGGACCGGGCATAAGGGCAACCGTCTTTTTTAAAGGTTGTCCTCTGCACTGTCTATGGTGTCATAATCCTGAGGGCATTTCGCCGGAGAAAGAATTAATGCTTATGCCCAATCGCTGTGCCCGCTGCGGTGATTGTGTCCGTGCATGCAAATACGGGGCTTTAGCTCAAAAAGAGGATGGAGAAGTGGTAGTGGATCGTTCACGATGTACTCTCTGCGGTGATTGTGAGCAGGTCTGCCAGCGTGAGGCGATCAGTCTGGTCGGCCGGGAAATGAGCATTGAAGATATCCTGGCCGAGGTAGAAAAGGATCGAATCTTTTTTGATCAATCTGGGGGAGGAGTAACCCTGACCGGTGGCGAACCTCTTTTCCAGCCAGAGCTGGCTGAAGCCCTGATTGATCGGTTGCGCCAGGTCGGTATTCACGTTGCTCTTGATACTTCCGGCTTTGCACCTGAAGAGACTTTTCTCTGGATTGCTCAAAAGTCGGATCTCGTTCTTTTCGACCTGAAAGTCATGGACGATGAGCAGCATAAAAAATTTGTTGGGGTTTCCAATCGGCTTATTCTTAAGAATCTCAGGGCTCTGGACAAAACCGGCAAGCCCATCTGGATACGATTTCCACTTATACCCGGGGTCAACGATGGCCTGGAGAATCTCAAGGCCATGGCTGATTTTTTGCTGGAGTTAAAGTCGGTTAAGATGCTGAATGTGCTGCCTTACCATAAGGGCGGTATGGAAAAAGTTCGTCGCCTTGACCAGGGCGACCAGTTTGAAATTTTTGAGCCCCCGTCTCAGGCTATAATCGATAGTGCCATAAACTATTTTACAGACCGGGGCCTGATTGCCAAACAGGGAGGGTAAATATGAATGAACGGATTAAAAAATTAAGAGAAAGCTCGATAGAGGCCAAACCGTCTGTCTCTTCCGAAAGGGCCAGAATTGTAACCGAGGCTTATCGCCATCCTGAGGTTGAGCGAGCCTCAATCCCCCTTCAGCGAGCACAGGTTTTTAAGGATTTGATGCAGAAAAAGGCTATCTTCATTGAAGATGGCGAATTGATTGTTGGTGAGCGAGGCCCGGCTCATAAAGCCAGCCCGACCTATCCAGAGGTTTGCTGCCACAGCCTGGAGGATCTGGAGATTTTAAATTCCAGACCTAAAACCAGTTACGCAGTTGACGAAGAGACACTTCAGCTTTACCACGATGAAGTCATTCCTTTCTGGCGTGGCCGGTCAATGCGCGACCGTCTGCTGGCTGCTATGACGCCTGAATGGGAAGATGCCTATGAGGCTGGCATTTTTACTGAATTTATGGAGCAGAGGACACCAGGGCATACTGTTTTGGGCGATAAAATTTATAAAAAAGGGCTGCTTGATATTAAAAAAGATATAGAAGAGTCGCTGGCCAGGCTTGATTTCTATAATGACCCCGAAGCGCTCGATAAGCAGCAGGAACTTGAAGCCATGTCCATTGCTGCTGATGGCCTGATGATTTATGCCAGCCGATATGCTGAGCTGGCCAGAAGTCTGGCGGCGGAGGAAAAGAGTCCGCAGCGCAAAAAGGAGCTGGAAAAAATCGCCGCTGTTTGTGAGTGGGTACCGACTCATGCTCCACGTGATTTCTGGGAAGCATTGCAATATTACTGGTTTGTCCATGTTGGCGTGACGACAGAATATAATACGTGGGATTCTTTTAATCCTGGCCGCCTTGACCAGAATCTGTATCCCTTTTATAAAAAAGGCCTGGAAGAAGAAACTTTGACCAGGGACCGGGCTAAAGAATTACTCGAAGCTTTCTGGGTTAAATTTAATAATCAGCCGGCGCCACCTAAAGTCGGAGTGACTGCTGAGGAAAGCGGCACCTATACTGATTTTGCCCTGATCAATGTTGGCGGTTTAAAGCCTGATGGTAGCGATGGGGCCAATGAGCTGTCCTATTTAATTCTTGATGTTATTGAGGAAATGAGGCTCCTTCAGCCGAGTTCTATGGTCCAGGTGAGCGCCAAAAACCCTGATTCACTTCTTCTGAGAGCCCTGAAAATCGTCAAGACAGGTTTTGGCCAGCCCTCCATCTTTAACACTGATGCCATTGTCCAGGAACTGATGCGCCAGGGAAAAACCGTGGAAGATGCCCGCCAGGGCGGGTCAAGCGGCTGTGTTGAAGCTGGTGCCTTTGGCCACGAGGCTTATATTCTGACCGGTTATTTTAACATGCCAAAGGTGCTGGAAATCACTCTGAATAATGGGATTGATCCCAGGACAGGTAAAAAGATCGGCCTGGAAACTGGCGATCCGCGGAAATTCGGAAGCTTTGAAGAGCTGATATCAGCTCTTGAACAGCAGATGAAGCATTTTATTGATATTAAAATCCGCGGAAATAATGTTGTCGAGAAACTCTATGCGACCTACTTGCCGGCGCCTTTCCTGTCATTATTTATTGATGATTGTGTGGCTAAAGGTAAGGATTACCATAATGGCGGTGCCCGCTACAACACGAGATACATTCAGGGCGTCGGCCTCGGCACCATTACCGATATGCTGACTTCTCTAAAATATAATGTTTTTGACCAGAAGACAGTGACCATGGACGAAATGCTCCAGGCCCTCAGCCAGAACTTTAAAGGTTATGAGCGATTAAGAGACCGTCTGATCAACAAGACTCCAAAGTTTGGCAATGATGATGATTATGCTGATCAACAGGCCAGACGTGTTTTTGACCTCTATTTCAATCTAATTGATGACCGGCCGACTGTCTGTGGTGGGAAATACAGGATTAACCTTTTGCCGACTACCGTTCACGTTTATTTCGGCAAAGTGACAGGAGCCACGCCTGATGGCCGTCTGGCCAGCGAACCGGTCTCAGAAGGAATTTCACCCGTGCAAGGCATGGATAGAAAAGGCCCGACAGCTGTCATTAAATCAGAAGGGAAACTCGATCACATTAAAACAGGTGGAACACTCCTCAATCAAAAATTTACCCCGCAATTGCTGGCTGACGATGAAGGTCTGGAAAAACTCAAAGATTTAATTCGCTCTTATTTCCGGCTGATGGGTCATCATATTCAGTTCAATGTGGTCACAGCTGAGACGCTGCGTGATGCTCAAAAGCACCCTGAAAAATACAGAGACCTGATTGTCCGGGTGGCTGGTTACAGCGATTATTTTGTTGACTGTGCCAAAGAACTTCAGGACGAAATCATCCGCCGCACCGAGCATGAGAGCTTCTAAATGGGGTCGGGCCAGGCGATTTTATGTAATATCAATAAGATAGCTTTGATTGGGGCAGGCCTTGCCCGGGCATTGAGCGATAGGTTGGTTTGACTTTCCCGCTTTTCCTGAAGTTACATTATGCCTTTAGAATGATCATAATTTTAGAGTGATTATAAAACTGAGCTCCTCTGTCTCTATCCCTGCTTTTATCATCCACTCTCCAGAAATGGACAAATAATAAAATAGAGGTCGTGTAGGTGCGGTGTGAAGTCGATGTCGTTTGCCAGATGATTTTTATTCTCTTCTAGAGCAACAGGATAATTTTTGATTTCCATTCCTCTCTACCTATTTTGCTCTTTTTTTCTTCAAAAAATCCAAAATCTTCAGTCGTGGATTTTTTAACCTTATCCTCTGTGTTAAAATCTTTTTGCCAACGATATGGAGGAGGAGAAAAATGTTTACACCCGAACTATTACAAAAAGGCTTGACCTGGCTGCTGACCACCGGCCTTAAGATCCTGTTGATCGTTGCTGTAGTTATGGTTTTGACTCGCATCTCGCGCGGCGCAACCAGGCGTGTGGAAAAGGTCTTTCTTAAAGGGAGAGAAGATGAAGAATCGCTTAAAAGAGCCAGAACCCTGTCCGGCCTTATCAGACAGTTTCTTAATGGCCTCATTGTGATCGTTGCGGTTATGACTGTTCTGGCTGCCCTTGACATTCAGATTGGCCCCTTACTGGCCACAGCCGGCGTAGCCGGACTGGCTATTAGCTTTGCTGCCCAGTCCCTTATTAAAGATGTCATCAATGGTTTTTTTATCATTCTCTGGGATCAGATCAGAGTGGGAGATGTCATTGAGGTCGCTGGCCGTAGCGGAGTCGTCGAATCGCTCAACCTGAAGATGACGGTTCTGCGCAGTGTTGACGGGAACGTCCATTATGTTCCAAACAACCTGATTGATGTCGTTACTAATATGACCAAAGAATACTCTCAATTTGTCTTTGACGTGGCTGTAAATTATTTTGAAGATGTGGATGAAGTCATCAAGACCTTAAAAGAAGTTGATGAAGAGCTGCGGACAGACCGGCAATTTTCTGAGTCTATCCTGTCCCCGCTGGAAATTCTCGGGCTTGACCGTTTTGAAAATTCTGCTTCAGTCATCAGAGCTCGGACAACAACCAAGCCGAGCAAACAATGGGAAATAGGCCGTGAATTCAACCGCCGTTTGAAAAAGGCTTTTGATCGTAAGGGTATCACAATTTCTTTTCCTCACCTGATTTTATTTCCTGGTCAGGACAAACAGGGTCAGTCCGCTCCCCTGAGAATAAAGCTGGTCGAAGAGAAAGCCAGCCAAAAAATAGAAAATTAAAAAAGAATATAAACAGGAGGTTCTGATGAGAAAATTAATAAACATCAAAAATGTCACTTCAACTTTAGTCCTGCTTTTAATTGTTTCCAGCCTGTGCTTAACCGTCCAGGCTGATGAGGGCATGTGGCCGCTCAGTGAAATTCAGAAGCTTAATTTGCACGAGAAGGGGCTGAGGATGGATCCCTCTCTTATTTATGACCCGTCCAAACAAAGCTTGCTCTATGCGGTTGTTCAGCTTGGAGCTACAGGTTCGTTCATTTCTGAAGAGGGGCTGATTATCACCAACCATCATGTGGCTTTTGGCTCGGTGCAGGCGGCCAGTACCCCCGAAAAAGATTATCTTAAAAACGGTTTTCTGGCCAGGACAAGAGCTGAGGAAATTCCGGCGGCTGGTCAGACTGCTCGCATTACCGAATCATTTGAGGATGTCTCAGCTGCAGTTTTGTCTGTGGTCAAAAAGAAAATGAGTCCTGCTGAACGTACCAAGGCTGTTGAGAGAAAAATTAAGGAATTGGTAGCTGCTGCCGAGAAGGCCAATCCAGGCAAACGAGCCGAAGTGGCCGAAATGTTTCCGGGCAAGTCCTACTGGTTGTTTCTTTACACCAATCTCCGGGACATTCGGCTGGTTTATGTGCCGCCGCTGGCTGTTGGAAATTTTGGCGGAGAGGATGATAACTGGATGTGGCCGCGTCACACCGGTGATTTTACCCTTATGCGTGCTTATGTCGGACCTGACGGAAAGCCGGCTGAATACAGCCCGAATAACGTGCCATTCCGTCCCAAGACTTATTTAAAGATAAATCCATCCGGAGTCAAAGAGGGAGATTTTGTTTTTCTGCTGGGCTACCCTGGCCGCACTTACCGCCATCTGCCGGCCAGCTACATAGCTTATGAGCAGAATGTCCGGATGCCAGCCGTGGCCGACTGGTATGAATGGCAGATTAACCTGATGGAAGAGATGAGTAAAACCAGCCGCGAGGTAGCTCTCAAGCACGACTCAAGGATCAAAGGCCTGGCCAACACTATGAAAAATTATCGCGGCAAACTGGCCGGTCTCCAGCGCTTGAATTATTTGGCCCAAAAGCAGCAGGAGGAAGAGGCCCTGAAGGCTTTCATCCAGGCTGATCCGAAGCGTCAGGCTGCTTATGGCGAGATCCTGTCATCTCTCGAAAAAATCTACAAAGAAATGGAGCTTGGCTATCCCAGAAGTTTTGTTCTGGATAATTTAAGACGCTCGGTTATTTTATTTCAAAACGCCATGACCGTGGTGGAAGCTGCCCATGAGCGTCAGAAGCCAGATCTGGAAAGAAATGCTGCTTATATGGACAGGAATTTTAGCCGGATCAAACAGCGGCTGCCGCTGACTATGAGAACAAGTTTCTACCTGCCAACTGATTTAGCTATTTTTAAGGAGCTTCTAAAAAAAGCTAAGGCTCTTCCCGACAATCAGAAAATTGAAGGACTCAGGCAGTTGGTTTCGAGTGGAAGCAATCTGGATGAAATTGCCAATGACATCTTAAAGAAGACCAGAATGCAGGATTTAGAATTTATCAATACTCTCTGGGACAGAAAGCCGGCTGACCTGAAGCAAATTGATGATTCGATGCTGAAGCTGGCCCTAACCCTTTATCCCGAATACCTGAAAATGGAAGAAGCCAACCGGACAAGAAAAGGTCAGCTGGATGAACTGCAGGCCAAACTGGTTGATATCCGACAGGAATTTCTTGGCCAGCAGTTTATACCGGATGCCAATGGCACTCTTCGTTTGACCTATGGCAGGGTGGAAGGCTATGAGCCCAGGGATGCTGTCTTCTACAAGCCATTTACCACTGTCCAGGGAGTGGTCGAAAAAACCACCGGCCGTGAACCTTATGATACACCGCCTGCCCTTCTTGAGCTGATCAATCAGAAAGAATTCGGCCGATTCACTAATCCTGAACTAAAAACTGTTTCAGTCTGTATGCTTTACAGCGCTGATACGACCGGCGGCAACTCCGGCAGCCCCATTATCAATGCTGATGGCGAACTGGTCGGAGTCAACTTTGACCGGACGTGGGAAGCTACTATCAATGATTTTACCTGGAGCCATGATTTCAGTCGATCAATTGGCGTCGATATCAGATATGCTTTGTGGATTCTGCAGGAACTGGGTGGTGCCGGCTACCTGCTGGGAGAAATGGGGATAAAATAAGTGCCGGATTAAAATTCTGATCTGGTGCGTTCTTTCCCATTTTCTGTAATATTGGTTACCCTTTGCAAGATAAGGTGGCATGGTGTGTCCCCGCCCCGCCCGCAGCGGTAGGGTTTCTCCACGGGGGATTGGTGGAGCGAGGACGGACGGGGATGCCCATGACCGGGACTTTACCATTTTCTTATTTCGGACAGGACAAAATCGAAACCCACTTCGCCCCAAATATTTTTTGTAATTTTGAAGAAGGTGTTTTAGAATGTTAATATCAGGGCGGGAGATCCCCTGAAACAAGGAAGGAGGAGGGTCAAAACATGAAAAAATTAAATTATTTAAGTCTGGCTGTCTTTTTGTGTCTGTGCCTGGTCAGCCCATTATTTCTGGCATCAGAAGCCGCCGCCCAGGAAGAACAGGCACGGCAGGTACAGGAAGCGGCCCAGCTTCCGATTTCCTGGGAGAGCTGGAATCAGGCCAAGGCCAGTGCTGAAAAATATGATCTTGAAGGTGATTACACCAGAGCTCTGCAGTATTATCTCGAGTATATTCGTCAGGCTGAAGGGCTGGGTCGTCCGGATCTCGTCGCCTGGGGAAAAAATAACGCTGCCTATATGATTATCAAACAGCATAAACAGGATTCGACGACCAATTTAGAACCGGCTAAAAAATTGCTGGAAGAAGGTCTGGCCATAGCCGAAGCTACTGAAGACTGCCGCACTAAGCTTCAGAGTAATCTGGACTACGTAAAGCTCTTTATAAAAGATTAGAATGGAAAGGAGCACTTGACTTTATGGCCGATGTAATCGGTCACAGACCGACTGATTTCGTCGACAGGCTGGAGCGTCGGGCTGGCTATGATTTTTGAAAAATAGATTTAGTTGATAACTCTTAAAATGAAGTGTCGAATGATAAAAAACGTTTTTAAGTTGTGTCTGTATAAGCTTAGCCACTTTTGGCTTTTTAGTTTAACTCCGTCTGGAAAGATTTGTTCTTTGAGGTCGGTTTCTGACCGAACCGGGCAAGCGTAACAGGCCAGTTGGTCTCCATGGAGTTGCTTCTGCCTCAGGCCGACCGGTGAGGCAAGGCCTTCTCCCCTGAAGTTCGAACTAAACATTTATTGCCGAGCAGCTGGTAACTGTTCAAAAACAGATTCATTGACTGTCATTTTAAATTTTGCATTTAACAAATTGTTAACTGACAAGTGGAAGATTATCATTTATAATTCGTCTTTAATCTAGAAAGATATTCGGCTGAAATCAAAAGTCTTAAATCAAACAGGCGGCCAGGCTGAATAGCCGGCCAGATTCAGGACAAAAGAAATTAATTTCAATTTAAGTGGTGAGGCGATGAACAGAAGCAGATATTGTCTTTTTATCTTTTTAGGGTTGATTCTTACTGCTATTATTCCCTCCCCGGGTTTTTCTGCCCAGCCAGATTCGGCTATAAAACTGAAGGCAGTTAAGGTCGAAAAGGGGCCTCATCTTGATGGACTTCTCGCCGATGAAGTCTGGAAACTGGCTGAGCCTTTCTCTGGCTTCAAAATGGTTGAGCCTTCTCCGGGAAATGAACCAACAGAGAAAACCGAGCTAAGGGTACTTTATGACGAAACCAATCTTTATATTGGTATTTATTGTTATGATAGTGAGCCGGGAAAAATTGCTGCTAATTCGCTTTCCCATGACCAGACTGGTGAAAGCCATGGAATGTACGGCAGCAGACAGGGGACCAGCACCAGTAACGATATTGTCAGGGTTTTAATCGATCCTTTCCTGGACAAAAGGACAGCTTACATTTTTTATATCAATCCGAGAGGGGCCCGCAGCGAGGGCCTGGTCTCGGGTGGCAATGCCAGTTTGAACTGGGATGGCATCTGGGAAGGCCGGGCAAAAATCCTGGCCGATGGCTGGTCAGCCGAAATGAAAATTCCCTTTAAAACGATTTCTTTTAAAAAAGACCTGCCGGCCTGGGGTTTGAATGTCGAGCGCTATATCGCCCGCAAACAGGAGACCGATCGCCTCTCAGGTATTTCCTGGGATGCTAATTTTAATAATCCGATGATGGCGGCTGAGCTCGAAGGTATTTCAGACATTAAACAGGGGCTGGGAATTACCATCCGTCCTTATGGTCTGGTAGCCACCCAGAATCAACATCAGCCCGATAATAGCCACTATGACTGGGACTCTCAGGCCGGACTGGATATTTACAAGAATATTACTCCTAATCTCGTCGCCGCCTTTACCTATAATACTGATTTTGCTGAAACTGAAGTTGATGACCGGCGTCTTAACCTGACCCGTTTTCCATTGTTTTACCCGGAAAAAAGAATGTTTTTCTTAGAGGGTTCGGAAACTTTTAACTTCAGTTCAAGTGTTAGCTTTTCCCCCTTTTTCAGCCGTCGGATTGGCCTTTATCAAGGGCAACAGGTGCCAATTGATTTTGGAGCCAAGCTCTACGGGAAAATAGGGAAATTCAATCTGGCCATGCTTGATATGGAGATGGAAGAATCTGACCCGCTGCCCCGAACTAATCTATTCGCCGGCCGGGTAACTTATGACTTTCTGGAAGAAAGCAAAATCGGAATAATTTTTACCAACGGCAGCCCCACCGGAGATAATAATAGCCTGGTTGGTTTTGATATAAATTATGCCACCTCTCGCTTTGCCGGCAGCAAAAATCTCTGGCTGGCCGCCTGGGCTGCTTATAACTGGAATGATGAACCAGGCCGCCACCATGGGTTTGGCTTCCGGGCGAATTATCCAAATGATCTTATTGACATCGAATCTACCTATGCCTACTATGGCGAAGCTCTTGACCCCGGTGTTGGTTACATGATGAGACCGGCCATCCAGACTTTTTATTTGCAGCTCGGGTACAATCCGCGTCCACAGCGGGGCTGGCTCGATCGAGTGATCAGGCAGTTTTTCTTTCAGGCCAGCGGTGATTTCTACTGGAAACTGGACGGCAGTCTGGAAACCAGCCGTCTGACCTTTACACCTTTAAGCTTTAGAACTGAGGCAGGCGAACAATTTACAGCCAATGTGGTGGTCAACAAGGATGTCTTGCCCTACGATTTTGAGGTGGCCCCGGGAACAATTCTGCCAGCCGGGCCTTACAACTTTACCAACGCCAGATTGAGCTTTAATACCGCTCCTCATCGGCCGGTATCGTTAAACCTCAACTATACCGTTGGGCAGTTTTACTCAGGTCATTATGGTGATTTTTCGGCTGGATTGACCTATCACTGGCGCGGCAATATTGATACGTCTTTTAATACTGAAATTGTCAGGGGAACTCTGCCTGAAGGTAAAATAGATGAAAACGTATATCAGTTCAAGCTGGATTTTTATTTTTCACCTGATCTGGGATTTATGAATTATCTTCAGTACGATAGCGTCTCGCATCTTCTGGGCTGGAGCGCCCGTTTCCGCTGGGAAGTTAAGCCGGGCAACTTTATTTATTTAATTTACAACAGTAACTGGGAAAAAAGGTGGGATCCAAACAGCCGCTTCTATGCGGCTGGTGACCGGGGCGTCTTTAAAATCACCCTCTCCATCAGGCCCTAGTGGGAAAAACTACCCCTTCTTGCCCCAAAGCAGAGCTTTTTAATTGGTCATTTCAAACAGTAAATCGTTTCTATTTTTTCTTCGTTGTTTTTGTTGTCTTCTTGGCTTTAGCTGCAGCCTCAGCCTTGCTTTTGCGCTTCAGATCGGCAGCATGAGCCCGCTTGTAAGTCTGGATGTCCACAAAACGGCCTTTTTCATCGCGCACCGCATAAAGTTTAGTCCCCTTAACACTGCGGTGAGTTGTTCTCTTCATGGTCAATATCCTCCTTTCAAGTTATATTTAATTCATGGCCAACAGCCTGACAATCGGTGCTGGCCTTGTTCCTGCCCAGAGCACTGTTAACCAGCTGGATGATCAAGTCTGTGATGATGTGAATCATGCCCTCCTTAAACTAGAAAGACGTTTTCTGGCCAGCACTAATGCCCCAAATTAAAATCCTTAAGATTAGTCAGCCCTGTTTAACAACCTTAAGATTAGCCTGGCAGGGACGATTGACCGTCAACAGATTTTTTGCGCCCAGGCACATTGCATTGATGTTACCCTTCTCCCATTTCCGAGAGTATAACTTAAAGAAGATAACTGTCAAGAAAATAATGTTCTGAATGAAAGGATCAGGAAAGACTGAAATTGGAATAAAAATACCACCCGGTTATCAAAAAAAAATAAAAGCGACCCGGTCAGAAACCTGGCTCCAGGCTGCCTGAGGCCAGATGCCAGACAGGCAACCAGAGAAGGCCAGACCAGATTAGAACCAGGTCTTTTTTCTTTGGTCTCAGGGCAACGGTTTCCAGCTGTTCGCGGGCTGGATCGTAGAGGCTGACTATTTGGTCTGCTTCTCGCTGGAGTTCTTTTTCCATTTCTTCCAGTCTGGTCCGAGTCAGTTCCACCTGTTCTTGAGCTCTTTTTATATCCATTTTTTCGTAATAAGCCCGGCTGGCGCTCCTGGCAGTGGTAGTAGCCCGGCCTACTTGATAGGATTTACGGCCGAGGATAGCTCCGAAAATAGTGGCCCCGGCCGAGATGGCGCTCTGAGCGACCTTCTCTTTATATTGTTCCTCTTCTCTCTGCAGACGCTGCTGAGCAGTCAAATACTGCTTCTCCAGTGCACTGATTTTGGAAGCATATTTCTGCCTCAGTTTCTGGAGAGCTTCATCCCGTTTTTCCCGGGCCAGCTGGCTTAACCGGATCCGGAAATCTGCTTCTGATTCACCTGGTTTGGACATCGCCTTTAAGAGGTTGCTTTTCCAGAGTGTAAGCTGATAGTTTCTGAGCAGGTAATCAAGATAATCATTTCCAGCTGATTTTAAGAGCGAAAGAGAACGGGACGAGAGGGAAAGAAAACTGGCTCCAGCTGCTGGTTCCCGATCAAGAGCTTCAAATCTATAGGGTAGAGGAAGAGATTTATCCCAGAGTAAACCCATAACTTCGTCAGTCAGTTCAACGTAATGAGCCACCTCTGAAACCTGAGAAATTCCCAGCCGGTTATCAAAGAAAGCTACCTGTCCAAAAGCAGCCAGGGCTGGATGGTAAGTCAGATTAGCCGGCGATGAGACCCGACGCCGAACAGGCAGATAAAGCTCCGGCACATCAGGCGGTAGAGAAGGTTTTAACTGGTTGAGCCTGGCGGCTGTTGAGCTCACCGTCTTTTTAGCAATTTCTTTAGCGGCAAAAGCTCCAGAGGCGGCAGCCTGGGTCTTTTTATCCTTCATAACTTCCATGATTTGCTGCCTGGTCATCGGACCGCGCAGGTAGGAAAGAGTCCATCTGGTCGTCATCAGGACCGGTTTATCTTCGTGCACGTTATGGAGAAGGAAGACCCGGCTCTTCAGGCGACTGATCAGGTCAGAGACCTGCTCCATATTCAGGCTGCCGGCCACACCGGATAATCCCTGGAGCAAGCGGTTCTTGTCCTGTTCAGTCTGCAGCCTCCCAATAAACCAGGTCCCGGCATTAGCCAGGCCTTTATAATCAAGATCAACCGGGTTCTGAGTAGTCAGGACTAAACCAAGCCCGAAAGCCCTGGCCTGTTTGAGCAGGGTCAGCAGAGGCCTTTTAGCCGGCGGCTCGCTAACTGGTGGGAAAAATCCGAAGATTTCATCCATGTAAAATATAGCCCGGAGAGAAGAAGTTCCCGGCTGCTGCCTGACCCAGCCCAGAAGCTGGTTAAGAAGAATGGTTACAAAAAACATTCTCTGGGCTTCCTGCAGATGAGCAATGGAGATGATACTGAGCCTCGGCTTTCCGGCCGGTGTGTAGAGAAGAGAGCCAATATCAAGAGGATCGCCGGTCAGCCAGGATTCAAAGCCCGGGGCGGCCAGAAGATTATTTAACATCATAGCCAGCTTGAAACGGTCTGCAGCCGGATAAAATGAATCCAGTTCAAAAATCCCGATTCGCTTCAAAGGTGGATTCTGAATTTGCTGGATAAGAGCAGGGAGGTCCAGCCCTTGACCGTCTTTCCAGGCAGAATGAAGCAGGTTGGAAAGCAGAATGTGTTCGCGGCTCTGAAGGGGATCAGCCTGAATGCCTAATAATCCAAGCAGGCCGGAGACGGTGGAGGAAACATTTTCGCTGAGAGCTTCTGGATCATCGAGTATGGCTGGCGGCGGGACATCAAATGATTTGAGGATAGATAAAGGTAGGCCAGCCTGACTCCCAGGGGTATAGATGGAGATATCAACTGTCTCCAGGAGCCTTCTGATTAGCCCCTGATCCTGGTCCCATTCAGTCAGTCCCTTTTTCCACAATTCGGCTTGCTGGCGGGCGTATTCATCGGCGGTAAGGCTTTTTCGGCCCGCTTCTTCTTCATCAATCCAGGGACGGAAGTCTTCAGGCTTCAGGTCAGGGAAAAGAAGCTTGAGATTACCCAGGTCACCTTTGGGGTCAACAATGATGGCCGGGATGCCATCCAGCCCGGCCTCTTCCAGCAGGCCAACACATAATCCGGTTTTGCCGCTGCCGGTCATGCCGACGCAGACGGCATGAGTAACCAGATCCTTGGAATCATACAGGAGATAGCCGGGTTTCAGGGCTAAGGTCTCAGGATCAACTTCTTTTCCAAGATAAAAAAGGCCAAGTTTTTCATAGACAGGATTCATCTCAGGACTCCTTGGATAGAAATAAAAACTAACAATCCCTTCTTCTTTCTGCGATTATGATTTATGTGAATTATAACTTATCTGCCCGGTCGATATAAAGAGTTCCATTGGTAGCTTTAATTCCCAGCAAGATAGGTTAATCGACCTCGGCCAGAATTGTAGATGGCTTGGCGCACCTGCTGCTAAATGATCAAATAATAAAATAATAAATACAAAAGGCTCATCCCAACCATGAAGTCAGACTTTCTCTTTTCTAACCAAAGCTCATGTCTGGCTTCGGACAGGATAACCATTAAATAATCAAGTCAGTGCTTTTTCCCTTTCCTCTGGGCTGGAGCCGGACGCGTAGCCATAACGTTGGGTTTAACTTCTTTGACCAGGCCCTTTTTCAACATATCGATCGTAGCCATAATTTCTGGCAGGTAATCATTTTCGATGAGGCCTATGGCCGCCTGAAATGAGGCTTGAAGCAGAGCTGTCAGGGGGACAGGTTGAGTGTCCCCCTGATTGAAAAATTCAAATTATTCAGAAAGGATTCTCGGTACGATAGGGAAAAGTCGCCGGTTGATTATGGTAGACTTCCTTAATGCCCAGCATCCTCAACAAGGAAAATAAAGCGCGGCCGGCTGCTTTAAAACCGACAGCTGTATGATGAGGAAATCTTTTCTCAATTAAAATGTGACGGTAAAAACGGCCCATTTCTTTAATACCGAAGACGCCAATGCTGCCAAAAGACTGAGGTTCAACATCCAGTACTTCTCCTTGAGCCAGATAAGACCGCAGCTGGGTTTCAGCCGTTCCCTGCAGCCGGAAGATGGTGACCTGGCCGGGTTTGATCCGGCCTTCAATCGTCCCACGAGTAATTTCCGGCTTTTTTTCTGGCTCGAGCAGACGATGCATGATCAGCTGATAGCCGATCGCCGGTTGAAGCAGACAGCAGGAAGCTGTATTGCCGCAGTGAAAGCCCATAAAGAGATCAGTCTGCTTATAGTCGCCAATTTTGTTTTTGTTCTTTTCGTACATATCATGCGGCACGGTATTATTGATATCAAGAAGCGTCGCCGGCATCTCCGTCACACAGCTCAGCAGATATTCACTCAGCGCGCCGTAAATATCAACCTCGCAAGCCACGGGAATCCCACGGGTGGCCAGCCTGGAGTTGACATAACAGGGGACAAAGCCGAAATAGGGTTCAAAAGCCGGCCAGCATTTATTGGCGAAAACGCCGTATTTTTCGGCGCCGAGGTTTTTTTCCATAAAATTGAGTAAAGCCACTTCGTATTGAGCCAGCTTGTCCAGAAGCTCAGGGTAGTTATTGCCGGCGCCAAGTTCTCTGGCCATATCTGCTGCTACAGCTTTTATCTCGGGTGAGCCGGCAGCCTTTAGATAAATATCATAAAGGTCAAGCTCAGAGTTTTCCATAATTTCCACCCCGAGATCAAAAAGCGGTTTAATCGGTGCATTGCAGGCATAAAAATCCTGGGGGCGTGGTCCAAAAGAAAAAATCTTGAGGTTTTTTAGACCCAACCAGGCCCGGGCGACCGGCACGAACTCTTCAATCATTCTGGCGATCTCATCCGCTGTTCCAACCGGATATTCCGGGAGATGGACTTTTAATTGCCGCAAGCCGACGCTGTAAGAAGCATTGAGCATTCCGCAATAAGCATCACCACGGCCGTCATAAAGATCAGCACCAGTCTCCTCGGCTGCGGCGGCCAGCATGACCGGACCGGCGAACTTCTGGGCAACCATCGTGGTTGGTCCTTCCGGCCCGAAATTTCCCAGATAAATGGCTAAAGCATTGACTCCTTTTTGTTTGATTTCTTCCAGCGCTTTAAGACCATCCTTTCCATTCTCTATGATCGTTTCCAGTTCTACGACCGGCAGGTTTAATTTTTGACAGGCAGCCGCTACGGCCTGTCTTCTCCGCCTTGATAGCCCAAGGGGAAAGCAATCGCGGCTAACGGCCAGTAAGCCGATTTTAACTTCAGGGATGTTTTTTTGATCAAACATTTTACTTCTCCTTTCTCTGTCCATAATAGGCCTTCGGGCCATGTTTTCTTTCAAAATGTTTTTTAATTAAATAGTCTTTAAGTTCGGGGGTTTCAGGCTTGATCAGCCTGGTCAGGAGGGCCATCCTGGCAATTTTTTCGAGGTGCAGCAGATTATCAACAGCCGCCGCGGCCGACTGGCCCCAGGCAAAAGGACCATGGCCGTTGACCAGGCAGGCTGGAAAATGAGCTGGATTGAGATGTTCGAACCTTTCGACGATGACTTTGCCTGTATTGAGTTCATATTCGCCCTTGACTTCTTCTTCCGTTAACTCTCTCGTGACCGGCACTGCTCCCGGGCAGAAATCTGCCTGGGTTGTTCCCAGTATCGGTATTTCTACCCCGGCCTGGGCAAAAGAAGTCGCCCAATCACTGTGAGCATGAGCAATCCCGCCAATTGCTGGCCAGGCCCGATAAAGATAAAGATGAGTTGGTGTGTCGGAAGAGGGACGCCATCGGCCTTCGACTACCTGGCCATCGAGGCTTAAGACCACCATATCTTCCGGCGACATCTGTTGATAATCAACGCCGCTGGGTTTAATGGCCATAACTCCTTTTTCCCGATCGACCTGGCTGACATTGCCAAAGGTCAAAATAACCAGCCCGTAGTTGACCAGCTGGAGATTGGCCTGCCAGACCGTTTTTTTTAATTCTTCATACATCTTCCCCTTCCTTCTGTTTAATTTTTCCTTTTAATATTTTTCCTGCTGCTGGCTTCGAGCTGGCGTGCTTTCGCCAGCTGGTGGTCGCGAATAGCAAGCAGATCTTTCATCAGGTGATAGAGATTCCCTGACCAGCTTCTGGTGCCAAAAGCATCATGGAGCTCGCGGTAGAGCGGATAAAGCTCGGCATAGACCTGGTGGTAATCCTTCCGTGGTTTGAAGCTAATGGGTTTCAGACCACACATGGCTTTTTGAGCCTGTTTGAAATTTTCGTGGCCACCTGCTTTTTTACCTGCTGCCACCGCTCCAGCCATGGCTGACCCCAGGGCGCAGGTCTGAGAGGAGCGAGCGATTTTCATCTCCAGGCTAAAAACGTCGGCATAAATCTGCATGACCAGAGGATTTTTCTCGGCAATCCCGCCGCAGTTGATAACCTCTTTTATCTTAACGCCATACTCATCAAATCTTTTGATGATAGTTAAGGCACCAAAAGCTGTGCCCTCAATTAAAGCCAGATATATTTCCTCCGGCCTGGTATGGAGGGTCTGACCGACGAGAAGGCCCGTTAATCTTTGATCGACCAGCACCGTCCTGTTCCCGTTATTCCAGTCGAGGGCCAGGAGGCCTGATTCTCCGGGGAGAAGGCGTGAAGCCCTTTGCGTCAGCTCTTCATGACTTCCTTTCTTTGGCCCGCCGGGCTGAAGATAATTGACGAACCAGTTAAAAATATCGCCAACCGCTGATTGCCCTGCTTCCAGCCCGAAATAACCGGGCAGGACCGAGCCGTCAACAATGCCGCAGAGGCCAGGAATATCAGGCAGCGGCTGGCTGTTTGGCCAGACGGTAATATCGCAGGTGCTCGTGCCGATAATTTTGACCAGTTTGCCCGGGGCAACTCCTGCTCCGATGGCACCGAGATGGGCATCAAAGGCACCAACCGCTACTGGAATTCCAGGCGGAAGACCGAGGGCTTTAGCCCAGGAGGCGGTAAGATAGCCGGCCTGCTGGTCGGAAGTATAAGTCTTATCGTAAAGGCGATCGCGCAGTTCGGCCAGGGCAGGGTCAAGCTTGCTCAAAAAGTCTCTGGCCGGAAGTCCTCCCCAGTCCTCATTAAACATAGCTTTATGGCCGGCGGCGCAGCGGCTGTGCTTCATTTTTTCCGGCTGAAGTGTACCGGTAATTAAGGCTGGAATAAAATCGGCCAGTTCCACCCAGCTCCAGGCAGCAGCAAAGACTTTCGGGTCAACACGTCGGCAGTGGAGGATTTTACTGAAAAACCATTCGGAAGAATAAACGCCGCCGCATTTGGCCAGGTATTCCGGGTGTTCTTTAGCTGCCAGTTCGGTGATTTCCTGAGCCTCAGCGAAGGCAGTATGATCTTTCCAGAGCCAGGCCTGGGCATTAAGGTTTTTTTTGAATTCATCATGGAAAGCTAAAGGCAGACCATTTTTATCAACTGGCAACGGAGTTGAACCTGTCGTATCAACGCCGAGACCGATAATCAGGTCAGCACTGAAGCTCTGATCGGCTTTTCTGGCCAGGCCAAGAGCCTTTTTGATAACCTTGACCATGGCCTCCACATAATCGGCCGGACTCTGACGAGCCAGTTCCGGGTCTTTTGGGTCGAGTAAAATTCCAGCTTTGCCCGATGGATAGTTGGCTACGGCCGTGCTGATTTCCTGGCCGTTAGCCACATCCACAATTAAGGCCCGGACTGAATTTGTCCCGAAATCAAGGCCGAGTGAGCAGACTCTGTTTGTCGGGCTCATCTTTTATCCTCCTCTTATTTTCATTTTAATTAAAACTGTTTTTTCAAGGAAAATCTTTTGACCAGCAGCCAGAAATCTTTTGGCTTCAACCTGCTTAGCCTCTTTAAAAAAATACTTGACAATCTCACAAATGGTATTATATAAAATATATGTGTTAACGTTAACAATTATTTATTAATATTTTTTTTCTATCTCAATGTTATCGTTAACACGGAGCGGCAATTAAAGGCGGTTTAACAGGTGAGAGGAACATGAGGTTAGGCTGGTATCATTGCCAGATGAGAAAAGCAACCCCTCCATTTCTTATTCTTAGCTTGAGTTCTCTATGCACCGGGTATTTATATTCACTAAATAAGTCTGCAATTCAAAATTTTTGATAGGAGGCTTAACGTGAACAAAGGAAAGCATCTTCTCCTTTTGGTTCTTGTCTTTTTACTTTCCTTTTCTGTCCTCCAGGCTCAAATTACCCGTCAGACGGGAATGATTCGAGGTGTGGTCAAGGATAGCAGCGGCCAACCGTTGCCGGGCGCGACTATAACTCTATCAGGCCCCAGCATGATGGGCAAAGCGACGGATGTGAGTCGTGAGGATGGAACCTTCCGTTTGCCAGCCGTGCCGCCAGGAAGTTATACTCTGACGGCTGAGCTGCAGGGATTTAAAACCCTGAGCTTGAGTGACGTTGTTGTTCGGGTTGGTTTAACGGTTACCCTTGACATGAAAATGGAGCCCTCGCCTCTCGAGGAGCAGGTCACGGTAGTAGCTAAAGCTCCGGAGATTGATGTCCAGAAAACCAAAGTGACGACGGCTGTGACTTCTGAGGAGATTTCTAGATTACCTCTCAACAGAAGTTTGACCAGTGTCTTAAACCTCATTCCGGCCACCGTTGGCACTCTCTCTACCTATTCCGGCAGTGTTCATGGAACAGACTGGAATGGTGTGACCTATGAAGTTGATGGTATAAATGCCAACTGTCCAACAACCGGTGGAGCTTTTGGTACGCCTCAGTTTGACGCTATAGAGGAAATTGAGGTGGTGACCGGCGCCCTGCCAGCTCAGGTTGGTACAACTGGTGGTGCTTTTGTCAATATCGTCACCAAATCCGGCGGTAACACCTTTTCCGGCCAGGCTCAGGTTTACTACACCAATGATGATCTGGCTCAGGTTCTATTCCCTGATGAGCAGCTAAAGTCGATGAAAATCGGTAAGCCGAGCTTCAGTCTCTATAACGTAGATACTTCGGCTATGCTTGGCGGCCCGATCATTAAGGACAAACTCTGGTTCTTTACAGATTTTGCTTTTACCAAATCAAGTACTTGGAGCCCCTTCCGGCCAACCACCATTCTTGGTACCTCTTACGATCAATATAAAGTGCCGAATCAGAATATCAGAGGTAACCTCAAGCTAACGACTGAGTTTTCCAAAAAGTTGAGGTTTTATACTTATTTTTCTGTTAGCTCCAGCAAGAGTATGTATGAAGCCTGGTCTAACAAAACAGAAGATAGTACCTTCGATTCCAAACCCAAGCAATATGTGGGCACAGCCAATCTTACCTGGATTCCCACTGCTGATTCTTTTATTGATTTTAGACTCAACCTTAACCATCTTGACTTTCCTATTACTGCCAGAAATGGTTCTGATCATATTGGCTATCAGGATGCCTACACCGGTTATATCTGGGGTGGCATCCAGTCATGGGAAAGCTATATGACCAGACATACCAGCCAGGCTTCTGTCCGCGGAACGCACTTTCAGGATAATTTTCTGGGTGGAGATCATGAAATGGGAGCGGGTATAGAATTTCAGTATGGCTTTGACCGCTATGCCTATGCCCGAAAGCAACCAATGGAGTGGTTCTACTGGGATGGCAGTCCCTATTACTGGAGAGGTCGTTATGGCACTACCGGTCCGACTCAATTTGGCGATGGTCTTCTGTCTTTTACCAATTGTGGCGGTGGCTCAGACGATAGCCTTAAGGATCTCTATGAATACAGGATAGGTGGTTATCTCCAGGATAACTGGACTTTCAAAAACCGCCTGACACTGAATTTAGGTTTAAGAATTGACTATTACAATGGCTGGGGTGGCAAAGCTCGCTCTACCGGCACGACTGGTCTGGCTTATGAAATAGGTCAGACTCTTGAACCTCAGGTTGGTTTCAATCCTTTTGGCCCGTTTGAAGTGCCTGAAATTAAAGATGTTATGTCTTTTACCAGTATTTCCCCACGGATCGGGTTGAGCTATGACATTTTTGGCAATGGCAAGACTGCTTTGAAGTTATCCTATGCTCGTTATTCTGAACAGGTACCAGTCATGTGGTTCTCAGAAGTTTCTCCGGCCGTTATGGGCCAGTATGAATTTAATTGGTGGGATCTCAATGAAAATGGGCAGCCTGATAACCCGGGAACTGATTACTATGAGTATCGCTGGAGCCTGGGCGATTTCAAACTGCCTGATCCGGATTATCTTAGAAGACTGGTTGATCCTGATCTTCATGCTCCTGTCCACGATGAATTTACCGCCGGTGTTGAACATCAGCTATTTAAAGATTTCGCTGTCAAATTGACCTACGTCCATAAGAAAAAGACCGATATTTTCGGCTGGGGTAAATATGATCTGGCCACCGAAAAATACTGGTATACACTCGAACAGGCTGCAAACTGGTACGTACCTTTTACCACTACAGTGCCAGCTTATGGAGCCTTCCCAGAACAGACAGTTACTGTTTATTTTATGAGCGCTGATTCACCATACGACACCATGGTTTATATCAAGACCAATTTCCCTCAGGCTTTTACCAAATATGACGGCCTCGAACTGAGCTTTGACAAGAGATTTACCCATGGCTGGTCTCTTGGTGGTTCTGCTACTTTTTCCAAGACAACCTCTTTCGCCTGCGGTGACAGCCCGAATGATTTTGTTAATGCTCCGGGTCGAGACGGCTACGATGTTCCGTTCATGATGAAACTCTATGGCACTTTTGATTTACCCTATGGTTTTGTAGCCTCCTTCTTCCTGAATTACCGGGTTGGCTATCCCTGGGGACGCAGTGTGAGCATTGTTCCGCCTGATGATTGGGCAGATGCTAATAATATTGTTCCCTGGTCAGTTTGGGTGATGCTGGAACAAAACGGATCCAGAAGAGAGCAGGATTATACTAACTTTGACTTCCATCTGGAAAAAGAATTCAAGTTGCCCTTCGGTACCATCGGTGCTTTTGTGGATATTTACAATCTGCTTGGCAACAGATATGTCAACTATGGTCTGAACCCAATCAGTGAATGGTTCCCTGTGGCTGAAGGCACAAATCAGGGCACCTATACTATGGATTATGATTACGGACGGGTAACCAGCATTTCTGCCACCAGGCTTTTCAAGTTCTCTATCAGATACAAGTTCTAAAGACAGCTCCTTTGCTAAATATTTTTGGCGGGGGAAGAGTCAGTCTCTTCCCCCGTTTTTTTTCTTTTCAGCCGGATGGAGGGGAAGAAAAACAGTTCTTTTAACGGTGTAAACCCGGGAGCTGGCCTGGTAGAAATATTAAATTGATAATTTCAAAATTCCTTTGATTGATATATAAAAAATAAGGAGAGATATTTTCCTCTAAATCAGGGAGGCTCCCGATGATGAGAGAAATGTCCAAAACAATTGTCTTTTTTACTGTAGCAAAAGAGCGGAATTCTCTGATTGCCCCAGCAAGCATAAAATAGTTCTGAAAGCAGGTGAACCATATTAGAAAAAACAGGTCTCATCAAAAAAAGCCTGAGCTAATCGCTCAATTCAAGGTCAGTGATTTTGCAAGAGACTGAGTTTGAGGCAGAGGAGAGCAATTGATTAAGAATATTCATTTACACCACCACAACACAGGGCAAAAGTCACTGAAAAATAGAAGGGGCACCCCTTGGTGGGCGCCCTTCCTATTCAGGGGGATGGTGAGGGGAAAGAGGTTTATAAAAGAGGGAGGGTTATTTCCTGTCCCTTATATTGAAGTTCAAACAAATTTTTCATCTGTGCTTAGGAATAAATAACATAGTTTTGGTGAAATGTCAAATAAGATATATTAGATATCTTGTGTTAATTTTAGGAGGTCAGGATGTTAAAGAAAAAGAAGGTTTCTCTTGCTTTGAGCTTTTTATTGGTGGTCGGACTCGGCTGCCTTATAGCAGGAAGCTTTGAGGCGAAAAAAAATTATGGAATTAAACCTTCAAAGCTAACGACGGTTAATTTTCGTGACAATTTCTGGCAAAAGAGGATTGAAAATGATCTCAAGGTGACCATTCCCCACGTTTTTAGACAGGAAGAAGAGACCGGCCGGGTAAAGAATTTTGAACTGGCTAGTCCTCAGGGACAGGGGAATTTTTGTTCCAACTACCCTTTTGACGATTCTGATGTATATAAGGCCATTGAAGCTGCTTCTTATAGCTTAATGCTCCATCCTGACCCTGAACTTGATAAATACCTGGATCAGCTAATTGCTAAAATTGCAGCTGCTCAGGAAAAGGACGGCTATATCTACACGGCCAGAGCAATAAAGGATAAAGGAGGGGAGATTCCTTTCAAGGATTGGGTTGCTTCTAAAAGATGGGAAAATGAAGAAAGTTCTCATGAGCTATATAATCTGGGGCATCTCTATGAAGCGGCTGTAGCTCACTACCAGGCTACCGGTAAGAAAAACCTCCTCAAGATCGCTCTAAAAAGTGCTGACCTGATCCTTAAGGATTTTGGCCCAGGGAAATTAATGGTTCCACCTGGACATCAGGAAATTGAAATTGGGCTGGTTAAACTTTATTGTCTGACTGGTGCAAAAAAATATCTTGACCAGGCTAAATTCTTTCTCGACCAGCGCGGCAATAGTCAGGGGCATAAGCTTTACGGTTTTTATTCGCAGGATCATTTACCGGTGACCCAGCAGACAGAGGCGGTTGGCCACGCTGTGCGGGCAGCTTATATGTATTCAGCTATGACTGACGTAGCAGCCTTAACCGGAGATGAAGCTTATGTTCAGGCTTTGAGAAAGCTGTGGGAAGATGTTGTCTTTAGAAAGATGTATCTCACTGGTGGAATTGGTTCAACCGGTGCCTGGGAAGGTTTTGGGCCAGCTTATAACCTGCCCAATGGTTCGGCCTATTGTGAAACCTGTGCCTCTATTGCTAATGCTTTCTGGAACTACCGGATGTATCTTCTCGAAGGAGATGCTAAATATCTTGATGTGTTTGAACGGATAATTTATAACGGCGTGTTAAGCGGTATCTCGCTTTCTGGCGACAGATTTTTTTACGCCAATCCTTTAGCCTCTTTTGGTCAGCATGAACGGACTCCGTGGTTTGGTTGTGCCTGCTGCCCGCCCAATATTGCCCGCTTTTTACCTCAGATGGGTCAATATGTTTATGCTACTTCAGGCGACAGGCTTTTTGTCAATCTTTATGGGGCGAGCTCCAGTCAGGTGGAAGTTAATGGCTTAAGAGTTAAACTTGAGCAGGAAACGCGTTATCCCTGGGAAGGAGATATCAAGCTAACAGTTAATCCCGAGAAAGAAGGCAGGCTTATTTTAATGCTGAGAATTCCAGGCTGGGCGCTGGGACAGCCGGTACCAGGTGATTTATATTCCTATGCTGAAAAGACAGGGGCAAAGCCGGTGGTTAAAATCAATCATCAGGAAATTGAGTTAAAGCTCGAAAAGGGTTTTCTGCCTATCGCTCGAAAGTGGAAGCCTGGCGACACAGTTGAAATTAGCCTGCCCATGGAACCCCATCAGGTTTTAGCCAACGAGAAGGTCAAAGACGATAATGGCTTGGTAGCTGTGGAAAGAGGCCCGATTGTCTATTGTGCCGAATGGGCTGATAATCAGGGAAGAGTAAGCCATCTTCTGCTTCCGCCTGGTGCCCTGCTGCGGGCTGAATACCGGCCTGACCTGCTGGGCGGACTGGTCACGGTTGAGGCTGAAGGAAAAGCTTACAGGCTGGAGAAGGGAAAGGTGAAAAGCCAGGCCCAGACCATCTCTTTGATTCCATACTATGCCTGGGTTCATCGCGGCCGAGGTGAAATGGCTGTCTGGCTGGCCAGAGAAGAAGCCAGGGTCAGACCAGTGCCCGAGCCGTCTTTAGCTTCAAAGGCTAGAGTTGAGGCCTCTGAGGGAGCAAAGGGTGCTAAATTCATCAATGATCAATATGAACCGGAGAACTCCAACGATCATTCAGTCGGTTATCTTCACTGGTGGCCCAAAAAAGGAACAACCGAATGGGTAAGTTACGAATGGTCCTCTCCGGTCAAAATATCAGAGGTGGCAGTTTACTGGTTTGATGATACAGGCGAAGGTGAGTGCCGGGTGCCTGCCTCCTGGAAACTCTATTATAAAAAAGGCAGCGAGTGGGTGGAGGTCAAAAGCAAAGGCACCTACGGTGTGGAAAAGGATAAATACAATGTGGTTAAGTTTTCGCCTGTGACGACGACAGCCCTGAAACTGGAGCTGAAAATGCAGAAAGATTTTTCGGCCGGTCTTCAGGAATGGAAAGTCAATTAGGCAGATTGAGGCTTAATGGCAGAAACAAACAGGAGGTTTTGATGTTAGCTCAGTGGCGGTCTGAAAATCTGAAAAAAGAAAATGGTGCCCCTTCAGGGCGGGCGAAAAGAATCATCGCCGGGAGTAGCTTTTTCCTTGTCCTCTTTCTCTTTTTTACTTCTTTAATTGTGCTGTTTGCGCAGGAAGTTCAGAAGCAGCTGATAGTCAATTCCTCTTTTGAGGAGCTCAAAGATGGAAAGCCACTGGGCTGGTGGCCGCAGATCTATCAGCCAGAAGCGGTTTTTGAAGTTGATAGCCCGGGCAGAAGTGGGCAGCGAAGTGTCAAAATCAGCTCAACCGATGGTGCCGACGCTTCCTGGTCAACCATCGTCAAAGTCAAACCGTATTCCAGATACAGGTTAAGCGGTTGGATTAAGACCAGAGCTGTTAAATCAGCCGGGGGGAAAGGTGTTCTGTTCAACATCCATCAGCAGCCGGGGATGGAGACCAGGGCCCTGACCGGGACAAATGACTGGACCAGAATCGAACTGGTTTTTGATAGCGGTTTAAATGATGCCTTGCAGATCAACTGCCTGTTTGGCGGTTGGGGAAAAGTCAGTGGAGAAGCCTGGTTCGATGATGTTCAACTTGAATATATTTCCGGGAGGACTTTAAAACCACAGGCCACAATTTATGCCCGTCAAATTCTGACTCCTGTCTCTAAATACATTTACGGCCAGTTTATTGAGCATCTTGGTCGCTGCATTTATCAAGGCCTCTGGGCCGAGATGCTGGAAGATCGTAAGTTTTATTTTCCGGTGGGCGAAGCTCCGTCTCCCTGGAAGATTTATGGTGAGCCCCACTCTGTTCATATGAATCCCCTTTTGACTTATGCCGGTGTGCCCATCCCGGAGATAAGGCTTAAAGGCGACGGACAGGCGGCCGGACTGGCTCAGGGTGAGCTGGCTCTCCGGGCTGGTAAGAAATATACAGGCCGGGTGGTTCTGGCCGGTGACCCTGGTGTTCTTCCTCTTGAAATCAGGCTGGTCAATGGAGAAAATGGCCAGACGATCGGGGAGCCGGTTATAATGGATAAGATAACTCCCGATTTTGAAAAATATTATTTCTCTTTTGTCTCCAACGTGACGACTGACCACGGCCAGTTGGAAATTGTGAGCAACGGCCAGGAAGCTTTCCAGCTGGCCGCCGTTTCTCTCATGCCCGCTGATAACCTGGAAGGTTTCCGGCCGGAAGTGATTAAACTTTTGTGCGAGCTAAATTCACCTGTTTATCGTTGGCCGGGCGGTAACTTTGTTTCAGGCTATAACTGGAAGGATGGAATCGGTGATCCTGACCGTCGTCCGCCGCGCAAGAATCCAGCCTGGGAGGGTATTGAACTCAACGATGTGGGGATTCATGAATTTATGAGTTTCTGCCGGCTGGTTGGAACCGAGCCTTATATTACCGTTAATAGTGGCCAGGGCAATGAGACTTTAGCCGCCGAAGAAGTTGAATATGTCAATGGTCCAGCCAATAGCCCGCTGGGCCGGCTCAGAGCTCAAAACGGGCAGAGCGAGCCTTTTAGCTGTCAGTTCTGGTCAATTGGTAATGAAATGTATGGTGACTGGCAGCTCGGACATATGCCGCTTAAGGATTATATTCTGAAGCACAACCGCTTCGCTCAGGCCATGAAAGCTAAAGACCCAGCCATAAAAATTGTTGGGGTTGGAGCAGTTGGCCAGTGGAGCGAAGGCATGCTGAAGAATTGCACTGATTATATGGACTTTATAAGTGAACACTTTTATGTCGGAGAACGTCCAGGCCTTTTGAGCCATGTTTATCAGGTGCCACGGGCGATAAAAAGAATAGCTGAGGCCCATCGTGCTTATCGGAAAACTATTCCCGAGCTCAAAGGCAAAGAGATCAAAATTGCGCTGGATGAGTGGAATTACTGGTACGGGCCATATATTTACGGTGAGCTGGGCACTCAATATTTTTTAAAAGATGCACTGGGTATAGCAGCCGGCCTCCACGAATATTACCGTCAGGCTGACCTTATCTATATGGCCAATTATGCTCAGACAGTCAATGTCATCGGGGCGATTAAGACTTCGAAGACTGAGGCTGTTTTTGATACGACCGGTCTGGTTCTCAAGCTCTATCGAAATGAATTCGGCACCTTACCGGTAAAAATAAGCGGGCAGAGCGAGCCACTGGATATCATGGCTGCCTGGAAAGAAGACAGAAAGACTTTGACCATAGCGGTGATTAATCCCACCGCTGAGGCTCAAATACTAGCTGTCAGCCTGCAAGGACTGACTGGTTTCAAAACGGATAAAGTTTTCAGAATCACCGGAACCAATGAAAAAGCTAAAAATGTGCCCGGGCAGGAGCCAGAAGTAAAGATTGAAGAAGTTAAAGAGGAATTTCGACCCGGCCGACTGACCGTGCCATCCCTGAGCATCACTCTTTACGAACTGAAAAGCGATTAGAAGGCCATGAGACAATTCTTCTGCTCCTTATAGCCTTTGACCCTGCACAACCTGGTCTGGCTGAAGCTACTCTTCGGGACGCGCTGGGTCCTCAGGCATCGCCGACTGACAGGACCAGACAGGTCTGGACCGGAAAGCAGTCTACAGGACTTCTGATTATTGATTTATAAAGAAGGAAAATAGGTAATGAAGAAACAAAGGTTAGTTTATTTTTCTTTGATTCTCGTACTTGGCTTTTTAGTAAATTTTAGCTATGCAGAGACACCCCTTATAGAATTGAAGGCCAGCCTCCTTCCTGCGGGCGAGACGATGGAATGGCTTAATCAGGGTCGCATAGGGGGCAAATTCATCTGTTTTTCTGGGTCCCTGAAGACTGAAGTTGTGGCCGGCCGCCGAGCGGTAACTTTTAATGGGAAGGACCAGATCCTTAAATTGAAACTTAATTCTGCAGGGACCATAACTGCCCGAAATGCCTTTTCAGTTTCTCTGTGGGTATTCGCCCCTGAAATTGATAGAAAAATGATTATTTTATACTGGCCTTCTTCATCCGGGACCGATACTGCTTTTGCACTAGGCAGAGCCTATGATGGTGCCTTCAGTCAGAATACCGCCAAAAGACTAGGATATGAAGGAGGGATTCCTTCTTCGGCTACCTGGCATCATCTAACTTTTACCTATGACGGAATCAGGCTAAGAGTCTATGTTGACGGTGAATTAAATACCGAGAAGACCATGCAGCTCAAGACTGGCGAAGAACAAGAGATTTATCTGGGAGGAGGCTTTAGGGCTGAAAGAAGCTCTTTCTATAATTTACTCCTCGGCTCCATCGCTGAAGTAGATATTTATGATCGGGTTTTGTCTGCTCCTGAAATTCGTCATGCTCTTGGCTTCTTTTCCACCTTTGATCCATCTCCTGGAAATAAAGAAACAATAAAAACACTTGAGCCTTGCCTGAAATGGGAGAAGGGAGACGACAATATTGCCTCTTTTGCGGTTTATTTTGGAGAAGACAAAGACAGCATCCAGCAGAGTAAAAAGGACCTGTCTTCCTATAAATGGCTGACAACTTCCGGCGAAAATTTTTTTGGGCCAGTTAAAGTCCTGCCTGGCCGAACATATTTCTGGAAAGTTGATGAGCTCGATTCGGCTGGAAAAGTCAAACATCGGGGCGAAGTCTGGAGCTTTGGGGTTGATGCCGGTGAAGCTACTTGCCCGTTTCCTCGCCATCAAATGGCCGGGGTTAAAAAGAGCTTAATTGAGCTTAAATGGGTACCCGGTGAGTGGGCAGTAAGTCAGAATATTTATTTTGATACCTCTCTGGCAAAAGTTGAAGCGGGTGGAACCTCGCGGATTTCAAAACTGAGGCCAGAGATTAGCTGCTGCCATCTACCTTTGCCGCTTGAATATGGAGTGACTTATTACTGGCGTGTCGAGACGGACAATGGTAGTCTGCCCTCAGCCAGGGGAAAGATCTGGAGTTTCAGGGTTGAAGATCGAGAAGTCAAAGATGACCTGACATTTTATCTGGTTTCAGATACTCATTATGGTGCCAGCCTGACTATCAATAGTGCCAATCAGACTACGATTGATATTATGAATGGTCTTCCCGGAACAAAATTTCCAGCAGAAGCAGGGGGAGGTTTGGTTCGGACGCCGCGTGGCGTGCTGGTGCTGGGCGACTTAGTGGATGAGGGTGGAGCCGAAGATGCACCCTATTTCTGGCAGCAATTTGTGGCTGATTATGGTCTGAATGGTGAGGGCCGGCTGGCCTTCCCGGTGTACGAAGGGGTCGGTAATCATGATGGCGGTCAAGAAGATTACATTCGCTGGCAGGTCAGGGGAAGGAATCTACAGCGTAAGAGGCAGGCTGGAATATATACCACTGGCTTGCATTATTCCTGGGACTGGGAAAACGTGCATTTCATCCATCTTAACCTTTATCCAGGATCAGGTGGAGAAGATATTATCAATCCCTGGGGGACGTACTTTGAGGGTTCCTGGAAATATCCGGAGCACAGTCTGGAATTCCTGATTGATGATCTGGATAAGAATGTTGGTAAGAGCGGCCGGCCTGTGGTTATTATTCAGCACTATGGCTTCGATGAATGGAGTAAAGGTTGGTGGTCTGAAAACGAGAGAGTGCTTTTTTATAAGGCGATAAAAAATTATAATGTCATCGCCATTTTCTGGGGACATTCCCATCTTTCACAATTTATAAACTGGAAAGGAATTAACACCTGGTGTGTTGGTTCTGGACAGCAGGATCCAGAACCAGGACAGTTTTTTGTTGTTAATATTAATCCGAAGGAAATGATTGTGGCTGAAAGGAAGAAAGACGGTTGGGGACTGGTCATGAAAGCTGAAATAAAAGATAGCTTTCACTATGTTGTTAACCAAGCGCATTAGCTATATAAAGCCATGCTCCATTCACCTCTTTAAGTATCCGGTGACTGATCAATTTCATTCAAATGGTCAGTATGGCCAACCAGCTATTTACAGTTGTAGAAATATATTTATAATAAATTTTAGGTATTAAGACGGGTAGCAAGTCTAATTTAATAGAAAGGAAAAGGAGGTCAAGATGAGATTATTATTGATTTTCTGGCTGGCAGCTTTTAATCTTGGCTTCAGTTTATTTCCAGTATCAACGCCCATTAGCCAGGCAGAGGAGGCCCAGATTATCAAATTACCTGCTCCCCAAATGGAAGGGGGTAAGCCTTTGATGGAGTGTCTTAAACTCAGACAGAGCAACCGTTCCTACAGCCAGCAAAAGCTGTCCCCTCAGACCTTATCCAACCTCCTCTGGGCAGCCAATGGCATTAACCGTCCTGACTCCGGGAAAAGGACTGCCCCGACAGCTGTTAACTGGCAAAATATCGATGTTTATGTAGCCACTACCGATGGACTTTTCCTCTATGATGCCAAACAGATGGCACTAATCCAGATTTTCAAAGATGATATCCGGGCCTTAACCGGAACTCAGGATTTCGTTAAAACCGCCCCGCTTAATATAATCTATGTGGCTGATTATGCTAAAATTCCGAGCGGCTCAGATGAAGATAAGCTGTTTTACTCTGCTAACCATGCCGGCTACATCTCTCAAAATGTTTATCTTTTCTGCGCTTCAGAGGGGCTGTCAACGGTGGTCAGGGCTATGATCAATAAAGAAGAGCTGGCCAGGGCTATGAAGCTTCGTCCCGAGCAACATATTATGATTGCTCAGTCAGTCGGTTATCCTCAAAAATAAGACTAAAAGAAAAGCGAAAAGAACCGAGTTTCATTTTATGAGGGTTTTCTGATGAGCCAGACAGCCATCTCCCAGGGGCCGCGGTTAGCCCAGGTCGCATAGGGAATTAGAAAAAGATTTTGCTTCCGGCTTTCCTTGCCCTGTTCATCAAGGGCCAGACCACTTCCTGTCACTACCTCTACTCCGCCCAACAGATCGTCGCGATACCAGGCCTGAAGCTTGCTCGAATCGGACAGAGCCAGGTTTAGGGCTGTACCTCCGTTGTCTCGCCCCTCAGCACAAAAAACAATGGGACCTCTTTCCAGCGCCACCTTTCCCCGGTTTTCTTCTACCTTTTCATGGGCAACAACTCTTTTTATTTCCAGCGGAAAAAGGATTTCTATGACGTCCCCCCTTATCCATTTTCTTTTCAAACGAAGATAACCTCGGTCAACTTCAACTGGCACCAGTTTTCTATTTAACCTAATCATAATCTGGCCGCTCTCTCCGGCAAGATAGCTGTAGAGATTTCCCGGGAGTGGTTGATTTTGAGCCCAGCCTGGTATCCTGAGGCAGAGTGTAAATTCTCTGACTCGTTTGGGATTAATTCCAATCTTAACTGAACCAAACCAGGGATATCTCGTTTCCTGGACTATTTCTAGTTCAGTCTCCTTGAATTCAAAATTTGCGGTCGATTTCACGAAAAGGTTGATAAAAACTTCATCAGCTGAATGGGCATAAATATAGCCGGGGAAAGTCGCCAGAAAACGGGCAGCATTGGCCGGGCAGCAGGCCACTTCAAACCAGCTGCTTCTTTCATATTTCTCTCTCGAAGCTAAAGGATTCTGGTAGAAAAATTTATCACCGGACAGCCCTACTCCTGACAGTAAGCCGTTATAAATAATTCTTTCCAGCACATCAATATACCGCCCATCTCCTTCATACTGGAACAGGCGCTGGTTCCAGAAAGCATTACCGACGGCCGCACAGGTTTCGGCATAGGCCTGCTCATTGGGCAGTTCATAATCAGCTCCGAATGCTTCATATTCTCCGGTCGAGCCTATCCCCCCGGTTAAATAAAGTTTCTTATTGACTACATTTTCCCATAGCTTTTCGCTGGCCCTGGCATATTCCGGCCAGCTACCAAGAGCAGCCACATCCAGCATGGCGCTGTACATATAAGCCGCCCTTACAGCATGGCCAACAGCTTCAGTTTGCTCCAGCACCGGCCGGTGATTCTGCAGATATTCTTCAGAATTGTAGATATAAAAAGGTGAATTTTTATGATAAACTTCACCCCCGTGATAACGACCTCGTTCATCCAGAAAAAATTTGGCCAGATTCAAATAATCTTCGTTACCAGTCACCCGGTAAAGCTTGACCAGGCCAATCTCAACTTCCTGGTGTCCAGGGAAAGCCCGTCGCTTATCCGGGCCAAAGGTCTTAACCAGCAGATCGGCACTTTTGGTGGCTAGGTCTAAAAGATTTTTTTCACCTGTAGCCTGATAATAAGCCACAGCTGCTTCGTAGAGATGACCAAGATTATAAAGTTCATGGCTGACTCTTAAATTTGACCATCTTTCCTGGCCAGCTCCTGGAGCCGGGTTTTCAGGATCAATCGTCCTGGCAGTATAGAGATAGCCATCCGGTTCCTGAGCTCGCCCAATAATATTCACCAGCTCATCAATCTGGTCCTTCAATTTCGGGTCTGGATTGGTTTTCAGACTACAGGCAGCCGCTTCAATCGCTTTGTAAATATCAGAATCGTTATATCTTTTACCGGTGTGCTGACCGGTCTTCAGGCCAGCCGCTATCCGGAAATTGTCAACCCGGCCTGTCTCCTCATTCATCCGGAAAAGATAGGGGATGGTTACCTGGCGGTTGGTCTCCATCCTGGGTGCCCAGAAACTATCAGTTACCTTAACTTCCCAGTAATTAACAGCTTGAATGGGATAATCAGGAAGCTTTTTAGATTCATCCTGATGTTGATAGGAAGAAGTACAGCCAGCCGCCAGCAAAAAGCTGGCCACAATGAGAATTAGTCCATGTTTGCCCATGTTAAACCTCATAGCAGAACTTCAGCTTATATGAATTTCTGGATTATCTATATCGCCCGTTGATTATTAAAGATATAAAAGTATCACGCTCTTGACAATCACAGTCCTTTTTATCTCACGATCACCACCAAAATGTCAACTGAATAAATATTTTATATCATTAAGACTAAAAAACTGCTGCCGTTAGCCAGGTCGTTTCTGAGAGAACATCTCTCCCCGGCATCCAGCCAGGTGAAAGCCGGGCCTCCTTACTCCCTGGGTAGAAATCTACCCGAACAGACTCAGTCTTCCCGAACTGTTAAGCCTGTGAAGGTATAAGCAGCCGTTCTGGAAGTACGATCCAGACCATTAACATAGAAGAAGTAATCCCTGGGCTTTAGCGCTGGTATTGGAATCTCCAGAATGGCAGTTTCTCCCCAGCTGTGCCGGATTGTGCCGACTAAAGAGGCAGTAACCGGCCAGGCCTGGGCTGTACCCGCCTCAACCAGCCGCACTGACGGAGCAACGTCAGGTTCACTGACACCGGGAACACTGAAAGGCACGAGGGCGAGGAGGCGCCCGGTCTGAGCCGATATTTTCTCCTCAATAGGTGACAGAACCGTTCGATCAAAGGCATAAATCTGTGCCCAGGGTAAGGTCAAATGCCCATTACGCTGGCTCAACTCGAGGTAGGCACAACCGCTTTCCTCCTGAAGAAGAAGTGGCGTTCCAAGCCTGAGACCAGACTGCGCTGTAGCTGGGACAAACACCCTGACCGAGCTTACCGCACTTAAGCCAGATTCCAGATCCCGGATAACCAGCCGACAGGTATAATAGCCTGGCTCAACCGGTGCTGCTGAGGTAAAAACTATCGGCCGGCCGCGATATGGACGGGGATCAGCATCCAGGTGACGGACATCTCTGATCTCATTCTTACTATCGAAAACCAAAGCCATGTATTCGACCCGCTCTCCCTCGAACTTAGTTGTGACCTCACCCGGAACTCTGGCCAGGATTTGCACCCCTGACCCTTTAGCCGAGGCCAAGCTAAGGCACGAAATCGGAAAGCTGACAAAGTAGCCAGGAGAACGATCGCTCGTTCAGTGCCAGCTCGAACAGGTGCAGCTTTTTTCGAGATCCGTGTAATCATGAAAAGGCTTCAGGTTAAAATATCCAGACTGAGCCCGAACCTGGCAGCCCGGCCGTTTTACCTCCACCCTGACCTCATGAAATCGGCCATCCTCTCTCCCCGATGTAATAACCCAGTACATAATAGCTCCCGGTCAGGGATTGAACCTGATTAAGGTTTTTCTCATAGAGGTTAATATTTGAAAAGTATTTACCACCGGTTAAGTCGGCCAGACCCTTCAGCAAATCGGCACCTGCCGTCTTTTCGTCCTGGAAGACGCTAGTAGAATCCATAAATACTCCGCTATTCATAAACATGCCACGGCTAGTAAAGGGAGAGATATTTTCAAAGGTCATCTCGTCATAAGCAAAGAGATCGGTCATCATGGCTGATTCTCGTGTATCAAAAGCGTAGATAACGCAGTCGGAGGTGGCAAATTCCTTGTGCATCTCCTCATTTAGCGTCTTAAGGGCAAAGTCGGGCATCTCGATCTTGGGCGGTGCATCCCTGAAACCCTGTGGACTTGTAACTTGATGCCCATAGACCAAAGAACCGGGAATACCATTTGAAAAAAAGATAAAGTGCTTTTGTCCCGGTTCGTAGCAGAGAGCCCTGGCTAAGGAGGTCAGCCTGACCATATAGGTCTCTGCGACGCGCTTGCTTTCCTGCCGCTCTGATTTGCGGTTAATTTCGTCGCGAAGTGCCTTCGCGGTATCCTGGCTTGGTTCCTGGGCCATGAGCCAGTACTTCTTCTCGATCTCATAAGCTCGCCTTGCCACCATCAGGGGCCTTGACAATATGCTTTTCAAACTCCGTCAGCTTCATCGGCTGACCATTGTCGCTAACAGCAAAGTCTTCAAGAGTCAGATTACTAACCGGGTTACCCTTTTTATCGGTTACATAGACGGTAATGAGTTTTAAGACGACATTAATCTTGTACTGGAGAGACTGATTGAGCCCCTGTTCCTGCTGTGGATCCGACCAGGCAAATCTGAAAGCCAGGAACAGAATTAAAACCAGACTGACAATTAATCTGGCTGCCTGGCCTTGTGTGTAACGGCGATTTGCTCCCTTTATATTCGCCGTGGTCCCATTCTGCCACTATTATTAAAATATTATGCTCAGCTAAGGTCTTGTCAAGGACAATTCCCTTTTCTTCGCTCTGGATTGGTTTTTAGACTGTTAGCAGTTGCTTTTATCGCTTCGTAAATATCAGAATCACTATATCTATTACCGGTGTGCTGGCCGGTCTTCAGACCGGCCGCTGTCCAGAAATTATCCACTCGACATGTTTCATTATTGCCCCGGAAAAGATAAGGAATCGTTATCTTGCAGTTAGTCTCCCCCGGATACCAGGACAGCATTAACTACCTTAAGTTCCCGATATTTAAAGGCTTGAATAGAATAATCAGGGAGTTTTCAAGATTTTTCGCCTTTTATACAGAATGTGAATTGTCCAGAGCCTAAAACAATACACTGTCTGATCTTAACCATTAGTTCCTAGCTGGCTCGATTTAAGTCGGATGTTCTTCCTGAATGAACAGCTGCTACACAATCCAGTCGGTTCAGTCTTCGCCTACTGAGAAGGCAATCTGGTTGTAAGCAACCGTTTTGGAAGTGCGATCCAGTCCATTGACATAAAAGAAATAATCCCCTGGTTTTAATGGTGGAAGCGGAATCTGCATGATGGCCGTTTCTCCCCTGTTATGTCGAAAGGTTCCAACCAGAGAGGCAGTAACTGGCCAAACCTGACCCGTAGCCGCCTCGATGAACTGTGCCGACAGGGCAACATCCGCCTCGCTGGACCCGGACACGCTGAAAGGTATGACTGCGAGCAGTTGCCGCCTGGAACCAGGGATTTCTCCTAAAATGGGAACAAGGGTGGTTCGATCATAAGCATAAATCTCTTTCCAGGGAAAGGTCGAGCGTCCTTTATCCGAGCCCGCCTCGAGAAAAACACAACCGTTTTCCTCCTGAAGAAGGAGTGGGGTCCCGAGCTTGAGACCCGATGATGTCGTCACAGGGACGGAGGTCCAGGCCGAGCTCACCGCACTCAAGCCAGATTCCATGTCCCGGATAACCAGCCGGCACGTATATTCACCGGGCTCTATTGATGTCGCCAAGGTAAAAACCAGTGGCAGACCGCGGTAGGGGCGAGGGTTAGATTCCAAGCGACGGATATCCCGGATGTTATTCTTGGCATCGAAGATCAGGGCAACGTATTCGACGCGCTCTCCCTCGAACTTAGCTGTGACCTCACCAGGAATCCTGGCCAGTATTTCTAACTCTGAGCTGCCAGATGAAACATAGCTAAGGCATAAAATCGGGAAGCTGATAGGAAGTCTGGAAAAGGATCTCTCGTTCAGGGCCAGATCGAAAAGGTGAAGCGTCTTCTCCAGATCAGTATACTCACGGAAAGGTTTAGGGCTAAAATAACCAGATTGAGAACGTACCTCACAGCCCGGACGCTTGACCTCCACTTTGACCTCGTGAAACCGACCATCCTCTGTCTCACTAATGTAATAGCCAACGACATAATAGGTCCCGGTCATAGCCTGAACCTGTTCCAGATTCTTCTTATAAAGGTTAATATTCGAAAAATACTTGCCACCGGTTAAATCCGTCATCCTCTTCAGTGAGTTACCTCCCAGTGTCTTCTCATCCCGAAAAACATCTGCCTGATCCCCGAAGACCCCAGACGTGGTAAAGATACCGCGGCTGGTGTTACGGTGACTTTCTTCAAAGGTAATACTATCATAGGCAAAGATATCGGCCGCTTTGGTTGATTCTCTTGTATCAAAGGCATATATGTCACAGTTGGCAGCAGCAAATTCCTTGTACATGTCTTCATTCTCCGTCCGGAGCATACGATCCCCTGCGTCGAATTTATTTAACCCGCCTCCAGTAAGACCACTGGGATTTCCCGCCTGCCCCCCGTAAATCATTGAGCTGGGAATACCTGTAGAAAAAACAATAAAGTGTTTTTGTCCTGGCTCATAACGAAGCGCCTGGGCTAAAGCCGTCATTCTCAGAATGTAGTTCTCTGCTATCCGCTTCGCTTCTTCTCGCTCGGCCTCACGATTTCGCAATTTATAAGGATCGGTGCCCATCGGTTCCACAGCCATAATCCAATACTTCTCCTCTATCTCAGAAGCACGGCCGGTAATGTCCTTGCTACCAATCGAGTCTATTACCTGGCGCACCTTGTCATGATCCTCCGTCAGATACTCATGAAAAGTTATTCCCTTAATCATTGAGTAGCTTAAAACACCGACTTCATCATCTGCTCGAACTATCTTCTCCATAAAATGTTGCGCCGCCTTCTTCGCTTTCACAATCCCTTTCGCGTTGTTAAAAGCAAAATCAAACAATAATAAAAACTTCCTTGGCTGAGAAGTCACCGCCTGCCCGGCCGAAGCTGTTGATTGGCCTGGCACCTCCTCTACCTTCTTCTCTTGCTCGCTCTCCTTAACCTTAGCTGTTTTCAGCCTGTGCTTCTCAAACTCGGTCAGCCTCACCGGCTGACCATTGTCAGTCACCACAAAATCCTCCAGCCCCAGATCCTCTACTGGATTACCCTTCTTATCGGTTACATAGACCGTAACAAGTTTCAGTACCACGGGAACATTGTATTGTAATGGCTTATTAATTTCTTGTTCCTGCTGAGGGACTGACCAGGCTAATGAAAAAGTTAAAAGTAAAAGTAAACTCCGGCAGACCGCTAATCTGACCGCCCGCCCTCGAAAACAAAGACACTCCCGATCCATTTAATCCTCCTGGATGGCCAATTCTGCCATCTTTTTCAATATTGCACCTGGCTCAGGATTTGTCAACAATTAGACTATTCTGGGGATATTTTGATAGGCTTCTTTCTAACTCATGATCTTGAACTAACAACCTGAAGACAGGTTAGTCTTCAGGTTAGAGGCGCCAGCCTTCAACCGAGGCGCAATATTTTCTTTCAAATTCAAAAGTGTCGGTGTTTAATGAATGCTGAACAACAGGGTGCTTTTTCTCCAGCTCAACAGCTTTTTGACAAAAAAATGGCTCTGTGTTATTAAAAATTTTTCAGAAAAATCTGAAAGAGGGCAATATGGCGACAGCCGTCGAGAAATGGGTAGAAAAGCAGGCTGAGATTCTTCAACCGCGAAATATTTATTGGTGCGATGGTTCAGAGGGTGAGGCTCGCCGCCTGATCGAGGTGGGAAGTCGGGAAGAAAAAATAGAAGAACAAAATATTTTTTTAGAACTCAATCAAAAACTTTGGCCCAAGGCTTATCTTCACCGCAGTCACCCAACTGATGTGGCCAGGACCGAGCAATTAACTTATGTTTGTCATTCTGACCGGGAAACTACCGGTCCTAACAACAACTGGATGCAGCCGGATGAAGCTAAGAAGCTGCTGACCAAACTGTCCCGCGGAGCCATGCGCGGCCGAACCATGTATGTTCTGCCTTATATGATGGGCCACCCTGATTCTCCCTACGCTAAAGCCTGTATCCAGATTACTGATGTTTCCTATGTAGCTGTCAGCATGAGGATTATGACCAGACTGGGTAAGAGGATCCTGGAGAAAATAGGCAGCTCAGAAAACTTTGTCAAGGGAATTCATACAGTCGGTGATTTCAATCCCAATCGGCGTTATATCATGCACTTTCCAGAAGAGGATCTCGTCTGGAGCGTCGGCTCGGGTTATGGCGGAAACGCCCTTCTGGGGAAAAAGTGTTTTTCCCTTCGCCTCGCCTCCTGGCTTGGCCGGAAATATGGCTGGCTAGCTGAGCACATGATGATTATTGGCGTCGAAGATATTCATGGTCAGGTCACCTATATTGCCGGCGCCTTTCCTTCTGCCTGCGGCAAGACGAATTTTGCCATGCTGGAATCAGCCCTACCCGAGTACCGCGTCTGGACAGTCGGTGATGATATTGCCTGGCTGAATATCGGCCCGGATGGACGTCTTTATGCTATTAATCCGGAGTTTGGTTTTTTTGGCGTTGCTCCCGGGACTTCGATGAAAACCAATCCCAATATGATGCGAACGATCCGTAATTCCAATTATTATCCGACTATCTTTACCAATGTTGCTCTGGATTTAGATACTATGTCTCCCTGGTGGGAAGGCCTGGAGGGCCCAATTCCACCTCATATGGTGGACTGGCAGGGAAAGCCCTGGCGTCCCGGCCTGGGAACGCCTGCTGCTCATCCCAATTCGCGGTTTACCGTTTCTGTTTATAATTGCCCGACCCTTTCCAAGGAATATGATAATCCTCTTGGTGTGCCTATTTCGGCTATTATGTTTGGGGGCCGGAGAACCAGGCTGATTCCCCTTATCACGGAAGCTTTTTCCTGGGAACATGGTGTTTTTATGGGGGCCAGGACTGGCTCAGAGACAACGGCGGCAGCAGCCGGCCAGGTGGGGGTTCTGCGTCGTGATCCGATGGCCATGCTGCCTTTCTGTGGCTATAACATGGGGGATTATTTCCGGCACTGGATTAACATGGGCAAGCTAATGACGCACCCGCCGAGAATCTATTCAATCAATGCTTTCCGCCGTAATGAACGGGGCGAATTTCTCTGGCCCGGATTTGGAGAAAATATCAGAATCATTAAATGGATTATAGAGCGGGTTGATGGCCAGACTGGAGCGAAAGAGACACCTCTTGGTTTAATTCCGGGGGAAAAAGACCTGGATCTCTCAGGTCTAGCCATACCTCAGGAAAATTTAGATGAGCTTTTCAGGCTGGAACCCTCTGAGTGGAAGGAGGAATTAAAGGACATAAAAAAATTTCTTGATAGATTTGGCCGCCACATCCCCTATGAGATATGGCAGGAATATGATCGGCTGAAAGAAGGTCTGGGCTATTAAAATATTAAAAATGGTGGAAAATGATCAAAAATATTGTATTTCAGTGTGAAATTTGATAAATATTTATTCTCTTGCAAAAAAAATTTAGGGTCGAGGGCTTATTATTGTTACTATAAAAGATATTGCCAAAAAGGCCCAGGTTTCTATAGGGACTGTTGACCGGGTGCTGCATAAGCGTGGCCGGGTCAAACCTGAGACCGAGAAAAAAGTACTTCGAGTTATAGAAGAGGAGAACTATCGGACTAATATTTTTGCCAAGAATCTGAAACTCAAGAAAATTTTTAATTTTGCTGTTCTTATTCCCCGGCCAGAACAGGATAGTCATTACTGGACCTTGCCTATTCGCGGCATTGAACGCGCGCGAAGCGAGCTGGCTTCTCACCGTATTCAGGTTAAGTTTTTTTTCTTTGATCGTTTTCAGGAAAAATCAGTCCTGTTAGCAGGGAAAAAAATCCTTAAAGAAAATTTCGATGGGCTGCTGACCGCTCCTGTTTTGCCCAGGAGTTTTGGCCAGGTCCTGGAGACTTTGCCGGCTGAGCTGCCGGTTGTTTTTTTTGATTCGTATGTGCCAGGTATCAAGCCTCTGTCTTTTATCGGACAGGATGCTTTTCAGAGCGGACTCTTATCTTCCTGTTTGATGAAACAGACGATTTGTCAAACAGCCGGGAAAATAGCAGTAGTGAAGGTTCTGCCCGAAGATTATCACATTGCGGAAAGAATCAACGGCTTCCTTCACGGAACTTGTAACTTCAGGGGATTTGAATCGGTGGTGGTTGAAATTAACGGTCAGTCCACTTCTCTTAAGATCAGTCAAAGTCTGGAAGCCTTTTACCGCCAGCACCGGGACCTGGCTGGTATCTTTGTCACCAATGCTATGACTCATAAAGTGGCTGAGTGGTGGAAAGCCAAGAGAAGCAAACGCCGCCTCGTTCTCCTCGGCTATGATCCTATCCCTGCCAACGTTAAGCTTCTCAAAGACAGAACCATCAATTTTCTGATCAGCCAGCAGTCAGAGCGTCAGGGTTATGAAGGTGTTTATGCTCTCTTCCGCCACGTCGTCTTAGGTGAGAAAATACGTGAAAAGATAATGACTCAGATTGATATTATCATGGCAGAGAACGTAGATTATTATCAGAGTTAAAATTTAAAGGGAGGATAGAAAAGCCCATGGATGCAAAACCAGTCCTCAACGTGAAATCTCTTAAAGAACAGGTCTATGATTTTCTCCGGGAACAAATGCGTCGAGGGGAAATCCTGCCCGGTTCAGTGATTGATATGGAAGAAACCTCAAAAAAACTGGGTGTCAGCCGGACTCCCCTTCGGGATGCCCTGCTACAACTGGAGAGTGAAGATTTTGTGGCTATTTTGCCCAGGCGTAAAGTTATCGTCAATGTGCTGACCGTTCAGGACATAAAAAACTATTATGAAATCATTGGAGCACTGGAGAGCATAGCTATTATAAAATCTTTTGACCGCATGAGTGATAAAGATGTTGATTATCTGGAACAGATGAATCAGGAAATGAAACACGCCATAGAAGCTAATGACTTTGACCTCTATTATGAGAAAAATCTGAATTTTCACCGGGTCTATCTCGATTTATGCGAAAACGAAAAGCTCATCCGGATCGTCAATACTTTGAAAAAAAGACTTTATGATTTTCCCCGGCGTCAGGGCTTCGTTAAAGAATGGGAAGAATCCTCGATTCAAGAGCATGCCAGGTTTATAAAACTTCTGCGCGAAGGGAATAAGGAAGAAGCGGCCAGGTTTATGCGCGATGTTCATTGGTCATACGAAGTGCAGGAAAAGTATATAGTCAAATACTACCGACAGGTTGATGCCATAAAAGCAGGCAGCTGATTGATGGTGGCTGTTGTTGAGCCGGTTATTTTTTGAAGATGAAAAAAGTGCCTATGATTATGAAGAAAAAGCCAATCAAATAATTCCAGCGGAAATCTTCTTTCAGGTAAGCCACCGAAAAAACAGAGAAGATAGAGAGGGTGATTATTTCCTGAATGGTTTTAAGCTGGGCAGCATTTAGCCGACCATAGCCCAGGCGGTTAGCTGGTACCTGAAAACAGTATTCAAAAAAGGCCAGGAGCCAGCTGAAGACAATAGCTTTCCAGAGAGGTAAGTTTTTAAAACGCAGGTGCCCATACCAGGCAAAGGTCATGAAGACATTAGAGATGGTAAGTAGGCCAACAGTAATCCAGGGCATCTTTCATCGCGATCAGTTTGAACTAAATATTAGCTGTTTATCTTAGCTAATCTTTCACTCTTGTCAAGGCGATTGCCGCTGCTGGTTAATTGGTGCCTGAGATGAAAGTTTAAAGATTAAGGCGGTAGGTCAGTTTAATCAGAAAAACATTGTCGCCGGGGGCAGTAAATAAATTACCCAGGTCCCGCCACAGAGAAAAATCTCCGGGATGAGCATAATCTGCCCGGTTCTGGGTCCAGACTAAGTAAAGCAGGGAACCAAGACGATATTCCCAGCGTAAAACTATTGTCCCGCGTAGTGATTTGTAGTTAAAGTCAGGATTATAAATATTAAAGGGAGCAGCCGGGCCGCTGCCATCGGGGTCAATCAGGTAATAATTATCCTGATAAGAAATTGTCGAGCCTGCCTCGCCAAAAATCAAATAATCATAAGAGCGAGGCCGGTTTAGCTGTTTGAACCGGTCGTATTTTCCAACGGCGATATAGGGCTGAAGATAAACCTGGAGACTTAGTCTGGGATTAAAAATCCAGTTAAGCCTGATTTCGCTGGCCACTACCGTCTGGTCAATCCGGCCGAAAATATACCTCCGGCCAAAAGTGTCGGGCATCAACTCATCCCGGAAAGAGGTAATCCATTGAGTTTCATTACGATCTTGACCTGCTGATGGACCAAAAGATAAATTGAAATTAGGCACCGGCTTCCAGCGAAGCCCCAGGCCGACGTCCCATTGATTTCTCTTGTCTTTAGTCCAGCTATAATCGAACGTTTGATAAAAAACAAAAGTCTTCCTCGAATCTGAATCCACCTCATAATCAACTGAAAAACCATCAGGTATTAGGGCCAGAGGCCCACCCCTGGTCAGAGTATTGCTGTAGGACTCCGGATAATAGATAACATCGGCCAGGATGGACCACCAGTTTTTGAAGACTCCCTGGAAATTGAGAAGCCAGCCATCAAAAATCTTGTTGCGCCCAAAATCATAGGTCCTTTCTAGCCCGCCTATTAAGAGAGCTTGCTGAAAAATTCGGCCCGGTTTAGTCCACTGATAGCCATACATGGCCTGCAAATTGATCTTATCAGAAATGGTCCGCTGATAACCGGCGTCATTAGGATCAAATCCAGGCGAAAGTGCCCCGGCTGAGAGCAGAACCAGGGAATGACCCTGTTGTTTGGCTAAGCTGAATTTGCCTGCCCAGCCGGAAAGTCGAGTTGCTTGCGGATCAAGATTCAAATAAGAGGCATCAGGCCGCTGGAAATAATGGAGCGAAGATCTTTGCAGCCGGTAAATGGCCGACTCACTACCCGTGATCAAGGTGCCGCCTGCCCAGCCTCCAATGACCCAGTTTCGCTTTTTATCCAGGAAAGACCAGCCATCAATGGCCAGACTAAAGGCATTGGAAGCTAAAAGGGAGTCGAGGCTGTCCACCTTCAGGTCCCTGAGGACAGAAGTAAACATAAATCCAATCCCCTGCCGGCCACCCTTGAATTCCTTGAGAGCTCTCAAAACTCCATAGTAGGTCAGCGGCTCCACCTGATCTCGATAGCGGTCGGTCAGGTCATCGACGGTGGCATATTCTTTAGCAGTTAGAGCACTGATCAGTCCAATGTTCCAGCCCGAGCCCAATTTGCCGGTCATTTTTAGAGCTCCGAGAATGGTTGTCCTATCAGGGAAGTCGACATAACCATCATGAGTGGCATAACCCTGAGGAGTCCGGCCGATTCTTCGGCTGTAAAAAAGACTCGGGCTGGGCCAGCTAAGATTGGAACTGATATAAACTCCGCCCCGGCCAAAGTTATTGAAGATAGAAGAGCCCTCAATAAAGAAAGGTCTTTTTTCCTCATAATAGGTCTCATAAGCAGTTAGATTAATAACAGCTGGGTCAACTTCAACCTGGCCAAAATCAGGATTGAAGGTTAAATCCAGGTTCAAATTGCTTTTAAGCCCGGCCTTGAGGTCAAGCCCGATATTACCCTTGTATTTATGGCCTGTTTCAAAGGGGTTGCCAGCCTCAGCTGGTTTGAATTGAGCCTGTCCGACCGAATAAGGATAAGCTTCCAGTCGCCGGCCTGGCTTGATTTTCTCTATGTTTTCCAGTCGGGCAAAGCGTGAAACAAAAGCATTGTCTTCCTTTGGCACCCAGGCGAAAGAGACCTTTTCGTTTTTTCTCTTTATGATCCGCTGGAAATTAATTCCCCAGAGATAAGAACTCTGACGTGAGAAGCGTAGCTGGTTAAATGGTATTTTAATTTCGACCGTCCAGCCATCATTGGTTATCTGGGTCCTGGCTTCCCACAGACCGTCCCAGCTCTTGTCTTCACTGATATCGTTGTATAAAGCCTTGTCAATTATAGAGCCGGCTGGATTTACCCAGAAAGCATAGCCACTACGCCGGTCGAGATAGGGATCAAGACAAAATATGAACCAGTCCGAATCAACGGAATAGTCGCGGCGGCCAAGCTGACCGATGATGCCCTTCGGGTTAGAATCATAACAAAAGGCCCCAACATAAAGGTTGGCCTGATCATAGGCTACCCAGACTCTGGTTCTTTCGGAGGCTGGCTGTCCGTCTACCGGATCAGTTTGAATGAAATCATCAATGGCTGGATTCTGATAAACTGCTTCGCTCAACCGCCCATCAAGATTAAATGGCTCAGTCAGCTGGTAAGCCCTGACAACTTTACTTTCCTGAGCTTTTTTCAGTATTTCTTTATTTATCTCATTGGTACTGTTTTGCTCTACTGTTTGAGTCCCATAACCTGGAACCAACAAGACAAATGATGTAAATAAGAAGGTAAAGAAAGTCCTGGCCAAGGTCATTGCTTCTTTCCTCCCGCTGAGAGTCAAAAATAACACTCATTATTCTTTGGTCGCACCCGTCTTCTATAAATTGAAAAAAAATTATAATTTTTATATTAAATCGTCTTTTCTCCTGGTTATTTTATCAAATGGCCATCGGCATCAAGAAAATATATTTCTCCCAACCCCAGTTCTTTTAAAGACTTTTCCAGTTTTGACCTGTCGCCAACCACCACCCAGATCATGCTTTCTGGATGGAGAACCTGCCTGGCCGCCCTGTTTAGGTCCTCGCTTTTGAGACCTTTAATTCTGGCCGGGTATTTTTCAAAATAATCATCAGGCAGATTAAAATTGACCAGTTCGACGAGAGAGTTTTCTACTCCGGCCATAGTTTCCCACAGGCCGGGCAGCTGATTGATGCGGCTGCTTTTGGCATTCTGATATTCATCGTTGCTGACGGGCTTATCGGTTAGCAGGCCCTTGATTTCGGCTAGAATTTCCTCAATAGTCTCTTTCGTTTTATCGGCCTGAACTGGTGCTACCACCAGAAATGGCCTCTGGCCGCGAGCCTCGATAAGAGCGGAAAAAACGCCATAGCTCCAGTGTTTGTCTTCCCTTATATTCATATTCAGTCTGGAAACAAAATCGCCGCCCAGGACGAAATTCATCAGATCAATAGCCAGAGCCTCTGGGTCGGAAGAAGAAGGAGCAGGCAAGCCGGCTATAACCACCGACTGGGGTGCTTCTGGCCGATCAAGTAGATAAATGGCCGGCTGTTTCCTGAGTGGAACTTTAGCGATATTCTTTTTCGGGACATCCCCTGCTATCCAGTTCTTAAAAACCTTTTCAACTTCAGGCTTAACTTCTTTCATGGTTACATCCCCGACAATAATCAGGGTTGCATGATTGGGCTTAAACCAGGTTTGATGATATTTGACCAGATCCTCTCTCTTGAGCTGGCTGACCATGGCTTCATAACCGGAGCCGGTCAGGGGATGACCATAAGCATGATTTTGGCCGTAAATCAAGCCGGGCAAAATTCTGATGGCCAGCCCTACCGGTGAGAATTTTTCCTGCTGAATTCTGGCCAGCTGGATTTTTTGTATTCTTCGAAAATCAGCTTCAGGGAAAGCAGGGTGGAGAATTATATCAGAATAGATGTCAAGGGCCGGGGTCAATTTATCTTTAAGAACTCCGAGGCTAACAAAGGAAAAATCCAGGGCCGAACCTGCCCGAAGCTCAGCTCCAAGTAACGCCAGTTGTTCGCTGATCTCAAGGGATGATCTTTTTTTTGTTCCTTCATCCAGCATCTGCATGGCCAGAGAAGACGTGCCGGGAAGAGCAAACTGGTCAGCTGCATAGCCAGCATCGATGATCAAGATCATCTCCACATAGGGTATTGAATGCCGTTCGGCCAGAATCAATTTCAGTCCATTGCTCAGTGTTGCTTTCTCAATTCTGGGAAAGGCCGGGGTTGGTGGCTGACCGGGTTCAGGCAGCTTCTGACGGTCAATGTCGGTTTTAATAGTAGAAAGCTGCGGATAAGGCAAAACTTCCAGGGCATAGACGCCATCGGACAACCATTTTCGAGCTGTCTCTTTAATTATTTCCGGGCTGGCCTGCCGTACATGACGAAGATTTTCTTTATAATAGTCAGGCCGGCCGGTAAAGGTTTCGGCCCTGGCCAGAATATCGGCTTTGCCAGAAAAGCCACCAACCTTTTCCAGGCCTTTAATAAAATTGGTCAGGTAGCCTGTTCTGACTCTTTCCAGTTCTTCCGGCTTTGGGCCCAACTCTAGAAAGCGAGCCAGTTCTTCATCAATAGCTTTTTCTACTCTGGATAATTCCACTCCTGGTTTGGCATCAGCTACAATATAAAAAAGACCGGCTATTTCTCTGAGATCAACCATAGCCGAGACTGAATCGGCCAACTGGTCATCATAAACCAGACGTTTGTACAGTCTTGAATTTTTCCCCTCGCCCAGAATACTACTGGCCAGGTCAAGATAATCAGCTTCATCTGTTCCCCAGTGGGGGATATTCCAGATTTTATAAAGTCTGGCTTGTGGCACGCGGTCCTGAACTTGCTGCCGGTGCTCGCCACTTCTTTTGGCCACCCAGGCGGATTGCCTGGCTATGGGGGGTGAAGGTGGAATACTGCCAAAGTATTTATTTACCTTAGCCAGAACTTCGGCTGGCTTAATGTCACCTGAAATGACGATGACCGCATTGTTTGGACCGTAATAAGTTGAAAACCAGTTGTGGACATCTTCGATAGAAGCCTTATCGAGATCCTCGATAGAGCCACCGACTGTCCAGGAATAAGGATGTCCAGCCGGAAAAACAGCCCTGGCGATTAACTCTTCGGTGACGGCATAAGGTTCATTGGCATATTGACGCAGCTCGTTCTGAACCACCCCGCGCTGTTCATCCAGCTTGGCCTGATTAATGGCACCTTTAAGAAAACCCATCCGGTCTGACTCGAGCCAGAGAACCAGGTCAAGCGAGGAAACAGGTATGGTTTCAAAATAGTTGGTCCGATCTTCATTAGTCGTGCCGTTGAGATCGGTTGCCCCAACTTTTTGCAGAGGTTTAAAGTAGTCATCATCATAATGTTCACTGCCATTAAACATTAGATGCTCAAAAAGGTGAGCAAAGCCAGTCTTGCCCGGTTTTTCATCTTTGGAGCCAATATGATACCAGATATTAAAAGCCACAATTGGGGCCTTATGATCCTCATGTAGAATAACGGTTAAACCGTTGGGCAAAACGTGCTTTTCATAAGGGATATCGATTTCACCAGTAGCCTGAGCTTCGAGCTCAGTTCTCGCGCTCCCCAGAAAAAGGATTATAAAACTTAGGAACACAAATAAAGCAGCTAAAAAACTTGAAACTGAAGGGGAATCACCTCCCATAAACTTTTTCATGAAAACCTCCATATATATGACGTGTACAAAACTCTTTTTTTATCAGACCAGATTTTTATTTCAGCCACCTTAGCGAGCCATTTCCTGTCCGAGTTCATAGGCCTGGCGGCGATGTTCGGTATCCTTTTTAGCTTGCCCTCTGTCCTGCAGGCTGGCCCCAATTATTCCCATCAGATCAGATTCGAGGTAGTTGAACATATCTTTATAAGCCTGAATGGCATTGATGGCACCGGAACTGGCCAGGTCACTGTCAGCAAAGGTCAGAATCAAACCTATCTTTTTATTTTTAAAGCTGACATAATTGTCACCGCCAAAAGCATACCAGCGGTCAATGAATATTTTCGTCTGAGCATTGATGGTAAACCAGTAAACCGGATGCACCAGGATAATGGCTTTAGCTTTTTTAAGTAGCGGGTAAAGTTCAATCATATCATCTTCTTGAAAGCACTGGCCCGGGCCTCTCTGACGGCAACGGTCACAGGCCTGACAGGGATTTAGTTTTAGCCGGGTAAGATTAATGATTTCAGCCACTCCGCCGGCCTTTTTTACTCCCCGGGCAGCCACCCTGGCCAGGCTGGCTCCATAACTATCTTCCCTCGGGCTACCGGTAAATATTAAGACTTTTTTTTTCATGTTGGTTATTTCTCCTTCCTTACCCATCCAGTTGGAGTTTCCGTAAATAGTTCCCGCACAGCAATCATTGCCTTGGTATGCGGGAGCGCTGATCCTCCCTCCTTAGACTTGTCGTAAGCTTGAATGTATACTTGCCATACTTCTTCCTGCTTATTTAGAATCTTATCCCTCAGAAGTTTATTTTCTCGAGGATTTATCCCTAGTTCAGGTGACTGCCCTTCTTCACCTTCAAAAACCAAATCGTCCAGTGTCCATATAAATCTTTCTAATCTATCTTTGCCAATCATTTTACATCTCCACCTTTTGTGGCTAATAAAATATTTATTATACTCCATTATCCTATTTTTAAGAATGAGTAAAAAATGAAAATTGGACGTCATTATGATAGAAAGGAGAACAATCATGACCGAAAAGGCTTTTAACTCGAATGCTGATGGTAAACTGACTGTTGAGGAGTTTGTTGTTCGGGCCATCAAGTCCTTGAGGATGGGTGATTTTAAGGGTATCCACTCGGTTTACAGTGGATTTAATGAGGCCTTTAAAAAATATTTTGGCCAGGACCCTGTTCAGGCCACCAACAAGCTGGCTGAAGAAAAAAAGATTGAAATCAGGCCGATCAAAGGTGGGGTTCTGCTTTATTTACCGAGTGAAGCTCCCTCTCAATCAAGAGGTGACCAGGCCCTGGAAAAAATGGGCATAAATTCCCGCAGTCGCTCATGAGTTAGCCGGGATCAAACCCTGATCAGGCCTGCTATGTCAGATATTTCTAGGCCAGATTGGAAGGGGAGTCAGAAAAAGACTTTAATTTATCTCTCAAGGCCGATTCGGCCAGTTTTCGCAAAGCTTTGGTCTCTATCTGACGGACTCTTTCTCTGGTGACTTTGAGCTTCTGGCCGATTTCTTCCAGAGTGTGTTCCTGCCCGTCTCCTATGCCGAATCTCATCTTGATCACAGTCGCTTCCCTCTCAGTTAGAGTGTTGATAGCTCTGGTAATTTGTTCTTTAAGATTAGCCCGGATGACAATATCAGCCGGGGATGGGTTGTAAACATCCTGAACGAAATCGCGCAGGAAGCTCTCTTCATCATCGCCAATCGGGGAATCGAGAGAAAGAAGTTCCTGGCTATCCTGAAGAATCTTGGTCACCTTTTGGACGGGCATTTTGACCGCCTCAGCAATTTCCTGGACAGTTGGTTCATGTCCGGTCTTTTGAACAAGTTCCTGGTGAACTTTTTTTAGCCGGTTTATGGTCTCAACCATATGCACGGGAATACGAATAGTCCTGGCTTGATCGGCAATAGCCCTGGTAATGGATTGCTTTATCCACCAGGTGGCATAAGTCGAGAACTTAAAGCCGCGGTGATAATCAAATTTCTGGACAGCTCGCATTAAACCTAAGTTACCTTCTTGAATAAGATCAGACAGGCTGAGCCCTCGGTTAACATAGTTCTTGGCAATAGAAACAACCAGTCTTAAATTAGCTTCGATCAACTTGTTTTCAGCGTGCTTCTGAATTCTCTCGCCGCGGCTGACATCAAGCAGAATTTTCCTCAGGTCAGCGGCTTTTAACCCGGCTTCCTGCCGGTAGGTTTTCTCTTCAGCCTTTATTAATTTTAACTTCTCTTGCAGAGTGGCTGGCACTGCTTTATTCTTGCCCTTAGGCCAGGAGAGCTGAATTTCTTCGCGCTTTTCTTCGAGTTCATTCATTAAGTGCAGAATTTCTCTTAATCTTTCTATGGTGCCAGCCATTTTTTCTGGAGACAGATGAAGTTCTTCCAGAATCTGGTACATCTCGACAATCAAGCGTCCTCTCTGAAAGGCAGAACGGGCGGTAGGTTTAATTGAGTTAAGCTGTTCAGATAGTTTATAGAAGTTTTCCAGTGTCTGGCGTATTTCTTTAACCTTTTTCTTGGCAGCATCATCTTCAAAATCATCAGTTTCATCGAAAATCCGCAAAAACTTATCTGGCTCAGTCTCTGATATCTCTCTTAAGGCCAGGATATCCTTGATAGCCAATCTCGTTTTGAGGAGTGCTCTCAACTGGATTTTTCTGCCTCTTTCCATCTGTCGAGCCAGGTCAACTTCGTCCTGCTGAGTCAGCAGCGAGATCTTACCCATTTCCCGAAAATAGATTTTTACCGGATCATGGTCAGACTCAACCACCTCGGTGGAAGCGGGTGGCTGCTTTCTGACGCTTTTGGGCAATATATCCTGAAGTTCTAATTCGTCAAGATCTTCAGCCAAAGTTTTCAGCTTGTTAGAAGATGAGATTTCTGGCTCAATTGCCCTTGATAGAAAGAGCGGATCGAGTGTGGCTTCGAGCATCTCAGTGGGCAAGGTCTGCTCTGGACTCATAAACTCGATCTTGTCAGAACGGGCTCTATTCTGCCTTTTTTTAGACTGCACTACTTCTTTTTTTACTTGCTTGGTCACTTTTTACCCCTTTAAATGTCGTCCCCAAGCCTGGAACTCAAGGAAGGCATTAATTATATCAACGAAATTCTTTATAATAGATAAGTCACCAACCTGTTTTTGTCAAGTTGTTTTTCATGCATCTTATCTTGAACCAACGAGTTATATATTATAATATAATATGCTAGGAGATGTAATGAGAAGAAAGAGCCTGCTGATTTTAGCCCTGATAGTCTGTCTGTTAATTGGCTTCACCTCAGCTGGTTTTGCCCAGAATAAGTCTAAATCCTCATCAACTAAGGAACTCATCAAGGCCCTGCCCGAGAAATATAAAAAATGGATCGAAGAAGAAGTAGTATATATCATTTCTCCCAAGGAGAAAGAAGTCTTTCTTAGTCTGGAGAACGACCGACAGCGGGATATGTTTATCGAAGCTTTCTGGAAACAGCGGGATCCAAATCCGGATACACCTGAAAATGAGTTTAAGGAGGAACACTATCGCCGGATTAAATATGCTAACCAGCATTTTGGTAAAGAATCACCAGGTGCTGGCTGGCGATCAGATATGGGACGGATATACATAATGCTTGGAGAGCCGCATTATATTGAAAAATATGAAAATCGTTATGATTTATATCCGACTATAATCTGGTTTTACCAGGGGATGGCTGATTATGGCCTGCCCAATGGCTTTTCAGTTGTTTTTTATAAGCCTGATAGCACTAACGAATACATCCTGTATTCTCCTGTTAAAGATGGGCCTCAAAAACTTATGCCTCACTATAGTGGCGACATGACCGATTATACTCAGGCCTTCCAGAAACTGGTAAATATAGAGCCTAATGTGGCCAGTGTTTCTCTCTCTTTGATTGAGGGCGAAACCCTGATAGACATCAGACCTTCTATCGCTTCTGATATTCTCCTCAACCAGAGAATTCCCTATGCCCCCGTTTTTAAGGTCAAAGATACCTATGCTGACAAGCTGATTAAATATAAAGATATTATTGAGGTTGAATACACTGCCAATTATGTTGAGAGCGATGCCCTGGTTAGCGTCTATAAATCTGAGACCGGGATTTATTATGTCCATTATCTTGTCGAGCCGAAGAAACTATCTCTCGAGAAAAATGGGAACAACTATCAGACAACCATCGTCATCAATGGGATTGTGACCGATGAAAATGGTCGCCAGGTCTATCAGTTTGACCGGCGCCTGCCGCTTAATCTTCGTGGTGAACAGCTGGATAGAATAAAAGATAGATTGATGAGCTTTCAGGATGTCTTTCCTCTGGTGCCAGGCAAATACAAACTAAGTATCCTTTTCAAGAATTATGTTTCCAAGGAATTTACTTCTTTTGAGGCTTCTCTGAACATTCCAGAAGGGGGATTGCAGATGAGCCCCCTCATTTTGGCCAACCGCCTGACCAGGAACAATCAATATCGCGGCCTTAATAAGGCTTTTCTCCTTGGTGATCTGCAATTTGTGCCTTCACCCAGGAATGATTTTGTCGTTGGTGATACTCTTTATCTCATATTACAGCTGTGGGGTTTGACTCCAGAAATAAAACAGGGGGGAAGCCTAAATTATGAAATCTTCAGAGAAAATGGGGATAAGATTACATCCTTATCGAAAAAGCTCTCTGATTATCAAGGGCGGGAAGTTTTTTATGAAGAAATTTCTCTACAGGACTGGACACCGGCTAATTATACGCTAACCGTGACTCTAACCGACAATAATAACAATATATTGCTTACCCAGAAAGCAAATTTCTTTATCAGCCATCTTCCAACTCTTTCCCGTTCCTGGGTGATGACTCAACCGGTTGATGGCGACAGCTCAGCTGAAGTTCAGCATGCCCTCGGGGTCCAGTATTGGAATCGCCAGGACGAGGCCAGGGCAGCCAAATACTTGGAAGCAGCTTACCGTCAGAATCCTGGCGAGGCCTCTTATGCCCTTGATTTCTGCCGTCTCCTTTTAGACTTGAAAAAATATCAGGAAGTAATGGAAATAGCTGCTCCTTTTGTCAATCAACAACAAAACTATGATTTTCTGGAAGTTCTTGGCAACGCAGCTCAGTCCCTTGCTCAGTACGAACAGGCAATTAATTATTACAAGCAGTACCTGGCTCATTTTGGGACTAACATCAATGTCTTGAACGCTATAGGCGAATGCTATTATACGTTGGGAGATACAGATGAAGCTCTTTACGCCTGGGAAAGATCTTTACAGCTTGAGCCGAATCAGGAAAAAGTAAAGGCTCAGGTTAAAGCCCTGAAAGAAAAAAGAAAAAATTAATAATAAAAACGCCCTGGGTTAAGCCCGTGGCTGTCTTGCTTAATAATGAGAATGGAGGTAATGATGAATAAGCTGAAATGGCGTTTTATCTCGATGGTAACTATATTGTTTTTTCTCGGAGGATCCCTGCTTTTTGCACAGGCTGGCCGGGGTGTTGGCCGACTGGGTGGCGTTATCCTGGATGAAAACGATCAACCCATTGTGGGAGCTAAGGTGGTGGTGACTTTTATCCAGGAAGCAGCCGGTGGCCTGCAGCTAGAGGCTAAAACTAATAAAAAGGGAGAGTGGTCTTTTATCGGTCTTGGTTCTGGAAAATGGTCGCTGATGGCCTCAGCTGAAGGTTATGCTCCTTATACCCAGGAGGTTACAGTCAGTCAACTGGAAAAAAATCCAAGAATGACCATTAAATTGAAAAAGGCCGTTGCCGGGATGTCAATTATTGAAGACGAATCTTCACTTAAAATTCTTGATGAAGGAAACGAGTTTTATAAAGAAGGCAAATATGATACAGCCCTGGCATTGTATGAAGAATTCCTGGAGAAAAATCCGGCGGCCTATCAGGTTTTGCTTAATATTGGTGATTGTTACCGGGAAAAAGGTGACACAGATAAAGCCCTGGAAACCTACCAACAGGTGATTGAAAAATCCAAAGATGATCGGGCTATGGGCGTCAGTATGAAGGCCAAGGCTCTGGCAGCCATGGGACTGGTTTATCTCAAGCAAAATAACCTGGAAGAAGCTACCAAGTATTTCAAACAATCGGTTGATACTGCCCCCCAGGATGAAGTCGTAGCCTTTAATGTGGCGGAGGTCTGTTTCAATAATCAGCAACTGGATGAAGCTCAAAAATACTATGAACTGGCTTCCAGTATCAAACCTGATTGGCCTGACCCGGTGCTTAAGCTTGGCTACGTTTTCCTTAATAAAAATGATATCCCTAAGGCAACTGAATATTTTGAGAAATTCTTAAAGTTAGAGCCACAGGATTCACCGCGGGTAGGCATGGTTGAACAGATTCTCCAGCTTATAAAAAAATAGTGTTGGATAATAAAATAGAAAACCAGGCGTTTGGCTTTATAAAAGCGAGCATTGAGGGCGGGCCTAATCAGATTCCGGAAATAAATACAGGATGAGCAGGAAGAAAAGCAGAAAAGATAGGGATGGGCGGCTTGCGCAAAAAGCTGGCCGCCACTATGATTCAAAAGGAAATGTAAGCAGGAAATTAAAAGAAGCAGAAGAACAACCAGGCTGGCGGGCTAAAAAAGGTAAGCCCCTGATGTGGATGATTATCGGCTTGATCCTTGTTTTAGCCGGCCTGGTAGCTGTCCTCAAATTCAGGACACCTGGGACTGATCTGAGGTCAGCTCCTTCTTGCAATGTATTATTAATAACACTTGATACTACCAGAGCTGATCACCTTGGCTGTTATGGGTATAAAAAAGCAGTTACGCCCAATCTCGACCGTTTGGCTGGCGAAGGCTGGCGCTTTAACCGGGTCTATTGCTCAGCTCCGCTTACCCTTCCTTCTCATGTCACAATGTTAACCGGTCTTGAACCTGTGGCTCATGGAATCCGTGATAATGGCCACTACCTTCCGGCTGGGATAAAAACTATAACTGAGGTTCTGGCTACCAGAGGTTATAAAACGGCGGCCTTTGTTTCCTCCTTTTCTGTTGACTCGAGATTCGGCCTGGACCGCGGATTTGAAGACTATGATGATACCTTCGAGGCAGATCTCCCTTTTAAAACCAATAATGCCGAGCGGCGGGCTGAGGTCACTTTTGCTCGTTTTTCTGCCTGGCTGGAAAATAATTATAAGGATAAGTTTTTTAGCTGGATACATTATTTTGACCCTCATTTGCCTTATGATCCCCCTTCTCCCTATAAAGAAGATTATGTTGACCATCCCTACGACGGCGAAATTGCCTATATGGATTTTTATCTCGGCAAAATTCTGGAAGCACTGAAGTCGAAAGGATTGCTGGATAAAACGATTATTATCATAGCCGGGGACCACGGAGAAGGCCTGGGGGATAAGGTGGAAAGAGGCCATGGCTTATTCCTGTATGAAGAGACAGTGCGCGTCCCGTTAATTATCTGGAATAAAAAAATATTTCCAAAGAAAGGGGTGGTAAATCAGACAGTCAGGTTACTGGATATTGCACCGACTGTTCTGGAGCTGAGCGGTGCTGGGGCCAGCTCCTTGCCTGTTCAGGGGAAAAGCCTGTTACCGCTAATAGAAGGAAAAGAAAAGAAAGACAGAATAGCCCTCATCGAAACCTTTTATCCTCGAGAAAACTTTGGCTGGTCAGAGCTGGTTGCTCTGGTAGCTGACAGATGGAAATACATTCAGTGCCCGCGACCTGAACTTTATGATCTTAAGACTGACCCGGAGGAAAGGAAAAATCTTCTCGATTCCTCACCAGACATTACCACCAAGCTGAGAAAGCAATTGGAGGCTGAGCTGCTGATGGCTGGGGGGCAGGAGATGACCAAGCCTTCTGGCAGTGGCCCGACTGCTGCTGATACTGAAAAGCTTCGTTCTCTTGGCTACTTGAGTTTTGCACCGGCCAGGGTAGCTTCTGTCCTTCCTGATCCAAAAGAAAAAATTGATCTTTTGAATTTAATTCAGCAAGCCCAGATGGCTGAATATGAAGAAAGATATGCCGAAGCCGAGCAAATTTATTTTAAGATTATGGATGAAATACCCGATTCGCCAGCCAGCTATGTCAATCTGGCCATTGTTCAAGCCCGTCAGAGGAAAATGGAAGAAGCTGTGGAGACATTGAAAAAAGGCCTGGCCAGATTACCTGATTCTGAAATACTTCTCGTTCGGCTGGGCCATACTTATCTGGTTAGCGGGAAACTGGCCGAAGCCTTCTCCATAATGAATCAGGTACTTAATTTAAATTCCAGGAATGTTGATGCTCTGACCGTTTGTGCTGGTATTCTCGATACCCTTGGACGGAAAGAAGAAGGCAGAAAGTATTATGAACAGGCTCTGGCTGTCGAACCGGAGAGCAAGTTTCTAAGAATGTCTTACGCCGGCAATCTGGCTTCGAGCGGTAAGCTCAAAGAAGCTATTGAAATCTACAAGAAACTTATAGAGGATTATCCGGGAGATCAGTCCTTCTATCAACTTATTGGTATTGCTTATTCTTACCTTGGGGAACATGACCAGGCTCTATTTTATTTGAGACAGGCTCTGGCCATCATGCCTACCAGATCCGGCTACTTTAATCTGGCTGTAGCTTATGAAAAGGCTGGGGATGTGGCAAATGCCATAAAATATCTCCGCCTTTATCTCGAAAATTCGACCGGAGATGATCCGGGAAGTATTGCTCAGGCAAAAGCTGAGCTCAGCCGGCTGGAAAAGCTGGCAGGACAGGTTAATTAGACTTTTTTTGAACTTTGGAACCTCGAAACCCCCGATAGAGATAATATTCCAGCCGTCTGGTTAGCTTCTGGCTGTTATTAGCTTTTTCCTTCCACCAGGCCCACAGGGTGATTGACTTTTTGGAGTGCACGGCCGTGTTAAATTTAATTGGCAATTTGGCCATGGTCAACTTTCTATTTGTCCACCTTATTTAGCTCCCTAAAAACAGAGAGCTAAAACATAAAGCCTGGTCAAAAATCCCGCTCCAAATAAAAAACCCGTCCCCCGGGCGGGGGACGGGTCTTGAATCGAGTTCTGAGCTAACTTAGAAGGAAAACTTGAAGCCCAGTCTGGCCGACCAGGCGTCCATTCTGCTTGTCCACATATTGAAAGCTGGACTCGCTGGATAACCAGGATCGCTCGCATCAATTCTGTTCTGAAGGTCTTGGACTAATGTTCCATCAAGAAATTCCACATCATCTGCCCATATTGAGACTCGGTTAAGGGTGTTACTCTTACCGGTTATTGATTTGGTATTGGTTACGTTGTTAATCTGGGCGTTAATAGAGAAGGAATAGCGGTGGGCAAAACGCAATGTGTATTCCAGATACAGGTCAGCCCAGGCGGCCCAGGGTAGACGACCAAGATCTCCATAACCGTAAGGATACATATAGGTGTTATTAATATTGAGGTAGCTGCTCCGTGGAAGGCCACTTCTGCAATAGGCGGTTAAACCAACAGTCAAACCAAACGGGAAGGCATAAGAGCCATAAGCTTTGATGTAGTGAGTTCTATCCTGAGGGAGTGGACCATCGAGAGGTCTGCCATCGACTTTATAATGCATGAACCAGTAATCAAAGTATCTTTCTACGTTGGGTGAATTACGTCCACTTTCATCGGGGGAGCTCAAGCCACCATAGTTGCCTTCAACCCGGCTTAAAGTATAGTTGATACCGCCCTGCCAGTGATGGCTGAATCTCTTTTCTAAGGAGACGTTCAGTCCATAATATTCTCTTCTAGCTTTTGGCTCAGGCCAGTACCAGTAATAGTTAAGATTTATAGGATTCTCGCCAGGATGTGCTGCTGCCCAGGCTGCTGGATCAGCCACCCAATCAGGATCGGGCGTAACAATAGTGAGCAAATCAGAGAACTTTCCGCCTTCAGAAGCAGGTTTTGTATAGCCATAACCAGGATTGGCAATGTAATAAATTTCGCGGTTCATGCCAGTTTCTGGATTTCTTACATATACTCCTATATCCTCAATTGTTCTGATCAGATGGTTCTGGACAAAACGCAGAGACAATGAAAGATCTTCTGACAGTTTCTTTTCGATTCCGAAGGAAAGATTCCTCTGGGATACAGGCTTCAGGTTAGGATCAACAGTATCAAATGAAACTTCACGATAATTGATACTTCCAGCATAGGTGTTGCCATTTTGCTGACTAGCGAAATCATCAATCAGACCGCTGGCTGCAATCTTGGTCCAGTCAGGATCCTGCAGGGCATAATAATCAGTTATCCACTTAAAACCACCAAAGGCGCCCTCAGCCATGTAGAGCTTCATAACATCATAGTAAATGCCGAAGTGGGCAAATATTTTCAGGCTGGAGTCACCAAAAACATCATAAACTGCCCCGATTCTTGGAGCCAGCTTGTCGCCAAAACTGAATTTAATGGGTTTAATGTTGGCCAATTGTGGATTATTAGTGGCAAAAGAAGGAACATATTCAGATTCAGTTCTTAAGCCGTAGTTAATGGTTAATCTGTTGCCTATTGTCCAGGAGTCCTGGATATAAAGAGCCCAGTTATTGCTGTGTACATTCCACTGGTAGCCATAAACGGAAGTAAAACTGCTTCTGACCATATAATAACCATAGTAACCATAATATGGATTGGGAGTTACACCATCATCAAGAAACTCAGGAGCACCAGCCCCAACAGGAAAGCCCAGCCCGTTATAGGTTCGGCCGAAGTAGAGGTTAACCAGGGGATGAGGAATTATCTGATCAACATTTTCATGGAGGTAAATCCACTGAACACCAGCCTTGAAGGCATGCTCACCTGCAAAGTTAGCATAATAAGTTACATCAAAGTTGGTACTGAAGTTGTCATAAAGTCTCTTCTTGTAATCCCAGGCAGTAGAGTAGTTAGACCAGCCAGTATAATGGAGAAGAGTCGGATTGGCAATGTAGTAAGGATCGTTTAAATATTTTGAGTAGTTCGAATTGCCAGAACTGAAATAATGCATGCTATGATCTGGTGCTTTTACCCCGGGGTTCGTCTGGTTCTGCAGATGATAGCCTCCCCGTAGACTTAACAACAGGTTATTGCTGGCGGTATAATCAATCGAATAAGCCGCATTCCAGTTTGGATAGTCATATCCATAGTTGGCATAATCTGTATTGGGGTTATCGGTTCCATTAACACTGGGTATAGTTCCCTTATAAGTGTAGAAATTATTGACATAACTCAGCGAGACTCTTAACCCCCTGGCTGGAGCTGCCGTCAATTTTATTGAACCGTTATAGTAGTTATTTGTTTGCTTGAATTCAGACCACGGACCCTGTCTCTGATTGAAATCCCTGAGAGCCTTGGTCTCAATGTAAATCGGGTCGAATGAAGCGAAGAACCACAACTTGTCTTTCAAAATATAACCACCAAAGCTAACGATTCCTTCGAGCCGGTTGTATTTGTCCCGTTTTTTACCGCCGTCAAAATAAAGGTCATCATCACTTACATATTCATACTGGCCATATACATATGGATTCTGACGTAAATATTGGCGGTCTTTGCCTTGCATCCAGAGCTTGTTGTTATTGTAATAACCCATGATATCGCCATGGAAGGTGTTTCCACCAGAACGGCTGATAACGTTAACCACGCCGCCCATTGAGCCACCAAATTCAGCATTGTAACCGGAAGCAGTAACTTTAACTTCATCTACCAGCTCGAGAACGACATTTTGACCTCTTGTTCCGAGGTGTATATTGGTGATATTTGCCCCGTCGATATACCACATATTCTCAGTACCAGTGGCTCCGTCAACTGAGAGACCGCCTGTAATCCCTTCACTGGTAACGCCAGGCATCGTACTGATTAATGTGTCAAATGTACGACCGCGAGGCAGGCTCATAAAGACCTCTTTCGTCATGACCTGGCCCTTGACGGTGCTTTTGACGTCAACTAAGGGGCTCTGGCCAACAACGGTAACCTGCTCTTCAATGGCAGCCGGTTCTATGGTGACATTGAGTACCAGAGTTTGAGATAACTGGAGCACAATGTCCTTTCTGACCAGTGTTTTGAAACCGGGTAAGCTAAAAGTCAACTGATATGTTCCGGATGGCAAAGCCATCAGACGGAAAGTGCCGGTAGCATCAGTTACCGTGGCTGCTTTACCAACCAGTCTCGGGCTGGTGGCCTCAACTGTGACGCCCGGAAGTGGATTACCCTGGTCATCAACGACCTTACCGGTAATTTTCCCTTCGGGCATGATCTGAGCAAAAGCAATGCTACCGGAGATGAGAACGAGAGCCAGCATAAAAACTAAAGTTTTTTTCTTCATTCGAATTACATCTCCTTTCGAATGATTTTTGTTTCCTTTGCCCTGGGATGATTTTAACCAAATCATCCCACTTTGACTTTGTTCTTAAAATTATCTTTTCCTCTTTCTATCACCTCCTTTGATATAAAAATATCTCTGAACCCTTCCTAAATGCAATTTTTATGCCAGAAAAAAAAGCGTATTAACTCATTAATTATCAATAATATGATAAAATCCATCAGCTTAAAATATCCACGAATTTGGATGTCTATCCAACTTATTGGATATTTCCTATGGAATACCTCATTAATTTGAAGAGAAAAGAACATCCCTTCCTTATGGTGGGCGATAGAGGATTCGAACCTCTGACTTCTACCGTGTGAAGGTAGCGCTCTGCCTCTGAGCTAATCGCCCATTTCCATTGCCTTTCTAATTCTATTGAAAAAACTCCTGCTGTCAACCTGAGCCAGTTTGAACATCCTTTTGCTGGCTTGACATTCTAAACTGTTATTATTATATTTTTGTTATATGAAGAAGGGCATTGTTTGTATTCTTCTTTTTTTGTCATTGATTTCTCTATCAGTGGCAGTGGCGTTGCCCCAGTCCAAAAAAGCCAGCACTTCAGCCAAGGAACTCCCCTTTAAATATAAGAAATGGTTAGAAGAAGAAGTTGTCTATATCATTTCTGAAAAAGAGCGTCAGGTCTTCTTAAGCTTAAAGACGGACCGGGAAAGAGATATTTTTATTGAAGCTTTCTGGAAACAGCGCGACCCAACTCCCAATACTCCTGAGAATGAGTTTAAAACTGAACATTATAGGCGGATAAAATATGCTAACGAAAGATTTGGAAGAGAGACGGCTAGCCCTGGCTGGAGAACCGAAATGGGCAGGATTTATGTCATCCTGGGTGAGCCAAAACAGATTACCAGGCTGGAAAATGAGAGTGAAATATATCCGACTCAGGTCTGGTTTTATGAGGGAATGGATGAGTATGGGTTGCCCTCTGCTTTTAATGTGGTGTTTTTCAAAAAATACAATGCAGGAGATTACATACTTTACTCACCAATAAAGGATGGTGCTCAAAGTTTGATGTGGAACTATAATGGGGATCCCGCTGACTATATGTCTGCGGCCAGAGCTCTGGCTAATATTAATCCAGAGCTGGCCAATATTTCATTCAGCCTTCTTCCCAATGAGGTAAACCTCAGTCCAACCCCTTCCCTGGCCTCTGATCTGCTGCTTTATTCCAAAATTCCGGCTGCTCCTACCTTTAAGGTCAGCGATTCTTATGCGGAAAAGCTGCTGGCTTATAAAGACATCATAGATGTTGATTATACTGCCAACTATATAGAAAGCGATTTTTTAGCTGATGTCTTTGTCGATTCCAAGAGTACTGCTTTTGTTCATTATCTTATCGAACCACGCCGCCTGTCGTTTGAACAATATGGAGACAAATTTACAGCTATCCTTGAGATCAATGGCACTGTTGTTGACAGTCGGAACACCATAATTTATCAGTTTGAAAGAAGGGTACCCATAGAGATGAATTCCAGCCAGATTGATTTGATCAGAAATAAGCTTTTCAGCTTTCAGGATATTTTCCCATTGATACCCGGAGATTATAAACTCAATGTAATCATCAAAAATACTGTCTCAAAAGAATTTACTACCATAGAAGCCAGCCTGAAAGTTCCCGGGTCAGAAAATCTCTGGATGAGCAATATCATTCTGGCTAATGCTGTTGACAGAAACTCAAAACAGGCTGTCCAGATTAAACCTTTCTTTTTTAAAGGTGTTCTGCTCAGGCCCTCGCCCAGAAACGATTTTCTTCAAACAGACGTTATGACTGTTTATGTTCAGCTACAGGGACTGAATCAGAAATTGAAGGAAGAAGCCTCGGTGGAGTTTTCCATCATCAAAGGAGACAAGCCGGTCAAGATCATCAATAGAAAGTTGAGTGAATACGTGGATCCGGGCAATATCATAGAGGATTTCGACCTGAGAGATTTAGTGCCTGATTATTATGTCCTGCAAGTTGCTCTTCTCGATCCTGCGAACCAGCCTCTTCTTTCCCGCAAGGAAAATTTTTATATAACGTCTTTAGGCTCCCTGAACCGGCCGTGGGTTTTATCACTTCCTTTTACTTCGTCTAATAGTCCCGAGATTGCCTACATTCTTGGCTTGCAGTTATTTAATAAAGGAGAGCTCGACCAGGCTTTGCCTTTACTCGAATCAGCTTACAGGCGCGATCCAGATAATCAGAGATTTGCTCTCGAGCTGGCCAGGGCCTGTTTTAAGATTGAGCACTATCCCAGGGCTAAGGATATAGCTAAAAAATTCCATAACAGCCCTGACTCTTCATTTCTACTCATTCTAGGGCAGAGTTTGCAGGCACTCGAAGAATACGAAGAAGCGATTGATGCCTTCAAGACTTATCTGGTCAAATTTGGAACTAATTTAAGCGTCCTCAATGCTATTGGGGATTGCTATCTTGCGCTTGATCAGAAGGAAGAAGCTTTGGAGGCTTATGAAAGATCTCTGCAGCTGGAGCCCAAACAGGATAAGATAAGGGCAATAGTTAAAACAGTGAAGGAAAAACGTGAATAACAAGCTGGGGGCTTTTTATCTCTTGGCAGTAGCCATAATTTCGGGATTTTATTCCTGTGCCAGCTTACCTAGCAATAAGAACATGGATGCCGAAAGTAAAGAGTTTGTTTCCAAAACCAGATATATAATTTCCAAGGAAGAAAAAAAAGTTTTCCTTGAGCTGGAGCCAAAGGGAAGGCCGGAGTTTATAAGAGATTTCTGGGCCCGAAGAGATCCGACTCCCGGTACCGAAGTTAATGAATTTAAGGAAAGCTATTTTCTGCGTATCGAAGAGGCTAACTGCCTTTTTAAAGAAGGCACTACCCCGGGCTGGCTTCAGGAAAGGGGACGAATTTATGTTCTTTTTGGTCCCCCCTCTGAAAGGATAACTTATCCCCGCGGGATAGACATTTATGGCAAACCAACCGAGATCTGGTATTATGGTTTTTTCCCTGTGGTCTTTGTTGATGAAAACTGGACAGGTAATTATAATCTTACTCCCTTAAGTGCCTATCAAATCTCTGAGATAGCTAAAGCTCAGAAAGATGTAAAAGAAAAAGGGAGAAATGTGCTGACAGTTGGAAGGCCTTCTCTGAACTTTTCCATCAAATTTGAGCAGAAGGCTGCAAACAGGCAGCTGGTTATAGATATTCCGTATAAATCCATCTGGTTCAAGTTAAAGGGAAACAATTTTGTTACTACTCTGGAAGTCAGCGCAAAAGTTTGTGACCGGGCAGGCCAGATAGCCTGGGAACACCAGGATAGCCTCGAGCTCTCTCTTTCCCGTGAACAGGGTCTCAAGCTAATCGACCAGATTTATAGTCTGGTTTTAGAACCCGATTTGAAGCCTGGAGAATATACGGCCGAAGTTGAAATCACCAACCGGACCGGTGGCGGAACTAATAAAAATACTTTGGAGTTTAAAATTTAGTGCCCTGAATGGTTACTGGCACTTTTTGATTAAGGAATCTAATTCGGCTTTTTCGCTCTGTGAGAGGGTCTGATAATAAAGCCTCTTATATCTACTCAAATAGACTAAAGCCTGATTTTTGTCTCCCCGATCAAAATAAGCTGCCCCCAGGTTAAATAGGGCTTCCTTATGGTCAGGTTCAAGTGTAACGGCCTTCTGCCAGTAGTCTATGGCTGCCTCCAGATTACCGCTAAGCCTGTGAACTGCCCCCAACCCATTATAAGCATTAACCAAATTGGAATCATATTCAATGGCTTTCCGGAAATGCTCTTCAGCTTTAAGCAGCCAGCTCACCTCTCCACTTATTAAAGCCAGTGAAGTCTCTGCTGCTCCCAGATTGGCCAGAGCTACGGGATTCTGAGGAAATAAGGTCAGAGAATGCTCATACATCTCACGGGCTTTTTCCACCTGGCCCAGATTCCAATAGATCACACCTAAATTGTTCCAGAGCTCGGGATCCCAATCAATTATTTCCCGGGCCTCGTTCAAAACCTGCAGAGCCAGCTCTTCCTTGCCAAGGAAAGCCAGAACTCTCCCGTAATCAACCTTCAATTGATAATTCCTGGGGTTGGCTTCCAGTCCCTTCTTAAGCAAGGACTCAACTTCGTTAAGGCGATTTTGTTTCTCATAGATGCTGACCAGAAAAAGGTAGGGATTATCAAACTCCGGTCGCTTGCTGATCAGGTCTTTAAGGAGTTTTTCTGACTCCTCTATCTTCCCCTGAAAATATAGATCTTGAGCTTGTTCAAATTGATTGTTAAAACCCAGTAGTATTTTTAAATCATCCTCAGGGCCAAAGGTTGTTCTGGCTGGCGGTTGATATCCACCAACATAACCCAGGCTGGCCAGTTTCTTTCTGGTCTGAGCATCAGGATGGTATTTCGACTCAACGGAGGTAGTACTCAGCGATTTCATCAATTCAGCCAGCTCTTCTTTTTTCCGGCTGATTCTTGGGCTGGCCAGGTTTTTGGTTTCATTAAAATCGGCTTTGAGGTCGTAAAGTTCAGGAAGGGGAGCATCAATAAACTTCTCCTGGCCTTCTATAAAGCCTCTGACTGGCGCCCAGCCCCGCCGATAATAGGCATAAAGCGATTCAAAATAAATCTTTCTTGATGATAACTTCCGGCCTTTCATGGCCTTGACCAGAGATTGTCCCTGGAGGTAAGCAGGGGGAGAGTTCCCTAGTAACTCACAGACCGTCGGGAAAATATCAAGGTGGCAAACATTATCATTAACTCGGCGCGGTTTAAAACCCGGACTGGAAATAATTAGTGGTACCCAAAGAGTCGAATTATAGGCGAAATAACCATGAGTCGACTCACCATGCTCTCCCAGAGATTGACCGTGGTCACCGGTAAAAATTTTGATGGTTGAGTTCCACTGGTTTGTTTTTTTTAGATAATCAAACAGTTGGCCAAGACTCAGATCTATATAAGCCACCTCTCCGCTGTAAAGGTCATTATTAAACTGGCTGGCAAAGGGCTCAGGAGGTTCGTAAGGCTGATGAGGATCAAAACAATGTATCCAGATAAACCAGGGTTGATTATTATTTTGGTTTCCGGACTGGCTTTTTAGCCAGTTAATAGCATTATTAATAACCATCTCAGCTTTTCTCTCTGAATAAATGAATTCCAGACTGGATTCCACTGGATAACTCTGGTCATAGACTTCAAATCCAGAATTCAAGCCGAACCTGGCATCAAGAGGAAAAGCTCCGATAAAAGCCGCGGTCCTATAACCTAAGTTTTTAAGATAAGCCGCCAGATTAGGCATACCTTCAGGTACTTTGAATAAGCCGTTATCGTGGATTCCATGGTGCAGCGGAGTCATTCCCAGCAGGATATTAGCATGGGAAGGAAGAGTCAGGGGGGTGAGGGCAAAGGCCATGTTGAACAATGCGCCGTCTGAAGCTAGCTTATCAATATTAGGAGTTTTAACCAGAGTGGAGCCATAACAGCTAAGCCGGTCTGGGCGCAGGGTATCTATGATAATCAGCAGAATATTCGGCTTTTGATCTGCCGCCTGGAGGCACGAAGGAAAAATGACAAGAAAAGCCACAAGACCGCTAATTAAGATGCTCTTTAAAAGAAAAAAGTTTGTTATCTTTTTATTGAGCATTAACATTATTTTATCATAGATAAAGAAGACTCTCTATCTTCGATAAGCAGGCTGAACACAGAACACTGTCTTTCGGGTGACTTCTGCTCTCCATGAAGGTGGCTAGCTAACCTCATAAATCTCTTTGCCCCTTCAGCCTGGGCAGATTGGTTAAATTCTCTGGAATACTTAATTGCTGCCGTATTTGAGTCTTTTATGATAGATGAAATCTCTTCTGTTTTCTAATAAAAAAGCCTGCCCCTGCCAGAGCAGGGGCAGGCTTTGGACAACTTTTACTCAGGTTGGTATTAGAATATCAACTTGAATCCGACAATGGCAGAGATTGGACGATAGAAATCAGTTTGTTTCTTATACTGAGGATTGAGCACAAGGCCAGCGTAATCGTGAATATCCCAGTTACCTGTAACTATTACAGTGTCAGGAACGGCCACGGCTCCTTGATTATAGATCTGATAAATACGCTGGGCTGTATCAGTGTTGAACATGTTGTCAATGCTAAGGTTGATCTGAGCCTTTGTTTTTCCGCCTAGCTTGAAGTCAAAAGCCGTATAGAAGTTGATGTACCACAGAAATGGAGATCGGCCGAGGTCATTTCTGTTATACGGTAGATAACCCTGAACGTCCAGCGCCCATTCAGTCGAAGTTGGTACACCACTCATGGCATTAACAACTGCGCCCAAGGTTAATCCAAAGGGGAAAATGTATGAGCCATAAAGCTTGAGGTAATGAGTTCTATCTCCAGGCATTGGGCCATCAATTGGATTCATTTTTGAATCGAAAGACAGGTACCAGAGGTCAAAATAGCGCTCGGTATTTGGATCAGTACGGCCATATTCATCACCAGAAGCCAGACCACTATAGTTTCCACTGAGGCGACTAAGGGTATAAGAGAAACCGCCCATCCAATTATTAGAAAAACGTTTGTCAATGGCGACGTTAAGGCCCCAGTATTCCCTTTTGGCCTTGACGGGGTCAGGAGCAGTGGGTGGAATCAGGAACTCACCGGGAATAGGAACGTCGTTTGCATCCAATTTGGGTGTGATTTTAGCTTGGTCATATTCTTTCTTCAAGAACGCACCGCCGGGGTTAGCTGTAAAATAATGCTCCCCATCTTGATAAAGGACGCCACAATCCTCAATGGCCCAGAGAAGGTGCTTATAAACACCACGTACAGACAGGGCGACAGTTTCCGTCAGTTTCTTCTCTACTCCAAGGCTGGTTTCCATCTGGCTCATTGGCTTTAAATGAGGATCTGTGCTTTCGAATGAAGGTGCACGAAAATCAATGGCGCCACCACTATAGGGGTATAATAATTCACCAGGGAAATTACCATTTACCCCAATCTCGTCCCACCTATAATCGTCGAGGGTATAATAAGCACTTTTCCATTTAAAACCGCCATAGGAACCAACGGCCATGTTGAGTTTCATCACATCATAGAATAACCCGAATGAGCCGAAAACTTTAAGGCTGGAGTCCCCAAACACATCATAAACGAGCCCGACTCTTGGTGCCAGCTTCTTACCCAAGCCAAATTTAATCGCTTTCACATTAGCCCACTCACTGCCAGTAGCGTAAGATGGGATATATTCTGACTCAGCCCTTAAACCATAATTAATAGTTAAACGCTGTTTAATGGTCCAGGAATCCTGAATGTATAACGACCAGAGCTCGTTATGGACATTATAATAGTTTCCATAAGGTCCTGTTACCGAGTTGTTGCGGACACCATAATAACCGTATGTGCCACGACCATAATTTACCCCGTAGGCGACAAAATCACGATCCCAGGCAATACGAATAATCGGGAACTCCGGGCTTGAATCGTAATTCTGACCCTGGCGGACATACTGGACACCGAGCTTTATAGAGTGCTCACCAGCAGCGCTCAGGTAATAGTTTATATCACCGGCCATGCTGAATCGTGTGTTGAGGTTTTTCTTAACAAGGTTGGCATTACCCTGGGCATAATTGTTATACCCTGCCTGCCTCTTGTATGGATCGGGAATATCCATATTCATATTAGTTGTATTGAAATATCCACCGGGAGCCTCAGTCTGGAAATAGTAACAGGGTTCATTTACCTGGACTAATTGTTTTTTTCTATCTGTCATGAAATATCCGCCGCGCACTGAAACCAGTAAGTTATTGCTTGCGCTCCAATCAGCCGCAAAAGCCAGAGTAATATTTGGATAGGTAAATCCATAGTCATCATAAGATAATGTAGGATTAGATGGGCTGGTACGTGTTGCCAGATTACCTTTATAATTCCACCTGTTGCTGACAATTGAAGCACTCATCCTTAAGTTACTTAGTATCTGACCGGTTAACTTGAAGGAATAGTTCCACTGCTTCTCGTCTCTCATCCAGTTTTTAGTCTGTCCATCAGAATGGGTGACCAGCCTGTTATTGCGATAAACAACGGGCATAAAAGAACCAAAGAACCAGAGTCTGTCTTTTATAAAATATCCACCGAGATTACCTCCAAACTCGTACCTGTGATCTCTGTTTCTACCATTTAAAAAGCTATACTTATAATAAGTAGCAATACTGGTATTATCAAGGTTTAAGCGGAGCAAATCGCGTTCATGGTCTCTCAATTTATAACCGCTGTAATATCCCAGGACTTCACCTGAAAACTGGTTCCCCCCAGAACGGGTGATAACACTGATCACACCACCCAGAGAGCCTCCATATTCTGCCTGATAACCGGAAGCTCTTACCTGGACTTCATCTACGAAGTCAAAATTGACGCTCTGACCAGCCAGACCATTTGTTAAGTTGGTAATATTGGTGCCATCTACATAGTACATATTCTCAAGGCCGGAAGCACCGTCAACTGATGTGCCACCGAGAAGGGGCTCATTGGAAACACCCGGGATGGTAGTGACCAGGGAGTCAAAATTTCGTCCTCTGGGCAGATTCTCAAAAGTCTCTTTGGTAATGGTCATCCCCTTGACCGTGCTTTTGACATCCACCAAAGGAGCCTGGCCCATAACAGTAACCTGCTCTTCGATGGTACTTGGTTCCATGGTTACATTGACAATCAAGGTTTGTCCCAGCTGGAGGACCAACTCCTTACGGATGATAGGCTTAAATCCAGCAAGAGTAAAGCTTATTTGATAAACTCCTGAAGGAAGAGCAAATAGCCGAAAGGCACCATTGCTATCGGTGACAGCAGAAGCTTTACCTACCAGTCTGGGGCTGGTAGCTTCAACGGCTACACCGGGGAGAGGGTTACCCTGATCATCTGTCACCCTTCCTTCAAACCTGCCACTTTGCTGGGTGATCTGAGCCAGAGCAAATGAGGATAGAAATAGCAATAAGAATCCCAAAAACAAAATCCTTTTTTTTACCATTCTCTTTTTTCTCCTTTTCCCCCATTGGCATAGTTGCTTTTGAGCAACCACTTTTTGCCCTAGAACGGAATCTTCGATTCTGTTCTAACCTAACAATAGTTTTTTAGTTAGTCTTCTGGTTTTTTACCCCTCCTTTCTATAATTATTTATTATCACGCCCTTCTTTATATCAAGGTTATTTGCAAATTTTGTGCCAGGTTGGCGTCTTTGCTATCTGTTTTGTATTCAACAACTTAAGATTAAAGCAGTCCAGGCCGTTAATCATTTATTTGGATGTTATTCAAATAAATGGACAGATGATTGGTTTTTTGTTAAGTTCTGGCTAAATGAAAAATTCATTTGACAGGGATTTTGTTTAGTTTTATAAATAGAAAGGGCATAAAGATAATGGGTATAAAATGCTGTCCCTATTGTCGGGCTTTAATCAGCGACCAAGATGAATTCTGTAAGAATTGCGGAACGAGACTTCTTTTTCCCGAAGATGAAGAGATAGAGGAGGAAATCCCTGGCGATAAAATCATCGAAGATAACCGCCATCAGGTTAAAGATGAAGATTGGCCTGAAGCCGGAGATGAATCAGCCGACGGTTTTTTAGAAGAAGAATCTGCTCAATTCGACGAAGATGTTGAATTTGAAAAAGATCTGGTGGCGGAGGAAGAGGACCTGGAAGAAGTTATAATAGTTGATGAAGAAGCAAATGCTGGCGAGAAATCAAAGAATGAAATAGAAAGAATGACTGGTGAGAAGATGGATGCCAAAAAGACTCCTGAGGACCTGATTTTTTCCCAGGTGGAAGAGGACCTGCCCTTTCCGGAGGAAAAAGAAGAAAAAAAAGAACCAGGCCTGGTGACCCGACTGGTGGAGGAGCTTGAAAAGGAAACAAAGGCAGAAAAGCTATCAGCCGCCGAAAAGATAGGTCCCGGTTTGGTAACTCAATTGGTCCAGGAATTAGAAGCTGAGACTAAAGCTCAGAATAAAAAAGGAAACAAAGAAAGCGAAGAGGAAAAAAGTGAAGGACAAAAAATGGCAGACTCCTTCAGTACGGCTGAGCTTGACGCCATCGGCCTGACGGTAGAAATGGGCCAGAGGCGAGTTGAAGATTTTTTTAAAATCCTTGAAGAAAAAGAAAAGGAAAGAATAGAGATTAATAAAGCTAAAAGGGAAATAGAAGAATCGGATAATATTCCTGCCTGGATATCTGATATCAAAGAAGCCTCTACTGAACTGCTTGAGCCAGATCAGGATGTATCTCGAACAGGAGAAAAGGCAGAGGATGAGCTTTATTCAGATGAAGAATTAGCTGAAGAAGAAGTTCTATCCCAGCCGACTATGGGTTTCCCGGAAAAAGTAACCAGAAGCCAGCTAGAACTGGAAGAAGAAGGTAGAGACTTAGAAATGGAATTAGAAGAGCGAGAAGAAGAACAGGAAACAGATTTTCTTTATGAACCAGAGACAGATACTGGCTGCCTGGGAGAAGATGAAAGCCGGAGCATGATAGGTTCTGAATCTCGAGAAGCAGCTCCTTTGAGCCCCGGAGCTTTTGTTAAAGCCAAGGTATTTGACCTGCTATTTCTTGTCCTGCTCTGGCTTCTGACCATCTGGGTGGCTGCCCGCTCTATGCAGATGACTATTTTCAAATTGCTGGGTGCAGCCACCACCAGCTTGCTTATTTTCTTGCTCATTCTGGTTTCTATTTATTTCTTCTTGTTTTATTTCTTTATCGGAGAGACTCTTGGCGATCGCCTCTTCCGGGAAAATGAAGATTGAGTTTTAATTTAAATTCCGAGAGATAATCTTTCAGCCAGGGCAGGGGGCAGGTCAGTGGCCAGAATTTTTCTTTGCGATTCAGCAATGTCATATTCGACGCGATTAAATTTCAGGCGGTTGTTTCTGGAATCATAAATAGCATAAGCAGCCCGTGGATCCCGGTCGCGCGGCTGGCCAACAGAACCAGGATTTATCAGATAACGAGCCCCTTGTTCCAACTTAATTTCGCAAGGAAATTTTTCTATGAATGTTCCTTCTACCGTTTCCTCCTTTTCGACATAAAGAAAAGGGAAATGGGTATGGCCAAAAAAGCAGACTGGCGTACTGATATAACTAAAAGCCTCAACGGCATCAAATTCACCGAAGATATAATAATCTTCATCGAAAGGTGCTCCATGACAGATAGTAATGGTGTCATGAACAAGGAGAGGACTTTTAGCCAGACCGGACACAAAACGATGGTACCTTTTATTCAAAGACTTCCTGGTCCATTCTATGCCGGCCGCAGCAATTGGATTAAAAGTCTGGATGGAATCCAGCCCGGCCACGGCTTTGTCGTGATTGCCTCTCACCAGGGAGAGCCGGCCCAGGGCCTGCACCTGTTGAATAACCTCATTAGGTGAGGCACCATAACCAACCAGATCGCCGAGGAAGAGGTAATAATCAATCCTTTTCTTCTTAATATCTCTGAGGACAGCTTCCAGGGCTTCGAGATTGCCATGAATGTCAGAAAAAACCAAGTAATGCATCGGCTTCAGCTCCTGCTGGTTTCATATAACCGATCGGCAAAATATGAGCTTCTCACCAGAGGCCCGCTGGCCACTTCTTTAAATCCAAGGTCAAGGGCCAGCTGACGCAGCTCTTCAAATTCCTCGGGAGTATAATAGCGCCTGACCGGAGCATGATGCCGCGTGGGCTGCAGGTACTGGCCAAGGGTCAGCAAATCACAATGGTTTTGTCTCAGGTCAACAAGGGCTTGCTTCAGGTCAGCCAGCGTTTCTCCCAGACCAACCATCAGTCCTGATTTGGTCACAGCTCCCAGCTCTTTGGCTTGCCGGAGGAGTTTGAGTGAACGATAATAATTGGAAGCTGACCTGTTTATTTCAGGATAGATAGTGGCTGTTGTTTCCAGATTATGGCTTAAAACCTCAGGCTGAGCCTCTATCACCTTCATCAAAGGACTTATCTCTCCTTTAAAGTCTGGAATGAGAACTTCCACCTTCGTTTGAGGCCAGCTATCTTTGATCAATCTAATGGTTCTAAAAAATACTTCAGCGCCCCCATCAGGCAGATCATCTCTTGTGACCGAAGTTATCACTACATAATGCAGCCCCATGGCCTCGATAGCAGCCAGCACCTGTTCTGGCTCAGTTTCATCCAGCGGCTGTGGCTGGCCCTTGTCAACGGCACAGAAAGCACAATTTCTGGTGCAAACATTGCCCAGGATCAGAAAAGTAGCGGTTTTTCTGTCCCAGCATTCTCCAATGTTGGGGCAGCGACCGCTCTCGCAGATAGTATGAAGCCCGCTTTTTTTTAAAAGCCCGGCCACCTGGAAATAATCAGCACGAGAAGGTAGCCTGGCTTTAAGCCAGTCCGGTTTTCTAATATGATGCAACCCCGTCCGCTCTTCTATAGATTTCTAAGGTAAAAAGGAAGACTTTCCACCAGTAAGGTTCAATATTCGAAGTCTCTTTCTCTTTTTAGCCGCCGGCGCATTCTTTTACGGGCCTGAGCATCTTTTAGCCGGCGTTTTTCTCCGGGCTTTAAATAAACAGAATGCTTCTTAATTTCTTTGATTATTGCTTCCTGCTGAACTCTTCTTTTAAACCGTCTGAGGGCTGATTCTAAACTTTCTCCTTCTTCAACAACGACAAAAGCCACTAAATGTCACCTCCTTACATCTGGAAAGTCGCTAATTTTATACCTGATTATCATCAGCTTGTCAAGAAAAACAGCCTATCGCCAGGCTGACTCTATTTTAACCTGACCGCCAGCTTTTTTGATAACGGCTCTGGCTCCGATGATCAGAGGGTCAACGAAAGGAACAGTCAGGTCTTCCGGGCTGAGAGCCAGCGGGATTTCGGTGCAGCCGCCGATAATAGCCTGAGCTCCTGACTCTATTAGTTCGGTGGCGGCTTCTATTAGCAGTCTTTTCGGCTTTCGTCCTTTAAAGCCCGCCTTTATTCCTTCTTCTCCATAGATGGCTTCCATGATTTTTTTCTGGCTTCTCTCCGACGGGTTCAATACTTCTATTTTTTTCTTTTTAAAAGGCTGGAGGAAAATGCCTGTGGCTATTGTTCCCTCGGTGGCCAGCAGCCCGGCTTTTTTCACCGGTGGGTTAAGATTTTTCAGGTAGGAAGCAGTTTCCTCAATAAGATTGACCAGCTTTAGCTTCGTCGCTGACTTCAACTGGTCAAAATAGTAATGAGCGGTAAGGCAGGGAATGACGGCCAGCTCCGCGCCAGACTTTTCCAGAAACTTTAGGCCCTCCCGCAGGGCCGGCAGGGGACTCTCTCCGTGGTAGAGAATGGCTGCTGTTCGATCCGGGATTGACGGATTATCCAGAATGATAATTTTGAGGTGCTCCTGATCTTTTCTAGCCGAGGTGTTTTCTATAATGAGTTTAAAAAATCTGACGGTAGCTTCAGGCCCCAACCCCCCCAGAATGCCTACTGTTTTAGTAGTATTTCTATCCTTACTCATGTTTGGCGTTCTCCAGATAGGTTCTTAATTTTTCTACGGGCAGTGCATAAGCAGTACGTCCCTTCTGGCCTTTGATAGTGGTAGCTTTAAAGAGTGAATTCAGAATAGCTTCTTCTGAGGCCTCGACAGCTGCCTGGAAAAGGGCCGACATGGCTTCATTGCGAAGGACTTCGATCTCTATGGTCAGACCCGACTGGCCTGACTTTAATCTTAGGTGGGGAGCAGTGGAAAAAGCGACAGCATAATCCCCACTTCCATTGGCATAATAACCTCCGGTGCGGGCCATTCCGGCCAGAGCCCGACGAGCCAGACGTTTTAAATTGCGGCTATCAATCGGAGCATCGGTGGCCACGACAATCATACAGGAACCGTCAATCTGGTTGTTGTCATGCTGTTGACTGAAATCAACTTTTTCCCTTAATATTTTATCAATAGTTATTCCATTTATTTGCAGAACACCGCCAAAGTTAGTTTGAACCAGAACGCCGACAGTATAACCGCCTCTCTGAGCTGGCAGTTTTCTGGAGGCTGTCCCAATACCTCCTTTAAAATTAAAACAGGTCGTACCGGTACCGGCTCCAACCGAACCCTCTTCTACCGGGCCGGATGTCGCCGCCTTAATGGCAGCCAGCACATCTTCTCTGGTGACAGTCCTGGCCCGGATATCATTGAGCCAGCCATCGTTAGTCTCTCCTACCACCGGGTTGACTGATTCCACTTGCTCATTGCCGGGCAGGGTCAAAATGTAATCAATAATGGCCTGACAGGCAATCGGCACACTCAGGGTATTGGTCAGAATAATAGGAGTTTCGAGATAGCCCAGTTCTTCCACCTGGGTTGAACCGGTTAATTTGCCAAAACCATTGGCTACACTGATGGCCGCTGGTACTTTCTCCTGGAAGATGTTGCCCTCATGAGGAATGATGGCGGTCACACCGGTTCTTATATCTGAGCCTTTGACGAGGGTCTGATGGCCGACTTTGACTCCGGGAACATCGGTGATGGCATTGAGCGCTCCTGTTTCCAGAACTCCGCTTTTTAAACCCAGGTCGCGAACCCGTGGCCGGGCCTCTTGCCCGTTGAGACTGGAAAAAAACAAACCTTGAGAAATCAAAATTAAAATTGGAATAAATTTCATCATTTCTCCTTCATTTTGTCTAAAATGCTAACCTCACCTCATTCTAACTAATTTACCTGCTTTTTTATTTTATATTTTTCTCACTTCAGGTAAAATCCTGTAGGTTTCTGGTTATCGCTAAACATCATTGCCGGATTTCTGGCTAAATAGCTGGTGGCCGGCTAGTAATAAGAGTAATATAAGAAAAAATTATAAAAAGTTGCAAAAAAAAAGAAATGCGTAAAACAAAAAAATACGCCGGAGAAATAGTCAGGCCTGCTTAAAAAAATATAATTATGGAAAGCATATAACATAAAGACGAAAATATAACCTGGGCAAAAATAAAATGGTCAACAACCAGAATTATTTGGCAGTGGAGGAGTTTAGCCGGATTCCCTGGCTGGTTCATGGCTTTGGCCTGGCTGGCTTTGATCTGGAAAGCCTTAAGCTTGATTTCAGGCTGGCTGACTTTCAACCGGTGGAGATGAAACAGGAGCATTCGACCAGAGTTCTTGTGGTCGACCGGCCACCGGACAGAAAAGTAGCAGGTGATGCTTTGATTACTCCGAAGGCCGGGCTGCTTTTAGTGGTTAAGACGGCTGATTGCCTGCCCATTTTTTTAGTTGATACCGAGCATCAGCTGGTGGCTGCTGTCCATGGTGGCTGGCGTGGAACAGCCGGCCGCATCGCCGAGACCGCTTTTGAAACCATGAGAAAGTCTTTCTCGACTCGCCCTGACCAGACTCTGGCTGCTCTAGGTCCAGCCATTGAAGCCAGGTGCTATGAAGTGGGGCAGGAAGTTTATGATTTTTTTTTGAGGCAGGGTTTTCCGCCCGACAGGATATTTTTACCTGGAGATAGAGCTGGACAATTTTTTCTAGACCTTAAAGCAGCTAATTTCTGGCTTCTGTCCGAAGTGCTTGGTCTTCAGGCAGAAAATATTTTTTCTTTAGAACTATGTACTTTCTGCCGGCCAGATTTGCTCTCCCACCGCCGTCAGCCAGACGATCAGGCCCGCCTGATAAACTTTATCGGTATCAAAGATTGAAGCGGTTTGGATTGCTACGATTTAGTAAATTTCAAATTATGCCTGACGATGAGAGGGGAAGGGCCGGCCAGGTTGATTTCAATCAGGCTTTAATTTAAGATAATAGGCAGTAAAGGCGCTTCTTTAACTTATTGCTTAAGGAGCTTAGCATGGATAAAAGTCAGCTAGCAGTAGGCGAAGTTGAGTTGCCAGGTTTTCCGGTATTTAAAAAAGGTAAAGTCAGAAATGTTTTCGATTTTGGAGACAGGCTTTTAATTGTGGCCACAGACCGGATTTCTGCTTTTGACTTTGTTCTACCTTCTTTAATTCCATATAAGGGCCAGGTTTTGACCCAGCTCTCCAAGTTCTGGTTTGATTACTCTTTTCTGGTTTGCCGTCACCATATGATTTCCACTGAAATTGCTGATTTTCCAGCTGAACTGCATCAATATGCTGACATTCTCTATAAGCGTTCAATGCTGGTTAAGAAAGCCAGAATAATTCCCATCGAATGTGTCGTCCGTGGCTATCTATCTGGCTCTGGCTGGAAAGAATATCAGGAAACGGGAAAAGTCTGTGGAATAAAATTGCCCAGGGATTTACAGGAGTCTTCGCGGCTGGATGAACCAATCTTTACCCCCTCCACCAAAGCTGACGTCGGGCATGATGAAAATATTACTTTTAAAGAAATGGAGAAAATCGTTGGTTCTGAACTGGCCGATAAAATCAGAAAAATCAGTCTTGAGCTTTACCAGAAAGCTTCACTTTATGCGATTTCCAAAGGAATTATCATTGCTGATACGAAATTTGAATTTGGCCTGGATGAAAACGATGAACTGCTGCTGATTGATGAGTTATTTACTCCTGATTCATCACGTTTCTGGCCACTGGCCAGTTATGTTCCTGGCAAATCGCAGCCGAGCCTCGACAAGCAATATGTCCGGGATTATCTGCTTAGCACAGGCTGGGACAGAAAAACTTCGCCACCTCCACCCTTGCCGCCGGAGGTTGTTGAACAGACATCCAGACGATATCTGGAAATTTACAGGTTGCTAACTGGCAAAAATGATTTGCCTTGAACAACAGCCATAGAAATTAGTCAATTTAAGAAACCAGGCAGATAAGAAGAATAAAATGATAGTTGAGGGCGTGGTTGATCTTCATATCCATTCACATTTTAGCTGTGACGGTGATTTTTCACCGGCAGAGCTGGTCTCAATGGCCAGGGACCATGGCTTTAGAGCCATAGCTATTGCTGATCATGATACAGTCGGAGCTTATCCTGAAGCAATTAGTGACGGAGAAAAGGCAGGTGTGGAAGTTATTCCCAGCATTGAAATCACCACTGTCTTTGACGGACGCGAATTCCACCTGCAACTCCCATTCGTTAACTGGAGCAGCCCAGCCATTCATCACATCATAAATTATATGACTGAATCAAGGCTGAAAGAGGCCAAAACCCGGGTGGAATTACTAAAAAGACAGGGTTTTAACCTGGAGTGGGGTGAAATCTGGGAAAAATGTGGTGGAATTCCGCCCCTTGGCGTGAAGATCGCCAGGGTTTTGCTGGAAAGGCCGGAAAGCCGGCAGCATCCACTTCTAAAAAAATATTATGACAGCCAGAGCCAGGTTTTTGCTCCGTATCTGTTCTATCAGGATTATTTTATGGAAGGGGGGCTAGCCTTTGTGCCTAAAAACCATATTTCTCTGGAGGAGGTTTTGCGGTTAGCGCCCGGGACGGGAGGGGTGCCAGTTCTGTCTCACCCCGGAGCTTATTTTCAGCGGACAACTCGAGAAGATCTCATTTCCCTTAAGTCTCTTGGCCTCCAGGGGTTGGAGGTTTATACTTCCTATCATCAGCCAGAACAGGTCGAAATATATCGCGCTCTGGCTGATGAACTTGATCTAATAGCGACCGCCGGTTCCGATTTTCACGGTCAGATTAAACCGCGGGTTTATTTCGGACTGATCCAAGAGGGCAACTATGATATGGTCAACAAATTGAGGGAAAGGAAGGGTTGATGCATTTTAACTGGCTGGATGTTATTCTGATCGTCATTTTGTTGCTGACTTTTATTATGGGTCTGGTGAAAGGACTGATCCGACAAGTTTTAGGCCTGGCGGGGGTGATCGTTGGCCTGATTTTAGCCTCGAGGAACTATTCGTGGCTGTCCTGGAAGCTTCATTCGTCAGTAAAGTCTGATTTCTGGAGGAATTGTCTGAGTTTTCTGCTAATTTTTATCTTTATTGTTCTGCTGAGCTGGCTTCTGGGTATATTGTTGGGGAAGCTGATGAAGGGGCCGCTCAGTCTGGTTAATCATCTTATGGGGGCTGCTTTGGGGCTGCTTAAAGGACTGCTGATCTGTGCGGTAATTGTCATGGCCATGGTTGTTTTTGATTTTCAGCAACAGGCTTTGATCAGTTCAAAGCTGACGCCAGCTTGTCTCAGGGTATCAAATGCTATGATCAGCTTGATTCCAGATGATTTAAAGGCTAAATTTAATGATAACTGGAGGAAATTTCAGGGCAAAGGAGGAGGGATAGATGAGCAAAAAATTCGATGAGCTCAATATCCATCAGAAATTGGAGAATCTTATTGCCGATATGGTAGAAAAAGAAATTCATTTAAAAGAAGCTCAGGCGGAATTTGAAAAAATTTATATAGAAACAGCCAGTGCACGTTATAAAGGGAATAAGACTAAGATTGCCCAGGCCCTCGGTATCCACCGAAATACACTTCATAATCGGTTAAAAGCCTTAAAAATCAAGCTAAGAAAATAGCAGTCTTTACCTCTATCTGCTAAAATTAAGTCTCAGTGGTCTTGACAAGATTTTTGTCATAATCTATAATTTAGCAGTCAATTGACGAGACTGCTAATTTAAATTAAGAAATAGGAGAAAGGAGGTAAACATGAAAATTCAACCTTTGTATGACCGTGTTCTCTTGAGGAGAGTAGAGGAAGAGGAAGTAAAACACGGAAGCATTATTATTCCTGACACTGCCAAGGAAAAACCACAGGAAGCTGAGGTGATTGAAGTTGGCACAGGAAGGGTAAATGATAGTGGTAAAACTATTCCCTTAAGTGTCAAAAAGGGAGATCGGGTGCTTATTGGCAAATATAGTGGTACCGAAGTCACCATTGATGGTGTTGAACACCTGATCGTCCGGGAAGATGAGATTCTGGCAATTATTAACAGATGAAAGACAAGGAGGTAAAACATGGCCAAACAAATTTTGCTTGGAGATGAAGCGAGACAGGCCCTCTTGAGGGGTGTTAATACCTTGACCGGTGTGGTCAAGTCAACCCTTGGCCCCAGAGGGAAAAATATCATTCTTGATAAAAAATTTGGTTCACCGACCAGCACCAGAGATGGTGTTACTGTCGCCAAAGAAATTGATCTCAAGGATCCCTGGGAAAATATGGGTGCTCAGCTCGTTAAGGAAGTTGCTTCCAAAACTTCAGATGTAGCTGGCGACGGAACGACTACGGCCACCGTTCTGGCCCAGGTTATTTATGCTGAGGGAATAAAGCACGTCACGGCTGGACGGAATCCGAATCTGATTAAAAAAGGCATCGAGCGGTCAGTGGAAGAAGTTGTAAAAGAACTGAAAAACATGAGCCGGGAAGTCACCGGAGATATGATTGCCCAGGTTGGTGCTATTTCTGCCAATAATGATGAGTCTATTGGTAAGATTATTGCCGAAGCTATGGAAAAGGTCGGCAAGGATGGAGTTATAACGGTAGAAGAAGCCAAAGGACTGGAAACCACGCTGGAATTCGTCGAAGGTATGCAGTTTGACCGGGGTTATCTCTCGCCTTACTTTGTGACTGACCCAGAGCGTATGGAATGTGTCCTGGAAAACCCGCTAATCCTGCTTTATGAAAAGAAGATTTCCAATCTGCGTGAATTCCTGCCTCTTCTGGAAAGCGTAGCCAAAATGGGTCGTTCCCTGCTGGTGGTAGCAGAAGAGGTAGAAGGTGAAGCCTTAGCTACTCTGGTGGTTAATAAATTAAAGGGCACACTCATGTGCTGTGCGGTTAAGGCACCAGGTTTTGGCGACAGACGCAAGGCTATGCTGGAAGATATTGCTATCCTGACCGGTGGCCAGGTTATAACGGAAGAGATTGGTGTTAAACTGGAAAATGTTACCCTTGACTGGCTGGGTGAAGCCTCCAAAGTTGTCATTGATAAGGATAATACGACTATTGTTGAGGGCAAGGGTAAAACCAGCGATATTCAGGCCAGAATAAAACAGATCAGGGCCCAGATTGAAGAAACGACCTCTGATTATGACCGTGAAAAGTTGCAGGAAAGGCTGGCCAAGATGGTTGGCGGCGTAGCTTTGATCAAGGTCGGTGCTGCAACAGAGACCGAGCTAAAGGATAAGAAAGCCAGGGTAGAAGATGCCATGCATGCCACCAAGGCAGCGGTTGAGGAAGGTATCGTACCAGGTGGTGGAGTAGCTCTGCTGCGGTGCCAGAAAGCTCTCGATAAGGTCAATCTCGATGGCGATATGCAAATTGGAATCCAGATTATTCGCCGGGCTCTGGAGGAACCACTTCGCCAGATTGCTGTTAATGCCGGATTTGAAGGTTCAATTGTGGTCGAGAAAGTTAGAGAGATGAAGCATGATATGGGCTTCAATGCTCTAACAGAAAAATATGAAGACATGATCGAGTCGGGAATCGTTGATCCAACGAAAGTAGTCAGAACGGCTCTACAGAATGCCTCCAGTATTGCCAGCCTGCTGCTGACTACTGAAGGTTGTGTAACAGAAATACCAGAAGAGGAAAAGAAACAGGCTTATCCGACCCCGCCGCCTGACATGTATTGATAAAACTTAGACAGGCTTTTATCAGGCCGCTTCCGGGTTCAACCGGGGCGGCCTTTTTTTTGAGTTACTTTTCTCCCTTATGGTATATTAACCAGAGCGGAAAATCTTCTAAATCAAAAGTTTTAAATGAAAATTCGCAACCGCTATCTGCTGAAGGAAATTGTTATTTCTTTTCTGATAGCTCTCGGTCTGATAATTCTGCTTCTTCTTTTAAATGATATCTTCTATCTGACTGACATTTTCCTCAGCAAAAAAGTGCCTCTGGCCGTCGTCTTAAAGGTTCTTTTTTTATCGCTCCCCTCGATTCTGGTTCTGGCTATTCCACTGGCCTTTATGGCCGGACTGTTGGGAGGACTGGCCCATCTTAATGCCGACCGGGAAATCGAAGCCCTGAGACTGCTGGGAGTAAGCCCGGGGCAATTACTGAAGCCGCTGATGGGACTGGCCATAATCCTTTGCCTGGTCACTCTGTCATTCACCTTCTGGCTTACTCCCCATGCTCACCATAAGTGGCTTGAGACCATGGTTCAGTCAGTTCTGACCAGGGTTAATTTCCAGATAACCCCCGGTCAGTTTAACGAATCTTTTCCAGCCAGCATTATTTACGTTGACAAAAAGGACAATCAGGGAAAGTGGCGCGGTGTCTTCCTTTACAGAAAAGAGGAACAAGATGATATTCGGGTGATGATGGCTGAGTCAGGTGAAATACACCCGGGGCCTGACCTGAAAGCAGCCTGGCTGACGCTGGCTAATGGATATAGCTCTAAGTTTAGTCTCCATCAGCCTGAAACGATTAGTTATAATGAATTTAAAAAGCAGGAGCAGCTCATTGACCTGAAAAATCTCTTTCCCCGTATCTCGCTTGAAAAAAAGCATAGGGAGAAGAGCATTGGTGAATTACTGGCTGACTGGAAAAGGATGAAGGTAGACAAAAATAAAAACAGGCAAGAATTCCTGGCTGTTCGGGTTGAGTTAAATAAGAGAGTCAGTTTACCAGTCGCCTGTCTGGCTTTTGTTTTCCTGGGCCTGGGTCTCGGCTGGAGAAGATGTCCTGGCGGCCGGGCAGGAGGTTATGGAATCAGTCTGGTTGTTCTGGTGCTTTATTATGTCCTGCTGGTTTTTGGCCAGACCAGGGCTGAGGCGGGGCAATTATCTCCTTTTGTTGGCCTCTGGCTACCTGATTTCGTGGCCTTGGCGGCTGGCTGGCTGGCTTATTATTCAGCCAGTCAGGAATTAGAGGCAGGCCTACTCTCGCTGGTTAGTAGTCGCAAGGCTGTTTATAAGAAACTGGCCGGGCCTTTATCTGCTCACCCAAGTCGGTCATCCAAAAGAACCGGCCGGGGGGCGTTCCGCCTCACCTTTCATGACCGGTATATACTGAATAAATTTATCAAGCTTTATATTTACATTTTTTTGGCTCTGGTCCTGGTTATGTCGGTTTTTAATTTTCTTACCAGGTGGGAAATGGCCAGAGAAAGCCAGCAGCCGGTTTATCTTCTCTTCTCGTTTATCTGGTATAAACTACCGGAGTTTGCCACACAGGCGATTCAGCTGGCTGTTCTGATTGCTCCAGTTCTATGCCTGAACTTTCTCTACCGCCGGAACGAAATTCAAACCATGGTAACTTCTGGCTTGAGCTACTGGCGGATAGTAGTTCCGGTTTTAGTGATTGCGGTCCTTCTTATACCCCTTAGCTTTTTCCTTCAGGATAGACTGGTTGTTCGGGGGAATTTCGAGGCAGAAAGGATCTGGAGCCAGTTAGCTGACCGTCCAATCCGGGCTTTTACCTATCATAACCGCTACTGGATCAAAAATGATGACCTGCCCGGTTTTGTTCATTATGAGCTGTCTTCACCGGATGAAAATTCTGTTCAGAGGCTTTTAATTTTTCAAACAGAAAAGGAATCCTTCAGGCTGAAAAGAGTGATTTTCAGCCAGGTGGCTAAAGTTGGGCAAAATAACCTGCGTCTAGAGAATGGCTGGGAAAGAGATATAAGAAATGAAAATTTTCCTTTTTCTAAATTCGACTCTTTTGAACTTAACCTGCCTGAAGCTCAAAAACAATTCATAAAAGAGTGGAAAGAACCGGCTCTGATGACCTTAAGTGAGCTTCATCACTACAGCCGTGACCTTGAGCGCAGCGGCAGCCCGGCCCACAGCTTCAAATTAGAAGCAGAGGCGAGGCTGGCTTTCTCTTTTTCTGTCTTTGTCCTGGCCCTATTGGGAACAGCTCTGGCCGGGCTAAGTCAAAAAAAACCTTTTCCCCTTCCCCTTGGATTGGCTCTTGGCGTGGGCTATCTTTTCTGGCAAACAACGGCAATCTTTCGCAGCCTGGGGCAAGTCGGCATTCTGTCTGCCGAGCTGGCTGCCTGGAGTCCGCAGATCATTTTTTCCCTCATCGGCTTTTATCTTTTTTTCAGGGTGAAGACTTAGATCTGATAGGCGGGAAAATCAAAAAGATCCTACATTTTGTACTTGCCAGAATCTTCTGGCTTGAGGCTTTCCAGCAGTTTTCTTAGTCTTTCCGATTCTTCTGTACCCTGTCCTGCTTCCGGAGTTCGGCTCAATTTAATTACATTTTCCTCGACATAGATGGGAGAATTTGTCCTGAGGGCCAGAGCAATCGCATCAGAGGGGCGCGAATCGATAAGATAGGAAATATCTTGCTGATAACAACAAATGACTGCATAATAGGTATTATCCCGCACATCGTTGATGACTACTTTCTCCACTTTGATATTTGTTTGATCAAGGAAATTTTTCAGCAGATCATGGGTCATTGGCCTGGGGGTAACTATGCCTTCAAGGGTGATAGCAATGGCGTTGGCTTCATACAGGCCAATCCAGATAGGCAGAATCAGATCAGATTGAGGGTCTTTTAAGATGAGCACTGGCATTTTTGACACGGGGTCAACGGCCAGGGCCCCAACTTTCATCATAATTTCCATGGTCTTTGTCCCTTTAAATCTAGATTTAATATAAGTTCAGCCCCGCAGCTTGTCAAGAAAAAGGCTTTCTAAGTAAGATGCCGATGAAGTTTTAGCGGTATTTTAAGAGCTCCTGCCCTTGCCGGGCGTATTCTTCTGAGCGGCCATAGTCACCTAAGCGGTTATAAAGGTCAGCCAGCAGAAAGTAGCCAAGAGGCAGGTTTTCCTTATCAGGTTTTAGCTCGAGGCCCTTCTTCACCAGGTCAATGGCTTCTTTAAAGTTCCGGCCCTGGTTGAGGTAGATTCGAGCCAGGTAAAAATAGGTTAAAGGGAAAGAAGGTTCCGCTTTTAAAGCTTTGAGCAATGTTTCCAGTTCTTCTTCCTCCCGATGCTGGAGACGATAAAGCCGGGCCAGGTTAAAGAGGGCCTTAAAATGACTTGGTGAATCAGCAATTTCCTGCTGATATAATTCGATAGCTTCTTCCAGCCTGTTTTGTTTTTCACGCAACTGAGCCAGGTTATAGCGGAGATCAAGCAGAGTAGGATTTATAGCCAGGGCTGCTTCCAGGTGTTTTTCGGCACAGGCCAGATCATCCCGGTTCAAGCAAATGGCGGCGATGGCATTGTGGGCCGAGGCAGAACGAGGATTCCTCTTCAGACATTCTTCGAAGTAAGGAAGGGCCTTATCATAATTTCCCCGCAGAGCGTAAAGAGTACCCAGCACGTGGTAAAACTGAGAATCATCGAAGCCACGTTTTACCTGTTCAAGAACGAATTTTTCTGCTTCTTCCATCTGACTCAGGGCCGCATAGCAATTGGCCACATTAATGACGGCAAAGGAATCATCAGGTTTAAGTTCCAGGGCCTGAATAAAAGCCCGGGCGGCTTCTTCAAATCTTCTTACCCTGAAATAGATATTGCCCAGGGCAAAATACCCGTCACTGATGGTGGGATCTTCCTGCAGAATTTTATTCAGAGCGGCAATAGCCTCATCGAAGTTTCCGGAAAGTCCGATTTCTCTCGCTCTGGAAATTTCATTAAATATATTTATCTTGTCCTTGGGATCAGCCAGCTTTTTCCCTTTCAGTCGAGCTGGATCAACAAAAGATCCCAGATAACCCAGAGCAGCTAATCTTTCTTTTGTTTCTTCATCTACGACTGAAAAATCAGCCTGGATAGCCTTTTCTCCGGCTTGTTGTTCAAACTCTTGAGCTAAAGCGGTCAATTCTTCATAGACCTTTTTTTCGACATAGACCAGATTCTTTTCTTCCTTGGGGTCCTTAGTCAGATCATAAAGTTCAGGTACCGGAGCCAGAATTAACTTATAACGATTATTCTGGATGCTACGTAATTCTGACCAGCCATAGTGGAAACGAGGATAATAAGTTTCTGCGTAGGCCAGCCGGTCGTCTGTTTTTCTGGGACCTGAGAAATAGCGGATAAGACTCTGCCCCTGAACTTCCGGCGGGATTTTAAGGCCGCTTAATTCCAGAATGGTGGGCATGACATCGGTCAGGGTAACCACACCTGAATAGGATTGGCCAGAAAACTCACGGAAAGGGGTAACGACAATTAACGGCACATGGAGGGTTTCCTGATAGATAAAAAAACCATGAGTGGTTTCGCCATGTTGACCAAGGCTTTCTCCATGGTCAGAGGCTACCACCAGAAACAATCGGTCTTTCCAGCTGCTATTCTCAATGTATGTCTGGAGCCGGGCTAGCTGACTATCAGTATAGGCAATCTCTCCAAGGTAAGGATGGTCAGCTAACTGGCTTTTATATGGTTCCGGCGGGTCATAGGGAGTATGAGGATCATAAAGGTGAATCCAGACAAAAAATTTATCCTGATTATTCTTTTCAAGCCAGGAAAGAGCCTCGCCAATCGTATCTTCCGCCCGACGCTGAACTTCTCCCAGGGAGATTTTTTCGAAACGGCCAAGGTCAAAGCTGTCGAAATAATAATCAAAGCCCTGATTGAGACCCCATTTGGAATCAACCACATAGGCAGAAACAAAAGCGGCAGTCTTGTAGCCGGCTGACTGAAAGCACTCAGCTAGAGTTTGCAGCTCATCAGGGACGACAAAGCCGCCATTGTCCCTTACTCCATGGTGGATGGGCAAGGTACCGGTCATGATAGTTGTATGGGAAGGAAGAGTTAAAGGAGTCTGGGCGATACAGCGGGCAAAACGCACCCCCTGACCTGCCCAGCGGTCCAGAGTCGGGGTGACATCCGGAGTGTAACCGTAACAGCCGAGGCGATCGGCCCGGAGAGTATCAATTGTGATCAAAATGACATTGAAATCTTTTCCGGCCCGTAACCGGCTCAGCGTTGGCCTTCCTGGTAAGAGAAGGAGAGCGACCAGCACAGCCCCAGCTATAATCAGGACTGGTATTAAAAAGTTTTTTCTCTTTTTCTTCATTTGTTTAAATTTGAATTCGATTTTAAATTATAACATAGATTTTATGCCTGGATGCTGAGACTGAGGATAGAAATCAGTAAGCAGGAAAGAAACTCTGAGGCAGGACCACGAGCTACATTAAAAAATTGAGCGAGCTGAGATCAGTAACGGTGGCTGAAGGGCTGGAACCGCCTGGTAAATTATTCTCTGGTTGGTTTCAGCCTGCTCTTTTTCTCCTGACTGAGAGTGGAGGCAAAAGAATTCTAATAAATATTCTCTGCTGCTTGCCTGGTGTCAGGCCACGCCCATAAAAAAAGGGCGGCGGGCAAAAAGCCCACCGCCCTCGTTGAAGAGCTTTAATAACTAAAACATTAAGCGAATGCCGAGTCTGGCCTGCCTCGGGTTGACAATGGAATAAAGTTCGTGACCCGAAGTCGAAGGATAAATACCAGCGTCCCAATCGTAAGTCCACCTGGTTCCCCAGGAGGTTATGGTGTCTGAATTGAACAGGTTAAAAACATCGAACATTATACCGAGTCTGTATTTATCGGCGAAGGTAAAGATTTTTTCCAGCCGGATATCCAGCTGATGATCCATTGGATAGTGGTGTGAGCCCCTCTTTTCGAGGAAAAAGGTCACCATTCCCTGATTGAGCAGGGGGGTCCTGTATCTGGCTGTCCAGGCGTTACCGGTCACCCCATGATAGTAGACATTCACACTCAGCTCAATTTTCGGGATGATGTAGCTGCCCTGTATCTTGATCATATGGGTTGAATCATAAGTGGAATGTCCATCGGCATTAATCCAGAAATTCGGGTCATAGACATCCCCGCCCCAGCCAATATCATTAGCCTGGCCGTTATCAGTGGTGCCATAAGCTTTGGACAGGGTGTAAGATGCCATGAGCTGCCAGCGGTTGGAGAAACGTTTGTTGAATAAAAACTCAACTCCCTGATAACGCCGGTAAGGATTTAACAATATCCACGGATAGCCTGACTTGTAGGCTGTGGCGAGATTGGTAATCAGATAATCAAAAGTATTAACCGTATCGGCTGTTCTTTGATAAATAGTATACTGGCTATTAATATATGAAGGAGCTTGATCAGCATCTTCAATATCTACTGTGTAAGGCTCATAATTGGCGGCGCGGTCGATGGGACCAATGATATTCTTCCAATTCCGGTAAATATAGCTTATGCTAAAAGAGGAGTCCTTAAACAGCTCTCGCTCAAGGCTCACCGTAAATTGCTCCATATAAGGATGCTTGATATCAGGATCCATTTTATACAGGTCTTCATGGACAACTCTCATCCATTCTACCCATTCATCTTCGCTCCATTCGTAGCCCACATAATCTGTATAGGCAGAACTGGGATTCATCCGGTCATGGTAGCTGGCCAGCATTGCTTCGGAGTAGTGTCCATAGTGGGCTTTGAGGACAGTTGTCCTATCTCCCAGTAAATCGAAAGTGAAACCAATACGAGGAGCAACCCGGCTATTGGTATAAACGTTTCCGGGGACTCCTTTAACCTGGCCCCAGTACCAGCTAAAACGAAGGCCAGCACTGATATTCAATCTTTTCATCACCTGCCAGGAATCCTGGGCAAAAGCTTCTAACCTGGTGTAATAGGTGTTGGTATCATAACCATCATATTGGTAGGCTAAATAGGGCCCAGTGGATTTGTCAATATATTGGACATGATCACCAAGAGGACCGTCTCCACCCTCACCGGTAAAGCCATAGCGGTTCCTGACCTTTGATCTTTCAAACTCTGCTCCGAACTTGAAGTCATGAGAACCATAGAAATCCTCAACATAATGACTCATGCTGGCATTGGCCTGAAGCCTGGTTCTATCTGCATAATAAAAATAACCGGAGCTATCTGTCTGCCAGGTTAACGTGTCGTTAAAATGCATATAAGGGCCCATGCCAACTTCCGGGTCAAGATAATAATAACCCCAGAAATAAGCTACTTTTAAATCAAAAAAAGTTTTGGAGCTGATAATTTTGGTCAGATTAAAACTGGCAATTGTTTCAGGTGATTTCTGATCAACGCAGGCTTCTGGCGAAACAGTGGCACCGGCTCCGCGGTTTATACCATTATAAGCGTCTATCTCCAGTGAGCCCATTAAGCTTAAAGTCGGGGTGATCTGCGAATTAAGTTTGAGGAAACCGCGCGGCTGTTTATAGCGAACAGCTTCAGAAAAGCCTGTTGGATAATCCCAGCTCTTGTAATACTGCAGGCCTAAATAAAACCAGAGCTTATCTCTGAGAATTGGCCCGCCCAGGTGAGCATTGACATTCATTAATTTAGCCAGAGGTGCAGTCAGATCGGGAAAATCTTGTAGGTAAGCTGAATTATTGGTTGTGCCCCAGAACCCCTTCGGGCTATCTGTCCTTTTTCCCTGAAAATCGAATTCCATATGGCCAGAAAAGTTGTTCCCACCGGATTTGGTTACCAGATTAAAAATAACGCCGGTGAAGTTTCCGTATTCAGCTGGCAGACCAACACCCATTACCTTGGCCTCTTCTATGATATTATGATCAAGAAAAACCCAGGCTGTACCAGCTTCGGGGTCGGCCACATTAACGCCGTCCATGCTGTAGGCGATGCCAGTGCTGTTGGAGGCTCCATAAGCCGTATCCCGGGCCACACCAGGAGCCATATTGACGATATCAGCGGTGAACTCGCTGTAGGGAATATTGCGCAGGACTTCGTTACTCAAGGTGACTGAAGCTGTTTCTGTTGATTTGACGTCAATGGTTGGGGCTTTAGCCACAACCGTCAGCTCTTCAGCCAGGGTGGCTTGCTTCATGGTGATATCTACAGTCAGAGTGGTGGTGGTGCTCAAGCGGACATTCTCATTAACGATGGTCGTAAAACCCTGTAGCTCGGCTTTAATGGTGTAGTTTCCAGGCGGTAAAGCTGGAAATCTATACACTCCTCTGGCGTCTGTCACATAGGTTCTGGTGCCCATCAAGCTCGGCCCGGACAAGGTGACAGTAACCCCGGGCAAAGGGGCCCCGACTTCGTCTGTGATTGTGCCGGTGATAGCACCTGTTTCTCTTGATTGGGCAAAGGCCAGGGGAGAAAATAACAGAATTGACATAAGAACAATCAGGAATTTTTTAACCAATTTTTCTCCTCCCTATTATTAGCAATACCTCAAAAACGAATCTTCCGGCTGATTTTTTGTGGCTTTATTTGAACGTCTCTGACAAACCACATAAAAAATTCTCAAAATACATCCTCCTATTTTCTGCAAGATTTATGCCAGGGTTGAATGCTTTATAACTTATTGTTCTTTAACAAGATAGCTTAAAAAAGAATTTAGCCAGGCTTATAAATCCAAAATATTGAATGAATGAAATCCATAGAATTGGATAACTTTGAGGTTTTATAATGAGATCAGCAGACATTAGGAAACAGTTTTAAATCAGCCATAGTTATTTAAAAAAAGAACATTTACCATAAAAAAATTGGTCTCGGGCATATTATGTCATGTAAATTATGAAACCGTCTGAATTATGGTAAAATTCTAATCAGACAGGAGCTGAATGTTGAAAACTGAATCCAGGTTTAGCGCGACCTTAATCTTTATTGTGATTTTTTGCTGGCTTGGTAGCGTAACCATCTTGTTAGCCAATGTGACTGCTGGTGTCTTTTCAGATCTGCAGAATGAAAAGGATATTGTCAAAAACCTGGCTCCGAATTATAAGGACTGGCTGGAAATCGTAACCCCTATAATCACTGATACCGAAAAGGAGGTCTTTTTTAAACTTAAAACTGACCGGGAAAGGGACCGTTTTATCAACATGTTCTGGCAGATCCGTGATCCAGATCGCGACACAGCTGAAAATGAATTTTATCGAGATTACCTGGAAAGAGTCCGTTTTGCTGACCAGAATTTCAGTGTAGGTTCTTCCCGGCGTGGCTGCTTGACCGAGCGTGGCTATTATTACCTGCTTCTTGGCAAGCCACTTGAACGCCATATTTATGCCACCCAGTCTGATCTCTGGCCGATGGAACTCTGGTTTTATAAAGGCGAAGAGCAATATGGCCTGCCTGGTTATTTTTACTTGATTTTTTATCAGCCGGAGGGAGTTGGTGACTATCGTCTGTATTATCCAGGAGTGGAGGGTCCGGAAAAGTTGGTTATACCATCCCTCGGCAGACAAACCATGACCAGAAGTAATGCGCTGGAGGTATTAAAAAGAATCAATGCCGAGCTGGCCAAAGCAGCCTTAAGTTATTTACCTGAAGATCAATCGGCTAATTTTAGTTCTCTCTCCTCCCAGACGATAATTGCCGCCATTAAGTCTTTGCCAGAAAAAAAATTTGCCACGGCTTATGCCAGAAACTATTTGAGTTATAAAGATCTGGTGGAAGTAGATTATTCTCATAATTACATAAGTTCAAGTGCCGGGGTCAAAGTCTTTAATCAGAACGGCCTGAATTTCATCCACTGGTCGCTCGAACCGGACAGGATCAATTTCGCTGAGAATCAGGGCATTTATTCTGCTATTTATGAGTTGACCATAAGAGTTGAGGATAAATCGGGGCAGACCGTCCTGGGTCGAACAGAAGAAGTCCCGCTGAGGCTTGACCGGCAGCAGTTTGAAGCTCATGCCCGCCAGAGATTAGCTTTTCAGGATCTTTTCCCGCTTTTGCCAGGTGATTATAAGGTGCTCTATCTATTAAAAAATAAAACAGCCCGTGATTTTACTTCCTATGAAACAGCCCTGTCAATTCCGGCTGAATCCGCAGCTCCGCTGCTAAGTCCCCTTCTTCTCTACCACAGTTTTTCCCCGGCCAGAGATAAGCAGTTTAAGGCCTTCACTTTTGATGGCCATGAATTTCTGATCAGTGCCCGTAATGAGTTTTCTCCAGCTGAAAAATTGTCTATCTATGCCCGGCTGGAGAAAAAATTGATTCCGGCTGCTGGCCTGGCTGTTAAGTTAAGTTTGAAAAACATGGACAGCTCGAGCCAGGCTTCGTTCGAAAGAAAATATGGGCCGGAAATTATTAATGATAAAGGCGAAATCTGGTGTGAGCCACTGGATCTGAATCAGTTTAAACCAGGCTATTATCAGCTGGAGGTATCCTTGCTTGATGGAGGCAGAGTTAAAGCGGTGCAAAAGGATAACTTGATTATACTGTCTGTCCCCGTGTTGACGGCACCCTGGGTATATGCCCGTGTTCATCAGCCACCGCCTTCAACAGAGTGGATGAAGATGCTGGCCAGCCAGCATTTTTTAAAGGGAAATTACACCGAGGCCAGAAAACTTCTGGAAGACATTCTATCCAGGCAGTCGGATGACGAGAGTAGGCTTCTTCTGGCCAAGACTTTTTATGCTCTGGGCGATTATCGTCAATCGCTGTCTTTAGCCCTGTCTGTTTATGAGAAAACCAGGGACAGGGAAGCAGCCAAAGTCATTGCCCTTGATTATGCCAGCTTAAAAGACTGGAAACCGGCTTTGATTTATCTGGAAGAACTCCTCTCAGAGGGTACCGAAGTCAGTGTTCTCAACCTGGCAGCCGAAGCTCATTTTAACCTTGGAGAAAAAGAGAAGGCGGTGGCTCTTTTGGAAAAATCCCTGTCTTTGATACCGGATCAACCAGAGATTAAAGCCAGACTGGCCAGCTGGCAGGCGAAGTGATGGTTTTTCGACATTTTCAGCAGGCCAGGCCGGTAAAAATCAAAATGATACAAAATGATATAATGAACTATAGGCTAAAAAATATAATTAATGGAACCGGGTCTCATCATCTAATTCTGGTCAGATATTATTTTGCCGGTTAAGGAGAGTGGCTCATGAAAAAATTTAATCTGATTATAAGGCTCTGGCTGGTCGGGATAGTCATTTTTTGTAGCGCCTCGGCCGCTCCGGGTCAGGTTCAGGGGAAATTAAAGGGAAAAGTGGTTGATGCCCAGGGCAATCCACTGGAAAAAGTTGAAGTAACTGTTGTTTCAGTGGCTACCGCTTCCAAAAGATATGAGACAACAACCGGAAAAGATGGCCGCTTTTCTCAGGTCGGCTTGCAGCCAGGCTATTATCAGGTGATTGTAAAAAGGGAGGGTTTTGTACCACGGACTCAGGAAGTTCATGTGGGCATTGCCTCGGAGACGGAGCTGGACGTGACCCTGGTTACTGCTGACCAGGCTGCTGCCCGAAGCCTGTCGGAAGCCGATAAAAACTTTGTCAAAGCAACCAGACTTTATAATGAGCAAAAATATGAGGAAGCCCTACCCGTCTTTAAAGAAGCCATTGGCCTCAATCCTGATAATTGGGCTTATTATTTTAACCTTGGCCTTACCTGTAAAAAGCTTAACAGGCTGCCGGAGGCCAGGCAGGCTTTCGAGAAGGCGGTTACTTTGAACCCTCAGAGTTTTAGCTCTAACAAAGAGCTGGGAGAGCTCCTGGCGAAAGAGGGCGATTTTGATCGGGCGGCTGATTACTATCATCGGGCAGTAGAAATTAACCCGGCTGATCCTGATGGCCATTATAATCTTGGGGTTTGTCTGGTCAATCTGGGGAAAGGAGAGGAGGCCCTGATTCAATTTCAAAAGACAGTTGAGCTCAAGCCAGACTATGCTGAAGCTTATTTTCAGCTTGGTTCACTTTATATCAGTCAGAATAAAACCCAGGAAGCCATCAGCAGCCTGGAAAAATTTTTGCAACTGGCGCCTCAGAGTGATAAGGCTCCTCTGGCCAGACAGCTGCTGGACTTTCTGAAAAAATAAGAAATCGAAATATTGGAAACACATATTGATTGAGTTAATAGAACTCTTTTGAGCTGGATGAGATTAAAAGTCCAGGCCTTTGATTTTCCGTCAGGCCGGAGCGGAGCGCTAGAGGGGTTTGATCTGCTTGCTGCTGGGCAGGTACAGTTAGGCCCGTCTGGCTTTTCAGAATTACCTCAAATATGATTCAGAGTCGGAGAGTCCAGTTCAGGTAAAAAATTTTCTTGAATTCTTAAAAAACCAGAGCTTGCTTCTAAATAATTTCATGACTAATTGTTCAGGCGCCCGGGGAACTTATAGAAGCCTGCAATAAACCGGTTCATCCTCAATTCTAAAAAAAGGCAGCAGACCAAAGCCTGCTGCCTTTATTCTTCGGCGGTCTTAACCGGAACTGACTATTCAGTCACCAGTTCAAAAGGTATCCTTTTTTCCAGAGTCATACCTGATTTGTTATCTTTGATGTTTAAAACGAGCTCATAGGTTCCTGGATCGAGAGGTCTGTCTTCAGTCCTCTCTCCCTTGTCATCTTTAATCTGCATTTTTTTAATAGTTGGTATGGGAATGGCCTGCTCAATAAAATTAGTATCGTATTTCATCGGGGTAAAGGAGACAATTTTATTATCATCTTTTCTTATATCAAAGTTAATTTCTATATCAGCCTGCTGATTTTCGTCCACTTTAACTCCATAAATCATAAACATCAAGTTGGGCTGGTCGCCTGGCTTTAATTTGTTGTCCGGACAGGGATAAGCTTTGAAAATAATCCAGCTAAAATAATCTTTATGGAAGTTGGGATAATTTTCCTGGGTATCCATCTGCTGGATGTCTTTGAGCAGGAACAGTGAAGTCGTTTCGAGCTTATTAGATTGGGCTACTTCTTCGTAATCAGGGATTTCGAAATCATAATAGGTCGTGCCGAGTTTTTGAGTGGCCCTGTGGCCAAGAGCTGCGGCTATGATGTATTTACCAGCTGGCAGGGGATAGCCGAGATAATAATAGCTTTCTCCTTCCGGCTGATATTCGGCTGCCGGTATGGCGAACGAGCTGGCCGTTTTTTGCTCAACCACTAACTTTGGTGTTTCACTTTCGAGCTGATAAAATTGCATAAAGAGATCAACATCACTTTGATAAATATCCTGATTATTGGCTGGTTGAGCATAACTTAAATCGGCATTTTTTATCTTGGTGACAAAAACGACAATATAGGTCCCCTTGGCTGGTAAAACATAAGTATCTGAAAACTGAAAAGGCAGGTCAGCCCTGACCTGTCTGTCCGGTAAGCCCTGTTCTAACAGAGCTTTTATATCCTGGGGGATAACTGACTTAACTTTCTGGTCTTTTTTCTGATCTTTTTTCTGAGGAGTGGCCTCAGAGAAGGAAACTGTTAAAGCTAAAATCAGAACCAATACCAGAGAAAAAATGAAAAATTTTTTTGTTCGCATTTTTCCTCCTGTCATATCCAAGTCACCGCTTTTCTTAGCTGCAAGAATTATGCCAGCTAAGAAGGGGTTTTATTCCCTTTAGTCCACCACTTGTCTTCTTATTCTGTAAAATTTATTTACATTCTTTGTTTGTTTACAACCTTAATAATTTTACCTCAACTGCCGGTTATTTTTCAACTGGTATTTTTTTACGGCCAGTAGGTGTTCTGAATAAGACCGATTAAAGACATGGCTCCCATCATTTCTTGAAACGAAATAAAGGTAATCGACATTCGCTGGATAAAGTGCCGCCTGAATTGAATGTTGCCCGGGATTACAAATTGGTCCCGGAGGCAATCCAGGATATAAATAAGTATTGTAAGGGGAATTCAAGTTTTTATCAGCCAGGCGTAAATTTCCAGTATATTTATTTTCTAATTTTAAGGCGTAAATTATGGTAGGATCGCAATCGAGCTTCATCTTCAATCGCAAGCGATTATGAAAAACAGCTGAAACGAGGGGCTTCTCTTCCGGTCGGCCTGTCTCCTTTTCTATAAGCGAGGCCAGGGTGACTATCTGGTGTATATTCAAGTTCAGTTCTCTGGCGCGTTCCTGTTCTTTCTGGCCGAAATTCTTTTTAAATTCTCCAACCATCGTTTTTGCTATATCTTCAGCTTTAATACCCCTGGCAAAATAGTAGGTCTCCGGATAGAGATAGCCCTCAAGATTACGAGCTTCAGCATCGAGGTCGGCCACCAGTGAAGTCTCCAGGCAGGCCTGGACAAAGGAACCGCTGAAAGGATAATTCCTGGCTTTGAGAAGCTCTGAGATTTCGAGATAAGTTAGACCTTCTGGAACGGTTAACGGATGAAACAACACCCGGCCTGAAATGAGATCAAGCATAATTTTCTTCTGACTGACAGGCAAAGAAAACTGGTACTCTCCAGCTTTTAAGGAGTGTGGATAATAATAAAAAGAATAAGCCAGCTGGAAGCCAAAAGACTGGCTGAGTAGCTGATTATCCTTAAGAATTCTGGCAATGGCCTTTGGATTCAGGCCCTTTTCTATGATAATAGTCTGCTTCCCTTTTTTGGTTGGAGAAAAACAATTCATAGCTTTTGAAACATACCCGGCTAGACACAAATTGATAATAATCAGGGCGATTAAAGATAACTTAACTATTTTTTTCAGAGTGGTAAGCATCGTAACGTTTCTTTTCCAGATAAGTTTCCAGGATAATGACTGCTGCCAGTTCGTCTTCTTTTTCTTTTTTTTCTCTGAAGTTGCCCTTAAAACTATCGAGCCTTTTCAGGGCCTCTTTGGTCGTTAATCTTTCATCCCAGAGGATGACTTTCTTGCCGGTAACTGCTTCGAGCCAGCTGGCAAACTTTCTGGTCAACTCAGCTCGGCTTCCCTCGCTTCCATCCATTCTGATCGGCAGCCCCAGTATTATTTCTTCTATGTTTTTTTCTTTAACCAGGTTAGAAAAAAACTGGCCGTTTTCCTGTTCGCTGGTTTTTAGGGTGTAGGTGCCAAATGGCTGAGCGGTTATCTCTAAAGGATCACTGAGAGCCAGGCCGAGATGGCGGTCACCATAATCAATAGCTAAAATCCTGGCCATATTCTATTTTCTTTCCAGACAGCGTTTTTTTCTGTTATGCTGTTCGAAAGCCAGTTCGATTAACCGGTCGAGTAACTGGCTGAAATTCAGCCCGCTGGCTTCCCACAGCTTTGGATACATGCTAATTTCAGTAAAGCCGGGCATAGTATTTATTTCGTTAATGTATATAACATCTGTCTTGTTTTCGAGGAAAAAATCAACCCGGGCTAATCCACAGGCATCAATTGCCTGGAAAGCGGCCAGGGCTAGCTGCCTGATTTTTTCAGTAAGATCGGCTGGAAGCACGGCCGGGATCACAAACCTGGTTTTTCCCTCGAGATATTTATCAGCATAATCATAAAATTCGCGATAGGGAATAACTTCGCCTGGAAGAGAAGCCTCGGGGCGGTCATTACCCAGGACACTGCATTCAATTTCCCGGCCGGCTATGCCTTTTTCTACCAGAATTTTGTGATCGTAACGAAAGGCCAGTTTCAGAGCCTCAGACAGGACGGTTCTTTTTTTGACTTTGCTGATGCCAACAGAAGACCCCATGTTGGCTGGCTTGATGAAGAGAGGATAGTCAAAACTGGCATTAATCTTTCTGATTAGCTTTGAGCCTTCCTTTTTATAATCTTCTTCATAAATAACCAGATAAGGGGTTACCGGCAAGCCCAGATGGCTCAAAAGATTTTTAAAGATAGCTTTGTCCATACCGACAGCTGAGGCCAGAACGTGAGAGCCGACATAAGGGACATCAGCCATTTCCAGCAGACCTTGAATTGTGCCATCCTCACCATAAGGGCCGTGTAGGACTGGAAAATAAACCTCTGCTTTTAACTCTGACCGTTGTCTGGCTGGGGACCAGGGCAGAAAGGAAAAGGCCTGACCCTTTTTTAGTTCTTGAACCGGGGCAAGAGGAGAATTGACTCGTTTCCAGTTCCCTTTTCTTGTTATATAAATTGAACGAATCGAATATTTATTCTTGTTGAGATGGCGATAAATGGCACGGGCAGAGGTAATAGAGACATCATGCTCGGCCGAGCGGCCGCCGAAAATCAGGCAAAGTGATAAAGGCTTTCTCATTTTCCAGAATTTTAACTGAATTTTGCCTAAAAAGAAAGCCAGGGAAGAAGCTCAAGAGATTTTCGGCCAGACCAACCCCCCTTCGGGGGATGTCCAGAGCAGGGCATTATGGTTGATCTGGCTATTATCAGCTGGAAACCAATCAGGCCAGGTAATAGGTACTTCCTGGAGGCGAGAAATTTATGTTGACAGGCAAGAAAAGACAAAATTATAATAAAGGCAAAACCGAACGAAAATTGCCAAGAGGTGCGAAGATGAAAAAATCTCTTTTTAGTCCGTCCGGGTATTTTTTTATACTTTTAGTTGGCCTGGCTGTGGTTCTCTGGCCGGTTAACCTTGTTGCCCAGGAAGACCAGGTGCAGAAAGCCGGAATATTTGCTGAAGAATATCCAATGCTTTCTGATTCTGATATGTATTGCTCTCCTCTTATCTGGGATCAGAATCTGCCGGAATTGAGGATTGTTGGTTCAGAGCGGGAAGAAGAGAGAGCCATGATGACTGATTCTGACACGTTTTATATAAATATGGGCAGGGAAGAAGGGCTGGAGATGGGTCAGATGTTCCTGGCCATTGACATTGGCCAGTCTCTGCCTAAGCTGGGTTATCTCGCTCAAAAAAAGGGAAGAGTCAGGATCATCCGGCTTGAAGATCATATGAGTGTGGGCAAAGTCGAAAAGGGTTGTGGCGATATAAGGGTTGGCAATTATTTGATTCCTTTTGAAGAAAAGGGAAATGTCATCGGGAAAGATACTGGTTATGATAACAACCTCAAGCCTGGTGAAAGCCTGGAAGCACAGGTAATTTACCTGGACACTGACTTTAATATTGTTGGTTCAGGCCACTGGGCTCTTATCAATGCGGGGGAAGAGCAGGGATTAAGACCCGGTCAGCAGATGACTGTTTTTCGCCAGAAAAAAGTCGGCTTCCCGCGTGAAGCCATAGGTAATGTGGTTGTGGTTGACGTTCAGAAAAAGACAGGTACGGTCAAGATTTTGTCCTGCCGCGAAGCCATTGAAAAAGGGGATATAGTTCAAGTCAAATAAATTTTTATTTTCTCTCATCTCTCTTGCTGTTGACAGATATGATGATTTTTGTTAGTTTTTTTATGCTCATTGATTACCTTGGGCGGGCGTAGTTCAGTGGTAGAATGTCTGCTTGCCAAGCAGAAGGTCGTGGGTTCAAGTCCCATCGCCCGCTCCATTTCTTTCTAGATGAAAGACTTAATGGTGAAAAAAACGGCGCGGTACCCAAGCGGCTAAGGGAGAGGTCTGCAAAACCTCGATTCGTCGGTTCGAGTCCGACCCGCGCCTCCAGCCTTTTCTTCAGGGACTGATTTTATTAGCCGGTCTGTGGTTGGCTAAGGCCAATTGTGCCACTTTTTTTCTCTCTCTTGTTCTTCCTTGCTTCTGTAAACCATAAAAAAATTGCCTCGCCAGTCGCATGATGCCAAAAATATATTGTCCTGTTCCCGTTATAAATTGCCCCTTTGTAAGTCTCAATTTGGACTTTTCTGGCCGGCTTTACCCATTTGACCGCCACCTTTTAAAGCGCTGGAAAACTGTCTTATGTATTATTCTGTCGCTGAGGCCTCACCCCCTTTCCTTTAAGTGTTTCAATAATGCTTCTAATCGAGGGAGGCCTGAATATCGAATACGTAGCTTATAAATCTCTGAACTTCTTTCACTCCTGTTCTGGCTGCCGGCTGTCCACCACATCAGGATCAGACCTCGCTCCTGTTCCATCCCCTGGGATACCAGGTGTTAACCCTGACAAAAAATTGATTGACTCTGGTTTTTTGATTTCTATATACTTGAGCCGGAAGGAGAAAGCATGAATATAATGCCTCGAATTCAGGGGATTATTTTTAAACCGGCAGATGAATGGCAAAAAATAAAAGCAGAATCCACTACAACAGTCGATTTATTTAAGTCCTATATAATGATTCTTGCTGCCATTCCGGCTGTGGCCCAATTGATCGGTTTCTGGCTCATAGGTGTCTCTTTGCCTGTCAGGGGATTGGTCAGGGCTAGCTTTGGCTTCGCTTTAGGCCGGGCTCTGGTTTCCTATGTTTTTTCTTTAGCCATGATCTATATTATGGCTTTAATTATTAAGATTCTGGCTCCTAACTTTTCCTCTCAGGCTGATCAGGTTAGTGCTTTGAAACTGGCTGCCTATTCCATGACTCCTTATTTTGTAGCCGGCGTTTTATATATAATTCCTTTCCTTAGCTGGATTGTCATTCTGGCCGGACTCTATGGTCTTTATATTCTCTACCTTGGTTTTAAAGGTGGGCTGATAGGCACTCCACCAGACAAAGTGACGGGGTATTTTATATTAACCCTGGTGGTAGAAATAGTTCTTGGCGCCGTTGTCAGTCTGCTAGTCGGAGCTATTTTTTCAATGGGTGCTTTATACCGCGGCTTCTAATTCTTTGACTACCCGGGCAAAAGCTTCTTCCGGATTGGCTGCTTGAATTATAGGCCGCCCAATGACCATATAATCTGCACCTTTAACCAGTGCCTCAGCCGGCGTCATGATTCTTTTCTGATCCTGAGCCTCAGCCCAGACCGGCCTGATACCAGGCGTAATGATTTTAATATCAGTACCGTGTTCTCTTCGGAGCAATTCGATTTCGTGGGGAGAGCAAACAACACCTTTAAGGCCTGATTGGAGTGCCAGTCCGGCCAAACGCAGGACTTGAGTTTGTGGTTCAGATCTGAAACCAATCTCTTCCAGATCCTTTTCTTTCAGACTGGTCAGAACCGTTACGCCAAGAAGGAGAGGTGTTCTGAGGCCAGCCTTTTCTGCCTCTTCTCTGGCCGCGTCCATTGCCCTGCTCATCATTTCTTTTCCGCCAGAAGTGTGAAGGGTAAGCATTGACACCCCCTGCCGGACAGCCGCTCTGACTGCACCAGCTACTGTATTAGGTATATCATGAAGCTTGATGTCTAAAAAAACCTGGTGCCCATAACTTCTGACCAGCTCTATCATACCTGGGCCTTCGGCCGTGAACAGCTCCAGCCCGACTTTAAATATTCTGGCCTCCGGTAATAATTCAAGAATTTTTGCGGCTTCAGACTGACTTTTGACGTCGAGGGCAATAATTATTTTTTCCTTAATTTCTTTTAAAGCAATTTTTTCGGTCATTTGAATTCCTTTCCATTGAGCCGGGATTAAAAAGCCATATATTAAATGTTCAGATTTTTAGAATTTCAGGCTGCCGACAATTTCACTTAGTCTCTTGATGCCCTGGCTTTCAGCCCAGTCTTCTATCCCCTTTATAATTTCAGGACAGGCCTGAGGATTAACAAAATTTGCTGTTCCGACCTGAACGGCCGAGGCTCCAGCTACCATAAATTCCAGAGCATCCTGGTAGTTGAAAATCCCGCCCAGGCCGATCACCGGAATTTTTACTTTCCTGGCCACCTCAAAAACCATTCTCATGGCTAATGGTTTGATGGCTGGGCCGCTCAGCCCGCCCAGGACGTTGCCTAGTTTTGGTTTTCTTGATTCGAGATCAATGGCCAGAGCCAGAAAGGTATTTACCAGAGAAACTGCCTGGCTGCCCGCTTCCTGAGCCGCCAGAGCTACCGCAGTTATATCAGTGACATTAGGTGAAAGCTTAGTGATTAAAGGTAAGGAAGAAGCCTGCCTGACTCTTTTTACCGTCCGGTAGGTAGCTTCAGGATCCTGAGCCGGGCATTTTCCGCCTTCTCTCACATTGGGGCAGGAGATATTGAGCTCTAAAGCAGCCAGCCCCGGATGCCGGCTTAGATATTCAGCTACCCGGGCATATTCCCCTTCTTCTTCTCCGCAAACATTGGCAATGACGGCCGTTGTCAGGTCAGCCAGCCAGGGCAGAATTTCGCGGCAGAAGGCTTCTACTCCGATTCCCTGTAGTCCGATCGAATTTATCAATCCGCACGGACTTTCGGCCAGCCTAGGAGGAGGATTTCCTTCTCTCGGCTTGAAATAAAGTCCTTTAACTACCAGTCCACCGAGCAGGTTTAAATTATATAAGGGCTGGAATTCAAGACCATAGCCAAAAGTTCCGCTGGCGGCCATGACCGGGTTTTTCAGTTTTAAAAAACCCAGATCAACTGAAAGATCAACCATCTTCAATCTCCAGACCAGATAATTTCTTCTGCTGGAAAAACAGGGCCATCCTGACATATCCTGAGATATTTTATTTCGCCATTTTTTTTGATTTTTCTCGAGCAACCCCAGCAAGCACCCAACCCACAGCCCATGATTGATTCGAGCGAAAACTCGGCCGGGAGTACTGCCTGCTGACAGATCTCAGCCAGGCGGGTCATCATGGCTTCTGGACCGCAGCCAAAAAGAAAGGAGGGCTTTCTCTTCATCAGTTCTTTTTCGGCTAGCTGTGTTACCAGGCCATGAAAACCAAAACTCCCATCATCAGTCGAAAAATTTGTTTCCCAGCCAGCTTCATCGAGGCGTTTTTTCAGAGGCAAGTCGCTTAGAGTCTGGCCGCCATAAAAGACAACCGGCCTGGCTCCGGCAGTCTGAAGCTCCCTGGCCAGGAAATAAAGAGGAGCTAACCCGCGTCCCCCACCCACGCAAAATATTTCTTTATCTTTAAATTCAGGCAGCAATGAAAAGCCGCCTCCGCAAGGGCCAAGGACATCGAGGTGATCACCAGGTTTTTTTTGACTGAGTAATTCAGTTCCTTTGCCGGTCACCTGAAAAAAAATTTCCACCTCCGAACCAGAACAGTCATGAATGCTCAGCGGCCGCCGGAGGAGAGGATTAAGGCCGGGGGACACTCTAATCATCAAGAACTGGCCTGGCTTTGACTTCTGGGCGATTTCAGCGGCAGCCAATCTTAGCAGAAAATAGTTTCCCCAGCTTTCAGTTTTGATTATCCTGGCATTTTTATCCTGAAACATTGGCTTATGGGCCCACCTTATTCTTGAAATTAATATCAGAAATAAAATTTAATAGCAAATTTAGCTGGTGGTTACAGTCTGACACCTGGGCGTATTAAGTCCACCCGGCTACCATTGAAAGGCAGCTTTCTTAACCAGACATCATTATTGTATAAAATCTACTCTTTTCCTATAATGAATCCTAATAATAATTTAAGGAGGACTAATCAATGTTAATATCCCGTCGTGCACGAGACATTCAGGCATCTCCGATCAGAAAACTTAAACCCCTGGCCGATGAGGCCAAAAAGAGAGGAATTCATATTTTCCATCTTAACATTGGCGACCCCGATGTTCCTACCCCTAATCCAATAATTGAAGCTTTTCATGCTTTTCGTGATCCGATTTTGGGCTATGGACCATCTCAGGGATTTGAAGAACTCCGTCAGGCTATTGCTGATTATTTCCTTGGTTATGGTATTGGCCTGACAGCTGATAATGTTATGATTACCATTGGCGGGTCGGAAGCTATTCATTTTTCTTTTTCAGTAGTAGCTGATCCCGGCGAAGAAATAATCATCCCGGAACCGTTTTATACTAATTACAATGGTTTTGCCGCTTTTGCTGATGTTAGAATTGTTCCGCTGCCCCTTAAGGTCGAAGACGGCTTCCGGCTGCCTCCGGCTGAAGAGATTGAAGCGTTGATTACCCCCAGAACGAGAGCTATCCTGCTCTGCTCACCTAACAATCCGACTGGTACGGTTTACACTGAAGAAGAACTGCAGCGTGTGGTTGATCTGGTCCGAAAGCATGATTTGTTTTTGATCGGTGATGAGGTTTACAAGGAATTTGTTTATGACGGATTGAAGCACAAAAGCCTGCTGGAATTTAAGGAGGTCGAGGACCGGGTAATTGTGGTGGATAGCATTTCTAAAAGGTTTAGCTGCTGTGGAGCCAGAATTGGGGCGGTTGTTACCAGAAATGAAGAAGTTTATCAGGCCATTCTGAAGTTTGCCCAGGCCAGGCTCTGCCCACCTTCAGTTGAGCAATATGCAGCCATTGCTGCTTATAAGATGGGGATGGACTATTTTGAACCAATTCGTCAGGAATATCAGAAACGCCGCGATGTGCTTTATGAAGGGCTGACCTCTATCCCGGGTGTTGTGTTGCGTCAGCCTAAGGGAGCTTTTTATGCCTTTTGCCGCTTGCCCATCAAAGATTCTGAACACTTTGTTCGATGGATGTTAACTGACTTTTCAGTCAATCAGAAGACGGTCATGGTCGCCCCAGGACCCGGTTTTTATGCCACGCCGGGGCGGGGTCAGGATGAAGTGAGAATAGCCTACGTCCTTAAAGAAGAGGACCTGGTTGAGGCTATAGAGATACTGCGCCAGGGCCTCGAGAAATACAGGAGGCTATTCGCTTAAATCCAGATGAGTTTAAAGAGACTCTTAAGCGATAGGCAAATCTGGGTCGGGCTGGCTTTGATCTTCATTCTGTCGATTGTTCTTGGCGTAGCCAGCCATCCCCGCTTAATAAAGAGGTTTCTGGCGGGAGAATTCAGGCAAGCTTTTATTCTTAAAGAGGATTTTCCTCAGCTGGCTTTTATTTCGCTGTCTGAAGCCGAGGAGGTCTGGTCAGGGCAGAAGGCTGTTTTTGTCGATAGCCGGAGTCGCGAGGAGTTTAATCGCGGGCATATCCCGGGGGCTATTTCTATCCCGCTTGAAGACTTAAAAAATGGGCAGGAAGATTTGTTGACCCGGATTTTTGACTCGCCGGAAATAGTAATTTATTGTGAAGGCGGAGATTGTCAGGCGAGCTTAAATTTAGCCAGGATTCTCGACTCACGCGGCTTTAAAAAATTAAAGATATTTCTTGGTGGCTGGGCCGAATGGATGCAAAGCGGTCTGCCGGTGGAAACAAATGCTGAAGAATAGGTATGTTTTATTGGCTTTCAGACTGATTGTCGGTGGAGTTTTTATCTGGGCCGGAGTCAGCAAAATAGCTGATCCTCTGAGTTTTGCTCATAATGTTAGAAATTATCAGCTGGTGGGACAAACGCTGTCCTTTCTAACTGCTATTTTTTTGCCCTGGGTAGAATTAATTGCGGGTTTATGGTTAATTGTCGGTCTTTATCCAAAATCGTCTGCTCTCTTGATTAGCTGCTTGCTGTTCTTTTTCATTGTCTTAGTTGCCATAACCATGGCCCGCGGCTTAAACGTTGACTGCGGCTGCTTCGGGACTTTCAGTCGGCGGGCGGATATCTGGCTTATAGCTGAAGATTCCCTGTGGCTGGCTCTTTCTTTGGTTCTGTTATTTTCCCCGGCCAACGACTTTTGCCTCTTAAAAAGGGAGTCTATAAAAGCCTGATATTTCATATACTTAATACCCGGCTCCCTTGAAATTTAAGGCGCTGGAGTGTATATTTTCTTGAACACTGATTATAAAAGAAGGAGTTTAAAATGCCCAAAAAGTATGTGTATTTTTTTATGGCAGGAGCAGCTGATGGCAATAAGGAGATGAAGGATATTCTTGGCGGCAAAGGTGCCAACCTGGCAGAAATGGCCAGCATCGGCCTGCCCGTTCCACCAGGTTTTACCATTTCGACTGAGGTTTGTACTCTGTTTTTTAAATCAGGGAATAAGCTACCGGTTGAAGTTGAGAAAGAGGTTATGAATAACCTTAAAAGGCTGGAAAAAGTCTCTGGGCAGAAGTTTGGTGACGAAGCCAATCCTCTGCTGGTTTCAGTCAGATCGGGATCGAAGTTTTCTATGCCCGGGATGATGGACACCATTCTTAATCTTGGCCTCAATGACCGGACCGTGGAAGGACTGGCCAGAAAAACGGGCAACCGTCGTTTTGCTCTTGATTGTTATCGCCGTTTAATCCATATGTTTGGCGATGTTGTGCTGGAGATCCCGAAGAAGAAATTTGAGGAGATTCTGCGGGCTAAGAAAGAAGCAGGCGGGATTAATTATGATTATGAATTAACCGAGTCTGTTCTCGAAAAAGTTATTGCTGATTACAGGAAACTGGTCAAAGCTGAAACCGGCCAGGAATTTCCCCAGGATGTCCAAAAGCAGCTGAAGCTGGCCATCAGCGCTGTCTTCAGGTCATGGAACAATCCCCGGGCGATAACTTATCGCCGTCAATATCATATTCCTGATGACCTTGGGACGGCGGTTAATATTCAACAAATGGTTTTTGGCAATTATGGACCAGCTTCGGCTACGGGCGTCGGTTTTACCCGAAATCCAGCTACGGGCGAGAAAGAGCTTTATGGTGAATATCTGATTAATGCTCAGGGTGAAGATGTAGTAGCCGGGATCAGGACCCCTTCGCCGCTAAAGGATCTCGAGAAGACCATGCCTGGAGTTTTCAAACAATTGCTGTCGGTGGTTAAAAAGCTGGAAAAACATTATGGCGATGTCCAGGATTTTGAGTTTACGATTCAGGAAGGCAAGCTATATATGCTACAGACCAGGAATGCTAAGAGGACGGGTATGGCCGCCGTTAAAATTGCGGTCGATCTGGTAGAAGAAAAGTTGACAACAATTGAAGATGCTTTACTTAAAGTCGAACCAGAAGCTTTAAATCAGTTGCTTCATCCGGTATTTGATCAGGAAGAAAAGAAAAAGCATACTGTTCTGGCTAGAGGGCTGGCCGCTTCACCCGGAGCGGCTACCGGTCAGGTGGTCTTTACCGCTAATGAGGCTGTGGCCTGGGCTAATCAGGGCAAGAAGGTGATTTTAGTCCGTGAAGAAACGTCACCTGATGATATTCACGGGATGAGTGCCGCTCAAGGTGTTTTGACGGCTACTGGCGGTATGACTTCACACGCGGCCGTGGTCGGTCGGCAGATGGGTAAGCCGGCAGTGGTTGGCTGCGGTGCAATTAAAGTTCAGGAAGATATTAAGACTTTCTTCGTTGGTGATAAAAAATTTGTTGAGGGTGACTGGATTTCAATTGATGGCAGCACCGGCGAGGTGCTGGAAGGCCAGGTTTTAACCAGGCCGTCTGAGATTCTACAGGTTGTCAGAGGAGAGAAAAAACCGGAAGAATCCAGACTCTATCGGTATTTTTCCAGGCTGTTGTCCTGGGCAGATAAATTCCGGAAACTGGGGGTCAGAGCTAATTCAGATACACCGACTGATGCCCGCGTGGCTTTTGCTTTTGGGGCTGAGGGCATAGGTCTGGCTAGAACCGAACATATGTTTTTCGGGCCAGAACGGTTGCTTCTGGTTAGAGAGATGATTCTGGCTGAAACTGAAGCTGATAGGCGGAAGGCCCTGGCTAAGTTGCTACCTTTTCAGAAAAAAGATTTTCTTGAATTTTTCCAGGAAATGCAAGGACGTCCGGTTACCATCAGAACCATCGATCCACCCCTTCATGAATTTTTACCCAGGAAGGAAGATTTAATGGTGGAAGTGGCTGTCCTCAAAGCTACTGGCGGTGCACCAGAGAAAATTGCCGAACTGGAAAAATTATTGGCCAGAGTCAGATCTTTGTCTGAATTTAATCCCATGCTTGGCCATCGCGGCTGCCGCCTGGGTGTAACTTATCCTGAGATAACCGAAATGCAAGCCCAGGCCATTCTGGAAGCGGCTTGCGAGCTGGTGGCTCAGGGGCAGAAGGTCATGCCTGAAATAATGATTCCCCTGGTTGGCAATGTCACCGAGCTGGCCAATCAAAAAGAGATAATCAACCGGGTGGCTGAAGAGGTGATGAAAAAATACAAGGTCAGGATCAAGTATAAGGTGGGTACCATGGTTGAAATACCCAGAGCGGCCCTGACGGCCGATGAAGTTGCCCGGGAAGCCGAGTTCTTTTCCTTTGGCACTAACGATCTGACCCAGACCACTTTTGGAATCTCCAGAGATGATAGTGCCAAGTTCCTTAACTATTATCTGACCCATGGCATCTGGAGTGATGATCCCTTTGAAACCCTGGATCAGAAAGGTGTGGGCTTGCTGATGAAGTGGGCTGTTGACAAAGGCCGGGAAACGAGACCAGGCCTTAAGGTTGGAATTTGCGGTGTCCATGGTGGTGATCCCAGGTCAATTACCTTTTGCCATAAAATTGGTTTGACCTATGTAAGCTGTTCCGCTTACCAGATTCCAATCGCCAGACTGGCTGCGGCCCAGATTGCCGTTCAGGAAAAAAAGGCCAGCCAGGGGGAGAAAAGTAAAAAGTCTAACCTGACCAGAAAATCAGCCCCAGCAGCTGCCAGTAAATCTCGCCGATCAAAAAAATAATAAGAAGGTGACTTTGAACAGGATTTTAGCCCGGGTCAAAACAGGCCCGGGCTTTTCTTTGATAGTCCGAACTATTCAAGACAATGATTCTGCTTCGGAGAAAGATTGCCAGGCAAGGACTGTCTCTTTTAATCTTTTAGATTTTCTGGTAAGTTAAATATCAAGTATCCATGGCTGATCTGGTTGATTCTGTGCTTTCTTTGTTCGGCACCAGGTTTCCATTTAAATTTGTCTATACCAGCGAATACTGGATGGTAGACATGGGGCCTCACATCTTTCCGGTAAAAAAATACCGGATGCTTTATGAAAAAATAATAGCTCTGGGAGCACGACCCGAAGATTTCCTTAAACCTGAGCCGGCCTCAGACGATGATCTCCTGCTGGTTCATACTCCAGATTATGTTAATAAAGTCCGCTCGGGAAATCTTTCGTCTCTTGAAGCCCAGTCTCTCGAAATGCCCTTTTCGTCTCAGCTAATTCAGTTTTTTTTGCTGATGACCGGTGGGACAATCAAAGCGGCAGAAGAAGCTCTTAAGGCCGGCTTGGCTGTTCATCTCGGCGGTGGCTTTCATCATGCTTTTCCTGATCACGGAGAAGGCTTTTGCCTCTTTAACGATGTGGCTGTTGCTCTGGAAAAAATGAAGCAGGAGAGACGGATAAACCGGGCCATGATCGTTGACGGCGATCTTCACCAGGGGAACGGGACGGCTTCTATCTTTTCTAAGAAAGATTATGTTTTTACCTTTTCCATTCACCAGATGGACATCTATCCCGACCATAAACCTGGCAGCAGCCTTGATATTGGCCTCTGGTCTGGCGATAATGATGAAGCTTATCTTGAAGCTCTTCAGCCCCATTTTCCACGTCTCTATGAGGAATATAAACCAGACCTGGTAATTTATATTGCCGGTGCTGATCCTTACCAGAAGGACCTGTTAAGTGGTCTGGATATTTCCGCTCCTGGACTGAAGAAAAGAGATAGGCTGATTATGGAGAGCGCCCGCCGTCTGAAAATTCCTCTGGTTATTGTCCTGGGGGGTGGCTATGCCGACCAAATCGAGGAGACAGTCGAGATTCATTTTAATACTATAAAAGAGGCTATCAGAGCGAGCAAGAAAGGCCCTCAACAGTTGGTGGCTTCTCTGATTTCACCCAAATGATTATCTGAATCAGGCCTGGTGCTAATTCCAACCGACTGCATATTACTTCAGATATTTAACTGGATAGCCAGAATAAAACACCTTACGCCAGGGAACGACTGCTCATCTTTAATTCTGCTTCATTCCTGCATGAAAACATGACTGAAAACTTTGGCGTCACCAATCATGTTATCAATCAGGCAGTATTCATTCGGCATGTGAGCTGTTTCATCCAGTTTTGACCAGCAGGCTGCCTCAAAACCAGCCCGCCGAAAAATGGCGGCCACTGTCCCGCCACCAATCCCCATCGGACGGGCTTCTTGCTGGTAAACTTCCCTGACAGCCTTCTTCAGGGCCTGGACCACGGCTGACCTGGTGGAAGTAGGCGGTGCAGCCGGAGCTTTTTGTACCAGGCTGATTTCCATTTTGACCTTGAACTTTTTTTCAGTGGAATCAGCTAGCTTTCTGATTGTCTTTTCAATTTTTTCCACCGGATAGCCGGGTAGAATCCGGCAGTCCATATAGAAAATGTCTTCGCCCGGAATGGTGTTGACATTGGGGACATTGGGTTCCTTCTTGGTTGGTTCAAAAGTAGAAATAGGGGGGCTGAACAATCTGTCTTTCAGATCGTAAAAGCGGTAGAGTTTCTGAAGTTCAGCAATCAGGAAACTGGCCGCTTTAAAGCTATTTATTCCTTTCTGGGGAGTTGATCCATGAGTCTGTTTACCTATGGTTTTAATTTTAAGCCAGAGAATAGATTTTTCGGCCACCTCAATCATGGTGCCTTTTTCATTGCCGGCATCAGGCACTATAATCAGATCTTTCTTTCTGAAGACTTCTGTCTGGTTGAGAACATATTCAATGCCTTTCTGGCTACCTGTCTCTTCGTCTGCTACCAGAGCCAGCCCGACGTCATAAGTCGGCTTAATATTTTCAGCCAGCAGAGCCTTAACGGCAAAAATAGAAGCAACTAAATCTTGCTGATTATCTTCAACCCCGCGGCCATAAATTTTTCCCTGTTCTACCCAGGCCCTGAATGGATCACCTCGCCAGAGCGCCAGTTCGCCTGGTGGGACGACATCCATATGAGTCATAATCCAGATGGTTTTGTCGGAGCGCTCTCCCGGATAAAAGGCCAGAATATTTGGACGGTAGCCGACCGGAGCATCCTGATCCGGAGCCTTGATGATCCTGATATCTTTTATGCCGGATTTTTTCAGATATGATTCTAGAAACTCAGCTTTTTTGACTTCTCCTTCACCGCCACTCGATGGGGCTATAGCCGGAATAGCGCACAGCCTGGTTTGTAGTTCGATCATCTCATCCCGGAACGAGTTGAGCCTTTTGGCCAGACGGGAAAAAACTTTTTTATCGGGCATTGATCACTCCTTCTGTTATCATTAATCTCGCCTTGATAATATCATTAAGCAAGATTTTGATGCAAGGAAAATAAGGACGATAAGGCCTGCTGTTTCCGGGTTGGAATTGTTCAGTTCACTTCTGGCCTTGCCGCCAGCCTGACCAGCCTATCCAGATATACTGGAGGCCAGAAATGATGGTAGCAAGGATAGTCAGATCATAAAGCCAGTTGAGAAGTCCGGTTTTAATTTTCAGCCAGTTAAAAAAGAGTACTGCTCCGGCGGTCAGCACCTGGCAGACAGTACTGGTTTTCCCGATGAGAGTTGGGAGAAAATCACGTTTCTTTTTAAGAAGTGCTAACAACAAGGCTCCAATGACGATCAAAATATCCCGGCCAAGAACTATCCAGAAAACGGCCCAGGGAATTTTATTAGGGAAAGCATATTCAGGAAAGCTTAGAAGAAAAAAACTGGCAAATATAACCAGCTTGTCAGCAATCGGATCAAGCCAGAGTCCAGCCACCGACTTTTGATGCCAGGCTCTGGCTATCAGGCCATCTAGCACATCGGTCAGGCCAGCCAGCAGAAAAATTAAAAAGGCTCCCGAAACTTTCTGTCTTAACAAAAAGAGCACAAAAACTGGAACAAAAATTATCCGCAGCAGAGTCAGGTAGTTGGGTAGTGTGGCAAAATTTGATTTAAGTTCACAGGTCTGGTTTTGGCTGTTGTGCATATATTCTCTCTGGATTATTCAATTAAGTTTAGCAGAAGATCTGCTATCCTTAAAGCCTCAGTCCCGGAAACCGGCCGGTCAGGCTGAAAACGTTTTTGCGAAGATAATTCCATCAGCTGATAGGCGACCATCTGGACGGCAGGGAGATAATAAAGGTTTTCTGGCGGGATGTCACTGATCTGGATCTTTTCCGGCGGGATTTGTGGGATGAGTTTAAAGCCTTTTCCCTTCAAAAAATTGATGAGGCGGAAAAAGGTTTCGGCCAGCTCAGCTCTGGTTACCACCCGGTTAGGTTCAAAAGTGTGATTTTCATAGGTATCCATAAGAGGGACAGCGGCTACTTTGACAATAAAATTTGCTGCCCAGCTGGTGGCAATATCAATGATAATAGGCGGCCTGGCCGGTTCTGGTAGATATTTGTTAAATTTAACGGCCAGAATGGCAGCCAGTTCCTGGCGGGTAATAGCCTGAGATTTAGGAATTTCGTTATAAAGGTTGGGCAGGGTAATAATCCCCAGTTGATTTTTTAGATAGTCAATTTTCTTCTGGACTTCTTTGTCGCCAGGGGCTAGCTCTTTTAACTTCGTATAGACATCAAGGCTCTGGCTCAAATCATCATGTTCAAGCAGGATTTCAGCATATTCCCTTAGAATCTGTCGGTCGTTGGGGGCTAACTGACTTAATGTTTGATAATGATTAATTGCCTGATCATATTTTTTCTCGCTCCGGTAAAGACGGGCTAACTGCCAGTGAGCTTCTCGCGATTCAGGCGAATAAAATAAAGCTTTGAGGAGCACCTGCTGGGCTTCTTCTTTTTTGTTTTGATTCAAAAGGCCAATGGCCTCTTTTATCAAATTGTTAGTTATCCTGCCCTGGAGTTCCTCATATTTGGGTTTTGCCCAGGAATTTTCAGGCTCTCTTTTCAAAATTTCCCGGAGCTGGACAAAAAGCCTGTTTTCATCATTTTTTTCTTCATAGATAGTGGCCAGGCCGATACGAGCAGGTGTCAAATCTGGATTAAGTTCTGCTGCCTTTAAGAAAAAAGCTTCCGCTGCCTCGGCTTCTCCTTCATATAACCGGCAATAGCCTTCACCCAGATTAAAATAGGCATGATTCTGTCCGAGTTTCAGGAATTCTCTCCTGGCTCCTTCTATATTACCTTTTTTAAGGTCAGCCCAGCCCTGTTCAAAGGCTAATCGCTCATTGAGTGTAAGCTTGGCCAGCTCGAGAGAAGGTGGCTCTTCTAAATAGAAAGCAGGAGGGATATAGGTTTTTTGAAAAGTGGCACAGCCGGCTGCCAGGATTAAAGCCAGGACTAACCAGCTTATCTTTTTCATAGGCTTTCTCCTTTCCGGAGATATGGTAGGTAAGGAAACAGGTTGTCCTTTTGAGCTAAGACCTGGTATTCCCAACCTTCGGCCGTTTCGGTTTTTCTGATAACCATAACCTGTCTGGCCAGTGAACCAGCCATTTCTGTTCGGTCTTTTGGTATGTGCAGCCAGTAAATTTTAAAGTTTTTAAAAATGACCTGACGCAGTAAGGCTTTGAGATGCCCCAGGCCTTCGCCGCTTCTGGCTGAAATATAAATTGCAGAAGCCTCTTCTTTTGGTTGACGTTCAAGAAGAGACTTTTTTTCTCTTTCTGGCAGAAGATCAATTTTATTGAAGACTTTAATCACCGGCAGGCCGGTTATCTCCAGTTCGGAAAGTATTTCTTCCGCTGCCTCTGCCTGTTCAAAAGCTTCAGGTGAGGTGATATCGATAACATGCAGCAGACAATCAGCCTCTCTTATTTCCTCCAGGGTGGCCCGAAAGGATGAAATCAGTTCGACCGGCAATTTTTTAATAAAGCCGACGGTATCAGACAGGAAGAAATACAGCCCATCAGAAAAGGTAACTCGCCTGACCATGGGATCAAGAGTCGCAAAAAGATGAGGAGAAGTATAGCGATTTTCTCCAGCCAGAGCATTAAAAAGAGTCGACTTGCCAGCACTCGTATAGCCTACCAGGGAGACGGTCGGTACAGGCGACTGGCGGCGGTTTTCCCGCTGCCTGGCTCGTCTCTTTTGAACGCTGTCGATTTCTTTCTTGATTCTGGCTATCCGGTCTGTAATTTTTCTCCGGTCTTCTTCCAGTTTTTTTTCGCCGGGGCCTCTGGTACCAATTCCGCCTCCAAGCCGGGAAAGAGCCTGACCTTTGCCTTTAAGCCTGGGCAGGAGATAGGTTAACTGAGCCAGTTCAACCTGAAGTTTACCTTCATTTGTCCTGGCTCTTTGAGCAAAGATATCCAGAATGATTTGGGTTCGATCGAGGACCTTAACCTTAATGGCTTCTTCCAGGCTTCTTTGCTGGGTAGGGCTCAAATTATGGTCAAAAATGACCAGGCCTGCTCCTGATTCCTTCACCTTAATAGACAATTCCTGTACCTTGCCTTCCCCGATGAAAAACTTGGGAGAGTGACCTGGTCGATACTGATAAATTTCCTCTATAACGGTGGCTCCCGCCGACGAAGTCAGGCCAGCCAGCTCGGTCATGGATTCTTTAGCCTCTTCTTTTTCCCGTTGACTGGTTGCTAAATTAACAAGGATGGCCTTTTCCATTTTTAATCTAAAAAATACTCCCGCACATAATTTTCAATTTTTTCTCTATCTTCAGCCTCGAACCATATAATTCCTTCTGTTTTTTTAAACCAGGTCAGCTGGCGCTTGGCATAATGCCTGGTTTCTATCTGAGTCGAATTAACTGCTTCTTCTAAGCTTATCTCTCCTTGCAGGTAACGTAAAACCTGCCTATAGCCAAGGCCCTTAAAAGGGGTGGCCTGCTCAGATATTCCTCTGGCCAATAATTGCCTGGTTTCTTCTATTAAGCCCTCAGAAAACATCCGCCGAACTCGTTCATCAATCCGCTGATAAAGGACCTTCCTTTCTAATTTTAACCCAATCTGATAAAGAATAAAACCCTTATTCTTAAGAGGTGAGACAGTCTGGCTAAAATGCTCGGAAATTGGCCGGCCGGTTAAATAAAAGATCTCCAGGGCTCTTATAATTCTGATGCCATCTGCGCGGCTAATTTTTTCTGCGTAGGCAGGGTCAATTTTCTGGAGCTTCTTATAAATGTTCTCCAGGCCATCATTCTGGGCCTCTTTCTTTAGCCTGTTTCTCAAACTATCATCACGTCCCGGTCCGGGGAAGAGTCCTTCCACCAGGGCTCGATGATAGAGACCGGTACCTCCCACCACCATCGGTAAATTTCCGCGGCTGAGGATACGGTCAATTTCTTCGAGGGCTAACCGGGAAAAATCGGCCGCTGAGAAAGTTTCCTCAGGATCTACCACATCAATAAGGTAATGAGGCACAGCTTGCTTGACTAAGACTGGTGGCTTGTCAGTCCCGATGTCGAAGCCACGATAGATCTGTCGTGAATCACAGCTAATGATTTCACCTCTGAATTTTTGAGCCAGGTCAACAGCTAAGGCGCTTTTCCCCACAGCCGTCGGGCCCACAATAATCAGAATTTTTTTCTGGCTATTGACCAATTTTAACCCTGAGTAAAATGAAAGCCACCAGAATCGTCAGTATGATTAACAGACCCAGCAGTTGCTTCCTTTTCAAGTTATTTCTCCTGAGCGGGCCAGAAGCTTGATCAGGTTCTCTTCATGCTGATTACCGAGCGTTTTTTTTACCAGCAGCATCTCAGCCGCCAGGATCTCATCAAAGCCTCTTAGAAAAATTTTCTTCTGAACGGGCTCGAGACTGTTCAGGCTGATTCTCAACATGGCTCTTGGTTCAAAACTACCATCAGGCTTAATTTCCAGGTTGAGAAAAATCGGGTCAAGGTAGTCCTGAACTTCACGGTATGATTTTTCCAGAAGATTAAAGGCCACAGGGCCCAGTTGCTTGGCGACATAGCGGTAAATAAAATTAGCCTTCTCATTGAACTGGGCCAGGCTTCTTTCCAGATCCAGGCCCTCTGCTTGACTCCCATCAATCTGACCAGGCCCCTGCCTGTTGAAATCAAGCAGCCTGAGGCAGGCCAAAATCAGAACCGTTTTCCGGGTTTCTTCCGGCCCCAGCCAGGAATTCTCCAGTAACCAGGAGAAAGTCCGGGGAGTCTGGAGTAAATTCCAGATATAAAAATCGGACTGAGTCAAACCGAGTCTGGAAACATAGACCGGCACCTGGCGGAAGAGAAGAGTGTTTTCTGATGGCAACCAACGGCGGTAAGCCTCCAGTCCGGAAATTTTTTTTAGCCCTTTTAAAATAATGGCCGGGGCTGATATGCCTGTCAAAATAATATCCTCTGCGGCAAAATTTTCCTCGATAAAAGCCGCCGGCCAGTCAGGCAGGACAAAAAACTCTGAGAGCTTTGTTTCCAGAAAATCAGCTATCATTTTAAAAGCTTCATCAGGCTGAATAAAACCCTGTTCGATTAAGATTGCCACCACTGAACTGGCTTTCTCTGAACCGAGAAGGTTATGATTAAGCCGAAGTGGGGGTTGAATCTTTCCTGTTTCAATTAACCAGTCAAAAAACTCCTTTTCGGGGAAATATTTATTGATAGCTGAAATTTCTCCCTTTAGCAGGCAAAAGGTCTTTTTCCCACCGTTCTGACTAATCTGAAGCAGACCGGTTCTGTGTTTTTCCCATAATTCAAACAGCATCTCAGGCAGAAAATAGAATGATTCACTCTTGTCTGAACCGGTTGCCATAAACTTAATTTATAGAGCCAGAAGTGACTTGTCAACCAGAGTGCCGGCTTTAAAGGCGGCTCATTCCCCAGATACCCAGAATTACATTGACCACGGTCTTGAGACCCCAGAAAAGGTAAGAAATGGTTAAAGATTTTTTCATATCTGTTTTAAAGATGGCGGACAGGCCATAGGCCAGAATGCCAAACATCCAGAGTTGAAAGAAATCAATACTGGTCAAAATTATATAGCCGCTTGAAGTTGGATCAAGTCTGGGGAAGAAAACAGCCAGGCCGGTGGAGACGCTGAAAACTGATCGCTTGGCTGAGATTAACATGTATCTCAACCCGTTACCGAGGATGACATTAATAAAATTAGCATGCAAGATGGCCGTCATTACTTGACGGTAAGTCCCATTGTGAGAGAAGAACTTGGCCAGAACGAAGAGAAGTAAGGCCTGAAATAACAGGGCTATCACTCCAATAATTCCGCCGGTTAAAGCTTGAGTCAGCCGGGCTCCGGCTGTCATCTCTTCGGCGTTCTTCCTTGTCTGCTCCAGAAAAGTTTGGAATTTTTCTTCGCCCAACTGTTGCTTTAGTTTAGTGCTTTGTTGGTATAGTGTATACGAATCTCTGGCGGCAAAAGGAGCAATCAGATAGCTGTAAAGAGCTAGAGCAATTAAAACGATGATTAGAGCGTCAACCCAAACTGGCCTTTCAGATAAATAATTAAAGGTCTCCCTGGGCTTGACAAACACTCCCAGGAATCTTTCTCCTGTTTTCATAACCAGCCTCCTGTCCTTTCTTCTTTTTCTATTTGACCATCCCTGATATAGATGATCCTCTGAGCATGATTGGCCACCTCGTGGTCATGGGTGACCATGATGATGGTATTGCCCCCATCGTGAATTTTATGAAATAGCTTTAAGATTTCTTCCCCGGTTCTGGTATCAAGATTGCCGGTCGGTTCGTCAGCCAGAAGTATGGATGGATCATTGACCAGAGCTCTGGCAATAGCCACTCTTTGCCTTTCTCCGCCAGAGAGTTCGGCTGGCAAATGGTGCATTCTATCCTTCATTTCCACCATCTCCAGGGCCCTCCTGGCTTTCTCTTCTCTTTCTTCCCGGCTGGCCCCGGCATAAATCATAGGCAGCTCAACATTTCTAAAGGCATTGGCCCTCGCCAGAAGATTAAACACCTGAAAAACAAAGCCTATTTCTTTGTTCCTGATGTAGGCCAGCTCATCTTCACTCAAGGTGCTGACCAGCTTCCCGTTGAGAAAGTAATCACCTGAGGTCGGAGTATCGAGACAGCCAACGATATTCATCAAGGTCGATTTACCTGAACCGGACGGGCCCATGATGGCCACAAGTTCATTTCTCTTGATGGTCAGGCTGACGCCTTTTAAAGCCTGAACCTGCTGCTGACCAAGATCATAAATCTTGGTCAAATTGACAGCCAATATAATTTCATTGTCGCCGGGGACCTCAGGCATGTTATTTTTTCTCCACTTTGAGCAGGCTACCGTCTTTGAGATCTCTCAGGGCAGAATAGGGCCCGCTAACAATTTCCTGGTCTTCAGTCAGACCCGATTCTATCTCTACCATCATGCCACCCATAATGCCCTTTTTCACTGGCTGAAAGTTTGCCCGGCTGGCCTCAATGATGAAAACCCCCTCTTCTTCTTTTTTCTGGCTGACATTAACAGCAGAGTCTTCTCCTGTCTTGTTGTTCATTTCTCTGATGACCAGAGCCGCAATGGGAATAGCCGGAACCTGTTTTTTCTCGGCCACGATGATATCAGCTGAAGCCGACAGCCCCGGTTTCAAATGCTCTCCGGTATTATCAAGCGTAATAACCACCTTAAAGTCTCTTGATTCTTGGGCTCCCAGCGAGCTTTTATCAAGGGCTGAACTGCCTATTTCGGTGACCTTCCCTTTAAAAACCCTATCTGGGAAAGCATCGATTTTGACTTTGGCCTCCTGGCCAAGTTTGACATTAATGATATCAGTCTCATCCACTTCGACTTCAACCTCCATGACTGATAAATCAGCGATGCTCATCAGCACCGTCCCTGGATTATTCATCGTCCCGACGATAGCCACTTCGCCTTCCTCGACTCTCATACTGGTAACTACCCCATCAATGGGAGAAGCATAGACTGTTTTTTTCAAATCTTCAAGGGCGCTCTTCAAGCCAGCCTCTGATTCTTTAATCTGATAATTGAGAGATTGTAGCGAGGCAGAAGAAACCTCATATTGGGCTGCGGCCGCTTCCAGCTGATCTTTGGAAATCAAAGCGCTGTCATAAAGCGCCTTCTGGCGTTCATAATAGCTTTTATCCCGCCGGTACTGAGCTTCAACTTTTATGAGCTCAGCTTTCAGCTGGTTAATGGTTGCCCGGTAGCGGTCAACTTGAGCCTCAAAATAGGTCGGGTCGATTTGCAGAAGAAAATCTCCAGCGTTGACCTCATTGCCTTCTTTAACGCCGATTTTTACTACCCGGCCAGCAACCAGGGCACTGATATTGATATTTTTTTTAGGTTTAACCTCACCTGAAGCAGAAATTATGGAGGTAATATCCTGCTTGCGGACTTTTTCAGTTGAGACCTTAACTGCTTTTTCTCTGGTAGTCCGAAGATTTAAAATGATAATTACCGCTATCAACAAGATTATGGCGATGAAAAAAAAATTGCGCTTCCTTCTGGCTGAACTTCTTTTTCCTGGCATATTTAATCCTTCCTGAAATTACAAACTCAAATCATTATACTCTATTTTACGAAAGAGAGCTGCAAAAATTTGGCTAATTGCCAAGATCATCAGAAGCTGTTAAGATGCAAATATGGAAAATAAAGGTGACTGTGCCTGTTATCTAAAAGCGGCAGTTAAAGCTGCCCGCCAGGCAGGGGATTTTCTCCTGGCTGGTCTGCATCAGGCTAAAAAAGTCGATTTTAAAGGTGAGATTGACCTGGTTACTGCTTTTGATCGTAAATCAGAAGAAATGATTTTTAATGAATTAAGCTCTCTTTTCCCTGATCATAATTTTCTGGCCGAGGAAAATATCAGAAGGGACAACCACTCAGATTTTAGCTGGATTGTTGATCCGCTGGATGGCACCACTAATTTTGCTCATGGCCTGCCAATTTTCTGTGTCTCCATTGCCCTGACCTGTCGAGAGGAAGTGATAGCCGGGGTTGTTTATGATCCGAACCGCCGAGAGATGTTTACAGCCATAAAAGGCGAGGGGGCTTATTTAAATGACCGGCCGGTTAGAGTCTCTTTGACCACAGAACTTGATAAAAGCCTGCTGGCTACCGGCTTCCCCTATGATGTTAGAACCAGTCCTGATAATAATCTTAATTATTTTAGCCATTTTGCCTTGAGTGCACAGGCCATCCGAAGGTGCGGTTCAGCTGCTCTTGATCTGTGTTATACTGCTGGCGGACGTTTTGACGGCTTCTGGGAAATAAAACTCAAACCCTGGGATCTGGCTGCCGGCTCTCTTTTCGTCAGAGAGGCGGGTGGTAAGACGACTGACCTTTTTGGCCGGGAGTTTAACTTGAATAGCCCGGATATTGTAGCCAGTAATGGCCTTATTCATCAGGCTATGCTGGAAATTATAAGGATAAGCCAGATAAAATTATGAAGTCTTGGCGAGTGTCACACACCAGGTCGTCTTATAAGTCGGGCCCAAGAAATTCTTTTTTATTATTGCTCTGGTTATTTTATTCATCAGTTCCTTTTCTGGGTTCTGCTGCTTGGGGTCAGAAAACCGAGTCGAGTCTTCCTGTCAAGCAAATGGAAGTGTCGGCTTCATCTGGCTGGATTGAGACCGGACTTGAGGTCAAAGAAGGTGAAAGATTTGAATTTGTGGCAACTGGCTCTATCTCCTGTCAAAAGGGCAATCCCGTTGCCAATTGCGGGCCAAACGGCCTGGATTTCCAGACAATCCAGCAACCTCTTACCGACCAGAATCTTGGAGCACTGGTGGGGAAAGTGGTCAAAATGATCGATATCAGAAAAGATAAAGAAACTGGAGAGGAAATAAGAGAAGAGGTAGCCAGAGTATTTTTAATCGGTGCTCACTCAGAGGTGGAGATACCTTTCGAGGGGAAGCTTTATCTCGGTGTGAATGACAGTGTTTATGCTGATAATGACGGCCACTTCACGGTCAGCGTTTTTAAAAAATAGACAGGGTGGCTTCAGGTTGGGACAGGGGCTGGCTCGAAATGAAAATGACCGAGTTCACTGAGTCTCAACTGGTGGCTTCTGACTCAAAAACTTTTCCACAAATTGAGTTGTGTAATTGCCATTGATGAAGTCTGTGCTGGACAGAATATTAAGCAGAAGGGGAATGTTGGTCTTGATACCAACGATGGTCGTAGTTTCAAGGGCAGCTTTCATTTTGGAAATAGCTAAATCCCGGGAAGGGGCATAAACGATGATTTTGGCAATTAAGGAATCATAATAGGGGGAGATCTCCCAGCCGGCATAAGCAGCCGAATCAACTCGGATGCCCTCGCCTCCAGGGAAAACCAGGAAATCTATTTTGCCCGGAGAGGGAATAAAAGTTTCAGGGTCTTCAGCATTAATCCGGCATTCAATGGCATGGCCGCGCATCTTGAGATCGATAGGGAAGCCAACTTTTTCTCCAGCGGCGGCTCTGAGCTGAGTTTTAATCAGGTTTATGCCGTAAACCATTTCGGTAATCGGGTGCTCGACCTGAACACGGGTATTGGCCTCCATAAAATAAAATCTTTTCTTTTGATCCACCAGAAATTCAAAGGTGCCGAGACTTCTGTAGTGAATTTTTTCTGCTGCCTCCTGGGTGGCTTTCATCATCTTACGCCTGGCTTTTTCGTCAATAAATGGTGAAGGGCTTTCCTCAATTATTTTCTGGTATTTGCGCTGAGCACTGCATTCTCTTTCCCCGAATGTAATAACCTGGCCTTTTTGGTCGCCAATCACCTGAATTTCGATGTGATGAGCACCGGTAATATATTTTTCAATATAAAGAGAAGGGTCACCAAAAGCAGACTTAGCTTCATTCTGGGCCATCGGAAACATTTCTTCCAGATCGCCCGGTGCACGGCAGATTCTCATGCCTTTCCCGCCACCGCCGGCGGCAGCCTTAATAATCACCGGATAGCCAATTTTCTGGGCCACTTTTTTGGCTTCAGAGATATCTTCAAGAACAATATCACTGCCTGGAACGACAGGTAACCCGGCTTTTTTCATGGCCTGGCGAGCGCGATTTTTGTCTCCCATCAACCGGATAATATCAGGTGGTGGGCCGATAAAAACAAAGCCAGAATTCTCACAAATTTCGGCAAACTTAGCATTTTCTGCCAGAAAACCATAGCCAGGGTGGATAGCGTCGGCTTTGGTTAGTTCGGCTGCACTTATTATATTAGGAATATTAAGATAGCTTTCAGAGGCTTTGGGTGGCCCGATACAGATAGCTTCATCAGCCAGCATGGCATGCAGCGAACGGCGATCAGCTTCGGAATAAACAGCTACGGTCTTTATTCCTAACTCCTTACAGGATCTGATAATTCTCAGAGCTATTTCACCCCGGTTGGCAACCAAAACTTTGGAAAACATACTCAAACACCCACTTTTATGGCAAAAAGTCGCTGTCCATATTCGACTGGCTTGCTGTTTTCTACCAGGATGTCAGTTACTATTCCACTAACATCACTTTCTATTTCGTTCATTAGCTTCATGGCTTCAATAATACACAGAGTCTGGCCCTTTTTGATTGCGTCTCCAATCTCCACAAAAGGGGCAGAGGTCGGAGATGGCGCCCGGTAAAAGGTTCCTACCATAGGGGAGGCAATATAATGGATGCTTTTGTCTTCAAAAGGTGCCGAGGCTGGGGGGCCGGTCAGGTTTTCTCCACTTGAACTCGCTTCAGGGGGGGTTGCTGACGTGACATTGGGGAAAATCATAGTTGAAGCTTGAGCCTTCCCGGGCAGCTGGCGGCAAAGTTTAATCTTAAAGCCTTCGACCTCCAGCTCAAATTCGGCCAGGTTTTTTTCTTCCAGAAGTGAAATCAGCTTTCTTAACTCATCATAATCAATTTTGGATTTGAAGAGACTTTCCTGGCCTGAGTCTGAGGCCTTTCCATTTTTTTGGCTCATAATACACCTTCCTGAAAATTAACTAAAACTTTACTAATCTACGTGCTTATTGTCAAGCTGACGATTTTAGATGTCAACTTTTAAAAATTGGAGACCTTAGGGGCGTTGACCTCCAGAAACCCGTAGGGTAAGATAAAAATGATAGAAGTATGTGGCTGGCAAGGTTCGTAAGATGTTTGAACAATTAACTGAAAAACTACAGAAAACCCTGAAATATATCAGGGGTGAAGGCAAGATTACCGAGAAAAACATAGCTGAAGCCATGAAAATGCTCAGGCTGGCTTTTCTTGAGGCTGATGTCAATTATAAAGTGGTCAAGGAATTTGAAGAAAAGGTTAAAGCCAGAGCTCTTAAACAGGAAGTGATGATGAGCCTGACTCCTGGCCAGCAATTTATAAAGATTGTCAGGGATGAGTTAACCGAAATCCTCGGACAGGAGGCCAGGGGTCTGACCTTTTCCAGCCATCCCCCGTCGGTCTTTATGCTTGTTGGATTGCAGGGCAGTGGTAAGACAACCACTTCTGGGAAGCTAGGTCGGTATGTGAAAGGCGTGGGAAAAAATCCACTACTGGTCTCATTCGACCTGAAAAGACTGGCTGCTCAGGATCAACTGAGAATTATTGCCAGATCACTTGACCTGCCGTTCTATGAAATGACAACTGACAGGATGAAAAATCCGAAAGAAGCCCTCAAAGAGCTGGTGACTTATACCAGAAACCGGGGTTATGATCCGCTTATTGTCGATACGGCTGGACGCCTGCACGTTGATGATGAACTGATGGCTGAGCTTCACCTGGTAAAAGAGATTCTCGAGCCGGTGGAAGTGATTTATGTTGGCGATGCCATGACCGGTCAGGATGCGGTCAGGAGCGCGCAGGCTTTTGAGGAAAAAATTGGGCTGACTTCCATTATTCTGACCAAGCTGGATGGTGATGCGCGAGGAGGAGCGGCCCTGTCCATTACTTATGTCACCCATCGCCCGATTAAATTCATAGGAGTCGGGGAAAAATTCGATAAACTGGAAGTTTTTCATCCAGACAGGATGGCCTCTCGTATACTCGGGATGGGCGACATGCTGAGTTTAATAGAGAAAGCTGAGCAGGAAGCAGATCTCAAGCAAGCGGAGGAAATGGCCCGAAAGCTTAAAAAGAGACAGTTTACTCTGGAGGACTTTCGCCAGCAACTGGTTCAATTAAAGAAAATGGGCAGCCTGTCAGGCTTGATGAATTTTCTGCCGAAGGTTGGCCCGTTTAAAAATGTCGGGGATTTGAATGTCGATGATCAAAAGCTGATTTATTTTGAAGCAATAATTAACTCGATGACGAGAGAAGAAAGGGAGAATCCACGGATTATAGATGGGCGAAGGCGGGCCAGAATTGCCAGGGGAAGTGGCCGGCCTGTTCAGGAAGTCAACCAGCTGCTGAAGCAGTTTTTTGAAATGGAAAAGTTGCTGAAAAGGGACAGCTTCCAGAAGCTTCTAAACGCCTGAAGAAGAAGAAGAATGAGAAGAATGGGGTCAGAAGAATGAGAAGAATGGGGTCGGGCCAGCGGATTTCATTTATTATCAATAATTTATTCGGGACAGAGAGGGGTACTTGACATCGTTGGGTGGCTCTTTATCGTATAGGCTGGCCTGATAACCAAGCGAATGGTAGTTGGGACAAAGGTCGTGCGTTTGGCTATCTTGTTGATAATAAAGAAAAAGCGCTGGCCCGACCCCATTTTTACATTTTTAAAGACCTACATAACCAAGAAGGTAAAGAACACCGATTATCAGGGGTTGGTGGATAAGATAGATAAGAAGTGAATGACGGCCACACCAGTTAATAAAGGTGTCGGGAAGCGGACGTCTGAGAAGACTTTTTTTCTGGGCGTATAGCCACTCCCCCAGAGCTGTTCCTATCAAGAAAATGCCAAACCAGGGAATAAGTGGAAAATAATCAATAGATGAAAAAGAAGGGCTAAAAAGGCCTAAAGGAATAAACCAGTTAGTTTTAACTGCCAGAACTTTTCTTAAAGCTGGCATGAAAAAACCTGCCAATAAGATCAACCCTCCCCATATAGCCCGGGTGGCGGGCCTCCTTTTTTGGAAGATCAGAGCATAAATGAGAACAGAAACTGCCAGGCAATGTATTATGCCAAAAAATATGGCTGAGGAGCTATCAAATAGGCAAGTCACGGCTGTGATGAGAAGAGCTACTACTCCAAATTTAACAAAGCGATGAAAATTATTACGGCTAAATGTTGAGGAAATGCCTGACAGAATGACAAAAAGTCCGGCAAAAAAATTCTGAGCTACCAGCCAGGCCAGCGAAGAAAGGTCAGTAGAAAAGCCCATAAATGTCTTGATCCCAGCAAAATCCCCGAGATCGTAAAGAAGGTGATAACCGACCATCAGGATTATAGCCAGCCCTCGTAAAAAATCTATTTCCCAGATTCTGGCCCTGACGGCTGATTTTGACATAGCTGGAGTATATTATTTCCTGCCAGGATCAGTCAAACTGTGGGGAAAGAGCTGCTGAACCTGTGTTGAATTTGATTGATTTATTTAATAAAATCCAGCTCTGGATTCAGGCCTCAAGGAGGGCTTGATGAATAATTTAACTATCAAAAAAGGACGGAAATTAGTGGCCGGCAATAATTTTTCTCTGGTTACATCTTGTTCGGGTTATTTGAGGAGTAATATGGCAAAAAAAAATACAGGTTGGCTGGGCCGGGCCCTGGGTTTAATTCTCCTGTTTTTGTTAGGGCTTAATACCATTGCCCTGGCCTATGATGTGCCCAGGGCCAGGCCAGAAGAAGTTGGCTTAGCCGCAGACAGGCTTAACCGCCTGACCCAGACACTCCAGGCTTACTGTGACCAGAAGGAATCGCCGGGAATGGTGGCCCTGGTGGCCAGGAATGGCCGGGTTGCTTACCAGCAAGCCTTTGGCCGGTTCCGGCTGGACAGGCCTGAACCAATGCCGGCTAACGCCATTTTCCGCATAGCCTCTCAATCGAAAGCGGTCACCTCTGTGGCCGTGATGATACTGATGGAAGAGGGGAAGCTCCTTCTTGACGATCCGGTAAGCCGTTATATTCCTGAGTTTGAGGAAACTTATGTAGCGGTTAAACCGGATGGCAAGGAGGTCAGGGGTTATAGCCTGGTTCCCGCCAGGAGGCAGATAACTATTCGCGACCTTTTAACCCACACGGCCGGTATTTCTTATGGCGACGGGCCGGCCCGCGATGAGTATCTCCAGGCCGGAATCCATGGCTGGTATCTTACTGATAAAAATATGACCATAGGCGAGGTGGTAAAAAAGCTGGTGAAACTGCCTTTCGATGCCCAGCCAGGGGAACGCTTCGTCTATGGCTATAACATCGATATCCTTGGCTACCTGGTAGAGGTGGTTTCGGGTCAGACTCTGGCTGAATTTGTCGAAAAAAGGATTACAGCTCCCCTGGGCATGAAAGATACCTGTTTTTTCTTGCCCGAATCCAGGGCTTCAAGATTGACTCCTGCCTACGGAGCCGGTGAAGATGGAAAAATAAAAATGACTGAAGATCCAGCCACCAGTCCTTATATCTATGGCCCAAAGAAATGCTATTCTGGCGGGGCCGGATTGCTATCAACGGCTGAAGATTACGCCAGGTTCCTTTTAATGCTCCAAAACGGTGGCGAGCTGGGTGGAACCAGAATTCTCAGCCCCAAATCAGTCGAACTGATGGCCTCTGATCATGTCGGCCGGCTTTACTCTGGCGGTTCGGCTGGCTTCGGTCTGGGATTCTCGATTGTTAAAGACCTTGGATCATCTGGCATACCAGGCACAGTGGGCGCCTATGGCTGGGGTGGTGCCTATTTTACCACTTACTGGGTGGACCCGGTTGAAAACCTGATAGCTGTTTTTATGATTCAGCTATTGCCGGTGCCGGCTAACCTGACCGACCTTCAGGACAAATTCCGGACTCTGGTTTATCAGTCCATTGTAAATGGGGTCGGGCCTCAGCAAGTAAATCATAATAAATGAGTTAGCCTAAAAGCGGCGCAAAATTGAACCAGCTGTAAGTCAAATTTTTCCGGCCTGTTAAGTTCTTTAAGAACAGAGCAGCTTATGACCGGGGCTAATCAGGGCAGTTAAGATATAGGCGTTAAGTTGTTGATAATAAAGAAAAAGCGCTGGCCCGACCCCATTTTACGCCATTTTAACAGAAGGAGAAAAAATGGCTGATAATAATGTAGATGAATTTAAAAAGACTGGAGATGAGAAATTCTGGCAGCAAGTCCGTCAGGAATTCAGTCTTGACCCGCAAATGGCCTTTTTCAATACCGGAACACTGGGAGCCATGCCTCGCCGCGTCTTTAACCGGGTTGTTGACCACCTGCGCCTGACCTCTGAAAAAATTGCCGAGTGGGATTATTATGGTGCTGACTGGATTTCAGGTTACCAGGCCTGGTCAGAAATCCGGGAAAAAATAGCCCGCCTGATTAATTGTGAGGTCAAAGAGGTTGCTCTGACCGAAAATGCTACCGCCGGCATGAATTACATCGCTAATGGTCTTGATCTTCAGCCCGGTGACGAAGTTCTGGGCACTGACCAGGAGCATCCAGGAGGTGAATCCGGCTGGAAGCTTAAAGCCGAACGCTGCAGCCTCCTCTATCGTCAGCTTCCCCTCGGGAAGCCTATCCAATCACCAGCCGAAGTCATCGACCTGTTTACCAGAGCCGTCGGGCCAAAAACCCGGGTGATAGCCATTCCCCACCTTGTTACCGGCAGCGGTGCTATCCTGCCAGTTAAGGAAATCTGCTCCGAAGCCGCCAGGCGTGGCCTTTTCAGCGTCATAGATGGTGCCCAGACAGCCGGCCAGATCAAAGTGGATGTTAAAGATCTGGGCTGCGATGCCTACTATGGCAGTTTCCATAAGTGGCTTTGTGCCCCGGCAGGCAATGGTTTTCTTTATCTTAAAAAGGAAAAGGCTCCACTGGTCTGGACGACTCTGGCCAGCGCCCAGTGGGATAACCATGAAGATGACGGTTTTCGCCTTTCTCAGCGCGGAACAGGCAATCTGTCGCTGCTTATGGGTCTGGATGAGGCCCTGGACTTTCATTTTGAGCTTGGACCAGAAAGGGTCTATGCCCGGATTAAATCCCTTGGCGATTATTTAAGAACACGCCTTAGAGAAGTTCCTGGAATAAAAATCTTTACCCCTCTTGAACCGTCAATGGCGGCCGGCATCACTGTCTTTAGTATTGAAGGGTTGACCGGAAACTTTATTCAGGACGAGCTCTGTCGCCGCAGCCGGTTGAGGCTCCGCTCAATGGGGGATGTCTTCGGCGTCCGACAATCCACCCATATCTACAATTCTTTTGAGGAAATTGACCGGACAATAGCCTGCCTCAAAGATATTGCTCCCCTGAATGGCTGAACAAAGCTGCAACGATAAAGCCGCGAACTGAAGCCAGATTAAAATCAGCTACTTCAGTCAGAAAAAAATAAAGGCAATAAGCTCGGCGAATAAAGCCGGCCGTGAGCTACCCTCGATTTCAATAGTGTTTTCAATCTTAATCAGCCACCGTCTGAATCCTTTCCGGCTGATCCTGGTCAGAATGGCCCGGTTTCGGATGCGGTCACCGGGTTTAACCGGGCTGATAAACCTGATGCGATCCAGGCCATAGTTGAAAAGCATTTTAACCTTGGTTCTGGCCAGCGGCGACTGCGACAGAAAATAAGGCAAAAGTGACAGGAGTAAAAATCCATGGGCGATGGTACTTTTCACCGGGCTTTTAGCCGCCTTATCCACATCAACGTGAATCCACTGATAGTCTTCCGTGCAACTGGCAAAGGCATTGATTCTTTCCTGAGTCATGGTCAGCCAGTCAGAAAGGCCAAATTCCTGCCCGACCATCTCTTTCAGCTGTCTCAGCCGGATTTTTTTCTGGCCCGGTTCTTGACCTTTTTTATCGCTTGAGATTTTGAAGTCATCATCCATCATCGCCTCCTGACTTTATCTTCCTGGCTTCTATTTTTTTAATTTCAGGCTGTCTTCAATTTCTTTGATCTTAGCAGTCAGCCTTTTAGCACTGACCGGAAAAGCTGTCTTTATCTCCGGGGCAAAAACAGCGATTTTAAATTCCTCTATCATCCAGCGCAGCTCAAATAGCTTTTTGTCATTCTCAGGTGAGGTTTTTCCCTTTAGCAAATTGCTCAGGCTGATATATTCAGATTCAAAAGGTTCCACTTGAGCAGCTTTGGCCCGGTCTTTTTCGGCTGAGAACCTAGCCCGTTCTGCTCTTATACTCAGGGCTCGAACCAGGCGTGGCAGGTGGCTTATAAAATCCGAAGAATAAACCCGCAAAAAATCTTTGGGGATAAGCCTGACGAGCTCTTCCTTAAAGATATCCGCCAGAGCCGAAGTTATCTTTGCTTTTTTCTGTTCATCTTCCATACTTTTAATCAGCCTGGCTACCCTCTGATATTCTTGAAGAATTTCTTCCACAGCTATAAATATTCCATGACCTTTTTCGAACAATTCTTTTAGAGCTTTTTCTTTGACGAAAGCAAGAAGCTCCTCTCGCCGCCTGAAATTTTTCTGGAAGACTTCCTTTTTAACATGGCCAATTATTTCCTCTTTAAGGGCTGCTTCACCTCCAAAAAATAGCAGCACCGGCTTGAGCTCTTCCGAGAAGGCATAGCTCCGTTGGATGAATTTAAGGTCTTTCTCAAACTGGCAGCTCAACATGGCTTCTATCGCCTGCAGATGGCTCTGGCTGGCCTGATTTTTGTCTTTGAACAGCTTGAGTCTGAATTTTTGTCCGCTGGCCATCAGGGACGGGTAACCTTTTAAAAAATCATCAATAATTATTTCTTCAGGGATTTCAACCAGACTTTCATCCCAGCCCGTTAGCTCTTCTTTCTCCCACTTATTTCTGGCTTCCTTCCAGCCAGGTGACTCCTCAGCAGATGGCTTTCTGGATTTTTCGTTAAGCAGCTGACGGAGAAAAGCCAAGTCGCGCCCGGCCAGAATTTCCTGCCCGTTTTCATTAATGACAGAAATTCGCATTTTTAGATAACGCGGGATTTCGAGCCTGCTCCAGATCTCCTGGGGTAAGTCCAGATTATATCGATCTTTTAAAAGGACTGACAGGGCTTCATAAAAGGAAATATTGGCCGGTTTAAGTTCCTTAGCAATGGCCTCTGCTGTGTCTGATAAAGGCTGCAGCCGTTTCCGGTATTCCTTGGGCAAAGCTTTGAGTGTAGCCATTACTTTTTCAAACATCAGGCCAGGAACCGGCCAGGTGAGCAGAGCTTCAGGAATAGCATTGACCAGCTGCCGCGGAATAAGGATGGTGACGCCGTCCTCTTCTTCTCCGGGGGCAAAACGGTATCGCAACTCATAACTATGGCCGAGAATTTTCAGATAATCGGGATATTGAGAAATGAGCTGCCCGTCAGGCTGCGTCATATAGAGATTTTCCTCCTTAAAATGGAGAAATTGGTCGCTGCCCATTCTTTTTATTAATTGCTCCAGAGCATCGAGACGATAAATCCCTTTGAGGCGCCCTGAATAAAAATCAAATAGATATTGCTCTGGAATAAGTATCTGTCGAGTCCGAAGTTTTTCTTCCAGCTGCTGGATCTTATTTACGATCTGCTGATTATACTCAAGAAAACCATACGGCCGGTCCACCTGATTATTCAGCAGGGCTTCTTCGACAAAGATTCGATGAGCAGTCTCCGGATCCTGTTGGCCAAAGGGGACATCACGGCCCCCGATGATAGTCAGGCTAAACAAACTGACTTTTTCTTTGGCCCGCACCTGACCCCGATCTTTATCCCAGTAAGGAGATTCATAAGAATAATGGCAAAGGTGCGGAGCGAGTTCTTCTGCCCAGGCTGGATTGACCCTGGCCGCCAGCCGCACATAAAGCCGGTTGGTGCGAACCAGCTCGGCTGCCACCAGCCAGGAAGGAGACTTTTTAAACAGGGCCGAGCCTGGCCAGATCATAGCCTCCTGGCGGCGGGCAACCTGATAGATGTTTTTTTCTTTTTGAACCGCCAGATGAGAGATAAACCCGCTCAGCAGGGCCTGGTGAATGGCCGTGTAGCGGTCAGATTCAGCCGCAGATGTCTTTTCTAAGGCAGGTTTAATTTTCTCATCTTCCAGGATTTCCAGGATCTGGTCATGGATAAAGCGCCATTCGTGGAGCCGGTTATAAGAAAGAAAATAATCACGAGCAAACTTTTTTAGGGCGGGAGTATCGGGTGAGTCCTGGCTGACAGACTGCATAGCCCGCCAGATGTTGACCAGGGTTAAGAAGTCGGATTCTGGGTGTTGGAAGACCGATTGGATACGGTCAGCATCTGCTGCTTTATCCAATGGCCGGAGGCGCGGATCCTGAATACTCAGGGCGGCGGCAATAATGGCAACTTCTTCCAGCGAACCTTGCCGGACGGCTTCCAGTAGCATCCGTGACAGGCGTGGATCAAGTGGCAGCCTGGCCATCTGATGACCAAGAGAGGTCAGCTTCCAGGCGGTGCCGGTCTTGGTTATAGCTCCCAGTTCAAAAAGAGTCTGGTAGCCATCCTGGACGCTTCTGGATGAAGGGGGATCAAGAAAAGGAAACTTGAGGGGGTCGCCGAGGTCAAGATAAAGCATTCTCAGGATAACCTCGGCCAGATTACTACGCAGAATTTCAGGCGGGGTGTAACGCGGACGAGCGAGAAAATCTTCCTTCGCGTAAAGTCTGAGACATAGGCCTTCACTTACCCGTCCGCATCTTCCCTTGCGTTGTTCAGCACTGGCCCTCGAGATGGGCAGGACCGGCAGGCTATGAATACCAGAGGATGGTTGATATTGTGAAAGGCGGGCTAGACCTGTATCAACCACATAGCGAATTCCTGGAATGGTAAGCGAGGTTTCAGCCACGTTGGTAGCCACGACTATCTTCCTTTGCTTGACAGTATAAACTTGTTTTTGCTGGCGAGCTGGCAGGCGAGCAAAGAGAGGGAGAATAACTGAATCCTGGTAGTACCGGCCCTGAAGACGGCGACAGGTTTCCATGATATCCAGCTCGGTGGGCATAAAGACCAGGATATCCCCGGGTCGTTTTTCCCGCTTGATAAAATCAACTGCCGCTACTGCCAGTTCGACATAGTCTGGCTCTTCTTTTTTCTGCTGATTCGCTCGATCGAAGTACATGACTTCCACCGGAAAAAGCCGGCCGCTGACCTTAAAGACTGGCGGATCAGTGAAGGCCCGGGCAAATTTTTCTACCTCAAGAGTGGCAGAAGTAATGATGAGCTTTAGTTCCGGCCGTTTGTCCAGCAGACGGTGGCAGAGGCCGATCAAGAAATCGATATTGAGGTTTCGTTCATGAGCTTCATCAAGGATAATCGTGTCATATTCAGTTAGTAGTGGGTCGCCCTGAGTTTCAGCCAGGAGCATCCCATCGGTCAAAATTTTAAGGTAGCAGCTGGGTGAAGTCCTATCCTGGAAACGGATTTTATAGCCAACTACCTGGCCAAGGGGCTGGTGGAGTTCATCAGCGATACGCTGAGCAATGGTGATGGCGGCCAGACGACGGGGCTGAGTACAGGCAATCTTGCCCGCCACTCCTTGACCTGCTTCAAGACACATCTTGGGGAGCTGGGTGCTCTTGCCACAGCCGGTTTCGCCCGACACAATTATCACCCGATTATCTTTGATGGCCTGGACAATCTGGTTGCGGCTTCTGATAATCGGGAGATCCGGAGGATAGTAGAGGCGGGGCATTTTTCTCTGGCGGGTAGCTTTTTCTTCGACTGATTTTTCCAGCCTACTTTTGTGATTGAGAAGAATTTCGGCTGCTTTTTGGGGGTTTTTACGGGGTAGATTAGAAGAGAGAAGCCTGACCACTCTTTCTCTGGAAAAATATGCATCCCGGAGCATAGCTTCAGAGGTCATGGAAATAACCTTCTGGCGAAGGGCAAGGAGATTGGTGGCTTTGGGCTGGGGCTGGTCGGGGCGGGGCTTCTCATCCTGCTGGTTTCTCATCAAATGACGCCTCTAATCTTTCTCCTTCTTCCTTATTATACTATGATGTGGTAAAAATAGGGTCGGGCCAGCGCAATTCATTTATAATGAATTAGTTAGTATCTATCCGTCGTCCCGCATTCGCTTCTTCACAAAAATTGTGCAGCTCAGAAAATAGAAAAAGCAACAGCAAATTTCCATTTATGCAATTATACTAATACTAAGCTTGTCAATTAGCGATCGACTAGCCACTTAAATTCGAAATGGCAACTTTCCCTTGCGCAATAAATCAAATTTTCCTTCGCCGAGAGCGGCTAAGGTTTTATGAGCTCAAGCAGCTGTGAAGCAAGCACTGAGGCGATGAGTTAGGCGAGGAGTCCCGGAGTGAAAATCGTAAGGTTTTTTAATGGTTGGTCAGTGCCTTAGCTATCAAATTGATAACAAAAGAGATGCGCTGGCCCGACCCCATTCTGGTGACAGGCAGGTTTCTTTTTGCTATAATAATATAATAAATAGCTTAATATCGAGATATTCTGATTGGTATTTTAACTGATAGGTTAGTGAGGGGTGGAAGCTGCAGCCTGCAGCTGTCGTTCACCCTGCCTTACCTTAGAAAGAACTATCATGAAAATAGGATTTATTGGTTTACCAAAATCTGGCAAAACGACTCTATTTAATGCCTTAACTGGCTCATCGGTCCAGGTTTCAGCTTTTCCTACTGGCTGCCTTGGCCCCAATCTGGCATCGGTCAAGGTGATTGACGAGAGGGTGGAGAAACTATCTGCTATCTATAAACCGCAGCGCCAGGTTTATCCGGCAATTGATATTGTCGATCTGGCTGGAGTCAATGAAGGTGGTACGCGGTCAGAAGCTTTCTCTAGCGAGCTAATGAAGCTTGCCCGGACGGTTGATGCTCTGTCTGTAGTTCTAAGAAATTTCCAGAGCGAGGCTACTTCCTGGCCAGCACCACTTGAAGATTTGGAAAAAATTGAGCAAGAATTACTGCTGGCTGACCTCATAATAGCCGAGAAGCGCCTGGAGAAAGTTGAGGTTGGCCTTAAGAAAGGGGGCAACGGGAACGGCGTCTCCGGGCTTAAAGCAGAACAACAGGTACTTCAGCTGGTAGTTAAAGCTCTCAATGAGGGGAGGCCGCTGAGGGAACTCGAGTTTAATGAAAATCAGCAAGTTCTAAGCCGGTGTTTTCAATTTTTGACACAAAAACCGGCCATGGTCATACTAAATTCAGACGAAGCATCAGCAGGAAAAAATCAAGACATCCTGCAGGCTATCAGCCAGAAATACCAGTCAGTGGAATTTGCTGGCCAGCTCGAGATGGAACTGTCCCGGCTTGATGAAGAATCAGCCCGGGCTTTTATGGCGGATCTGGGCATAAAAGAATCGGCTAAGGACAGGCTAATTTCTCTGGCTTACCAGACCTTGGGTTATATCAGCTTTTTTACGGTTGGTCCGGATGAGGTCAGAGCCTGGAACGTCAGAAGAGGAGCAACAGCTCTGGAAGCGGCCGCCACCATCCATACTGATCTGGCCCACGGCTTCATAACAGCTGAGTGCTTCAATTATGATGATTTAATAGCAGCCGGATCAGACAAAGAGGTTCGCAGCAATGGCAAATTCCGGCTGGTTGGGAAAGACTATATCGTTAGAGACAGGGACATCTTGAGCATCCGCTTCCATATATAATTTGTGGCTTTACTGGATTTTCAGGGCCTGTTATAACCATCTCTTTTCACTGACCCTTTTGCTGGCTGCCTCATCTAACTTGAGCTACCTGGCTTGCCTGTTTTATTGACTGAATGACAGGTTGAGGGCGAGAGAATTTGTTGTTGTAATTCTCTTCTCAGGCATTATAAAATTAAAACAAGGGATAGATAACAAATAAAAATGCTCAAAATATTTCTCTGGTTCCTGTTATTGGCGGCGGCTATGTTTGCTCTCGACCGCCTGCTGCTCTATATAGAGAAACGCGGCTGGATATATTACCGGAAAAAGAAGCCTTCCTCGAGCGCTTTGAGCAATGCCTGTCTCGAAGTCCAGCAGTTGCTCGAGCCATCCAAAAAATATGTGGTTGAGGTAAAAAAGGACGAGAAAAAACAGCAGGCAGAGACTGGTGATCTTCCTCCTGTCGATAAAACTTAAGAAAATGACTGAAAGTTCACCTGACCAGCCTGTAAAAATTCAGATTGATGGTATGCTGGATCTTCATACCTTTCAGCCAAAGGAGGTTAAAGAACTCCTTCATGACTATATTGAGGAATGTCTGAAGGACGAAATTTATGAGTTGCGGATCATTCATGGCAAAGGGACCGGAACCCTTAAAGCCGTGGTCAGAAGCGTCCTCGAAAAACACCCGTCAGTTGCAAGTTACACTGATGCTGACCCGATGTCTGGTGGCTGGGGAGCAACTCTGGTCACTTTGAAAAGGGGAAAAAAATAAAATCTGTCCTTTTTAAGAACCAAGATTATAGATATCTTTTACTTACTCCAGGCTCAATCAAACCACCTGGTATCGATAACATTTTTGAAAAAGTCTTCAGCTAAAATATTGCTCCATTCAATTTTTTCTACTACTTCTCGATTAATAGTGAAAGTAACATAAGGCTTCCATTGTTCGGATGTAGCCGGGTCGTTAACAGAAACCTGAAAAACTACTCGATCTAATTTCTTGAAAGTCTTATAAAGTTTTTCAATCTTTGAGGCCAGGTCCTGGACTAAACCCTCATCATAATTTTCGCCATCAGCATCATAGTAACGATAAGAGATAATAATTTCCTCTATATCCCCGGTAACATCAACCAGGCCTGAACTATTCTCTATTGCTTCTCCTAGAATTGGTTTCAGGGTCTCCCTGTTGATATTCTCTTCGACAGCTTTAGGTTGATCCTCTTCTGCTTCTTTGCCTTTGCAGGCTATGCTCTGAAAGGAAAAAACAAGAACTAAAACTAAACATAGAATAGAAGTAAGATTTTTAACTTTGCTCATTTACCCACTTCCTTTCTTCAATGTTTTTTGGATCTCAATTATTAATCTAAGATTTGGCAAGTCAACAATCAATTATCTTTAATAGTACCCTGTTCTTCACCTGAGAAATTCCCTGATCAGGGGATTATCACGGACAGCGGCAAATTCCGGTTCTTCTTCTATCAATTTCCAGTTTTTAAAACCGTTCTCCCGAGCTTTCCTTAAATAGTCGGCAGCCTTTTCCACGTTCCCCTGGCTGGCAAAAACTTTACCAAAATTGAAATAGAAATCAGCTAAAACAGAACCTTTCATCGGCAAGCCAGCCCGTGATTCAGCATGTTCTTCCAGGAAATTGGGATCAAGCTCGAGGCCTTTTTTGAGATAATTAAATCCCTGCTCTTTATCTCTTAGCTGAAAACAGATGGTAGCCAGGCTGTAATAAGCAGCGGTCAGGTCAGGTGAGATGGAAATAGCTTTCTCATAATACTCCCTGGCCTTTGGATATAACTCTCTCATGGCATAAATAGCCCCAAGGTTAAGGTAGCCAGTGGCATACTGAGGATCAAGCTTAACTGCCCTCTGGAAGTAGATCTCAGCCAGGTCATAGTTTTCCTCTTTAAAGTAAGTCAGCCCCATCAAATTATTAGCTCGAACAGATCTTGAGTTGATTCTCAAAGCCAGGTCAAGTTCCTGTCGGGCCAGAGGATAATTTTCCTGCTGAAAGAATCTAATAGCTGTATTCAGATGCTGATTAAATTCCGTCTCTGAACCCTGTTTTTTGGCAGTGAGGCATGCTGTGCTCAAGAGAGCTATAACCATGATTAAAATTAAACCCTTCCTTTTCATCTTTTGCCTCTATTTTATATTTTATGCCTGGATATTGTGCCTGTCAATTAAACTAGTTGACTCATCTAAAATCCAGGCGAAAGCGATTCGTTGCCTCACCAGAAAATCTACACGAAATTATTTTGTCTCCTGGCAGAGTGCGGAGCCAGATTGAGGAGTAGAAATAGGGCGAACAGTGGGTAACTGGTTTAGAAAGCGAATTGATCGTAAAAATCTATTGGCGATGGCCTTGAGGTTTTAGGAAGCAGAAACAGACTATCATTAAGAGCCATTGGTTATCTAGTAAATTGCTAAGAATAAGTTTCAGCCCTTGTCATGGGGTCAGGCTATGAATTTATAAAGAGGCTGCGAGTTTATAAAGGCCGAGTTTCTTTAAGGCCGGAGCCGAACGGGATGAGGTAATAACCAATCTCAACCGGCTGGCCGAAATTTCGGGGAAAGTAATCAGCCTCCTATAACCCACAGTTGTTCCATTGCCGATCTTACGCCAGCTCTTCCCATCCCAGTTTTCTAGCTTAAAAGCTTCTATTCTCTGTCCAAGGGTGATTTCTTCTTGAAGTTCGAGGCAGTTAAAGGTGGACTTTTCCTTCAACTTTAGTTCGATGACCGCCGGCTTTTTATTGTTTGCGGCCAGCCAGTATTTTCCAGAATAGTTGTCAATAATTGAATCTACGGGCTGACCGGCTGCGGTGCTTGAAGACCTAACCCTGGCACCGGCGGCCAGGTCCTTCTTAAATGAGGTATCAATCAGGCGTTTAAAGCCTTGTAGAGCGTGGATATCTTCATCAGCCAGGAGGCCTTTTCTGTTGGGTGGTACATTTAACAGCAAGACCGAATTTCTCCCCACTGATTTAAGATAAATTTTAAATAATTCATCGCCAGTTTTAACCTGATTGTCCTGACTCTGGTGATAAAACCAGCCTGGCCGGATAGAGACATCAACCTCGGCCGGATACCAGAATAGCGCTCTGGCTGAAAGAATTTTCTCCCGACTGCCCAGGTCTTCCCCCATAAGATTCAATGGCTGGAAAATTCTATCGAGTGAAGTCTTTCCACGACTGAGCCTGGTCAGATCTTCTTTCGGTAGGGAAAGGGGTAGGACACTCCATTCAGTTTCTCTGGCTAAACCGCTTTCGTTACCAACCCAGCGAACATCCGGGCCGCTGATGGCAATAGCGGCTTCGGGCTGGAGGCGGCGAATGAGCTCATAATAAGAACTCCAGTCATATTCCTGTTTCCATCTCCCTGGACCTTCACCGCAGTAACCGTCGAACCAGACCTCAGCCACTGGGCCGTAATTAGTCAGAAGCTCTTTAAGCTGGGTGCAGAAAAATTCGTTATAAGCGGGAGTTCCATAAGTTTTTTCGTGCCTGTCCCAGGGTGAAAGATAGAAGCCAAAAGCCAGGCCTTCTTCGCGGCAAGCGGCGGCCACTTCTTTGATGACATCACCACCACCCTGCTTCCATAGGCTTTTTTTGACCGAATAATCGGTCACCTCTGTTGGCCAGAGGCAAAAGCCGTCATGATGCTTGGCAGTGATGATAATCATCTTAAAACCGGCTTCCTTCAGCACTCTGGCCCACTGCCCTGGATCAAAAGCGACTGGATTAAAGAGAGCTGGATCTTCTGTCCCTTCCCCTAATTCTTTGTCAGTGAAGGTATTCATCCCGAAATGGATAAAGGCCGCCAGTTCTCTTTTTTGCCAGTTCAATTGCTGCCGTGAAGGAATAACTCGTGAAGCCTTTAACAGGCGAATTTGCCGGGAATCAGCCGGTTCCAGGAAATGAATATTTTTAAAAGAAATCTCTTCCCCGGCCTTAGTCTTCTGGCTCATGGGAAACGATGGCTGAGGACTAATCCAGAGAAGAAAAAGCACAATTGAAGCCAGGTTAACTAAGTCGCTGATCTTTTCCTTTAAGAATCCTGATGGCAAGATATCATGGAGGCTTCTTAACTTAGATTTAACCAGTCTGCACAAAAAACAGAACGGCTGATGACCGGGCGACAGCTTCAAAAGTTAACTCTTTCCTTTATATCATAACCTTATTACCAGTTATTACCAGAAACTTTGTTTATTAACAAGCTGTCCTTGAAGGCCAGGCAGGTTAGTTGACAGGGTAACTGGTGCCCGATCCAGGATTACTATAAAAGTTGACATAAAGGCAGTTTTTTTGATAAGTAATCTAAAGAATAAGATTCTGGTGGCAAAAGATAAAAACAACAAAAATGGGAGCCGCTGATTATGGCCAGCGGTGGCCAGACTTTTTTGGGTGAGTCAAAACAGAGTAAAGGAGATTAAAGATATGAAAGAAATAACTGGAAATAACCTTCGGGATAAAAAAACCAGGTTGGCTGGAATTGCCTTTTTATTATTCTTTATCTTAGGTTCAGCGGTCACTACTGGCCTGTCGGCTGAGAAAATAATGCTGACGGTCAGCGGCAGCTATATTTTCCCGGCCGATGCCGGTTATAAAAATGTTTATGGTGAAACATTGTTCGTGCCTGAGTTTAAGCTGGGGGTTAGAATTATTGATCAGCTTTATGTTTATGGTCTTTTTATGACCGGTTCGAAAGACGGAACAACTCCGGATCTCGAGCTTACGACCCACTCCAGACAGCAGTTTTTTGGCGGTGGACTGGGTTATTTCCCTTCAGTAGGACGACACCTGAAAGTGTTTATCGGCGCAGGAGTGGCCAATGCTTCGTACAAAGAAGAGGCCATGGAGCTTACAATTAGCGGTAATAAAATAGGGCTGAATTTGGAAGCTGGAATTTATTATAAAGAAAAGTTTCTGTTTAGCGGGATAGAAGCCGGTTACTGTCAGGCTAAGGACAATTATGAAGGAGTTGATTTTAAAATCGGCGGGGGGAGATTATCCCTCGTTCTGGGTGTTGTTTTTTAATCAAACAAAAATCTCCTGGCAGCTTCTTCTTTCGTGTTTGTCAAACACTGCCTGTCTTTCAAGCTGGCTTCTTCTGGTTTATTTTTGTTAATTATTTTGATTTACCGGGTAGTTGCCGGTTGACTAAATTTCTTAAAAGACAAAGGCAGCTTTCAGAACTCCATCCAGTCGATCAGCTGCCGTCGTGAAGGCTGTCTGAGCCTCTTCAGGCGAGAATCGATGGGTTATTAACCAGTCCACTTTTAACTTTTTTTCGGCCAGAAGATTCAATGATTCTTCCAGGCATTTATTTTGCCTGCGGCTGTTTATTATGGTTATTTCCTTTCTTCTCAGGATGCTTGACCGGTGGGATATTCTCTCAGGGAGAGAAATGCCTATCTGGATTATTTTGCCGCCTGGTTTGACCAGTTCAACCGCCTGGTCAATTGCTTCCTGGTCTCCACTGACTTCAAAAACAACATCCAGACCCAGCGGCTGACGGGCAGCAATTTCAGAAATAATATCTTCTTCTTCTACGTTGGCTGCCCAGCTGGCTCCAGCCCGAAGAGCAGCATCAACCCTGGCTTCGGAGCGGTCGGTGGCAAAAATAGAGCTGAATTCGTAGCTTTTAAGCAGCATAATCAGCAGGAGTCCAATCGGCCCTGCTCCCAGGACTCCAACTGTCGCTGAGTTTTCAACTGCGGCCAGATACAGAGCGTGCCTGGCAATCGACAGAGGTTCGGCTAACATACCTTCTTCAAGTGATAACTTAGAAGATAAGGCAATCAAGTTTTTTTCTGGCATAACAAAATAGTCAGCAAAACAGCCAGGGAGTTCCCCTGGATGACCGAGGAATTTGATCTTCCGGCAAGTATTGAAGCGGCCAGCCAGGCACTGGTCGCAGACACCACAGGAAATAGAAGGTTCAATAACGACCTTTTCTCCCGGCTTGTATTTTTTGGCCTCTGACCCATTGCTGACGACTTCAGCTGAGCATTCATGGCCAACCAAACATGGGTAGTGAACAGGATCTCCACCCACAGATTCTGAAATAAAATAGTGGAGATCGCTGCCGCAGAGACCAGCCACTTTTGTTTTGAGAATGACTGAATCAGGAGACTGAAAATCTGGCTCTGGTGCCTCTTCGACTCTAGCCTGTCTTAAACCGGTAAGGTAAATGGATTTCATTTTTATCTCCAGATTTTATCTTAACAACTAAATTCTATTTCATTTTTGCAGTTAATTCCAGCCCGGTAATATTTGCAGATCAGAGCCAGTTAGTATAAAAGTAAACAGATCGAAGAACGAGGCAGAGGCAACGGGCAGTACCCGGCCGCCTAAAAAAGTTCTTTATTATGTGAAACTTTTTTTATATCTTAATAGAGTTAATTTTCAGGAGACAATGATGTCTTTTAAAAAGATCTATATTAATCCTTATTTATATATACCTTTTGTTCTGGGTCTGACCTGGCTTCCCTGGTTCCTGGCCATCTCGACCGGGCGAGGTGTCGAAAACCTGGCCGTCAAGGTTCTCTTACTGGTTGGTCTGCTGGTTCCCGCCCTGGTAGGTGTGGCTTTTATGCTTATGGGCGAAGAAACTGAGGATAGCTGGGATTACTGGAGGCGGGTCTTTGATCCCACTCTGATAAGTAAAAGGGGTTATCGGGAAATTTTCTTTATCCCTTTGGTGATCACGGTAGCGGCCATCCTGGTTTCTCTGGCCCTGGGCCAGCCACTATCACAATTGAAGCTGGTTTATCAGGTCAGGGCCCATCTTCCTTCCATCCTGATCTTTGTTTTTTATACCTTTTTTGTTGGGCCGTTTCCGGAAGAACTCGGCTGGCGTGGCTACTGGCTGGATAAACTAAAAAATATCATGTCAGGTTTTAAAGCCAGCTTGCTTATTGCTGCTGTCTGGGGGATCTGGACCATACCCCTTTTTCTGGTGAAGGGCTATACCCTTCAAGCCAGGTCATCAAACGCCTAATATTATTTTATTTTCTTCAGCTTTTTCCAAAATCAGCTATCTTTACCTATATTTTTTATAAAAATCAGAAGAGTACGCTAGCTGCTATTCTTTTTCATTTTACGATGAATTTCGTTGGACAACTATTCGAGCTAAGCCCGATAACCGAGGGTGTTCAGACGCTGCTCTACTTAATCCTGGCAGCTATTATCATCGGCAGAAATAGAACTATATTTAAGTAAAAGAGAGGCCCGAAGTGGCTGGCCCTTTAATTTAAAAATTATAATCTGTGGTCTGAGGATAACTGCCCATGAATAATGAACCAGCCTGAATGATGATGAAAACAACAAAGGCCAGAATAAGAACTCCAAAGATGATGAATATAACGGATTTCAGATTTGATACTTTCCTGGCCATGCCTTGAGGGAAGAAGATATCAAAACCCATTTTCCCCAGCATAACCACAAGAATAGTAATGCCAATGGCTAGCCGGTAAACCAGAATGTTAGCCCGAGCATAATCTGCTTGATCCAGCTTGATAAATGGGAAAACCAGCCAGACAGCTGCTGCTAAAGCCAGTAATCCAGGGAGATATTTAGTAGTCTGTTCTATTCTTCTGACTATGGCCATAGTAAATTATTATACCCTTTGATCTAAATATAAATCAACAGACCATGCCCGATTGGTGATTATCTTATGTTAATATTTTGATATATGATGTAAAATTTGAATGAAAATTGAAAAAGAAACTATTTTGCTTGCCACTTGGATCAAGGTGGTATATCATGGTATAGGTGGTAAGGTATATTTCTTAATATTAAGAGGTATCAAATGGATACAAAAATCTCTGTTGACAAAAAAAGCCCGGTCCCGGCCTACCGCCAGATCATAAAGCAGATCACTTCAATGATTCACGAAGGACACCTTAGACCTGGCGATAAGCTTCCCACTGAGCGTGAGCTGGCTTCTCAACTGAATATTGCCAGGGGGACAGTAAAAAAAGCTTATGAAGTTATGGCCAGAGACGGGATTATTGAAACCACCCAGGGCCGGGGCACTTTTGTTTCTTCCAGGCAAGATATAATTCCATCGGGGCGAAAGGAAAGGGCACAAAAGATCATTGATAATCTCCTTGATCATTTGCGCGGGATGAATTTTTCCTATCAGGAGATAAGAATATTTGTTGAACTGGCCATCATCCGAAGGGAAGAAAAACTCGAAAATTTTAATGTGGCAGTAGTTGATTGCAATCCAGAAAGTCTGAGTATCTTTGAGCGTCAATTGATTTTCCTAAAACATGTCAGGGTTTCAAGGTTTTTGCTGGATGAAATTGTAACTGAGCCGGAAGCCGAAAAGCGGTTAGAGCCATTTGACCTTATTCTGACCACCAGCACTCATTATAGCGAGCTTCTGGGTAAAGTTCCTGCACTTAAAGAAAGATTGATTCAGGTGGCGGTTTCTCCCAGTCAGGAAACGATTATAGAAATGGCCAGTTTAAGTCCCGTCCAGAGGTTGGGTGTTATTTGTGAAAGCCAGAATTTTCTGGCCAGGGTGGTGGCCAGATTGAAAGATATGGGTTTGGCTACGGGTCCGGTGCCCTGCCTGTTCTTAAAAGATGAAAATAAAATACCAGAATTTCTGTCTGAGCTGGATGTGGTCTTTGTTCCGCCCAACTATCAGCTTCAGCGTAAAAAGGAAAATATGGCAGCGGTACAGGAGTTTACGCAGAGAGGCGGGAAAGTTATAAACTTCGACTATCAGATAGAGAGAGGGTCGCTTCTTTATGTCGAAGAAAGGATCAGCCAGCTGCTTACCCCCTGATAGTTTAACATCATCAGAAATTAAATATTCAGGAAAGCTGGGAAATCGAGAGGGAGAAGTCGAATAACCTGAGCACAGGAGAAAAACAAGATGGAAAAGGAAAAGGATACGATCGTCATCGGCGTGATCGGTTCCGATTGCCATTCAGTTGGTAACAAAATTCTGGAATTATTTTTTACCTCTGAAGGATTTAAGGTGGTCAACCTTGGGGTCATGGTTTCCCAGCAGGAATTTGTTGATGCAGCCATTGAGACCAATGCCAAGGCCATTTTGGTTTCCTCCCTATACGGGCATGGAGAAATAGACTGTCAGGGCTTTAGAGACTTGTGTATTGAAAAGGGTCTTGATTCCATTATCCTGTATGTCGGCGGCAATCTGGTGGTTGGCAAGACTCCTGTTTCTGTGGTCGAAGAGAAATTTAAAAAAATGGGTTTTGACCGGGTATTTCCTCCTGATATTGATCTCAAGCAGGTGGCCGAACTCTTGAGGCAGGATATCAAAGAAAGATTTGGCTCGAGCTCTAAAGAACAGGAAGCTAAAGACCAAAGTGAGCAGGACAGTCAGCCTGACCAGAAGAATCCAGGGGATGAAGGCAGTCAGAATAATCTGACTGGCCAGGATAATCAGAATAATATGAAAGAGCCGGAAGGCTTTAAGGTGAAGTGAGTCAATACCCCATGAAGACAGTTATCAGTGTAGATATCGGTTCAACCTGGACTAAAGGCGCTGTCTTTAGCCTGACCGGTTCCGGGCTCGAACTCCTGGATAAGATCTCAGCTCCGACTACTCAGAGCAACCTGGTGGTGGGTTTCCATGAAATTTTGGCCAGACTCCTTCAACGAGACAGAAATACCCCTCTTGACCAGCTCAAAGGTCTGGCTGAAATATTTTTTTCTTCATCGGCCAAGGGCGGGCTGAGTATTGCTGCTATTGGTCTCGTCCCGGACCTGACCTTGCAGTTAGCCAGGTTAGCGGCCATGTCAGCTGGCGGGAAAGTTGTTAAAAGTTTTTCTTTTTCTCTGACAGCCAGTGATGTAAATGAACTGGAGAAGCTCAGGCCAGATATCATCCTTTTTAGCGGTGGAACTGATGGCGGAAACAGTAAGTATGTTCTGGAAAATGCCAGTAAATTGGAATCTTCCAGGCTGGATTGCCCTATTGTCTATGCTGGTAACAGAGCTGTGGCCGAAGACGTCATCAATATCATGAAAAGCAGGGAAGTTATAGTGACTGAAAACCTGATGCCGGAAATAGGCCAGGTTAACATTGAACCGGTCAGAGAAAAGATAAGAGAAATATTCCTGAAGAGAATCGTCGTTGGGCGTGGCCTGTCAGAAATAGTTGAACTATTTGGCAGTCAGCCCAAACCAACCCCACTGGCTATGTTTGAATTAATCTCAGCCATTCCTGAGTTTCATCCTGAATGGTCAGACCTGGCGGCCATTGATATTGGCGGAGCTACAACTGATTTTTATTCCAATACTGAATCCTATCTTGAAACCGACACGGTAGTTCTCAAAGGAATTCGGGAGCCTAAGATTAAAAGAACAGTGGAGGGTGACCTCGGCCTGAGAGTCTCAGCTCATTCTCTTTTTGAAACTAGCCAAGTCTACATAAAAGACCGTTTACGGGAAGCAGGATTTGAATTTCAAGAGATGAACGAATTTGTGGGCAAAATTTCTGGGAGAATAGATTATCTGCCGGAATTAGAGAAAGAAAAGATATTTGACAGGGTTCTGGCTGAAGCCTGTGTTTATTATGCTGCATTAAGACATATTGGCGGGTGGAGACAAATTTATACACCTCAAGGAAAAATCTATGTTCAAACTGGAAAAGACCTGAGAAGAGTCAAGGCTATTATTGGCACTGGCGGATTTCTGTCTGAAGAAAAGACGGCAGCGGTTATGAGCATCCCTCTGGAAAAGCTCAAACATTATGGCGAAGAAATAAAGCTTTTGCCTGAAAGGCCTGCTTTTTACCATGACCGTCATTATTTATTCCCGCTGCTGGGTAATCTCATTGAAAAATATCCACAGGAAGCGACTTCTCTAGCCGTCGCTTCTGTTGAAAATTTAAGCCAAAGAGGGGACGAGAATGATTAAGGACGAAAAAATAGAGCTTAAAGAATTTTATGAAATCAGAAAAGATGTACTGCAAACCTGGCCGACCGGTAGGAATGTCTCAATTGAGGAAGGAATAAAATTCCACCGGACAATTCCTGAGGAGAGGCGTTTCGCACTGGTCATGAGCAAAGCCAGAAAAAAACGATTGACACTGCTTCAGCCGCGAGCTGGCGTGGCCCTGATAGATGATCATATTAAGCTTTTGCGCTATTTAGAGACAGAAGGTCAGGCTGACCTTCTCCCGACGACGATAGACGCTTATACCAGGCAGAACAGATATGAAGAGGCAGAAAAAGGAATTGAAAGATCAAAGCAGACAGGCAGCTCGATGCTTAACGGTTTTCCAGCTGTTAATTATGGAGTCGAAGGCTGCCGCCGCGTGGTTGAAAGCCTCAGCAAGCCGCTTCAAATCCGTCATGGGACACCTGATGCGCGCCTGCTGGCTGAAATTACTCTCGCTGCTGGTTTTACCAGCTTTGAGGGAGGCGGAATTTCCTATAACATTCCCTATGCCAAGAGAGTGCCCGTTGAGAAATCCCTCGGGGACTGGCAGTATGTTGATCGATTGGTTGGCCTTTATGAAGAGAATGGAGTCAAAATTAATCGTGAGCCATTCGGACCTCTTACCGGCACTTTAGTGCCGCCATGCATTTCTATTGTTTCCGGGATAATAGAAGGGCTACTGGCACTCAGACAGGGTGCTAAGTCTATTACCCTGGGATATGGGCAGGGCGGCAACATCATTCAGGACGTTGCCGCTATTGCCTCTCTCCGGGAGCTGGCCGAAGACTACTTTCATCGAGCTGGATTTGATGACTTTGAATTGACTACGGTTTTTCATCAATGGATGGGTGGCTTTCCTGAAGATGAAGCCAAGGCGTTTTCTGTCATTGCCTTTGGAGCCATCGTAGCCAGGTTGTCTGGGGCAGAGAAGGTCATTGTCAAATCTCCACATGAGGCCATGGGCATACCAACCAAAGAAGCTAATGCCCAAGGACTTAGAACGACCCGGCAAGCCATTAATATGGTCGAAGATCAGGTCGTTCTCCATCCCGAAGACATCAGAATCGAGCTGGAGCTGATAAAAAAAGAGGTCCATTGTTTGATTGATAAAGTCTATGAACTGGGCAAAGGAGATATCGCTATCGGAACAGTAGCTGCCTTTGAAGCTGGTGTTCTGGATATTCCTTTTGCTCCTTCGATTTATAATCATGGGAAAATTATTCCCATGAGGGATAATGAGGGTTTTATTAGAATCTTCAATCAGGGTAACTTGCCTTTAAGTGATGAAATCATGGCTTATCATCGAGAGCGGCTGAATGAAAGAGCGCGAGCTGAGGGCCGACCCATTTCTTTTGAAATGGTGACTGATGATATTTATGCCATAAGTAAAGGAAAATTGGTTGGGAGGCCAAGATGAAAATTAAAAATGTATTCTTTGTACCAGGAAAATCGGCTTTTTTCTTTGATGATCAGAAAGCGGTTAGGAAAGGTGCCAGGTTAGATGGCTTTATCTATGAAGGACGGCCAGTGACCAGAGGTTTTACCACCATCAGACAGGCGGGCGAATGCATTTCCATTGTTTTGGAGATTGAGAACGGACAACTGGCGGTGGGTGATTGTGCAGCTGTTCAGTACTCTGGCGTTGGTGGACGTGATCCGCTTTTTCTGGCTGATCATTATCTGCCATTTATGGAGCGCGAGCTCAAGCCCAGATTAACCGGCATGGAGATCGAACAATTCCGGACGATGGCCGATAGATTTGAAAATCTGACATTTGATGGCCAGAAAATGCACACAGCCATAAGATATGGATTGTCGCAGGCTTTGCTGGATGCCCGGGCTTTAGCTGAGAAAAAATTGAAGGCAGAAATAATTTGTGAAGAATACAAACTGCCAGTCATTCCTGAACGGGTCAAGATTTTTGCTCAGTCAGGAGATGAACGTTATCTTAATGCCGATAAAATGATCCTTAAGGAGGTAGATGCTCTGCCCCACGCCCTGATTAACAATGTTGACGACAAGCTGGGTCAGAATGGAGAAAAATTGCGCGACTATCTCCGCTGGCTGGTTAAACGGATTAAAAAGCTCAGACGGAGTGCCAATTACCAGCCGGATATTCATATAGATGTTTATGGCACCATTGGCCTGATTTTTGACTCGAATCTCGATAAGGTTGCTGATTATCTGTTTTCACTCGAGAGGGAAGTTGAGGACTTTAATCTTTATATAGAAGGTCCGGTGGATATGGAAGAAAAATACCAGCAAATTGAAGCCATGGCGGCCATTACTCGCAAGCTTAGAGCTCTGGGCTCAAGAGTAAAAATTGTAGCTGACGAACACTGTAACACTCTTGAGGACATAAAGGAGTTTACTGATGCGAGAGCCTGTCACATGATTCAGATCAAAACTCCTGATCTGGGGGGAATTCAAAATGTGGCTGAAAGTAATCTTTACTGCCGCCAGTATGGCGTAGAAGCTTATCAGGGCGGGACCTGCAATGAAACTGACATTTCTACTTTGACCTGCGTCCATGTGGCTGTGGCTACCAGGCCGGACAGAATACTGGCCAAGCCGGGAATGGGCTTTGATGAGGGTTTTATGATTGTCAATAATGAAATGGAAAGGATCATTCAAGTCTTAAAAATGAAATACGGGGAGAAAAAATAAATGGAAAAAAGGAAAAAACTCCCTCCTTTTAAGATCTTGTCTACCACGGCTATACTTGGCTATGGTTTTCCTGAGAGTTCATTTAAAAAAGGCTTAAGCAAAAAGCCGGATTTAATTGCAGCTGATGCTGGTTCGACTGATCCCGGACCCTATTATCTGGGCAGCGGCAAATCATTTACTAACCGGACAGCTGTCAAGAGAGATCTCCGTTTGATGATCAAGGCTGGTGTCGAAAGGAATATTCCAGTTATCATTGGTTCAGCTGGCGGTTCAGGTGCCAGACCTCATCTTGATTGGTGTCTCGACATCGTAAGAGAGATTGCCATAGAAGAAAAACTGCATTTCAAGCTGGGAATAGCTAAGGCTGATATCAAAAAAGAGATAGTCTTAAAGGCTCTCAAAAGAGGAAAAATTTTACCTCTGCCTTTTGTCTCTCCGCTGACGCCGGATGTTGTTGAAGAAAGTGAGAATATTGTAGCTCAGATGGGTGTTGAACCTTTTATCAAGCTGCTGGAGGCCGGAGCCCAGGTGATTGTAGCTGGCCGGTCTTATGACCCGGCAGTTTTTGCTGCTCTGCCTATCTTACGGGGTTATGATCCCGGGCTGGCCTTGCATCTCGGCAAAATTCTGGAATGTGCGGCCATAGCAGCTACGCCTGGTTCAGGCTCGGACTGTGCCTTCGGGACCCTGGAAGAAAACTCTTTTATTCTTGAAGCACTATCAGCTGAAAGAAAATTCACGCCAGAATCGGCTGCTGCCCATACTCTTTATGAGAAGTCTGATCCCTACCATTTGCCAGGTCCGGGTGGCTCGTTAGACCTGACCGGCTGTAAGTTTGAAGATATTGGCCAGGGTCGTGTCCGTGTCACAGGAAGTAAGTTCGTTCCGTCTGATGGCTATTGGCTTAAACTGGAAGGTGTCCACTTAGCTGGCTATAGATCAATCAGCGTGGCTGGGGTCAGGGACCCGATTATGATTGGGGAAATAGACGAGATCCTGGAGGCGGTTGAAGCCAGAGTCAGGGATATTCTGGGTAAAGATAGCGAAGGTAGTCGCTTTTATTTTCATGTCTATGGGAAAAATGGGGTCATGGGTGAGCTTGAACCGGTTAAGAAAACTGAGAGCCATGAGCTGGGAATTGTGATTGAAGTCGTAGGGCCGACGCAGGCGGAAGCTGATGCTGTGCTGGCTTTGACCAGGTCGGTTTTGCTCCATTATGGATATGAGGGGCGACTGGCTACAGCTGGCAATCTAGCTTTTCCTTTTTCTCCTTCGGATGTGGCTATGGGTCAAGTTTATGAATTCTCCATTTATCACCTGATGGAAGTTTCTGACCCGGCCTTTTTCCCGATAAAAATCGAAGAACTGTGAGGAAAAAGCATGAAAAGTCAAGCCAAAAGAAGTATAATGAAAATAGCTAGAGTTATAAGATCAAAAAATTCCGGGCCATATGAGCTCACCCTTGATATTATGTTTAAAGATAGACGCGATTACGAATTATTTAAGAAGAAAAAGCTGATTACTGCCGGCAAGATAGCGGCTCTTTATGGGGTGGATAAATCAGATGTTCTTAAAATTATTTATTTTGAGCCAAGTCAGGCGATAAAGATTACACTAAAGCGAAAAATTCCCTCTGGGACCCCTGGTGATACAGATATTTATGGTGCTCAGCAGCATGCGCCTCTTTTGAATCTAAAATTTTAAAAAAGGGAGAGAATGGACCCCAAACAACTCTCCAGAGTTGATACTCTGATTTATGCTGTTTATTATGCCCCCAGGGGCCGCTACCGTCTTTATATGGTAGCCAGTGAAATTGCCCGGCGTTATCTATCGCCAACTGATTACCTGATCGGTATCATCGGCGATGAGGGCTCAGGTAAATCAACTCTGATCAGAGGTCTTTTCCCCGGGCTCGAACTGACCAATGAAGATGAAGGTGTCAACCTGAGACAAGCCCCGATTTATTCCTTTTCCCCTAATGATTATTTTTCTGGTCATACATTCCATATTGATGTCAGACATGAGCTGGCCTTCAAGCAAAAATACAGAATCAAGGAAGCCATCAGGCGGGCGATTGAGCACAGGCGGCGGGTAGTAGTCGAGCATTTTGATCTGATTTATGATATTCTCGGCTGTAATGCTCATGTCCTTGTCGGCATCGGTGAAGAGATAATTGTGGCCCGGCCGACTGTTTTTGGCCCCTTTCCTCAGAATATTAAGACGATTGTTGAAAATACCATAAAATACAGGTTAATGGCCCACTCGGCCGAAGATATTACCGTAGCCATTCTTGAGCGTGATTACAATTTTCATCCCCCTTCACCTTTAATCCATTCCGATGTTAGACATGGTTTTGTTATCAATTTTCCGGAAAGGCCGGATATTGATATAGACGAGCTGGAAGAAAAAGTTAAAGCCATCATCAAAGCTGATGTTCCCATCAACCAGGTAGCAGAAGAGGCTATTCAAGTTGGGGACATGAGGATATATTGTACCGGTCCGAGAACCCATGTTCATCGCTCAGGCGAAATAGAGAATTTCAGACTGCTTAAAGAATTTCGCCTTAATCCTTTGACTAATGATTATATGCTGGTGGGCATGGTCGGTCAGAAGACTATTGCCGGGTTTGAAGATATCATCGAATACATGGATATAGAAGATTAATCCTTCCAGTCTTATTTTTGGAGGTAAAAAATGCGATTTGAATATGTCCCTCTTTTCCCTCTAGGAAAGGATAGAACAAGTTACGAACAGTTAACCTCGCAGCAGGTGAAAACAGCTAAAATCCTGGGCAAGAACTGGCTTCAGGTGGAGCCAGCTGGCCTGCGGCTTTTGGCCCGGGAAGCTCTGGGCCGCATCAACTTTTATTTCCGGAAAAAGCATCTTGAAAACCTGGCTTTGATTCTTGATGACCCGGAAGCTTCGGCAAATGATAAATTTGTGGCGGCCAAGCTGATCAAAAATGCGGCCATAGCGGCCGATGGCCTTTTGCCCCTCTGTCAGGATACTGGAACAGCTATTATTCTTGGATTTAAAGGAGAAAGAGTATCAACCGGGGTGGATGATGTCAGATACCTGACGCATGGAGTTTTTGATGCCTATACCAGGCTCAATCTCAGAGCCTCCCAAAATGCGCCTGTATCAATGCTGGAAGAAATAAATACAGGCAATAATTTGCCTGCTCAGATTGAGATCATGAGCTGTCCAGGGGAAGAATATAATTTCTGGATAATGGCTAAAGGTGGCGGTTCATCAAATAAGACAGCTCTCTATCAGGAGAACAAGTCTCTTCTTAAAGATGAAAAAACGCTTTTGAATTTTTTAAGAGAGAAGGTAAGTTCAATCGGGGTGGCCGCTTGCCCGCCCTACCGGCTGGCCGTAGTTGTCGGCGGCTTATCACCTGAAATGAACCTTAAAACTGTTAAGCTGGCTTCAGCCGGCTTCTTAGATAATCTTATAGACCATCCGACGGGCCGTCCTCATGGCTATCGCGATCTGGAATGGGAAAAGAAAGTTATGACCATAGCCAGAGAAACCGGGCTGGGGGCTCAGTTTGGCGGCAAAGCTCTGGCCGTAGAGGCTCGAGTTATCAGGCTTCCCCGGCACGGAGGCTCTCTGCCTGTTGGCATTGGCGTTAGCTGTAATGCTGATCGAAACATAAAGGCCAAAATAGACAAGAAAGGAATCTGGCTGGAAGTCTTAAATTATGACCTCAAGCCTTTTCTCAAAAAGATAGAGGTTTTTGAATCTGAACAGACACCAGCCATAAACTTAGATCGATCGATAGATGAATTAGTGGCTGAGCTTTCCAACTATCCGGTTGGAAAGAGGTTAAGTCTGTCTGGCACACTGATTGTTGCCCGGGATCAGGCTCATCTCCGGCTCAAAAAGATGATAGATGAAGGACGCCCACTCCCTTCTTACTTTAAAGAACATCCCATCTATTATGCCGGACCGGCCAAGACCCCACCTGGCCTGGTCACCGGTAGCATTGGCCCGACCACTGCCCAGAGAATGGATGTTTATGTTGAGGACTTTATGAAGGCCGGGGCTTCCAGGATAATGCTCGGTAAGGGCAACCGCTCTGAACGGGTTGTCCAGGCCTGTCAGAAATATAATGGCTTCTATTTAGGAACGATAGGTGGAGCGGCTGCCCTGGTGGCCAAAGAGCATATTGTCAGCTCTGAACTCCTCGACTTCGAAGATCTCGGGATGGAAGCCATCAGAAAAATTGTGGTCAAAAACCTGCCTGCTTTTATTATCATTAATAACAAAGGAAACAGGCTATATTAGAAAATGATAGAGCCCGCCTGAAGTGTTTAGCGGCTCCAATTTATCCCTCGATTTAACAGGTGACTTTGTCCTGGTAAAGGGTATATCATATAAATACAGATGAGCTCAATTCAGGACACATTTTGCTGGCAACAATAGAGGTCCCAGGAGAGGAATAACGATGCCGGGCAGGCACAAATTTTGCATATAGGAGAGATGGGAGTAAAAGGAGACTGAAATGAAGACGGTCAAATCAGCTATTTTAATTATAGCTTTTGCTTGTCTGATAGCCCGGCCAGCTCTGGCCGGCCATAAGCCCTACAGCCTGATCTCGGGCGAAAAGGATTTTTATTATGCCTTTATCAGTTATCTGCCAGAAACAGGAACCAGATCGCCGGAGATAATCAGGTCTGGCCTGGCATCGCCTGAAATTGCCACGCTCAACTTTCCATTGGGCCCGGGAGATATAATTGTCACCTATGATCGGCCCTGCGAAATACAGTTCGACAGCGGCAGTATTGCTCGCCTGGATGTCAGCTCGCAGCTTAAAATTGAGACCATCATGGCCCAAAGTCTTAGTTCAGACAACCAGCTATCCAATCTGAATCTTCTTCGGGGTCGTGTTTATTTGATGTACACGGCTTATAATTCCTGGGAGATATTTCAGTTGATGACGCCCCTAGCGGCTATAAAATTGAAAAATCATAGTGTGATTATAGCCGGAGTAGATGAAAGCGGAGACAATAAAATCCTGGTTAAAGAAGGGAAAGCTCAGGTTCTTTACGGCCCGGAAAGCAATAAATTAAAGACGGTATCTCTTAAGAAAGCTAACGGCCTAATTATTAATACGGATAATCAGCTCAGCCAGGCCCAGTCTTTTCCCGAACTGGCTGCATTTGAGGCCTGGAATAATGAGATTAACCAGCGTTTTGTGGAGCTTCATAAAGGCCTCACTCCCTTGCCGGAGCCTGTTCAGAAGCTTTCACCGGCTGTCTTCTATTTTGCCCAGAATTTTTCCAATATCTATGGGGAATGGATCTGGGATGATTATTTTGGCTATGTCTGGAGGCCGTTTTATAATGATAACTATCCCTGGGGTAACTGGTCTCCTTATGTTTATGGCCAATGGAGCTACCTTAATGGGTCACTGTTCTGGGTTCCTCAAGAACCATGGGGCTGGGTACCTTACCATCTGGGAATCTGGCAATGGGATGAAAAAAAGGGCTGGCTGTGGATCCCCGGTTCGACTTTTGCGCCAGCCTGGGCAGTCTGGGATTTTTATTTTGGTTATTATAGCTGGCGGCCGTGGGTTATGACCGACTGGTTATTCTGGGATTACCCGGATTACTGGCTTTATTCTTTTGGGATGACACCTTATTATGGTGGTGACGGGGACAATCCCGGACCCGGTAACCCGATTGCTTACCAGTATAAGAATAAAATCCGCAAGGATATGCTCAAGAAGAATCAAACTCATCCCTTGCCTTTAACAGAAGAATATAAATCTGGTTTAAAGAATCTCCTTAAAGGATTAGAGAAAGGCGAAGCAAAAGCCCTGGAAAAGATAAACGTTAAAGCCGGCATGGCTGTTATGGTTAGAGGTGAGGCTCTGGCTTCTAATGATCTTGGAACTAAGAAAGTACCTTCTTCTCAAGTCATCAGCGAATTGAACCAGAAGAAAGTTGAGGTAACACCTGGATCGCCTGTTAATCGGGCTAAAACCGCCCGGGAGCTGGCCAGACATGAATTTATAAATCAGAGAATGGTTACTTCCTCTAGCCAGGGTCAGGCTGAAGCGCCGGGTGGAGTTCTGCCGGCCAGAACAATGCGAATGGTAGAGGCCAGAACCGCTTCCAACCCCGGCCTGGCAAATAACAAGGCCGAAGATGGTGTTAATGTGCCCAAAACTCTGCCAGCTCAAGCTGCTAGCCAGCGTTTTCGCGACTGGAATCCGGATTTAAGAGTGGCAAAACGGCTCGGGATTGAGATAACTTATGATAGCAGCAGTAACTCGATAGTTGCTCCCCGGCTTGGTCTGAGTTCGAGAGAAGCCCGGGAGATGAGGATTAGAGTCACCCCCAGGGGCATTGTTCAAGCCGGGCCGTCAAGGATAAGCAGTGGAAATAATTATGTGCCTGATTCTGTCCCGGGTCAGACTAATAATCCGCCGGCCCAGGTAAGAACCTCAACTTTGGCTGGCAGCCTTAAAGCGCCTGCTAGAGAAAAGACCAATACCACCTCTCAGGAAAAGAATTAAGATCAAAACTGGCTTTGACCGCTGACTGTTATTATGCTGGTAACTGGAAAGGGGTGGGAGGTGATTCCTCGCTACCAACGGTAACTCAAGGCCAAAAAAGGTTCCCACCTTCCTTTGCTGTCACCTCCACCTTATATACTTATAGTGTATCGAAAAATACCTTTGCAGAAAAAAAGTGCAATTTTTTTAGATAATTTTTAAGTATTTTGAATTAATTCTGGAGTAAGCCGAGCACGTTAATTCAACCTGTCCGGCTGGATGATTATCGGTTGGCAACATTTTGCTGGTCGAAAGGTTTATAGACCCAGCCCTGGCCATCCCAGTAGCGAATTCTTTCTTTGAGAAATTGCAACTCTGTTCCGGCCTGTTCGGGAAGCAGCCCAGAGACAATTAATTCCTTTATTTTTTCTGTCATCAGATCTATCGGCCTTGAGAAGATCGGCTGCAGCTTATAATTAAAGTTGTATTTTATTTCGCAGTTGATGTCTTTTGAATATTCAGTAGTCGTTACCTGAATGGTTTGGTCTTCTCTTGAAGGTTGGATTAAATTGACCTGGTTTCTTATGGACATCACCTGGTTAAGAGTTGACCTCGGAAATAATAAGTAGAATTCCTGCTGGCCGGGTGGCAGTTCCCGGAACTGGAATTCCCGCTGCCCGCTAGAGGGAGAGCAGCCTCTGACTTTTCTCGAGTCCAGAACGGCCAGGCAGGCTGATTGGAAGTTGTTGTTTGTGCAGACCGGCCAGATCAATAAAAACCTGCTGGTATTTTTCATGCAGAGGGTGAATGAGATGGCCTTTGAGGTTTCCGCTTATTTTATTTTCTATAATTCTAAGCAAGTAACTGCCATCTCCGGAAATAAAGGACATTTTCTCGGCGTAGATTTGAAAGAGGGCAAGGTAGAAAAGCCAAGAAGCTGAGGTGAGACGGCTACTGAACGATTGAGGCGGAAAAGATCGAGAGATGTTTTAAAATTCCAGCGCCTGACCAGAGAGTCACAAAATGCTGTGACATCATTGTGATTGGCTGGGGCCCGTCTCCTTATCATCAATCACCCTCTGATTAAACTGATTGCCATTCATAGATTTTATTTTTTAGAAAGGCTCTGGAGTTTTTGACCAGATATTCCATAATTTTTCTCTTTTCTTGACGGTAGCCTTGTGCTGACAACTGCGGCTGATATTTTTGAAGGTAATAGAAAAGAGAATTTTCCTGGCCGCCCTGTGACCAGTCGGTAAAAAGATCATCAAGGGCCCGGAGATAGCTATCTTTTTCTTGAGTAGCAAGTTTCTTTTTCTGCACGTATTTGAGAAGAAGTACCTGATTCTTTTCTCTTAGCTCGTCAAGCCAGACAGCAAATATTTCATTTAAATCAATCAGAGGAACTTGATGCTCGGAATTTAAACCAGACTTAACTTCCTGCCTGAGATAATGCTGCTGGGTGTGAAGATAGATGATCAGGAGATCATTAATGGGTAACTCGAAACTCAGACCATGCTTGTTAAGGCTTTCGGCTAATTTTCCAAAAAATTTCGGGATCTGGAGTCCTCCCAGCCCGCTGTCCAGGCAATTGGCGCAAATCTGCTCGGCTTCTTTAACCAGAGGTCTTTGAACAGCTGTCAGACAGGTTGAATTGTTTGAATCGAATTTTACCAGCCAATGGCCGGAGGACTGGTCCTTGACAAGATAATAATCTTTAGACCTTTTAAGAAAATACACTATTTCTTTTTTTATTCTGGCCCTTTCTGGTCTCATTTCCTTGCCGAGGCAGTAATAAGTCTGCTTTAGCCTTTTTAATAAAACGTTATTCAGATAAGCACTGAAATCGTCCTCATTACTAATCATCAGCCTCTTAATTACTTTCCAGTTAAAAGCCTTCTCCAGAGCAGGAAATCTGCCCTCCCGGTTTTTAACCAGAAGAGAAGAAATCGTTAGGAAAGCTATATCCTGGGCATCATATGGAGCAGTTATATAGTAGTAGTTCCTTGTCTGCCGGATGGCTGGCAATAAAAAATTGACCAGAGAGAGAATTAGCTCCTCAAGATCCATTTCTGTATAGTTGTTGTTTATTATCTCCAAGAGTTTAAAAAGGAGTTTTTTGCCGCCAGCCACCTAAATGCCTCTTTTTTACTAATTTAATGCCAGAACAGGCCAGTCTGTCAAGAAATTGTTGAAAAAGCTTACCTGCGATAAGAGTAATATTATCATAAACAAAACACGATAATTATCCCTGGCCGTAACAAATAAGAGTTGACTTATTTTCGGTTTTTGGCTAATATTTTATCTAACTTTAGATAAAAAGAGAGCTAGTGACCAATGATTAAACTGCGTCTTATGAGATTCGGAGCTAAGAAAAAGCCCACATATCGAATTGTAGCTATTGATTCAACTCGGGCCAGGCAAAGTAAAACTCTGGATACCCTGGGCTATTATAATCCCAGGACTGAACCTCTCGAGTTTAAACTCGATCTCGACAGAGTAAATTACTGGCTCAGCCGGGGAGCTCAGCCTTCAGAAACAGTTAACTCATTAATTGATAGAGCTGCTAAGGAACAAAAATCAACCCAAGATTCTAAGTCTTAAAGGAGGTTACAGTGAAAGAACTGGTGGAAATGATTGCTAAGTCACTGGTTGACAATCCGGAAAAGGTTCAGGTTTCCCAGCTAGAAGGGGAACAGACCACTATTCTGGAGCTCAAGGTTGCTCCCGAGGATCTGGGAAAGGTAATCGGGAAACAGGGGCGGACAGCACGGGCCATCAGGGTTATTCTAGGTGCGGCCGGCATGAAAATGAAAAGGAGATTCAACCTCGAGATCATTGAAAAGGGCTGACTTAGTAACTGTCGGCAGGGTACTCCGGGGAGAAGGGAAGGATGGCACTCTAAAGGTCAGGTTTTATCCCTGGATAAAGGAGCCATTCTTCAAAGAAATTTTTATCGAGCAAGAAGGAGAGTGCCGGAACTATAAGATCGAGCGATATAGACAGGCGGTCAACTCTTCTTTCCTAAAATTAGAAGGGGTAAATGGTTTAGAGGCGGCTGAGGCACAGCGTGGACGTGAAATAATGGTTCATCCCGGGGATTTACCCCGTCCCACCGAGGGTATGTATTATGACTTTGAGCTGCTTGGTTGCAGGGTAGAAACGCTTGACGGCCAAACGGTGGGAACTGTTACCGGTTTGAATGAAGCAGGCAGCCTCACTTTTCTCATGGTAGAAAGTGCCTGCCGGTCGGTCGAAATTCCTTTTGTTGAGGCTATTTGTCGTCAGATTGAGCTTGATAAGAAATTAATAATTATAGATCCTCCTGAGGGATTGCTGGACTTGAATGAGATTTGACATTGTTACCATTTTCCCCGGGATATTTGAGAGCATTTTCTCGGCAGGAATCATAAAAAAGGCTCGGGATAAAGGTATGATCGACATCAAAATTCACGATTTGAGAGATTATACAACTGATAAGCATCGCCAGGTGGATGACCGTCCTTATGGCGGTCTGGAAGGCATGGTTTTTAAGCCTGAGCCAGTTTTTAAAGCAGTCGAAAATATAAAACAATCTACCGAGAAGAGCCTGGTTTGCCTGTTAACTCCTCAGGGAAAGCTTTTTAACTCTGCTCTGGCTGAGAAACTGGCCAGCTATGAGCAGGTGATTTTAATTTGCGGCCGATATGAAGGTGTTGATGAAAGAGTCAGCGACTACCTGTCCGACGAAGAGATTTCTATTGGTGATTATGTTTTGAGCGGAGGAGAACTGGCGGCGGCGGTGGTGGTCGAGGCTGTCTCCAGATTTGTGCCGGGAGTGGTTGGCCGGGAAGAATCAGTCCGACATGATTCATTTTCTACCGGCCTGCTGGATTTTCCTCAATATACAAGGCCAAGGGATTTTCGTGGCTATAAAGTTCCGCCTGTGCTTTTTTCTGGTGACCATCAAAAGATAGCCCGCTGGCGATTGAAAAAAGCCTTAGAAAAAACACTGGCTAAAAGGCCAGATATGCTAAAATCAAGGAAGCTTTCTCCTCAGGAGGAAGAGCTTCTGTCTGAAATCCAGGAAGAAAGGAAAGAGTCATGAATAATCTGATTAAAGCTGTTGAAGAAAAACAGATGCGTCAGGACATAGAACCAATTAAAGTTGGAGACACCGTTAAAGTCCATGTTTTGATTAGAGAAGGCGATAAGGAGCGGGTTCAGATTTTTAAGGGCGATGTTATTGCCAGACGTGGATCAGGCCTGGGTGAAACTTTTACTGTTAGAAAAATATCTTATGGGATCGGGGTGGAGAGGATATTTCCCCTGCATTCCAGAATGATAAAAAAGATAGAAGTCGTTCGCCATGGCAAGGTAAGAAGAGCCAAGCTTTATTATCTGCGCAACTTGAAGGGCAAAGCGGCCAAGCTCAAGGAAGAGCAGAAATAATTTATAGCTGTTCTGGTAGATTTTTAGCATAAATTCAGTTCCAGATTACTAATCTGTTTTGCCTCTCGACCAGAGAGGTTTTTTTTTGTAAAATTATCCAAAATGATGGGTTTTAAGACAGAGCAAAACCTTTTTGATCAGGGGGCGACTTATCTGGCCGGCCTGGACGAAGTTGGCCGTGGGTGCCTTTTTGGTCCGGTAGTGGCTGCCAGTGTTATTTTCTCGGCTGCTTTTTTGCTCGGGAAGGAAGCCAGCTGGACTCGGGGAGTAGCCGATTCCAAGCTCCTTACTCCGACTAAAAGAATAGACTTAGCCAGGAGGATTTTGGGTGAAGCCTCTTGCGTCGGCATTGGCTATGCGACTCATCTGGAGATTGATCAGATTAATATCTACTGGGCGACTCAGCTGGCCATGAAAAGGGCTTTAGCGGACCTGGGCCACCAACCGGATATGGTTTTGGTTGACGGCTATCCATTAAAAGGTATAAATTATCCGCAGGTGGCTGTGCCCCAGGGAGACAGGAAGGTATTTTCGATAGCGGCGGCTTCGATTGTGGCCAAGGTATTCAGAGATCAATTGCTGCAGGTCCTGGACAGGTTATATCCGGGTTATGGCCTGAGTCAGAACAAGGGTTATGCGACCGAAGGCCATTATCAGGCTTTAGAAAAGCTGGGGCCCTGTCCGCTCCACCGGCAGAGCTTTAAGCTCTTCAGGGATAGAATGCTGATAAAATGAATGGCAAAATCGACCGGCTGAAGATTATTGAGCAAGCGGAGAGGTATGTCCGGGCTGGCCGGCTAAAGGAAGCCATAGCTGAGTATGAGAAGCTCCTGGAAGATGATCCGGCCGATGTCAGCATCAATAATCTGGTTGGTGATTTATATGTCCGTCTTGGCCAGAACGATAAAGCTATCAAAGCTTTTGAGAAAGTGGCTGATGAGTATGAGAAAAGAAGCCTTAATTCCCAGGCTCTGGCCATTCTGAAAAAGATTTGCCGTTTGAATCCAGATAAGCCAGACTACTTTATCAAAATGGCTGACCTCTATACGAGGCAGGGATTTCTGGCTGAAGCCAAACAGGAATACCTCAGGATAGCCGAAAAATTTCTACGGCAGAAAATGGTGGAAGAGGCCATTGAGCTTTATGAAAAAGTAGTTAAACTGGACAAAGACGATCTGAATATCAGGATTCAGCTAGCTGCTCTTTACAAGTTAAATGGCCAGCAGGACAAAGCGGTTAACGAACTGCTCAAAGCAGCTGATCTTAAGATCAGCCTTGGCCAGATTGATGAAGCTGAAAAATTACTTAAAGAGTCCAATAAGCTGAGCCCGGACAATGCCAGGACCAAACTCAGGCTGGCTAAGGTCCTGAGGTTAAAAGGACAGGCAGGGCAGGCCCAGGAGCTGGCCCGCCAGGTCCTGGATAAAATTCCCCATGATCTTGATGCTTTAACTTTTCTGGGCAATCTATATTTTGAAGAGGGAAAGTTTTCTGCGGCCAAGGAAATTTTCACTGAAGTTCTGAACTTTTATCCAATGAATGTTAATGCCCGTTATAAGATTGGACGAATCAACCTGGCTGAAGGCAACCCAAACCTGGCTTTTGAATATTTTGAGCCCTTAATTGACAGTTATCTTAAAAAGAGGAAAGAAGATAAAGCCATTGGGCTTCTGGGGCTGATCCTGACTGTGAGAAGCGATCATATTCCAGCTATGGAAAAGCTGGCCGAAATCTTGAGGGAGACCAATGACTTCGACCGCCTGGAAAAGGTAGATGAGCGGCTCATAGAAGAATTCAAAAAAATTGGCGAAAAAAGCAAAATGCTTCCTTATTATGCCGAGCTGATTAAACTTCGCCCAACGGATGAACAACTGGCTAGAGAATACCGGGAACTCAAAAAAGAGTTAATGATCAAGGAAGAGGAACTCCCACCGGAAACCTGGGCGTTATCGGCGGAGGAAGAGGAAGAAATCCAGGCTGGGCTGGCTCAGGCGGATATGTACATTCAGGAGGGATTGGTTAGACTGGCCAGGCGGGTCATAGAAGGGTTGCTCGTGAAGTATCCTAATGATCCCCTGCTCAAACAAAAACTGAGCTATATTGATAATCTTAAACCCAGTCTTAATAAGGAAGACCTGATTCGTAAAATTGAAAAAACAACCGCTATCGAAACCCAGGTAATTTACCCTAAGGCTAAAGAGGAAAAGGATACCAGGAAAAAGCCAGAATTTGACCTGGAAGAGCAGATCTTAAGCGAGGAAAAAATAAGCCCGATTGATCTGTTCACCGATACCGGCATTATTCCTATCATCAGCAGTGATGGCCGAGAGAAAAAATTCTATGACCTGCAGGAAAATATCAGGGCAGAACTGGCTATGCTGAGTGCTGTTTACATGCACCAGAAAACAGGCGTGACCACCCAGTTTGAAAAAGAGTTAATGACCATTGTCAATGATTTCAAAAAAGGCATCAGAGAAAAGATACCAGCCGAAGATTACCAGATTCATCTTCAGCTTGGCCTGGCCTTTATGGAGCAGGGGCTGGTAGATGAAGCCATTGAAGAATTTAATATTGCCGCTAAAGACAAGAACCTGACCCTCGAATGCCTGACACTCATCAGCCACAGCTACCGGCTGAAAGGCAATCTGAAAGAAGCAGAAAGCTGGCTCAACCGGGCCATCAAGCTGGTTGCTCCTGGCACCGACCAGTATTTTGCTCTGATGTTTGATCTGGGTATGATTTATGAGCAGAGCAAAGAGTTTGATAAAGCCCTGAGTATCTATCGCGATATTCAATCCTGGAATCCAGCCTATCAAAGCGTGAGTGAGAGGATAAACCGCCTGCAGGGTCTGGTTGGTACCTCCAATACGCCGGTCAATTAATTTCCAGCCGCCTTTGCTTACGGATTTATTTTATTTCGATTTATCCTGTTACCTTATCCTCACGATCCTCGCTCAAACTCTCTTTTTCTTTGATTTAATTTCTGCTTTGAAGTAAAAGAAATAAAGAGAAATTGACTCTTTAAACGGCGAAAAATGAAAGGAAAAACAATGAGCGGTCGGAAAGAAAAGATTTCCAGACGTCAGTTTTTAAAAGCAGCTTCGCTGACCGCAGCGGCTAGCCTTGGTTTTCCGGCTATTGTCCGGGCATCAGCTCTTGATCTGGATAAAAAAAGGCCAGCTGCCTCCAACCGGATTGTTATGGCCGGTATTGGTTTTGGCATGATGGGTTTGCCCAATATGGAAGCTTTTCTCAACAAAGATGAAGTGCAATGGGTGGCTGTTTGTGATGTCGATAAAAATCACTTAGCTCAGGCTAAAGACATTGTTGACCGGAAGTACGGCACTAAAGACTGCCGGACCTACACCGATTTCAGGCAGCTTTTTCTGAGAAGAGATATAGATGCTGTTTCGATCGCGGTGCCCGATCACTGGCATGCTTTGCTGGCCATTGAGGCCGCCCGGGCCGGCTATGATATCTATGGTGAAAAGCCCCTGACGCATGACCTGGCTGAAGGACGGGCGCTGTGTCAGGCTGTCGAAAGATACGGCCGCATCTGGCAGACGGGCAGCTGGCAGCGCTCGGTTGAGAATTTCCACCAGGCAGCGGAACTTGTCCGGAATGGCCGGATAGGAAAAGTTACCAGAATCGAAGTCGGCCTGCCTGAAGGCCATTATGATTTTGCCGGCACCTTTGGCCAGGACCGCCTCGAACCGCCTCCTCCCGAGCTTGATTATGAGCTGTGGCTTGGTCCTGCTCCGTACTGGCCTTACTGCCGGTCGCGGGTTCATATGAACTGGCGCTGGAACATGGATTTTGGCGGTGGTCAGCTCATGGACTGGGTCGGTCATCACGTGGACATCGCTCACTGGGGGATGGGCTGGGACCGGACAGGACCGGTTGAAATTGAAGCCCGCGGTGAGTATCCAGCTGGCGGTGTTTATAACAGCCCTACCCGCTACTGGGTTGAAGCGAAGTATGCCGATGGGACCCCGATGATTGTGGCTGGCGGCTATCCTCAAATCTGGAGCGGAACCAAGTGGATCGGGGATAAGGGGCGGATCTGGGTTGACCGCGGCCAGTTTAAAGCTGAACCGGCCTCACTTCAGACTGAAATCATTGGTCCCGAAGAAATCAGGCTTTATAAAAGCCGCGACCACTATCAGAATTTCCTGGATTGTGTCAGGAGCCGGAAAGAAACTATTACCCCGGCTGAAGTTGCTCACCGCTCGGCCAGCGTCGGTCACCTGAGTGTTATTTCAATGACTGTCGGGCGGAAAATAAAATGGGATCCAGCTCAGGAAAAAATTATCGGTGACCCGGAAGCCGAAAGGCTGCTGAGCCGTTCTTACCGCCATCCGTGGTGTCTGCCTGGATAAGGACAGAAGACAATGAGGAGCAACCTGATGGAAAATAAAGTTGGGGAAAAAGTTTTTATAGGCGGTCAGGAAGCAGTCAAAAAGTCAAAAAAAATTAATAGCCAGGGCACGGCCGCCCGTTGTGCAGGCTTTCTGGGAAGTATTTCCATATTAATGTCATTTGTTCTGCTACTTTGCTTCTTGGTTTCGCCGCTGATTGTGGCTGGAGAGTTAAGACAGAATACCTCGGCGGCCAGGACGGAATTGACCGAACTTGACGGCCTATTAAAATCCCTGGAGACTTTTGATCACAGTCAGGGCGAAGGGCCCAGCCTTCAGCTTGAAAGATTTATATTTAAAATCAAAGATGATCCCCGGCTGAAGCTTCAAGCCGAGCAAAAACTGCTGGAATTTTTCAAGAAGCCGGTGAGCCGCGACGGCCGGATAGCGGTCAGTAAACCCCTGAGCTGGATAGCCGGCTCGGAATCAGTCAAAGTTCTTGCGGCTTTTCTAACTGACTCTGAAGCCTCGGACCCGGCCCGTTATGTTCTGGAAAGAATCCCAGGCGAAGAAGCCGACCGGGCCTTGCTTGAGGCTCTCGATAAATCATCGCCAGAGTTTTTACCGGGAATTATCGGCAGCTTAGGACGAAGAAGAGTTGAAGCAGCTATACCTTATTTTGAGAAAACCTTAAGAAGGGGCACGTCTCTGGTTCTGACCGCAGCCATCCTTGAAGCTCTGGGCAATTTAGATAACGCTGAAGCGACGAAGCTCCTCAGGAATTATATTCAATCTCCTGATGAAAAAATCCGCTTGGCAGCTGTTGATTCCATGGTGCGAATAGCTCAGAGGCAGATAAAAGAAAATAGGCTGGAAGAAGCCGGAAAAATTTCTGATACCCTGCTTGGGGTTAAACTCGAACCGGCTCAGAAAGTAGCTGCCTTCAGGCTCAAAATTCTGACGGCCGGCTCACAGGGCAAATCTTTAATGCTGTCGGCCTTAAAAGGAAAGGACGAGCCATCGCAAGAAGCGGCCATCGGCTTAATGGCAGAGTTTTTTAAACCGGATGAGCTCGCCTCTCTCCTCGGCACTTTTAATTATATTTTGCCGCCGAGGCAGATTCAGTTTGTCTCTGCTCTGTCTTCTTATCCAGAACCTCAGGTGAGAGAATTTCTGATGAAAGTCATATGCAGAGAGAAAGATCAGTCGGTGAGAATAGCGGCTTTAAGGACTCTTGGCCAGATTGGCAATGAAACTACCGTGGAATTTCTGGCGGAGCGGGCGGCTCAGGCTAAGGGGCTCGAAAAGACTGCTGCCCGGGAAAGTCTGGCTTCTCTCCCGGAAAAAGCCGTGGATCAAAAAATTCTGAAGCTTCTCGGGACAACAACCAGCCAGGAAGTCAAAAACGAGTTACTTCTCTCTGCCTGTGAAAGAAATATGGTAGCCGCCCGGGATTTCTTCTTAGCTGAAGCTTCTAATCCGGCAGCCGATCGGGCACTGGTCTCCCGCGGCTTCCGGGCTTTTGGCGATCTCAGCCTGGCTGATAAAGTTTTAGAGGTGGCTTTTTCGACTCAGGATGAAACCTATCGGGAAGAGCTGGTCAATATCCTGGCTATCTGGGCTCAAAATTCAGCCCGGCCGGATTCTAAATCAGCCTTTTTTACCCAGCTTCTGACTAAGGAAAATGAGCCGGAAAAAGTCTCGGTTTTGCTTCAGGTCATAGGTAAAATCGGGGAGCGCAGTTCTTTGCCGCTCATAAGGAAATATTTGAGCGATTCACGTCCGCCGGTAAAAGGGGCAGCTGTTAAAGCCCTGAGCGATTGGCCAGAAGTTGAAGCTCTGGACGATCTTCTGGCTCTGGCCAGTAAGACTTCCGACCTTAAAGAAAATGTCCTGGCCATCCGGGGACTGGTCAGACTGACTGCTTCTCAAACTTATCGTCAGCCTGAGGCGGCCACGGCTTTTCTAAAAGAAATTTATTCTCTTAGCCGGCGGGCTGAGGAGAAAAAGCTGGTTCTGTCCACTCTGCCCAATTTCCCCTGTGCTTCCGGGCTGGAGTTCTGCGAGTCATTGAGTAATGATCCGGAAATCGGGCAGGAGGCGCGGACCGCAGCGGAGAAAATCAAGCAGAAGCTTCAGCCTTAGACACGGGTCTTATCCACCAGCCAGCTTCAGGCCTTTAGGCTTTTTGGCACAAAGTTACAAGGTTTATAGATTGTTTTATTAGACTGTTATTTCAGCCCCTTATTATCACCGGATGAAACTCAGCTGATCTGGACAAACTTTACTCCCAGAATGGCTGCCAGTTTTTTTATTTTAGAAGCGATATGACCAACACCCACCGCACAGTGATGGGCCGGTCCTTCCCGGCTCCAGGCCTCAACAAACTCTTTTACCCCGGGCTTAAATTTATACCGGCTATTGGTATTGCCAATCTGGAGAATCGGCCCTGGAACTGATTCACCTTCGGCCACTAACAGTTTGAGTTCGTTGTCCCTGGTTTCAACCACGGAGAGAAGGGTCACGGGGCCTGACTTTACTTTCATTTCGATGGACAAACCTTTGCCCGGCTTGCCATGAAAAACGCCCAGGGGCTTGAGCTGGGGCTGGCCCTCAGCAATGGCTATATGCCCGGGTCCATCATGTCCCATCAGGATGATGCCTTCTTTGAAATCGAGAGCATAAAACTCGGTAAATGAGCCGCCAGCCCCAAAAGAATCCATGATTTTCATGGCAACAGCATTCTTAACTTCGCATTCACCGGCCATCGGGACATGCTTGGCGGTTAAAAGCGAGCAGCCAGCAATGAGCGAAGTCACGATATCTTCTTCTTCGCTGCCCGGTGTTCCTTCGTAATAATAGGCCAGCGCCCCGAGTTTCCTCTGAGCTACCAGCCGCTCCAGAGCACAAGCTGTTCTGGCGGCCCTTTCTATTTCCGCCTTGGAAGCCTCAGGCAGAATATTAAAAGTCTTTTCCATCTCCTCGATTTTGTTAGCTATTTCTTTCTGGCTGAGGTGATGGCGGAGTTCAATTAGCTGGCCAATTTCCAGATTCTCGAGATGTAAGCCCAGGCTGGCCGCCAACCGGGTGGTATCTGTATAGACGTCAAGCATGCCGTTATAATAGTGCCCGAGAATCCCGAGATTCAGCTGATGGAGAACTTCGGCTACCCGGGCTGCTTCGACCCATTCTCCGATTTCATGCCAGGCCTCAGGATCTTGAAGAGTTCCGGTGACTAAGTGAAAATCAATCCCCGAGCGGTTAAAAACACTGGCGATTTCAGGCACGGCACAGGCCTGACAGAAAGCCAGCCACTCTCCGGTCATCTGGCCTCGGTCTCCTAAAGAGTTAAACCACTCGTAATCAATAGCTGCCTCTGGCTGAAGATTAAGTACCACCACCGGCACTCTGGCTTCCTCCACGACAGGCAGAACAGTTGAAGACAGGGCATAGGTAGAAACGTAAAGAAAAATTATCCTGACTCCGGCGGCTCTAAATATTCCAGCTGTTTGGCGGGCTTTTTCCACTGTATCCACCAGCCCGGCTGAAATTACCTCACAGCCTCCAGCTTCTGATATCTTCTTCTCAATAGTTTTGAGGTAGCCCTCAAGCCGGTTGCGAAGACCAGGGAATTGCCCCCAGTAGGTATTTAGCCCTATGCCGAACAACCCCACTTTTACCGTGCCTGCCGGAGAAGTTGGGCTGCTGTCTTGGAAAAACAGCCCTGATTCACGAGACTCAGCCACAGCCGTCCTCAGACTAATGAGCACGAATATTAATAATAAAATCGTTAATGACTTGCACTTTATCGGCTGCTTCATCCCTACCTCCATTCCCGTCTAAAATTCTGGCTAAACATCGATGACCATCTATTCCACTGGCCAGCTTTTTTGTTTCACCTTCTCAGAATGCTTTTGGATATTGCGTATACACAGAGATGATCCGGTGAATTAAAAAAGATGAATTTACCGAGTCTTTTGGTAATTTGCAAGTCATAGTTTTCAATTCGCGGGATATAGAGTTTTCCGTCTATTATTTTTGCTACATTATCCTTTATCCGATTGAAATAACAGGCCTGGCCTCTTTTCTTAAAATTTCTGTCATATATATCAATTATGTATCTTCGTTGTTCATCCATCTCTGATGTCCACACATATATCAAATTGCCGTCAATGTTAATTCCGAAGATAGCCGGGAGATATTTAGAAGGGCCACTTAATTCGCCCAGAATTTCTCGATAACTGGGGAATTTAACTATTCTAAAATCATCATCAAAAATATTGAAATCCTCCTCTCGTATAAGCTCCTTTTTTCGTCTCTTTTCGCTAAAGGTCTTGATTGATTTGCCTTCCCTGTCAAGAATGTGAATTGTATAGTCAAAGCTGTCAGTAATAAAAAGATTTGAATCTCCATCGATAGCTATATCAGGAACGAATTCTACAAGTGCTAAACGCTTTCTTCGCACTTCCTCATAAAGTTTTTTTTGATCATTCTTACCCAAGTCTAATTTCCAGACTGAAATCTGGCCTTCGCTGCCCTGTGCTAAGAGATACAGTTCGTCATATCTGTTGAAGATCATCTTCATTATAGAAGTAGGCTGAAGTTCATAAGGCAAGCTGACATTTCGAAGATATTCTCCGTCTTTGGTGAAGGCTTTAAGCGTTTTTCTGTTAAAATCATTTATCCAAAGGTTACCAGAAGAATCAACGGCAACGTTAAATAAGGCTAAAAAATCAGTCGGCCCAGGTCCTCTTTTTCCAAAACTAAAAAGGTGTTTTCCGTTTAAATCATAGACGTCTATGCCTTCCGGACTTAGATAATCCCAGATATAAACTCTATTCAGCTTAGGGTCGACAAGATAATCCCGTATAAATCGATAAAAAGGCCCGGCTTCGGAGTTACCGAAAACATGAATGGGTTCTCTATTTTCGATTAATTCGGGCACAGGACCTTTCTTTTCGAGGCAGCTGGTCAGGAAAAACGATAGGAACAAAATGAAGAATAAAATAAATAATATCTTTTTCTGCATCTTCTCTCCCTCTGCCTTTTTTAGCCAAAAACCTTTTAAGTTGAACTGGTTCATCGTACCTTAAAATAAGCAAATCAACCCGGATAATCTATTTAATCCGGTTGCCTCTCTCTTACCCAATATTTTGCCGCTAGAAAAAAATATTTACAATAGCAGGAATTAACTTACTTAAAACCTGCACAAAGCTGATTCGTTGCCTCATGAGAAAATCTATACGAAAATCTTTTACCTTCTGGCTCAAAATGAGGCTAAATTCTGTATTAGGTCAGATACATTGACTGAAGCCTGGTTTTAGTTTTATTTTTTATATCGGGAATTAAAGGACTATTTTATTATAGCAGGAGGCAAATTTCCTTATGCTAAGAAAAAGAACATCAATCTTAATTTTTATTTTTTGTTTGACCTTCTGGTCATCTGGTCTGGCGGGTGGGCCGACTATTCCATCCTTAGCTGATAATAAGATCCTGGAAAAGCCCATTAGAGCCGAGGTCATTTTTAAGCTCGGCTCAGATAAGATAAACGAGGATTTTTATAAGTACCCCGCCTTTGCCGTCGGCCAGAATGGGCAAATCTACATCTTAGATTCCGGGAATAGCAGGATTCAGTGCTTTTCCAAAGAAGGAAATTTCTTGTTTGGCTTCGGAAGACTGGGCCAGGGCCCAGGCGAGTTCTCTCCCGGGCCCCGAATAATCAAGATTCTGTCAGATGGAAATATATATGTGATTGATAATCCACAGAGGAGAATAAATATCTTTAACCAGGAGGGAAAGTTCTTACGTTATGCCCGGATGTCAGCCTGGTATAGTGATATTGTGCTATTAAACGGCACCTACTATTTAGCGAACATCATTCTTAAAGAGAATCATAAGCCCATTCATGTTTCCCGCTCATTGGAAAAAATCGATAGCGATTGGGGAATTTTTATTGAACCAGCAGTTGGTATCTTAAAGCAAATTAGCCAGCTTCCTATGCCTGAGCCGTGGCGCATTTCTTATAGCAACTCTAACTTCGCCAAATTAGCTGCGACCAACAGGGGCGAACTAATATATTCGCAATATTTTCCTTACCGCCTCATCAAGTATGATGTTAAAGGGAGAATATTGAAAGATATTATGGGCGAGGTGGATTTTGATACTTATCTTCAGGCTAAATTTGAAGCTGACAGATTGGGGACAAGGCTTATTACTAGCCCTAAATCCCCGGTGCTCCTCAATGTGAACATTAAGAATGATAATCAGGTAGTTGTCTCATACATAAATCCAGACAAAAGTATTTTTTATCTAGATATCTATGATCTGGATTTAAATTTGATCTCTCGATACAGGCTAGAAGACAAAATTGCAGACCCTAAAAAAGGTGAGTACGTCGTCCAGAGCCTGGTTGATGATGATAATAATTTATATACCATAGTGGTATTTGAAGAAGATTATCCTAAACTCATTAAGTACAGGCTTATTTTCGATTAAAGATTATCGAAAGTTAACCTTCGGCTCATATTTTTTATACCTGGAGATGGTCTAATATTCAAGACCAAATATAGCCCTCTTTTAAACCAACCATCTTTTCCGTCTGCCCATATATCAGGCTAATTAGGTTATCACCAATGTATGAGACCAACGGTCATTGAATAAGCTTAACCTTCCAAAGGGTCTTATACCTTTTGACAATTGGAAACCCTTCTTTGTTCTCTTCTATCATATACGTCCTGCCGCTCTTACATACCTGCAGAGACCAGCTAAGCGGGATTTTCGCTACGTACCTTCCTTGAGGATCAAAGACATCATAGTAAAAGGCATTGGCAGCTTTTGCTTTTTTCCATGTTTTAACATATATCAGGCCCTGATCATCAACTACAAACCCAGAAAAGGCAGGATAGAAGCTGGGAAGCTTAACGTCCTTAGAGTAAGGAAACTTCTTCAGTGCTTCCTTTTTCTCCTCGCTACTTATTTTTATGGGGTCATAATCTTTGAGTATCTTTTTAGTCAGTTGCCACTCTGAATTAAATATTGCTATTTCGTAATTTTTGTTATAGCCAAGATAGAGGTTGCCATTTTCAGCCAGCCTCCAGTCAGTGTAAGGAAGAAAAGGATTAAAAATATTAGCTGGCTCTGAAGTATCAAGTACCTGGAGAAAATTCTGATTATCGCCAAAAATTTTGATTTCAGTAATTGCTTTCAGGTTTTCAAGGAGGTAAGTGCTGGCGATAAAATTTCTCTTGGCGTCAAGTTGTAACCTGGTGGCAGGAATTTTGTCAGTTAATAAGACTCGTAAGAACTTTCCTTCGGGAGTATAAAAAGTTATGCGCCTGGTATTCATGTCAAAGATAGCCAGCTCCCCATTGTCCATAATCTGCAAGCCAGTGACTGCCTCGAGCTCACCCGGGCCCTGGCCTCTTCTTCCTATCGTCCTTAGATAAGCACCATTATTATCAAAGACTTTAATCTGAACCTCTTTTGGGTCCGAGACATAAATCCTTCCTTCCCTATCAACTATAACATTTCCTATCTCCGAAAATGCGGACTCTGATTGCGCAGGTTGATTTCCAATTGATAATTCCGGCTCAAGGGAAAATACGCTCTCATCATAGATTGGCTCTTTGGGATTCCTGACTATGACGACCCCTTCTTTCTCTTCAATCTTGCCCTGCCAGACCGCGTTTTGCCGTCCGCAAGAAACGTCAAAGCTTAAAATGCTGATTGAAATTAGGGTGAAGATATTCCACATTTTAGGATTCATTTTGACTCCTTTTTACAGGTTCTGAAGTTGCCTGTACTTTTTTTTAAAAACTCAAGCTCTATGTCCTGCTCCCCAATCTTCTTGTACAGCTTATCTATCAACTCCTTCATCTCTTCTACCTCCGGCCCCTGCTTCCTTGAAAATACACCCGCTACGTTCTCTAAAAGCTGCCTCTTCCACTTGATTATCTGATTGGGATGCACCTCAAACTGAGCTGCTATCTCAGAAATGGTCTTTTCTCCCTTGACCGCCTCCAGAGCCACCCTGGCTTTGAACTGGTCATCGTAAGTCTTCCGTCTTTTCATCTGTGTTTCCTCCTATCTTATTCTAAGGAAACACACCTTATTTTGCGACCACTTTTGGTCTGAATATGCTAGACCATTATACCAATAATACAAAGACTAATAAGCAAACTACAATTAGGTTATGGCTTTTAAACATTTTACGTCCATTTTTTTATTTTTTAGCCGAATAGACAATAATTTTATTCTCGGGACTATTTTGCAAGATATAAAGATATTTCTCTTTATCGTCTTCTTTTATCAAGAAATCAGAAGCTATAAAATCGTAAGTTTGATCTGCCCAGTAAATGTTTTTTATTTCTCCGTCCAGACCAACCTCTAATAGTTCGATTCGAGGATAATATCGTAACAAATAGAGCCCATCATCTTTAGCTCTTATATTTGTCATTATGATATGTAACCTTGGTGGGGAATCGCTCGTTTTTGATAATACCTCATAATTCTTTTTTCCTTCTTCCTGCATTATTTTATGCTTGATTTCATATTCCGATAGCAATTCTCCTCCCTCTGAATATCTCCTCACCACAGGCAAGAACCACCAGGTTACGAATAACTCATCCTTATTATTCACCGCCAGACGAATAGGAAGAGAGCCGAAAGAACGTGTAGGGAAATTAAGACGCTGGCCAAAAGAACTTATCATTTTGCCCTGATAATCAAAAACGCCAACTAATGGATCATTTAAGTTGAAAGCTCTTAACCCGGCATAAATGTAGCCTCGTTTATTACAAACCATCGCCCATCCAGTATTAAATATTTTAAAACTTCTCAGGTAATTACCATTGGAGTCAAGTATCTGAATTCTCCTGTTACCACCATCATAAACGATAAGATTGTTTTCTTTATCTGTATCCAGAAAAAGGACGTTATTGAATTCCTTGGGCCCTTGCCCCCTTCTTCCCATCTTTTTTTAGAAATCTACCTTGTAAATCAAATTTATAGATACAATTTTCGCGACTATCTGAGATATAAATATTTCCATCGTTATCAAAACACAGATGATCAGCTCCAACGAAATAGACCCCACCACGCTCTAAATCATTGCCAGGAAAACTGAATTTATAATCAAGCTTTATAGCCTTTGGGGCAACAGGATATAATTTTAAGGCTTTTTCCAACTCTTTGATCCGTTCCTCTTCTCTTTTCCTCAGGTCTTCGACCTGGCCAAAAGATAAATTTACCGAGACGAGAATATTTAGTATGGCAAAAATAAAAAAGATCAACCTGAAAAAGAAAACTTTTCTTTCTTCTTTTACCATTCTAATTCCTTCAATTATTTACAACTTTATCCAAATGGGAAAAAAATTCTTCATAACACTCACCTTCCGGTATATCCAATTGAATTAAAGCCTTCTTTAACTAAGTTTCCGGATTTATCAAATATATAGAATTTCTCACAGCAAGTTGGAACATTAAAAAGTGCCTTAAATTTCTCATAGCCATTCGTAATAATAGTCATATCTCTAAGACAGAGTTCTTTATCTTTCTCTAAAACTAGAGCGGCTGGAATAAATATTAAAAGAGATAAACTTTTATTCTTAAACTTTATGTAAACGTTTTTTAATAGTTCAATTATGAATAAATGTTTTGGATTAGCTGTCTTATTCCGGTAATAATAGGAATCTTCAGGAATAGTGCTGTTATAATAAAAATGGTGATTTTGAGGGGTTGAATTAATAGATGCCCACTGTATCGCCCATTCCTTCTTTTTTTCGATTATGAACTTCAGCTCTTTGTTTAATATATCAATCCGTCTTTTAAGACAGCAAAGGCAAGCAGTCACTCTCTTAAGCTTTTGCAGAATACAGCAACCTGTTCTAGAAAAAACCCATCCCCTTTTCCACACTTTCGTAACCGCTTCTTAAACAAAATTAATGTAAAAAAAAGCGGCTTGTCAAGTATTTTTTTAGAGGTGTTATTTACGCTAAGGTTCCCATTGGCGAGCAAATAGATATCCATTTAGTCCCAGACTTTCAATGAGGTTCACTCGGACTTCGGCTATGCTGGAATAACCAGGTCATTAAGTCCATTACCTTTCCTCCAACAGACTTCCCAGAGGGTCAGTTTAATTCCTTGACAGGCTGTCTTCTGGCAGCTTATGCTGGAAAAGTAAAATTTTTAGATTTGTGGTTAAAGTCGTGCTAAAAGTTGTGGTAAAAAAATGAACAGTATTAAAACCTCCAGGCGAATTTTAATTAGCCCTGGAATTTTTTCAGTTCTCTTGATCTTGACTGTTTTTGGCCTGGTTTTTGAATCAGGCTGTTCTTCTTCAAAACAGGGGACTCTCGAACAGGGCTTCGCCTCGCCTCCTCCAGAATACAGGCCCGGTGTTTACTGGTATTTCATGGATGGCAACTTAAGCCGGGAAGCAATGACCCGGGAGCTGGAGGCCATGAAAGAAGTCGGCATCGGCTGGGCACTTTTTCTGGAAGTCAATGTGGGTGTGCCACGTGGTCAGGTTGATTTTTTAAGCCAGAAATGGCAGGAACTTTTCGAACATGCCGTTAAAGAAGGAGAAAGGCTGGGCATAAAAATCATCATGGGCTCAGGCCCGGGCTGGGCGGGAAGCGGCGGCCCGTGGGTTAAGCCTGAGGAATCCATGCAGCATCTGGTCTCCTCTGAAGTCAGGGTCAAAGGCCCCGGGAAATTTGATTCGAAGCTACCCGTCCCACGGCCCAAAACTCCCTTTTTTGGAGAAAATACGCTGACTCCAGAGCTTAAACAGGCGAGAGAAGACTGGTATCAGGATGTGGCGGTTCTGGCCTTTCCCACGCCTGAAATGGATAGCCGCATCACACTGATTGAGGAAAAAGCTCTCTATTACCGGGCTCCTTTTACTTCCCAGCCGGGTGTCTGGCCATATCTTCCACCACCCACTGAGGCGAGCGGGCCGGCTGGATCGGCTATCAAAAAGGAAAAGATAATTGACCTGACCAGCAGATTAAAGCCCGATGGCAGCCTTGACTGGGAGATTCCGCCTGGTAACTGGACAGTTATACGTTTTGTCGCCAGGAATAACGGGGCGGTGACCAGACCGGCGCCCCTTCCCGGGCTGGGCTTTGAGTGCGATAAGTTTAGCCGGGAGGCTTTTGAGTCTCATCTTAATCATTACCTTGGCCCGGTCTTAGAACGGATCCAGCCCGACGGTTCGAAGCCAGGCGGCGGCTGGAAGATGATTCATATTGATAGCTGGGAAATGGGCGCTCAAAATTGGAGCCAGAATTTCAGGCAGGAGTTTATTAAGCGCCGCGGCTATGACCCTCTGCCTTATTATCCTGTCTATGCCGGCTGTCAGGTTGGAACACTTGAGGAAAGCGAAAGATTTTTGTGGGACCTGAGAAAGACCTCGAGCGAACTGATTGTTGAAAATCACGCCCTCGAGTTTAAAGAGTTTGGCAGGAAATATGGCTTTAAGCTTTCCATTGAGCCTTATGACATGAATCCCGCCTCGGATTTTGACCTGGGGGCAGTGGCTGATGTCCCGATGAGCGAGTTCTGGAGTGATGGCTTTGGCTATAATTCCTCTTTCAGTGTAATTGAGGCTACCTCGATTGCTCATATAACGGGCGCTCGGGTTGTGGCGGCCGAAGCTTTTACTGCCGAGGCGGAGGAAGCCTGGAAAAAATATCCGGGTAACATGAAAAATCAAACTGACTGGGCCTTCTGTCAGGGGCTGAATCGGCTTATCTTTCACACTTTTGCTCATAGTTCGCTTGATGAAAAGCTCAAACCAGGGATGACCATGGGTCCTTATGGTGTCCACTGGGATAACAGACAGACCTGGTGGCCAATGGTCAGGGCCTATCATGAATACATCGCCAGATGCCAGTTTCTTTTAGCCCAGGGAAAACCGGTCGCCGATCTGCTTTATCTAATTCCTGAGGGTGCCCCGCAGGTTTTCAGGCCAGCCCCGGATGCTATGGACGGGACGGAATTCCTTCCGGATAGGAAGGGTTTCTCCTTTGATGGTTGTTCGCCTGAAGCTCTGATGAAACTGGCTAAAGTGGAAAAAAGCCAGATAGTTTTTCCCGGCGGGGCCAGCTATAAGCTTCTGGTGCTGCCGGCTTTTGAGACCATGACTCCAGAGCTTTTAAGGAAAATAGAGGAGCTGATACGGGAAGGGGCGACGGTTATTGGTAACCCGCCCCGAAAATCGCCTTCGCTAAAGGGTTTCCCCGATTGTGACCTTGAGGTAGAGGGGCTGGCTAAAAACATCTGGGGAAGTCTGGAAAAGCCGCAGCTCGCTGAAGAGAAAATTTATGGGAAAGGGAAAATATTCTGGGGCGGCAACCTCAATCCTGAAGCAGTCAAGAGCAATTCCAATCCGCTTCAAGCCCGGCTTTACCCTGACTATGAGATAACGGCCGGGATTTTAGAAAAGATCGGAGTTTCACCTGATTTTAGTTGTTCCTCCGGGAAAATTCGCTACACCCACCGGTCGCTGACTGAAACCGGGCAGGAAATCTATTTTATCTCAAATCGAAGCGGCGAATTAGTTGATGATGTCTGCACCTTTAGAGACGGTTCACTCCAGGCTGAGCTCTGGGATCCTCTATCAGGTGAAAGACGACCGCTGGAAGGAGCCCAGGGGGTGGAGCAGGGCGGCGTGCGGCTTGAGGTCAGGCTGGAACCAGAGCAGAGCTTTTTTATTGTTTTTAAGAAAGACGGCAGCGTCGCCGGCCTTCCCAACCTTCCTGCCGGGATTTCTTCAGCGCCGGAAAATGCTGCGAAGGATGAAACAACTGCCAAAAAGAAAACCGCAGAAAAAAATCAAAGCCCCGATCAAACTGCCGGCTCCAGGCAGTCCGTCTTTAGGAATTTCCCTGAGCAGCAGGCCATATTAACCTTAAGAGGGCCATGGAAAGTTAAGTTCGACCCGCTCTGGGGCGGCCCGGGCGAGGTAGTCTTGGAAGAGCTTTTAGACTGGGCCATTCATCCGGATGATGGCATCAGATATTATTCCGGGACGGCGGTTTATACTGTTGAGTTTGACCTGCCAGAAGGAGTTGAGATTTCGAGGAAGGAGGCTTTTTACCTTGACCTGGGTGAGGTCTTTTGCTTGGCCAGGGTCAAGCTGAATGGCCGCGACCAGGGAATTGTCTGGACAAAGCCGGCCAGAGTCAGATTAAGCGGAATCGGAAAAAGAGGAAACCATCTGGAAATAGAAGTGGCCAATCTGTGGATAAACCGGTTAATAGGTGATGAAAATGAGCCCTGGGACGGCGTGGTTAATGGGCAGTGGCCTCAATGGCTCCTGACTGGAAGCCCACGACCAACCAGACGCTTGACCTTTACCACCCACCGCTTTTACCGCCAGAGAGATCCCCTGGTTCCATCAGGTCTTCTTGGCCCGGTCCGCCTGCTAAAATGATAATGATGATGGATGATAATGGATAGACGCCTGTCAGGTAGTGCCTTTGACAGATTTCCCCTGTAAGCATTCCCCTACAGGTTATAATTCCTCAGGTGCTATGTTGAATGAAGGCTTAATCCATCTTCGCTATTTTTTAGCTTTTTAATAAATGTGAAGTTCATACCGCTCGGCTGGCTCATTATACTCAACCCAGACAAAGCAGTCCTTTTCCACATCAAAGGTGCGGGCAAAACGAATTGGGACCCCATAATCTATTTCCTTCTGAAAGCGGAAACTTCTATCAAGGATTTGACCTTTAAGGTCCATCGTTATGACTTCATTGAGCTGATTTTTCTGGGCGGGAGTGATGACATATATTTTGCCGTCGTCAATTTTAAAGGCTACAAACGAAGGAAAGTAGGGCGGGAAGATAGGTTGATTATTTTCCAGAAACTTTTTTGGTAAGCTTCTGAGAACACGATCACGGTAATCTTTTGGCACTCTTGTTTTTTCAATTGGATGGCGGATCTCGTAAAGAAGATTGCCCGACTCGTCAAAGACTTTAATTGATAGACCCTGGCTTGAATCAGCGACGAAGATTTTATGGTCATAAACAATATAATCAAAATATTCCCTGACCATCAGCTGATTGACTTTCCCGGAGGGCACAGAAGATCCAGGGCGAGGAGGAGGCGGCGGCATAACGTCGGGGATTTCCAGCAGCCGCTTTAAAGGCTTGCCAGCCTGGTCATAAACAATTAGCGTCACTGGCAGAGACCGGCCATCTTCAGCCCTCTCGAGGGGGGCGCCAACGAAATGATCACCAACGGGAAGATAGGGATAAATCATCACCCGGCTCGGTGGGATTAACTGGCCAAGATAGTCACCTTCAGGGGAGAAAAACAGGGTTTTGCCTATATCCTCAGCCACGATCCGGCCTTCAGCTAAGTAAAATGAGCCGAGCAAGGTGAATTCACCGGGTCCCTGGCCAGAACGGCCGATATGTTTTAAGAAGCGGCCCGTTTCAAAAGAGTAAACTGCTATATTCGTCTTATCCTGAATATATACTTTTCCAAATTCTGCCCGGACATACCCGGGAGATTCGATTTCCGGCAGCGGAATTATTCTGGGCTGACTCTTCGAACTCCCGGAAGGCTGGTCTGAATAGATTGGAGAACTCAAGCAAAAGGTGGCGAGGAAGGCGATGATTATCAGTTGATATTGCCTTGAACTATATCTTTTCATGACCCTTACTCCCTCCTTTTCAAGCCGACAGTAAATATGCTTTCTACTTATTATAGTAAGCTAATGACCCCTTTTTTGCAAACATTCTTACCTGATAAATAATGAGATTTTATTTGATGGCTGCTCCGACTTATCCTTCTCCTTTTGCCATTTATAATGAGCATTTCTACCAGCTGAGCTATGATTCTGAACAGAATGCCTGGATGCTAAAAGTAAGTAAGATTGATTCATAAACGCTCTGATTTTAGATTGTTAAGTCCCCGCTGGGGCTGGGAAGCAGGGCCTTTCTGTGGGCAGATGTCATTGAGCGTGAACAAAAGACACGAGATGAATAAGGTGAACTTTAGGAGGAAGCCGGTGCCAGAATTGAACCAGTCAGCCTGCTCTGTGACCAGTTTGATCAGAAAGTTGATAGTTGGCCAGTTGAACTTGATCTAATCAGACCTGAGTATCGCCTGAAACCTTTCTCAATTCAAAGTGAATTTTCCACTAAACAAGGAACTTACAGGTGTCATCTGGCCATAAGGAATATGGAGACAGGCAGGTCAGCTGTGGCAGCTTCAGTTGCCGTCCTTGTGCCAAGGAAAACTTGACCTGGCGGCCCAGTGGGTGCGGTATGTTAAAAGAAATACACCTTAAAAGAGGGCTATATTTAGTCCCGGCTACTAGACCTTCTCAATATAAAACTTGAGAAAATTTCATATGGCAACTTGCCACTAAATAATTTCTTTATTCTCTATTATTTTTATTGTCCCATAAAGTAATGAAATCGGATAAACAAACCAATGATAAATAAGCTTCAAAACAGAAAATTCTCGATTAATGAAAGGATCTATTTTGAAAGGAGTAATTATATCTTTTAGGATATTTAAAATATTCTCTAAATGTGGATCATTTGAAAATAAAAGCAATCGAATAATAGGATAACTTATGACTAGCGAAAAGAGTAAGACAGAATTAGATGATCCTGGTGCCCAAGAAGAAATAAAAAAAAGAAGAGCAAAAATAGTTATTTGATTTAAACAAATATAAGATAATACTTTCAGGAATGAAACAAGACTAAAAGATGAAAAATAGATACTTGTAATTGCCGAGATAAGCATAAAACCAGCAATAGTAATAATGCTCATAATGAGACACCCAATATAAATAAAAAGAAAATATATTTCTTTTTTTATTGG
>DCDG01000004.1 GCA_002316315.1 Candidatus Aminicenantes bacterium UBA1061 | reverse complement strand
CGAAGTCGGTTTCAATCCTTGTTTTTCTGGAACCACTGCTTAGACCTCGGCAGCGCTCTCGCCCTCGGCGGTAAGCTCATCGTGTTTCAATCCTTGTTTTTCTGGAACCACTGCTTAGACAAAAAGGTTGCTTTTCAGGCTCTTATCCTGGAAGGTTTCAATCCTTGTTTTTCTGGAACCACTGCTTAGACCGCCCGGCGTAAATGCTGCGCCGGCTCAAATTCCTGTTTCAATCCTTGTTTTTCTGGAACCACTGCTTAGACACCGCACCCGCACTTGCAGGCCCATTCCGAAGGCCGTTTCAATCCTTGTTTTTCTGGAACCACTGCTTAGACCAGACCAATTTCGAGGGCGATTCTTCTTGCTGAGCTGACGTTTCAATCCTTGTTTTTCTGGAACCACTGCTTAGACATGATCCTGTCGAGCGGTTTTATAAGATAGTGTATTGTTTCAATCCTTGTTTTTCTGGAACCACTGCTTAGACACCAGGACATATTACACCTCCTTCAAATAAGTCCCGATGTTTCAATCCTTGTTTTTCTGGAACCACTGCTTAGACCCCGCATCCACAGCGACAGGCAAACTCACTTGGTGGTTTCAATCCTTGTTTTTCTGGAACCACTGCTTAGACTCAGCATATTCATCTTTGCTGGTTGTTCGTAGCCAGTTTCAATCCTTGTTTTTCTGGAACCACTGCTTAGACACCTCTCGATTGTAACACCCGCCCGAGGTACGCGGAGTTTCAATCCTTGTTTTTCTGGAACCACTGCTTAGACCTTATCAATGACCTCGATTGACCGGGCCGCCTCAGGTTTCAATCCTTGTTTTTCTGGAACCACTGCTTAGACTGCATTTTGCCTGTAAATATTTAAAATCTTATACTTTCCCCTTAGTTCACTCAGCATCTTTTTCATCGGGTTCTGCCCAAATAGTGTGCATTGTTTGCCCATTTTATGCCGCTTTTGCATGCCTCTGCTTAAGCTAACTTCTTGATAATAAATAAAATGCCCAATGCACCCCTCTTGTCACTTATAAATTTTGCTCACTAGTGGTTTCAAGCTGATTCCATCCTCGGTGGAATTATTTTTTAGCCTTACTTGCATTATACTCATCTTACCGGGTAATTTAAACACAAATGTTCCGGTAGCAACAGTCTATGCATCTGTTTGGCCAGCGTGTCTTTTTTGGGTAAAAGCCATATAATATTATAGCAAAGATTTCCTCTATCACAGCTCTGGTCGTGTTAAAATCCTCATCCTTATAAACTAATTCCTTCACAAGATTTTTGCTTCGGGCATAACAGATGAAGCCGCGCTTAACAGGTTTCTTGTAATTCTCCATTATCAGCATGGCATAGACGGTCGACTGAATGCGATGAGTTCTAAAAATAAAATCATCATATTCTGTTAGTTTGTAATCAAATGGAGCCAGTGTGCCATCGCTTAAAAAAAGTACTTCATCGACAATTCCTCTTATTCTGAGTTCTTTGGAAGCCAGATATACAGCAACTTCCTTTTTGATACAGCCGAGCCTTTTACGTATGTAATCAACATTCGTTTTTTCCTTTTTCTCATGTAGCTCTCGTCCTTTAAGGACCTTATATCTCAACTCCTCGTGTTGCGGGATCTTCAGACAATTTAGGAAATAGGTAAATCGGGAGCAGTAAAGATGTTCGATGAGCTCCGAAGTGGTGATCATCGGGGTTCTTTCGTCGTCGAACGCAGTAGGTTGTTGGGAACCAGTAATCGTTTGAGAACTAACTTTTTCTGGCATTTCTAGCTCACCGGTTCAGACCAGAAAGCTTTTGACTTCATCGGAAACCAATTCTTCATCAAAGGCTTGCCCCAGTAAGATGACTCCCCGAAAATCATCCTCACACATCGGGAAGATATAAACTGAATCCTTGTCCTTGTTGATCAAGTCCTTAAAGATTGTTTTAAGTTCATCAAGCTGATTGCGATTTAAAGTCCCCAGGAAGGCAGATTTTTGAACACGGTAAAGGCCTTTATTTTTACATGTCTGGGCGATTTTTGACCTGGTTTTGTTATCAACTATGTCGTAAATGACCCAGACAAGCTTTTCATTCCCTTTCATTTTCGCTTTTCCCTATAAGCTGATTGGCCAGCCGATGGCAATCAAACTGGATGATATTGCTTCTTTTAATATTCCTTCCTCTGTATCTTATGGATTCGTCCATAAAGGAGTTAAATTCTGTGAGTAAAACGGCTTTTCCTTCTTTATTCAGGATGAAACCATTGGGCAATCTATCAAAATGCTCGGCATTCACTTTTCTCGCTGCAAACAAATTAACAACTACCTCATCTGCCCAGATACGATAATTCTCGATTAAGTCGAAAACCAGAGATTTCTTATTATAATGGTCGGTATGAATAAAACCGGCATAGGGATCAAGACCGGCAATAATGCAGGCCTTTTCAATTAGGGAATATAAAATTCCGTAAGAGTAGTTCAGCAAGGTATTGAATTCATCACGGGCAGGATTCCTGCTTCGGCCGTTAAACTTAAACCTGTCAGGTACGATGAAGCTTAAAGCTTCAAAATAGGATCTGCCGCCTGCTCCTTCGATGCCCATAATGCTTGCCCGGCAGTCATCAAGTGAACCGGAAAGGTTATCCAGGCTATTAGCAATCTGTCCGAGCTTATCTATGAAGGATGTGATCTCGGCCGACTTGTGAGGTCTGGTTGTTCGCAGACGCTTAAGAAAATCAATCTGATTACTGAATTTATTTTTTATCCATTCCAGAGCCAGCTTAAAGCCTTCTCTGGTCTCAGCAATCTCAAATTGCTTTCTTCTGATCAAGGTGGTGCTGCCCAGTTTAGGATGCCAGACACGGCCATAAGGCGTTCCGTATTCGTCGACGAAAACGATATCTATGTTGTTTTCCATCGCCATCTTGATGGCGTCAGTCGTTATATAAGCAGCCGTTGAGATAAGAATAGAAGAAACTTTCTGGCACGAAATTTCAAAGACTTTATCATCCGTTTTGACTTTAAAACAATCTCCACTTTTCTGGAGGTAAGAGCCGTAAGTATTTACAACGAGTTGCATTTTATTAAGGTTCCAAATCCTCTAGATACTGATTTGCCGATGCCCCAGTAATCAGGGATTTCAAAATTGACGGAAAATGTTCCCAGAAAACCTATCATTGGCACGTCTTTTAACCTGGTTTTGACTTCACGCATTTTGCCGATTTCGGCTTTTATGGGTTCAGCAACTGTATAACCGAGGCTTTTAGACACAGAGAGAATATTACCGATGAGAATGTTTTCCAGAAGTTCTCTCCTTTCCGACCAGGTCCCGAACTTCATATATTGCTCATAATTTTTTTCATTGAGCGCCAGCCAGGGGGTGAGGAAAGAGTAGGAAATTGGTTGGTTGGTTATCTCAAACCTGGCTTCATAATTTTCTAATGCTTTTAATAATATCTCTTTCCAGCTCCCATCTATGTTTATCGTTTCAATATCATGAAAGATCTTTTCAGCTGTTTTTACACCTTCATTGAAGGCTATCAAAAGAAAAGAGTCATTTATAATTTTGTATTGAACACGGGGATATCGATATATGGGATAGCCGTTAGAACCATGCTGATGGGCAAGCGGATCGTCCCACAAAAGGCTGGCCAGGTATCCCCTTATTTTATTGGCAGCATTCTTTTTAAGGGGAGAATCTAACTCAAAAAAAAGTTTAACTAAAACTATTTCCATTACTTTCCTTTTTAACTTATTAGTACAGACCTCTCATCTTTTGGAATAAAGCCTGTCATATCATCATAGAAATCATGAATAGCAGATAATTCTACATATCCCATATCTCCAACTTTCGGAGGCCTATTTTTAGCATTGCTTGGTATTGAGATGATATATTGATAGAAATCGGCTTTCATAAGATCGAAAGATTTTTTTCTTTCAAATAGGTCCTTTATCTTTACCAGATTGGTATACCTTTGCCAGATTTGGTGCGCATATTCATCGACCTCAACGAAGACGTCAATTTTCGGATAATCTTCTTCTATAAGTCTAAAATTTGATATAGAAACCTTATCATCCTGGCTATCATATCTTAATTTAGTCAATGCTTCTTTTATGGCCCTGGCCATCTCTTGTGATTTTCGTTTTCTACATTCCTGATAATACTCATCTATCACAGTAAGTAGCTCACTTTCATTGATTGTAGGATGCTGTTCCAATATATTCCTGGTTATGTATAAGAGAACGGGGTCATAGATATAAGAGGCATAAGGCTTTTTTTGATCGTTTTCTAACGAATAGATATATACTGTCCCTTTCGCCATCCCATTTCTATTACAGCGCCCCGCTGCCTGGTTAATTGAATCGAGAGGAGCCAGGTCGCGAATGACAACATCGAAATCAATATCAACTCCTGCTTCCACCAGTTGTGTTGAAACCACTAATTTATATTTTCCTGCCCTCATATCCTTTATACGGTTTATCCTTTCCTTTGGAACTAGGTGGGTAGATAAATATGTTGTTGGTATATTCAAATGTTTTACCAGATTATAGAATTCTCTAGCGGCGCTTATGGTATTCAGAATAATAAGATAGCTTCTGCCATCGTCAAACGCCCAAGATTCCGTTAAATCCTTCAAGGTAATATTTTTGTCGATCTTTGATTGAATCGATATTCTATCTAATGACTTGAAATAAAAGTCTCTATTGGCCAACCTAACTACCTCATCTGGCTTAAATAATAGAGGCTCAGTTGCAGTAACTAGGACTATGTAACTGTGGAAATATCTGGCCAAATCATTAAGAACAGCATTCAGCAGTTCCCAGTACCTGATAGGCACGGACTGGACTTCGTCGAGGATGAGTATGGAATTGGCCAGGCGATGAAACTTTCTAAGGCTTCTATTACTGTTAGTAATAAGGGAATGAAAAAGCTGAGCAAAGGTCGTGACGATTATCTCGGCATTCCAACCTTCAATTAGAATCTTTGCTTCGTCGGGCTCGAATTCATTATCGTCTTGATAATAATATATATCAGATAGATGGTGGTGTTTTAGAAGAATATTGCTTTGGGTTTTAATGCCGTTCGCCTTTAAAACACAATCAAAAACAAGACTATTTTGATCGATTATGCTTAAAAACGGTAGGGCATAAATAATGCGATGGGTAGATCCGGCCTTCTCTTTTAGTTTCAGAGCAAAAGATAAAGAAGTCAGTGTCTTGCCAAGGCCGGTTGGTAAGTTTATGGAATAAATTCTTTTAGTAAGATCAATATCTCTTTCTACTACTTCCCGATAGGCTCTGTCCCTCAGGTGATTAATCGGAGATGTGTCAAATTTGGCTTGTCTTTTGAAATTGTCAACGAGATTGCTAGGAAGTGCCGCTCTGCGTTGAAAAAATTGAAGGTCCTGGAAAACAGCATCGCTCTTATCAGCATCAAGCAGTAATGAGTATAAAAGATTCAAAAATAGATAATCATCTATTTCAAAGTGCCTATGACGCAAGCTTCTTTTGATAATCTTTAGCTCGTTGGGAAAATCATTAATCCAGCTGGAAATGGTTTGTTTATCTAGTAACGAAGGCAAACCCGATTCATAAGCCTTTTTGGTTAATATTGAAAAACTATCTTGATTTATGCTTTCTAGCTGCTCGGACAATATGTTCTTTGCTGTATCATCATAAGGAGATAGTTCATCATATATATCAATGAGATTGCCGTGATGTCTATGGACAGTGATAAAAGCAGCTAGAGGCAAAAGATCATTTGTCTCCTTTAACTCGCGAGATAAATAGAAGGCACAAATTGCAGAAAATAAGCTGTGCCTTGTATTTGGAAAATTTTTAAGACGTGATTTGTCTTTTTCATCAGCTTGGAGATAAGTTTGAAAATATTGAGTGGCCTTACCCAAATCATGAGAGAGGCTTATTACCCTCCCTACATTGGCTAACTGATATTTTATTGATTCAGGCTTCTCGGACAAGAAAAAATCAAAGAATCGTGCGACTCCCAGAAGATGGTCTTCCAAGAGCCTCCCGGGGTGAGAATACAGATTAGAAGAAGGCAATATTTTCTCCAGTCCCTAATTTCTGATAAATAAGTACTCTTGCCTTTATTGGTTTTCCTTCCGGTTCAAAAATTACATCTGTATATTTGCTTACCACCCTGTTTCTGTCCATTGAAATAGGCAATCTTTCTTTGAAGTATTTCTTTCCAACTTCCACCTCCAGTCCTGCCGGCATTAAATTCTCAGCAGTAAATGGTGAGCATATCTCGACCGGTTTCTGATCGGCCATTATTTCATAATTGAAGAAGCCAACGAATCTGAAATTGGCTAATAATTCACTTAAACCCAGGGATACCGAAAAAACCGGCTCATGCTTGAAAAGCTTTTCGCCCAGCACATCCATGACCTTGTCATCCGTATGGGCCACATAAATTCTATACATAGGATCTTTAATAAACTCAGTTCTAATCTGAGTGCGGGGAGCTAGGTTCTTGTCACTCATCGGGACTCTTAGATTTGTGCCTTTGGATTCAAGAAGGTTTATTCCGATCCGTATCTTTTTTATTGGATTAAGTATTCTTATGGCAGTTTTACAATTAGCGGGACCAAATATATCAAGATATTGATTGACGTTTTTGTCAGTACCATAAACTGCACCAAGAATACCGGAAATAGTTGGAGGAGGAGGAAAAGAAAAAGTTAAAGGTGAGCTAGTAGTATAGAATTTACGAAAATGCGCATAATCCCCCCAGATATCGAAAACGGCTACCCTCATTGCTTTGCTCCACTTAAAAACTTAACTCTTGTGCGGCGAAATCTTTCAAGGCGTCCACTAAGTTGATATCCTTGTTATCCTGGGTTATTGATATTCTTGGGTCTAATTTAAAACGTATGGTCTCTATTTTTTCTTGGTTTTCTTTTAATGCTTTGATTAACTGTCCGACTTCGATTTTTGCTTCTGAGATGTCCCGAAGCGCTTCATCTGCTTTATCTATCGACATAGAAATAAGTTTGTCGAGTTCGCCTATATAAAAATTAAGGCCTTGTTTGTAAACGACCTGGAGAAGCAACCTGGGAACTTGGCCGAACTTTGAACCTGAAATGAGATTCTTGGTCCCGTTCCAGATAGCTTCCAACATGAGTAAAATATCCTGCTCGCTTAGTGGAATCGACTGCTGGCTGGCGGCAGTTTCGTTTACGATACCATAAAAGGCAATCAAGGAATATGGAACTATATATCTTTCTGTGAAAGTTCCTTGTTTCTTTTCAGCGCCGGATGGCATGACAGTTGTTCCTTTTATATAAGAGACATCAACCCTATGGAGAGATCTGCCAAATTTGAATTGAACCGGTCCAGTCAGAGCCATCGTTTTATCTTCAACGGCTGTGGTGGCTCCAAAAAGACGAATATCTATGCATCTGTTAATGACTTCTTGAGGATTATTATCAAATTCTTTTAATCTTTGTTCTTTTGTTTTTAGGTTACCCTTTTCGTCTCTGGCTTCTAATACAAATATTTCTTGTTGTTTATAATCGTGCAGGTAGTCTCTAATTGTTCTTTTTAATCTAACATCAGTAACGATATTAACTCCCGTCTCTTCGTCTATTCTTGGTTTGTTTTCATCAACCGGGTCACCGTTAGGGTTAGCATCCTTAACATCATAAAGGAAAAGAACCTCGGAACGATTTTTAATTGATTCTGGCATTTTTTATCTCCTTTTATTTTAAATTATTTTGATAGGTTATTTTTGCAATTTCGTCAGCCAGGTTCATGCCACAAGCGAAATAAAAATTAATCTCGTCGGCCGGCATTTTCCAATCGTTTCCAGCTTCCAGAAGATATTTTGAGGCCTCCGAGGCTATGAGCCTTTTACCACGATCGAAAGAATCATATTCCTCAAGTTTGTTTTGGACTTCAGGCAAGAGCTTCTTGATATCATTTTCGTCCATCTTTAGTCCTTTTAGCTTTTTTAAGAATGGCTTGTTGTCCCTTTCCGCATATTGTTTATTTAGCAATAGTTGAGTTAATACTCCCAAAAGGAATATGCCCCGTATAGCAGGTGTATTTAGTGCCTTGCCATAGCGTTCAAAAAAGTCTTCATATAGACCTTTTTCCATTAGGTTTTCCTCCTTAATGTTTGTTAATCCAAGAAACTGGAGATAAAGCAACGTCTTCAAGCCGTCGCTTACTCTGAAGCCGAAGTGATCATCGTTTATTATTGCTCTTCGGATAACAGACATAAAAAATTTCATCAAAAATTGTAAGCTGATTTTTTGTCCTCTGAAGATATTATCTATGATATCAAGGAAATATTTATTCAAGTCTTGTGTCTTTTTGTTCTCGTCAGATTTAGAAAAAAAGCACCTTAAAGATCCAAAGGTATATCCTCTGTTACCATCATTATTGAATATTTTATCGACGTAATCCTTAGCGTCGAAGAGCCTTTTTAATCTAGATGGCAAAACATCTTCAATTAATAAAAGTATCCTTTCAGCACTTTGTTGTCTTTGAAGAAATAAAATATTAATCGCCAATGTATCATTCATGCTGGAAAGATCATCAAGAATTTCTCTCTCATCATCTGTTAGCCTTCTCTTTGTGTCTTCCTTTAGAGAAAAGTTCTGTTTTGTTCCCACTAATTTAGTAACGATCTCTTTAAAAAGAGCCTGATCTCCGATTATCAACACTGGGATAAGCAGGTAATTAAGACCATAAAATTTAAAATTCAAATGCTCCTCAATAAATTTCTTTCCCCGCTCAAGGGAAAGCTTGCAATCGCTACAGACCGGATAATTCTTCCAGGCATCTGATTCCTTAAACCCACCGGCTATAAAACCAGGCTTATCAATGGTATAAAACTTGAATACATCAGTAGTTCCGCTCACTTCCTTATCCGGCGAACCACAAATAGAGCAGGTCCCTATGCTCAACGATTTTTTCCTCCTTCTTTCATCCATGTCCTCTATTGATTTTTTGAAAATCTGATATTGCCCTGGATATTTATCATTTATCTTTAGAGTGAGAAACTTTCTGGTTTTTTTGGGTATTGATTCTGACCATCGTGATATATCAGCTATAATTGAATCTTTTTGCGATTGAAGCATATTAAGGGCACTATTTATCATCGGCATTGAGTCCGATAAATTGCCATCCTTTATTTCGGTACAATATTTCAACCAGGCTTGAATTTTCTTTAAAGTCCGAGAAGCCTCGGTAAGCGGGCAAAAAGGCGATGGAACGTTTCCTTTTGATCTTCCTTCTTTAAACATATATAAAGCTAATTTGTCAGAATCAAAGTCCTCAATTTCGGTTCCTTCGTATGCTTGTTTTCCTGTGTTAATTTTTATTATTATGACCTCCGCTTCAGACGGCCTTTTTGAGGGAGTATCGATATCACATAGATCCCCAATTTGCTTTATTGCGGCAAGCATGATAATTGCTCCTTTAATTGACTTAAGCAAATTTTACTTCGATGAGAAAAATCATTATGTTTTTTATGATCCGGGTAATTATAATCACCCGGGCTGTCGGCAAAAACCATTTCATATGATCGCTGATTGATATTGGTTTTTGATACGACTTTTATGGACTGAGGATTAAACTTGGGATTGAAGTGTCTAATAGTCCGATAAAAATACTTTATTAAAATCGATACTCTATATATTCTGTCCACGAAGTGCCCAGCCTGCCCCCCAATAAAATTTAGCCAAACCGAAAAACGATACCGCCTGGTTATCAATCCCTTTGCCCCTAAAACTTTACCATCTGGCAAGTCTTTAAAAATTATCTAGAAAACAGAATATAAAACAGCAAAATAAAATTCAAGCAAAATTTATTCTGGTTATCGATATTTTGGATAGGCATGCGATGGAGGGATGGAGTTGGTTCGTTTTTTTGTCCCCCATTGAAATGCGGATGTCAATGGACAAGAGCATTTTTTATATGAAAAGAAATATCGTCAAATCTATCGGAGCAATAAAAAATATAGAATAGAAGCTGGACAAGGCAGCCGCTGGCGACAAAAGTAGAGGTTATGGCGACATCGTTAGGAAAATCTAAAGGGGTTCTGTAGAGCTACAAAATGCCAGAATTGCTACACCCGGCAGAGGGGGCGGGTCAGGCAGCTTGGGCCACCCGAACCTTTGAAGGCGATTTCCTCACCGGAAAGTTCATAGACCAGACAGCCAGCCTGGCGCAGGCGATTGGCGGTGACAGGATTGCCTTTAAGCAGGACGACCCGCCGTGGGGCAATGGCCAGGACGTTACAGCCCTGGGTGGCGAACTCTTCTTCAGGAATCTCAATGAGCTCGAAGCCTCTGGTTAGAAGCAGTTCATAGAAGGCAACAGGCAAAAGCCGCCTATAAACAACAGCCAGGTTAGTATCCAGCAAGCTGATAAAACTCATCAGATGAAGGACTTCACCCGGCCCTTGCCAGCAGGGCAGGTCATAGGCAATGACCTCAACTCCAAGTGGCCGCAAAATTTCTTGAAGCTGCGAGATTCCTTCCTGATTGGTTCTGAAACTGCGACCGGCGATTAGTGTTTTTTCATCCAGCCAGAGAAGGTCGCCGCCTTCAGCCGTAGCGGTGCCGGTCAGCCGTCCGAGAATAGGGAGGCCCCAGCTGCGAAGCGCCTCTTCCAGGGCTTCTGGCTCGCCGGCTCTTTCCTTCTTACCCATCTGAAGAATGATGCCTCCGGCGTCAGTTATAATCACCGGATCGTGACTGTAAATTGAGTCCAGGGTGGTTCTTTCATCAGCTGGCAAATATAGTATTTCCACTCCTTCCTGGCGGAGGATTTCTTCCAGCTGACTGAATTCCTGGCTCGCCTTTTCGAGGTCGGGCGGGGCGAGAAAGCCGAGTCGCTTCCATTCCCGCTTGATTTTCTCCGGGCTCAGGAAAGCCTCGGCTGGTCTTTTCAATACCACCCGGGTCAGCTTGCCGGTCATATTTTGTGCCCCGAATTTTTTTGCCATGATGTGTTTATCTTAAAGCAAAGACAGGCGCCTGGCAATTGTGGCTCCAATTGTGACCTTTTGAAGGCTGCTTGTGCCGGCAAAATTTTATCATTGACAGGGATTTTTTGAGGACATATATTTGAAATTGGCCCTTAAATGGGGAGCATACGAATAATAAGAGTGAGAAGTCCTGGAGCAAACATAGGGGTATAGGAGCCAATGCTGGCGGTAGTTTATTAACCTGGCCGGGTTGTCTATTCGTTTATTCATTTTAATTCATCAGCCCACATTGTGGCTGGTCCAGGCCGGAGTAACAAAGAATAAAAATAGATAATGAAAATAGAAATTGAGAGAAAAAAATCAGAGCAGCTGGCTTGATTTAAGGAAATCGCCGCCGGTCGGCTATCTTATGTAATGTATGTCATGTAATGCAGGCGAGGCGCTGATAGCGAGAAGTATTAAGTAAGAAGAACTGAGCTGGGTGATCTGATAAGGACAAAAATAGAATAATTTATCTAATTCACGTTAAGGAGGCGGAGATGAAAAAATCGTGGGTTTCGGGATTGCTCTTAGTTTGTCTTCTTCTGGCTTTTTTCTTGGTTTCAGCTTGCAGCCGGGAGGAAAAGATTGAGATTAAAAAAGAGGATGGCGTTACCGTCGTTTATAATCCGAAAAAGCCGGTGCCGCTGCAGGGCGTGCCTTCGACTCTGTCGCTAAAAGAGGAACTGGTGCTCGGGAAAACAGGCAATGAGGAGGCCATGCTGCTTAATCCAAGAGCCGTTGAAGCGGATCAAGCCGGAAATATCTATGTGCTTGATGATAAAGCCGTTCAGATCAAGGTTTATGACCCACAGGGCAATTTCATCAGAGCCATTGGCAGGGGAGGTCAGGGGCCAGGTGAATTTCAAGGGCCCAGGGGTTTCTACCTTACACCTCAACAAAGCCTCGCCGTCTGCGATAGTCTATCGCGCCAGGTCGTTATCTTTGGCCTTGATGGCCAGTTTATCAGAGCTCTGCCTGACAAGACGCGAAGTTTTATGGAGGTCAAAGTAAAAACTGAGGGAGATATTATAGCCACTCAGATGGTAGTAGGTGAGGAAGCCAGAGAAGAGCTCATCTGGTTTGACTCCGAGCTGAAACCGCTTTTGACAGTGGCATCTGTGCAAATGGCCAAATATCCAGTTTTCAATCCTTTCCTGCCCTATATTTATTTTGGTTTCACTGCTGACGGCAATGTGCTCTGGGGAAAGACGACCGAATATGTATTTAATGTGGTGAATGCAGAGGGAAAAATCGTCAGGAAGATAGTCAAAAATTACGACCCTGAGATATTAACCCAGGAAGATAAGGACAAGAAAGCCAAGGAACTCTTCGGAGAAGAAGGCGCTCCCTCAGAGGTCACTATCGAATGGTCCAAATATTTTCCTGCCTTCCAGGATTTTGTCATGGATGAGCGTGGCTGGCTTTATGTCAGGCCTTATACCAAGGAGAAGGTAGAAAAAGGCGTCATCTATGATGTCTTTGATGCTGACGGGCGGTATGTAGCCAGAGTTGTACTGCCGGACAGGGCTATTGCTATTAAATACGGCAAGCTTTATACGATTGAAGAAGATGCAGAAGGTATGCGTCTCGTCAAGCGCTACGCCCTGGAGTGGAAATGAGCACGGGTGAAGAGGCCTGGGTACCGGACGATATAACGTGGTATTAATCCGGTGCCAATTGGTATGAAGTGGCTGTTCTTTATAAAACAGTGGCAGCCAGGCTTGATCGTCAGCCTGGATCGTAATCGGGACTTTTTGGACAAGGTGAAGTCGCGCCAGGGGAACTAATTTATTATCAATAAGTTAATCTCTGAAAGACGAAATTAGATAAAACAAAGAAGATTTAGTTTTCAAGCCTTATCAAGCCATTAGCCTTACTGAGGGCTTTAGGTAAAAAAGTAAGATCTGTGGCTTTGGACTCCTTACTCTTTAGATGGGTTACTAAGACTAGAAGGAAAACTATATTCTGTGCGGGTACGATGTTAAATTATTGAATATAATGGAAATCGGTTGGCCCGACCCCATTTTAATGATACATTTAATTGACTAATAAAGGGCAGAATGATAATTATAAGCAGGGATAAGACTTCTGAATCTGCTAAACCAAAAAATAAGAAACAAGAAAAAAAGAAAGAAGAAAAGAAGAAAGGAGAGGCCGATGGCCGGACTGACTTATAAAAAAGCGGGTGTCAACATAGATGAAGCCAATGATTTTGTAAAGAAACTCAAGCCACTGGTAAAGATGACCGAACGACCTGAAGTTCTGGGCTCAGTCGGCGGGTTTGGCGGGCTTTTCGCCCCGCGGCTTAAAGGGATGAAGAAGCCAGTTCTGGTTTCGTCAACCGATGGGGTAGGCACCAAGCTCATGATTGCTGATCTCCTGAAGAAGTATGACACCATTGGGATTGATCTGGTGGCCATGAATGTTGATGATGTGGCGGTCGTCGGAGCGGAGCCGCTCTTTTTCCTTGATTATATTGCCTGCGGACGACTCGATAAAAATCAACTACTACAGGTGGTTAAGGGTATCGCTCGCGGCTGCCGGCAGGCTAATTGCGCCCTGATTGGCGGAGAAACGGCGGAGCTGCCTGGACTCTATGAGCCCGGTAAATGGGATCTGGCCGGTTTCTGTGTCGGGTTGGTTGATGCCGGTAAAATAATTGATGGCCGCCACTGCCGTCCTGGTGATAAGGTCATCGGATTGGCTTCATCCGGACTTCATAGCAACGGCTATTCGCTGGCCCGGCGGGTTTTTACGGAGAAAGAGCTAAAGGGCGACTGGGGCCGACAGCTTCTCAAGCCGACAAAAATTTATACACCGGTTGTGCTTCAGGTCCTGAAGAAAATTGAAATCAAAGCTATGGCTCATATTACCGGCGGTGGTTTTTATGACAATATCCCGCGGGTTATTCCGGAAGGATTGCAGGTCAGAATCAAACGGGGGAGCTGGCCGGTACCGCGTCTGTTTAAGGAAATTCAGCGACGCGGAGAAATAGCCGATAGAGAAATGTTTCGCACGCTCAATATGGGGATCGGCCTGGTGGCGGTGGTGGCGAAGAAAGAAGCTGAAGCTGCGGTCAGGCTCTTGGAGAAGCTGGGTGAGAAGGCTTATATCATCGGTGAGCTGGTAAAGGGCCAGCATGAAGTGGTTATTGAGTAAACTGGCATCGCGATCAGCACATTTATCTTCGGGATACATTGATCCTGTTAGGTAACCAGGCAAAAGCGGCTATAATTCGAATAAAAGTGTTCAGATTTTCATTGTGACGATCTGATACTATTTGAAGTGCCTGATGCGGCAGGCGTTCGTCTAGCTCTTAAACCAAACTAGATAGGAGCTTAAATTTCGGAGAAAATGAGAATATCTTCCGGACACCTGGCCGGCCGGTAGAAAAAAACAGCTTAAAATGGTAAATTAGTAACGGATTTGGTTAAATTTAATGCGTAGCTGAATAGTGCGCAGTTTAATATCTGTCGAGCAAGCATGGGCGGTTAGCTCAGCTGGGAGAGCGCGGCGTTCGCAACGCTGAGGTCGGGGGTTCGAGTCCCCTACCGTCCATTTTCCATGAGAGGTGAGTGACTTATGCAGAATATCTGGCTTCTGGTAGGGACGGCTGTGACCTTAGGATTCGTTCATACGGTCATCGGGCCTGATCACTACGTGCCGTTTATTGCCATTGCTCGGGCCAGGAACTGGCGGTTGTCAAAGACCATGATTGTTTCGGCTCTGTGTGGTCTGGGGCATGTCCTGAGCTCCGTTATCCTGGGATTTCTGGGAGTGGGACTGGGGCTGGCTATCGGGCATCTGGAAAGAGTTGAATCAACACGGGGGACGATTGCTGCCTGGCTGCTGATTGGTTTCGGGCTGGTTTATCTGGTCTGGGGTTTGAGAAAAGCCTACCGAGCAAAGCCTCATACTCATCTCCATTATCATGCCGATGGTGAAGTTCATCTCCATACACATAGCCACGAAGGCGGGCACCTTCATATCCATGAGGAAAAGGGAAGGGAAAAAGAAAATATAACTCCCTGGGTATTGTTCTTGATCTTTGTCTTTGGGCCGTGCGAGCCGCTGATCCCGCTGGTCATGTATCCCGCTGCCCAGCATTCGATGAGTGGTGTTATCATGGTGACAGCCGCTTTTGGACTGGCCACCATTCTGACCATGCTGACCATCATTGCTCTGTCCAGCTGGGGCTTGAGTTTTGTCAAACTGGGCAAGCTCGAAAGGTATTCGCATGCTCTGGCCGGCGGAGTCATCTTTATTTCAGGCCTGGCTGTCCAATTTCTTGGTTTATAAGCGGTGACGTAACACTCCGTCCCTATTAGGTTGACTATGAATAGATTCCGGTTCATAGCAGATTGCATGGTGGGGAAGTTGGCCCGCTGGCTGCGCCTCCTGGGCTTTGATGTCAGCTATTACTCAAAAATCGAGGATGCTAGGCTAATTGAACTGGCGGAAAAAGAAAACCGCATTATCTTGACTCGTGACCATGAGTTAATAAATAAAGCCAGAAAGCGGAAGTCCCTGCAGGAAAGAGTACTACTGATTGAAAGTGAACGCTGGGAGGAACAGGTTGAACAGGTCCTTGATCATTTTAAGCTCAGAGAAGAGATAAATTCCAACTCGCGCTGCCTGGATTGCAATGCTCAACTAAAAACCCTTCCGAAGTCCCGGGCCAAAAATTTAGTCCCACCCTTTGTTTATGAGCAGGCTTCTGTCTTCGTCCTTTGCCCGGTTTGCGGCCGCGTCTTTTGGAAAGGCTCACACTTCCGCGACATGGACAAAAAATTGAGGCGATTCACAAGGTTATAGGGGACAGAGTATTACGTCACCGCTCTATATCAATCATAAATTTGCCAATCGCTGGCACTGTTTTCGGGCAGCCTGGCTTTTTCTTCCCACATCCGCAGCAAATAGTCCTTATTGTCTTCAAAAATCTGAGCCTGTTCCTCAACGACTTTTTCGGCTTCTATCGAATCCATCTCCCAGGTGCTTCGCACAAAATCTGCCAGGCGCCCATAATAAAGCGGCGTCACCAGCTCAATAATTTTGAACCGGTTTCTTGACCAGGCGTGAAAGGTGGCGGCCAGTTCATACAAAATCTTAACCCAGCTTTCAATGGGCAGGGAAAACTCTACAACTGGTAACCGGGCGGCTTTCTCTATCGCCTGAAAAACTTCTTCTGAAAATATCTCCTTCCACAATGGCGAGAACTGCTGATAACCAACTTTAAATCTGTAAATCAACTCAGGCAGGGTAACTTCCACTGCCTCTGGCTCTCTGGCTTCTATCTCTCCCAGGGTAGGCACCGGCTGGCTGCCTTGAATCATTTTCCAGTAGCTTTCATGCTGTTCCATCAGGGTAAATAACACCCAGAGAACCTGCCTGAACATCGGTCCGAGGTGCTTAGCCGGATCTTTTACATCGTGAATTTTAACCCCTAGATTAGCCTGACAGATTTTAAAATCCTGTATGATAGCTTTGGTTGTCATCCAGATATCTATGCCATAGCGAGCGACGTCAGTTTCCCAGACTTCCTGATTCATATAAAAATCGGCCACAGGCAGGCTGAAAGCAAAATCACCGCCAATTGGTTGACGAATTCTTTTGCCGTAAAGAGCACGGGTGAGGTTATAGACAATGTTATTGGTAATCGTGCCATCATATTTATGACGGCTATAAACCGGAGCGACGAAGTCATAGCCTTTCTCCAGCACGGGGTTGAGCAGATTAAAGACCCAATCAGAAGTAATGCTTCTCAGATCGGCATCAACGACCGCACAGGCCTTAACCTTGAGCCGGCAGGCGGCCTCAAACACCGAACGCAGGGCTGAGCCTTTACCACTTATCCCACGATAGATGGAGACCAGCTTTTCCTGCCAGGGCTTGATCTGAAATTCTTTGGCCTCTTCTCTGGTATCATCGGTCGAGCCGCCATCAGCAATGAAAATGAGATTCCTGGAATTGCTGTAGAATTTGTCCAGCCCATGGCTGACCATCTGCATGACATGAGCGATGGTCTTGTCGTTATTAAAACATGGTATGCCCACAATGATATCAGCCCGCCCGATTTCTTCCAGACGCTTTAAAGTATAACCACGAAGAGACGTTGTGTAAGCCATGCTCTTATTATCCCGACCCTGGCCTCATTAGTCAAACTTTAAGTGCTGGCGGTGGCGATATTTGAGTAGCAGAAAGATAATTCTATCGAGCATCTCAACATCTAAGAAAGGCATACGTCTGCCCTGCTGTCCGGAAAACCGCCTTGCTCAGCGAGCCTGGAGCTTTCCTGCTGTCAGGTCGCCCTATCCTCGAAGGTTTCCGCAATCATTTCCTTTAAATCCGGTAGCTTTCTATCAATAGAAAGAGCATTAGCTTTGATACCGATAGCTCCCTGCCTGATAAGGATAACAGAAGGCAGGCCGTCTATCTGAAAAAGCCGGTGAAGTTGCCCGGTGGTATCATGAGCGACAACCATTGGCCAGTTTCTAGCGCTGGCCATGTCGGCTAGCTCCTCGACCAGATTGCGGCTGATGGATATAATCCTCAATCCTTTTTCCTCATACCGGTCTACTTCGCCATAAACATCCAGAGCTATTTCCAGGCAGGCTGGACAACCGGTGCTGATGAAAATAAGAAGGTACGTCTCGTCTGGCTTCAGCTTCACCTCCTGGCCATCGAGTAGAGATAGCGACAGGGGAGTGTTCAGCCAGTCTCCTTCTTCAAGGAAACTTTTTTGAGCCCTGATCTGCCCACTCGCTTTCTTCAGCTCATTCATCAGAGTTTGATTGATCGCCTGGCATTGCTCAAACCGGTAATAATTTTTATAGCCCCACCAGCTTGAAAGAACAAGGAGAGGCAGGGCCAGCCACCAGCTTTTTAACAGCGCTGCCTTTAACCTTTTCATTAACCTTCTGTTCCTCCTTTCTCAACCGATTTTGAACTTTCTCAGGGCGTAATTGGAATCGAGCAGGTAAAGAGAATCGTCAGGACCGAAGCTTATTAAAACCGCTTTTTCTGGAAAAAGGATCGTTCCCAGATACTGGCCTCGAGGGCTGTATTTATAGATTTCGCGGCCCCTCTCTGGTAAACCGTCCGATTTGAGTCCGGTGTTTCCTGCCAGAAAATAATAATTGTTACGTGAATCAAAGGCGATGTCTCCCACGAAATAAGCGATCTTCTGGACATCCAGGTCATTTTTAATCATGATATCAATTCCCGGGCTGGCCAGATTTGCTGCCTTATAAATTATTTCAAAGCGATGGTTGAGGTGTCCTGTCTCGTCGTAAACCTGTATCTCGTTAAGACAGAACTGGCGAGCGCAGACCAGCTGGTCTAGCCTGTCTTTTTTTATGACAAACTGATTGGCCAGGAGATTGACGCTCGGGTCGCTGGCCTTAATCGGTTTTAAAAAGGCGCCGGTCTGGTTGAAATCGGAGTTATAAATTCTGATCAATGGCTCATCTTTCATGATAAGAGCATTGCTGGGAAAAGCGGCTACCAGCAATTTATCTTTTAAAACTGTCATTGCCACCGGTGGGAAGGTAAACTGCAGCGTGGAGATTTCTTTCCCCTCTAGATCCAGTATCTGGATTCTCAGGTTTCTGGTATCAGCCACATAAATCTTTTCTTTGACCGGGTCAATAAACAGTCCCTGAGGATGGTTGAATTCCACCGGTCCCTTGCCTCTTTGACCGATTGATCGCACAAATTTTCCACTCAGATCAAAAATACGCAGTCTGTGGTCAAGACTATCCAGGACATAGATATTCTCTCCAGCCACTTCCAGCATGGCTGGCGAATTGAAAATATAGTTCTCGTCCTGACCGAAGTGAAAAGAACTGTCCTCAGTGATGGGAATAAGCTTTTCTACTATTTTCTTGCTCTTGACTGCCGGTTGGGAAATTCCCGAGGTAAGGATAAGAAATCCTGAACAGAAGAATAACAGAATAAAAAAAGGTGAATAATTAGCCCGCTTTCTTCCTGAGACCTGCCGGGAAAAGGGCCCGAAAACGGGCCCTTTCTCCAGGTTTGCTTTAGTTTTTTTCATAGCTCTCAATTTTTTCATTTTTGTGCAGCCTCGATGACGCCTGGCTCTTATCAGGTAAACTGGTGGACCAGGCAGGAAGCAAGAGCTACTTCGCAGTCCAGATAATCAATGCTGCTCCAGGGAAATTTTGTCCGGACATCTTCTCTCGTGCACCTATCAAACTCGGCGAAGCATTTGTCTTTAGCCGGTGCCGCTGCCTGAGCCAGAGCTGGCAGGAGACTGTAAACCGCGGCTACGATGAGAGTGATAACCATAAGTTTTTTTAACGCGTTGTTTTTCATCTGAACCTCCTTTTTAATTTTTTCTGCCCGCGAACAGGAATTTTTAAAATGCAAGTCCGATGCCAGCTTGCTTGACCCTTGATATCCTGGCTGATCAGGCCTGTTCAGCAAAGAGAAAAGTAAACTTTTGTTGTCCCTGGCCATTTCTGTCGTCAACCTGACTTTACAGGTAAAGACGATTTGGAAAAGATTTTTTTCTCATCTCCTGAGAAAAAAAGGTCGTTATTATCGTCTGCAATTATTTAGACCTTATAAAATCCTGGTGCCAAATTTCTCTTGATGTTTAGAATTGACGGGCATAAGCTAGATAAAAGCTGGAAATATTCAAAATAAAGGAGAAGGGTTAATGATCGGTGAAGTCATTAAAGTAACCTGGAAAAAAATCCTGAGAACCAGCCAGATTCAAGTGGTCATAGTTCTGGCTTATCTCCTCTACTGCCTTTATCTTATCTTTTTTGTTCGCTCGCCTGAGCAGGGAGCGGCCAATATGGGCCTGATTTTTGCTTTTCTCTCGGTTTTGCTGAGCGGAGGGTTGATACGAGATGAGTTTGAATCAAGAGAAATTGATCCTCTAGTTGTTCGCTTTAGAATTTCCGACCTGTTCTGGGGAAAGTTCCTCAGTGTAATCACCCTGATTTTGTTATCTTATATTCTGGTGGCCTTTGCCTGTCTTGTCGGTCTGGCTATCAGTCATGAATGGTTGGATGTCAGCCGGATCCTTAAAATTCTGGGTCGGCAGTTAGTGCCAACAATTTACATCTGTTCGGCAGGATTTTTTCTGGCCTGTTTTCTCCAGGGAGTGATGAACTTTGTCGGCATCATATTGATAGAAATAGCTGCTATTTTTGCTTTTGAAGAAGTTTTTCAGATGAGTGAACTGCTGGAAAGGAGCCAGTTAGGAACATTCAACCTAACCAATGCTTTTATTCTGACTTTTATGCCAGGCTGGACGGGAAACTTTGGCTGGCAGTTAATCTACTTACTTATTCTTTCAGCGTTGCTGATTTTCCTGTCCTGGTTAGTTTTTAAATCGATGGCCTCCAAGGATAATCTGTTAGTTGCCTCCAATCCGGAGAGCTTTGGAGAGAAGGCCCTCAGCATCTGTGGTTTGAAAAAGACCTATAAGGAAGGATTCCTCAACCGAAAAGGTAAAGAAGCACTGAAGGGAGTGGATTTTTCTATCGCCAGGAATAAGCTTACCGGTTTCCTCGGCCCAAATGGTGCAGGCAAAACCACGACCCTGAGAATTATTCTGAATCTGTTAAAGCCGGAGGCGGGAGAAGTCACCTATATTCCAGAAAAAAAGCAGTCTCTCCCTGCGGCCACTCCGAAAATTGGCTATCTCCAGGAATCGGCCAGCCTCTACTCGTTTCTGACAGTCAAGGAGATGTTCCTTTTTGCCGCCAGAGGTGCGGCACTGAGCTGCGATGAGGCTTCTGAACTGGTGCCAAGCCTGGTAGACAAGCTTGGACTGACCGAGCATCTTAACAGAAGAATAAAAACTCTTTCCAAAGGAACATTGCAGAAAGTAGCTTTCGGGGTAGCCACTATCGGGCAGCCTGACCTCCTTATTTTTGATGAACCTTACACCGGACTTGATCCTATCATCATGTATGAAATCAGGAATCTCATTCTGGAACTCAAAGCCCGTGGCACCACTATCTTTCTGTCGTCGCACCTTCTGCCTGAAATCGAGCGGGTCTGTGATGAGGTGATCTTAATTAATAATGGAAAAATTGTCTGCTCTGGAGAAATAGAAAAGCTCAAGACGAGCTGGCGGGTCTATAAGGCTATCCAGGGGAAAAATGAACTTGCGGCCAGACTGAATCAGAAGCTGGGGGAGAACTTACAGGGGAAAAGCTTCAACTATTTTGCCCGGCTCAACCTCGAACCGGTGCTTCAGGATGAAAGCCTGGCTGAGGAGCTAAAACAGATTCCGTCTCCAGATATGGAAAGGATTTTCCTGGACGGTATATCCGGCCTGTAATTTCGATGGTGTTAATTGGCCCGGTAGCTATCTGCGTTATTGAGGTGAGGCTAAGATTAGGATATAAGATAGGATTATATAAACCTAGACCAGGAACTTAAGCTGGCCAAGCGGGATTCAAAATTTAATTTTATGCCAGTTAAAATAGTTTTGAGGCAAGTCATAAAAAGCAGGAACAATTTTTATAATCGATAAGAATAGCATCCAGACAAATGGCTGAAAAACTTTTCGGTCAGACTTGCCAGTTCCCGGACCCGCGGTGTTTTAGGGGATTTTTAATATAAAGCGCAGAATGAAATAAAGCAGAAATAAAGTATAAAAATGAATGGTGTCTATTTTTAATGTCTGGCTCTTAGAAAAATTTTATTGACAGGGCTTTCTTGCCTTTGTTATCTTAAGAACAAAGCTAATCCAGAAAAGAAACCAGCCTGTTAGTTAATCATAGACTTAAGAGAAAGCAGTCTGATGGCCAATCGTTTTGTCGTCTTTACTGATCTTGATGGTACTCTCCTTGATGCTGAAACCTATAGTTTTCAGGCAGCACAGCCGGCTTTGGAGAAGCTTAAAAAGAAGCAAGTGCCGGTTGTCCTCTGTACGAGCAAGACCAGAGCAGAGACCGAAGTTATTGCCAGACAGCTTGACTTGAAGCATCCTTTTATTGTTGAAAATGGCGGGGCAATTTTTATTTCACCAGGATACTTTACTCCAGAGCAGCTCAAAAACTCAGGTTATAAGCCAAAACGAAAAGGAAACTATCTGGTAATTGAGCTTGGTCTTCCTTATCGCCAGTTGAGGCAGTTTTTGGTGAATATGAGGAAATCCTTTCCTCTAAAAGTTAAGGGCTTTGGCGATTGCCGGCCTGAAGAGATTGCCCGGATAACGGGGCTTAGCCTGGGTGAAGCCAGGCTGGCCGCCCGGCGTGAATATGATGAGCCCTGCCAGTTAGAAGATTCAGCCCAGATCAGGCTCTTGAGGCAAAAGGCCAGAGAAGCCGGACTTAAAGTGGTCAGGGGAGGGCGTTTTATCCATTTAACAGGTAATAATGATAAAGGGCGAGCGGTGAGAATCCTGAAAAAACTTTACCGAAGAAAGTTCGGTCAGATCATAAGTTTAGGTTTAGGCGATGCGGCCAATGATTGGCCGATGCTAAAAGAAGTAGAACTGCCAGTGCTGGTGGCCAGGCCGGACGGGCAGCCGGTAGTACTGAAAAAACTTCCTGAAAATATTTATAAAACCAAAAAAGCTGGTCCAGCGGGGTGGACGGAGGCGGTCAATTACTGGCTCAAATCGGGTCAGCTTGAGGTTTGATTTAAATCAGCTTCACTCTTTTTTTAGCGGAAGCCACATAAAATATTGAAATAAATGAAATGAATACAATAAATCAAAGAGGAGGTAACCATGGCTGATTTCTGTCAAACGGGAGTAGTGCCAACTTTTCACCGCCTGGGAGAGCTAAAACTCGAAAAGATGGAAGATAATTTGCGTCAATTCAACCGCCACCGGCCAATTGCCCTGGTTTTGCCGGTCACACCGGCCGAGCTGGGTTCGCCAGCCCTCAATGGAATACTCAGTCATCTTCAGAACATAGATTATCTGCATGAAATAGTCATTGTTCTGGGAAGGACAGACAAAAAAGAAGATTTGGTCAGGACAAAAGAAATGTTTTCTGTTTTACCGCAAGAGCATTGTGTTATCTGGGCTTCGGGGCCACGAGCAGCTGAGCTTTACGGTGTCCTTGAGGGGGCTGGTCTGTCAGCCGGAGATGACGGGAAAGGGCGTTCTGTCTGGCTGGCCTATGGCTATATTCTGGCCCGCGATGAGAGTAAGATTATTGCCCTTCATGATTGCGATATTGTTAATTATTCCAGAGAGCTCCTCGCCCGTCTTTGCTATCCAATTGCTTCTCCCCGGATTGAATATGCCTTTTGCAAGGGTTATTATGCCCGAGTTACTGACCGGTTGCATGGACGGGTGACCAGGCTATTTTATTTTCCTTTGGTGACCAGCCTGATCCGAATCTATGGACATCTGCCATTTCTGACTTATCTGGAAAGCTTCCGCTATCCTCTATCTGGTGAGTTTTCTATGATTACCGAGCTGGCCAGAATTAACCGGATACCTGCCGACTGGGGGATTGAAGTCGAAACACTGGCCGAAGTTTATAGAAATTATTCACTGCGTCGCATCTGCCAGACGGAAATCCTTGAAACCTATGAGCACAAGCATCAGCCGCTTTCAGCCGAGGATTCGTCAACCGGGCTGATGAAGATGTCAATTGATATCGCCAGGGCGATATTCAGGAACCTGGCCATGGAAGGTATCGTCATGTCTGAAGCCACCCTTCGGACCATCATCGTTAATTATCAACGGACGGCCAATGACTATGTCAAAAGATATCAGGATGAATCGGAGATGAATGCGCTGGTTTTTGATTTTCATAAGGAAAGCTTGATGGCCGAAGCTTTTACCAGGGCTCTCCAGATAGCCGGCGAGAAATTTCTGGAAGATCCTCTTTATTCCCCCCATATCCCAAACTGGAACCGGGTGGTAGCCGCCATCCCTGATTTTCTGGACAGATTACAGACTTTTGTGGAAAAGGAAAGATAAGACTTCTTTTTCTAAATTTAAGGCAACCTTTTTGCCCTGTCTTTTGTCTTCTACTTATGAGGTCAGGGCAGAATGACACTTTTAGATGATCCGCTGGCATTAAAATTAAGCCTGAATGATAATCAAAGCCAGAGCCAGTCTGTCACCCGAAATGATGAGGATAAGCGAGCAGAAGTGATGCGGAATCAAGGGCAGGTTAGCACTTCAAATTTAGAAAAGCTGATTCGGGGTGCGCAACAGGGACAGATTGAAGCTTTCGAAGAACTTTACTATCTTTATAAAAATAAAGTCTACGGACTGGCTTATCGTCTGACTCATAACCAGCAGGCAGCAGAAGATTTAACTCAGGATATATTTCTGAAAATATTTTCATCTATTCAAGAGGTCAACCGGGCTGATCTTTTTCCGGGCTGGGTCTATCGCCTGTCGCTTAATACCTGTTATAGCTATCTTCGCCGCCAGCGAACCTTAGAACAGAAGCTTGGCATGCTCACACCAGTTGAAGAGAGTCAAAGCGGGCAGGATTTTGATTCGCTGCCAGGCGATCTTACCAGAGCGATCCGGGAAGCGCTGTCTTATTTGCCAGAGAAGCTGCGGACAGTTTTTATTTTGCACGAAGTTGAAGGGCTAACACATGAGGAAATCGCCGCTATCCTTGGCTGCCAGGCCGGGACCTCTAAATCTCAGCTGTTTAAAGCACGGCTGAAACTCAGAAAAATTCTGAAGAAAAAACATTGGCTTGGAGGGGTTAAGCCATGAAATGCCGTAAAGCACAGCTTCTAATAAATAAGCTTCTTGATAATGAAATAAAGGAAACAGATTATCATCAACTGGAGGCTCATCTGGCCACCTGCTCTAAGTGCTGCCAGATTTATAACGATTTGAAGGTTATCAGGTCTGGAGCCCGGGCGGCTGCGGCTGGGGAGGGTGGGACTGAACCCTCGAGCGAAGTCTGGGAAAAACTTAAAGGCAGGCTGGAAGCGGAAATTATACCTCTGCTCCGAAAAGAGACGACAGCTGAGGAAAGAAAAAAAGAGATGCGAAGGAAGACTTTTCATAGACTATCACTGACCAACCGGGCCTGGAAATATAGTGCGGCACTGTTCATCATCCTGGCTATGATAGCCGGGGCTTTTTTTCTGGGGCGCCACTTGCAACAGCCTGCCGGGCAAAAGTCTCAGCTGGCTGACCAGCAGGTACTGGAGAAAATAGAAGAAGCCGGATTCTATTACCGTCAGGCGATAGAGTCTCTGACAGAGGCTATGAAGTTATCCGCGGCTGATAACAGGTTACCACCGGAAATCGCGGAAATCCTTCAGGTGAATCTACAGCTTTTGGACCGGACAATAGATCTCTGCCAGCAGGCTGTCAATCAGGAGCCAGATAACCTGCAGGCCCGGGATTATTTGTTGAGCGCCTATAACTCAAAACTCAATTTTTTAAACAATATGCTGGAAACCACCTGTTGTTTTAGAAACTTCGTGACTGAAAAATTATAAAAAGAACAAAAGAAGGAGAAAGAATCATGAACAAGAACAAAAAGAAAAATCAAAACCAGCGGGGCTGCCAGTTGGCGTTAGTTTTAATTCTCGGTTTGATGCTGATCAGGCCTGTGGCCGCTCTGGCCGGCGACCGGTTTGAACAGAAATTGGAGAAAGTGGAAAGCCTGGCTAAGGACGGACAGGTCATGATTAATAATATTTCTGGTGACATCAGGATTTCTGTCTGGAAAGAAGATAAAGTAAAAATAGAGGCCATTAAACGGGCAGAAGCCAGAGATGAATCGGAAGCTAAAAAAGCAATGGAAGAAGTAGAAATTCAGATCAAAGCCGAGCCTGGCCTGGTTACAATTAAAACCAGATATCCTGAAAATAGAGGATTTTTTGGTAAACACACTTCGGTTTCTGTTGATTATACTCTGTGGATACCTGAAAATGCTTCAGTTGAAGCCAGGTCAGTCAGCGGTGATATTGGGATAGAGGGGGCCGGCGGACAGATTATGGCTAACACCGTTAGCGGGGATGTGGAAATCAGCGGAGGGAAAAAGTCAGTCGTGGCCAAAGCCGTCAGCGGAGACATTAAGATCGAGAAGATCGAGGGTGATGTCCAGTTGAATTCGGTCTCAGGAGATATTCAGGCTACCGGAGTCAAAGGCTCAATAGAGGCTGAAGCCGTCAGCGGCTCGATTGATTTGAGAGACGTCAGTCAGGCGAAGAAGGTCAGTGCCAAATCAGTCAGCGGCTCGATTAACTACCAGGGTGAATTAAATAACGACGGCCGCTATCAATTTAATTCTCATTCAGGCGATGTGGTTCTGATTTTGCCGGCCAGCTCGTCGTTTGAACTTGAGGCTGGAGCTTTCAGCGGGAGAGTGAAAACCGAATTTCCGGTCGAAGTCATTGGCGAAATCTCCGATAAGCAAATCAAAGGGAAAGTCGGCAAGGGCGGAGCCTATTTGACTGCCAAAGCTTTTAGCGGCCGGGTGGAAATCAGAAAAGCCAGCTGATAAAAAGGGGACGTGATACCCTTGTCCCCATTTTTTCTTATTTCTCCATCCCCTCCTGTCGCCTCATTCCTTCTTTTTCTTTTTATCCCCAACCTCTTTCAACTGGAAGCCGGATGAGGTCTATTCACCATTTTCGGGGTAGATTCGGAGGCCGGTCAAAAAGGAAAGATAAGAGCCATTTTTTTTGCTATACTTACTTCTAATTATTTCTTTTTAAAAGGAATAATAAGATGAATGGTCTTACCCTGGTCATCATTGGGGTCTGTGTCTATGCTCTGGCTTATCGCTTTTATGGAGCCTTTATTGCGGCCAAAGTCCTGGCTCTGGACCCGTCGCGGGCGACTCCGGCTTACCGGCTGGAAAATGGCTATGATTATGTGCCGACTAATAAATTAGTCCTGTTTGGCCATCATTTTGCGGCCATCGCTGGAGCCGGGCCGCTGGTCGGGCCGGTGCTGGCCGCCCAGTTCGGTTATCTGCCCGGTGTGCTCTGGATCTTAATTGGAGCAGTGGTGGCCGGCGCTGTCCATGATATGGTCATTCTGTTTGGTTCGGTCCGATATGATGGGGCTTCAATTATTGATATTTCCCGGAAAGAGGTCGGCAAGGTGACCGGAGTGGCCACAGCTATTGCCGTTATCTTTATTTTGATTATTGCTATGGCCGGCCTGGCTCTGGTCATTGTCAATGCTCTGTTTAACAGCCCCTGGGCGACTTTTACGGTGGGCATCACCATCCCGATTGCCTTTTTGATGGCCATTTATATGAAATGGATCAGGCCGCGTGATATCGCCGGTGCCACTATCATTGGAGTAAGCCTGTTAATCATTGCCGTGGCCTCCGGTCCATTCATTGCCAGAACCGCTCTTGGCCGCTTTTTGATGTTTGATGCCAAGCAGATGACAGTTATTCTGGCTTCTTATGGCTTTTTAGCGGCTGTTTTGCCTGTCTGGTTGCTGCTTGTACCCCGTGATTATTTAAGCACCTACATGAAGCTCGGGGTCATCTTTCTTCTGGCCATCGGGGTGATCATCGTTAATCCGGCCATTAAAATGCCGGCTTTTACCCAGTTCGTTCATGGCGGTGGGCCAATCATTCCGGGCAAAGTCTGGCCCTTCCTGTTTATCACCATTGCCTGTGGGGCTCTCTCCGGCTTTCACGCTTTAATTTCCTCTGGCACAACACCCAAGATGATCAAAAACGAGAAAGACATCCTGCCCATTGCCTACGGAGCCATGCTGGCTGAAGGCTTTGTTGCCCTGATGGCTTTAATTGCCGCTACCAGCTTGATTCCGGCTGATTACTTTGCGATTAATGTTTCGCCAGCGGTTTTTGAAAAGTTGGGCATGAAAGTTGTGGATCTCCCTGCCCTGTCACAATTAGTCGGGGAAAATATAGCTGGACGGCCAGGCGGGGCTGTCACCCTGGGTGTGGGCATGACCTTTATTTTTTCTAAGATTCCTTTCCTGGCCAAGCTCGGTGGTTATATCTATCATTTTGTTGTTCTGTTTGAGGCCCTGTTTATTTTAACAACGATTGATGCCGGCACGCGTGTTGGCCGTTATCTTCTTCAGGAAGCTGGCGGCTTAATTTATAAGCCATTAAAAAACACCAACTGGTGGCCGGGGATTATCCTGACCAGCTTTCTGATTTCCTTCTGCTGGGGTTATCTAGTTTATGGTGGAAATATCTCGACTATCTGGCCTCTTTTTGGCACTTCCAATCAACTCTTAGGGGCGATTGCCCTGGCCTTGGGAACAACGATCATTATCAAAAAGGGGAAGGCCGGCTATCTGTGGATTACTCTTATTCCCTTTTTGTTTATTAGCGCGACCACACTCTATGCCGCCTATCTGAATATTGTTAATAATTATTTGCCCCAGGGAAATGTTGTGCTGGTCATTTTATCCATCGCCATCGTGGTTCTGGCTGTGATTATTCTGGTTGAGTCAGCTCTGAAGTGGTATAAGTGGCTGGTAACTGACAAACTTACACCCGAAGAAATAAAAGCCAGCCCTTTTTATGGGGAGTCAACCGAGAAAAACCAGGCAGAACACCAGGCTATTTGCCCCTCAAAAAATTAATAGCAGGCAAAATACAACCTCGACCTCCCATCAGGAAGGCATATGTCTGGTAAAGAAATAGCAGTTGTCCGGCATAAAAAGATAGTTAGCCGGATCGTCTCTCCATATGGTTTTAGTCTGAATAATTCCAATCTAAGAATTGCTTTCTCTTTTTTCTGGTAAAATGAGTTTATAAAAGCGATAGAAAAAGGCGAGAGAAGAATAATTATATAATTTATAATGAATTATATGGCTAAACAGCTGGCCAGAAAAGATCTTTATCACGGCAGCTTATATCTGGATGAAGATAAGACAAAAGGTGAGATAAGTTTATGATCAGCTTGGAGGGAAAAGATTTTGATGTCATTCTGGTCAGCGGCGATCCTTATGCCGATCACCCCCTGTCGCCAGTTGGCGTGATAGCCCGGGTGCTTGATGCTCAGGGCTATAAAGTCGGCGTCATTGCCCGCCCCGACTGGACGTCAACTGAGGATTTTAAGCGTCTGGGGCGGCCGCGGCTTTTTTTCGGTGTAACTTCGGGTTCGATCGATAGCTGCCTGGCCAACTATACGCCGCTTCTTCGCCGGCGGGAGAAAGACCCCCGGGCTCGCTATATATCAGGCAAACCTGATCGGGCGGTCATTGTTTACTGCAATCGGCTTAAGCAGCTCTTTGCCGGTGTTCCGATAATAATAGGTGGAATTGAAGCTTCACTCCGCCGATTCGCCCATTATGATTACTGGGAAAGCAGGGTTCGCCGTTCAATTCTACTCGATTCGAGAGCGGATCTTATGGTTTACGGTCCGGGAGAACTACAAGTGATTGAAATTGCCGGGCGCCTCGGCGAAGGTCACCCTCTCGATGGCATCCCCGGAACCGCTGTCATCAGTCATAACCTGCCACCCGATTTTGAAGAAATACCATCATATGAAGAGGTAGCTTCGCTTCGGGAGAAGTTTCTGGAAGCCCAGAAAGTTCTGGCCAATTACAAAAACCTGGCTCAAAAGCATGCCAACCGCTATGTTTTGCAATACCAAGCTGCCGCTTATACGCCGGAGACTCTGGACTGGATTTATGGTCTGCCCTTCAGCCGCTTCATTCCGGCCGATTATCATGAGCTCGAAATGGCGAAATTTTCGGTGGTGACGCATCGTGGCTGTCTTGGTCGCTGTTCATTTTGCTCGCTATCGCTTCATCAGGGTGATCGCATTGTCTCCCGTTCGGAAGAATCGATTCTGAAGGAAATCAGGCGTCTTACTCGCCATCCAGAATTTAAAGGTTATATAGATGACCTGGGCGGCCCGACAGCCAATATGTACGGGATGGATTGCCATGACTGTGAGCGCGGCTTCTGTCTGACCTGCCCGAAACTTGACCGCTCTCACCGTCGTATCATTAATCTTCTGCGGCAGGCAAGGGCCATACCGGGGGTGAAACAAGTTTTTGTGCGGAGCGGCATCCGCTATGACCTGGCTTTAAGCAGTCCGGAATATTTGCGGGAGTTGATCAGTCACCATGTTTCCGGGTTGCTCAAAATCGCGCCTGAACATGTCTCGCCGGAGGTTCTTCGCTTGATGAACAAGAGCACGGTGCCGCTCGAAGAGTTCAGACGCCTTTTTCAGAAATTAAGCGGCGACAAAAAGCAGCACCTCAAATATTATTTTATGGTTGCCCATCCTGGAACAACGTTAAAAGAAGCCAAGGAACTGGCTCAATACGTTCAGAAGCTCGAAGTTCAAGGGGAAAGGCCGGTCGAAGGTGTTCAGATTTTCACCCCGACTCCGATGACCCGCTCGACCTGCATGTATTACACGGGAAAAGATCCGGAAACAGGAAAGGCCGTCTATGTCCCACGAACATTTGAAGAGAAAAAAGAACAGAAACGTCTTTTGCTTTCGGACTTGAAGCCAGAAAAAGTAGGACGAGTCCTCTACCGGCCCGGGGCAGAAAAGGCCAGAAAGAGCAGCGGAAACTCGGACAGACATAATAAAGGCCAAGAAAAAGATAAATTCAAAAAATCAAAGAGGAAAGAAAAAAGGAAATAAGAAAAAACCAGGCTGGTAAGCAGAATTCAATGAACGCTGAAAATCAGGTGAAAAACCGAATTAGCCCGATCAGAGAGTAATTAAAAAATTAGTAAACAAAAAATAAAGAAAGGAAATAATAACAGGCAGATTCACAAGTTAAAATAAAAATATATAAAAACAAATTGATTTAGAAAAAAACAAGACTCAAAAAGTAAAAAAGGTCTGGCCCAGGTCGGAGTCAGGCCATGGCTGTCTAAAAGAGGCCAGGTGGAGGGGCGTTGGCCATTGCTGGGGGTGGGTAATTAATCTAATTAACCAATAATTAATTAGCCAGATGGAATGCCTGCCTTTACGACAAGACATAATAAAAAATAAATCTCAGTCTTTAGTTTCTCCGCATCTGGCTAAAATTTTCTGCCAGGGCAGAATGCTCAGGGATGCATATTTGGGGTGTGTATTTGGTGGAGACGATATCTACAGACTGAGTTTTTGCTCTTTCCTGCAGCCGTCCCTAGACAAACATATTTTTGTACCACTTTAAATCTACATTCAGTGTTTTCTTATTGCCAGAGAATAAAATAACATCATTGATTTCATAGAGAGGCGAATATCGTCTATTAGGTTTAAAAGCAGTGCGGATTTATTTATCTAAAAGTGCATCTGGAATATTCAGATTCTTTAATTAATCTTGCCGGCTGCTGGCTCATGAGGTTAGCCAACCCGGTCTGAAGTCACCAATTTCCCACCGTGCCCCGCCACCAGCTCTTTCGCCTGGTTAAAGCCTTCCTGACTCAAGGCCTGGGTGGCATCTTTGATGTAATAAGTCTCAAAACCAAGCTCCAGCGCATCAAGGGCGGTATAAAGCACGCAGTACTCTGCGGCCAGCCCACAAACATAGACCTCGCTCACGCCGCGTCCTTTGAGGTAGTCACCCAACCCGGTGGATTTTTTCCGGCCATTGTCGAAAAAACCGGAGTAGCTGTCAATTCCGGGATCGGTCCCTTTTCTAAAAATAGCCTCGACGGGCCGATCGTCAAAACCCGAAACCAGTCTGGCTCCTTCTTTTCCCTGGAGGCAGTGGTCCGGCCAGAGAATCTGCTCCAGTCCATCAATGATAACCGTCTCATACACTTTTTTCCCGGGATGGTTGG
>DCDG01000005.1:4325-21143 GCA_002316315.1 Candidatus Aminicenantes bacterium UBA1061 | reverse complement strand
GTAAACGGCGGCCGTAACTATAACGGTCCTAAGGTAGCGAAATTCCTTGTCGGGTAAGTTCCGACCCGCACGAAAGGCGTAACGACATGAGCGCTGTCTCAGAGAGGGGCACGGCGAAACTGTGGTACTGGTGAAGACGCCGGTTACCTGCCGCTGGACGGAAAGACCCCGGCACCTTAACTGCAGCCTAGCATTGGATTTTGGAACATGATGCGCAGAATAGGTGGGAGGCTTTGAAGCCGCACCTCCGGGTGTGGTGGAGCCATCAGTGAGATACCACTCTTCATGTTCTGAAGTTCTAACCCACTCCCCTTATCGGGGAGGGGAACAGTGTTAGGTGGGTAGTTTGACTGGGGCGGTCGCCTCCTAAAATGTAACGGAGGCGCCCTAAGGTTCCCTCAGGTTGTTTGGAAATCAACCGCAGAGTGCAAAGGCATAAGGGAGCTTGACTGTGAGACCGACGGGTCGAGCAGGTGCGAAAGCAGGGCTTAGTGATCCGGTGGTCCCGTATGGAAGGGCCATCGCTCAACGGATAAAAGGTACGCCGGGGATAACAGGCTAATAGTCTCCAAGAGCTCACATCGACGAGACTGTTTGGCACCTCGATGTCGGCTCATCCCATCCTGGGGCTGAAGCGGGTCCCAAGGGTCCGGCTGTTCGCCGGTTAAAGGGGTACGTGAGCTGGGTTTAGAACGTCGCGAGACAGTTCGGTCTCTATCCACGGCAGGCGCAGGAGATTTGAGGGGGGCTGTCCATAGTACGAAAGGACCTGGATGGACGAACCTCCGGTTTACCAGTTGTGCCGCCAGGCGCAGCGCTGGGTAGCTGTGTTCGGTAGCGATAACCGCTGAAAGCATATAAGCGGGAAGCGCGCCCCAAGATAAGATCTCCCTCCCCGCAAGGGGCTAAAGGGCCCTCGTAGATGACGAGGTTGATAGGCTGGGTGTGTAAGCGCAGTGATGCGTTGAGCTGACCAGTACTAATAGCCCGTGAGGCTTGACCATAAAGTTTATCAAGGTGAAACATGCCGCTTTGTTAGCAATCATATGGGATATGTTCCTATTATAGGAACGTGTCCCGGGTTTAATCGATAATTAATCCCGGCAACCATAACGAAGGGGAAACACCCGATCCCATTCCGAACTCGGAAGTTAAGCCCTTCGGTGCCGATGGTACTGCGGGGGAAACTCCGTGGGAGAGTAGGTCGTTGCCGGGTTTTTTTATTTTTAGCGCAATTTTCATTAGAGGGGATACCTTTTGGTGTCCCCTTTTTTTATGCCATAAAAAATCAGGATTAAGAGAGATGGGAAAGGCCCTTATTGCCCCCTTGTCGACATTTAAGCAATGGCCCACCTGGGAATAATTAAACTCTATGCGATTGGCGGTGGGGTTGCCGCCACGTATTTTATTATATTAAGCCGATCCTTATTTATCGCCTGGATGTGTCTTTTATCCCGGCGTCCAAAAATATGGCCTGACAGATAAGCTGAGGAAGCTCGAAGAAGGCGGAGGTAATGAATAAATCTGCTGAACAAGTTTTCGAAAAAAAGCGTGAGCGCCGCCGCCAGCTGGCTAAGCTGCCCTTCGAAAGAAAGATTGAGATTGTAGTCAAGCTGCAGCGGATAGCTGCCGAAATCCACCCGGATAAAAGCCGCCGGGTCTGGCCAATTTAAGCTTGAAAAACTGGCACTTGCTGGGTTAGGTCAAATACCGGGGCTTGACTTCCTTGGCTAAAAGCATAAACTAAAAGTGCCCATAAATGGGTACTATTGGTTTATGATTATGGAAAGGGATCGCTTATCAGTCTTACTCCGTTCTGAGAACACAGTCTTTACTTTTAAGGAACTGTCTTTAATCTGGAAAGAAACCGATGCCAGACTGGTTAAAAAATATGCCTACCGCTATGTAAAAGCCGGTAAGCTTTACCCCATCCGTAAGGGAATTTATGCCAAGGATAAAGACTATGACCGGCTGGAGCTGGCGGTCAAAATATACACCCCGTCTTATGTTAGCCTGGAAACTATCCTGGCCAGAGAGGGCGTGGTCTTCCAGCATTATGATCAGATTTTTGTGGTCAGTTACCTAAGTCGTGAGTTATCCTGCGACGGCCAGACTTATGTTTTTCGGCGAATAAAGGAGCCTATTTTGACCAATTCCCTTGGCCTGGAGACAAAAGATAATTATTACTTTGCCTCCAAAGAAAGAGCTTTCCTGGACACAATATACCTGAACAAAAACTATCACTTCGACAACTTATCCTCCATTAACTGGGACAAATGCTTTGAGATAATTCCCATCTATGGCAACCCGGCCATGGAGAAAAGGCTGAATTCCTATTATAAGCTGGCCGCCCATGCTTGATATCAACACCCATAAAACCATCCTGCTTCAAATATTAAAAGATATCTATACAGATACTTCGCTTGGCCCGGTTCTGGGTTTTAAGGGTGGGACTGCTGCCTATCTTTTTTATCGCCTCGGGCGTTTCTCGGTAGATTTAGACTTTGATCTTTTAGACAGTGAGCAGGAATCTTCCGTTTATAAAAAACTCGAGGTGATCCTCGATCAATATGGAGTTATAAAAGAAAAACACCGAAAGCAACATACTTTGTTGTTTGTCCTTTCCTATGATGACCAGGCACAGAACATTAAGATTGAAGTTAATTTAAGAAACTTTGGCTCGAGCTTCCAGCTAAAGAACTATTTGGGCATTCCGATGCTGGTCATGGTCAGAGAAGATATGTTCGCTCATAAGCTGGTAGCCATGCTGGAGCGCAAAAAAACAGCCAATCGAGATGTTTACGACGTCTGGCATTTTTTAAAAAACCGCTGGCCGGTAAATAAACAAATCGTTGAGAAACGCACCAGAATGAGTTTTAAAGATTACTTGAGAAAATGCCTGGCATTTGTGGAAAGCCTTAATGACCGGAACATTCTGGCCGGAATGGGTGAGCTTCTGGATGAAAAACAGAAAACCTGGGCAAGGGCTAATTTAAAAAAAGATACTATTTTCCTGCTCAAGATCAGGTTGGAGCAAGAGAGGTAATGGATCTGGTTTTGACGAGGCAACAGGATTTAGTCAGATAGCCGAGCAAAAAATATTTTCATTTAGCTTTTCTGGCAAGGCAGTAAATAATCCATTGATAGCGAAATTGGTAAATATCAATTTGTCTTTTCTTCTGACGTCAATAACGTATTAGACACTTTTTTCTTAATGATTAGAGGATAGGTGCTGATAAACGCATACAGAATCAAATATATTATGGATACGAAAAGACCAAAAAGAAGAATCCACCTTGACCTGGCAAGTTCAGCCGAAATAAAACCTGCTAAAGATCGAATTTTGTCAGGTTCCGTCATAGAGATACCCCGGAAGAGGCTAAGATTATGATACATACTGCCAATCAGGCCCAACAGAATCGAGCCAAGCCCTATAGCCAGGAGTTGTCTTGATAAAACCTTCAGGGGAGCGAGGAATAAGTCCAGGCATTTGTTAACAGTATCTGAAATGGTGATTATTGAAAGAGAACTGAATTTGGTCAGCTCCTGTTTGATGATTTGTTCTATTGGTTTGAGTTCTTTCATCTTGGGTGTCGGCAGCTTGATTGAGGCGGGATTTAATCTATTCTTTATCAGTTCAGGAAGTAGCTCAAGCGATATCCATTTGCCCAGTGTTCTGGCTCTTTTGTAGGAAGCTATAACCATGGGTATAAAGTAAACAAGGGCAATAATAAAAATGCCTATTATGAAAATGACTAACCCAGATAAGCCTGGAAGATAGTCAAGCCAACCGCCCTGGACAAGTCCGAATTGCATCTTATCCCTCCAATATGGCTGCAACGAATTATAACAAATAAGGTAAGAGCGTAAAAGTTTTCAAAATAAAAAAGGAGAAGGCTATAGTTAATTTTGTTCCTGTTAGAACTGCCCTTCGAGAGAAAGATTGAGATGGTAGTCAAGCTTCAGCGGATAGCTGCCGAAATCCGCCCGGATAAAAGCCGCCGGGTCTGGCCGCTTTAAGAGAAAAGCCTGGTAATAAAGCCTGCTCCAGGATAAAAAATCAGGAAGGCCGTTGCCCGGGCCACCCGTTGATCCGCCCCTACAGACTTAAGTGGCTAAATTGTCTGATTATCCACCAAACCCTTAATTCCGCCCGACGGGTTAATTCGGGAATTGCTGCTTTTGCCAACCTTTTATTTTCTCTGGAACCTTTTTATTTTCTTAGCAACGTTTCCGCCATAATACTCAGCAGTTCATTTTGATAATCACCGTTATATTCCCAGAACATAATTCCGCGAAGCTGTTGATCAATAACGTAATTGCATTTTAATTTAACCGAGACAGCATCATCATAAGATATAAATATCTGGCGAGAATGGCTGTAAAGGTAGGGAGCCTTGGCCACATCATCCCAGTACCTTTTAAAGCCATAATTACCTTCTAATTCCGTCCTGATTGATTTATACGAGGAATCAATCGAGGCTGGCTTGCCAGGCTGAAAAAGACCATTATTTTTACTATCCACTTCTCCCCAGGCCTGGCCATAAAAGGCGGCACCAATGACAATTTTATCTAATGGCACACCGGCTCGAATAAAGTTCTGGACAGCGTGATTCGTTGATATATCCTTTGGTGCATCGGGATTGGTATAAAGACAGGTGTGGTGACCGGTAATGGGGTCGGCCTCGGCCACGCAAAAATCATAGGTCATAAGATTTACAAAGTCGAGATATCTCGCCACCTCCCCCATCTCCGTCGCCTCGACAAACTCATCCGCTGCTCCGGCAGCTACCGTGGTCAGATAGTGCTTCTTGTCTTCTGCTTCATATTTGTCAAGTTCGTCTCTTAGAGCTTTTAAGAGTAGCGTATAGTTTTTCTTGTCTTCGGGACGATGCGTATTACCTATACCCGGCAGCCCGGGATATTCCCAATCAATATCAATACCGTCAAGTTTATATTTTCTGACAAACTCTACCGCTGATTTAGCAAACTTACTTCTTGATTCTTCTGTCAGGGCGGTATCAGAAAAGTTACCAGACCACGTCCAGCCGCCAACGGAAATAAGGACTTTGAGGTCAGGATTTTCTTTTTTTAAAGAGTTAAGAAGTGCAAAATTTTGTTCGTCAGACTCAAATCCCTTTTTGATCACACCATTTTCTATATCAGCAAAGGCATAATTAATGTGGGTTAATTTTCGAGCAGCTATTTGTTCCGGCTGGATTAAGTTGTTCTCCACAAATACATAGCCAAGGACGACTTTATCTTTTGTGTTATCTTCCACCCGGCTGGTATCTCCGACGCTTTGGCGGCAGGAATTAAATCCAAGAACAGCTGAAATGGCCATTGATGCTATTAAAAGTTTTTGATAAACGTTATTCATCCCTCTTCTCTCCATTTCTAACAATTTATTGAAATAGCTTACATCTACCAGGCCGTATGAGGAAGCCATTGCTCGCTCCAGCGCCAGTCATGGTCCTCTCCTGTTTCTTCATAAGTTCGATGCCAATCAATATCATTAATATCATAAATATCATATAAGCAGGTTTGAGAAAAATGCTTGACATCGTTTTTTTTTTGATATGAGAAAAGCGGAGGCAAAGATGAAAAGAAAGGGGAGAGTCATATTGTGTTTAATTATCGGTTTGCTTTCTGTTTTGATTTTTATCAAAAAGATCTCGCAGGCTGCAATGTATGCCTACGATGTTTGCACTTTAAGACAGTGGGTAATAACATATGGGTCCGGCGATCAGATATATACAAGCTCAGGATATTATTGGGACTGCATGACTTTTTATTTCTATGCACCCGGCGGGCAGAATGGTGGTGAGCCAGGAGGTTCGGGAGGAGGCGATGATCCTGGGGAAGGTTCTGGAGGTGGAACAATAATTCCCAACCATGATACTGATAAAAATAATATAATCGATTGTTATAAGAATATTATGTTCCTTTCAAGCAATACACTTACAGTTACATCTGGATTTAGGCCTCCAAACAGACCAAACCATAACGGTATAGATTTGGGCTCGGTGCCTGATCCACAAGCATGTTATGGACGATTTATTTTTAGCATGTGTAATGGTGTAGTGAATCAAGTTTATTATTCTGAAGATGGCGGCTGGACAGTCATTGTAGTTGATGATAATGGATATCATTGGGGAGTATGTCACCTTTTAAGCGATCCTCGAACCGATTCATCGGTAAATTTATATGAAGGCAAAAGGGTTAAAGTCGGCATCGGAATACTGGGAAGGTGCGATTCTACAGGCGATAAATGTAATGGGCCTCACATTCATTTATCTTTAAGAATAAATGGTGAATATGTCGATCCTCTCGATAAAACAAAAAATTATAATATAAATGGATGTTAAGGGGGCAGGAATATGAAAAAAAACTACTTGAAGTTATCAGTTATTGTTGGTTTTTTAATTTTGACAACCAGGTATACATTTTCTCAGGAGCCAGTGCAGGTTGGAGTGGCCTTTGAGAAAAAAGTACCCTTTGGTATGATATTCAAGAAGTTTGATATTTCTTCCTCGGGGCATCGGGCTCTATTTTATATAGAACATTCTGACGAGATTAATAAGTTCTGGCCCGATTGGTCTAAGCTGGAAATTTATGACCCTGATAATAGACTTATCCTCGAAAAAGTTCTTGAGCGCGATTGCTCCTTTCATGGATTTTCCCCAGACGGAAAAATAATCCTTTCCTATGGCGACGATCCTATGGTTATTGGAGCTCTACAGTTCTTAACTCTTGGAGGAGCTGAACTCTTTAAGATTGATGGCGTGGGAGATAGGAGAATAATCTTTGACCCTACTGGAAAAGAACTGGCTTTAGCTGCTCTTGGTTGTAACGGTCTTTATGAGGACACAGTCGTTTACGATACAAAAACTGGAAAAGAGAAGTTTCGACAAGGACCGATAAAGCTCTCGGGGCTTAACGCCAAAAATCCTAAAGCTACTGGCTTTATTGGGCTGGGTCTTTTCCTTCCTGTAGGTGAGGATAACCTCTATTTATATGGTGTGGGAGCCAGCCTTTTCTTAAAAAAGTATGACGAATCTGGCCAGAAATGGTCGATTAAAGATATTGGAGGGAATATTAGTCATGGAAAGTTCTTGGATGAAGAATACGCAGCTGTTTCATACTATGTGCCAGATCCTGAGTATAAAGAAGGATTGGTAGTGGTTGACTGGAAAAACGGGCAGATAGTTTTCAGGCTTGAGAATAAGCGAATAAATGATAAAAAACAGAAAAGGCTGCCTTCTCTTGTGGCTGATAGTGTTCATTTTGATAAAGAAAAAAATCTTGTCTTCCTGAATGAAGACGGCGAAATTTTCATTTTGCCTTTTGAAAAAGAAAGCCGGTCATGGCAGGAGAAGAAGATAAGAAATTATCTGGCTGGAATGGTTTCAAAGTCGTCTATGGGGAAGATGAAAAGATTCAAAATGGTTAGTGGAGAAATCTATTTTTCCGATGAGGAGCCGGACAGGATAATAATTAGGAAGATAAAAAGTCTCAAAAAGGTTTTAGAATAAAAATCACCAGAGAACGAATGCCCCTTACCCTTTATTTTCAGTCATGACCGGCATTTTGAAGTCTGCTGTCGGGAGTGGGCCGTTCTGTAAATGAGTGCCCAGCTTAGTGCCAAACACTTCCACTCCGGAGTAACCGGGGGACATCAACCGCCAGGTTATCTCGCGGGGGACGGAGTATCTTTCGTTCGCCTGATATTCTATGACCCGGGCGTCTGACATGCGTCTGACATAGTCGAACAGTCAGGGCCAGGTATAGCCTTCTTTAAAGGTTATTTCCTTTAGCAGCTCATACTTGGTGGTAGCCGATGATGAGCCCGGAATGGCTTATGATATCCCCGCGGCTCTTATGTAACCTCTATCTCCATTCTGTTGCAGATAAACTGCCTGATGGGGGCTCTGACCTGTTTGATTTAATAAAGTTTGATTTAATAAAGAATTTAGTGTATGTGCGTAATATGTATGTGATATATATGGCTGAATGTTTTAAAGGGGATGAGGCCAAATGCCTGATAAAAACTTCTTCAAATTGAGGGCTGGCCTGGCGCTATTATTTATTTTCCTCAGCGTCTCTTATGCCCAGGAAATTAAACTCTCGCCTGTGCTGACTATCGGTAAAGACGGTTCAAAGGAATGGGAAATAATCGGGAACATAGCTGATCTGGCTCTTAGTTCCAACTATATTTATATTTTAGACGATAAAATCACACGTATTCAAAAATACACTAAGACTGGTGACTATGTGGCGAGCATCGGGAAGATAGGCCAGGGGCCAGGGGAATTGGAGAATGATCTCCGATCCATTGCCACCGATGAAAAAGGCCATATCATTGTTGGCGGGACAAGAAAAATTTACATCTTTGCTGAAAGCGGGCAATATATTAACTCATTTCCAGTTGATTTCCAGATGAACCATCTCGATGTGGATAAGGATGGTAACATTCTGGCCGTGGGCTTAAAAAAAGACAGGATAATTCAGGTCTATGATCAGCAAGGCAATTATATTTCTTCTTTCGGTGAACCGTTTGAGGTAGCTTCCAAATTCAGTAAATTTAAGAATTTTCCTGTTGCCAGGCTACCATTCAGGGTCTGTTGCACGGCCAGTGGACGGGTTTGTTTTATTAATCCTTATAAGTTTGAGATCTGCGTTTATAAAGATGGCCGGTTAGAAAAAAAGATCGAGCGTCCTTCTGATTATTTCAGGCCTACTCAGCTGATTGAATTTGGACAGGGTTTTGCGATTGTGCCGATGGACTATGCTATTTTCGAGCATGGGGATTTATTATATGTATCTCTCTTTGACGGGGAAAAAGGAAAATCGCAAATAATACTCATCAGGGGCAGTAAGCCCTTGACCAAACTTGAATTAGACCATTTCCCGGTGGCGATGGATGAAGATGGTTATTTATACTCCATTGTCAGGTCCGATGCGCCTTATGTAGCTAAATATCTGGTTAAGTTATCTGCCCAGGCGAAGGATCTTAACTAGGCTAAAAGACTCTGGGTTATGATAATAAGGCAAGAAGCAAATGAAAAAGCTGGCTGTAGGCTATATCAAGCCAGCTAAAATAGGGTAAGTAAAATGAAAGCCGGGTTTTGCGGCCATGTTATTGTTCCGCTATCCTTATTCTTGTTTTTTATTTTGTTTAATGCTGCTGGCTGCAGGCAGCAGGAATCAGCCTGGAGAGGCAGCATAAAAGATGAGAAAGGCATAACAGTTGTCAGAAATCCTGCGCAGCCAATATATAAAAAGGACATAATTTCTTTTGAAGAAGAATTGCAGATTGGCTCAGCCGATAAATCGGACAAATATATTTTTTCATCGATCGATGGTCTTGATGTAGATGATAACGGCCATATTTATGTTCTGGACAGCCGGGTGGCCGAGGTCAAAGTCTTCAGTCAGGATGGCGAATATTTAAGAAGCATAGGAGGGAGGGGGCAGGGGCCGGGTGAAATGCAAAGACCTCTCTTCCTTCAAATCACAGCTGATAATGAACTGGTTGTCCATGATTACGCCACTCAACATTTCATATATTTTTCTCTGGATGGGCGATTTCTCAGGCAGAGAGCTAACTGGAAAACAGAACATCCCGCTCAGCCGGTCAAAATAGATCAGCAGGGAAATCTTATAGGGTTAGAAATATTAGCACCACCTCCGATGGGCGGAAAGATTTTGAGGAAGTATAATTCAAATTTCGAACAGATAATAACGCTGGCGGAAAAGCCTCCAGATTTAACTGCCAGGACAGAATATAACTTCCTCAGGCCGACGTTTTATTTTGATATTTTTGCCAACGATAATATTATCTTAGGCCATTCCGAAAAATATGAACTCGATATTCTCAATCCCGAGGGGAAGCTTATAAAGAAAATCCTGAAAAAGCACAGACCTTTACGTATTCGGGATGACGATAAAGATTTCTATAGGGAAAGATACGAAAGCTTCATTAAAATTGGCGGGAAGCTGAATTTTCCCGATCATTTTCTGTGTTTTTGTGACCTGGCCGTTGATGATAAGGGCAGGATATTTGTTAAGACCTTTGAACGAGAAAAAAATAGAAAGGATGTTTTCTATTTTGATCTTTTTGATGAAGAAGGGAAGTACCTGGCTAAAATGCCCATAGCAATTAACTTAAATCGAGACTCTGTCTGGAAAAACGGTAAGCTTTACACGGTGGAAACGAGCCAGGAAGGGGGTCCGATGGTCAGGAGATTTAAGGTGAGTTTTGATATCGAGGTCAAATGATAAAGCGGACAGACCTCAATATAAGTTGATCTAGTTTGGTAAAAATCAAGGTGGGTCAATATAAAAATCGCTGCAATTTTCTATAAAACAGGCCATGTTAAATCTTTTTTGGTGATCAGGCCGGCATCAACTCTCCATTTATTCACCTTAGTTAGCTGCCAGAGCCTGCTCGGACTCTAACAGCGGCCCGGGTTTATCTGCCTTGACGCAGGCATCTTCATTGGCCTGGTAACCCGCTTATGATATTACTCAATAAGGTTTTTATGTCTTAGCATTCCGTGTTAAAATATAAAAAACACAAAGGAGGTGTGACTATGGGTTTATCAGAACGTATCCAGAGTGCCGATTGGAAAACCGAAAAACATGTACCGGTGATTGAGTGCCCTGACCGGGTTAAAGCGGATGAGCTGTTTGAAGTGAAGGTTTCGCTTGGTAAAGAGATTGCTCATCCCAACACTACCGAGCATCACATCAGATGGATCAAGATTTTTTTCCATCCGGACGGTGAAAAATTCACTTATGATGTTGCTACCTTTGAATTCAATGCCCATGGTGAAGCCGTAGCCGGGGCTAATCAAGGCCCGGTTTGGACTCATCATGCCGGGGTTACCTGGATGAAAATCAACAAACCGGGTACCATTCATGCCCTTGCTTATTGCAATATTCACGGGCTCTGGGAAAGCACTAAGGTAATTGCTGTTGGATAAATATTGTTCCTGGCAGCAATATCAAAGGAGGTAATAGGGTGAGACCAGTTGAGATAAAGCCTGGAGTGTACTGGGTAGGTGTCAATGATCGATTTACCCAGCTTTTCGAGGGTTTCTGGCCCATAGGGCAAGAAGGAATATCATACAATGCCTATCTGTTGAAAGATGAAAAGAATGTTTTGATCGATCTGGCCAAGTCCATAAAGACTGATGAGTTTTTTGAACAAATAGAAGAAATAATACCGATTTCAGACATCAATTATGTGGTCATCAACCACCTGGAACCGGATCACACAGGTATCATCACTATTTTAAGGAAAATTGCTCCTCAGGCGGAAATTATCGTCAGCGAAAAAGGTGCAACTCTGCTGAAGGCCTTTTACCATATTGACCACAAAGTCAGAGTTGTCAAAGACCAGGAAGAGCTCAGGATTGGTAAAAAAATCCTGAGGTTTTACTCTACGCCCTTCGTTCATTGGCCAGAAACAATGATGACTTATGAAGTGACCGAAAAAGTTTTGTTCTCCTGCGATGGATTTGGTGGCTATGGCGCTTTAAGAGGGGCCATATTTGACGACGAGTGCACCGAAAAAGATTTCTATCTTCGTGAAATGCTCAGATATTATACCAATATAGTTGCTACCTTCAGCCGCTCAGTGCTCAAAGCTATTGAAAAACTATCAACTGTGCCCATAGAGATGGTCGCACCCTCTCATGGTCTGATCTGGCGTAAGGAGCCTTCGCTGGTGGTGAATCTTTATAAGCGATGGGCTGAATACGCTTTTTCACCTGCTGAAAAAGGCGTGAGCCTATTGTATGGCTCTATGTATGGGAACACAGAAAAGGTCATGAGCAGTGTACTCAAAGGTATTTCTCAAGCATCCTTGCCAGTTGAGGTCTTCAATGTGGCCGAAACGCATGTGAGTTATATACTGGCCTCACTCTGGAAAAACAGAGGAGTGATCATAGGTGCGCCCACTTATGAAGGATCCCTTTTCCCGCCCATGGCCCAGGTGCTGGAAATGGCTTCGTTGAAGCATGTGCAGTTTAAGACCGCAGCCATTTTTGGCAGTTATGGCTGGAGCGGAGGTGCTTCCAAGCGAGCCAGAGAGATTGTTTTACCATTGAAGTGGGACATTGTAGATGTGTTTGATTTCAATGGTGGCCCGACGGAGGAGGACCTCAAAAGGGCTGAAGCCTTTGGATTTGATTTGGCTCAAAAGATTCTTACTCAACCATAATTGAAGATTTAAGAGAAAACGGCTGAGGTCTGGGTTCGGCATTAAGAATTGGGTCAGCAATCAGGACCTTAGGGGGTGCTCCTCATTATCAGGCTAAAAGAAGGTTTATAGCCGGTATAGAGTGCAATGGCTCTTCTGTTTACCATTACCCCAGGATTGATTTTAGCTTACCGTTTCTAGCCTTCTCTTGGTGTCTAATTCCTGGTCGGCAAATACTTTATCCATTTATCCTGTAGGCCAAAGAAGACAGAACAAGAGCTTTCTTGAACTTTTCGGAACAGAACGTTGATCGCCGGAAAAAAAAGATGATGAAGTGTAATAAAAAGATAGATCCTAAAGGAGGCAGGGGAATAGTTTCTCACGATAGTATTTCTGTTCGTAGTTAATAATCCTAACCTTTCTCAACCTGAAGGATATACAGACCCTCAAAGGTGGCGCACAAACTCTGGCTTTGAGCATCCACTACTTCCACTTCTATCCGCATCTTCCAGTTGGCTTTTCTGGTGGGCTTAAGATCCTCGATTATCCGGCTCCGGGTAATAAGGTCGGACAGTCCTGGCTGGTGATAGGTAATGTGTGAAGACAGGAGAAACAAATTACCTGAGAGGTTCAACTGGCCCAACCTTTCCAGAGCCGTCTCATAGCCTGACAGCACGGCCAATGAGAAAATAGAACCGGCAAAAGCTGTCCCCTTGTCATTAATGTTCGGAGCCAGCGGTAGCCTTAACTGCCCAGGCCTGTCTGACTCCCGATCGATTCCCATGGCTCTGGCTGGAAGAATCGAATTAATATCAAGCATGTCCTGTGCTTTTCCTCAACTTAATTTATCATATTGGCAACCAGGCATATTAGCTGGTTTATTTTCGAATAAGGCGGCTTAAATTTTAGCCTGTGTCGCGTTTCTCCCAGATTTTCTTTTAACCTTATTTTATTCTAAGTTTTAAATTTTTATAATTAAATTTCCATAAATTCCTGCCATTAAATTCCTAACATATCAATCGTCGCGGGCTTGTGTCAAATCCTCCCTTAGCCACAGAGTCTAAAGTCGTGTATTTATCCTTGCCTTGGAAACGTTATAAAGGCTAAGGTCATTTCGGCTTTATTGGCTGTCGAATAAATCTGAGGATGTGAGTATGGAGAAAGCATAACTATTTTTGCCTGGTTCATAAGAGATTCGGAGTCAATGATCACAGAACAGTGGGCTCATCATATCATGTCTAGGCTGAGAAAGTAGGCAATTTAGAACTAGTGGCCTTAGAACTGGAGGGCAGTTTCCATTATCCCCAATCTTCATCTTTAAACTCGCTTCTTCGCCTCCTGAGCGATCTCGCTCCTGAAATTAGGTTCAGTCTTAATCAGCAGGCAAAATATTTTCATGTAGATTCTATCGTGAGGTAACGAATCAATTTTAAGAAGATTCTTGATGAGTCAATTCGTGGGCTTGAAGCTACGGTCGGAAACAGATAACATTATTCAGGGTAGATAGACACAGAGAACCGCTTGATTCGGCTCCCTTTCTGCCTGAACACGGGGAATTAACTCCGTGTTTCATTATTCTCTCTGGAGGTTTTAGCATCGTGATTGATGAAAAAATTGTTTCGACAGCGATTATCGAAAGTTACACTGAAAAGCTCCTTAATTGCCTTGAACTGGATGTGGCGGTCTGTGGAGCCGGGCCTTCCGGCCTGGTTGCTTCCTGCTACCTGGCCAGGGCCGGTTTGAAAACGGCCGTCTTTGAGAGGAAATTATCTATTGGTGGCGGCATGTGGGGCGGTGGAATGATGTTTAATCAGATCGTAGTTCAGGAAGCTGGCAAAGCTATTCTGGATGAGCTTCAAATAAAAACAAAAAAATACAAGGAGGATTATTATCTGGCCGACGCCATCGAAGCTGTCTGTGGGATCGGTTTCCAGGCCATAAAATCGGGCGTAAAAATCTTTAATCTGGTCAGCGTGGAAGATCTCGTTGTCAGGCAGGAGAAAGTTGCAGGTATTGTTATTAACTGGACATCGGTAGAAATGGCTGGCCTTCATGTTGACCCGTTAACCGTCTTCTCGAGATTTGTCATTGATGCCACCGGCCATCCGATTGAGGTGGTAAAAGCTCTGGAAAGAAAAATGAATGTCAGGCTGTTTACACCCAGCGGAAAGGCTGAGGGAGAAAAATCCATGTGGGCAGAAGTCGGCGAAGCACAAACTCTGGAAAATACAAAAGAAGCTTATCCGGGTCTTTATGTAACCGGGATGAGTGCCAATGCTACTTTTGGTTCTTACCGCATGGGCCCGATTTTTGGCGGTATGTTACTTTCGGGGCGAAAAGTGGCCGAATTGATCATAGAGAGAAGCAAAACAGAAAAAAGCAGAGTGGAAAGAGGCCAATGAAAAATATTCTGACCATTGCCGGTTATGATCCATCCTCCGGTGCCGGGGTAACGAGAGACCTGGATACTTTTTTTTCACTGGGCTGCCACGGACTTTCTGCCCCAACCTGTTTTGTCGTCCAGGGACCTCGAGGAGTCAGAGATATACATCCGATTCCGCTTGATCAATTTGCCTCCATGCTGAAGGTCATAGAAGAGGAGGTGGCCATAGACGGGGTGAAGATCGGGGTGGTGTGGGATGTGCCTTATATCGAAATTATTTCGGGCTTTTTAAAAAAACTCAAAGGGAAACCGGTGGTCGTTGACCCCATCTACGCCGCCAAAAATGGCCGTAGGCTCATCACGGAAGAAGGCTTAAAGTGCCTCATAAAAGAAATCCTTCCTCTGACCACGCTTCTTACCCCCAACCTGGAAGAAGCATCTTTATTAACCGGCAAAAAAATAAAGACTCTCGATGAGGCTAAAAACTGCGCCAGAGAACTGGTCAGGTTAGGCCCGAGGGCAGTGGTGGTTAAGGGCGGGCACCTCGAGGGAAAGCCGGTTGATGTTTTATTTGATGGGAAGGAAATATTTCTCCGGGAAAAGCTGAGAGTTAAGCAACAGATTCATGGCACCGGCTGTCTTTTTTCTTCTTTGCTAGCCGCCTTTCTGACCAATAGTTATCCACTCGAAGAGGCCTTCTTGGCGGCGGAAAAAGAAATGGAACAAGCTCTTGAGAAAAATTATTCTATTTCAGGTGTAGGCGACGGCTATTTCTATTCGTCTCCTTCGCTCATTAAGGCCAGCCTGGCGGAAAGATGGCAGGTGCTGGAGATGCTCCGTCAGGCGGCGGAAAGACTTTGTGAGCTCAATCCGGTCGAACTCATTCCTGAAGTCCAGATGAACCTGGGCTATTCCTTGCCTCAGGCAGAAAGTGTGGAAGAGGTAGCTGCTTTCCCGGGTAGAATCAGCCACAGCCAGGGGAAAATCCTTTTTAAAGGAGAGCCGCAGTTTGGTGCTTCCTCCCATGTAGCCAGATTGATTCTGGCCATGATGAAGTATTTTCCTTACCTTCGGGCCTGTGGCAATATACGTTATGATCAGGCTTATGTGGAGAAGGCCAGGAAGAAAAATTTTAAAGTTGTCTTTTTCGACAGGAAAAAAGAGCCAGCGAGATTAAAACGGGCGGAAGGGAAAAGTCTTGATTTTCTGATGGAAAGCATTTTAAAAAAGATGGACCAGCCACCTGATTTCATCTATGACCGGGGTGATGTGGGCAAAGAGCCTATCATTCGTTGCTTTGGCAGAGATCCGCTGGAGCTTCTGGAAAAAATAGAGAAAATAAGGCTTTAAAATAAGGCTTTAAAGCCCATAAATTGAATCGCTCGTCAGGCTAAAAAGACAACGCATGTGGACCAAACTTTCTTACTCTTCCGGCTATCCCGGGTTATATGTCTTAATTTTGTCAGGCTAACTCATTGACATGATGTTCGGCAAAATTTATCATCGAAAAAGAGAAATGAGGCAGAGCGTGTTTAGAGAATATTAATCGTCCGGTGGCCGGGACAATCAGAAGACCTGGTATTATGAGCAAAATTAGATCTTTGGTTTCTCAAGATAATTTCTGCCTGAAGTAACACGAGGGAAGTGATTAGATGTCTCCTTTGATCAGGATAATTATTATTCTCCTTATTGGAGCGGGTGCCGGCATATTAACGGGCATAATGGGTGCCAGCGGGGTGATGGTAGTTGTTCCCATGTTGACCCTGGTTCTCTCTTTTCCTGTTCATAAAGCCATCGGGACGAGTTTACTGATAAATATATTTGCAGCCGTGGTTACCTCAATTATCTACTACCGTCACCGTCACCTTTATATCAAACCAGCTCTGTGGATTGCGCTTGGTTCAATCATTGGGGCTCAGGCTGGAAGCAAATTCGCTGATATGATTCCGCCTGTTGGCATGAGTAATCTCTTTGGCTTGATGCTTATTCCGATGGGAATCCTCCTTTGGGTGAGAGGAATACGGCGAACTGCCGGTGGTTTAAAGGCCAACAATGGTAATGAAGGATTGCCCGCTCAAACCTTAAAACAAAAATTGACTGCCCTTGGCCTGGGCGTATTGGTTGGCATTATGTGCGGTCTGTTCGGAGCTGGCGGCGGGGTGATGATACTGATGATCCTCATCTTTGTCCTTCGCTATCCCCTTCATCTGGCCATTGGAACATCTTC
>DCDG01000005.1:0-4198 GCA_002316315.1 Candidatus Aminicenantes bacterium UBA1061 | reverse complement strand
GATAACTGCTACTTCGGGGGCCATAGGTTATGCCATCCATGGGAATATTGACGTTCCGACAGCTTTAATAGCCAGTATCTCGACTGTCCTGGCAGCCAGTCTTGGAGCCATAATAGCTAACCGGGTCAGCGAAAAGACTCTCGGCCGGATTATCGGTGCTATTCTTACTGTCCTGGGCATTGTGATGATTGCCACCCAGCATTTAGCCAGTTAAAGCATTTATATATATCGGCAAAAGGAGGTCTGGTTAGACGAAACTCATAAAAATAATAGTGGCTCAGGTAATCAAACAATATGAAATACATTTTGAACGTGTTGAACGTGGCATCGCCCGCTGAGTTCGCTCGCTGTCGAGCCCTAATTTGTCTATAAACATTGAGCAGGGCTGTGTCGTATCATAGATGAAGTGAGCCGACAGAAAGTGGCTGCAGTTTTTGGTTGACAAATAAGGTGATAGACGGGATTCTGAATTGTTTGGATAGGGCAGGTAGCAGGTTTTAGCCTCTGGAAGGAAACAGAATATACAGGGTGTATGGTGTGTGTTTTTTCATAGAATAAGATATGTACTAAAAAAGGGTTATAAATAGGAGGGAAGATGAAAGATATCAAGAGGTTCCGGGTTTTTATCATATTGGTCTCTGTCTTCTGCCTGGCTATATTTACGTTGTTTAGCCGGGGAGCGGGGCAGGCGAAAAAGGTCAATGTCCGGGTTGTAGCTCAAATTGGTCATAGCGGCGACAATTCCAGCGCCGATGATCCTTGTTTATTTTCACAGATTCGTTCTGCTGCCTGTGATGCTGAAGGTAATGTCTATGTTCTTGATTATAAAGATGCCTGCGTCAAGGTCTTTGACCAATCAGGCAGGTTTTTAAGAAAAATGTTCAGAGAAGGGCGAGGGCCGGAAGAAATAGAAGTGCCTTATCGAGCGGTAATAAATAAATATTCAAACCACCTGTTTGTCCTTGATATGTATGGCTATGAACTAAAAGAATTTGATTTGTTAGGAAAATATATTAATGTTTTTCATCTTCCCCATCAAATAGGTATTTTCTTCGATTTTATTGACAAAGACAAATTCATCTTTATTAATGCTGAGACCGATGAAAGAATAAGGGTCTTAAATCTGCGTTCCATGGAATTTGAAAAGGGACTGGCTAAGGTCGAACCTGTTCCCGGCGTCGTCTTCGGAGGGCAGAGATTTGTAATAAAAGATGGTATTCTCTGGACCTGTCATAATGATGAAACCAAACTAACAGGTTACAATTTTGATTCCGGAAAAGAAGTGGAACGGATTCCGATTCCTGAAAAGTATGAAAAATATGTAATTGACAAAGGCGATATCTGGTGGGCAGCGAGACTCAGGCAGGTTGCTCAGCCGATAATATTAAATGACAGCCTGTATGTATTATTTACCAGATGGGGATGGACCTCAGATAAGCCAGCGAAAGAGAAGAGCCGGGATCTCTCCCTCTACCGTTTAAATGGCAAAAGGCTGGAGAAGATAACAGACCTGCCGGAGGGAAGCTTTATGTTTCTCGGCGACACCTGGCAGAACCGGCTTATTCTCTATGGTGATGATCCATATCCACAGGTGAAAATATTGGAAATAACAGAATAAGTTTTAGGACATCTTCTGAGCTTTATTGGCCCGAATCAGTCCTGCATTATCAATTAAGGCCAATGCCCCTCGAGTTTTTTAATTAGTCTTGAGAAGTAGATTGTCACAGGTGGAATCAGGAAGATCAAGTGATTTTCCCGTAGGGGATTTTAGCTGGCGATGGGAAACCCGATGTCCTGGCATATAAGTGGTAAATCCTCGTTGGCTTTCTGTGGCTATTCCGCCTCCCAGGCTTTACAAGACGAGGTTGCCCACCAGAGCTTCGCTCAAGTCGGTGGCTGTGACGGCCTTCTCCCTGAATAATCAGATTGGGAACAAAGTCAGCTGACTTTGTTCCGGGGGAAATTTTTTCAAAAATGAACCTTTCCAGCCAGATTTTCGTCTTAGATGATGAGCAGTTTGTGATAAACGAATAAAGAGCTCAGCCAGAACAAATCCAGAATGTTAGTTTTGAGGAGACGAAGAGATGAAATTCAAATTTTTTCCGGCACGGGAGTCATTTATTTTAAATTTATTTTTTTTAACCATAGCCATGCCAATTCTTTTCGCCAGTTCACTTTTTGCCTTAGAAAAAGCAGAGGAGACAAAAAAGATTTTCCAGATTCCAGAGATCGAGGAGAAAATCAAAATAGACGGCAGGCTTGATGAAGGAGCCTGGGCCAAGGCTCTCAAAGTTGTTCTGGATATAGAAATCATGCCCGGTGAAAACATCGAAGCTCCGGCCAGAACAGAATGCTTCCTTTTTTATGACCGGCATAATCTTTACATTGGCTTTATAGCCCACGACCCGGAGCCTGATAAAATTCGGGCTTTTTATAATGACCGGGATAACTGCTGGCGGGATGATCTGGTCGGCATTACCCTTGATACTTTTAACGATGAAAACCGCGCTTTTACTTTTTTTGTCAACCCGCTCGGCATTCAGGACGATGAAATTATGAGCCTCGGCGGGCAGCAGGAAGATACGAGCTGGGATGCCATCTGGAATTCAGCCGCCAGGCTGACCGGCTCTGGTTACGAGGTGGAGATAGCCATTCCTTTTAGTTCTCTTCAGTTTCAGCCGTCAGAAAATGAACAGACCTGGGGTTTTCTGCCTGTCAGGATTATGCCTCGCAGCCGCCGCTATCAGATAACAATGATGCCTTTCAATCGCAATAATCCCTGCACCCTCTGTCAGGCCCCAAAAATTACCGGCTTTAAGGGGATTTCGGCCGGGCGGAATCTCGAGCTTGATCCAACTTTGATCGGTGCGAGAACAGATGCCAGGGAAACCTTTCCGACAGGCGACATGAAAAAGCTCGATTCCAGAGCTGACTTTGGGATTTCGGGCAGGTGGTACTTCCACAATAATATGAATCTGAGCGCCGCCATTAATCCTGATTTTTCTCAGGTTGAAGCCGATGTTGCTCAGCTTGATATCAACAAACAATTTGCCCTTTACTATCAGGAGAAAAGGCCATTTTTTCTTGAAGGCCAGGATTTCTTCGAAACGCCGGTAGAAGCTTTTTATAGCCGCTCGATAGCTGATCCGGATTGGGGAGTAAAAGTTTCGGGTAAGGCTGGAAAAAATGTGATAGGAATCGTCTCAGCTCAGGATACGATGACCAACCTGCTTTTTCCCGGGCCAGAGGGCTCAGAGTCAACTACCCTTGGCCAGAGATCCTACGCCAATGTCTTTCGCTTCAGGAGGGATGTGGCTAAGGGCTCGACTGTGGGTCTAATAGTGACAGACAGGGAAGGAGAGGGCTATCATAACCGGGTGGCCGGGGTGGACGGCTTAATCCGCTTTACGGGGTCAGATACTTTGACCTTTCAGTTTCTTGGCTCCAATACGGCCTATCCGGAAGATATTGCCGAAAGTTTCAATCAGAAAAAAGGTGATTTCACCGGATACGGCGGGACGATTGGCTTCAGCCATGATAAAAGATCTTATTTTTTAAATGCTGAATACAGCTTTGCCGATCCCGACGCCAGGGCCGACCTGGGCTTTGTGCCGCAGGTTGGATATAGAAGATTTGAGGCCGGAGGCGGACTTACTCGCTGGGGGAAGCAGGGAGACTTCTTCAGCCGGGTGACGGTTTTCAGTAACTATGATCAGACCAATGATCATGACGGTAATCTCCTGGAAAAAGAATTCGAAGGAATCCTTAATCTCGAAGGCCCCCTGTGGTCATATTTTAACTGGAATGTCGGAACGAGGAAAAAAATCTATCTCGGCCATTCCTTTAACCAGGTCTTCAATCAATGTTATTTCAGCATCAAGCCGACCGGGAATTTCAGATTTAATACCTGGCTTAGTTTTCGGGATGAAATTGATTATGAAAATATCAGACCGGGACATGCTTTTGAGCTTGAGCCGGAGGTGAGTGTTAGGTTGGGTAAGCGCCTGGAACTGGGCTTGAGCCATATGCTGAGCCGTCTTGGTGTTGAGGGTGGGCGGCTTTTCCTGGCCAATCTCACCCAGTCGAAGCTTTTGTATCATTTTAATAGCCGCACCTTTTTCAGGGCGATCCTTCAGTACCGCGACGTTAATAGAAATCCGGCTCTTTATAACTTCCCGGTTGATGAAAATTCTAAAAA
>DCDG01000022.1:290546-294252 GCA_002316315.1 Candidatus Aminicenantes bacterium UBA1061 | reverse complement strand
AGGAAGAGATGGGCAACTGCCGGTTCTCCACCAGAGAACGTTCCAAAAGAAGTTCCCGACTAATTTGCTCCTCAACTGACTTCGACAACCGTGATGAGCTCCTGCGATTATAGTTGAGTGAAAAACCTTTCGGATCATGCCGATAAAGCTTCAGTAAGGCAAAAAAACGCTTCTTATTGATGCCTAATACCTCTTCAATATCTGCCCGATCCATCAGACCCTTAATATAACCTTCAAGCAGTTGTTTAACTTGCTCAGAACTAAAACGCTTGTGTATCTGTTCCATGTATTCCTCCTATACATGGAATGCCTCTTCAACAGTTCACTTTTCAAGCGTAAATAACGGCCACGCGGGATACAAAAATTTGACAAAGTCAAAAGAATACGTTAATGAATTAAATACATAAGAAAAGGGGAAAAACATGAAAAAGGTGGTAAGCTTCGGGATGGTGTTTCTTTTAGGGTGTTTAGGATTAATGTTGAGTTTAACCAGGGTATACTCACTGGCCGAACCCGGATGGAGAGATTGCATCAGCATAAAGGGATACACATGTAAAAATAAGACCACGGACGGTTGCGAGGCTGAAAGAGTAGAGAGATGTGTAATACAATGTAGAAGTGGAGCTCCGATAGATTGTGAAGAAGTGATGGGCGAATAGAGCGCATTCGTTTTCCCCAAATAACATCTATCAGAGCTCTTTACGCCAAATAAGGGAGGCAAGGACATACACTTATGAATCTGATAAATTGATAAGCACTTTTTAGGCCCCAAGCTTAAAAATGATCTCTAAAAGGAGAAATTTATCTTAGGGGGATAATGGGGAGCTTTCGGGCTTTATTTAATAAGCTATTTGGCATTATCAACTTCGTTTTTGGTATTGGTCTAGTTTTATCTGCCGTATTAAAGCTCATAAGTCCCGGCCAGATTATCTCCACTGTAAAGGCTCTAGCCTTAAGTCTGTTCAGATTGCCCCTCTCGTCATCATCTGCGTTGGTTAGCATTTTCGTGTTGGTAATATTTGAAGCTGGGCTAGGATTCACAATCTTATTCGGCGTGGGGAAAAAAGCAGTACTGCCAATAACGTATTTTGTTGTGCTTGCCTTTACAGTTATTTCCCAGTATTTATTCTTTCAAGGCAGGTTGGAATCTTGCGGCTGCTTTGGAGTGCTAACCAAGTTGTTTTATCCATTTCATTTAGGAGGTCTTTACTTCTTAACAGTCTTATTTACATTGAAATTCCTATTGGCCAGGGAAAATGAAGCTTGAACGTTCCCGATTCCTATTTTTGATGATCATTCTGGGGTTTTGTATCCTATCGGCAATTATATTGGCTAATTATCATACGAGAAACACTCTTCCGCGATATCTCAACCAGTTTATTGAAGGGCCAAGTTACAATGGGGTTGACCCAGCCAAGAGTGCTTCACTAGTTATATTTATAGATCAGGAAGACTCGGTATCACGGGCAGTTTTTGATTATATCTCGAGCGGTGCTGATAGCGACCTTAACGTCATCTTATTTAGTGAGATTCTGGAAATACCAATTGAACGGCCCAGAACGATAATCGTGCATAATTTGAACAATAATATTAGGAAGAAGTTTGGAATTCCGCAAGAAGGAAATCATTTCGCTTACTATGATGCGGCTGGTGACTTGATAGAGCGTTCTTCAATTAGTGCGGGGAATATGGGTTATATCATAGGAATACTTTCGCCAGTGAGAGGTTCGAGTAAGACTGGCAGGAATAATGATCTGATTAAACAGGTCGATGCATTGATTAAAGATAGAGATCTTAAAGATGGCTATTACTATATTGCTGAAAGTATTTGTACGTCGTGCTCAGCATATCGAATATATAAAGATTACGAAAGATCATGTTCACAGATTGGGCGGAAACTTAGGATTATCATCTTAACGGACTTATCAGATATTGAAAGAGAAAATTTCGTGATGGAAAGAGGAAACTTGATAGAAATCTGCAATAGCGAGTTTGAACTGGTGGCCAAAAGGACGGTTGGTGACCTTCTAAAGGAATTAGGGCAGAGTCTAATTGTGATGAAGAAAGGAAGCTTTATCGGCACCTTGGTTATTGATAATAATACTCCTTTCGGGGCCTGGGTTAAGCTTAAAAGACGTTTTTTTGGAGTTTAATGATGAAAAAGCGAATCCTGATCCTCTTCCTATCGTTAGTCATATTAGTTGGCGCTAAGCCTCTACGGAATCTGGTGCTGGTAAGATCTTTCCCTGACGATAATAGTACTGTTCCGGATGATTATTTAGCCTCTCCTTATAAGGTCGTTAAATTTAACGACCATTTTATTGTGTCCGATGCCGATAGTGGCTGTCTTAAGGTCTTCAATAACGAAGGAACTTTTGTCAGGGCCATTGGCAGAAAAGGCCAGGGGCCAGGTGAATTCGGTAATCCATATGTTTTCACGATAGATAAGACCTGCGGAATAATATATTGTTTTGATTCGAACAATGGCCGTATTGCCATATTTGATTTTTCAGGTAAGTTTATTGGGTTCATAAAAACGACCTTAAATATTTTCGATCTAATTTTCGTCGATGACAAGCTTTTCCTTTCAGCCTATAACGATGTCAATAAAACGCTTTTGGTAGAAATGGACAAAGGAGGAAAAATCCTTAAGTTCTTCGGGCTTCCTTTGGATGAGGCGGTAAATAGACTACCTGAGAAGTATAGATCTTATTTCTATAAGGCTATAACCTTGGATGCGGATGCGAACTTGATATATGCTTTCTTCTGGTACTTGCCGTATATAGTGGAGTTTGATAAAAGCGGGGAAATTAAAAATACGGTCAAAGTGGATATCAAGGAAGCGGCAGCCGTTTATAAGAAGAATTTATCTGCCGCCAGCCAACGCTCTGGCGCACGGTTGGATATCAAATATTGGACAAAAGGGGCTTCGGTAAAAGATGACAATTTTTATTTTTATTCAGTATCATCACCGGCTGGCTTGATGGTTGTCGACCATAAAGGGAGACTTATGGAGAGAATTGGATTTAAGGATAAGGCCACTGCCGGTTTATTAATGATCTATTCGGGCCTGATGGATGGCGAGCACGTTTTTATTGACTCAAATTGGATAAAGATTTTTAAGGAAGAATAGCCTTCAGGGTCGCTAATCCTGGCCCGAATGTTTGGAGCGGACTGTTTTGAACCCCTTGGCCAGCCACACCGTCTCTTCCTAAGCCTTAATTACCGCTCTCCTGGCTAGTTCCGTCGACCCCTTGAAAAGCTCATGGTAACTGCGGTACATATATTCTGCGACCCAGGGCTCATCTCCTTTCCTTTAATAGTTTCAATAATACTTTTAATGGAGGGAGCCCTGCTTTTTCAAGTACCAAGCTTATAAGTCTCCGATCTTCTTCTATCCCGGTCGCTACTGCTAGCTGTCCAGCACGTCGGAACAAAACCCCCCTGCTCCTTCATCTACCCTGGATATCATGTATTAACCTGAAAGAGTGGATATCTGTTAGCAAAAGTTGAAAGGTGAACTGTTATCCAGTTCAAAAGTGAACTCTTGGGAAGTCTGATAGAGGGAAGGTAATGGAGTTAATGAAGTGGTTACTAGACCAGAGTCGGACTTCGAGGGAGCTGCGTTTGAGGTCAGGCACTAAATGGATATCTACCTCCTGGCCGATGGGAACTTTGGAGAGAGGGATTTGATGGTTATAGAACT
>DCDG01000022.1:0-290411 GCA_002316315.1 Candidatus Aminicenantes bacterium UBA1061 | reverse complement strand
CCGGTAAGCATTGACAGTTCTTTTTTCTCTTAGGTGGCAGACTTCATAGAACGAGGACGCTTGTGTATCTGTTCCATGTATTCCTCCTATACATGGAATGCCTCTTCAACAGTTCACTTTTCAAGCGTAAAGAGTGCACTTTTCAACTGTAAATAACATCAACTTCCCCTTCTGTTGAAAGCCAGTTAGCCCTCTGCTAAAATCCATCTATGAATAAAGCCCTCATCCTTGATTTTGGGTCGCAGTATACCCAGCTTATTGCCAGAAAAGTTCGCGAACTCAGCGTTTACTCTGAAATCCACCCCTATAATCTTCCCCTCGACAGAATAAAAGCCCTCGACCCTGGAGCCATCATCCTGTCCGGCGGGCCAAAGAGTGTCTATGAGCCTGACTCGCCTCACCCTGATCCAGGTATCTTCCAGCTTGGCATTCCCATCCTGGGCATCTGCTACGGGCTCCAGCTCATTGCCCATCACCTGGGGGGAAAGGTTGAAAGAGCTCCCCGCAAAGAATATGGATTCGCCTCGCTGCGGATTCTGGATAGACACGGACTTCTTCATGGCTTAAAGGATAAAACTCAAGTCTGGATGAGCCACGGCGATCGCCTCGAGGCAATTCCGGAAGATTTCGCTATTACCGCCAGGACCGCAAACTCAAAGGCTGCCGTCATAGAAAATCCGAGCCTCAAAATCTATGGCGTGCAATTTCATCCGGAGGTGGCTCACACCGCCGCAGGGAAAAAAGTACTGGCCAATTTCCTCTTTCGCCTGTCAGGTCTTAAAGCTGACTGGAACATGAAGTCTTTTATTGAGCAAAAAGTGAAGGAAATTCGCCAGCAGGTTGGCCGGGAAAAAGTCATCTGTGGTTTGAGTGGCGGTATTGACTCGCTGGTCACTTCACTCCTCATTCAGAAAGCAGTTGGCCGCCAGCTTTATTGTATTTTTGTTGATAACGGGCTGCTACGCAAAGGTGAATATCAAAGCTTCCTGAAAGAATTCCGTCAAAGGTTCTCTCTTCAGGTTATTGGTGTGGAAGCTCAGGACAAATTTCTTGACAGGCTGAAGGGAGTCACTTCTCCCGAAAAGAAGCGCCAGATAATCGGCCAGGTTTTTATTGAGATTTTTGAGGAAGAAGCCAGAAAGCTGGGAGGGGCTAAATTCCTGGCTCAGGGTACAATTTACCCCGATGTCATCGAAAGCACCTCGGTTAGAGGCCCTTCTCATCGAATAAAATCGCATCACAATGTCGGCGGTCTGCCAGATAACCTCAAATTCGAGTTAGTTGAGCCGCTGCGGGAGCTATTCAAAGATGAAGTCAGGGTACTGGCTCTCGAGCTGGGGATAAGTCGTGAGCTTATCCATCAGCATCCTTTCCCCGGGCCTGGCCTGGCGGTAAGAATCATCGGTGAAGTCAACCAGAATAGCCTGCGAATGGTCAGGGCGGCTGATGCTATCGTTCTCGAAGAAGTTCGCCGGGCAAGAATTTATAATAAGCTCTGGCAGGCTTTTGCTGTGCTTCTCCCCGTGCGGTCTGTTGGCGTCATGGGTGACAGGCGTACCTATCAGCAGGTCGTGGCTATTCGTCTCGTCGAAAGCTCAGACGGTATGACAGCCAACTGGTATCAGGCTCCGCCCGAGCTTTTGAAGAAAATCTCCACGAGAATCGTCAATGAGGTTGACGGCATCAACCGCGTGGTTTACGATATAACTTCGAAGCCACCGGGAACAATTGAATGGGAATAAACCCCTCTTTGCCCGCTTAATAAAGGCCAGGTATCATGGATAACTCTTTTATTCATCTTCATGTCCACACCGAATACAGCATTCTGGATGGAGCCCTGCGGATTTCTGACCTGGTTAAAACCGCCAGCCAGCTAAACATGCCGGCCGTAGCCATCACTGACCATGGGAATGTCTTTGGAGCCATTGAATTTTTCAAGACAGCCAGAAGCCAGGGTTTAAAACCCATCCTGGGCTGTGAAGTTTATGTTGCTCCTAAATCCAGGCTGGAGAAAAAAGCAGGAAACGGCGATGAGGGTGGAAATTACCATCTGATTCTTTTAGTCAAGGATGAAAAAGGCTATCGCCATCTCTGCCAGCTTATTACCAGTGCCTACCTGGAAGGCTTTTATTACCGGCCGAGGATTGATAAGGACATTTTGCGTGAACATTCCTCAGGGCTAATCGCTCTTTCCAGCTGCCTCAAGGGCGAGGTTAACGATTTTCTGGTCAAGGACATGGATGATAAAGCCGAGGCGGTCGCCCGTCAGTATCTCGAAATTTTCGGTGAAGAAAATTTTTACCTCGAAATCCAGGACCATGGCCTCCCCGACCAGAAAAAAATCCTGCCAAAGATAGTTGACCTGGCTCGCAAACTGGGTATCCCTCTTGTCGCTACCAATGATGTCCATTTCCTCCAGAAGGGAGATGCCCGGATTCAGGATATTCTCCTCTGCATTCAGACCGGGAAGAAGCTATCCGATTCAGACCGGATGCATTTTTCGAGCGACCAGTTTTATCTTAAATCGTCGGCTGAAATGCGGAAGTTATTCAAAGATTATCCCGAAGCACTGGATAATACCAGGCATATTGCCGCCCGCTGCAATTTTGAATTTCCCTTCGGCAGCCATTTCTTGCCCCATTTTGAGGCACCTGACCATAAAAATCTTCGCGACTACTTTGAAGAAATAGCCAGACAGGGGTTTGAGAAGCGCCTGCCTCTCATCAAGGAAAAAATAAATAACGGACAGAGCGCTCACACCCTGGAAGAGTACCAGCAGCGATTCGAGCGAGAAATAAAGCTTATCGAGCAAATGGGTTTTGAAGGTTATTTTTTAATTGTCTGGGACATGATCAAAGCGGCCCGCGACCGCGGTATTCCGGTCGGGCCAGGGCGGGGATCGGCAGCCGGCAGCCTGGTGGCCTACTGCCTGGGGATTACTCAGATTGATCCGATTGAATATGACCTTCTCTTTGAGCGCTTTCTGAATCCGGAAAGAATCAGCCTGCCCGATATTGATATAGATTTCTGCGGGCGCCGCCGCCAGGAAATAATTGATTATGTCACTGAAAAATATGGCCGGGAAAATGTCTGCCAGATTGTGACTTTTGGCACGATGGCTGCCCGCCAGGCCATTCGCGATGCCGGCCGGGTGATGGAAATCCCGCTCAATGAGGTTGACCGGGTGGCCAAGCTCATCCCAGCTCAGGGGCCAGAAGCCAACATTGAAGGTGCCTTAAAGTCAGTCCCGGAGCTAAAAGAGATTTATCAAAAAAACGAACGGATGGCTAAATTGCTTGATGTAGCCCGAAAATTGGAGGGCCAGGTGCGTCATCCTTCCATACACGCCGCCGGTATTGTCATCACTCCGAAACCTCTGGTCGAGTTTATCCCGCTTTATCAATCAACCAGAGGTGAAATTACAACGATGTTTCCTATGGGAGACATCGAAGCCATCGGGCTACTCAAAATGGACCTTCTCGGCCTGCGCAACCTGACGGTTATAACCGATGCCCTGACCCTGATTGAGCAGGCAACAGGGGAAAAAGTTGACCTGGATAAGATTCCTTTAATTGATCCCGAGACTTTCCGGATTTTTCAGCAGGGATCGACCGACGGGGTTTTTCAGTTTGAAAGTTACGGGATGAAAGAGCAGCTGCGGCGATTTAAGCCCGAGCAATTCCGTGATTTAATTGCCCTCAATGCCCTCTACCGGCCAGGACCTCTCAAAAGCGGCATGACCGAAGAGTTTATTCAGAGGAAACATAATCCGGAGAAAATAAGCTATGAGGTGCCGGAGCTTGAGCCAATTTTGAAAGAAACCCGGGGAATCATTGTTTATCAGGAACAGGTCATGCGTATCGCCACCGACCTGGCCGGCTTTACCCTGGCCGAGGCCGACGTCCTGCGCAAGGCTATGGGGAAAAAGGTCAAGGAAATAATGAAAGCCCAACGGGATAGGTTTATTCAGGGGGCACGCAAAAAAGGCATTCCTGCCTCCAAGGCGGAAAAAATATTTGACCAGATTGCTCAGTTTGCCGAATATGGCTTCAATAAATCACACAGCGCCGCCTATGCCTACTTAGCTTATCAGACGGCCTATCTCAAGGCTCATTACCCGGCCCATTTTATGGCCGCTCTTTTGACCTCAGAGGCCGAGAAGGGAGATACCACCCAGATTATTAAATATTTAAACGAATGCCGGGAACTTGGTATTAATGTTCTCCCGCCCGACATCAATTACAGTCATTACCATTTTTCAGTAGAGGGACAGAATATCCGCATGGGATTATCGGCTATTAAAAATGTCGGGGAGAATACAATAAAAGAAATCATTTCCCTGAGAGAAAAGAAAGGCGGTTTTAAGAATCTCTTTGAACTTTTTGAAGAATATGACTCGCGAGTTTTAAACCGAAAGGCACTGGAAAGCTTGATCAAGGCTGGTGCTTTTGATTCTCTCGGCTGGAAACGTTCCCAGCTTTATGAGCTGATTGATAATCTTCTTGAGTATGGACGCCAGAAGCAAAAAGCCAGGGAAGAAAGTGCCCTTTCTCTTTTTGGCGATGAATACCTCTCCCCACCAGAAATTCAAGCTGATTTTCTAACGATCAATGAATGGGAGGATGAGGTGCGACTGGCCTATGAAAAAGAGGTGCTGGGCACCTATGTTTCGAGTCATCCCCTGGCCGCCTATCAATCCAGGCTTCAGGTCCTCACCAGTCATTTCATCGAAGCTCTTGATGCTGAAAAAGATTTTGACCGGGAAGTCAGGCTGGCCGGAATAATTGTTTCAGTTAAGCCCATAAAAACCAAAAAGGAAGAAAGGATGGCTACCCTGGTGCTGGAAGATCTAACCGGGCAGATAGACGTGACGGTTTTCCCAGAAGCCTACGGTAAATTTAACCCTTATCTCAAAGAAGGGCAGATCATCTGGCTTAAGGGTAAAATGTCATCCGACGGTTTTGAATCAAAAAAAATTATGGCTTCCCAGGTTATGCCCTTATCTGAAGCTTTTGAAAAATTAGCCAGAAAGATAACTGTTAGTATCCATATCGAAGTCATGAACGAAGAAGTTCTGGAGCGGTTAAAGCAGATACTGACCGCTTTTCCTGGTGACTGTCCTCTCTACCTCCAACTGGAGAGTCCTTCCGCCACTTATCTCGTCCAATCAGCCGAGTTCCAGACAGTCTTTCCCTCACAACTTTTGGTTGAGCAGCTGGAAAGGCTTTTTGGCCTGGGAGCTGTCCATCTGGAATACTGACCCCATCGGCCGTCAGGCCCGCCTCATTGACAGAAAATGGCTAAAAATGTAGAGTAAACTATCAATTCTCTGATTACTAACTGATGAGCATTACGAGGAAAAGAGTGGCTTATAACCTGATTGTAGCTTCAGACAGCCCGGTTTTAAAGAGACTCTGTCAGTCTGTTTTCCCCGAGCTGACTTATCATCTTCACCTGGCCGGCAGTCTGGACGAGGTTAACCACTTTCTCGATAGTTTTACGCCTGAAGCTATTATCCTTGAACAATCCCTCCTCGATTCAACAGAAAATGCACTAAGCCTGAACAACCGGTTATCAGCCACAGGCAGAATACCGGTTTTTCTGGTGGCCGGAACATTTGAACCGCTGGCCCGGGAATTTCTCCCGGCCCTCAGACCGGAGCAGGTTTTCTATAAGCCCTTTTATTCCGAAAACCTGGCTGCTACTATCCAGGAAACTATTGAAAAAAATAAGATTCCTGACACCTTGCCGGAAGAGCTTCCTGAGATTCAACCAGACCAAAAGAACTTATCCAGGCCCGGGCTACCTTCAGATTTAAGAAGAGAGGTTCGCCTGCTGGTTCATGAAGAAATGCAGGCAGCAGAAAAGGAATTTGGAGAAAAAATCAAGCAAAGCCTGGCAGCCGAGATAAGATCACTAATCAGCCAGGAGAATCAAGCGAATGATCCTCATAAATTAAAAAATCACGGGAGAAAGAGTTAGCATGGCGACAGGAGAAAAGAAAGTTTTGGAGAAAGCTTATGACCCGAAGCCGGTCGAAGCTAAATGGTCAAAATTCTGGCTGGAGAAGAAGCTATTTGAAGGCCAGGTCAAATATGGCCAACCGAAATTTTCCATGGTTTTGCCCCCGCCGAATGTGACCGGCGTATTGCATATGGGACATGCCCTGTGCTTTACCCTTCCTGATATTGTTGTTCGATGGAAAAAGATGCAGGGTTATAACACCATGTGGCTGCCCGGCACTGATCACGCTTCGATTGCTGTTCATAACGTCATCGAGCAGAGTTTAAAAACCAAAGGCCTCAGCCGGGAAAGCGTAGGCCGTGAGGAATTCCTGCGCCTTGCCTGGGAATGGAAGGAAAAATACGGTGGAGCAATTACCGAACAGCTCAAGCGTCTGGGCTGTTCCCTTGACTGGTCGCGGGAAAGATTCACCATGGATGAAGGTTTTTCCAGGGCAGTTAATTATGTTTTTGTCTCTCTTTACCAGGAAGGGCTTATTTACCGTGATTATTATCTTGTTAACCGTTGCCCGCACTGTCAGACCGTTCTTTCCGATATTGAAATTGAGCATCAGGAAGTGAAAGGTAAGCTCTGGTATATAAGGTATCCTGTTCCAGACACGAACGAGGAAATAATTGTAGCCACCACCAGGCCAGAAACCATGCTGGGCGATACGGCCATTGCCGTACATCCGGATGATGAACGATATAAAAAGTTTCACGGAAAGGAAATCTTACTACCTCTTCAAAACCGCTTTATTCCGATTATTACTGATGAGCAGGTCGAAAGAGATTTCGGTACGGGAGCAGTTAAAGTCACACCGGCTCATGACCCGGTGGACTTTGAACTCGGCAAAAAGCATGGTCTGGAGCAGATTATCGTCATTGACGGCAGCGGCCGGATGACCGAAGCGGCGGGTGAGGATTTTAAAGGCCTCGATCGCTTCGTTGGCCGGGAAAAAGTCGTTGAGAAGCTTAAAGAACTTGGCTATCTGGTTAAGATCGAGGATTACAGTCATGCGGTCGGGCATTGCTATCGCTGTAAGACCATTATCGAGCCTTATCTTTCGTGGCAGTGGTTTGTCAAAATTGAACCGATGGCTAAAGAAGCTATCAAGGCCGCTGAAGACGGAAGAATTGTTTTTATTCCTGAAAACTGGACCAAAACCTATTTTGACTGGATGTATAAGATTCATGACTGGTGTATTTCCAGGCAGCTGTGGTGGGGGCACCGCATCCCCGCTTATTACTGTCAGAATTGCCACCACGTTATGGTGGCCATGGAAAAACCTGCCGCCTGCGAGCGCTGCAGTGGACCGGTTGTTCAGGATGAGGATGTACTTGATACCTGGTTTTCGTCAGCTCTGTGGCCTTTCGCCACTCTCGGCTGGCCGGAAAAGACCGAAGATCTAAGAGTTTTTTATCCAACCGACCTGATGTCAACCGGTTTTGACATCATTTTCTTCTGGGTAGCTAGGATGATTATGATGGGCCTAAAATTTATGAAGGAAGTGCCTTTTAAAGAAGTTTTCATCAATGGACTGGTCCGTGATATGAAGAGAAGGAAGATGAGCAAGTCGGAGGGCAATATCATTGACCCCCTGGAGATGATCGACAAATACGGGACAGACGCGCTGCGCTTTACCTTAGCTTCCCTGGCTGTCCCCGGCATGGATATCGCTCTCTCTGAGGAAAGAATGGCCGGCTACCGCGCTTTTGCCAATAAAATCTGGAATGCCTCCCGTTTCGTACTGATGAATCTCGGTGAAGGGAAAACCGAGCCCGACGACCAATATCTTTCTCTGTCCAACCGCTGGATCAGGAGCCGCCTGACCAGGGTCATCAGCCAGTTAAATGATTCATTAAAACATTATAAATTTTATGAGGCGGCTGAGACTATTTATCATTTTATCTGGCATGAGTTTTGTGACTGGTATATCGAGTTTATTAAACCCGAGCTCCGCCAGGGCAATAAAAATACCCAGGCCGTCATGGAAGACACACTGGATAAAATTCTCAAGCTCCTGCATCCTTTTATGCCTTTTATCACCGAGGAAATCTGGCATCATCTACCGCAAAGCGGGCTATCGCTTCTGACCGAGAGCTGGCCTGAAGCGAACGAGGGGTGGTTGGACGAGGAAGCAGAAGCAACCATGAAGTTTCTCCAGGAGCTTATTTCTGAAACCAGGACGATCAGAGCTAAAAATCAACTGCCCGTTAAAGAAAAGGTCAACCTCTGGATAGGCGACCGGGATAAAAGTCAGAGGCTGGCCAGGCCACATGAGGAAGCTATCAGGCAACTGGCCGGTGTTGATAGAATTGAATATGTCACAGAGATGCCAGCCGGTACAAACCTCTTGAAAGGGGTAGCCGGGACAACAGAGGTGGGTTTGCAACTTTCCCGGAATATAGACCACAGCCGGGAAATTGAGCGATTGCAGAAAGAACTGGACCGTCTGGAAGAAGATTTAGCTAAACTTATCTCTCGCCTGGAAAATCCGGATTTCAGGCAAAAGGCTCCTCAGGACGTGGTAGTTGAGCACGACGAGCGGAGGCAGGAGCTTCAGCTTAAAAAAGAAAAGCTCGTTAAACATTTAGCTCAGTTAAGAGAACTTTAAACGCCAGCTAAAAGTTAAAAGCATAAACAATGGATGCAATAAATTTTGGCGAGCTATCTTTTAGATTTGCCAGCCTGGGATCCACTATGGACTTTTGCCGGACGTTAGCCAGGCTGGGTTTTCCCGAGGGGACGGCTGTCCTGGCCGACGAACAAACCGCCGGCCGTGGGACCAAAGGTCGCCGTTGGCATTCTCTGGCCAAAAAAGGACTCTATGTGTCTTTTCTCCTCCGGCCACCGGCGGGTTTTTTTCATCTTATACCACTGGCCGCTGGCCTGGCCGCAGCGGAAGCTATAGAGACGCTTACGCGGCTGCCGATTAATTTAAAATGGCCTAATGACCTGCTCTTTAAAGGGAAAAAACTCGGAGGAATTCTGTGTGAAAGTGAGACCTCTCAGCTGAGCCAGGCTTGTGTCATCGCTGGCTTCGGAATAAATCTCAATCACCACCAGCAAGACTTCCCACCGGAGCTGGTTGGTCTGGTCAATTCAGTTTATTTGATAAGTGGCAAGAGTTATCAGCCAGAAGAATTGTTCCCACTCCTTGGTAAGCAATTTCAGTTCTGGTATAATAAAATAAAAGAAGGGCAAATTAATTTAATTGTCGGCAGGTTTGAGCAAAAGCTTTTTTTCTCTCCGGGACAGACTCTAATCATTAAAGAGCCAGCAGGTGAGGTTAAAGGCAAGTTTATAGGCCTCGGACAGGATGGAAGTTTAATCATGAAGATCGGGCAGGAAAATAAAAAATATTATACTTCAGAAATAATTAAAGTGATTCATTAAGATAATTACCAGGAGAGAAAGATGATTATGACCTTTGATATTGGCAATACAAATATAGCTCTTGGTGTCTTTCAGGCAAAAAAATTGCTGGCCAGCTGGAAAGTCAAAAGTGACCGGGAAAAGACGGCTGATGAATATGGCCTGATTCTTTGCAACTTGCTTGGCTATGAAAAGCTATCCTGCCAGAAGATCAAAGGCGCCATCATCTCTTCTGTAGTTCCGCCTATTACACCTGTAATCGAACAGGCTCTGGAAAGGTTCTTTAGTGTCAAGCCGCTGGTAGTTGGTTCTGGCCTCAAAACCGGCATGCCAATTCTGTATGAAAATCCAGCCGAAGTTGGTTCAGACCGGATTGTTGCTGCCTGTGCCGCTTACAAAAAATACGGGGGACCATGTCTCGTCGTGGATTTCGGAACAGCCACCACTTTTGATGCCATTTCACCCGCCGGTGAATATTTAGGTGGTTCGATTGCCCCGGGAATTCAGATTTCAGCTGAAGCTCTTTATCTTCGGACGGCCCGTTTGCCACGAATTGAAATTAAAAAGCCCAGGACAGCTATCGGCCGGAATACCGTCTCGAGCATGCAGTCTGGGCTTTATTTCGGTTATATTGGACTCGTCAGCCAAATTATTGTCGCAATGTCGGCTGAGCTCCAATCAAAACCGGTGGTCATCGCCACCGGCGGGCAGGCTGATCTAATCGCTCCTGATATTAAAGCCATAGATTACTTTGAGCCTAGCCTGGTTCTGGAAGGCCTCCGGCTACTCTATGAAAAGAACCGCCCGCGGGAGAAAAAATGAATCAGGATGAGGCCAGCCGCCAGAATTATTATCAGCAAATAGCCCGCTGTTTTCTGAGGCATCAGACGACCATGTTTTTTCTGCCGCCGCGTGACCTTGTACTTATTTCAGACTGGGAAAGGCTGGGTATTCCTCTCGAGCCTATTCTGGAAGGAATTGATCAGACTTTTTCAAAACAGCTTAAAAGAAAAAAAAAGAGAAATATCTATTCGCTCAGTCAGTGTGAAAAGGAAATCTTAAAGGCCTATGCTAGTTATCAGGACAGAATGGTTGGGCAGGCCGCCCCGAACATTGAACCCGGTAAGAAAACAAGTAAAGCGCGGGCTGAAATAGAAGCTTTTCTTGTAAAGCTGCCCCCTGAATTTGAAGAGTTAAAGGAATTATTTAAAAAAGCCCTGGCCGTTCTGAGCCAGCCAGAACCGGACGAAAACAAACTGGAAGAACTGGATGAAGAAATTGATCTGCATCTCTGGAAGCTAGCCCCGGAGGAACAGAAAGAGGCTGGCTTACAAGAGGTTCAGCAGGAATTTCCCGGTAAGCCGGTTGCCCTCCTGACCGAAATTCAGCAAACCAGGCTGATTAAAGCCAGAAGGCTGGATTATAAGATTCCCTATGTCTCCCTTTTTTATTATTGAAACCCTTTAACTGTAAAACCGAAAAAATTTTGATAAATTAACAACTGAAAAATACAATGGAAAAGAAAATAATTGAATATTTAGAAAATAACAGAAAACCAGTCGGTCTGGATAAACTGGGCCGAAGCCTTAACTTGAATAAACATGAAAAAAGGAAATTAAAGGGTATGGTCAGATACCTGGAGAAAAAAGGCCTGCTTAAATTGAAGGGCGATCGAGTTATGCCCCTTCCACGAAACAAAATTATCAGAGGAACGATCTCTTTGAACAAGCGTGGTTTTGCTTTTGTCACTCCAGAAACAGCCGAAGACGGCCTGGTCGATATTTTTATTCCGCCCGGCCAGACCGCTGGTGCTCTGACCGGTGACCTGGTTGAGGTCCTGGTCAGAGAAGAAGGACAGAAAGGTAAAACAGAAGGACGGGTCACCAGAATTTTAAGAAGAGGGAGGACATCAATTTTCGGGCTTTACCTTGAAATCAATTATCAGCCATTTGTTCTACCTCTTGATACCATTCATGAAGAGCCCCTTCTGGTCAAACTTAAAAACCGCAAACGGCCGAAACCCGGACAGATAGTTGAAATTGATCGCATCAGCCTAGAGGTTAAAAAAATACTCGGCTATCAGGACGAACCAGGAGTAGATCTGAAAGTGGTTATTAACCAGTATAACCTGATAGAAAAGTTTAGCAGGGAGACACTGACTGAAGCAGCTTCTTTGCCGGCTGAACCGCTGCCAGAAGATTTTTCCCGCCGGGTAGATTATAGAAACTGGACAACTATCACCATCGATGGAGAGAAGGCTCAGGATTTTGACGATGCCCTGAGCATCAGAAAACTGAGCAATGGCCATTACCTTCTTGGAGTTCACATTGCTGATGTCTCCCATTATGTCAGGCCTGGTTCGGCCCTTGACCGGGAAGCTTTCCTTCGCGGAACCAGCGTTTATTTTCCTGATCTGACTCTGCCCATGCTGCCAGAAAAATTATCTAATGATTTATGTAGCTTGAAGCCCAGAGTCCCCCGGCTAACCGTCTCGGCCGTAATGGAAATGGACGAGAAGGGAAATATTCTTCAGAGCGATTGCCATCCTTCAATCATTCAAACCTCAGAGAGAATGACCTACGCCTCCGTTTATAAGATTTTTCAGGGAGATCCAGAAGAACGCCACCGTTACCTTTATCTGCTTGATGACCTTTTTCTCATGAGGCACCTGGCTCAGATTCTTAAAGCCCGCCGCCTCAAACAGGGCAGCCTGGATTTCGATTTGCTTGAACCGGAACTCGTCTACAAGGAAGGGCTCCTGACTGCGGTTGTCCCTTCTGAGCGGAATGAGGCCCATTGCCTGGTCGAAGAATTTATGTTAGCAGCTAATGTGGCAGTAGCAGCTTATCTAACTGAACTTAATTATGGATGTATTTACCGGGTCCATCCGGCTCCAACCAGGGCTGACCTGGAAAAATTAAAGAAACTTCTCACCTATTTTGGCCTGGAATTACCGCGGACCAGCCAGATAAAGCCTGTTGATCTTCAGAAAATAATTGACAGCTTTAAAGGAAAACCTGAAGAAAAATTCATTATTATTCAGGTCCTGAGGTCAATGCGGCTGGCTGTTTATTCTGACCAAAACTGCGGCCACTTTGGCCTGGCTTTGCCGGTTTATACTCATTTCACCTCGCCTATTCGCCGCTATCCTGATCTGGTGGTTCACCGCCTGTTAAAAAGAGCTCTGGCTAGAAAAAAACCGCGGCCTCTGCCCCTGGCTGATATTGCCCTGCACTGCTCACAGCGAGAACGACTGGCCGATGAAGCCGAGAGATCCCTCATCCAGTGGAGGATACTGCGCCTGCTTAAAAATAAGTTAGGTGAGGAATTCAACGGCATGATAACAGACATTAACCGGTCAGGGCTGGTCGTCGAACTTGATGACTACTTCCTGGACGGCTTAATACCTTATTCGGCCCTCGGTGATGATTACTTTTTAAAAAGAGACGAAAAAACTCTGCGCGGCCGGAAGAGCGGAGTTACTTTTTCTCTAGGGGAAAAGGTCAGGGTAAAGATGGTCAGCTGCAACCCGATCTTAAAAAAGGTTGAGTTTATTCTGGCTGATAAAATTGATTAGAATATGAAGAGAGCAGAAGATGAACTCTATTGAGATTGTTTTTTATGCCCTGCCTGGCATTGAATGGCTGGAGTTAACTGGAGCAGAGCAGCCTACGGGCCAGATTATTAATAGCCAGGGCCAGTACCGGGCAAGAGTGGAAGCTACAAGCCAGACTTCTAAAAAGTTCAATCGACCTTACCTGAGGGTAGAAGCCAGGCTCCCTTTTGAAGTCAGATGGGGAGACAGCTTTCAGATAAAATTCTCTGGCTGTGAGTTGCCTGCCCCGCTGAGAGTAATTTATCCTGGGGCTGGCCAGATAAAAAAGATAAAAAGCGAGGAGAGATTCATTAAGTGGCTTGATAGATATGCAGACGGAGAGGAAGCCATGCTTCTAGCCCTGACTGAAGAAGCTGGCCTAAAGGGGTTACGGGAACCAGAGATGGAAGCCTTTTGCCGGTTGCCTTCGTCCGAGCTCAGTCGCTTAGCCATGAATCTGGAAAAAAGAGGCAAGCTTTTCATTCTGGAATTCTCACCTCTTTTCCTCCTGAGCCAGAAAAGCTTTGATTTCTTAGCTGGTAAAATAATGAGCTTTGTTGAAACTTATCATCAGCGACGGCCAGCCGAAACCGGGCCATCAATAAAAAAGGTTAAAGAGAGATTCAGGCTTCCCAAACCAGTGCTTCTGCTGGCTTTGAACCGGCTCTTAAAAGACGGGCAACTAGAAATCAGCGGGGAACACATCCAACGGCAGGGGTTTGAAACCAGTTTATCAAAAGAAGAAGGCGAGATTATGAGGGCCATCGAGAAAATGTTACTTGAACAGAAGTTTTCTGCTTCTTCCCTTGAAGAACTGGCCCGAAAATTTAAAGTTCATCCGAGTCGCCTGGAGACGATAGTCGAGCTTCTCCTTCAGAAAAGGAAAATAGTGGAAAGCCAGGAAGGTTTTATTCTTCATGCCAGCTGGCTCGAGGAGATAAAAAAACAACTGGCCGAAAGAAAAAGAAATGGCCAGGAAGAGTTGACAGTTGGCGAGTTTAAGGAGATAACCGGTCTGTCCAGAAAATACGCCATTCCCCTGCTGGAATTTCTGGATGAATTAGGTCTCACTCGCCGGCTCGGTTCGAAACGGGTGATAATCTAAACTGACCTGGTTAATCGTCGAACTATTTATTATTTTTCTGCTCTTCTTCTTCTTCTTCTTTCTGTTCTGACTGTTTCTTGGTCAAAGCTGATTTCAACATTTCAGCAAAGAAACCAAACTTAGCCTCTTCCTTGCCCGCTTCCAGTTCCACCTGAATGGTCTTCTCTTCAGCCTCGGATCCTTCTTCTATTTTTTCTTGTTGAGCTTTAATCGCTTCCAGGGCTTCTATTTCAGATTCCTCTTCGACAATCCTTTCTTCAATCAAGCGGCGGTCGCTTTTTTTCGGCTTAAATTTTTTATCTTCGGCTGCTCCTTTTTTCTTTTTGCCCGGCTTCACTTCTTTTACTATTTCTTTTGCTTTTTCCTTCTTAACCGGTCCAAGAGTAACCTTAATTTCAGACTCTTGAGCAGCAGGAACAACCTCTTTTGGCTTAGTCTCTTCAGCCATCTTTTCCACCACGGGCTGTTCTGACTCTTCAGGAGGAACTTGCTCCTGGGTCATTGCCAGTCCGGCTTCAGGTGCGCTACCGGCCAGCTGCTCAGCCAGTGATTCCAGAAAAGAGACTGCTGCTTTCTCTTCTTCCATGGGAACTTCTTTCGGCTCAAGTGATTCCTGGTAAATATAAATACCTTCCTTTTTCTCTGAAGCCACAAATTCGGGTGCATTATTAAGTACATATTCAATATCTTCAGCGGTGGTCGCTTGCAGCAGATCAACCAGATGATATGCCCGAAGAAAATGCAGGGATCTATTATTGCCGGTTAATTCCGGCGTTTTGAAGATTTTAACCAGCAGCTGCCTCAGATCAAGATTCTCGTTTTCCTCCTGCATGGTCAAAAGGCAAGCCACAGTTTCTCTGTCCAGGTTCAGGCTCTTGTTAGCCATGGCCAGAGTAAAAACCTCCTCCTGGCTCAGGCTAAAATGCCCCGTCTCAGGATTATATTCCAGTCTGTAAGTGGCTGTTTTCTTCTTGGATTTTTTTATCCAGAAAGTAAAAGTGTCAGGCGCTCTCCGGTTAATAGTCAGACTTGTTCCCTGAGGAATGTTATTCGTTCGAAAATATTCACCCAGTCCAAGAAGATAATTTCCCTCGGGATAATAGTAGACCGTATAGGATTTGCCATCCTCATCATCAATGAACTGATATTCTCTGGAAGTAAATTCACGAGAGAGACTGCGGGGGATACGGACTGCGCCGGATATAATCTCCCGCCAGGTTAGATAAACCTTAAATGGAAAAGAATCAATCCGGGAATACTGCAGGCCTTCTCCCTGTCCGAGATCAGGTACTGGAGCCAGCGGGCTGGAGATGGGCAGTCCTTCAGGCAGCTTGTTGAGAACACTCTTCAAGTGCCACTTACCCCAGTTTCTGGTTGACAGGCAAATAAAATCTTTGCGGTATTTCTTCTCAAGTAAAGAATTTAAGGACAGACAATAAAGCTCAAAGAGATCACTGGATGGCTCAAGGCCAAAATGTTTTTTTATTATCTCCTCAGTGGAGAAAGATATCTGCGAAGTAGCCAGCTCTTCAGAAATTTCCTTGATTTTTTCTTCAGGTATCTCAATCCTTTTTGAATTCGATTGCCAGAAATCATTCCAGCTAAAGAAAGCCGGGGAGCTGCCCATGGCTTTCCTCAAGTTTCTCTCGAGGGCTTTAATATCTTTCTCGGTCATCGGCAGTTCGGTCTGCCGTGGATCGCGCTCTTGCTCGAGAATTTCAGGTTCAATCCCCTGTCCGTCAGGATTTGAGGGCAGCAAGACCTCGGTTTTGGTCTTTTTCATGTAATCAAGATAGCGGCGAAAAGGCCCCCCACCATCATAATCAACTTCCAGCATTTCGTAAGGAAAATTGGGCAGCTTAGTCTTTTTTATCACCTTGAGCACCACTCCGCCCTGAAAATGTTCGGTAGCCTTGCTGCCAACCTGAAGATTTTCATCATATTCTTTATAGATATAGTCTCCAAGTTCATAGCGGGCATTTGGATCATAAATTTTAACAGCCTGATGGCGTTCGCTGGCCGTCTTGGCAAAAGCCAGTTTTTCCGTCAGTTCGGCTGTGATCAAAGGCCGATTTGTCCTGGTTAATTCCTGTTCAATTACAGCCAGATCATCGACGGTTACGGCTGTAATTTTTAAGTTTTCTTTATCCATTGGTTATTTTTTCCCCATTAGAATCTTCATGATAACCTTTTGCACATGTAATCTGTTTTCAGCCTGGTCATAGACTATTGAATTCGGAGAATCCATAATCTCATCCGTCACTTCTTCGCCTCGATGAGCAGGCAGACAGTGCATAAAATAAGTTTCGGCTTTTGCCTTGGAAAATAATTCCCCGTTAACCTGATAAGGAGCAAAAATCTTCTTCCTGGCTTCTTTTTCTGCTTCCTGGCCCATCGAAGCCCAGACATCAGTATAAATGGCATCTGCATCTTTCACAGCTTCTACTGGGTCATGGGTAATGGTCAATTCAAAATCTGTGCCCTGTCCATCTTCTTTAGCCCAGCTTATGATTTCTTGCTTTGGCTCATAACCAGGGGGAGTAGCCACAGCTATTTTCATCCCGGCTTTAGCTGCAGCCAGCATCAGGCTGTGAGCCACATTGTTTCCATCACCAACATAAGCCAGCTTGAGACCAGCCAGTCTATCCTTTTTTTCCAGCAGGGTAAAGACATCAGCCATCGCCTGGCAGGGATGAAGCAAATCGGTCAGGGCATTGATAACGGGAACTCTGGTGCTTTCAGCCAGGTCGAGAATTATATCATGCCCGAAAGTCCTGATCATAATGCCGTCAACCCAGCGCTCAAGATTTTTGCCTATATCCCGGACACTCTCACGAGAACCCATTTGGATATCAGAAGGAGCCAGGTAGATACCTTCGCCGCCTAATTGCAGCATGCCGACCTCAAAGGTCATTCTTGTCCGGAGAGAAGGCTTCTGAAAGATCATGGCCAGAATCTTATCTTTAAGAGCCGAACGGTATTTCTCCGGGTTTTTTTTCATTTTTTTGGTCAGATCGAGAATTTCATAAAATTCATACTGGCTTAGATCATGTATGGTGATAAAATCTTTTTTCATAACTCTCCTCCAATGTCTAATTTTGAACTTGCAGGAATTCCATGGACAATTCTTGTCCCGGAACGATTAATCAAGGCAGATTTCAAATGGCTGGCCGAGGTAATAAGAACCTCCTTTCCTCCAGCTTCAATATATTCAATAGCTGCTCTGATCTTGGGACCCATTGAGCCTGGAGGAAACTCTCCTTGCTCGAGAAGTTTTTTAGCTTCTCCCACCGTGATGACCGGCAAGGCTCTCTGGTCTGGCCGGCCATAATGATAATAAACTCTGGAGATACTGGTCAGAATAATGAATAATTCAGCACCAACTTCCCGGGCCAGAAGGCTCGAAGCATAGTCTTTATCTATAACAGCTTCAACGCCTTCATACAAACCGCGGCTGTTAATAACCACCGGTACACCCCCACCCCCGACGGCAATCACTACCCGGCCAGACATAACCAGGTCTCTGACTATCCGCCTGGGGACAATATCAATCGGTCGGGGAGAAGGAACAACTCGCCGAAAGCCGCGCCCGGCATCTTCCACCATCGTCCACTTCTTTTGCCGGGATAGTTGCTGAGCCCTGAACTTAGGATAGAAAGGTCCGATGGGCTTGGTTGGCTTCTCAAAAGCAGGATCATCCTTGTCTACCACTACCTGAGTAATAATTGTGGCCACATCCTTATCTATTGACTGACGGCGAAGCTCGTTGATAATGGCTTTTTCCAGCATGAAACCCATGCTGCCTTCAGTCATGGCATCACAGACGTCCAGGCTGAAAGGCGGAATCTTATTGGCTGCCTCTTCCATTTGAATAAGCAAATTACCCACTTGAGGCCCGTTGCCGTGAACAACAATCAGCTCATAGCCTTTTTTAATAATCTGCACCATGAGTTCAGCTGCCTTCTGAGCCTGGTGCATTTGCTCTTCCTGTAAACCTTTCTGGTTTTCAGGGAGTATGGCATTTCCACCAAAGGCTATCAGTGCGATTCTCACCTTCATCTTCTGCCGCCTTACACTCGCCTTATTTCCCTTCTATAATTCTTAGCTGAAGCTGCTCTTCTGGCTATTAATCTGGCTCAAAATTCTTTTAAGACAGATTTGATAGTGGGCTGGCCAATTTCTTCCAGCTCATAGTGAACACGAAGCATGGGCTTGTTAACTTTGATCACCCGGTTGAGATCGATTGGCGTACCACTTATGACCAGATCACAGTCTATTTTACTTATGGTGGAAGCCAGTTCTCTCATCTGTTTTTCCCCGTAGCCCATAGCCGGAAGGACTTTATCCAGATGGCCATATTTCTCAAAAGTCTTTTTAATGCTGCCAACCGCATAAGGCCTCGGATCAATGATCTCACCTGCCTGGTATTGCTGAGCGGCTACAATCCCCGCCCCAAAGCGCATACCACCGTGAGTCAGAGTCGGGCCATCCTCAATGACCAGTACCTTCTTACCTTTAATTTGAGAGCCATCCTCAACAAAGATCGGCGAATTAGCTTTGATTACTTTAGCCCTGGGATTAATTTTCTTGATATTATCCATCACCAGCTGGATTTTTTCTGGTTCGGCTGTATCCATTTTATTTACCACATAAACATCAGCCCGGCGGAAATTGGTTTCGCCGGGATGATAGCTCAGTTCGTGGCCAGCCCGGTGTGGATCTACCACCACAATTTCCAGATCTGATTTATAAAAAGGAAAATCGTTGTTACCGCCATCCCAGATGATGACATCGGCTTCCTTTTCGGCTTGTTTCAAAATAGCGCCATAATCAACACCAGCATAAACGATAATTCCGTTGTCAATATGTGGTTCATATTCTTCTCTTTCTTCAATCGTGCATTCATGACGGTCAAGATCATCGTAGGTGGCGAACCTTTGAACCTTCTGTTCCTCCAGGTCGCCATAGGGCATGGGATGTCTGATAACCACCACCCGGCGGCCTTTAGCTTTCAGGGTGAGGGCTACTTTCCTGGTTGTCTGACTCTTTCCTGAACCGGTTCTGATCGCGCAGACAGAAATGACCGGCCGGCGGCTTTTAATCATCGTGTCGTCTGGACCGAGCAGGACAAAACTTGCTCCCGCCCCCATCACTTCAGAAGCCTTGTGCATGACATAGTCATGAGGAACATCGCTATAAGCAAAATGTACCTCGTCAACCTTATGTTCTTTGATGAGATCCGTCAATTCGGTTTCAGAATAAATAGGTATTCCCTTAGGATAGAGTTTTCCGGCCAGGGCTGCCGGATATTTTCTGCCTTCAATATCAGGTATCTGAGTAGCAGTAAAAGCCACCACCCGGTAACCGGGGTTATCACGAAAATAGACATTAAAATTGTGAAAATCACGACCAGCAGCTCCCATAATTATGACTTTCCTCATTTCTAAGCTCCTTACGATAATTTTTTCAAATTAGCTTGACAGCCATTCTACCTGGCCATCAAGAACTATAAGTATAGCAAAAAACAGAGGTTAAAGTCTAATTGAATACAGTCAGAAAGACCCGGTCTTTGATCAATTTCAGGCGGCCAGCAACAGGAGCGGTTTTCGCCAGGGCATGACTAAAAGTCAGCCACCTCCGGTTTTCTGCCCCTTTTTTACCACCGCCTGGTTATTCCTCTTTTGCTCCTGAAACTTTTTTAAAAGTTTCTTTCGATCATGAGCCTCCATTTTTCTTACCTGCTGCCAGCCTGGTTTTTGACGGTTTCCAATGGCCTTACTCATTGGTTTACATTCTCTCCATCTAACAGGTTTATGTCTCACAATCCAAATCTACTAAATCTACCTGTTATTATCTGTGCCTTCACCAGTTCCTGTAATTATAAAATTATTATATCTGCCGCCATTTGCTCTGGATCGAGCAGAACGACTGTGCTGACTCCTTTTACCCAACCGCCCGTTTCACCAGGATTGATGACTAACAGTGTGCCCTGCTGGCTGACCTGAGACCGGTGAGTATGACCAAAAACCACAATTTCTGCTTCATCCCTGTTGTCTCCAGGAGGATAATGGAAAAGGATAAAACGCCGATCGTCATGAATAAAGCCAAAAGGGGCCGGCTTGATTTCACCCAGATCATCAAAAACTTTAATCAGACCTTCCTTTTCTCCGTCGCAATTGCCAAAGACGGCCTTAACCGGGCATTTTAGCTTTCTTAATTCCTGAGCAGCAAAAGGAGCGATGATATCTCCGGCATGAATAACCAGCGAGCAATCGGCCTGGTTAAAGATGTCGATGGCTTTATCGATAGCCACCAAATTATCATGAGAATCTGACATAATGCCAATCATATTTTTATTATAACCCAGTACCAGTTTTATGCCAGACAAAAGGAAGACCCATAACTTCTATGATATAAGATCAATCTGAAATCTTCGGGTAATAATTTTGGGCATTTTTTTCAGCCTTAAGTCTCTTTTTTGTTAGCCCCGGGGCAAGCTGGTCATTAACTTGACAGGCTAAGGGGGATTTCATTAATATATATAGGCTTTGAAAAATATCTGGCAGGCGCGTAGCTCAGTGGGAGAGCGCTTCCTTGACGCGGAAGAGGCCGTGGGTTCAATCCCCTCCGCGCCTACCATTACCCCTGATTTTCCCGGGTATAAAAGTCGGTTTCGTTTATGGTAGAATAAAGATTAAGTTGAATCAATGGAAGAATTAATCAAAATTAAAATTGGGGAATCTGTCTTTTCTTTATCCAAAGGGACCCCTCTGTCTGAACTTCTGCCTCAACTCGACCTGGAAGCAAGACCCTTACTATTCCGAAGTGGCCAGGAGTTACTCGATCTCAGTTATCCAATTGACCATGATCGTGAGCTTGAACCAGTAACAGCTGGCATGCCCGAGGCTCTCGATGTTCTCTGGCACAGTGCTTCCCATCTTCTGGCTCAGGCTGTACTTGAACTCTTTCCCGGAGTTCAGGCTGGGATTGGCCCGGCCACCGACACTGGTTTTTATTATGACTTTCTCCGAGAGACAGCTTTTACACCTGAAGATCTGGTTGCTATTGAAAAAAGGATGCAAGAAATAGTTGAAGAAGATCTGCCCATCCGGCGGCTGGTCTTAAAAAAAGAAGAAGCTGTCCGAATTTTTGAGGAGCGTGGGCAGAGTCTCAAAGTGGAGTTAATTCAGGAAAAAGGCGGGTCTGAGGTTACCTGCTACGAGCAGGGAACTTTTATTGATTTCTGTCTTGGGCCACATCTGCCTTCTACCGGATATATCAAGCACGTTAAATTACTCTCTGTTTCCGGTGCTTACTGGAAGGGTGATGAACGAGGCCCTCAGTTACAAAGAATTTATGGAACAGCCTTTTTCAGTCAGAAAGAGCTAGATGACTTCTTGAGTTTTCTGGAAGAAGCCAGAAAACGCGACCATCGGAGACTCGGACAGGAGCTTGAGCTGTTCCAGACAAGCGATGACCTGGGAGCTGGTCTGGTTATCTGGCAGCCAAAAGGGTCGATTATCCGCCATTTAATTGAAAACTTCTGGAAGGAAGAACACCTCAAGGATGGCTATGGTTTTATTTATTCTCCTCATATAGCCAAGCTGGATCTCTGGAAAAAGAGCGGCCATACAGAGTTTTATGAGGCTATGTATCCGCCTCTTGAGCTGGAAGGCGGCCAGTATCAGCTCAAGCCGATGAACTGCCCCTTCCACATCATGGCCTACAAATCGCGGCTGCGGTCTTATCGAGAATTACCTCTGCGCTGGGCAGAACTGGGCACGGTTTACAGGTATGAGAGAAGTGGTGTTCTCCACGGCCTCCTTCGGGTCAGAGGCTTTACTCAGGACGATGCCCATATTTTTTGCCGCGAGGATCAGTTAGAAGATGAAATTAAGGGAGTTATTCGCCTGGCCATCAGGCTCCTCAAGGCTTTCGGCTTTCAAAATTATCAGGTTTATTTAGCTACCAGGCCTGAAAAGTATGTTGGTCGCCTTGAAGACTGGGATAAGGCGGAGAGAGCCCTGGAAGAAGCACTTAAAAGTTCTGGCTTGCCCTATCAGCTAGATCAGGGTGAAGGCGTTTTTTATGGACCGAAAATAGATATCAAAATAAAAGATGCTATCGGGCGTTTATGGCAATGCACAACCGTTCAGCTGGACTTTAATCTGTCTGAAAGGTTTGACCTGACCTATGCGGGAGAAGATGGCAATTTCCACCGCCCCTTTATGGTCCATCGAGCCCTGTTAGGTTCAATGGAACGGTTTTTCGGTGTGCTGATTGAGCATTATATGGGAAACTTTCCCCTCTGGCTGGCCCCTGTCCAGATGATCATCTTGCCCATTGCCGATCGGCACGAATCCTACGCTAAGGAAATTCGGTCAAGATTAGCGGCTGAGGGCTTGCGGGCTAAGGTTGATGATTCCAGAGAAAAAATCGGGAAAAAAATCCGCCAGGCCGAAATCGAGAAGATTCCACTGATGGCCATCATCGGTGACAAGGAAATCAATGACGGTAGTCTCTCTTTGAGAATACACGGTCAGGGAGATCTGGGGGAGATGAAGATTGACACCCTTCTTCCCAGACTTAAGCAGTTAATTCAAGAAAAATCTTTGGAAATAAAACTTTAGGAGGTCAACTATTTTCCAACGAGAACCTTACCGTCCCCCAAAAGCTAAGCAGCATCCTCACAGGATAAACGAAATGATCCGGGCACCAGAAATCAGGGTAATTGATGAAGATAAAAATCAATTAGGTGTGATGTCTGTACCTCAGGCTCTGGCCGTAGCCCGGGAGAAAGGGCTTGATCTGGTAGAGATTGCCCCTCAAGCCAGTCCACCGGTCTGCCGGATTATGGACTACGGCAAATTCCTTTATGAGTTGCACAAGAAGGCGCATGAAGCCAAGAAACACCAGAAACAGGCCCAGATCAAAGAAATTAAATTCAGGCCGAAAATTAGTATTCACGATTACAATTTCAAGTTGAAACATATTCGCCGCTTTATAGAAGCGGGAGATAAAGTTAAAATTACTATTATGATCAGAGGCCGTGAGAGATCTCATCCAGAGATGGCCTATCAGGTTATGGATAGAATTTTATCGGACATGTCTGATATAGCCCGCTTAGACGGAGAAGTGAAAAATCAGGACTGGGCCAGTGTCGCCCTCATCGTCCCGACAAAAGCAGGAGGAAAAGATGCCAAAGTTAAAAACCAAAAGAGCAGCAAAAAAGAGATTCAAAATAACAGCGAACAAGAAGGTGCTCCACAAAAAAGCTAACAAAAGCCATATTCTGACCAAAAAATCTTCAAAAAGAATAAGACATTTAGGCAAGAAGGCTGAGTTGAGTCCAGCAGATCTAAAGACGGTCAAAAAAATGCTTCCTTATGACTTTTAATGACCGGCTTAGCTGGAAGGCAGAAAGCACCAGCAGGAAAGGAGAAACATCATGCCAAGAGTAAAAAGAAGTTCTAAGAAAAAAGATCGCAGGAAAAAAATATTAGCTTCAGCTAAAGGCTACCGGGGAACCAAAAAAAGCAATTACCGGACAGCTAAGGAAGCAGTGGAAAAATCCCTGCAGTATGCCTATCGTGACCGCCGGACTAAAAAAAGAGATTTCCGGCAGTTATGGATAATAAGGATTAAAGCTGGCGCCCAGGCTAACGGGATTTCTTATAATCAGTTTATCAGGGGAGTTAAAAACCTGAAGATTGAACTTGACCGGAAGATTCTGGCTGAATTGGCTGTTAAAGCACCGGCTACCTTTGCTTATCTGGCTGAGCAGGCCAAACAGGCGCAAGCATCTCCAAGGACATGAGCAGCCTGCAAGAGAAAATAGAACAGTACCGCCAGCTTTTTAATGATCTGGCGGCCAAGACAAAAAATATCAAAGAGTTAGAAGAGCTGAAGCAGGCTTTTCTCAGCAGGAAAAAGGGCTATATAACTCTGCTTTTTGACGAATTAAAACAATTATCGCCTGAGGAGAAAAAGTCAGCCGGGGTTGTTCTGAATGATTTTAAAATGGAAGTTCAGCAAACCCTGACTGAACTCGAACAGAAATGTCTGAAGCCAAAAGCTGAGAAGATATCCCCAGATCTGACTCTTCCTGGAAGGAAAATTTACTGGGGAGCTCCACATCCTATAACTCTTTTTCAGAGAAAAATAGAAAAAATATTTATTTCGATGGGTTTTGCGGTGGAAGAAGGCCCTGAAATTGAAACTGATTATTATAATTTCGAAGCCCTAAATTTTCCTCCATATCACCCTGCCCGGGACAGCTGGGATACTCTTTATATAAATGACAGGCTATTGTTGCGAACTCACACTTCTCCGGTTCAAATCCGTGTCATGGAAAAAAAGAAACCACCCATCCGAATTATTATTCCTGGAAAAGTCTACCGGCGGGAAACACCTGACCCGACTCATCTTCCCATGTTCCATCAAGTTGAGGGCCTGGTCGTTGACCGGGGGATTACCTTCGCCCATCTTAAAGGAACACTTGAATATTTTATCAGAGCTCTATTTGGTGAAAAAATAAAAATACGCTTCCGCCCGAGTTTTTTTCCATTTACTGAACCCTCAGCTGAGGTAGACATTGAATGTATCGCCTGTCATGGGCAGGATGCCCAGTGCCGGGTTTGTGGCGGAACTGGCTGGAAGGAAATTCTTGGAGCCGGCCTGGTTGACCCCCAAGTTTTTAAAAACGTCAATATTGACCCGGAAAAATACAGCGGCTGGGCTTTTGGCCTCGGCATTGACCGGACAGCCATGCTGGCCTACGAAATCCCCGAGATGCGCTATTTTTATGAAAACGATCTGAGATTTTTGAGGCAGTTTAATCGAAGATGAACATTTCATACGACTGGCTAAAAGAATATCTTGACCTGACTGTTCTCCCGGAGGAACTGGCTAAATATTTTGACCAGATAGGTTTAATGATTGAATCTATAAAAAAGGTCAACGGCGATACCGTTTATGAAATCGAAACCTATGCTAATCGGCCAGACACACTCGGTCACCTGGGTGTCGCCAGGGAATTGGCGACTCTCCTGGGCCTGCCCCTAAAAACACCTTCCTGGCCATTAAATGAACTTGACCAGGCGACTTTTGACCTGGTCGATATTCAGGTGCTGGACAGTCAGCTTTGCCCCCGTTATTGTGGCCTGGTTGTTAAGAGCGTGATGGTTGGCCCGTCTCCTGAATGGTTAAAAAGGCGGATTGAAGCTTGCGGTTTGCGCCCCATAAATAATGTAGTAGACATCAGCAATTATGTCTGTTTTTCTCTTGGCCAACCGCTCCACACCTTTGATTTTGGCCGGCTACGGGAAGCCAGAATTATTGTCAGGAGAGCTAGAAAAGGCGAAACCCTGCTCACTCTGGATGGACAGCTGGTTGAATTGACACCTGATATGCTGGTCATAGCAGATGAAAGCAAGCCTGTGGCTCTAGCCGGTATCATCGGGGGTGAAGAATCAGCTATTACCGAAAAGACGACAGACGTTTTTATTGAGAGCGCTAATTTTGACCCGGTTTCTATCCGGCTAACCGCTAAAAAACTTGGCCTGACCACGGATGCCTCTTACCGGTTTGAACGCGGAGTTGATATCAATACTGCTCCGCTGGGAGCCATGATGGCTGCTTCCCTGTTGAGTCGGTGCGGCGGAAAAGCCTCCAGGGGATTAATAGATGTTTATCCTAGCCAGAGAAAGCCCAAATCCGTTCCATTGCGTCTGAAAAGAATCGCTGAGCTCCTAGGAATCGAAATCCCGGAGGAATTTGTCGTCAGAACACTCACTGCGCTTGGTCTAAAATTGAATGAGCAGAAGCCGGGGGTGTGGGTAGCTGAAATTCCCAGTTTCCGTGTTGACCTCGAAAGAGAGGCCGATCTAATTGAAGAGATCGCCAGATTTTTCGGCTACGACCACATTCCGAGCGAAGTCACACCAGCCAGATCATTTGAACTGCCGGCCAGCCAGGAACAGGATTGCCTCTGGTTTCTGAAGGAAATTCTATTTCATTACGGTTTTGATGAAGTTATAAATTTTAGCTTTGCCGACCAGCAAAAAGAAACAATCTGGCAGACTGGATATCAACCGATTAAGCTGCAGAATCCGATTTCTTCTCGGGCCTCAATTCTCAGGACTTCGATCCTGCCCGGATTGGTCGAAAATGCTGTCTGGAATTATAATCGAGAAGCAGAAGGAGTTCATATCTTTGAAACAGGCAAGATTTATTTCTGGGAAGAAGATGGAAAGCAACGAGAGGAATGGCATCTTGGCCTGATAACCAGCGGACTGAAAGAGGGGAAAGCCTGGAACCAGCCGTCCCGGGAAACCGATTATTTCTTTTTGAAAGGGGCCATCGAGGATCTTTTTTCTTATCTGGGTTATGATGTTCCCTCTTTCGAGCCTGAAGATCATAGCTTTTTCCAGAGTGGTCAATCTGTTAAGATTTCGATCAAGAATGAGCCGATCGGCTATCTCGGGCTTTTAAAGCCTGAAACAAGGAAGGCCTATGAACTGGAAAAATTAGCTTATGGCGGTGAGCTTAATCTAACTGCACTGTTCGGTCGTCAGCCACGGGCTTTCACCTTTACGGCTGTTCCCAGGTACCCTGGTACTGTACGTGATTTGTCGTTTCAGGTCGAGGCCCAGATCAATTTTCAGGATATTTATAGCCAGTTAAGGAAACTTAATGTTCCTTTTCTGGAAAGATTTGAGATTTATGACCGATTTGAGGGAGGCAGCCTGGCACCCGGCCAGGTCAGCTATTCTGTGCGGTTCTTTTTCAGGCATGAATCCCGGACTCTGCTGACCGAAGAAGTTGACCGGGCAATGCTAAACATTATTTCTCAATTAAAATCAACGCTGAAGATTCAATTGAGATAAGGAGGGCAAATTGACAAGTGAGATTGAGCGGATTAAAATACTTGAGGGCAAAATTTCTCAGATTGTAGAACATTTTGGCCGCCTTTCTTCCGAAAATGCCCGGCTGAAAGAGGACCTCAAACAGGTTAAAGGCGAAAAGAAGGAACAGGAAGAGAAGCTAAAAACTTTTAGCCTGATGGCAGAAGAACTTAATCAACTGCGTGAAGAAAAAGAAACGGTTAAGGAAAAGCTCGAAGCTCTGATTGCCCAGATAGAAAAATTGGGGATATGAGCGAAAAAATAGTCGAAATTGAAATTTTTGGAAATAAATACAGGATCTGCGTCAAAGGAGAAGAAGACGAAGAATATATCAACCAGCTAACCTCTTATGTTGATCAAAAAATGCAGGAAGTAGCAGCTAAGTCACGATCGTCAGATTTATCTAAGATAGCAGTTCTAACTGCTTTAAATCTAGCTGACGAGTTGTTTTTGGCCGAAATGGAGGTGGCCGGTTTAAGGGAGGCCTTTGACCGGCTGGAAAAAGAGCTGGTTCAACTTGAGGCTCAGGTAAAGAACTATGAATCTGATTTTAATCCTCTGGAAAAACTTACCCCTTAATTTGGGAGAATTAACTCTTAATTCTTTTAATAAATTAGATCCAGTGTCTATCTCAGACAATAAGCTTAATGAAAATAGCTTTGATCATATCAGCGAGCTTAAGGGGCGACCGTCCAGCGGCGAGTTAACCTGACTACCTGACCTCCTTGTTAACTCTTTTGATCGACAGTCCGGCGAGGAGGTTTGAAAATGAAGACATTATTAATGGTGGGGATTCCACTTTTAGCTATTCTGCTCTTAATCCTGATCTTTGTTTTTCTCAGGAGAAGTCAGGGATTAAAAGGTATCCTGCAAGCGGAAGAAAAAGCTAAGGAAATTGCCGCCAGAGCCGAACAAGAAGCTGAAAAAATCAAAAAGCAGGCTGAGGCCGAAGCCCGGGAAAAGGATGCGGCCAGGCAGGCCGAGTTTGAAGCCCAGACTAAGGAAAAAAGATATAAATTAACTGAGCAGGAACGGCGGCTTCTCCACAAAGAAGAGGCTCTCGAGAGACGATATCAGAATCTCGAAAGAAAAGAAAAAGAATTTTCTATTAAAGAACGCCGCCTCTATGCAAAAGAAAAAGAGCTTGAGCAACTCGAACAAAAAACAAAGGAGACTCTGGAAAAACAGATCAAGGAACTGGAAAGAATATCAGGGCTGACTCAAGAAGAAGCCAAAAATATGCTGGTTCACAAAATCGAAGATGAAGCCAAGCTTCAGGCTATCCAAACCGTCCGGAGAATCGAAGAAGAAACCAAGGAAAAAAGCAGAGTCCTGGCCAGAGAGATAATTTCTAATGCGATTCAGCGATCAGCAGCTGAACATGTAGTTGAGACAACAGTTTCTGTCGTTGATCTCCCCTCAGATGATATGAAAGGCAGGATCATCGGTCGGGAAGGCCGCAATATCCGGGCCCTCGAAATGGCCACTGGTGTCGACATCATTATTGATGATACGCCGGAAGCTGTTATTCTATCCAGCTTTGATCCTTTACGGCGTGAACTGGCCAGAATGGCCATAGAAAAACTGGTAGCCGACGGCCGTATCCATCCGGCCAGGATCGAAGATATCGTGGAACAGGTCAAGGTTGAGCTGGAAGACAAGATAAAGCAGGAAGGTGAAAACACTTTACTCGAGCTTGGCATTCAAAACATGCACACGGAGCTGGTTAAATATCTGGGAAAACTGAAATACCGGACGAGTTATGGGCAAAATGTCCTGCAGCATTCCAAAGAAGTTGCTCTGCTAGCTGCCTTGATGGCCCGGGAATTAGGCCTCGATGTGACCGTCGCCCTGAGAGCCGGACTGCTGCATGATATAGGGAAAGCCGTCGATAAGGATTACGAAGGAACTCATACTGAACTATCTGTTGAGTTGACTAAAAAATATGGAGAGAGTGAAGCAGTAGTCCAGGCTATTGCCTCACATCACCGTGATATAGATTTCCCCTCAGTGGAAGCCGTGCTGGTTCAGGCGGCTGATACTCTGTCGGCAGCCAGGCCTGGAGCCCGCCGAGAACTCCTTGAAACTTATGTTCAAAGGCTGGAAAAACTTGAACAGATAGCCACTTCCTTTGAGGGCGTAGCCAAAGCTTTTGCCCTTCAAGCCGGGCGTGAGATAAGGATCATCGTCGATGCTCAGAAAATCTCTGATGATCAAGCAGCCGTCATTGCCAGAGACATTGCTCAAAAAATCAAGGAAGAACTCGATTATCCCGGTCAGATTAAGGTCATGGTCATCAGGGAAATGAGGGCGGTGGAATATGCCAGATAAATTCAGGGTTCTTTTTATTGGAGACATCGTTGGGCGCCCGGGTCGGCGGGCACTTAGCCGATTTTTACCAGACCTTCGAAAAAAATCCCAACCCTCTCTGGTCATGGCCAATGGCGAAAATGCGGCTGGGGGCATCGGTCTGACTGAAGACATTGGCCGGGAACTTTTATTACAGGTTGATGTCCTGACTTCAGGCAATCACATCTGGGATAAGAAAGAAGTCTTCAATTATCTGGAGAAGGAGCCGCGACTGGTCCGGCCAGCCAATTATCCGGAAGGAAACCCCGGCCATGGTTATCATATTTTTGAGAATGAAGATGGAATAAAAGCAGCGATTCTTAATCTGCAGGGCCGGGTATTTATGGAGCCGGTGGATTGTCCCTTCCGCCGGGCGGAAAAAGAACTGGAAACCATTTTAGCCCAAACACCCATAGTTATTATTGATTTCCACGCTGAGGCAACCTCTGAAAAACAGGCTCTTGGCTGGTTTCTTGACGGGCGAGTCTCAGCCATACTCGGCACTCATACACATATCCAGACGGCCGACGAGCGAATTCTACCAGGTGGAACTGCCTATATTTCCGACGTGGGCATGGCCGGAGGCTTAAATTCAGTTATTGGCATGAAGCCTGAGCAGGCCATGAACCGCTTTCTGACTGGCCGCCCACAAAAGTTTGAGCCGGCCAATGAAGGCTTAATTCTGGGAGCCGTTCTGCTCGAGATTGACGCTAAGAGCGGAAAAGCTTTAAGTATAAAAAGAGAAATGATGATTGAGGATAGCCTTGAAGACTGATAGCCTGATCATTCAAGACAAAGTCTATACGGTCAGCGAGCTAACCAAACTTATCCGTTTTGACCTCGAAAGCTCTTTTCCCTTTGTCTGGGTAGAGGGAGAAATCTCTAATTTAAGGCAGCCCTCATCAGGACATTATTATTTTACCCTGAAGGATGACCAGGCTCAAGAAGATGTGCAGCTAAAAGCTGTTCTCTTTAAATCTAACGCCAGCAGGATTCAGACAGAGAACAAGAAAAACTCTCTTTTACCGAAATTTGAGCTGAAAAATGGAATGAAAGTTGTCTGCGGGGGGAGAATTACCGTTTATGAACCGCGCGGCGAGTATCAGCTGGTGGTGGAAAAACTTGAACCACGGGGAAAAGGTGCTCTTCAACTGGCTTTCGAACAGCTCAAAGAAAAGCTGAGGGCTGAGGGTCTGTTTGATGAAAAGTACAAGAAGAAACTTCCCCTCCTGCCCAAAAAAATAGGCATCGTCACCTCTCCGACCGGGGCAGCCATCAGAGATATTTTCCGAATTCTTGAACGCCGGTTTAACCGTCTCCACCTGATCATCTACCCTGCTCAGGTTCAAGGAGAAGGAGCAGCCGTACAGATTGCCAGCGGACTTAATTATTTCAGTCAGAGGGATGATATTGATGTGGTGATTGTTGGCCGGGGCGGTGGTTCAATCGAAGATCTGTGGGCTTTCAATGAGGAAATAGTAGCCCGGGCTATTTTTAATTGCATGAAAACCAAACCGGTCATTTCAGCTGTTGGCCATGAAATTGATTTTACCATAGCTGACTTTGTGGCCGATATCAGAGCTTCAACTCCCTCAGCCGCAGCCGAAATGGTTGTAGCCAAAGAAGAAGAGTTCAGAAATAAAATTGACCAATTAGTTAACCGGCTGGCCCAGGCTGAAAAATATCTGCTGGAAGTTAAAAGAAACCAGGTCAATCTTCTGACTGAGGAATACATCTACCGTAATCTCCAGCTGAGACTGATGACTTTAGCCCAGCGCGTTGATGATCTGAAGGCCAGGTCAGTAAGAGTGATGCTGGAAGAAAAGAGACGCATCGGCGAAAACCACTCACGCGCTGAAGCCCGGGCGGAAAAACTTAAACATCTAATTGAGCTAAAGATGAAAGATTATGAGTCCAGTTGGGAAAGACTGGCCTCTTCCCTTTCTAACCTTTCTCCTTTGAACATTCTCAAAAAAGGATATACAATTTGCTGGAAAGCTGGAGGTCTCATGCCAGTAGTAAAAGCAACTGAGGTTGAACCGGGCGAAGAGCTTATTGTTTCTTTTTACCGCGGCGAGATTAATTGTCAGGTAAAAGACATCAATCCCGGCCTCAAGATAGAATCAAGATTCATCAAGGAGACAAAATGAATAGCAAAGGGCGAGAAATGAATTTTGAAAAAGCTCTGAATGAACTGGAGCAGATCGTTAATAAGCTGGAAAAAGGAGGCCTGTCTTTAAATGAATCATTAGCCCTGTTTGAAAAAGGCATAAAGTTAGCCAGATTTCTAAGATCAGAACTGGACAAAGCGGAGAAAAAAGTTGAAATTTTGATTAAAAATGAAAAAGGGGAGCTGAGAACCCAGGAATTTGAAGTTGATGTTCTGGAAACCGATTTTAGTCAGGAAGAGGAAGAAGAATCTGAGGGAGAAGAAGCGGACGAAGAAAATCAGAAATAAACTGTTAAGAAGTTTCAGTTAAAGATACTCATCATGGAAACAAGTAATTACCTTCAAAAGAAAAAAGCACGTCTGGAAGAGACTCTATCTTCCTTTCTATCCGGTGAAGACTCAATGGTTTTTGCCGCCATGCGCTATGCAGTTTTCTCCGGCGGCAAAAGAATTCGTCCCCTTTTACTGCTGGCCACGGGAGAATATTTTGGTTTAACAGAGGAAATTTTACTCCCATATGCCTGTGCCATTGAATGTATTCATAACTATTCTCTGATCCATGATGATCTGCCGGCTATGGATAATGACGATATCCGGCGGGGGCAGCCAACCTGCCATAAAATATTTGGAGAAGCTCTGGCCCTGCTGGCCGGTGACGGTCTGCTGTCTTTGGCTTTTGAAATTCTCTTGTCCGCTCCCTGGCCGCCAGGTGGCCCGGGGCTAAAAGAAGAAGTCTGCCACGATATCGCCCTGGCTACCGGTCCAGCCGGCATGATTGCCGGCCAGTGGCTCGACCTGAGTCTTGATCCAGGGGTAACAAATATTCAGGCTTATGAGGAGCTGGCCAGGAAAAAAACAGCCGGATTGATCACGGTTTCGGCTATGAGTGGAGCCAGGTTGGCAGGAGCCAGCCCGGTTATGGTCAAAGCTCTTGAAGACTACGGAACAAAGCTGGGGCTCGCCTGGCAACTAAAAGATGATCTGGAAGATATCGGGCAGGATACGGTTCCGGCCGGGAGTTTCCGCCCCAATCTGGCCCGGCACCTCGGCCCCCAGAAGACCAGAGAGCTGGTCAACCTCTGGTTGAGCCAGTCCATCGAAGCTCTCAGAAAAGCTGAACTTAATTCCAACCATCTGGAGTATTTTGCCAGTCAGCTTAAATTCAGATCAGAGAAAAGACCATGAGCCCGGAAAAATTCCTGCCCAGGATAAATTCTCCTCAGGATTTAAAACAGCTGTCGCTCGATGAACTGAAGCACCTGGCCTCAGAAATCAGAGCCGCAATTATAGATACCGTAGCCAGGAATGGCGGGCATCTGGCCTCAAATCTCGGAGCTGTCGAACTCACCCTTGCTCTTCATTATGTCTTTGATTCCCCACACGACAAGATTATCTGGGATGTCGGCCATCAGTGCTACACACATAAGCTCCTGACTGGCCGGCGAGAAGCTTTTGGCCGCCTACGTCAGTCGGGAGGCTTGCTCGGTTACCCCAGCCGGGAAGAAAGCGAGTATGATACTTATAATACCGGTCATGCCTCTACTGCTCTTTCGGCTGCTCTGGGCTTGTCCGTGGCCAGAGATAAAAAAAATGAAGATTATAACGTTATTGCGGTGGTTGGAGACGGCAGCCTGACCGGCGGAGTAGCTTACGAGGCCTTGAATCAAATAGGCCATCTGCGGAAAAAATTGATCATTGTTTTAAACTATAACGAAATGAGTATCTCGCCGAGCGTCGGGGCTCTTTCCAGCTATTTATCATATCTGGTTTCTGGTCAGCCATTTCTCAAGATGAAAGAACAGGCCAAATCAGTCCTGAGGACAATTCCAAAAATTGGCCGACCTTTAATCAAGGCTGCCCGGGCTTTCGAAGACCTGATTAAGAAGACTTTTTTCCCTGGCCTCTTCTTTGAAGAACTTGGTATTCGTTATGTCGGTCCCATTCACGGGCACAGTCTTCATTCCCTGATTGAAGCTTTTGAAAATGCCAGAAACTATCCAGGCCCGGTTCTGGTACACTGCGTTACCCAGAAAGGAAAGGGTTATCGTCCGGCCCAGCTGGACCCGGAAAAATTTCACAGTGCTTCACCTTTCAATATTAACACTGGCTTGCCGGTCTGCCGGGAAAATGGCCCAACCTATTCACGGATATTCGGAGAGGCAATATCTGATCTGGCCAGAAATGATGACTCGATTATGGCTATCACGGCTGCCATGACTGATGGTACAGGCCTTAATCAATTTGCAGTTGAACACCCTGACCGATTTTTTGATGTGGGTATAGCCGAGCAGCATGCAGTTAACTTTGCTGCTGGGCTGGCCATAGCGGGCCTCAAACCGCTGGTTGCTATCTATTCTACTTTTCTCCAGCGGGCTTATGATCAGATTTTTCATGAGGTATGTTTAATGGACCTGCCGGTCGTTTTTGCTCTTGACCGGGCAGGAATCGTTGGAGAAGATGGACCAACCCATCAGGGAATAAATGATATAGCGTACCTCAGGCACATGCCCAATATGATCCTGATGGCGCCTAAAGACGAAAATGAACTCCGGCAGATGGTTTATTCAGCCTTTCAATACGGGCACCCAGTGGCCATAAGATTCCCTAAGGGTAAAGGCTTTGGTGTCAAAATCGACCGCGAATTCAGTTTTCTGCCTGTTGGTCAGGCAGAACTATTAAAAACGGGCAAGGATTTGATTATTGCTTATGGCCATCTGGTTTATACGGCACTGGAGGTGGCTAATCGGCTGGAAGAAAAAGGCTTTTCAATAGGTGTCATCAATGCCCGTTTTGCCCGTCCTCTGGATGAGGACCTGATCATTAACCAGGCTCGTAAAGCCGGAGTGATTTTCACTCTTGAAGAAGGTATTCTCGAGGGAGGCTTCGGCAGTGCTGTTAGAGAGCTCCTGGATCGTCATGGGCTCTATCAGGTCAGGTTCAAAAGTTTTGGCTTGCCAGCAGCTCTTTATCCTCTGGGCAAACCAGACGAGATAAGGAACATCTTGAGGCTTAATGCAGATAGCCTGGTTGAAGACATAGGTAATTTTTATTCCAGCTGAGGTTACCCCAGTCACAGGATAAAATGAAGAAAATAAGACTTGACCTCCTGTTGGTTGGGCAAGGATTGGCCTCAAGCCGGGAGAAAGCTCAGGCTTTAATTATCTCCGGTCAGGTCAAAGTCAATGGCCAGACTATCATCAAAGCAGGCACTCTGATTAGCCCGGATTCAAGCCTGACCGTTGAGCAGCCTTTTCCCTATGTAAGCCGGGCCGGAGCCAAACTGGCCCGGGCCTTGCAAGTCTTCCCCATAAGGGTAAAAGGAGTAACTGCCCTTGATATTGGCTCGTCGACAGGCGGATTTACTGACTGCCTACTTCAAGCAGGAGCACAGAAAGTCTATGCTGTTGATGTTAATATCAAACAGCTTGACTGGAAACTTGCCCGGGACCCCAGAGTCATGGCCATCGAAAAAAATGCTCGCTATCTTGAACCATCTGACCTGCCAGAAATTCCTGAGCTGGTAGTCATGGATGTTTCATTTATCTCCATCCTCAAAATACTGCCAGCCATACGAAATATTATTAAAAAAGGAGATCTTATTGTTCTCATCAAACCCCAGTTTGAAGCGAGTCGAAACCAGGTAGGCAAAAAGGGTATAATTAGAAAAAAGGAGACTCATCATCAGGTGCTGGAACAGGTGCTGGAGGGAGTAGAGGCTCTTGGTTTTAAGGTGCAGGAGCTTTTAGCCAGTCCAATTCTCGGGCAAAAAGGGAATCGGGAATTTCTGGCCTGGTTAAAACCAGCCGCTGAGGGACTTGGCCGGCCTGATTTAGAAAAGATTATCCAGGAGACATTAGCCAATGGAGACTAAGGGAAATATTAAAAGAATAGGAATTGCCATAAAACCTCATGCTCCAGGGATAGAAAAGATTCTCAAGGAGCTCATGAGTTACCTCGAACAGCAGGGAATTGAGTGCTTGCTGGACGAAGCAGCCGCCAGTAATATGAACCTGCCCGACGGTTTCCCCCGCCAGGATCTCCCTGGATTAAGCCAGGCGATAATAGTTCTGGGAGGAGATGGGACTCTGCTGAGTGTGGCGGCAGCTGCCGCTCGGGCAGAAGTTCCGGTTATCGGGCTGAATCTCGGTCGGTTGGGCTTTTTGACTGAAATTCCTCTCAATGAAGCCTTGCCAGTTCTCGAAGCTTTTCTAAAAGATAAGAACGGTTTCATCAGCCGGCGGACTCTGCTTGAGGTTAATTATAAAGATCAGACTGATCTCTGTTTGAATGATATTGTTTTGAATAAGGGAGCTTTAGCCCGGATGATTGAGCTCCAGATTTTTATTAACGGACAGGAAGTGACCAGATTGAAAGGGGATGGTTTGATTTTATCCAGTCCGACCGGTTCCACAGCTTATTCTCTTTCGGCTGGCGGGCCAATTGTTCATCCAGCCGTTGAGACTATTATTCTGACTCCAATCTGCCCGCATACCCTGTCTTTCCGGCCTTTGCTCATTCCCGCCGATTCAAATATCCAGATTAAGTTATTAACCCCGGAAGAACAAGTCTATATCACCATAGACGGACAGAGGGGACACGGCCTTGATAAGAATGAAACAATTGAGGTCAGAAAATCACCCCTTGAGCTCAAGCTGGTGACCTCTCCCTGGCGCAGCTACTATAACCTGGTCAAGGAAAAACTCGGCTGGGCTGAATAAAAATCTCAACCCGCCTCGGTCTAGCTAATTACCCCTGTTAGTTTGATTTTTTGGTATAAGACAGCTATTATTTTTATCTATGGGAAAAATGCTAAAAATAGCCCTTCTCACTCCTGAACTATCTCCTTACGCTCGTTCAGGCGAGCTGGCTGAAGCTACGGCCGGGCTGGCCAAGTATTTATCCCGGGCTGGTCATCAAGTAGCTATTTTTCTGCCCTATTACCGGCGACCTGAACTTGAATCTCTTACCAAGAGAACTCTTGAACCTGATCTTCAGGTACCAATCGGATCAAAAAAACTTCAGACCACAGTTTTTAAAGTTGAAATAGATAAATACAGTCTTTATTTGATTGACCAGCCAAAATATTTTCACCGTGATTACATCTATGGATCGCCCAAAGGCGACTATCTCGATAATGATGAAAGATTTATTTTCTTTAGCCGGGCTGTCTGCGAATTTCTAGCTTCCTCCAGAATGAGACTGGATGTGATTCACTGCCATAACTGGGCTGCCGCCGCAGCTCCTCTTTTTCTAAAAGCCATTTATCAAAAAAAGGCCAATTTAAAAAAGGCAGCCAGTCTTCTGACCATTCACAACTTTTCCTACCAGGGAGAGTTCCCGGCTGAATCTCTCAGTCTGACCGGGCTCAGCTGGAATTATCTGAATTCTCATCAGTTAGCTTTTAGAGGTAAATTTAATTTTCTTAAGGCTGGTATTCTTTTCTCGGAAGTGGTCAATACGGTTAGCCTGACTTATCGGGATGAGGTTTTGAAGCATCGTCAGGATGTTAAGAGTTTTTTTTCGAAAAAAAACAAGCCCCTCTACGGCCTTAGAAACGGTCTGGACATTGAAGAATGGAATCCGGCCACCGATCCTCTGATCCCGGCTAATTTTTCCGCCAGCGACCTTTCCGGTAAAAGAGCCTGTAAAAGACAATTGATTAAAGAATTTGGATTGCAACCCGATGAATCGAGACCTCTGCTAGCGGTGGTTGGTTACCTGACCAGATTAAAGGGAATAGAATTGATTATCGAAGCCATAAACGACATCCTGGCTTTAGATTGCCAGCTGGTGGTAGCCGGGCAGGGTAATGAAATTTATGAACAGGCCCTTTTGAAGCTTCGGGATATTCACCGCGGAAAACTCGGCGTTCAGCTTGATATGAGCCCCGCCCTTTTTCACCGGGTAATAGCTGGGGCTGATATCTTGTTAATGCCCTCCATAGAAGAGCCCTGCGGGCTGACCCTGATGCAAGCTATAAGATATGGAACTGTGCCGGTGGCCAGAGCAGTCGGCGGTTTGCGGGAATCAATGGAGCTTTTTTCCCCGGGGAATAATTCTGGCCATAGTTTTGCTTTCGAACATTACTCCGAATCAGCCTTCCTAAAGGCAGTGCGAGAGGCTCTTTTGTTTTATGACCAACCGGAGATCTGGAAGGAAATTATTACACGCTGTTTATATGAGAATCATTCCTGGACAAAGGTTATCCCTCAATATGAAATTCTTTATCAAAAGGCTGTCAGGCTAAAAAGGAGATCAGCATGAGCACTAAAGTTGTTCAGCTCAACGAAAGCAATTTCGGACAAGAGGTATTGAAGTCCAATCTGCCCGTGCTGGTCGATTTCTGGGCGCCATGGTGCGGGCCCTGTCAAACGGTCAACCTGGTTATAGAAGAACTGGCCGAGAGTTATCAGGGAAGGCTAAAGGTAGCTAAACTCAATGTCGATGAGAATTCAAATCTTTCCAGCCTCTACCAAATTGTGAGCATTCCGACCATGATTCTATTCAAAAACGGGCAGCCGGTGGACTCACTTACCGGAGTTTCTCCCAAACAGAAACTTGAAAAATTTTTAAGACAGCATCTTTAACCGACCCAAAACAGGTAAGCTGATTACCCTGGATGAGGCCGATGGCGGCCAGAGAGTTCATAATTTTCATTCATAATGGCCACCAGTTCTGCTCCCCAGAGCAGGATAACGAGAGATGATGAAATCCAGAGAAGGAAAAAAATAACAGAAGTCAGGGTGCCGGCCAGAACTTTAGAAAGAACCAGACCGACAGCTGATAAATGGATGGCATAGAAGGCAAAACCTCTTTTAAATATCTCCCAGAAAACAGAGGTAATAGCTGCACCGATCAGAGCACTGCGAGTATGAACCCTGACCTCTGGTATAAATTTATAAAGAATAAAAGCCATTAAGAAAGTCAAACCGAAGGGCAATAGATACTGAAAGAAAAAACTGTTTAGAACATTAACTACCTGCGGATTAATGAATCCAGAGAAAACCGGACTCTGGTGGAGTAATTGCTGGAGAGCTATCCAGACAGTAGTAATGGATAAAGACAGAAGTAAAAAAATACCGGCCAGAAGCATAACCACATACTCAATCAGCCGGTTGTAAATAAAAGAGTGATTATATTTTGCCCTGAAGATCCTGTTAATAGTAGAAATCAGATTGGAAAAGAGGAAGGAGGCGGCGATTAGAGAGCCGATGATCCCGAACCATCCCAGATTCGACATACTATTACCAACAGCTTGAAGCTTTTTAAAAAAGGCCGGGTCCATCTGGGCAAAAAATTCATCGGTAAAAATATTCAAACTACGGAAAACAAGTTCAGGATTACCAAGAATTTTTGCCCCTAGAAAAGCGAATAAAGCAATTAAGGGAACCAGGCAAAGGAGTGAAAAATAGGAAATAACGATGGCCGCAGTAAAACAGCGGTCATCGTTAAACCTTTTCCACGAGGTTAATAAAAGTTGAAAAAAATTAGCAGCCATCTATCAGGTCAAGGAGAAGGCAGCTTAATCAATAAGCACCCCATTTGACCATAAGGATGATGATGGTGATGAGCAAAGCATAAATAACCAGAGTTTCAATCAGCACCAGACCAAAAATCAGGATGCCACGGATATTCTGTCCCCCAGCCGGGTTGCGGGAAATGCTCTCACAAGCTGAAGTTATGGCCTTAGCCTGGCCGAAAGCACCAGCTACTACGGCCACCGTGATCACCGCTCCGCCTACGATTAGCGATAATTTAAATAAAGAGGCACGGGCCGGGTCAACAGTCTGAGCAGCCAGCGGACTCAAGGAGACCATCAGGAAAAAAATCAACAGGGCTAAAGTCTTTCCTTTTTTTGTCATGTAAAATACTCCTTTTGGTAATATTCTCAATCATTCTTGCTCTTCCTCAATTGCCCCGGCTAAGTAAATACAGGTTAACAAAACAAAAACATATGCTTGAATGACAGCAGTGAAAATAGCTATAGCCATAAAGGGCAAAGGTAAAAGATAGGGAATAATGGAAAGCATAATCAAAATTAATAACTCTTCAGAAAAAATGTTGCCGAAAAGACGCATGGACAGTGAAATTGGCCGTGAAAGATGAGAAATAATCTCAATCGGCAGAAGTAGTGGAGCCAGAAACGGATTGGCTCCTGTAAAATGCTTCAGGTACCCAAAAAGACCCAGATTTTTAATGCCCTGCCAGTGATAATAAAGCCAGACAACCAGAGCACAGCCAAGGGTAACATTCAGTTTACTGGTTGGAGACATAAAACCCGGGATTAAGCCCAGTAGATTAGCTGTCAAAATAAAGAGGCCAACAGAAGCTACCAGAGGTAAATATTTTCTTCCCTGCATTCCAATGGTTTCGTCAATCACCCCCTCAAAGAAATCAATGATGGCTTCGAGGACAACCTGGGTTTTAGAGGGAATAAGCCGCAGCCGCCGTCCAAGAAGGCCTAGAAAGATAGACAGCAAAATAACCACAACAATACTCATGACGATATAGTCAGGTATTAAATGGTATGGATCCTGAACCTCCCGGCCGAAGATTCTAAAAATGGCCGCTATCACCGGGCCAAAGACCAGGTTAAAACCATTGACCAGGGGGAGAAAATGTTCTAAGCCTTCCATTGCTTTATATTCACCAGGTTTCTGATAGCTTCTATCAAGACGGCTACCACCAATGAGGAAAAGCCCGCGACGAAAGCAATTACCTTACCTCTAAAGATAAAAATTATAGCTAAAAAAACCAGGCAAATCAATAAAAGGCGAAGGCAGAAAAGGCCCAGGGCTTTCTTCCTAAAGACAGTTTTCTCTCTGGAGATATAGCGATCTACAAAAAATTTCAGGCTAATAAAGCCTACAGCCGCTAGCCCTGCTCCTGCCGCCGCCAGTGCAGCTGAAGCCGGATCAAAAAATATCAGGATTACGAGCGAGACCAGAAAACCTATGAGTGCGGTCTCCACCGGAACCCTTTTCAAAGATTTTTCGAAAAGATCAGCTGATTTTTTTTCTTCCATATCACACCTAATTCACTCACCCACATTATTATTGGTGTCCGCACCCTCATTTTCCTTTAAATATTTTCTTATTCCCCGGAAAAGATTTAATAACCCTGATATTATCCCGAACAGAAGCCATATAAGCAACATGTACGGCTCGGTTTTAAGCCAGCCATCAAGGAGATAACCGATGGCCAGCCCAACCGCGATTGATGAGGGCAGAATTAGTGCCAGAGAAGAGATAGCCGATATTTTTTTGAAATCAGGACGAACCAAGAATTCTTTCTCCCTGAAGTAAAGTTGCCTTTGGCTTGCAATTATTATTATAATATTATTAAATAATAAATCTTAGCCTGTTGCCTTTTCAACAGAAAAAGGGTGAAATCTTACCAGCCATGGAGGAGGGAAGTTGATCGCTCGCCGCCTTAGAAGGTCTCTTCTACCTATAATTACGACCTGCCTTTTTATTGTCTTTCTGGCTGGTAACAGCGGCAAACTCGCCGCTCAATCAACTTCAACCGGGCGGCAGCCAGTAATTGATCCATTCTATCTCAAGGTTTTTGAAGAAGCCAGCGCTAACTTTAGCCGTGGAGATTATAAAAAGGCTTTCGAGAATTTTAAGATCGCTGCCTTCGGCTTGCTGGATGAGCCAGATCTCCTTGGTCAGGCTTATGCTTATATAACTGTCTCCGCCCATCAGCTAGGAAAAATTGAACAGGTAGAATATTACCTTGAACAAATTTCACGCCTCAAACTATTCCCCCGCATCTCAACCTCTTCTCTCCCCAAGGAAGTCAAAGACAAATTTAAAGAGATCTGCGATTCTTATAAAGTTCTGATCTCTGGTTGAGCTTCCTTTAAGACTCATAAGGGTTTCATCTGAGCTTTAAACCAAGGGCTGAAACTATATCCTTATCGACGACCGCCCGCCCATTTTCCCGGAAAACCAGGCCAAAACTTCCATCAAATTCCCACATAGCCCAGCCGATCTGATACTTCTCGAGCGCCAGCCTGACATCTCTTATCCAGGCTTGCCGAAAAGGTGGCAAACAATAGTCTCGATAGGCACCAAATTCGTTGCACAGCAACCTGACTCCATATTTTTCTGCCCAGGCTACTGCCTTGAGAATTTCTGCTTCTATCTTTTGACCTTTCCAGCCTTGTTCCCCATAGTCCCGCAAATATTGTTTTAGAGTGTCATTTTCGACCAGCAAAATGGCCTGTTCAACCGACTCTGGAGATGATGGATATGGTACATGTCTTAGATATTTATCATAGTCTGCCCCCCAGGTTGCTCCCTGGTGAGTAAAGATATGAGGCTCATAAAAATGAAAGTTATACCAGACATTAGGATCATCAACTGGCTCTAAGGCGAGCAATCCCGGGAGATTGGACCAGAAGGCACCTGTCGCTAAAAGGGTATGTTCAGGCAATTTTTCTCTTATGGCTTGAAGCAATTCTTTTTGAATTGGTGGCCATTTATATTCCTCACCCAGAAAAACCGGTTCATTCATCGGCTCAATCAACAGCCTGTCAGGGTCAAAAATAGCCAGCTTCTCAGCCAGATGCTGCCAGAAATTAATAAATTCGGCTGTGAATTTCTCGTCCTGACCAAGAGGACCAGAATAATTGGAACCACCGGACTCCTGTGAAATGCTGTGAAGATCAAAATTCACGGCCAGGCCGCTTTTCAGGATCTTTGCTATCCCTGAGAGCAAAATCTGGAGGGCGCTTGGATTGAGTTTATCTTCCCGGCCCGGGTCATAAAGATTAGCCATATCAACCGGAATCCTGACAAAGGTCAAGCCCAGGCTTTTGATTAACTTGAGATCAGCTGAGGAAAACCTTTTCTCTAGTGGTTGCACCTCACTTTGATTCAGCCAGAACCAGTAAGGCAAGTTTATCCCGCGAAGAAAATGACGATAGCGGCCGGCTGAGACTGAGTCCTGACCTTCCTTGACCTCAGTTCCATAAGAATTAGCCAGAAGACACGAACTTAAACATAAGACGAAAAGAACTGTTAATTTTCTTATACCCTTTTTCACTCTAATTTCCTTTTCATCTGCCTCTTATTTTTTTTGGGTTTAATCAGAAACCGCCATTTTTTCTGAGACCAGTCAGGCCCGGCATAATCAATTCCTATTCTGGGCGTCCTCTCGATTTGAGCAGGACCGACTGTCTCTCCTCTCTCCTCTATCCACATCCTCTTTGATCTGGTCAAATCTTCCGCGTAAAAAGATTTGTCCAGCTGTAGATAGCGACAGAGCTTGCCTGGCCCTGAAGCAATGTCTTTATTTTCCCCTGGCACTTCCAGTGCCCTGATTAAGACACACTCCGGTTTTCCTGCAAGGCTGGTAATGATATTTAATTGCCAGTACATGCCATACACCAAATAAATATAAACATGCCCACCTTCTTCATATTCTACCCTGTTTCGGGGAGTTACCTTGCCTCCGTAAGCATGTGATGCCTTATCTTGAGGCCCGATATAAGCTTCCGTCTCGACGATTTTACCGGTAAGTTTTTTTGAGCCGACTTTTCTCACGATATATTTGCCCAGCAGTTCATGAGCAACTTTTAATGTGGGCTGTTGATAAAAACTTCTGCCTAATCTTCTGTTTTTCACGATTAATCTTTCCCTTTCTATCCTATTATCATAGCTGCTTATGGTTCCTTTTTCTGGCCAGACTTTTACTCTTCTGAAGGTAGCATCTATCGGAACAGAGCGCTTTTCAGCAAGTATATGATCAGCCTGTTATCGGCCAAATCCTGTCACTCCCTGCCTGGATTGAGGATCTGTAACTTAAAAGAACAAACGGTTTACACGCTAAAAACCTAATTCTTTAAGGCGTAGAGTGAACTCTGTTTCTTCTCCGTGTCCGATACGCCATTTCCTCTTAAAGCGTTCAAGAAAACCAGGATTACCTACCTCCATATCTTTTATTTTCTGTTCAATATTAGTCTTTTCTTCCTCAGAGAGAAGCAACCACTGCTCAAAAAAGACGACCAGGGCATTGCTGACAAGAAACTCATCATGAGGAGCCCTTTTGATGGCTTCCCAGCAGAGCTGCCGGCCTTTGTCGGCATAAATAGGCAACGGATAGTTCATCAGGAAATAGGCCTTGCTGAGTTCCCAGAAAGCAGCATAATCAACTGGCCGGAGGTAAACAGCTCGCTTTAAAGCCTCTGAGGCCTGGTTGAGATAGAATTCGCTTTCTTCTGGCTGACCGAATTCGATTTCCCCCATAGCTCTTAACAAACGTAGCCGGCCGAGTTCTAAATAAAATTCAGGTGAAGGATACCAGCTAACCGCTTTCTGAAGTGTCCCCTGTAATTTTTCGAAGTCTCTTTCGACACTACGCATCGACCGCTTTTCGGACTCGTAAAGATTGAAATGATAATAACCCAGATAAGAACAGGTGGAAGCGACCAGGCTAGCCAGACAGATAATGAACAGAAAGCCTTTTTTCCACCCGGCTCCACCTTTAGTCATATCGATCACCTTCGTCCTCTCCCAGATCTTCGCTAACGTATTTCTCCGAGCCAAGCTGGGGCAGCTTCAGGCAAAGGACAAAGAGAGACAGCCAGGTGACAGCATTACCAGGCATCCTGAGGCTAAAGTCGGTTAGGCTATGTAAGAACAAAGCCAGTACCCCCATCATGGCCCCCAGAGAAATACCGCTGGTCAGAGAATCATCGGTCTTAAAATAGCGCTTTACCCCCAGTCCGAATAATAAAAGCCCCCCTAGAATTAGAGCTCCACCACCAACCAGGCCGGCTTCTCCCGCCATTTCGAGATAATCATTATGAGCATGATCAATAATGGCGTAAAAATCTTTCCCCAGATAATGATTTATAGCCTTAACATAAGTCCCCAGACCTGAGCCCAGCCAGGGATAATCTTTGATCAGGCCAAGCGTATATTGGTAATAAAGCCACCTGCTTTCATCAAACAAGCTCTGGTTGGTAAATCGCTCCAGGATGGGCTGAATGCCAATTAAGATGACCCCGACGAGAACGACTAAAACAATGACATTCACCAGCCTTCTTTCTGTCTTTCTTTTGCCCGTAATACTCCTCACCGACAGCAAAAGAAGGATCAAGAAAAAAGTCATCAGAAAGATGATAATACCTGACCGGCAGCGGGAGAAAAAAAGTCCGACCCCGATGATGAGCGGCGGCAGAATAAATAGAATCGATTTTTGTAATTTCTCCTGGCCAAACCAGGCAACTTTCTGTCTTAAGGACAGTCCAGAAGGCCAGGAAAAATAATCAGCTCTGGCCAGAAAATAACCGAGGCTCAAGGGAAAAATCATTTCGAGAAAAGCTGAATAATGATCGCGGTTGACAAAAGTACCAAAAGCACTGCCAGCATAGTATCTATTTACCCAGGTAAATATCCGATGGCTGCCACTAAAATGCTCAGAAAGTCCATAAAGCGATTGGAAAACGCCTGCACCAATTAAAGTCAGAGTAAGGGCTACGGCTTTTTTTCTGGTATCAATAGCCCTGGCCAGGAGAAAGGCAAATAGTCCATAGGCTAAATACTTTACCAGCTCATAAAGGCTGTCAGCTGGAGAAAGAGAAATGGTTTGCCATTTAAGCCGGGCCTGCTCCACCAGACCAGTGGTAACCAGTGTCTGCCGCCAGTCATAACCGGCTGGAGATAGCTGCCTGATGGCAGTTGCCGGGAGAGGAATGATTTGCAGCAACCCGGCTACAAAAAAGATGATGATCAAACACCATGGTATTAAAGGAATGAGCTTTTTTTCTTCCAGCTGATGTCCACTTTTTGAATTCTTACTACCACTGGCTACGAGGTAGAACAGACAAAGAACAAAAACGCTGAGTTCAAAGCCAAAGATAGCCCATTCGATATTACCGCCAAATGGCAAGGGTAAAAAGACCACAATAAGACATAGCACAACCAGAAACCAACTCATAATTTCTTATAATACAAACGACTAATTAAGGTAAGGGCAGTACCCGGCAGCCCTCCTTTTTAATTCAGGTAAAGTCCTTCTTCCAGGGCTTAATTAATTTTGCTTTCAGATTGGCTTTATTTTTTGGTTGGGGAAGCTTCTTCTTCACCCTCCACCAGCTTAAAAACACCATAGAGGGCCAGGGTCGTAGCTACCATCAACACGGCTATTCCCGCCGGTGTCCTGAAAAATGAAATCTTTTCCTTCTCAGCTGGTCGTTCTTCGCCCTGTCCACTCAGAGTTTTGGCTTCACCGGTTTTCAGGGCCAGGGATAGCTTGCCCATCTCTCCACCCTTAACCATCAGGACATAGTCAAAATTGTAATCGCCATTCTGAGTATTAATACCTAAGATGTACTTACCTTCCTTTATCTGGCCAATCTTATAGGCACCACTGTTATCGGTCGGACCCGAAGCATATTCCTGACCATTGTCCAGATTGCGAATCTTCACCAGTGCGTTTTGAACCGGCGTCTTCATATCGCTGTCATAGATAAAGCCGACCAGCGATCCCGCCTCAGCAGACGCCTGAGCCAGAGATTCTATTGGCAGCATGATCACCATGAAGGAGAAAATAGTCAGGACCAGCAAAGCTGGAGAACGAAAAATTCCTTTTCGCAGCATTTTGACCTCCCTTTACTGCCAAATATACCAACTAAAATTTCAAAAATCAAGCATTTTTATTTTTTAAAGAAGAATTTTTTTCTGGCTTTATCCGGCCTGAGGGGAGAGCCCCAATCGGGAATGATCTCATTATTAAGAATAGCCAGAGGAATATCGTCAACCATGGCTCCGGCTTTCTCCTTCCCAGTCAGGGCAGCTGCCACTTTGACCGCCTTGCTTAAGACCGGCTTTCTTTTTTGGGAATCATGAGCGTCAGTCGCTATAAATTGAACAAGATTATTTTTTAAAAACAATTCGGCTCTCTTATAGACAACCGCGCCAAACTCACCGGTTAAGCTCATGGCCGTGACCTGAGCCAGACAGCCGCGGCAGACCAAATCATACAGAAGCTCAGGCTGACCACCAAAAACAGTGTTTCTTTCCGGATGACTAATGACCGGTGTCAGGCCATCCAGCATCATCCGGTAAAACAGATCTTTAGTCCCGGCTGGCACCTGATCGGAAGGGAATTCGACAAAAACATATTCGCTGCCATTCAGGCCGAGGCTTTCCATCTTGATGTGTTTGATTATATCTGGATGAATAAATACTTCTGCTCCACGATAAAAGCTAATTCTTTTTTCTTCTTTATATCTTTCAAAAAATTCTTCAAATTTCGATCGTAGAGTATCTGGATCGTTTCCGTGCCGGGAAAAGCGTAAATAGTGTGGTGTGATGCATATAGCTTCAATTCCATCCTCAGCTGCCAGAGCAATCATCCTGTCAACTTCTTCCCAGGTATCAGGCCCATCATCCCAGTCAGGCAGCAAGTGGCAGTGGAGATCTATCATCTCTTAACCCCTGTACTCTTTATAATAATGGCGGTAATAATAACCATGGCTATCAAGATTCAAGGCATTAACCACCACGCCAAAAGTTCTGAGCTTAAGAAGATCAATTAACTCTCTGGTCCGGACCAGGGCATCGCACGGGGTTTTTCCGGTGTGCACCACCAGTACCAGGCCATCGACTAATTTGCCAACAATCTGAGCATCTGTCACTGTTAGGATAGGTGGAGTATCGATCAGGATAAAATCAAATTGATTTCTTAATAAAGACAGCAATTTTGCCATCTTATCCGAGCCGAGTAGTTCAGCTGGATTGGGCGGAATCGGGCCAGAATTGATCAAATAAAGCGAGGGCACAATCGTTGGCTTAATTAATTTTTCCAGAGGCAGATCCAGAGCCAGGTAACTGGTCAGGCCCTCATGGTTTTTCATTTTAAAAATCTGATGCTGTTTTGGCCGTCTCAGATCGGCGTCTATAAGGAGAATCTTCTTGCCGGTTTGGGACAGGCTGACAGCCAGGTTGGAAATGGTCGCCGATTTGCCTTCTTCGGGTAGAGGGCTGGTCACCATGACCGCTTTGAGACTGCTCTGCGGACTGGAAAGAAGGAGTGCCGTTCGGAGAGAACGATAGGTTTCTGCAAAAGCTGACTCCGGAGCAAAATGGACAATTAGCTCAATATTTTGAGGCTTTTCACTTCCCGCTTTTTTCCCACGTCCTTTGTCCTTGTCTTCACTTTTTTTCTGCCCGTGAGTATAATAATAGCCATAACCCTGGCTGGAATCCTTTCCGAAAACTGGAACCACTCCCAGAGTGGGCAGTCCAGTATACCGCCCGACTTCTTCAGCGCTTTTAACTGTATTATCCAGGTATTCCATGACAAAAGCCAGACCGACACCTCCAAAAAGCCCCAGGAAGAAGGCCAGCAAAAGATTTCTCAACTTCTTCGGGCTGGAAGGACTGATGGGCAGATCAGCCCGGTCAACCACTCTGATATTGGAGGTTCTTAAGCCTCTCAGCCGGGCAGAAACGCCTGTTTCACTCTGTCTTTTAAGCAAGGATTCGAGGAGGTTCTTTTTATTTTCAATTTCAATTTTCAGGCTGTTATAAAGGATAGCATTGGAATTCAGCCGGAAAGCTTCATCTTTCTGCTCTTCAAAAAGTCTTTTTAAAGAAGTTTCCTTTTTTAGAGCAGCCTGATACTCGGAATAGGCGGCCTTAATCAGCCCCTCAGTTTCGTTTTTCAGCAATTCTTGAGCGGTGTCCAGCTCAGCCTTAAGTCTTTGCATTTCCGGGTACTCTGGCTGGAATTGCTCCTGCATTTTGGCATATTCACGGCTAAGCTTTAAATAATCTTCTCTGAGCCGCTGGATCAAAGGATTATTCATTGCCTCTGGAATATAGTCCGGACTGGCATTTTTGATTTCGTTATAATAGGCTTCCTTACGGACACGATCAATTTGAGCTTCAGTCAGAGCTTTATTGACCTCGCCCAATTTTTCCAGCATGGTTGTCTCTTTATCGCTCAGGATAACAATATCTTTTTGCTGACCATAGTTCTGAAGCTCGTGCTCTTTCTGACTTATTTCCTTTTTCAGATCTTCTATTTGTTGCCTCAAAAACTCAGTTGCCTGTTCAGTAGCTTCATATTTCGTCTCGATGTTCATATCAACAAAGCAATCAAAAAGAGCGTTGACACAATCGGCCGCCAGTTGCGGATCATGGGCCTTGAAAGCAACTTCCACCAGCCTGGTCATCCTGACCGGCTTAACTTCCAGATGGTCAATAAACTTATCGATGAGTTTCCGTCGAAAAACAGGATTGTTCCAATCTTCAGCCGTGGCTGGTTTTCTTCCAGAAAATTCCTCTTTTCCCCATAGCTTCAGTTTGTCAATTGTTCTTTCCGCCAGGCTGCGGCTTTGTAGGAGTTTATATTGAGTCTGAAAATAATCATCCCGGAAAGTTTCTACCTGAAAAATCTCTTCGAAGCTCAGGATATTGGGTTCCTTTTCAATCATGACTGTTCCCCTGGCAGTGTAAACCGGCCTCATGGTAAACGACACCAGGAGGGTAATTACCATGGCGATGATGGTCACAGAAATGATTATCCAGCGATGGCGGACGATTATATCGATATACTTTCTTAAATCAATTTCGCCGCCTTCGACTGGTTGAAGCTCGCCGTTATTTTCGTTCATCTCATGCCTCTTTTTTCCATTTCTTATTTTCCTGGCTTAGAAAATACTCTGTTTGACTATGACCACATCTCCTTCTTGGAGGGGAATATCTTTCTTCTTGCCTTTTATAATGTCATTTAGGTTGACACTGATATTAACTTCTTGGCCGCTTTTATCCCTTCTTTTGATAGTCACTCCTCGTTTAGTAGCATTTTCGCTCAGCCCACCCGCCTGGGCAATGGCTTGCAGTAGAGTGATTTTTTTTGACATCTTCACCTGGAGAGCCCCCGGCTGCTTGACCTCTCCAAAGACATATATGTTAATCTGCTTGTCAACTGGAACATTAATCACATCATTGGCCTGAATAGGAATGTTCAGGTTTTGATTACCATTAATCAGCAGTTCCTCGAGATCAATGTTGATGGAGGCTGTAGTCCCATCCTGGCCCTCTCGCAAAACATAAATCTCGTTTGCCGCTGTATCCTTAAAACCACCGGCTTGAGAAATCATTTGCAGCAAACTTTGCCTTCCCACCAGTTCATACATGCCGGGCTTTTCTACGGCACCTATGATGGCCACCCGACTGCTTTGATATTCTTTGATAAAAATTGAAACCTGAGCTCTCTTGATATATTTTTCCAGTAGCTCCGATAACTTTTTTTCGGCTTTATCCTTGGTTAAGCCACCAATTTGAATATTTCCGATGAGGGGCAGGGTTATCGAACCATCTTCAGATACTCTGACCGTTTGATCAAATTCCGGTAACTCGAACACTTTAATTTCCAACAGATCCCTTGGCCCGATGACATATTCCCTGATGAAATAATCACGAGCGTTGACTTGATTTACTTCCTGGCCGCCGCTGACCGGCACAGCCTGCTGTGAGCCAGCCGGTAAAACGCCAATGGTCAGGATCAAAATGGCCAAAAGGCACAGGGCAGCCTGCTGATTTCTTTCCATTGCTTCTCCCTTTACCTAACCACGTAAAGATCTACCCTAAAAATCATAGGTCAAATTAAGGCCAATAAATTTCCTTGTCGCGTCCCAGTTCAGAACATTAATTTCTCTTTTCCACCTACCGGCGGTAATGCCAATTCCAGCTGCTTTCCCTATTCTATAATAAACAGCCACAGAATTTAAAGTATAATCATCCCGCCGTGGCGGACTTCCAGGAATTTCGCCTAGAGGATAGTTATTTCTCGTCTGGCTATAGGTATAATCAAGGCGGAATTTCTTCCTAAAAATATAAAAAGACGGTCCGGCCGACCAGGTCGTCCCGATATAATAAGGGCTGTAAGACCAGACTGAAAAATTTATATCCCGCCGATAGCTCCCCCTAAGAACGAGCGGCCTCATAATTTGCCAGCTGACAGTGGTATCTCCGACCAGTCCCCGATAATCGGGCAGTGTCGCCTCCAGAGTATTAAACGATTTATAACCGAGCCTGATCTGGCCATGAATGCGGCCGGTTGGAGAAAACTGGAAGCCTGAATAAACGGTCTGGCTGCGAGAATCCCGGGGATTAAGAGGATTTTTAAAATCATACGAGCCCCTCTGCCCCTCGACAAAAAACTGAATTCGCGGATTAAGCCGGTAATAAATCCGGCCGCTTAAATAATCCTCATAATGGCTTAAGCGCTCATTAATATTGACCGAGTCATATTCCAGGCTTTCATAGGTATAATCAATGGTTCTCGCCGTAAATTCAAAAGACAGTCGGTATGATTTCTGATAAAGAAGTGAGATAAAACCACTCTTTTCTTTCCGGCGGGGGCGGATATCCAACTCCGTACTCCATCGTTCCCGAGCGTTATTCAGGCTTCCACCAACTGTCAGCAAAAAACGGTTAAAACTGAGAGAAACGTCGCCGTTAAGATAATTATTCCATGTTCTCTCCCTTTTAGTTTTTAAGAAAAAAACATATTGTGGTGATTCAAAAACATGAACGATTACCCTTCTCCTGGCCACAATATAAGCATCAAAAGCCGGCCCGGCTGTCAGCCAGTAATCAGAAGTTGCCTCCGGCTGATAATAGATATTCGAATCATAGCCGGCCTCTTTAATCAGAATAGCAGGCTGCAATTTTAAAGGTCCAAATCTCCAGGCAGCTTTCTCAGCCGCCAGGCGCATCTCCCGGGCTTTCCAGGTCTCCGCCCCGGCTATTCCCACCCAGCCCAGAGAGAGTCCCAGGAATAAAACAACCTGTCCGATAATTAATACTGCTTTTTTCCCTTTCAACTCTCTTCAAGTCCTGCCAATTCATTTAATTTTTAGCACAATCAGGGGTCGGCTTTCAACCGGCAAGGGAACGTTTTCTTTGTGCTATTCGACCTTAACCTTGTTTTTAACTTAAAGGCAATTGTATATTAATCAACAGATGAGTCGAAATAAATTGAGTAATCCACCGGGCGGGGGAAGAACACTTCTGCCTGCTGTTTTCTTTTTTTTCATATTAACCGGCCTGCGTTTCTATCTTCCAGCTCAACAGGTGGACTCTGCTTATCCTTCGACCGAAACAGTCCGCGTCCTGGCCACCTACCAGGAAAAGAAGGGAGACATGATTCTGGCCTCAGGTCAGGTAGAACTTCATTTTGAGGATCTGACCCTTCTCTGCGATCGCCTTCAACTCAATACAGCTACTTATGATCTTCTGGCGGAAGGACAGGTTTGTCTTCAACTACCATCTGAAGTCATCAATTGTGAGCGGCTGAGCTATAATCTCAAAACCAGAGAAGCCCAGCTTGAAGAAGTTCAGGCTATTTCGCGCCCCAGCCTTTTATTTGGGGCCAGAAAAATCAGCCAGGAATCCGGTAATATTCTGAATCTAAAACAGGCCTGGCTGACCAGTTGCACCCAGCCCGTTCCCCGCTGGTCCTTTAGTTTTAAACAGGCTGAATTAAAACCTGATGATTACATCTCGATGTCCAGGGCAGTGTTTTCCATAAAAAAGGTCCCTCTTTTTTATATTCCTTATCTTAAGTATCCTTTGAAAGAACGAGCTACCGGCTTCCTCTTTCCGGAGATAGGCTACAATCAGGTTAAGGGACTGACCATCAGTCAGAGCTTCTACTGGGCCCTGGCCCGGAACCGGGAAGCTACTCTAACCGCTGACTATTATTCCAATCAGGGGATCGGAACCGGTTTGGATTACAGCTATCTTCTCAGGGGTAAAACCAGGGGTGAGGTCAGGGCCTATACTTTCTTTTTCAAGCGGCAGCCAGGCTCTGAGCGACGTGACCCTGGTTATTTAATCCGCTGGACCCACCAGCAAACCCTGCCCGGTGATTTCCTGTTTAACGGCCAGGCTGATTATTCGAGTTCCTTCGATTTTTTAAAGGAATATGAGAATAACTTCAGCCTGTCGACCAGCAACAACCGTTCCTACCAGCTTAATCTGACCAAAAACTGGTCTTATTTTAACTTTAATCTAAGGACCTCCCGTTTTGAAACTTATTTCCCGAGCAGTGGCCAGAAGGTTACTTCCACCTATTTACCCCAGCTCAATTTTAATCTGCTAAAATACAGGCTTTTCTCTCAGGTCTTCCTTTCCTGGGAATCAGGGTTAAGCAACTGGGATTATTCTTATCAGAATGAAAACCAGCCAGACACCAGTTTTTCTCTGGGACAGGCCTTTTTCCGGCCGACTTTAAGCCTGCCTTTATCTCCGGCTCCCTTTTTAAATCTTTCTTTCTTCACCACCGGCCTTTTCACCTGTTATTTCCAGAGCTATGCACCCGGCACGGCTATTAGAGAGAATAATCCTCTTCTGACTGCTCAGGCTCGATTTGGTATAAATTTAGAAGGACCTGTTTTTTATAGAATTTTTTTCCGGGACAGAGAGCCTTATTTAAAACACCTCGTTGTGCCTTTCTGCTCCTACACTTATGATAGTCTGCTCAGCCAGGATATTTCTTCCCGGATTATTAACCCTCTAGGTTTTTCTCGCTATGACGATTTAAAATATGGTTTTACCCAGCATCTCCTGCTTAAGGATGGTGAAACCAGCCGGGAAATAGTGACTTTCGGTTTGTCTCAGGTTTATTATTTTGACCCGGCCACCAGCCGCATTAGGTTTTATTATCCCTTGAATCAGGAAAGACATCTGGCACCGGTTAACGGGTTTTTACGCTTTTACCTCAATAAAAAGCTCAGCCTGGATCTTGGAGCTGATTATAATACCTACGAAAACAATTTTTTTAGTTTCAGACTGAGTGCCAATTATGGTGCCCCCCAGGACCATTTCTTCTTCGGGCTGAACTGGTCTAAAAGCTATCAGATCCTCGCTGCTGACAGTTTTTTCCGCAGTCATCAGGTTGGCCTTCAATCAGGTTTTCGCCTGCCCGCCAGATTGGATTTTAAGGGTCAGATCGAATATGATGTCCTGCTTAAAAAAATTATCTATGCCGGCCTATCCTGTACTTATCATTATCAATGCCTGGACTTCGGACTGGACCTCAGAATCTTCAACTACCGGCTCAGACCGGAAACCCAGTTCAGGTTTTCTGTCGGGCTGGGAAATATCAGCCGCAGCTCGGCTTTCCTGGGAGGTTTTGCCTTCTAATCCCCGGGCACAAACTAACTGTCTTCCTGGCCAGCAGTCTGGATAACCAGAGCCGCAGTTGATCATCGCTAAATATTTTTCCTCTTTAAATTTGACAGGTGAAGCCAAAAAGGCTATAAAAACCTTAAAAATAATTAGCAAGATAAGCTGATATTTGTTTGGGAGCAAAGATGAGAATTTTAATTACCGGTATTTCTGGTTTCATCGGCAGCCATTTAGCAGAATATATCAACTCAAATTTAAAGCAGAATGAACTCTATGGTTTAATCAGACCTCGTTCTTCTCTCGCCAATCTTAAAAAAGTTTCCGGTCAGGTCAGGTATTATACTGCTGATTTAATGGAATTCACCTCGCTCCTTAGCCCTCTGGACGAAATCAGACCGGATCTTATCTTTCACCTGGCCGGGCAGGGTGCACCCTCTTTTTCCTGGAGCCTGCCAGCCGGAATCATGGAAGTTAATCTCGTCGGCACCATCAATTTGCTCGAAGCTCTGAGAGAGCTTCGCCTTAACCCCAGAGTGATTATAGCCGGAGCAGGTGAAGCTTATGGCCTGGCTTCTGCTGATGAGCTGCCAATGAAAGAAAGCTCCCATTTCAGGCCGCTTAATCCATTCGGGGTAAGTAAAGCCGCTCAGGATATGCTGGGCTTCCAGTATTTCAAGAGTTATAACCTAAAAATAATCAGAGTCCGCCCGTTCAGCACCATTGGCCCCAGGCAGCCAGAATATTGTTTCACCTCCGGCCTAGCCAAACAAATCGCTGAGATTGAAAAAAAGAAAAAGGATCCAATTCTTTATGCCGGCAATCTGGAAAACAAGAGAGACTACACTGATGTCAGGGACCTGGTTCGGGCTCTCTGGCAGGTCGCAGAAAAAGGAGAGGAAGGGGAGGCCTATAATCTTGGTTCAGGTCAGGCCTGGTTTGGAAATGAGATATTGAAAATTCTGCTGGGTATGACCAGGGCAAAGATTGTCATCGAAACTGAAGAAAAGCGTCTCCGACCAGCCGATCCACCTATTCTTCTGGCCGATATTAATCGGCTGGTAAAATTAACTGGCTGGAAACCGCAGATCAATTTGAAGCAATCACTTCTTGATGTTCTAAATTACTGGCGGGAGGAAATCTGAATATTTCCGCCGGTTGGCAGCCTGAACTTATTTAGTCTTTTTCATGTCAAGTTCAAGCTGGTTCTCATGGATGAGTTTTCTCTCATCTTCTATTGATTTAAGCAGTTCTGGCGTTACATCTCCGGTTGGATATTGACCATCAAAGCAGGCCGCACAGAAATATCTTAATTTTGGATTTTCCATTCTGATGGCTCTTTTCAAATTGTCCAGCGTCTGGTAAATAACCTCATCGGCACCGATACGGCGGGCCACCAATTTTTCATCTGCATCCCTGGCCACAAACTCAGTCTTGGTCTGCATGTCTATACCGTAAACACAGGGATAGCGGAGAGGAGGCGAATAAGAAGCAAAATAAACCTTTTCTGCTCCACATTCTCTGATCATCTCGACGATGGCCCGGGAGGTGTTCCCTCTGACAATACTATCATCGACCAGCAGAACTTTCTTACCGGCAATTTCGGAGCAGATTGGATTCAGCTTCTGCCGGACAGAACTCTGCCTTTTGGCTTCAGCCGGCATGATAAAAGTCCGGCCGATATATCGGTTTTTGACCAGGGCTTCACTGTATTTAAGCTTCAGCCGCCGGGCAATCTCAATGGCTGCATCCCGGGCTGAATCAGGAACCGGCACGACCACATCAATGTCTAAATCTTTCTTTTTAATTTCACCGGCCAGCAGGCGTCCAAGATTGACCCGACTCTTATAGACATTCACGCCGTCAATGACCGAGTCGGGCCGGGCAAAATAAACCCATTCAAAAAGACAGGGAGTGTGTTTTTTATGAACCAGTCGCCGCCGATGGAGCTGGCGGTTGCGATCGATAAAAACAACTTCACCCGCTTCGATATGTTCTATCTCCTCAAAGCCCATCAGATTGAGGCTGACTGTCTCAGAGGCAAAAGCATAAGATGGTAACAGGCCATCTCTCCGCCGGCCAAAACTCAAAGGCTTAATGCCATAGGGGTCGCGGAAGGCTACCATACCCTGTTCAGCGATATAAGCTACTGCGGAATAACTGCCTTTAACTCGGCGGTAAACTCCGGCCACGGCTTTAAAGATATTCTCTGGACTGACAGCTGTTATCCGCTGTTCTTCCAGTTCCTGAGCAAAAATATTGAGGATAACTTCAGCATCACATGTAGAGTTCAGCAAACGCTGATGCTTTTCAAATAGTTCCTTTTTCAGCTGCCGGTAATTTATAACATTGCCATTATGAGCCAGAATAATCCCGAAGGGAGAGTTAAGCATGAAAGGCTGGGCATCTTCGTGGCCACCTCCGCCAACTGTTGGATAACGTGTATGCCCGATGCCAATATTACCCTTTAACTGGGCTGCCTCTGATGGGCCAAAGATATCCATAACGAGGCCGGCGCCTTTTTTCTCATGAAATTTACCATCATAAGTTATAATGCCGGCCGCATCCTGACCGCGGTGCTGAATAGACAGCAAGCCCTGATAAAGATCATGGAAGACTGCCTCATTAGCCCAGATACCGATTACACCGCACATCAGGTGATATTCCTTAACTTAGTTATTTATTATAGCAAATAGTTACCTTTATTTAAATGAAACCAGCCCAAAATATCAGAAACCGTTTCATTGCTTAGGAGCAGGTCATAAACTCCCCGAAGAAAGTCCACCACCCCTGGCCTCGTTTAAAGTTTGGAGAGCAGAAAATTTAACTCAGAATTAACAATTTTTTCACTTTTTCTTCACTTTTGCCTTTTATACTTTCCATCTAAAAAAGCTGGAGACCTAGCCAGGCGCCAGCCAAAATCTCAACCAAAAATTCTGCTATCAGGAGGGTAGCATGAATTTAAATAGAAATATTGAAGCAGACAAAAAGCCTGTCTGATTGGAGGCTCAGGGTTTCAGTCTGACTTTTTCCTGACCAGGCGTATCAAAAGGTAAAATAATGATCCGAAATTTATGCCCAGAATTATGACTATCCAGATGACAAGGTCCACTTTAATCCTCCTCGTCAACAAGCAGCGGCTTTACGGTTCGCCTGGCTAAAATTTGTTAAGCAAGATGACAGCCAAAAGCAGCAGTGCCTACTGAAAAAGTATTGTCCCGGCAGAATTTGTTTTCAGGGGGTGCCACCAGGTCTTCTTGTCCCAGCTAATCGCCTGTGCAAACCACCAGACGATCATGATTAAAAAAATCAGAGGGGAAATATATCGAAGAATAAAACTCCACCAGCGTCCCATCTTAATGTCAGCTCCCGGGTTGATGTTTTCCTGCCGGAGCTTCTCCACACCATATTTTCTAGCGGCCAGTATCACCCAGAAGCCGCTCAGAAGTAAAGCCATTCCCCAGACCCAGTCCTGATTCAGCAGAAAAGAGGGGAAAGCTGCCGGGGGAAGGCCAAGTAAAAAGCAAGTACTCAAGACAATTAATGTTCTTGGCACCTGGTTGATATAAGAAATATAAGATTGAGATGAAAAATCCCCGGTCTAAATTCTGCGGGTGAAAAGTTACAGTTTCTTCTGAAAGGAGCCAGAAAACTTTCTGGAGAAAAATTCAATAGAATAATATTTCTCTTTATTCTCTAAAACCTGAAGCGCAAACCAGCTTTCAGGCTGAATCCAGAATAATTTATTTCAGCTTTTCTGGGATTTATAACGCCTGGTTCAGCCGGGGCCTGATCACGGATAAAAAGAACGGGGTAGGAGGTGTTAGGCGAGACCAGGGCCTGCCAGTAATACAGATCCCCTGATTCCGTCTGCTTAAATCCATCTGAATCAAGGTAGAAATTGTTCCCGTCAAAATTTTTGACCCTGGCCGAGCGGTAAAAACCCTCTAAGAAGAAATGGCACCAGGAGGTAATCGGCCTGTTCAGACCTGCTGCCGCCAGCCAGCCAAAAGAATGCCCGGAAGCTTGTCCTGTCCAGCTCATCCAGTTCTCCTCTGGTGTACCTACTGACTGGTAAACCGAATAAAGATAGTTAGCTTTAGCCAGATGATACTCAATTCCTGTTTTCAGATAAAAACGCTCCACCGGTTGAAACATTAAAGAAATTCTCAAAGGTAAGTCTTTCACTCCAACTTTTGTCCAGACCGAATAATTTGTCCTGCTGGTGGTAAAATTCGCCCTGTTATTTTTGGATGGCTGGTAATAATCAAATCCCAGACCGAGATGTAAACCGGGATAAAACTTATAAAATAAATCGAATCCGTAACCCGAACCAAAATGAAGTCCGGTTAGATCGGCCTTTCGGTTATAACCGAAAGCCAGATAATAATAATTGGTCACACCCTCTGCTGCCTGATTTAAATCAGATGGTGAAAGATAGTTGAGCAAGCCGTGAACAGACAGAGAAATTTTTTTCAAGACGGAAGAGACTGACACCCCAGACGCACCAGATTTACGGCTGGTTTCACCCCTGGCTTCTGGCTGTTTTGCCTCCTTGACTGGCTCGGTTTTCCGCGTCTCGGCTGGTTTTTCGTTCTTCTTCGGGACAGCCTGGGCTCTACCGACAGGGGTTATCGCCTCCACCAGGCTCTCATGAACATAGCCTTTGCCCTTCGTCCCATCCGCTTTTTCGAAAAGGATCAAAAACCATTCGCCTTCCTTTTTTTCAACCTGAAATTCAGTTCCCTCGGGCACCTGAAATAACATTTCGCTGCTAATATCCGGTTTTACCCGGACATTTGCCTGTTCTGAGACTACCCGCACTCTTAAATTCTGGCTCTGGGCTCTAAGGCCCAGGGCTAACCAGCCCAGGCTCAGAAGGGCCAAGATTAAACACCAGGTTATTTTTTCCCTTTTATTCATTTCTCCGCCTTGTTAGACAGTATAAATCAAATAGAAGAAAATCAAAACACGATAAGCGGTTCTCCTTGCTCATAATACAGATACAACCAGATTTCCAGTGCTCTAATTTCTGAGGCACAGTTGATGTCCGGCTAACCGTCTTACTCTGTCCAGCCTTTATACGAATCGGAGTCGCAGGTAAATTTCACAGATTGAAATTATTCAGACTTTTTCCTGCCGGATGACACTCCGGCCGGCATAGACAGCACTTGACCCGAGTTCTTCTTCGATGCGCATCAATTGATTGTATTTTTCAACCCGCTCACCACGGCAGGGAGCTCCTGTTTTAAGTTGTCCGGTGCCCATGGCTACAGCAAAGTCGGCAATAAAGCTGTCAACTGTTTCCCCGCTACGGTGAGAGATCATAGCTGTCCAATCTGCCCGGAGAGCCAGGTCAATAGCCTGGATGGTTTCGGTCAGAGTCCCGATCTGGTTCAGCTTGATCAAAACTGAATTAGCGGCATTTTCTTCTATGCCTCTTTTAATTCTCTCCACGTTGGTAACAAAAATATCGTCGCCAACCAGTTGAATCTGCTGGCCAAGCCGCTGATTTAACATTTTCCAGCCTGTCCAGTCATCCTCAGCCAATCCGTCCTCAATAGAAATAACAGGGTAACTTTTTACCCAGCCAGCGTACATCTCAACAATTTCCTCGGCTCTGGCCTTCCGGCCCTCCGTCCGGAGGTTATAGAACCCATCTTCATAGAAGCTGCTGGCCGCCACATCAAGGGCAATGGCCACATCCTCAAGCGGTTTATAACCAGCTTTTTCTATCGCCTCCACTATCAACTCAATAGCCTCAGAATTCTTCTTCAGGGCTGGAGCAAATCCACCTTCATCCCCGACTCCGGTCGAATAGCCGCGGTTTTTAATGACATTTTTTAGAGAGTGATAAACCTCACTGCCCCAGCGGACTGCCTCGTGAAGGGAAGGGGCACCAACAGGGGCGATCATAAATTCCTGAAGATCCGTCCCCTGCCAGTTGGCGTGTACTCCGCCATTAAGAATGTTAAACATTGGCACGGGCAGAACTTTCGCTCCAAGACCGCCTAAATATCTGTAAAGCGGTAACCCCAGAGAAAGAGCGGCGACTTTAGCTGCGGCCAGGCTGACACCCAGGATAGCATTAGCTCCCAGCCGGCTTTTGTTTGCCGTGCCATCGAGTTCGACCAGTTTCTTATCCAGAGCAGCCTGTTCAAAGGCGCTCAGACCGCAAATCTCCGGGGCAATAAGCTTGTTGACATTTTCTACTGCCTGCAAAACCCCTTTACCATTGTACCTTTTCTTATCTCCATCCCTGAGCTCAAGGGCTTCATGTATCCCGGTTGAGGCGCCGGAAGGAACTCCAGCCCGGCCGGTTGCCCCATCTTCCAGCCTGATTTCAACTTCAACCGTCGGGTTACCCCTCGAGTCGAGAATTTCCCTGGCTTTGATTTCTTTGATAGTCATGTTCATCTGGCTACTCCTAAAAATATTTTCTTTTTCATTTTTAATTTTAACATAGCCTTAATCAGAATTCTAACCAAAAGGGCTGATCGCCTGTTCAATCAAGCATTCGGCCAGTATTGACAAACTTAGACTGATTTTGTGATGATAGCCTAGCATGAAAGGTTCAGGAGTGTAAAAAGGTGGCTAAAATATATTATGTCGGTGATTGGGCTATTCTGACCGGCCCGGTTTTCGCAGAAACCCCCTTCTATCATTCACCAAAAGGACTGGATGTTTTTAACTACGGTCGGTGGTTGAAAGAAGCTCTCGAAAGTGACGGCCGGCATCAGGTCCTATCCATCCCGGCCTGGGATTTCTATAATAAGCTCGGGCCAGGCGATTACGAAAAAATTTTATCTGACTATGATGTCTTTATCTTCAGCGACATTGACGCCAAGCTCTTTCAACTCGCACCGAGTTTTTTTGACCGTGAAAAATTTGGCAAAAAAATCCTGACTTTCCCTGATCGTATCCGGCTGACGGTTGAGGCGATAGAAAGCGGCAAGTCAGCTATGTTTCTAGGCGGCTGGTATTCTTTTACCGGCGAGCAGGGCAAAGGCGGATGGGGCCGGACCCGCCTGGCTGACATCTTGCCACTCAGGTGCCTCGATTATGAAGATTTAATGGAGAGTACCGAGGGTTTTTCGGTTGAAGCCACTCCGCCGGGCTCGAAAGCTTTCCTTGATTTTGATTTCAGCCATCTCCCACCGCTTCTTGGTTATAACCGGACCTTGCCCAGACCGGAAGGACAAACCCTTCTTAAGATTAAAGAAACAGGCGATCCTCTGCTGGCCACAATGAAAGTCGGGAAGGGGCAGGCCCTGGCTTTTACCTCTGATCCTGCTCCTCACTGGGGATGTAATTTCATCTTCTGGGATAAATACCAGGAATTCTGGCTGCATAGCCTTGATTTAATCTGTCTTCAAAAAGATTAATGTTCAGGCTTAATAAAAGAGAACTAAGAAAGAAGGCTCTTGTCAGCCTCAGTCCTCAAGAAGCCTGCATAAATAAGAAATTAGAAAAATAACAAAAATAAATTGAGTAATGAGCTGATGTTTATCCTTGAGGAGAAAATTAAATGGAAAAAGGCAGGGCATCTGATTTCTTACGGGCCGGCTTTGGTGAAACCAAAATAACTCCTCCGCTTGGAACAGACCTGGCTGGATTTGGTTTTTATCTCGACCGGAGGGCAAACATTGTCAGGGATGAGCTCAAGGCCAGATCTCTTTGCCTCCAGGGAGACAGGGAAACAATTCTTATCATTAGCCTTGACCTTCTCTCGGTATCAGTTGAATTCGCTGACCGCTGCCGCCGCCAAATAGCAAAAGAAACCAGCATTCCTTTTAAAAATATTCTCCTCGCCTGCACCCACACTCATTCCGGGCCAGCTGTCCAGCCTCTTCCTGGCCTGGGGAAAATAAACCCGGATTATGTCAGAAGATTACCTAGTCTGGTTCTGGAAGCCGCTTTGAAAGCCAGAGCTAATCTCGAGGAAGCAAAGTTTGGATTCCATGCCGAGGCTGTAGAACCGATTGGCTATAACCGTCGTCTTAATAGCTTTTATCCAATAGACTCCTGGCTCCAGGTAGGCATTTGCCAACAGAAAAGGAGAGCCATTTTTCTTCTGAATTATGCCTGCCATGCCGTGACTCTCGGCCCAACCAAAGAAATTTCTTCAGACTGGCCGGGCGCAGCGGTTAAAGAAATCGAAAAAAGCGGCAATAAAGCCCTGGTTCTTCAGGGTTTCGGCGGTGACATTGACCCCGTCACCTATATGAACAGGCGGCTGGGAGCAACGAGAGAGGATTATTATTTATGCGGCCAGATCATTGCTTCCAGGGCACTTAAATCGGTGAAATATACTAATTTCCAGAAAGAAGTTGCTTTAAAATCAGCCGAAAATAGAATCCGTCTGCCGCTTTCCGTTTTCCCGTTGGCCAGCCTCGACCGAGAAACAGCAGCCGCCCTTGAGGCCAATAAGCAGTTTCTCCATGCCTCCCGCATTATCAGTCTCTGGAGGAAAAAAATTGAGAAACATTATGAGGCTTTCGCTGCCTCCCCCTGGCTTGAAAATGTGCCTGTTCAGGTTATCCGGATTGGTGAGATGCAAATCCTTGGTCTCCCCGGTGAGGTTTTCTGCAGTCCGGGGATCAAGCTAAGGGAAAAATTCCCGGCTTTAATGACCGCCGGCTATGCTAATGGGGATGTCGGTTATCTGCCGACCGAGGAAGCCTATCTAAATCCTGATGATTATGCCTGCTACTGTGCTCCTAAATTCTACGGGCTTTTTAATTTTACTCCGAAAATAGAATTAACTTTAATTGAGGAAAGCAGCCAGCTTCTTTCTTCAATCTGATTTTTATTTTTCAGACTTCTTTTTTTGTAACAATAATAAAACATAATCTCGAGCCGGGAGACTGACAGCCAGGCTCTTTAAAGATTCGGCTTGCCCTGACCAGAGAATCTCTCCATTAATCTCATTTTTAATTTCATATGTCTCCTGCGGTTCAAGATTTAAAGCAACAACTCTTATCTGGCGAGGAAAATCGCCATGATTGACAACTGCTAAATACCTGGCTTCACTGCTGATTGATTCAGCTATATCAAACTCTTCACTTGAGCCCAGGACATCAAATCCTCTTTTAATTCCCTTTTTATCTAAAGCCAGATCGATTACATCTCGCACTAAATCAGGGCAGTCTCTAACCGCCTCTTTAAGACTCAGCGGAAAAGTATAACACCAGCCCTGACCAAACTGATTAGCCAGGATAGCGGCGCCACCGTCTTCAAAAGAAGCTAAGGTTGAGGCGGTAACAGGCTGCCAGGAGGCGGCTCGGACCGGTAGCAGGTCAAAAATTCTATCTTTTTGAGCTCTTGTCCCCAGCGGCTGTTCTATTTTGACCCAATGGTGAAGTTTAGCCGGGTTTTCCTGGCCGCCACAGAGTTCTTCCCGAACGAAATTATCGCCGTAAGGAATGGCAGGGCCAAAAAGCACAGCCACGCCCCCCTGTTCAACAAACTCCTTTAACATCTGGCTATCGGGATCCTGCATCCCGGCAATATCGCTGAGAACAAGCACATAGCGATTTTTTAGCAGAAACTCCAGCTGTTCTTCATTCGGATGGTAAGGATAATAAGGCAGAACTTCTTCTCCCCGGCGGGGAATAAAGGGCAGGATATCAGGACTCAGGCCAAGAGACCGGAAACCATCCAGGGCTGGAACCACCGTGGCTGTCCAGCGGTCAGCCCACCAGTCATTGTAAGGTATATACAAGCCAAGGTGACTTGAATCCCTGGCCGCTTTTTTAGCTATGAATGAAAAAGCCTTCATGCCCTTTTCCACTCCGGCCCTGGATTTTCTGGCTGCCGGCATTGTCTTGGCATAATCATAGATGTTGAAATGATAAGTGAAGAATACAATACCTTCTGGCCCGCTAGCGGAGGCCGCACTCAATATCTGGCGATAAATGTCCTCAGGAGAAGCCAGGTAAGAATTGGCATATTGTTTCTCTAGATAACCAAAAAACTCAACATGAGATAAAGTGATCTTATCTCTTACCCTGGTCGCTCCCGCCGACAGGCTGGCAAAATCTTTAACCCGGTTATAGGGAAAACACCGCCGGTTATCTTTTCGGTAGGAGGCCATCACCGCTCCCTGGTAAATCATTATATCAAGATCATCAATAGCCGCTAAATAACCGGCTAAAAGCGGATCGTCAATATAAGGAGCGCAGGCGGTAAGAAGTCCTCGGTCCAGAGCTTTGACCCCCGAGCAAAATTCTCTCATCTGCCAGGCTAAATAAGTGCCACTCCCTTCCTGATAATTGTAAAAACCAGCCAGGGCCGGCTCTTCACAGTAAAAGTCCCATAGCTCTTTTGTTATTTTTTTGGTGCTGTCGAGACATTCGCTATAAGGCATGTCACGGGTCATATCCCAGCTCACGCTGAGTAGTGCCGTCAGGCCATATTCAGCGGCCAGTTTTAAGGCCAGGCTGACTCTATCTTCCGGACTTCCTGCTACTGCTGGCTTTAAGCAGACTGCCGAAGGATAATAAGCTTTCTCTGAAGTAATAACGCTGTGGATAATAATGAGATTACCACCGAGTTTTTGGAACTCTTCGAGATAAGCCCGCATGTCTTTTTCCAGGCCCTCAGTCGAAAAGCTGCTTAAGATCGTAAAATCGCCAATAAGGTTGCCCAGAAGAAAACTTCCTTTGCTGACAGTTTTTTTCTGGCCCTGAGCAGCAGTCACGGTCACAGTATAAAGTCCTTCTGGCCAGTCATAGGCCAGGTCAATTTCTCCCTGGAATTTTTTCTCCGCCGGGTTTTCTGACTTTATCTCAGCCAATCTCAAGCTTTCGGGGACCTTGCCCGGGATAAGCATTCTGGCTTCGACTTTAATCTGGTCAGTTTTCTTTGCCCTGACTGTCGATTCTATGACCACAGTTCCCCCGGGAGTGGCTCGAACAGGAGAAACCCGGGTTTCTACGGCGAGACCCGAGGGCTGTGATGTTTGGTCTGAATTATCTTTTCCGCAGGTGATTAAAAAGCAGGAAATGATAAAAAGCCAAAGGACTGGTTTAAGGATTTTTTCCATCGTTCTCCGCCTCGAAGTTTAATTAAAATTATTTTAAATTGTTTTTTTATTTTTGCCCGCTAACTTTATATTTCATTTAGTCTTCCAGAGCAAGAATTTTGTGATGTTCACTTCATTGGCAATTCTGACCCCCCAATTTAAAATCTTAATCGCCCTGGTTAAAAAAATTAAGATAAACGCCACAATTCACATAATTCATTTTGAATACTGAGTCCCTCAGAAAGCCATCAGGCAGAGTTCCTGCACAAGTAAAAGAAAATGGTATTAGTTCCTTTGGGATTGGCGCAGGATAGAGGCCCCAGGCTGAGTGTTGATTACCGCTTTATTTACCTCGCCTATAATAGTAGGATAATTTCTCTAAGAAATTGGAAGGCACCGGAGAATGAGCTGGTTGTTTCTTGTCCTGGCTATTGCTGGCTATGTGGCCATGAATTTTGTGATGAAACTGGGAAGCCTGCGCGGATTAGATTCATCGGAGCTGACCGGCAGCCTGTTTGCTTTAGCTTCATTCTACTGTCTGCTAATTTTAATTTTTGGCGCGCGGCCCTTAAATTTTACCCCCGCTGTTATCTTACTGGCAGTGGCAGGTGGAGCGGGCGGAGCTGTGGCTTATTTTTTCTTTCTTCAAGCTTTAAAGATCGGGAGCTACGCCCTGACCATTTCCATTTACACCATGACTTTTCTTAATCCAGTTGTTTTTTCTATTATCTTCTGGGGCAGACAGGTCACGACCTTAATTGCCCTGGGAATTTTATTGATAATAGCCGGGATTATTCTAATATCACTGGCCGGCTCAACTCCTGAAAGTCAGAAATCAGGGCTCTTTCTAAAATGGCTTATCTTCCTGATAGCGACTTTTTCCCTGACGGGCATTCCTCAAATCTCTCAGGCAGCAGCTGTGCGTCTGGCCGAGATCAATCTATGGTCATATCTTTTCGTAACTTTTCTGGCCGGGGCCCTGGTTTTTATTATTTATCTGTCTATAAAAAAAGTGCGGCTGCCTGGAAAAGCCTTGTCTTTTGGTGGCCTGGCGGCGGCCGGCAGTGTAGCCGGGAATTTCTTTACTCTTAAAGCACTAACCGGGTTGCCGGAGCCAGTTGTCTTTCCTGTCATCCAGGCCGGCCCGATCATTGCTGCTGTTATTCTGTCGCTAGCCTATTTTAAGGAAAAAATTAAGCCAGCAGCTTATTTCGGTATCATGCTGGGGCTAGCCGGCATTGTCCTTTTGACCATGAGGTGAAAACGCTTAAAATTGGTCAGAGACAAGTTGGGAGTAAAAAAATGAATAGCAAACAATGGTATGAAGAGCTATTCAAAAACTTCGCCCGCCACTACGATCCGGAACTATTTACTCAGGGCACGGCGGGGTTATGCGGTGATGGGAGCTGATCTGTCCGAATCAATGCTCAAAAGAGCCAGGGAAAAGGCAGAAGAAAACAAGGTTAGAGTAAATTTCATTCAAGCTGACACTCATAATTTGCCATTTGAAAGAGAGTTTGATGTAGCCATTATGCTCTGCGAGGGAGGCTTTCCACTTATGGAAGCAGATGAGATGAATTTCGAAATACTAAAGCATGTGACCAGGGATATTAGACCGGGCGGTAAATTCATTTTCACTACCCTAAATGCATTGTTTCCCCTTTTCCATTCAGTTAAGGAATTCAAAGGAGCAACTGAAGCCGGAAGCCTGGGGCTCGGCCAGAACAATACTTTTGATTTAATGACCTTTTGAGATCACAATCTGACGTCATTAGAAGACGATGGCGGTCAGACGATAGAAGTTGAGTCAAACGAAAGGTATTATGTTCCGGGCGAAATCACCCGGCTTTTGGGATCCCTCTGTTATTCTAAGATTGACATCTGCGGAGCGAAGCTCGGGGCCTTTTCTAGAGATGATAAATTGACTCCCGAAGACTTTGAGATGCTGGTCATCGCTCAAAAGCCAAATTGAATAAATCGCTGTAAAATCCAGGACAATGTTTAACCCTCCCTTAATTCATAATGGAGATTAACCTGTATTATATTATTGGTGAATAATCCAGGTTAATAGCCGCCTGCAAAATTTTCCAGTCGCCGAACCAGATCCTTATCAAACAGAAACAAATTCTCCCCTGCCGCCCTGGCTTTTTCTGCTGCTCGATTGTAGACAGAGAGCAAAAGTCTGTAGTCTCTGGCTACATTTTTAGCTTCTTCCAGTCCGAGGTATCTTTCAATCACAGAAAACATATCTGAACCGAGAACATAGGCTGGTCCCTGGAGCCCGCTCACCCATTTTTCGAATATTTCCTTCTGTCCGATCTCTCTTTTCATATTTAGCCCGATATCTTTTTCCGCTTCCTGGTAAAGTTGAGACAGCCTGGAAAGATTCTCTTCCCACTGAGAAGCAAGCATCCTAGAGAATTCGTTAGAGCTGGACCTCAGCCAATGAAGGTTTTCTTTTATCCGGTTTATAAAATGCGTTGGCATACCTTCAGCAGCCAGTATCCCGACCAGCATAACCCTTTCCTTATTTTTAACTTCAGACATATGTTTATCGGTGCAGTTGCTAAACCCCGAATGATGCATTTCATGAGCAAAGGTTTCAATTACATTTTGCACGTCAATTTCCCCGTCAGGCCTCTTCGGAAGCTGTAAAAGGTCATAGCCATTCTCTTCTCCCACCGAAAAGGCGCTGGAAGCCCCAAATAAAACTACATAAAAGCGATTACTTATGTCTGCTTCTTCGGGCAGGTATTTTCTGGCCAGATCAAGAGCTGCCTCTTTCACCCGAGCCTCTCTTAATTCATTAAGGTACCCTCTTAATTTTCCAGTATTGTTCAAAGCATCCAGCCAGAGGCTTTGTCTTAAGCCGAATGAAGTTTGTGAACCATCTTCGTTTTTTAAAGATTTATCTGTTGGAATTCTATTTAAAGCCTCCATAATAAAATTGAAAAATATCTCTTCATTCCAATCTCTGAAACGTTGCCAGTGCTTGATAATCGACTGGCAGCCCTCAGTGGGGGCAACTTCTGTCATAAAATACTTCTTGATTTTCTCCAGATCATGTTCGTCTTTTATGTATTCCAGCCATTCTATGGCCTTCTCTGCCATTTGATAGTCAACAGTTACAGTCTGTTCCGCCAGATTATTATTTTTTTTAATCTGGCTCTGGCCTTGAATGAAAAATAGAATAATGATTGAGACTACAACCCATGAACATTTCTTCATCTAAATCTCCTTACAGACCCAAAGTAAATACAGAATCAACATAAGCGGGTCTTATGATCTGATAACATATTCCTTGAAACGTACACACCTGTTTACAACATATTTTTCCGCCAGTAGTTGCAACCAGAGGCTGTCTGAACAAACAAACTTTCATCGACGGGCTAGAGACGGCCTCTTTGCCTGTTTAAGGCTGATCTTTCTTAATCATAATATTACGAAACGATTTTCTATAGACACAAAGATAATAAAATCCTCGATGACTGGAGTTAGTTTAAGGCTAAGACTATTTGCGCTAACTATATTAATTATCAATTGGTTATGCTGGCCCGACCCCATTCTCTGAAACTTATTCCTCTTTTATTTTTCGGGTTTTTTTAATAAAATCATAAGCATCATAAGAGATTAATTTTTATTTTGGCCAAGAAGGAGAGGTGCAGATAGATGAATATCTTAGAAATAATTCTCAAGCTAATTCTGGCCATTGCTCTCGGGGGTCTCATCGGCCTGGAAAGAGAATCCAGCCAAAAACCGGCCGGTTTCAGAACTAACATCATGGTTTGCCTCGGTTCGACTATAATGATGAGCATGGCCGCCGGACTAATCAAGGGAAGCAGCGCTTCTCCCGACTCTCTGATTCGAATGGCTGCCGGAGTAGTCACCGGCATTGGCTTCCTCGGTGCAGGGACAATTATTCACTCCCGGGGCGCAGTCATCGGCCTGACGACGGCCTCAACGCTCTGGGTGGTAGCTGGACTCGGGTTGTTGATCGGAGCTGGTTATTACATCCCGGCTATAATTTTTACCATTATGGTTATTGCCACTCTGGTGACATTTAGAAAAGTGGAAGAGGTTTATCTGAAGAAACATATCTATCGTTATCATCTCAGATTCAGAGAACAGCCTGAATTGCTGTCCAAACTGAGGAAACTGAGTTTCCATCATGGAGTCAGGCTAGAACATCTCAGCCTGAAAAAAGAAGGTTCATCCATGGTTATTTCTTTTACAGCTGTTGGCTCTGAGGACAAAGAGCAGGAATTTAATGAAGCGGTACTGGATCTGGGCGAGCTGGAGGAGTTCCAGCTTGACTGAGAAGCGCCTTCTTCTGGCTACGACCAACAAGGGCAAAGCCAGAGAAATCAAAAGACTCCTGTCAGGGCTGAGCTTTAAGCTAGAAAGCCTGCATGATTACCCCGATTTCGGCCAGTTTCAGGAGAAAGGGAAAACCTTTGAAGAAAACAGCCGGGGAAAGGCTATCTTTTACAGCCTGAAATATCCCGGTCTGGTGCTGGCCGAAGATTCAGGTCTCGAAGTAGAGGCTCTGGAAGGAAAGCCCGGGGTTTTTTCTGCCCGCTTTTCAGGCCAGCAGTCCAGCGATGAAAAGAACATAAAAAAACTTCTTAGACTGATGAAAAACTTGCCTGAGAGCCATCGTCTTGCCAGATTTACCTGCGTGGCCAGCCTGGCCTGGCAGGGGAAAATACTTAAGGTCTATAAAGGACAGCTACGAGGGAAAATACTCTTCGAGCCAAGAGGTCAGAATGGGTTTGGCTATGATCCTGTCTTTTTTTATCCGCCTCTCAGAAAAACCCTGGCCGAACTGACAACCGCCGAAAAAAATGAAATCAGCCACCGTAGCCGGGCTCTAAGAAAGGTCAGGACTTATCTCGAAACTTTATCACCTGAGAAATAAATCTTTCTTCCTTATAAAACTGAAAAACAGACAGTCCGTCAGGCACTGCCGTCAACTCTATTAGACTTAAGACCATCAAAAGGTAAATTCTGCTTGACCGCAGATCTTATTTAAGCAGCCGTTAACTTATTGATATTAATTGTTTTATAAGGACTGTCCGGGCTGGCCTGAAAATCGCATGATATGAGGGTGAAAGGAGGTTTGCCATGAAAACATTCTTTAGTAAGGCACTCGCTATGAATCTGGCTATTCTTGTTTTCTTCTCTTTGATTGGGACCGGCCTGGTTCAGGCTCAAAATCAGAGCAAATCAGCTCCGGGCAAAGTCAACATCAACACTGCTTCTTTGGCTGAATTAGAGAGTCTGCCAAGAATCGGGCCAAAAGTTGCCCAGCGAATCCTTGACTACCGGACTCAAAATGGTCCATTCAAAAAGGTAGAAGACCTGATGAAGGTTCAGGGCATCGGGGAAAAAATTTTTAATCAGCTTAAAGACCGGATTACAGTCGGCGAGCCAAAGTAAAACAGGTGAGAAAAGAAGGCGGAAGAGACAGCTGGCAATTCTTCCTCTTCCGCCTTCTCCCTTTTTTTCAACTTTTTGCCGCTAACTGTGCTGAATCATTTGAAGATATTTTAAGATCGGGGATGAGCCTTACGGTAGACCTCCAGCAGATGCCCCAGATCAAGATGGGTATATTTCTGGGTAGTAGCCAGGCTGCGGTGCCCAAGAAGTTCCTGAATTGCTCTGAGATCAGCTCCACGGCTTAACAGGTGAGAAGCAAATGAGTGTCGTAAAGAATGAGGGCTAATTTTTCTGGCAACGGCTATCTGGTTTATTCTCTTCTGCACCAGCCTCTGAACCGAACGAACATTAAGTCTTTCTCCCCGGTAGTTAAGGAAAACGGCCAGTTCTGCTACTTTATTTAGAACCAGTAAGGGACGAAGGCCTAAATATTCTCTCAGCCATTTTTCCGCTTCACGACCAAAGGGAACAATTCTTTCTTTCTTACCCTTGCCCTTGACCCGGATTAGTCTTTCTTTCAGGTGAACATCTTCAAGATTGAGTGAGGTCAATTCCGAGACGCGCAACCCTGAAGCATAAAGCAGTTCAAGAATAGCTTTATCCCGCACTTCCAGCGGGTCGCTGGTTTTGATCGGCCAATCGAGCAACTGTGAAGTTTCTCCCTCGGTCAGAAATCCCGGTATTGACTGCTCCTGCCGGGGAGTAGCCAGAAGGCTGGCTGGATTATCCTGGCGCCACTTTTTTTTTAGACCAAAATCAAAAAAAGATCTCATGGCCGCCAGCTTGCGGACAATTGAGCTTTTTTTTAGATTGAGCTGGTGAAGCTCGGCCAGAAACCCGCGCAGGACCAAGGTATCAGCCGTCCTCCAGGTATAGCCGTTTCTCTTAAGATAGGAGGCTAATTGCTTAAGATCCCGGCCATAGGCCGAGACTGTATGAGGAGAAGCATTCTTCTCCAGTTTCAGATAAGCAAGGAATTCTTCAATTTCTTTTTTCATCGGAATCAACAGAGGATTTGACCGCTCTACCAATTTCCTCTTCAGGCTTAACCGTCGGTTGCCTTTGGCTTTCTTTGATTTTAGCCTCAATCAGGTTTTGTTCATCATTTAAATAACGGACATAATCACACTTCTGACAATAAAGATAGGGTTTCCCCTTCTTAGTCGCCTTTTTCAACAGGTAGGTGACACCACATTGAGGACAGGGCTCATTGACTATTTCATCCCAGGTAGCAAAGCGGCACTTCGGGTAATGGCTGCATCCATAAAAATATTTGCCGCGCCTGGTTTTTCTTCTGACAATCGTCCCCCCACAGCCCAGCGGGCAAGGCAAGCCGGTATCAGAATTTTCTTTATGAATATATTTGCAGCGCGGATAATTAGAACAGGCAATAAAGGTGCCATATTTGCCCCGCCGGTAGACCAGAGATGAACCGCAAAGAGGGCATTTAGCTTCAATTGTTCTTGTCTCTTTTTTGAGCAGTGATTCTTTATAATTGCAGTCAGGATAACCCGAGCAAGCTTTAAAACGGCCATACCGCCCTTCTTTAATGACCAGATTCCGGCCGCACTTCGGGCATTTTTCTTCAACCGGTATCCCATTCTTCTTAATTGAGTCTGTCTCCTGCCCCTGCTGGAGATATTTCTCAAGAAGCTCATAGTAACGGCGCAACACTTCCAGCCAGTTGGCCTGACCATCACTTATCCTGTCGAGTTGCTCTTCCATTCTGGCTGTAAAGCGATAATCAAACAATTCGGTAAAATATTTGACCAGAAAATCCGTGACATACATTCCGAGTTCAGTTGGTTTAAATCGGCCTTCATCTTTGACCACATAGGTTCTATTCTGCAAGGTTGAGATAATCGGGGCATAGGTGCTCGGGCGGCCAATCCCTCTGGCTTCCAGTTCCTTGACAAGAGTAGCTTCGGTATATCGGGGCAGCGGCTGAGTGAAATTCTGCTTGCTCTGCAGGTCAACCAGGGCCAGGACTTCTCCTTCCCGGCCAATAGGCAGAGTGCCTGTTTCGGCCAGGCTGGCTTCATCTTCACACTCTTGTTTTTTCTCCTGCCTCTCACCGTTTTCAAATTGCAGCCGTTGTTCTTCATAGAGAGCCAGAAAGCCCTTGAATTTAACCACTTCGCCTCTAGCCTGGAATTCATACGGTCCAGCACTGATTTCAAACTGAGTTTCCTTAATATCAGCCGGGCTCATCTGAGAGGCCAAAAATCTGTTCCATATCAAACGATAGAGCTCATATTCTTCTTTTTTCAAGAAAGGTTTGACTCTGGCCGGCGGCAGGTCTAAATGAGTCGGGCGAATCGCTTCGTGGGCTTCCTGAGCTGTCTTTCTTGATTTGTGAATGATCGGTTTGGCAGGTAGATACTCAGAACCAAAATGCTCCTCAATGTACTTTTTGGCTTCCTGCCTGGCCACCTCAGAAATCCTCACTGAATCAGTTCTCATATAAGTAATCAACCCGACCGGGCCGAGCTCGCCCAGCTCCAGTCCTTCATATAATCGCTGAGCGACAGACATGGTCTTTTTAACCGTAAAGTGCAACAGACGGTAAGCCTCCTGCTGCATGGTGGAAGTAATATACGGTGCGGGCGGGTTCTTTTTTTTGGCTTTTACCTGGATCTTCTGGAGAATAAATGGGAACTGGCGGCAGGCGTCTAAGATGGCCTGGGCTTGCTGCCCATCTGTTACCCTGAACTTTTTCCCCTCTAACTTGACCAGAGTAGCTTTAAATTCTGGCGGATTTTCAGCTCGAAGGTTAGCAGTGATCGTCCAGTATTCTTCCGCTTTAAAATCTTTTATTTCTTTTTCGCGGTCGCAGATCAATCTAAGAGCAACGGACTGAACCCGGCCAGCACTGAGACCCCGGCCAATTTTTTTCCAGAGAAGCGGGCTGATTAAATAGCCTACCAGCCGGTCAAGGATACGCCTCGTCTGCTGGGCATTAATCTTGTTCTGGTCAAGAGCCCCCAGACGGGAAAAAGCCTCTTTTATAGCCCTTTCCGTTATCTCGTAGAATACTGCCCGGTAAATCTTTTGATTGACCGGCTCAAGCAGCTGGCTTATATGCCAGGAGATGGCCTCACCTTCACGGTCAGGATCGGCCGCCAGAATAATCTGGTCGCTCTCGCTGGCCAGTTTTTTCAGCTCGGCCACCAGCGGCCGTCGTTCGGGGATGATTTGATAGGTCGGCTTAAAATCATTCTTTATATCTACACCCAGCTTACTCTTGGGCAAATCACAGACATGCCCCATCGAGGCTTTAACCAGGTAGCCCGAACCGAGATAACGATTGACTGTCTTGGCTTTAGCCGGTGATTCTACGATTACCAAAGATTTCGCCACTTAGTGTCTCCTGCGAAAAAATTTACCAGGCTCCTGGATGACTGTTTCCTTCATCTCGAGGCTTAGCAGAACAGTCAACAGTTCACCTACCGATATTTGAATTTTATCAGATAATTCATCAATGTGAATAACCGAATTCTCAGGCAATGCCTCCATCACCTTCTTCTCCTGTTCATTGAGCTCCGGTTTTACCTGTTTTCTCGAAGCCAGGCGACTTAAGGCTGCCTCATTCCAGGGAAACGGCAGCTCTGAAACAATATCCTCAGCTGACTCGACCAGCTTGGCTCCATGTTTGATTAATAAATTAGTGCCCCGGCTAAGTTCAGATGTCACCGGTCCAGGCACAGCCATCACCTCCCGTCCCTGGTCAAGAGCCAGGCGAGCAGTAATCAGGGCGCCACTCTTCGCCCCGGCCTCCACTACCAGACAGGCCAGTGACAGCCCGCTCAGTACCCGGTTTCGAAGCGGAAAATGGAAGCTAAGTGGTTCAGAATCAAGGGGGAATTCACTTATCACCAGACCCTTGGCTGCTATCTTTTCCGCCAGCAGTCTATTTTCTCTGGGATAAATCCGGTCGAGTCCTGAACCAAGAACGGCCAGAGTCTTCCCGCTGCGCAAGGCACCCTGATGGGCCAGGGTATCAATACCCCGAGCCAGACCGCTAGTTACAATAAGGCCACAGGCTGCCAGTTCGTCAGCCAGTTTATCAGCCACCAACCGGCCGTAACTGGTTGGGTGTCTCGAGCCAACTATCGCCACCGCCGCCTGATTCAGGAGGTCGGTTTGACCATAAGCATAAAGAACAAGTGGTGGCTCAACAATCTCTCGAAGAAGTTCTGGATAGCTCGAGTCTTTAAAGCTCAAAAGAGTATACTCTTTTTGCCTGAGCTTCTCAACCTCAAAGCTGGCCCGGCTCACCAGCTCCCCGCTGAGGATTTTTTGCCTGGCTTGAGAACTCAACTGGCATGAGGACAGATAAGACGCTTCTGGCTGTAATAATTTATCTTCTGAGTCAAAATAACGCAGAGCCTTACCCGCAGATAAATAGCCGTCAGTTACAAGGAAGTTTAGAGCCAGCCAGAAAACCCGATGATTATCTATCCTCACGTTTTACAATAGGCCGCTGGCAAAGCCAGAACAGGCATGGTCGCATACGATATGACTTTTTCAGTCGTGCTCCCCAGGAAAAATCTTTCGACGGGTGAGACACAGGTTGACATGAGTATCAGGTCGAATTTATGACGATTGGCATAGGTCACAATACCCGCCGGAGCATTCAAATCTCTAATAACAACTTCATCCACCTTGAAAGTAGCCTTCCTTTTCTTCCTGTTTTGGAGCCGATTTAAAGCTTCATCCATCAGCTTCTTAACCTCTTCAGGAGAAAACTTAAAATCATAAAGTTCCAGCACATAGATTAAAGTCAAATCAGCCTGAAGCTTGCTGGCCAGTGTCCAGGCATAATCTCTTTCCTTTTCTTCACCAGCTGAAAAATCAGTTGGGACTAAAATCTTTTGAATTTTCGCCTCACCCCGCTTTTTAGGTGCAATTAACACCGGAACTTTTGAGCGCCTGAGCACCTGATTGGCAACGCTTCCCATCAAAATTTTCTCCAGAGCAGACATGCCTTTGCGCCCGATAGCTATTAGCTGACAATGTTCCCTGTCGGCAATTTCCGGTACCTTTTTTCCAGCCGAGCCTGTTTCCACCATGATTTTCGAAAAGTTTATCGCATTCTTAGCAGAAATTTTCTCCAATCTCTTCCTGGCTTTGACCTGGAGGTCCTTCTGCCGCTTGATTAGATCTGCCACCATCATCGCCCTGGTTTCATACAGAGCAGGAGCAAAATCAGGCACAACGTGAACCGCTTTAATCGAAGCTTTAAAATATTTGGCCAGACAATTGGCATAATTAAGAGCAGTTAATGACTCCGCCGAAAAATCTGTCGACCAGAGAATATTCCTGATTCGATAGTTCATTGACCCTTCTCCTTTAGTTTTTTTTTATTCTATCATAAGCAGGGTCATCAAGTTAAACTTTTTAATTTCCCTAACGGCTAATAGACGCTGGTTAACGGTTCATTTTCTCAGACCGCTTGGTGTTTTTAATTTCGATTAATTTTGTTCTGGAAGTCTCACCCCTAATAATTCTCAACCTGGAAGGCGCCAGCCCGAAGTAATCAGCCAGAATGGCCAGTAGTTCAGCATTAGCCTTGCCTTTGTCCGGAGCTGAAATTAATCTGGCTTTAAATTCGGTTTCGGAAATTTGGATTAATTGCTGCTGTCTTGATTTAGGCTGCACTCTGACTGTGATAATCTGCTGGCCGTTTTTATCGCTCTTCATCTCAATCTGCCATTTCTGATCTTCTGCCAGGACTGGACTCTCTTCTCTTCATCATTAATTCCGAATGAGTATAACTCCTAAAAGCCTTATTGTCTTTTCCTGCCCGCAGCAATGAAAAGTTCACGGCGACTTGATATCCAGGAGCTGTTTGTATTTATTAAAAAGCTGCTTCAGTTCTTCTTTTGTAACCACATAGCGGCTGATAAAAATTGACACCGTCGGCCTGACCGGGTCGTTACTTTTAAGCAAGATATAATCTCGCAACAACCCTGTCCGACCCGCTCTACCTGGCAATTTGATTTCAAGCTCAGCTGATTGGCCGGCAGACAACCGGTAGGGAAAAGTCACAGGCTTGTTTTTGACCAGAAAAGAAAACTCAGGGTTTTCCGTCTCAATTCTTAGTTCGAGCTGACCGGTATTTCTGACCAGCAATTTAGCCGATGTTTCTTCTCCCTCAAGGGAAATCCCCAGATCAAGGTTGTAACGGTCAAGTTCCAGCCTAGCCGCCGGGCCCGTTTCAACCTCAGCCTTGATGGTTAATGCTACCTGAGGATTTTTCGGGTCATTGCTGTCAAAATAAATATACTTGACCACCTGGCCGCTATAGCCACGAGAATCAAAACTGACCTTAATTCGCCCTTCTTTCCCAGGAGCAATCTCTTTTTGCGAGACAAGGGCCGCCGTACAGCCGCAGGAGGTTGCCACCCGACTAACTTTCAACGGGACTGTGCCTTCGTTTTTGAAGGCAAATTCATGACTGACTACCTCCCCCTGTTTAACCCGGCCAAAGTCCCATTCAAGCTCTTTAAAAACCACACCGGGAGTTCCAGCCTGACCCGGACTAACGGGCAGGGTGGTTAACAACAGAACGATTAAAGAAAAAGAAGTCACCACCACCAGCCACTTAATTTTCATTCTGGCCTCCATAATTTTTAATATAATGTCATATTTTAAAAGAATCTTCAATTAGGACGAAAATCCCAAAAAGACGGAAGATAACTGGCAGCGCATCTCTCCAGAGAAAGAGAAGCCAGATATAAAAATCTAACAAGAAGAGGGCCTTGATGGCAAAATAGAATGAAAGTCTTAAAAACCTGAAAAAAGTCTTGACAAGTGGTAGATAGGTCAATATATGATATAGTCGATAATATTAGTCAACTAATATATGAACTTAAAATGAAATTATCTACCAAGGGTGAATATGCCAGCCGGGCGATGCTCGAGTTATCAGCCCGCTTTGGACAGGGCCCGGTGCCGATAAGAATTATTGCCCAGACCCAGGCCTTACCCCAGCAGTTTCTTGAACAAATCCTTTTATCACTCCGGCGAGCAGGTTATGTCAAAAGTAAAAAGGGCCCGAAAGGCGGCTATTATCTGTCGAGACCACCAGACAAAATTACGGTGGCTGAAGTCATCAGAGTTATGGATGGTCCATTAGCACCGATTAATTGTGTCAGTGTAATCGAGCATGAACCCTGTCCGCTCGAAGAAACCTGCGGGCTACGTTCTGTCTGGAAAGAAGTGAGAGACATGGTGGCCAAGCATTTAGAGCAAACCACTTTTGCTGAGGTTCTTGAGAGACAGAGAGCAATCAATCAGAAAAAATAGCGGAGATGGAAAAATGAAGAGGGTTGTTTACTCGGTTCTGTTGCTGTTGACAGTTATCTTGAGCCTTTTGTTGACTCCGGCCAGGGCCCAAACTGATAATTCAGCAGATGATGAAAAGAATAAAAAAGCTCCATCTATTCAGTCTTCACTGCAGCTAAAATTATCAGGCTATGCCCAGATGCAAGCTGCCTGGAAAAGTGAAGCCAATGATACCTTTGCTATTAGAAGAGCCCGTCTTTCTCTTGGTGGGCAGGTACTCAAGACTTTAAAATTTAAAATTCAGCTTGATTTTACCAGATCACCCGCCCTGCTGGATGCCCAGGCAGAAGTCATCCCGCGCCAGGAAATAAGTCTTCGAGCCGGTCAATTCCCGGTGCCCTTCAGCCTGGAAAATATTACTTCCTCCTCTGACCTTCTGACTATCAACCGCTCTCAGACGGTAGAAAAGCTGGCACCGGGCAGAGACAATGGCTCTGCCGGCCGTGACATTGGAACCGCCGTATTTGGCTCTTATTCAATTTTTGATTACACGTTTGGCGTCTTCAATGGTTCCGGGGCAAATAAGACCGACAATAATGATCGTAAAGATTTTGCCGGCCGGCTGGTAGTTCACCCTTTGAAGCCTTTGTCTTTAGCCTGTTCTATTTATAACGGCAGGCAAACGATAAGCGATAACCCCGCTCTGCTCATAAGAAATAAATATGGTCTGGAACTGACTTTTAATTACCAGCGGATCGGTCTTCAGGCTGAATTCATCCAGGCGACAGATGACCGGATCAAAAAAGAGGGCTGGTATGCTCTGGCCACCTATTCCATCATCAGTCAGAAACTCCAGTTGGTCGCTCGTTTGGAGACTATTAACCTTGACCGGCATCTACCTGCTCAAAAGGCCACCATTTACACGGCCGGGGCTAACTGGTTTCTGACAACCAGATCAAAGTTCCTGGCCAATTTTGAATATCATCAGACAGAAAGCGGGCCAGACCATCAGGCAGTTCTCTTCCTGCTTCAGATGGGATTTTAAAAAGCAATATGGTTAACACCGGGACTTTTAAGGGATAAAGAGGACAGGATGAAAAAAATTAGATGGGAAAAAAAGATTTCTCAAGCAAAGTTTTTGGCCATTCTTGTTATTATTCTAAACTTGAATTTTGGCTTTCCTGCTTCTCTTCAGTCTTCCTTTCCAGTGCGGGATAAACGGGCTGTTTCCAGCCAGAAAAAGTCTCTTGCCGGCCAGATCAGTATCTCCGGAGCCTGGGCTCTTTATCCTCTGGCCGTCCGCTGGGTGGAAGAATTTCAGAAAGAAAATCCTGCCGTTAAGATTGATCTTCAGGCCGGTGGTGCCGGCAAGGGAATGGCTGATGTTCTCTCTGGCCTGGTTGATATAGGCATGATATCCAGGGAAATTTTCCCGGAAGAAATAGCTCGAGGAGCTCTTCCTATGGCTGTTGCTCGGGATGCAGTGGTGGCCACTTTAAATGAAAAAAATCCTGTTCTGAAACTTATTCAGGAGAGAGGCTTGACCCGGGAAATTTTCCAGGCAATCTGGATAGAGGGCCAGATTAAGTTTTGGGAGGAGATTTACGACCAGCCGGGCAAAACACCGATTCACCTTTACACCCGTTCTGATGCCTGTGGAGCAGCCGAAACCTGGGCAGCCTTCCTGGGAGGCCATCAGGAAGACCTCAAAGGAATAGCCATTTATGGAGATCCTGGTCTGGCTGAAGCTGTGCGCCAGGACTCGGCCGGGCTGGGCTTTAATAATGTAAATTTTGCCTATCATCCAGAAACTGGCCGGCCTCATCCGGGCCTGGCTATTGGGCCGATCGATATTGATCAAAATGGCACGCTAACCCCGGAAGAGAAATTCTATGGCCGGCGTGATGAGCTTATTCTGGCTATCTCCAGAGGGGTTTATCCCTCTCCTCCGTCCCGACAGTTATATCTAGTAGTAAAAAAGCCAGTCAGCCAGCCGCTGGTCAGGGCTTTCCTCTTATGGGTTCTCGACCAGGGACAGCAGTATACAGGAGAAGCCGGTTATGTGGCTTTAGATGAAAGCCTGATCCAGACAGAAAAAAAGAAACTTTCCGAAAATTAAAGGAGCAGGGAGACGGTTAAAGAGATGAAGCAAGAAAAAGGCAGGCAATTGGCCGCCGGGCTCTTTGCCTTTTTCCCCATCTTTCTGATCATCAGTATTTTTTTATTGCTGCTGTTAAAGGCTTTTCCTCTCCTGTCCTTAAAGTCTTTGCCCGGGGTACTTTTTTCCTCTGCCTGGCAACCGCAAAAGGGGCAGTTTGGTCTCTGGCCATTCATTCTCGGCACCCTCTGGGTAACCATTACTGCCTTCATTCTGGCTGCCCCTTTATCGATTCTGACCGCTATTTATATTTCTGATTATGCCTCTGGCCGGCTGAAAAAATGGCTAGCGCCAGTACTTGATTTACTGGCTGGATTACCTTCAGTTATTTACGGTATGTGGGGAATATTATTGATAGTTCCTCTGGTAGGAAAGTACCTGGCTCCTCTCTTCGGGACTTACACTTCGGGTTATTGCGTTTTGACGGCCGGTATTGTTCTGGCAGTCATGATTTTGCCCACCATTGTCAACGTCTCGGCAGAAGTTCTGAGCGCGGTGCCGGCTGACCTCAAAGAAGCTGCTCTGGCTCTTGGGGCTACCCGTTTGGAAGTGGTTCGTCATGTTGTTTTAAAGAAGTCTCTTCCCGGGGTGGCTGCCGCCTGCGTTCTTGGGCTATCGCGAGCTTTCGGCGAAACCTTGGCAGTCATGATGGTGGTCGGTAACGTGCCGGTAGCTCCGACTTCGCTTTTTTCGCCTGCCTATCCGCTGCCGGCCTTGCTGGCTAATAATTACGGCGAAATGCTATCCATCCCTGGCTATGAAGCAGCTCTTAATCTGGCGGCCATTATTCTTCTTCTTATGGTTATCATTTTCAGCCTGGGCGCACGCCTATATCTAACGAAACTGGGACAGAGGTCAGTCTGATGGCCGTCCATCAGATCCATGTCAACCACCGCCTGAAGAAAAGGCGCCGGGCAGAGTCAGTCTTCCGGTTCATACTGATAGCCTCAGTTATTCTCGTCTCGCTCATACTCTCTGTCATTTTGGTTTCTATTCTATGGAAGAGCCTGCCAGCTTTGAAATTATCAATGATTCTGGAGACACCAGGCACTGGTTATTATCTTGGTAAGAAAGGCGGTATTCTCAATGCCATCGTTGGTTCCCTCGAAATTGCTTTTGGCGCCACACTGATTGCCCTGTTGATCGCTCTGCCGATTGTCATTTACCTTAACACCTATCTTAAAAGAAGATCCTTCCTGGCTGAAGTCATCCGGCTTTCTCTTGATGTCCTGTGGGGAATCCCTTCCATAGTTTATGGAGTTTTTGGTTTTTTGTTAATGCTAATCTTGCACCTGCGGGCTTCGCTTCTGGCCGGCATGGTAACAATTGCTCTGGTCGAGCTGCCCATCCTAAGCCGGGCTCTGGATGAAACCATCAGGCTGGTTCCAGCCGAACTTAAAGAGGCTAGCTACGCTCTGGGTGCTAGCCGCTGGCAAACAGCCACCAGAGTCGTTCTCCGGCAGGCTTTGCCTGGTTTAATCACTTCTGTCCTAATTGCTCTGGGCCGCGGGCTCGGGGATGGGGCCTCAGTGCTATTTACAGCTGGTTATACAGACCGAATTACAACCTCGCTGCTTCAGCCAGTCGCCACTTTGCCACTGGCCATTTTTTTTCAGCTCAATTCACCGTTTCCCGAAGTTCAGCAGCGGGCTTTTGCTTCAGCCAACATACTCACCCTGCTCATTCTTTTTATCAGCCTTTTGACCAGATTTTTTGGCAGGAGATTAAGTAAGCACAAAATAAGATAAAAGAATAAAAGAGATTCGGAGAAATTAATGGTTGATAAGGGGCGATTAATTCTTAAAAATGTCAACGTTTATTATGGCCAGAATCAGGTTTTAAAGAACATCAACCTGAATATCCCGGACAATAATCTGACGGTGGTCATCGGACCTTCTGGTTGTGGCAAGACGACCCTGCTGAAATGCCTTAACCGGCTGATAGACGAGGTTGAAGAAGCCCGAATTGAAGGCCAAATTCTGCTGGACAGCCAGGATATATACGACCAGGAAATGGATGTCACCCAGATCAGAAAAAAGATGGGCCTGTTGTCCCAGAAGCCCCAGGTTTTGCCCATGTCAATTTATGACAATATAGCCTTCGGCCTGAAACTGCACAGATCTTTAAAAAAAGCCGAGCTCAACCAACTCGTTGAAAAGTACTTACACCTGGCTGGCCTCTGGGAGGAAGTCAAAGACAGATTGAATGAGCCGGCCAGCCGACTATCTATTGGGCAGCAGCAGCGGCTTTGCCTGGCCCGCGGGCTGGCAGTTGAGCCAGAAATCATCCTTTGTGATGAGCCAACTTCAGCTCTCGACCCCCAATCGAGCCGTAATGTAGAAGCCCAGTTGCAGAACCTGAAAAAAAACTATGCGATTGTTGTGGTTACGCACATTCTTCGCCAGGCAAAGCGCCTGGCCGATTACGTCGCCTTCCTCTATATGGGGGAGCTAATAGAATTCGGCCCGGCTTCTGAAGTCCTGACTTCTCCTCAGGACCCCAGAACCCGGGCCTACATTACTGGCGAAATCAGTTAATTAACTCAGCTCTTCTTAAAATCTTCAATAAAACGGTAAAAATCTACTTCGTTGGCATCCAGACCATGTGCATAGACATAAGGCGCGGCCAGCCGTGAAGCAAATAAGGCCCGGAGGTAATTTTCTGGTAAATTGTTCAGGAAGCGGTCAACACCAACCAGCTCTATCAAAGACTTCGGGACACCAACTTCGATTACCTTTTTGAGCAAATCCCGATCATGGAAGAGGTCAGATTCCCGGATCGAGTCCTTGATCACGTTTATCTTCTCGCTGATCAAATCGGTCAGAATAGCTCTGGGAATACCCTTCCTGGCATTTTCTTGCCAGATGATTTCAAATTCACGCCTGGCATTCCCCCGGATCGTTTCCAGAATTTCCTTGATATATCGCTGTCTGAACTCCGGTTCAATTTCGCCTTTAACACACATTAAATCATCCCATTCTTTGTCTGTCATGACCAGGCTGGACAGCACTTCGAGAGAAGAAGAGGTTACCCCACCTTTGTTGGAAGAAGCATCTTTATAGAGAATTACACCTTTTTCTTCCAGCTTGAGTCTGGCGTCCTGAGTCAGGAAGAGATTGGCTCCTTCAATAACGGCTTTGAAGCGAGGCTTGCCGTCCTCATCGAGCCAGGCTTTCCAGTTGTTGATGTTCACTGAAGCAGGGCGACCGCCGCAGGGAACGAAGATGTCAGCCCTGAATTTTGGATGCAGATGGAAGTTGTTGCGGAATTCAAGTCCGTTTTCCACCTTCTCACCGTCAGGCAAAGTCACGTCCCGGTCATTAATATTAACCATAAATCCACGCGGAGAAAGCAGGTCCCGGTTGAAGTTTTCTACCATTTTTCTGATTTTGGCCAGTCTGGTCAGTTCCTGCCGGTTTATGCCTTCAGGATCATAGAGAACACCAGAGCCGTCTACGATGGCCAGAATTTTATCTTTCGAAATAAGTATTTCATTAGAACCAAGGTCACCGTCCGGACCGCCAGTCATTACCTTGGTAACATCCTCTTCTTTTAAGCCGAGCTTCCTTAAAGTCCCGAGGACATATTCATGAACAGAATTGGTCGTCATGCCGTAGCGATCATGCGGAACGCCACCTGCAGTGAGAGCCTTACCAGTGGTAAATGCTTTCCAGAATTTATAGCCCCTGGCTCTGGCCCGCTCGGCTGCCCAGTCCATCAGCTCAGCCGTCCACTCGTCAGGCCCGAGGAAGAGAATGACCTCCTGGCCATAATGATCAACTATACTATCATCTGGCATCATCAGATCCAATAAACCGTCAATGTACTTATGAAAAGACACGGTCATCTGATCTGTAAAGCCCCAGTTGAGTAAAACAGCTCCCTTCGAGCCCCCCTCCGGGATATCTTTGTTTTTCCTCTGCTGGGTCAAAGCCAGGTTGTAGTTTTCATCAAAAATCGACTCAGAGTTGCGCATATAGGTCGGATAATTTATCGAACGGACAATGCGAATGCCGCCGCGGGCAATGTCACGGAACCGGATGTGAAAACCACGGAACTCACGGCCGACTACCTGAAAAAGCCCAAAAGGCGTAACCGGATAATCAACCTGGCTCAGGAAATCCGGTTTATACATATAAGAAACGCTGACTTTCTCGGTTTTATAAAAGTTGGTGCGGAGAATAGAGTTAATGAATGTAATCACCGACTGCAAGATGGCACGTTCAGAGCGAATCTGCACCTGCTGGATGATTTCCTTGCTGAGGGCCTTAAGCTCCTCATCAATATTATTCTTATGAGACAAAGGATTGAACTTTTTTTCGAAGGCAGAATACAGCTTCTTCACTAACTGGTAGTTGACCCTCAGAACTTTCCAGACTCTTTCTTCATTAAATGTTTCTTTAGCCAGCCGGACCTTCATCTCCCGGACCAGTCCGAGAAGTTCAGGTGAGTCCTTTAAAGCCTTGGAGACTCTAACATATTCATCATTAAAGCTGCTCAGGAATTGATAGCAGAAACTCCAGGCAGAAACACCAAAAACCATTTCCTGGGCAGTGAGTTTACCTTCCCTAAAAAGCCCGGAGAGAGGGCTGTCCGGTATAACATAAACCAGACTGATATCAGAAATCAGATCCTGGCATTTCCGATCATCAGCAATGTCATCTACATAAAAAGCAACAATCGTTTTGCCGTTGGCCAGGGGTTCCAGATATTTACGTTTTGAGACCAGGCCGTGTGAATTAATGACATCAGAGACATTGATAAATAATCTCGGGGTGGAATCACTCTGACAAATAATGGAAATATGGAGACCCGCCTCCTTTGCCAGGCGAGTTGCTTCTATGAAGGGACCCTCTTTCTCCCTTGTTTTTTTAATCAATTCCTGATAGTAATTGAAAGTTTCACTGCAAATTAAAGACAGAAAATCTTTGCTGGCTATTTTCCCTAAATCAGTCTCTTCGGGTTTGATTTCCTGAGCAGCAAAATCTGGCTTTCTAACCAGATACCAGCGCAGATATTCCATCCCACGCAATTTATCGGCTGAACGATAGGACTGAATCCGAAAGCCCGGATATTTCTTCTCAATCCTCTCCTCTATTTCTATTGCCCGGTAATGACTATCTTCAACCAGATAGAGGGCTTCTTCTGCCGACTCATTGACCAGGTCTATTTTAACTGTTTTTTCCCCTCTGACCGTGGCCAGGATCTCGCTAGCCTGGAGAGCTTCAATATGCCCGGCAATTGTTTCAAGCGGCACGCTCCGAAAATATTGCTGGGGCAGGCCCAAACTGGTGCAAAAGGTTTGCATCTCCTGTCTGACCAGTTCTGCTGGAAAATAATTGTCCTTTAAAATAATTGCTTCGATTTTTTGCAGTTGGTCTTCAGACAGGCCTGTTTTTTCAGTCATTTCTTTCCAAGACTTCATTTATATGCTCCTTTCTAATAATTTTTACTAATTCAGCAGAACAGCCACCTTTTTCTGCCTGTGATTTATTGAATTTATTCTTTATTCTTCAGTTGTTTGAATCTAAGAACCTGCTCCCCTGAATTAGAAGCAATTATAACAAAACCCGCCAGGTAAAGCAAAAAACTAATCTGCTCTGCTCAACCGGCCAGCAGGACAGTCGCCCAGGCCTCAACAGCCCGGCCAGCACCGACTTCTCCCAACCCTTCGGCCGTTTTAGCTTTTATCCCCAGGCTCGACGGATTCAGAGCCAGCAGGGGAGACAGCCGGTCTTTCATCTGAGGAATAAAAGATGCCAGCCTGGGTTTTTCCAGGATAACTATTGAATCGGCATTAAGCACCACCAGGCCCGAGGCTTTAATTTCAACCATCACCGTTTGCAGCAGTTCGAGACTGGAAATATTTTTGTAGGCAGGGTCAGTCTCTGGAAATTTTTGACCGATATCACCCAGGCCGGCCGCGCCTAAAAGTGCGTCCATCAGAGCATGAACCAGAACATCACCATCAGAATGAGCCAGGCAGCCAGCAGAAGCAGGGATATTAATACCCCCTATGATCAACGGCCGGCCCGCTACCAGCCGGTGAGAATCAAAGCCAAGACCAACTTTAAACACCATTGGATTCCCTGTCTAATGAGCTTCTCCGTTATAACGCCCAAAGATCATCTTGCCCACCGTGGTTTGCAGAACAGAAGTAACGGTAATGTCAACTGTTTGTCCCATCATTCTTCTGGCATTATCCACAACAACCATAGTGCCATCATCAAGATAAGCTACGCCCTGATCTTTTTCTTTGCCTTCTTTCAGGATAAAGACTCGCATGGTTTCACCCGGCAGCACCACCGGTCTGAGGGCATTGGCCAGCTCATTAATATTTAAGACTTCGATGCCCTGCAGCTTGGCAATTTTGTTGAGATTAAAATCATTGGTAATAATTTTAGCTTTAAGGCTTTTAGCGCATTCTATGAGCTTCGAGTCGACTTCTTTTACTTCAGGAAAATCAACTTCAGAGATCATCACCTTGACCTTGGGCGATTTCTGCAATCTGTCGAGCACTTCCAGGCCGCGCCGTCCACGTTGTCGCTTGAGAGCATCCGCCGAATCTGCTACCAGTTGTAATTCTTTGAGAACAAATTGCGGTACAACCAGTTCTCCGTCAATAAAACCAGTTTCGCAGATTTCGGCAATCCGTCCATCAATAATGACCGAGGTATCCAGCAGCTTATAAATATGCTGTTCAATCTCGCTTTGAAAGAAATGTGCCAAAAATGATGGTTCAAACCACTCCGGTTTTTTTACACCGAGCAAAAAACCAATGTAGGGAAAGGCAATTAGGGGAAAAAGGCGAATAAAGGCAGCTGTTTCAGCCACTTTAAATACAGACTGATAAATAGAACCAACCAGCCAGCCAATGAGAATTCCCAGCAGGAGACCAGCTGACCCTGTCCATAAGAGCCTAAACTGAACCCTGCGGAGCTTGACTTCCAGCCAGATAATTAAAAACCCGAGAACCAGGCCGGCCATCGCCCCCAGCTGGCGTGACAGGTTAAAAGGAGGGTAAAAATAGCCAGCCGCGGTTATAATAGCCAGAATGATTACCCTGACTAATATTATGCCCATCTTTTTCCTTCCTGCTTGCATATTGCTTCCATTTTACAAAATCGGAAAGAAGATTAGAAGACCTTAGCTAAAGCTTGCCTGATAGAGCTAACGCCCAGGCATCTTATTCCCTGCTGATTTTCAGCTTCGAGTTGCTGGAGATTTCCTGCCGGCATCATCACCATCTCAAAACCGAGCAACTTGGCTTCTCTGATTCTGGCCGCAGGCTGATTGACTGACCGGATTTCACCACTCAAGCCAACCTCACCAAAGACAGCCAGTTCACGGGGCAGAGGCACATTTTTGACCGAAGAAATCACTGCCAGCACCACCCCAAGGTCAGAGGCCGGCTCATCCAGGCTTAAACCACCAGCCACATTCAGGTAAATGTCCTCCCCGGCAAAGCTATAGCCAATCTTTTTCTCGGTTAAAGCCAGGAGCATAGCTACCCGGTAATGGTCAAGTCCAATTGACATACGTCTTGGATTGCCCATAAAGATGGTCGAGGAGACCAGCGCCTGGATTTCAACCAGCAGAGGCCTCGAGCCTTTGATAGTAGAGACGATAACACTTCCTGGCTCGTTTTGAGGCCTTTCTTTTAGGAAGAAAGCCGAAGGATTATCAATTGCCCGCAACCCGGACTGGCTCATTTCAAAGATGGCCAGTTCTGAGACGGGACCGAAGCGATTTTTCATCACCCGCAGTACCCGGTGGCTATGATCCCTTTCGCCTTCAAAAAGAAGAACAACATCAACCATGTGCTCGAGCGATTTAGGTCCAGCCAGAGTTCCATCTTTCGTAATATGACCGATTAAAAACACGGGTATTTGATTCTTCTTAGCCAGGCGAAAAAGGCGGTTGGTCACCTCCCTGACCTGACTGATCGTTCCCGGGCTGGATGTCAGATGAGGCGAATAAATAGTCTGCACAGAATCAATAATCAGCGCCCTGGGCTTCATCTGGTCAGCGGCATTAATAATCTTTTCGAGGCCGGTCTCTGCCAGGAGATAAACCTTCTCATCTTTGAGCCTCAATCGTTCTCCGCGGAGTTTAATTTGTTCCAGCGATTCCTCCCCGGAAACATACAATACTGGCTGGCCGCTGGCGGCTAGATCCCGGGAGACCTGAAGAAGAAGAGTTGACTTGCCAATGCCCGGTTCACCGCCAATCAAAACGACCGAACCAAGGACCAACCCACCGCCGAGAACATTATTGAATTGCTCAATGCCGACGGGAATTCTCTGGTTATTAGCAGGCTTTATTTCGCCGTAGAGCAGCGGCTGGCTGCTGCCGCCCTCTTCTTCATTCAGGGTTTCCTCTTCCAGCTCTTCCACCATGGTGGAAAACTCGCCGCATTCCGGACAACGCCCGAGCCACTTCGGCGAGCGAAAGCCGCAGTTCTGGCAGGAAAAAAATGTTCCTCTTTTCATCTTCATCTGAGCTCAAATCCCAGGCCAAAATAAAGTTCCCTCCGCTCAGCCAGGGTGAAATCATCCAGGCCAACCACCAGATACACGTTCTTCAGTGGATAAAGCCGACCAAAAACCCGAAATTGGGGGCGCGGCTCACGATTAAAATTAAAGCCTTCAGCTCCGATGGCCAGCCTGTTCTTTAAGAGATAAAAATCCATCCCCGCTCCAAAATAAGATTCTATCAGGCCGGCCCGCAGAGCCAGAGGTCCGGTTTTGAAGCCTCCCTGGAGTGAATAGACAAATTTATCCCGGAAGGGATCGTTGATTACCCCGGCTGACAATAAGGCCTTGCCTTTCCAGACTAAACCACCGTAAAGAGAGCCTTTAAAAAGATCACTCTCTCCATAATAGGTACCTTCGAGTCCACCTCTTAGCTCAAGAGCTGAAATACCAGAAGTAATTTTTTTTACATCATTTAACGTGTTTTTTGTTTCCTCATAAAGAGAGGGATCATTGATCAGCTCACCAATCGTTCCCTGGCCACTATTAACTTTTTCCAGCGTCTCATTCAAATTTTTTAAGGTTTTGCCCAGGATAGTCAGGTCTTCTTTTAACTGTTCAAGATTCTCTTTCACACCTATTTTATTATCGCCAACCAGGTTCTGAATCTCCGTAAGAGTCTTTTTAATATCCTCAGAGATTGTCTCTATTTTAAGATTGAGATTATCAACTGTCCGGCTAGAGCCGCTAATGGTTTCATGGATGGAAGCTCTATTCTCCTGAACCAGGGAGTCCAGCTCGGCGCTCAGTGATTCCAGATGGGCAAGGGTCTGGCTGATATTTTTGCCCAGCTCCGGCGTTATAATTTTATTGACCGAGCTGCTTATTTTTTTAAGATCCTCGCCCATGGACATAAATAATGTCCCCAGCTGATCAAAACTGATGGGAGGAAGCGATTCCATGACTTCTCCTCCCTCATAATAAGTCTCTTCACGGCCAGGAATGATCTCAACATATTTTTCTCCCAGAATGCCGAGGGATGACAGGGTCGCTCTTGAGCCATGAGGAATGTGATGCTGAGGATAGATGATCATGCCCACTTTAGCCCGACGTCCAGCCAGAGTAATATCTTTTACTTCACCAATCTTAATCCCTGCCAATTTCACCGCAGCTTTATTCTCCAATCCCAGAGCAGAGTCAAAAAGGGCATAAACCTCATAGCCCTGCTTCTTGAATAAATCACCTATATTGCCAATAAAAATGATAGCCAGGGCTAGAAGGAGTAATAGCCCGGTCAGAAAGATACCAATTTTAGTTTCTCTTTTTGTTGCCATAATCAGCTCCTCACCATTCTGCAATTGGACCGGTAGCCTGGCCATTAATAAATTGCTGGACTATCGGATTGGGCGAATGTTTAATCTCATCAGGAGTACCAACTTCGATAATCCGGCCATCATAAAGCATGGCGACCCGGTCGGCCACTTTATAAGTACTATTCATATCATGGGTAATGACTATTGAGGTCACCCTTAAATCACTTTTTAGCTGCAAAATTAAATTATTGATGGCATCAGCTCTAATCGGATCCAGACCGGTGGTTGGCTCGTCATAAAGAATAATTTCCGGGCCATAGGCAATAGCCCTGGCCAGCCCGACTCTCTTTTTCATACCGCCTGATAGCTCATAGGGCAGCAAGGCACCAATATCCCGCAGACCAACTCTCTCCAAACTGGCCGCTACGACCTTTTTAATCTCCTCCTCAGAAAGGTTGGTATGCCGTCTGAGCCCAAAAGCCACGTTTTCCTCGACAGTCAAAGAATCAAAAAGAGCCGACCCCTGGAAGAGCATGCCAAACTTGCGGCTCATTTTTAACAGGTCTCTTTGGGCCAGGGAATTCATTTGCTGATCATCAACATAGATTTCACCAGCATCTGGTTTCATAATACCGATGATATGTTTAAGCAACACGCTCTTGCCGGAGCCGCTCTGCCCGATGATGACCATGATTTCGCCCGTTTCGACTTCCAGGTTAACACCTTTCAGCACCTCTTTCTGGCCAAAGGATTTATACAGGTTGTCTATTTTAATTTTAATCATAGTCGCTCTTCACAGCATTGCTGGCAGAATTTTGCTTAAGAAGAAGTTTAAAATCAGAATGCAAATGCTTGAAACCACCACCGATTTGGTCGTTGCCCGGCCGACACCTTCAGCTCCGCCTTCAGTATTCAGACCCTGCCAGCAGCCAATAATGGCGATGATTAAGCCAAAGACCACCGCTTTAATTATTCCAACTGAAATATCCCACATTTCAAAATATTTAAGAGTGGTATTGACATAAAGAGTATGGTTGACATGCATGAGCAAAACATTATAAGCATAGCCACCAAAAATCCCGATAAAATCGCCATAAATCGTCAGGGCCGGGACCATAATCAAACCGGCCAGAGTCCGGGGGACAACCAGATAGTTAACCGGATTAGCCCCAAGGCTGATAAGGGCATCAATTTGTTCTGTAATTTTCATGGTGCCAATCTCGGCTGCCATGGATGAGCCAACACGCCCTGCCACCATCAAGCCAACCAGGATAGGAATTAATTCCCGGCAAAGGCCAACAGCAATAATCGAACCGGCCTGAGCTTCTGAACCAGGCCCAATATAGCGGTGGAAAGCCAGATAGGATTGCAGGCCAAAAACCAGCCCGCCGAAAGCAGCCGTCAGGGCCACAACCAGTAGAGAATTGACTCCGACTTCTTCCAGCTGCTGGACAAAATTTGCCTTTTCAAATGGCTTCTGGAATAAGCCCCGGCCTGTCCGGACAATCAGATCAAAAACCTGGGCCAAATCAGAAAAAAATCGTGATAACAGTCCTGGCTGGAACTGATTTTCCATTTTATTTTTATCGATTGATTCAGCCTTCATCCTCACCCCGATAGCTGAAATCCATATTAACAAACTTGGCGTATTCTCTAAGAAAGACCAGCGGCACAACGCCGAGCGGCCCATTTCTTTGTTTGGCCACGCTAACTTCGGCCAGACCCCTGATAGCTTCATCATCAGGATGGTAATAATCCGGACGATAAATAAAAATTACTACGTCAGCATCCTGCTCAATGGCACCTGATTCACGGAGATCAGACAGAACCGGTTTTGGCTCTTTCCTCAATTTTTCGGGGGCACGGCTGAGCTGGGAAATACCAACGACGGGAATCTGGAGTTCCTTAGCCAGCTCCTTAAGAGACCTGGAGATAAATGACATCTCCTGATTGCGGTTCTCAAATCTGCCACCGGTCCGCATCAGCTGCATATAGTCCACAAAGACAATGTCCAGATGGCCTTCCAATTTTAACCGCCGGCACTTAGCTTTCATTTCCATCACCGTCAGGGCCGCTGATTCATCAATGTATATCCTGGCTTGAGATAAAGTCTCGCCAGCCAGACGAAGCCGCTCAAATTCCCTTTCACTTATAAAGCCCGACCTGGCTTTCTTTAAATCTACCTGAGCTTCAGCGCACAACAGGCGCATGGCCACCTGTTCTTTCGACATTTCTATAGAAAAAAACCCGGTATGATAATCCGTTTGAAGCCCAATATATTGAGTCATGTTCAAGGCCAGGGCTGTTTTGCCCATCGAGGGACGGGCCGCCACCACAATAAATTCCGAGGGGTGAAAACCGGCTGTCAGGTTGTCAAGATCAACAAAACCAGAAGGCACACCGGTCACCGCCTCTTTCCTGTCTACCAATTGACGGATAGTCTCCAGCATCGGACCGGTCAGTGACCCGAGAGGTATAAAACCTGGCCGGATTTTTTCTTCCGCAATTTCTACTATCGCCTGCTGGGCCTCACTGATCAGTGTATCCGGATCAACTTGTTGTTCATAAGAGTCACTAATAATTTTGGACGAAGACAGTATCAGCTTTCTCAGCAGAGATTTTTCCTTAATGATCTGGGTGTAGAAGCTAATATTTAAGCTTCTCGGCACTCCATCCATTAACGAGGCCAGATAACTAGCACCCCCCACTTCCTCCAGGCGACCAGACTTTTGCAGTTCTTCACTGAGGGTCAAAAGATCTATCGGCTGGCCTTTATCCATGAGACTGACCATAGTCTCAAGAATCAACCGGTGATTATCCTTGTAGAAATCCTCGACGGTCAAAGAACTCAGGACAATATTAAGATGGGCGTTATTAACCAGAACTCCTCCCAGAACCGTTTTTTCAGCTTCCAGGCTGTGAGGTGGTGTTTTCTTGAGGACGGTTAAATCAAGTTCCATCTTTACTCTCTTTTCGGGACACTTCCACCCTTTAATTTATATATAAATTAAAGAGACGAAATCTCGGGCGGGCCCGTTCTCAAGCTCAGTTATTTTTTTGCTCTTCAGAGGCTGATCCTGAAGTGGTCATTTCTTCTTTGCTGACTGTTACTTTTATTTCTGCCCGCTCTTCATGGTAAATTTTGATTGGAACAGTAAAAGTCCCCAGCCGCTTAATTGGCTCATCCAGCATGATCTTTTTCTTATCGATATCGAAACCCAATCTGACTAATTCTTCTTGAATATCAGCAGCTGAGACTGAACCAAAGATGACATCCTTATCACTCGAGCGGCGTCTAATCTCCAGATGAACCTCATTCAACTTGTTAATCATTTCTTGATAAGTCAACCGTTCTTTTTCTTCCTTCTTCTTGAGGGCTTTCTGCCGAATATCGACCATTTTTATATTGCTGGGAGTAACTTCCATGGCTAACCGGCGCGGAATAAGATAATTACGGGCAAAACCAGGGGCCACATTCAGGACATCACCCTTTTTCCCAACCTTCTCAACACTCTCTAAGAGAATTATTTTCATCAAGCCTCTCCTCCTGGCCTCAGTCTTCAACAAACGGCAGGAGCGCCATGATTCTGGCTCTCTTGATGGCGCGGGCCAGTTTCCTCTGGTGATATGCACAGGTGCCGGTCACTCTCCTCGGGGCAATTTTCCCCCGATCGGGAATGTAACGGCGAAGAATTTCTACCGATTTATAGTCTATATCGTTAATATCCCGTTCACAAAACCGGCAGACCTTTCTCTTGGGAGGGAAAAACTTCCGTCCAGGCATCCTGTCAGCTTTTTCTCGTTCTTCTCTAATGGCCATCTTACTTTTCCTCCTCATGGCTTAATTCAGGTGCGGCTTCAGCTGGAACCGGCACTGATTCGGGAGAAACCGGCTCTTCTGTCTTTTCCTTTTTCCTGCTTTTCATCAGGTCGCCGGAGCTTTTTCTAACCGTCATAAACCTCAAAATCGAATCTGTTTGCTTAAATTTTCTTTCGAGCTCAGCCGGAACAACCGGTGTCCCTTCATAATTAAAAAATACATAAAAGCCTTCATGAAAATTCTTGATCGGATAGGCCAGCTTGCGCTTCCCCCAGAGGTCCTGTTTGATCATCCGTCCTTTTTTGGCTGAAATGACTTCAGCCATCTGAACAATCAGAGCAGAGATCTCCTCCTCAGATAAATTGGGGGCAATGACGAAACCCGTTTCATATTGATTCATTTTATCCTCCCTGTGGATATACAGCCCCTTCGCCAGGGCGAAGAAGCAAGGAGTAAACTTTCATTTTAAACTATTTTCATAAAAAATCAACCTGCCGGTGGTTGAAAGTATTCATCGCCCCCGCCAGTCGGCTGCTGATGATCATTTCCGCAGCCTGGCAGGCGTTCTCCACCGCCTGCTTTATTTTTTGCCTTTCCTCTTCTGAGAACTTACCCAGAACATAATCAACCGCGTCCACTTCCTCTGGCTTCGGGCCAATACCCAGTCTGATTCTGGGAAAATGTGTTGTACCCAGGGCTTCAATAATAGATTTCAGGCCTTTATGGCTGCCCGCACTTCCCTGATCTCTTATTCTAATTTCGCCCAGCAGAAGATCCAGGTCATCATAGATAACCAGAAGATTTTCAGGCTTAGCTTTATAAGTAGAGAGAAGTGATTTAACCGCCAAACCGCTGAGGTTCATAAATGTCTGGGGCAGGGCCAGAATCACCCTCGTCCGGCCACGCCTGGTCTCAGCCAGGGGCGAGCTGCAGCCTCTCTCGTCGAACCTAATGCCCCATCTTTGGCCAAGGCGTTGAACCACCATAAAGCCAGCGTTGTGCCGTGTACCTGAGTATTCAGAACCAGGATTACCCAGCCCAACAATCAGCCACACTTATGACTCCTTGGGTTGTTCTTCCTCTTCTTTCTTGCGTTCCTTCCTGATGAGTTCAGGTTCTTTTGTTTCGGCTCCTTCAATGACTTCCTCAGCCGGGGCTGGCGCTGCTTCTTCTGCCACGCTGCTGATGACAACAATAGCAGCATTGGGATCGGCATCGATTTTGATCCCGGCCGGAAGGCCCAGATTCTGGACTTTAAAGGACTGATGAATATGAAGATTACTGATGTCAATCTTTACTGATTCAGGAATCTCTCTCGGCAAGCATTCTACGTCGAGTTCACGCAATAAGAAGTCCGCTACTCCGCCTTCTGTTTTGACTCCCACTGGCTCTCCAATGAGTTCAATAGGCAAAGAGACTCTGACCGGTTTATCCATAGAAATTTCAATCAAATCAACATGAGTTAACTCATCAGTCACGGGGTTGATCTGAACCTCTTTGAGCATCACATCTTTTTCCTCAGAATCTATAGTCACCCGGAAAATAGTATTTTCGCCTGTCTCTGATTTAAGAATTTCTATAATGTCCTTTTTTTTGAGAGTTAAGGGCTGGCTGGCCGTTTTGCCGCCATAAAGAATGGCCGGCACCAACCCCTGTTTTCTCAGGCGTCCAGCCACATTTTTTCCAGTTTCCTTTCTTGTCTCGGCATTAATTACCAAGGTCATTTTTTCCTCCTTATGTAAAGAGAGAGCTAACCGAGCTACCCTCATTTATTCTTCTTATGGCTTCGCCAAAAAGCTCAGCTACTGATAGGACTTCAAACTTTGGGTTAGATTGGGCTTCTTTTTTAAGAGGGATGGTGTCAGTGACATAGACCTTCTCCAGACCGGACTGATTAATTCTGGTCACGGCCGGGCCAGAAAGCACCGGATGGGTACAGGCAGCTAAAATCTGCCCGGCACCTTCTCGCTTGAGAGCATCCACGCCCAGGGTAAGAGTCCCGGCTGTGTCCACCATATCATCGAAGATCAGGACGTTCTGGTCCCTGACATCTCCAATCACATGGAGAACCCGAGCAACATTAGGAGCAGGTCGTCTTTTATCAATGATAGCCAGGCGGGCATTCAGTCTCTGGGCGAAAACCCTGGCCCGACCAACCCCCCCAGCATCCGGGGAGACAACGGTGAGATTATCAAGCTGTAACTGTTTGATATGACTCGCAATCACTGGTGTGGACATCAGATTATCGACCGGAATGGAGAAAAATCCCTGAATCTGAGGCGAATGAAGGTCCATGGTCAGCACCCGGTTGGCTCCCGCTGTTTCCAGCAGGTCTGCCATCAGGCGGGCTGAAATCGGAACCCGCGGCCTGTCCTTCCAATCCTGGCGCGCATAGGCAAAATAAGGAATAACAGCCGTGATTCTACCGGCTGAAGCGCGCTTAAAGGCATCCAGCATCAGGAATAATTCCATTAGATGAAAGTTGGCATCATGACTGCCCGACTGGATAACAAAAACATCCTCACCCCGCACACTCTCATCAATGTAAAAATGAACCTCACCATCGGCAAAACGCTCGAGAACCGATCGGCCCAGTTCAATATTTAAATAGCTGGCAATACTCTGAGCCAGTTGAGGATTAGAGCTTCCAGAAAAGATTTTTAACATATTCCTTTCCTTTACTGATCTTTCATCAAAGCTGGGGCGGGAGGACTCGAACCTCCAAATGACGGATCCAAAGTCCGTTGCCTTACCGCTTTGGCTACGCCCCAGTCAGGAGCATTTCCCTGTATAGCTCGCGCCCAACTGTTTCCGCCAGTACAACTTTATAATGTCCATATCTGGCTATAAATTTATCCGCAGCTTTTTCTGCCCGGAGCTTGTCTTCAAAAAAGCCATAAATAGCCGACCCAGAACCGGTCATCATAGACAGCTCCGCTCCGCTCCTGGCCATCTCCTGTTTAATCTCAGCTAACTCCGGATAAATCTTAAAGGCAGCGAGTTCTAAATCATTTTTAAATTGACAGAATAGAGACCTATCCGGCCTCTCTAAAAACTGATTAATTTTACTTTCTTTATCCCTTGAAGTCAAGGAGGGGGCAACGGCGTCAAACTCCTTAAAAATCAGACGGGTGGACAGAGCAAAGTCAGGAACAACAATAACCAGCCAGCCTGCCAGGAGATCAGATAAAGGCTTTAATATCTCTCCCCGGCCAGTCCCAAAACATAATCCCCCATATAAGAAAAAAGGGACATCCGCTCCAATGGAGGCAGCCAGCTCAAACAGCCGGTCTGAAGGTAGATTAAGACCCCAAAACCGGTTTAAGACCAATAGAGTCATAGCCGCATTACTGCTGCCGCCAGCCAGCCCTCGCCCCGGGGGAATAATTTTCTGAACTTCAATCTCGACGCCTGGTTTTGCCCGGGCTTCCTGCTTTAGATTTATAGCCGCCTGATAAATCAGGTTATTTTCATCCCAGGTAATATCCTTTAGGTCCCCGGTTAGCAAAATTTTATCTTCCTGGCCAGGTCTGAAAATTAGCCGGTCACCCAGGCTGATCGTCTGGAAAAGTGTCCGCAACTCATGATAACCGTCTGGCCGCAACCCTGCCACTTCCAGCCCAAAGTTGATTTTTGCCAGAGAGCTGACTTCTGTTTTTTCCATAACTTAGAGAGCTCCTCCCAGGAGACTTCTATGGCTCCTGCCGGAAAAGAAGGTCTGAATAGCTCGGCTTTATAACTTTGATTAAATTTCATTTTTTGCAGGCGAAGCCGAGCAGAATAGCTTTCTGTCTGGAAAATGATTGTTCTTGGAACCTGGCTTCCAGAGAAGTATTCCTTAAATGCAAAACTGAAGTTTTCCTTCCTGCCACTAACCGTCTGACCGGAAGCCTCACCGGCTATCTGCCAGGTGCCGTGAAGACACGTCACCCGTCCGGTCAGCAAACAGGCCAAATCCTCAACAGCTATATCTCCTCCCAGAAATTGGCTCAAGATAAAGCCGGCTTCACCCTGCCAGACAAGACGGTCAGCAGTCAGATAAAGTGTGGCCTTTTCGCCGATTAACCATAGAATCGATTCTAATCCCCCCAGTGGATTAAGTATTTCCAGGCGAGCCATGGCTGGTAGCTCAAAGAAAAAATTTAACCGGACACGCCCCTGCTGCTCGGGAGATTTGAAATAAAAAGAGGCCTGCCCCCTGAAACTAAGAATCTCACCTGCCGGGAGAACAACCGGCGAGCTGGTCACACAGGAAGTATTGAGCAGAATAACCCCGGACATTAAAAGCAGGCAAGATAAAAAAAATAAAAATACTTTTAATGGCTTTTGATCGGCATGTGGGGCCACCTGTCCTCCCTGCTTCTGCCTGCTCATCAATCGAGTTTGAATCCGTAGTCCTCAGTTTTTTTCTTCTTAGCCTTGGTCTGGTCATGGCCGGGCAGTGACGAATTTTCTAATTTCTTAGGTTGGCTGCCCAGATCAAATTTATAATCTCTTACGGTTGTCGCTTTCTTCCTCTTCCTTATCACAGGGTAAAAAGGGGAGCGAATCCTCCGGCCAAAACAGGACAGGTTAGGATTGATAATCATCAGGACAATAAAGAGCCCGAAGATGATCAAAATAGCGTAGATTGTCCAGCTCATTTTTATTTACCTGCTTTTACTCGACCGTCCATTACTATTATAGAGTGATAATTGACAATTGGCAATTCAAACCTTTACACCACAGGACTTATTCTTCCCCCAACACCACTGCTTCAAATTTAGAAAGTGAGCCCGACTTTTTCCAGGCATTATCTGGCAGGCCGGCTTTCCGGCAAACTTCTTTTAAGAAAGTTTCTCTGTCCCAGCCAAATTCGGTGGCCACTTGAGGTAAGAGCAGGCCACTGCGGCCATTCTGCCGGATGAGCAAACCGTGCTGGCCAACCCTGATGTCAGAAATAGCCTGAACTGGCTCTGGCCTGGTCAGGACAGAAATTTCTATTTTGAGTTTATTCAGTTCAGCCGGCTTCACCGGAGAGAATCTGGGGTCCTGGACTGCTGCATAGACAGCACATTGAATAATCGTTTGACACAGGGGAAAAACTGGTTCTGCCAGTCCAACACACCCTCTTAGCTCGCCTTTTTCTTTCAGGGTCACAAAGGCACCCCTTGTCTCCAGAAATTTCGGATTGGTAGTTTCGAATGTTAGCAATTCCCCGTTTTTCAGATAATGCTCAATAGACTTTCTGGCCAGGGCCAGCAATTCTTTTTTTTCTTCGTCATTCAAGGTAAGATCTTGAGATTTTTCCTGAAGGCAAACAGCCGCTGACATATAACCAACTACCCGGTCGGCCGGCCCCCCGGTCGATGTTGAATCGCCCCTGGTCAGCACCGCCACTTTAGCCTGCCCAAGCTTTTGAGCATAAAGGAGAAGTGACAGCACTGGCCCACCTCCACACATGATATTTTCTCCCCTCTCCACCTTGCGCATCAGAGTTCTGGTGTCCATTGACTTTAAAAGCTCTATCGTTTTACTGTCTTCCACCTGGGCTTCTTTTTCAGTCAAAAAATGGGACATGTCAGTTGAAGCTACAACCAGGGCTTTCTTCCCGAGCAAGACCTGCGATAGGGCTGAAGCCAGCCTGCTGATAGTCTCCTCGGTCTGATAGCCCATGACGATCGGTACTATCTTCGCTTGAGGAAATACTCTCTGGATAAAAGGCACCTGGACTTCAATTGAATGTTCCTGGCGGTGGGCCTCCGCTATATATCCAAAGCCAGAAGCCCTGGACAGCTCACCGGCCAGGGCTTCATCTACCCGGGCCACGCCCAGTGGTGTCTCGAAGCCACCTTTCAGGTAGATCGAACAGCCCTGGAATCCAGCCCGGTGAGAAGGGCCAATGATGACCACCGTCGCGATATCAAGATCTTTGACCAGCCGGTAACCGCTGGCTGCGATTTGGCCTGCATACACATATCCGGCATGGGGCACAATGATGCCGGCAATCTGGCCATCAACTTCTGGCCGTGTTGCTGCTTGCAGATAGGTATCAATCAAAAAGGCCAGGCGGGCTGGGTCGGCTTCATAAAACTGGCCCGCCCAGACCGGTTTTCTAATCCCCTGAGCCAGGCCAGAATCGACGAGCAAGACGCCTGTAAATAATATTAAAACTACTACCGAAACCTTAATCTTCATGACCTCCTCCCTATCTAATATTAAGCCTTTAAAAGGTCGGTGGCAAATAAACAAAATTATTAGTCTGGTAAGCAAAAAATTTAAGAAAATTAGCTACAACCTGTTGACAATGCAAAGGTTTTAAGGAAAAATTTATACAGGAAGGCAAAAATGAAGAAGTTATTAAAGTTCGTTTTAATTATAACCACGATTTTTTCCATGTTCCTGGTTGGCTTGCATGTTGGCCAAGAAAAAGAAAAAGCCAGAATCCCCAAGTTTCAGGATGACTAGAATAAGTCCTGTGACTTCAGGGTTATATATTTTTTAAATATTATCCGATGGAGTCCAAACCCGGCCTGCTCAAAAAAGGTGGATATTAACCACACAGCCTCTTTCTGCTATAATTTGCGACTTAAAGTTTTATCTATAAGCTGATGGAGAAAGGACATGCCGATTTATGAATATCGTTGCCAGAAATGTCACCGGACATTTGAAATTATGCAAAAATTAAATGATAAGGCACTTGATAAATGCCCGCATTGTCAGGGCCACCTGGTCAGGCTGATTTCCTCACCGGCCATTCAGTTTAAAGGCTCTGGCTGGTATATCACAGACTATGCTCATAAAAATTCTCCTGCCGGGGATAACGGGCATAAAAAAGATCAGCCGGAACCGATGGAAACAGGCCAGAACAATAAAAAACCTGACAGCTCAGCCGCTGACAAATAAGATGTTTTGACAGCTAATGGTCCAGGCGATACAATTACCTTGATGAAAATTCTGGTTTATTTACCAACTTCGCTGGGTAATTCATTATTATCTCTTCCCTGCCTCAAGTCATTACAGGTCAACCTGCCGGAGGCTGAAATTTATCTTTTACTGAGTCCACCACTGGAAAGGCTATTTGCGGTTATTCTGCCAGAATATCACCGCATCGCTCTGGGCGAAGTTAAGGACATACCCCGCTTGAGGAGAACCGCTAACCAGCTAAAAAAACTGAGCTTTGATTTTGGTCTTCTTCTCGACAATTCTTTTACTTCAGCTTTGCTTTTCTATCTGGCCAGAATACCGGAGCGCTGGGGTTATGATCATGAAGGCCGCGGTTTTATGCTTACCAGGAAATTCACCGTTAAAGCCACAGACCCGCCGACGCATCTAAAGGATTATTACCTCAACCTTCTGAAGAAAGCCGGGTTACGTCCGAAAACTGATATCTCCAGATTGACTGTCTCCAGCCATCATTTGCGCCAGGCTGATAAGGTTTTGAAAAACCACGGTTTGACTAATGATAGGCCTATTATCGCTATTAGCCCGGGATCTAGCTTTGGCCTGGCCCGAGTCTGGCCGATCGAACATCAAACAGAACTTATCAAAAGGCTATCTGGTGAAGGCTGGCAGATTATTCTGGTGGGTTCAGCCAGGAGCCGCGACATCTCCCAGGCAATAATTAGCAGCCTCAAATCCAATATCGTTGATATTGTCGGTCAGCTGGAATTGGAAGAGATCCCCGGAATTCTGACCCGCTGTCAGGTTTTTGTTGGCAATGACTCTGGCTTAACCCATCTCTCCAATCTTCTCGGACTACCGGTTGTCGCCCTTTTTGGCCCAACGGATCCCGACACATGTGGTCCGGTCCTGCCCCCGGTTGCTATATTGAAAAAACCGGTGCCGTGTTCTCCCTGTTCTTACAAAACCTGCCCTTATGACCACCGCTGTTTGAATAATATTCAGCCAGATGAAGTCTATCAGGCTATAAAAAGTTATCTTTAAAGCTGGCCTGGCTAAAAATTCGCTGGAGCTCAGCGGAAAGGCCCATGATCCGTTTTGATGATATTGCGGAAAAAATTCAGGGGGATTATACTGAAAAGGATATCAGGACTCTACAGAAGGCCTATATTTTTGCCGCCCGGGCCCACAAAGGACAGATTCGCCGGTCAGGCGAGCCCTATCTGAGCCATCCACTGGAAGTAACGAATCTTCTGGCAGAACTGCGCCTCGATCTGACTACCTTGATTGCTGCTCTCCTGCATGACGTGCCTGAAGATACTGACGTCAGCCTGGCTGAAATCAGAGAGAATTTTGGCCGGGAGGTAGCCACTCTGGTTGAAGGGGTAACTAAAATCAGCCGGGTCGAAGACACCTCGCCAGAAGAGACCAGGGCTGAAACCATTAGAAAGATCATCCTGGCCATGACCGATGACCTGCGAGTTATTTTTATCAAGCTGGCCGACCGCTGGCATAATCTGAAGACCCTGCATTTTCTAAGCGAGGATAAACAGAAAAGAATCGCCCAGGAAACACTCGACATCTATGCTCCGATTGCCAATCGGCTGGGCATGGGCCGGATGCGAGCTGAACTGGAAGAGCTGGCCTTCCGCTATGTAGACCCGGATGAATACTTCCGCCTTGTCGCCCTGGTTGAACCTGCCCTGAAACAGGGCGAAAAAGAATTAAAAAGGTTCAAAAAAGAGATGGAACAGCTCATGAAGGATAATCACCTCGAGGTTGAAGTCCAATCCCGCATTAAGCGACGTTACAGTATTTATATCAAGATGCAGAAAAAAAATATTGATTTCGATCAGGTTTACGATTTCATGGCCCTGAGGATCATTACCGATTCTGTTAAAAGCTGTTATGCTGCTCTGGGCATCATTCATCAGCGCTGGCCACATTTGCCTCAGCGTTTCCATGATTACATTGCCATGCCAAAAAGCAATCTGTATCAGTCCCTGCACACGACCATCATCACCGAGAACAGACAAACCTTTGAGATTCAAATCAGAACCCGGGAGATGCATGAACTGGCTGAAAATGGTATTGCTGCTCACTGGAAATACAAGGAAGGCGCCCCTTCCGGCCTTGGTTCGGAAGATCAAAGGCTGCAATGGCTCCGGGAAATCGCCACGCTATTCAGCGAACAAAAAAATCCCAAAGAATTTCTGAAAAATCTAAAAATTAATCTCATCCCGGAAGAAATTTATGCTTTTACTCCTAAAGGGAAAGTGATCAGCCTGCCTCCCGGAGCCACTGCTCTCGATTTTGCCTTTAAAATTCACACAGAAATCGGTTTGCAGGCCAAGGAAGCCAGGATTAATGGCGAAATCATGCCTATCAAAACCGTTTTAAAGAGCGGCGATATAGTGGAAATCATCACCTCTGCCGACCGTACTCCTCGCCGTAGCTGGTTAAACTGGGTGGCAACAGCTTCGGCCAGACAGCAGATTAAGAAACACCTTAACCTGAAAAGACGCAGCCTGAGCCTGGCTCTGGGAAAGAAACTCTGGGAAAAAGAATTAAAAAAATATAAGCTTCCGCCGAGCTTTCAAAATGAAGCAGATTTGCTCCAACGCATAAGACATCAATTAAATTTGCCATTGAACAGTCTGGATGATTTTTATTATCTGGTTGGCACCGGCCAGTTGATCATTAACGAAGAATTTATCAAAGGTCTTCACTCGGGGATAAAACTGCCCTCTACCGGGCCAGCCGGTCTGCTTAAAAAAATGGTAGACACTATCTCTGGCCGGCCGCCCGGAGTTAGATTGGTTATCAAAGATCCAGAAGAACAAATGTTCCAATTAGCCCGATGTTGCTCTCCTATAAAAGGAGAACCGGTAGTGGGCTATCTGACCGGCGGTAAGGGGTTGACCATTCATGCCCAGCGGTGCCATCTGGTTCAAAAGGAAATTCTCGATTCTCAGAGATTGATCGAAGTCGCCTGGGATCCAGCTTATCCAGGCCAGTTCAAGGCCAGATTGATGATAAAAGCCAAGGACTCACCCGGGGTCTTAGCCAGAGTGGCTACGGCCGTGGCTGAACTGAAAGGAAACATTTCCAGAGCAGAAGTCAAAACTGGGAGTGACGGCCGGGCCCATATGTCCCTCGAGGTGGCTATTAATGATCTGGGACACCTGCAGGAAATTTCTAAAAAAATCCTGCGTCTCAAGGATGTTTATTCAGCCACCAGAGAATAAATCAGACAGCTTTTTTTACCCGGCCAGAACGCAGGCAGCGAGTGCAAACCCAGATTTTTCTGGTGCCTTTATCTGTGGTGACTTTAACTGATTGCAGGTTAGCACTCCACTTCTTAGGCGAGGCCTTATGGGAATGGCTGATGCTATGACCAAACATTGGTCCTTTATGACAAATCTCACATACTTTCGGCATGATTACTCTCTTCCCTTCAAATTAGTCTGTCGGGCCAGCTAAAATGTATAACATAAAATCAGGCTAAAAGCAATCAGTCCTGTTTACATCTTGAGGCTGACCCGATTTTCTCTCGGGAAGGGACAAGGAAAAAAAACTTATGCTTGAAAATTAATGCCGGGAATGATATTATGGCTGGCGACTCCCCTACCCGTTTAATGGCGGGGATTATTTTTTCCACAGCTGTGGATATTTCTGTGGAAATCTTGCAGGGCAAAATGAAGACTGGAGATAAAACTAATCCCTGGAATCAGATACTGGCTGAGATAAAAAGCCGGGTTGAAGAGAATGCTTTTGAAACCTGGTTTGAGCCAACCTCCTATATCGGTGAAGAAGCTGATATTTTGTATATCAAGGTACCCAACTCCTATTTTAAGGACTGGCTGAGTTTCCATTATTCTAATCTAATTAACGAATGCTCCCAGCAGCTCTTTAACCATCCTTTTGAGATAAAGTATGTCTACGACGAAAGCCCTGGCTCGTTTTTGCGTAATTCGCCTGAAGAGAGAAAAATTGAGCAGTCTATTATTCAAAGCGCTAATCTTCATCCCAATTACACCTTCGAAAATTTTGTTGTTGGCTCCTGTAATCAATTTGCCCAGGCGGCGGCAGTGGCAGTAGCTAAGAATCCAGCTAAATCGTACAATCCTTTATTTATCTATGGCGGAGCTGGCCTGGGTAAAACTCACCTGATGAACGCCATCGGTCATCACATTATGCACAATTCTGCCAAGCTTAAGGTCCTATATGTCACCACCGAGCGTTTTATGAATGAATTGATCAACCATCTCCAGTATGGGAAAATTCTTGAATTCAGGCAGAAATACCGGGCAGTTGATGTCCTGTTGATTGATGATATCCACTATATCACTGGCCGCGAACGAACCAAGGAAGAATTTTTCCACACCTTTAATCACCTTTATGATAATCAGAAGCAAATAGTAATTTCCAGCGATTGCCCACCCAAAGACATTCCCAATCTCGAAGATCGGTTCCGGTCTCGCTTCGAATGGGGATTAATTGCTGATTTAAAGCCACCTGATATTGAAACCCGTATTGCTATTTTAAAAAAGAAAGCTGAACTCGAGAGCATTACCTTACCTGAGCCGGTCGCTCTCTACATAGCTGACAAGGTGCGCTCCAATATAAGAGAACTTGAAGGTTATTTACGAAGGGTCATCGCTTATGGTTCTTTAAAAGGAGCTACAATTGACCTCGATCTGGCCAGGGACGCACTGAAAGGCCTTCTGGATGCCTCCGCTAACTTAATAACCATCGAAAAGATACAAAAAGTAGTCAGTGCAAAGTACAAGATTAAGCCGTCTGAGCTTAAATCTAAAAATAATTCCCCGAAAATTGTTTTCCCCAGGCAAATTGCCATGTATCTGGCCAAGGAACTAACGGATAACTCCCTACCGGAAATAGGCAAAAAATTTGGTGGTAAACATCACACCACTGTTCTCCACAGTATAAGAAAAATTGAGAAATTAAAACAAGATGATCATGAATTCAACAGGGAAATTAACAAGTTAATAAGTCTCTTACAATGATAACTATCAATAAGTTAAGAAAGATTTACACATTTCCTTCTTCTATTATTGTATTATCTTTAATGAATTCTTATAATTATTTAAATTATATAATACAACCTGATGAAAGGTGGAAAAGATGAAATTTTCAGCCAGTAAGTCAAATGTTATTAATGAGTTAGCGCTTGTCCAGGGTATTGTGGAAAAAAGAACTACCATGCCGATTCTGTCTAATATTCTGATGACAGCTAAGGATGGCAGTATAGAAGTTATGGCTACTGATTTGGAAGTTGGTATGAAATCTGTTTTTGAAGCTGATATACAAGAAGAAGGACAGGCTGCGGTTAACGGTAAGAAGTTGTTTGATTTTATCCGGCTTCTACCTGAAGATCGCCAAATAGATTTTTTAAAAAAAGATGATTATATGATAGTCAGGAGTGGTGACAGTGAGATTAAAATAGTAACTGCTCCCGAGGAAGATTTCCCAGCTATCCAGGAATGTCCTTTCGACAATCATATTTCTTTTCCTCTAAATGCTTTTAAAGAGATGATTGATTGTGTATTTTATGCCATTACTCAAGAGCAGAGATATTATCTGAGCGGTGCCCTGCTATCTATAAAAAATAAACAATTAGAACTGGTCAGTACCGATGGTCACCGTTTATCTTATACGAGAAGAGAGATGGAAGATTTAAAAGTTGACAGAGAAATAAATCAGATTGTTTCTAAAAAGACCCTTAATGAATTGAAAAAATTTGAAAATAGCAGAATTGAATTTGATTTTGATGACAATAGTCTGTTTTTTAGAGTTGGGGACCGGGTTTTAATCTCCCGGATTATAGAAAGCAAATTTCCTAATTATCAGGCTGTTATACCTAAAAATAATCCTAATCTGCTTGTGGTCAGCCGGGAAGAGCTGGTCTCAGCTATTAAACGCGTGTCCGTTCTGTCAGCAGAACGGTCCAGGGGAATTAAGTTCGAGATCAAGCAGGGTGAATTAAGGCTTTTTTCCTCTAATCCAGAGATGGGTGAGGCCAGAGATAAGGTGCAGGTTGACTATCAGGGCGAGGATTTGGAGATAGGCTTTAATTCTCAATATTTACTTGAGTTTCTTTCTACTTTAAATACCAACTCTGTCCGGCTCGAAGTCAAAGATGAAAATAGCGCGGTTCTCATGCAACCTGAGCCAGAAGACAAAGGTGTTTATTTATATGTTTTAATGCCGATGAAAATTTAATCAAAAGGCATTAAACTTTTAACCAGGGCAGGGTTTTCGAGGAAAGATCTGATTGATGCTATCTGCTATTTTTCTGGCTGACAGCCTTGTTTTTTGAGTTATGGGGTGGCCAAATTCCAGGTTTTCTGGTTGGATACTGACCAGATAAATTTTGGCTGATGAGACTGAAGCTAATTTTTCCAGAAAGTCGCCGACCCCATCTACTAATTGTTTACCTGGCTGGTTATTGACATTAATGCTATTAATGCGGCGTACCCTGATGGTGCCCGGACGGGTCTTCATATTTATGGCATCAACAATAATGATATGTGTTGGTTTGATTCTTTTGATCTTCTTCAGATAGAGCTCAATCATTTCATAAGCGCGAAGGATTTTTACTTTTTTCTTCTGGTAACGGTTCAGATGGCTGTCGAGCAGGCTGGCTACCAGTAACCCAATAGCATCATCTCCCTTTAAGGCATTGCCTGTCCCCAGGATTACCAGCTTCTTAGCCCCTTTTAATTCGGCCTGCAAAAGGTCTTGCCATCTTTCTTTCATCCAGGTTCATCTTCCCCCGGTATGACGATTGAGACTAAATACAAATTATAAAAAGGAATAAAAAAAATCAACTAAGGCCAGTCAGGGTTAGCTTTTTGGCTCAGCCTTAGGTTTCACCACTGCCCGGACATAATCCCACTGTTTCTTCATATCATGGCGGTCATAATCAGAAATTTCAAAGAGGTTATCCATCTGCATGGCCTCGGTCGGACAGGAATCGACACATTGAGCACAGTGGATGCAGCGGTCATTATGGATAATCATATTAAACTTCTTTTCAGCTTCATTGGTGAGAGTAATCTCTATGGCTTCGGCCGGACAATCACGTTCACAGGCCCGGCAGGCAATACAGAGCTCTGGTCGCAAATAAGGTGAACCACGAAAACCGGGCGGGACCTCAAGCTTCTTAAATGGATAATCTACCGTCGCCGGCTTTTTGAATAGATGCCGTAGGAGTTCAGGTATAAAGACGCCTATCTTCATGAGATTAACCCCTTAATGAGAATGATAACGAGAAGCTGAAGAACAGCCAGCGGGGCTAAGTATCTCCAGGAAAGTGTGATCACCTGATCAACCCTGATTCTGGAAGTGGTTGCTCTCAGCAAGGATAAAAGAGAAATAACGAACAGGGTCTTGATGATAAAATTAATTAAACCAGGCAGGAGGCCGCCGGGAAACCCACCGAGGAAAACAGTTGCCAGGAGTCCGGCTGCCACTACCAATTCTGCATCCATCATCAACCGGAAGAGAGCCAGTTTCTTGCCCGAATATTCGGTAAAAGTCCCGCCGACAATTTCAGTTTCCGCATGAGGGATATCAAAAGGTGTCCTTTCCAGCTTGGCCTGAACACAAATGAGAGCGATAAGAAAAGCCGGTATATTCAGGAGAGCCAGCAGAGGCCGCTGGCGGTAGAAGGCAGCAATTTCAGCCAGCCGCCAGGAATTAGCTAGAATGGCCGGAGTTAGGACGGTCAGGAAGAGTGGCACTTCGTAGCCAAACAGCATGGTTAAAACTCTGGTTCCTCCAACCGTTGAGAACAAATTGGTGGAAGACCAGCCGGCTAAGAAAAAGATGAAAGTCGGCAGGCTCAGCAAGTAGAGCAACACAACGATATCGCCGCTGAAGGAGGTGGCTGAAGGGCTGTCCAATGTATAATTCCAGACGGGTAGTAGCAGCATGCCGACAGAGACGATGGCCAGACCAAAGGCAGGTAAAGCCCTGAACAGACCCCGATCGGCCCGTTCCGGCACGATATCCTCTTTCGACATCAGTTTGATAAAATCGGCGATTGGCTGGAGGACACCAGCCCGGCCAGTATGGGTGGGCCCCATGCGGTTCTGAAATCTGGCATAAAGCTTACGATCATACCACTCGGCGAAAGTAGAATAAAAAAAGATAAAGAGAAGCCCGGGGTAAATCATCAGATAAATAAGAGTCTTCAGAGTGGCCATTCTGCTTCCCTCTTTCTGGCTTGATAATTGGTGATTTTTAAATTGAGCTCCCTCAGACTTGACATGGTAACAATTCTTTCCTGTTGGGTCTTTTCCTCCACTATAGCCACTGACCGTTCAGCGCAGCAGATACAGGGATCAATAGCAGCAAAAATCAGGGGAACATCAGCAATAAAGCCATTTTTGAGCATTTTAATGGTGGCGGCATAGTTAGCCAGGGTGGGAGCTCTGACTTTTAGCCTTTCCGGCTTATCGGTGCCGTTGCTTTTGATGTAGTGAATATTTTCACCACGCGGCGCTTCATACCGGCTAACCACTTCGTTGGGCTTGGCCCGGCGTGGGGCACGGACTGCAATGGGTCCGTCCGGCAGATTCTTCAGAAGATACTCAATGATGTTATAACTCTGCATCAATTCCTTAATTCTAACCACTGTCCGGCCCAGCACATCACAGGTGTCAGCTGTGCAGACCTCAAACGGGACTTCATCATAAACAGCGTAAGGATCGTCCTTTCGGACATCCATCGGGACCCCTGAGGCGCGAAGGGTTGGCCCGACGGCGCAGAGCTCAATAGCATCTTCTTTTGATAGATAACCGACGCCAGCTAACCTGGCTACAAAACTTGGTTCGGTTGTTCCCAGTTTCTGGTAATATTCGCTGCGTTGCCTCAGCACCTCCAGTGAATCAAGAATGTGCTTGGCTTGTAGCTCGTCGAGATCGCGGCGAACGCCGCCAATAGTATTAATAGCATAATGAACACGATTGCCGGAAATAGTTTCGAGGATATCCATAACAATTTCCCGGTCACGCCAGACGTACATAAAGAAACTGTCAAAGCCCGCTTCATGCCCGGCCACTCCCAACCAGAGCAGATGGCTATGGACCCTTTCTAGTTCAGAAACCAGAATTCTGATGAAGAGCCCGCGCTTGGGCGGCTCAATTTCCATTAACTTCTCCACTCCCTGAACATAACAGGTTGCATGGGAATGAGAACAAATCCCGCAGATTCTTTCCATTAAATAAATATTCTGGGTCCAGTTTTTTTGTTCAGCCAGCTTTTCTACTCCCCGGTGGTTATAGCCGAGGTGCAGATCAGCATCACGGATTATTTCTCCATCAACCGTTACCCTGACGCCAATTGGTTCTTTCAGGGCGGGGTGCTGCGGGCCAATAGGTATTTCAAAACTCATGACTTGCCTCCCGGAATGACTTCTGGTGGCCTCTCATATTTCCAGTCCTTGCGAAGGGGATAATTTCCAGCCGGCCAGTCGTCGGGCAAAACCAGTGGGCGGCCATCAGGAATATTTTGAACAACGATCCCGAACATGTCCTGCAATTCCCTCTCATACAAAATAGCTCCCGGAATAACTTCGCAGATAGAAGGCAAGACAGGCTTCTCATGCGGAATTTCTGTCCGCAGAGTCAAGACGCAATAATCGTTGGCAAAATGGTAAAGAAGTTCAAATGACTGTCCGAGATCCACCCCGCTGATCGTAGATAGGTGGGTAATGCCCAGTTCCTGCCTTAGCCAGCTTGCCGCCGTAAGCAAGTTATCGGTGGTGACTTTAAAAAAGATACGCCGGGGAGCAGGATTCGTTATGGCCACCACTTTATCTTTTAAACCTTCGTTGATCTTATCTATTAAAGCCTGGTCGTTCATCTTTGCCTCATTTGGCCCCTTGCTTGATTTTGTCTAAAAGTTTGACCACACCCTCGATCAGGGCATCAGGTCTGATGGGACAGCCCGGGACATAAACATCGACAGGAATTAATTGATCGATACCGCCAATGATATTATAAGCACCACGATAGACACAGCCAGACATGGCACAGGCCCCAACGGCCATGACAAACTTAGGATCAGGTGTCTGTTCATAAACCCTGATTAACCGGTCTTTCATCTGGCGGGTGGCCGGCCCGGTGCAGATAATCACATCTGCATGCCTGGGAGTGCCTTCCAGCAGTATTCCGAACCGTTCGACATCAAAACGCGGTGTCAGCGCTGCCACCACCTCGATATCGCAAGCATTGCAGGCACCTGTATTGAGATGCAATATCCAGGGTGACTTCAGGCGTGACCATTGAGTTAATTTTTGCAGCATGTCAACTCAACTCCTTGAAATCAGAGCCAGGATGGCCAGAAATATAAAGGCTAAGTAAATGATGGCTAACAGGGCTATTTTACCGGTGGGAATTGTTGCGACTACCAGCACAGCCACATGCATGATGGTAAAAAATAGAGCAAAAACATAGAACAGCCTGAATCCGAACTGGACTTTCATCCCGGGCAGATCTTCACCGCAGGCATAGGTGGTGAGTTTCCCGCCCGTTGGGTTCAGTTTTGGGGCCATGGCCTTCCCGGCTGCATACAGCAGATAAGCCATGCCCAGGAAAAAGATAAAAGCTATTGGTGGTGATATTAAAAAAGCTAAGCCTTTCATGATCATCCCTTCAATTTAGACAGTGAACGGACATCCAGACTCTTATTCTTTTTATAAATATTTATAATCAATGCCAGAGCAGTAGCCACCAGGCTGACTTCCACCACGATATAAGTAATGGCCAGGCTCTGAGCGAGAAGAATCGAATTTTTGACTGCTCCGGTGGCAATAATGACCAGGCTCACACCTTTGCTGATGACTTCGACGGCAATGAACAATTTAATTAAATTGCGCATGGTTAAAAGACAATAAATACCGGTAAAAATCAGTAGGGCTGAAAAGAAAAGATATAAGAACCATAGATTACTCATCTTTATCTTCTTCCTTTTTTCTGAATAGAGCCAGGACGGCCAGAACGCCAGCCAGAATTACTCCCAGCTGGGCCACCAGATCAAATGTTCTGGCTTTCCACAGCACCTCTCCAAACGAGCCAGTCTCCGGCCCGGTGGGCAGAGCTGGCACCTGCTGGAGGAGGCTTTTCATCACCAGCCCGTCGATGATGAGGAAAATGACAAAAAACAGTGGGAAAACCAGTCTGGTCAACCTGGCCTCCTGCACCTCGCTGTCTTTTCTGGTTAGGGCTACCGTCAGAGCAAACAGGACGGTGATCAGGCCGGCCACGACCGAGATCTCAAAGACGCCAGCATAAGGAGCACCTAAACGGAAAAATATAATCCCGAGGAATAAACTGGCCACAGCCAGAGACAGGGCTGATTTGAGGAGGTCCTTTAATAAAATGGCCAGGATCGAGAAGAGAACCAGACCAGACAATAATATAATTTGGATAATCATTTTAAATTCCCCACATCAAAACCTGCTGCACACCCCTGGCTAAAGCATCGGCGGCGGGAGCAATCCAGGTCTTGAAAACAGGACTGAAGAAAATGCCAACCAGCAGGCAGAGTAAAGCCAGAATAACATTGGCCGCGGTCATCCAGAAAGGAGCTTCTTTTATTTTGAGCCACCTATCATTAAGAGGGCCAAAGAAAGCTTTCCTTTGAATCAAGAGATAATACCAGAGGGTTAAAATACTGGCCAGGATGGCGACCAGGGCATAGCCAAAGTGATCAGCTTGGATGAGGGCGATAATAATGATCAGTTTGCTCCAGAACCCGGCCAGTGGCGGCACACCGGCAATGGACAGGGCGCCAATTAAATTGGTGCCTGCCGTCACCGGCACTTTTTTGCCCAGCCCGCCAAGTTCGTTAAGATTCCTGGTACCGGTAATATGCTGGATGGAGCCGGAATTTAAGAACAACAACCCTTTGGCCACGGCATGATTAAAAAGATGGAACAAACCACCGGCAATACCAAGTGGAGTACCTATGGCCAGGCCTAAAATTATATAACCTACCTGGCTGATAGAAGAATAAGCTAGCATTCTTTTAACGTCATTCTGGCCAAGAGCGAGCAGGGCCGCTACCACAATAGAGATAGCGCCCATGGCCATCAGAACCTTAGACAGAGCCGGTGTCATGCCAACGACACTGTAGACGATCCTGAATAAGGCATAAATGCCAGAAACTTTGATCAGCAGGCCGGACAGCATGGCTGAAATCGGAGCTGGTGCCGACGGATGGGCATCAGGGAGCCAGGCATGGAAAGGAACCAGTGCGGCCTTCAGCCCGAAACCCATAATAAAAAAGGCCAAGCAGACCCCGAGGACCAGACTGGCGTTCAGGTCCTGCAGGCCCCGGGCTACAGCCTGAAAGCTAAGGCTACCGGTCAGGCCAAAAATAACAGTAATACTCAACAGAATAAAAGCCGAGGCGACAACTGATAACATCAGATACTTAAACGAAGCTTCGAGCTCCTCCGGGCCAAGTCCAAAAGCCACCAGAGCATAAGAAGCGACCGCAGCAACTTCGAGAAAGAGATAAACGGAAAAGAGATCAGGCACCAGGACAAGACCGTTCATGCCAGCCACCATGACCAGCAGCAGGGCATAGAAATTGGCCTGGTGGCCATAATGCTTGAGGTAATCTATAGAGAAAAGTGTAATACACAGGCTGACCAGAGAGATGGTAAATAACATAAGTAAGCTAAAACCATCCAGGGCAATTTGCAGATTGACAAGTTCACCAAACCAGTTGATGTTCTGAAGGAGAGAACCTCGAGAGAAAACGGGCTTGACAAGCAGAATAGAATTTAATAACAGAAAGGCAAGAGTAGTGTTGGTTAAAACATCCGGGATTATTTTTTTTGAAACTTTGCCAATAAGAGGCAGACAGGCAGCTATCAATAACGGTATGAAAATAAATGAAAATACCACTGCTCCTCCTCTATTGCAATAACTTTAGTATTACCCAGACGACTACTATCAGCCCGCCAATGGTCCAGGCTAAATAATTGCCATATTGGCCGTTATGAGCCTTCTGGAAAAGCACTGTAAAGAAACGTCCGATGCTGACCACGACTTTTTCATAAATAAAATCAATCGGCCGGTCAATAAACTTAAATAGCATCCTAGACAGCCAGGCCAGAAATTTGACGCCCTGCTCATAGATATCAAAGAATCTGGCTTCAGACAGGTCATAGAGCTGATGCAGGACTGGCAGACGATGAATTGGCTCGGAGGCCAGATAAGCTTTTTTCCCGCCCTGTTTCCAGCCATAGAAATGGAGACCCAGGGCTATGAGCAAGCACAGCATGGAAACGCCGGCTATTGGAGTGAACAGGTTCAGGGCACCAGCTGCAAGATCAATGTGCTGTCCAGGCTCAGCGTGGCCAGCCACCACTGGCTGAATAAAATTCTCCAATGGCAGCTTGTTATAAACTCCAAAGGTAATGCAAAGAATAGCCAGAATTAAAATAGGAAGGACGATAGACCACTGGCTTTCTCTGGTTTTCGGCACCTCGGTTGATCGTGGCCCGAAGAAAACTGAGTGCCCGGCTTTAAGGAACGAAGCAAAAGTAAAAATAGCGCCAACCCAGGCAGCAATGGCAAAAATCGGGTAACCCGTTTCAAGCGCCCCGTGGAAGACCATTTCTTTGGAGACAAAACCATTCAGGGGCCACACTCCGGAGATAGCCAGAGCACAGACACTGAAGCCAAAGGCCGTCCAGGGCATCTCCCGGGCCAGACCACCGAGTTTCTTCAGCTCGGTAGTTCCTGTCCGGTGCTCTACCGAGCCGGCACTCAGGAACAAGCCGGTTTTATACATGGCATGGTTGATCATATGGAAAATGCCACCAGCAATCCCGATCGGAATGGCTGTGCCAATACCAAGAATCATGTAACCGACCTGGCTGATGGCGTGGAAGGATAAAAGTTTTTTGAGGTCTTTCTGAATAAGTGCCATAAAAACGGCCAGAACGATAGTAGCTGCCCCGATAATCAGCAAAACCATGGCCATCGGACTGCCGACTTTGAGTTCAAAGAAATCCAGGCTGATTCTGGCCAGAAGATAAATGCCCAGAAGCTTTTCAAAGGAAGCCGGCATAAAAGCCATAAAAGTGACTGGAGCATCAAGGGCAGCATCAGGAATCCAGGTGTGAAAAGGCATTGCCCCGGCTTTGCCAATAGCCCCGATCATCATCAGGATAAAAGCGGCTGCGGCCAGGCCATAGGGCTCTAAGTGCACCTGATCCATAGTAAGTGTACCGGTCGAAGCCCAGATCAGACCAATGCCCATGATCATCGAAAAGTCGCACAGACCACCAATAATCAGCGATTTCACTGCTGTTCGGTGAGAGGTGGGCTTCAGCCCTAAGGTAATCAGAGCATAAGTGGTGATTAATATTGCTTCCCAGAAAAAGACAAGAAGGACAAAGTTGTTGGCCAGCACAGCCCCGTTGGAAAAAGCAGCTGCTAAAAAGACATAAGCATAGTATTCACGGATCCGGGGATGATCCTTCATCTTAATGGTTGAATAAAGAACAATCAAAAACAGGAATCCGGATAGAGCCAGGAGAATGAAAGCTGAAAATTGATAGAGCCGGAAGTCAAAATTAATACCCATCCCGAGCCAATTAGTTTTCAGGGAGAGGTTTTTCAGCAAGAACAAAGAGAATCCTAAATACAGCATAACCACCGAGCTCAGAACTGCCAGTACTTCCCGTACTAATTTTATTCTGGCCGGAATGAGAAAAAGAATAATGGCCATAACGGCCGGAAAAATAATTGGCCACAGTAAGGTTGTTGCCATCATCTTAGCCACCAAGTAATGTGAGTTGTTGCCAGCTGGACAAGCTTCATCGGATAGGAAACGAAAAAGCCAGCCAGAACTGAGAATAAGGCTAGCACGGTTACCACCCCTACCATCGAAGGCGTCTTTTCAGGGGCAGACACTTTGAGTTCACCAAGAAAAACCAGGGAAAAAACCCGCATTAAATAGTACATGGTCAGAATGGCAGTAAACAGGGCCAGGGCGGCCACCCAGATCTGGTTAGCCTTAATAGCGCCCATGATGACCAGAAGCTTGGAAAAGAAACCGCCAAGTGGCGGCAGCCCGATAACAGAAAAGGCGCAAATTAAAAAGGAGATGGCAGTCATAGGCATAGTCCTAATTAGACCACCCATCTCTCGGATATCTCTTTTGTTGGTAGAGTGAATGACAATTCCGGCACAAAGGAACAGTCCAGCCTTAGCCAGGCCGTGCATCAGGATATATAAGAGGCTGCCTGAAACGGCAGTCGGATTGGCCACGCTCAATCCAAGGAAAATATAACCGATCTGGCTGATGGTGGAATAGGCGAGAATTCTCTTAATATCATTTTCCACCACTGCTCCAGCAGCCGCAATCAGACTGGAAATCACAGCCATAATAATGACTGCCTGCTGCCAGGCTGCTGGAATTTTAAAAGTGTATAAGAAAAGCCGGGCATAAGCATAGACGCCGATTTTGACCAGAACAGCCGCATGGAGTAGAGCAGTCACGGTGGTTGGGGCCACGCCAGCATCAGGCAACCAGGTGTGCAGAGGAACGGTGGCCGATTTGGAAAAAAGACCGAACAGAATTAACAGCACAGCTGAGCCGGGAATGGCCACTCCTCTCATGGCGGTCAGGTCGAAAGTTCCCGTCTGAGCGTAGATAAGAATAAAACCAAGCAACATGACCACGGCCCCGCCGAAAGTCATCAAGAAAGCCTTATCGGCTTTTAGAACATAATCTTTCTGACGGTAGAAACCGATCAACCGCCAGCAGGCGATGGCAATTATCTCCCAGAAGAGGTAGATGAAAACCAAGCTTCCAGAAAACACCAGGCCCATCATCGAGCCTATGAACATGACAACCATCAGGTAATACTCATTCTGATGTTCTTCGTGATGGATGTAACCGAGCGAATAGACGATGATCAGGAAGCCGATAAAAGAGGAGACAATCGACATGAAGATCGACAGGGGATCAATAATTAACACGAAATCCAGTCCCAGTGCCAGTCTCTTGCTCCAGAGAATCTCGCCGCCCTTAAGGGCCTGGGTAATCAGTGTCAGCGGGAGAAAGGCGGTAATCCCGCCGATAAGCACTGACCAGAACGATCTTAATTTGGGGGAGATCGCTCCGGCTAAAGGGACCAGCAACGAACCTAAAAGAGGAATAAAAATGATTAGTTGGGTTATGGTCTCGACTTTCATGAGAAATTGAGTATATTAGAACGTGAAAGTAATTGTCAAGATTTCCCACAGAAAATTCGCATTAATGTCACAGAGTTTGCACAAGAAAATAAAAGGTTTTCCACAAAGCAAAAAAATATTATAATTTATTGGCTTAAGATAGGAAGTGGAGACAAACCCAGACAAAACGAGGTAACTTTATGGCGATTAACCTGATGGAAGTCAAAAGTAAAAGACAGCTGCGGGACTTTATTTACCTGCCGGAAAAGCTTCACCGAAACCACGAAAACTGGGTACATCCAATCTATATGGACGAATGGGATTATTTTAATCCTAATAAGAACAAAGCTTTTAGCTATTCTGATACAGTCATGTTGCTGGCTGAAAAGGACAATCATCTTGTCGGCCGGGTGATGGGCATTATCAATCGCCGCTATAATGAGGTCCGTGGTGAGAACACCGCCCGCTTTGGTTACCTGGAGTCAATTGAGGATCAGGATGTCGTCCATGCCCTGTTATCCAGGATTGAAGAATGGGCCAGAGAAAAAGGTATGACCAGGATTATTGGACCATATGGTTTCTCAGACCAGGATCCCGAAGGTTTTTTGATTAAGGGCTTTGAATACCGGGCAACGATTGCAACTTATCATAATTTTCCTTGGCTGCCGCCCATGGTCGAAAAAGAAGGCTATACCAAAGATATGGACTATTTCGTCTATAAGATTCAAATTCCAAAAGAAATCCCTGAAATATACCGCCGGATTTCAGAGCGCATCATGAAGAAAGGCAATTTTGAGCTGCTGGAGTTCAAGAGTCGCCGGGAGACAAAACCCTGGGTCAGGCCAATTTTATCGCTGATGAATGAAACTTATATTGAAAGCAATATTTATGGCTATGCCCCCCTTGATGAATGCGAAATGGATGCTCTGGCTAAAAAATATCTGCCGATCCTTGATCCAAGGCTGATCAAGGGTGTAATGAAAGATTGCCAGGTAGTGGCTTTTATCATCGGCATTCCAGACATGTCAGCTGGTATCAAACAAGCCCGTGGAAGGCTTTTCCCTTTTGGTTTTATTCACATTTTGAAAGCTAAAAAAAAGACCAGGCAGCTCGACTTGCTCCTTGGCGCCATAAAAAAAGAGTATAGAGGCATGGGGCTGGACGCCCTGATGGGTATGGCCATGATCTCCTCAGCCCAGAAAGCCGGTTTTGAAATTATAGATACCCATCACGAAATGGAAGCCAATGTCAAAGTCCGGGCGGAAATGGAAAGAATGGGAGGCGTTGTTTACAAAGTTTTCCGTGTCTATCAGAAACCGCTGGTCTAAGCCACCTTAAAGTCTTCTCCCCTCGTTATTTCTAATTAATTTGCTTCGGCCCAGTTCTGTCCCCAGGTCACATGCACCTTGAGAGGTACACTCAGCGAGCAGACATTTTCCATTCTGTCTCTGGCCAGCTTTTCGATGATTTCTTTTTCTTCCAGGGGAACTTCAAAAACCAATTCGTCGTGCACCTGCAGAATCATTTTAGTCTTCAATCCGGCTGATTTTAATTCCCGGTAGATATTAACCATGGCCAGTTTGATAATATCGGCAGCGGAACCCTGAATAGGAGTATTAAGAGCCATCCTCCGACCTGCCTGGTAGGTGTTATTGTCCTTGCTTCTTAGCTCGGGAATCTGACGGATACGGCCAAAAATCGTTTCGGCATAACCCTTTTCCTTAGCCAGATCAACCGCCCTCTCCAGATATTCCTTAACCTGCCTATGCTCCCCGAAGTAGCGATCTATAAACCGTTGAGCTTCTCCTGTCGAGGTTTGAAGCTCTTTGGCCAGGGAAAAGGCCGAAGTGCCGTAGATAATGCTGAAATTAATTATTTTTGCTCGCCTTCTCATTTCTTCAGGGAAAAGTTCCACCGCTTCGCCAAAAACCCGGCGGGCAGTTTCCATATGGATATCCCGGTCTTCCAGGAAAATCTGCCTGAGCAGCGGATCGCCAGAAAGATGCGCCAGCAGCCTCAGCTCTATTTGCGAATAATCAGCCGAGAGAAGCTCATGCCCTGGCTCAGGAATAAAGGCCTGCCTGACCTTTTTCCCCATCTCACCGCGCACCGGTATATTCTGGAGATTGGGGTCAGAAGAAGACAGCCGTCCCGTGGCGGTAATGGTCTGGTTATAAGAAGTGTGTACCCGGCCTGTCTCGGGATTAACCAGCTTGAGCAGAGAATCTGTATAGGTAGATTTGAGTTTGGCTAATTGACGGTATTCGAGAACAGCACCAACCAGCGGGTGTAGGGGCGCCAGTTCCTTCAGTATGTCAGTAGCTGTTGACAGCCCTTTGTTAATTCTGGTTTTTTTAGCTGCAGGCAGGTTAAGTTTGTAAAAGAGTATCTGGCTTAACTGGCCAGGGGAATTGATATTAAATTCCTGCCCGGCCATCTCATAAATTTGCTTTTCGAGTTTTTCCAGCAGCAGCTCAAGTTCAGCTGACAAAGATGTCAATAACCCGCGATCAAGCTTGACCCCCCAGAGCTCCATGGCCGCCAGGACTTCTATCAATGGTCTTTCCATTTCCTCATAGAGGCGATCTAAGCTGCGTGTTTTGACCTCTGGCCACAAAACCTGGCTCAGGCGCAAAGCCAGATGGGCATCCTGACCGGCATATTCTGTTGCTTTTTCCACCGGTACCCGGTCAATGGTCAGTTGTTTTTTACCCTTCCCGACCAGGCTTTCAAATGATACCTTGGCCTCTTGAATATAATGGACAGCCAGGCGATCCAGGCTGTGCTTCCCCCAGTTTGGTTCGAGAAGATAAGACAGTACCATCGTATCGAGATGAATTCCCTTGAGTTCTATACCTTCTCTTTTGAGGACAATATAATCATATTTAATATTATGGCCAGCTTTCTTTTTGTTTTCACCCTCCAGAATGGGTCTTAAACTCGACAGGACATAATCAGCTACGAGCTGGCGAGGGGCACCAGGATAGCTATGCCTTAGCGGTATATAATAAGCCTCACCAGGCCTAATCGAGAAAGACAGTCCGACCAACCGGGCCCTGGTCGGATAAAGGCTGGTAGTTTCTGTGTCCAGGGCTAGGATATCTGCTGTCTCGAGAGAAGTCAGCAAGTGTTTCAGCTGGTCTTCAGTCAGAATGGTTATAAACTTTTTCTCTCCCTGGTTATTCTTTTTAAGGTAGCGCAGGGTGAGAGCGGTAAAATCAAGTTGCTGGTAAAGTTTAAGAAGCGAGTCATAGTCAGGTTCTGACAGGCGGAGCTGCTCCAGGTCAAGTTCAATTGGTAATTTGTCTTCTACCTGAACCAGCTCACGGCTGAGGTGTAACGATTCAAGATTGTCCTTAAGGCTGTTCCTCAAACGGGGATTTTTTATCTCATCTATATGCTCTATAAGATTATCCAGGTGCCCATATTGGCGGATGAGATTCCTGGCAGTTTTTTCTCCAATCCCGGGGACTCCCGGAATCCCATCAGAAACATCTCCCCAGAGAGCCAGCAGATCGGCTATCTCGCCAGCCCTCACCCCGAAATAGTCATCTACCGTTATTAGCTTTTTGTCTTTTAACTCCGACAGAAAATCGGGGGCAATATCATGATCAATTATATATATCTCTTTAGCTGGATTAAAAACAGCTACCCATGGCCCAATGATCTGAAGCAGATCTTTATCAGAGGTGACCACCACCACCGGTTGCTTTTGTTGAGCTGCCTCCCGGGCCAGGGTGGCCAGGACATCATCAGCTTCATAGTTTTCATATTCAAAGACAGGAATCCGAAGAGCCTGTAGAACCTGTTTTAAAACCGGTACCTGAACAGTTAGATCCTCAGGCATAGGCTTTCGCCGGGCTTTATATTCTTTATAAGCTTGATGCCTGATGGTCGGGCGGCCGGTATCAAAAACCACCCCAAGATATTGGGGCTTCTCGTCTTCAATAATTTTATTCAGTGTATTGATAAAACCATAAATAGCATTGGTTGGAAACCCGGCCGAGTTAGATAACTGGCGAATCGCATAATAAGAACGGTATAAAACCGAATTGCCATCAATCAGAAAAAGCATGCTGGCGGTCATGAGATAAAATTATCGTATTTCCCTTCTACGATTTCATCGATAACTTCGGTATGAAGATCCTCCAGATTTTGCCTGATAATTGCCGCCAGATTTGGCTCATGCAGATACTGGGTATAAGCCCTTCTTTTGGTGGCAATTACCCGTCCGGCCAGATAAATTAAGGATTCTACATAATTGAAGTCAGGACCTTTGTCCTGAGTCTGGACCATTAATTTTACCCTTTTATATTCAATAGATGTGTTGTAGCCTTCCATGGGGAATGTCCTTTATAATGATTATACTCAATATGACTCGAGCTGCAAGCGAAGACACCAAGAATCAGGTCTTCCTGGTTTTAATTGACAAGAGGGTTCAAGCTGCTATAATAAGTTGAAATTAAAAGGTATAAAGCCTTTAAAGGCTGATAAATAATGATTAATTTCAATGAGTCAAGAGGATGACGTGATGCTGATTGATGTGAATGATATCCCCCGAGAGGGATTAGACTTTGACCAGGATTTTGATTTTGTCAGCCTTGACCTGGTTGAAGAAGAGGCGGCTTTTCTTGAGCCGGTTCATTCAATTGTGTCAGTCAAGAAGATAGGCAGCGAGGTGCTGATTAAAGGGAAGTTAAACACCAGGATGAGTTTTATCTGCAGCCGTTGTCTAAGGCCTTTTGAATATGGGGTGAATGTTGTTTTTGATCTGGCTTATTTACCGGAAGAACTGGATGAGCAAAAGGAAGAGCTGGATGAAGAAGATTTGGGGAGATTCTTTTATTATCACCAGCAGCTTGACCTCCGGGAGATAATTCTGGAGCAGCTTAATCTGAGCATTCCCCTCCGTCCTCTCTGTTCTGAGGACTGTGAAGGTCTCTGCCCGATTTGCGGCCAGCTAGTGCAAAATGGGCAGTGCCGCTGCCAAGTCAATTCGTCGGACCCCAGACTCGAGAAATTAAAATCCTTTTTAAGAGATAAAAGATAAATGCCAAATCCAAAACGCAGACATTCAGTTACAAGAAAAGGTAAGAGAAGGTCACACGACCATCTGACTCTGCCTTCTTTTTCTCTCTGTCCAAACTGCGGCAGTCCGAAGCTACCCCATCGTGCCTGCCCTGAGTGCGGCTATTATAAAAGTCGCCAGGTAATCGAAGGTACAGAAAAGTAGGCGAGTAGCCATCATGAAAATCGCAGTTGATGCGATGGGCGGTGATTTTGCTCCACGGGAAATAGTGGCAGGAGCCGTCGCTGCGGCTGAGGAGTATGGCCTGCAGATCATTTTGGTCGGGACAGAAAAAGTGGTCAGGAAGGAATTAAGCCGTTTGAATTACCACGGCAATAATGTCTCCCTGCTCGATGCCCCGGATACTATCAATATGGGTGACGGCGTGATGTCCCTCCGCCGGAAAAGTAAATCCTCTATTTTTCTCGGGGCGGAACTGGTTAAGAAAGGTGAAGCGCAGGCTTTTGTTTCCATGGGAAATACGGCGGCTGTCACTTATATCTCAAAAAAGGTTCTGGGTAGCCTCGAGGGAATAGAAAAACCGGGACTGGCCCTCTTGATTCCCACTTTAGAGGGAGTCTCACTGTTAATTGATGTCGGGGCCAGCGCTAATTGCCAACCTCAACACCTCTTACAATTTGCCATTATGGGTAAGGTTTTTATGGAAACCGCTCTGAATCGGAAAAATCCTACCGTCGCCTTAATGAGTATAGGAGAGGAGAAAAACAAAGGTAATGAACTGACTCTTAAGAGCTATGAGCGGTTGCAAGCCTCAGGGCTTAATTTCATAGGTAACATTGAGGGCAAGGATATTTATTCTGGCGAAGCTGATATCATTGTCAGCGATGGTTTTACCGGTAATGTAGCCTTAAAAGTCTCAGAGGGAGTGGTGGAAACCATGCTGATCCTGGCTCGCCATGAGGTGACAAAGAACATCTGGGCCAAGATTGGCTTTCTGCTTCTAAAGCATCATTTGAAAAAAATTTATAAAAAGATAGACTATTCAGAGTATGGCGGCGCGCATCTTTTGGGTGTTAATGGCATTTGTATTATCGGACATGGGCGGTCGAATAAGAAAGCTGTCAAAAACGCCATTCGAATCGGGAAAGAAGTCGTGCTGGAGAAATTGCAGGACAAAATCAGGGAAGAGATGGCCCGCTATGCCTGTGTCCAAGGAGAAGTTAGATTATGATTTTTAATCAGAAGGTTTCAATAGTAACAGGAGCTTCTCAGGGTATCGGGGAAGCTATTGCCCGTGAGATTGGACAGGAAGGAGCAACGATTGTTCTGGTTGATATTCTGAAGGAAAAACTCGAAGAAGTAGCCGGGCGTTTTGAAGCTCAGGGGATAAAAGCCCTGCCTGTCATGGCGGATGTGACTGATTTACGTCAAGTGGAAGGCGTGGTCGAGTTGGTGATGAAAGACTTTGGTCGGATAGACCACCTGATTAACAACGCCGGTGTGACCCGTGATTCCCTCCTCCTGCGAATGAAAGAAGAAGACTGGGACCTGGTTCTGGCTGTTAATCTTAAGGGAGCTTTTAATTTTTGTCGTTCAGTGGTTAAACACATGGTGGCGGCCAGAGCCGGACGGATCGTCAGCATCTCTTCTGTGGTCGGGTTAATGGGCAATTTTGGCCAGGCCAATTATGCTGCTTCCAAAGCAGGTTTGATCGGTTTTTCCAAATCTCTGGCGAAAGAAGTGGCGGCCAGGGGAATAACCGTCAATTGTATAGCTCCAGGATATATTGCCACGGCTATGACTGAGAAACTTTCGGAGGAAGTCAAAAAAGCTTTCCTCGAAAATATACCGATGAAGCGGTTCGGTTTACCTGAAGAAATAGCCAAGGCTGTCAAATTTTTGTGTTCAGACGAGGCAGCCTATATAACCGGTCAGGTAATAAGTGTCAACGGCGGCATGTATATGTAATAAGCCTTTAAATAAATAGGAGGTATTATGGACAGAGAAGAACTTTTAAAGAAAGTTAAAGCCATCGTGGCTGACAAATTGAATGTCAGCGAAGAGCAGATTACAGAAAATGCTTCTTTTACCCAGGATTTAGGCGCTGATTCTCTTGATACTGTCGAGCTGGTGATGGCTCTCGAAGATGAATTTGGGCTCGATATCCCTGATGATGAAGCTGAAAAGCTGACCACCGTTGGTAAGGCAATTGATTATATTCTTGACCACCAGAAGGGTAAGTAATCTTACCCCGGGACTATAGTCTGATTTAACCTGTAAAAAATCCTATGGCTCTTTTGTATAATAATAAGAGACGGGTGGTCATAACGGGGATTGGCCTGGTCACTCCACTTGGGGTCGGGATCGAAGTGAACTGGGAAGCCCTGCTGGCCGGGCGTTCAGGCATCCGGACGATTACCAAATTCGACATCACAGATTTTCCGGTGAAAATTGCCGGTGAGGTCACCGGCTTCGATGTCCAGCAATTCATAGATAAGAAAGAGGCCAGGAAAATGGACCTTTTTGTTCACTATGCAATTGCCGCGGCTGACCTGGCCATCAAAGATGCTGGTATTGACCTATCCAGGCTGGAAGGTGAAGGCACAGGCGTTTATGTCGGTTCAGGCATTGGCGGGTTGGGCTCCATTGAGGAAACGCACCGCGTCTTGCTGGAAAAAGGCCCTTCCCGGGTGTCCCCCTATTTTATAATTCAGACGATTATCAATGAAGCTGCTGCCCATATTTCAATTCGCTATAAGGCACGGGGCCCGAATATGTCTAATGTGACAGCCTGCAGCACCGGGGCTCATGCAATTGGTGAGTCATTCAGAATGATTCAATTTGGCCTGGCTGACCGGATGATTACTGGCGGAGCTGAGGCTCCCATTACTCCCCTGAGCCTGGCCGGATTTAGCAGTATGAAGGCCCTATCTGAACGCAATAATGAGCCAGAGAAGGCCTCACGCCCCTTTGATGCTCAGCGGGATGGATTCGTCATGAGTGAGGGAGCTGGCGTTGTCTTGCTGGAAGAGCTAAACTCAGCTCTTCGAAGAGGGGCAAAAATTTATGCCGAAGTGACAGGTTACGGCCTCAACGGCGATGCTTATCATATGACGGCTCCTTCGCCTGATGGTGATGGTGCTACCCGGGTGATGAAACTGGCTATAGATGAAGCAGGGATTTCTCCAGCTGATATCCAATATATTAATGCTCACGGGACGTCAACTCCTTATAATGACCGGGTAGAAACTCTGGCCATCAAGTCGCTTTTTGGCGATGCAGCCAAAAGAGTTGCTATAAGTTCTACTAAATCAATGACAGGACATCTGTTAGGGGCGGCAGGAGGAGTTGAAGCAGGCATCACCGCCCTGACAATAGATCGCCAGGTTTTGCCCCCAACGATCAACTATGAGTTCTCCGATCCTGACTGCGATCTGGATTATGTTCCAAATAAGCCGAGGGCAGCGCAAGTCATCTATGCTTTGACCAACTCTTTTGGGTTCGGGGGGACGAACGCCTCTATCCTTCTGAAGAAATTTGAGGGTTGAAAAACAAGCGGTCAACAGAAATTATCAGGTGAATTACTCTTCTGGCAAATTATAGACGGGCTTTTTATCGGGGGCCTCACTGCTGGTGAGCGCTAGGTTGATTAGCTTAAAGGATGAACCCGGTTTTTTTTGTTCTCTGTTCACCGATGCTGCTGACTCTTATTGCTGGTTTATCAGCGACCACACATTTGTTCTCACAGATGCCACAGCCGATGCAGTCATTGGCATTAACAAAAGGAGCCAGATTGGTAGTGACTTGCCCTCCAGGCGTCAGGGTTTCAACTGTAATCGTCTGGATAGCTTTCGGTGAGACCGGGCAGTGCTCCTCACAGACAAGACACTGCCGTCCCTGGGCATAGGGTAAACAACGATTTTTGTCGACAAAAGCTGTGCCGATTTTGACCGTCGTTTTTTCTTCTATGGTCAATTCTCTGATGGCGCCTGTTGGGCACACCTGGCTGCAAAGTGAGCAGTAATATTCACAGTAACCAATACGTGGTACCAGAACCGGTGTCCAGATCCCTTCAGGTCCGGCTTCAGTTAAGGCTGGCTGAAGCCCGTTTGTTGGGCAAACTTTCAGGCATTCTCCGCACTTAATGCATTTATTAAGAAATTTTTCTTCTGGCTGGGCACCAGGCGGTCTGATTAAAGCCGGATAAGCTCTCTGGCGATGAGGAGTAATTTTAAAAATCGGAGCAACCAGGAGAGTTGTCAGAGAGGTCAGCAATATTTTCCGTCGGCTGAGATTCACTCCCTGGATTTTTTCAGGCTTCCATCTTAAAGGAAAAGTGATGGCGGCGGTCGGGCAAATGGCTGCACAGGTCTCACAATAGATACATTCAGAACTTCTCCACTCGTCAGCAGGATACGGTCGAGCATTTGTCTGACACTGAATAGAGCATAGATGGCAGTTTGTGCATTTTTCAGGATCAATGCTCAACTTGAACAGGTTAAATCTGGAGAATAATCCGAGAAGAGCTCCAGCCGGACATAAATAGCGGCACCAGAATCTTTCTTTCCAGGCATTAAGAGCGATGACTGCAAAAAATAGCAGGCCGATGACCAAAGCGTTCTGGAAAAAACTATTGAGAGCCAGGTTGCCGAGGGTCTGTCCCAGAGTCTGGCCAAATGATTCAAGGCCCAAACCATAAGCAAGACTAGCAGACTGGGAGAAGGCCATATTCAGGAGAGGCGTGATATAGACGGCAAATGACCGGTAAAGAAAAGATAATGGATCAAGATAACCGGCCAGATTGACAGCAAAAATAGAAGCAACCAGGATAATGATTAAAATTATATATTTTGGTGCCAGGCTCAGGCGGTCATCTCTTTTTGGCTTCAGCCAGCGTGTTTTTTTGAAGATAAAGGAGAAAAATTGATGGATAGCCCCAAAAGGGCAAATCCAGCCGCAAACTGCCCGGCCAAAAATCAGGGTGAAGGTCAGAGTTATCAGTGATAGCCAGAAAGCGGCGAAAAACAGGCGGGCACCAATAGTTGTAGTCAGGGCCAGGAGGGGATCAAAATGAAAATAGCGTTCAACAGTTATGGTCAGGTAGTCTGCCCCACCATAGTGCGTCTTCATAAACAAGATAAAAAAAAGGACAAAAAAGGCTAACTGAGAAATGATCCTTAGTTTTTGCAGCGCCAAATATTTTTTAGACTGTTTTCTTTTCAATTCTGACTTTCTCCAGTTCCAGTTTCCCCAGGCCCCGGGCTGAAGCTAATTGCAGAAAAAGCAATTCCTGTGGTTTAAAATCAAAAAAGGTAGCGCCATAAGCGTCTGTTGCCACCGGATCAGTCCCGGCTACGACTGTCTTCATTAATTTCGTATCGGATATTCTTCCTCCTTGAGGCCCATTTCTCCAGAGAATACGGTAACTATCCAGAATGGTCAGAGTGGGTTTAAAGAAAGCTGATAGATCAACTATAGCCTGATCAATTTTTTGGTGGAGCTGATTGCGGCTGCCGCCGATCGCACCCAACCAGTTTTTCATGCCGAGGGTGACCTTAGATAGGCTGTGGACCTTGGTGGCTGGCATGTTAATGATCTTATCTGCTTCAAGAAAATCAACAAAAACTTCCCACTCCTTGAGCCACTCACCTTTTAGATTCACTTTTCTCAGGCGCTGATCTTCAGTCAGAAGTACTTTGGCCCCGGCTGATTGGGCAGCAGCCTGAATACCTGACCGGATATAACAGCGCTTAGCCTGGTTGATGGTGTGATCCATGACAATGACTTCCTTAGCACCAGCTTCCAGAGCCATGGACACGACTGTTTTGACAATTTCAGGATTGGTGCAGGCTGCCATGTCCGGCGTCCGGTCCCAGCCAATATTAGGTTTAATAATGACCTTATCGCCACGGCTAATGAAGCGCCTTATACCACCAAGAAGCTCAACAGCTTCTCTGGTTATCTTCTCTGGAGATTCGCCGGTTACCACTACCAGGTCTGGATACCCTGACTGGGAGAAAAGCGAGGGAGAAAATCCGATGGCCACACTGCCAATGACCAGTCCTTTAATAAATTCTCTGCGTTCCAATTTCAGGATCCTTTTCCTAAGGATTTTACGTATTCTATAATACCACGGAAAAGACCGGTGGCTATAGCTTCTCGATAAAGATCGGTCTTTAGAGCTTCTTCCTCCTTAGCATTAGAGAGGTGAGAGACTTCTACCAGGACAGCTGGCATCTCGCTGCCGATAAGTACCCAGAAAGGACCTCCTTTTACTCCGAGGTCATCCCGCGGGCCAAAATGCTGTTTAAGGTGGCCAAGAAGCTGGCGATGAATCTTTTCAGCCAGAGCTCTCGATTCCTCAAATCTCGTATTTTTGACTATTTTATCCACAATCTGTTTCATTTCCCGGATATTTTTGCTGGAAGAAGCATTCTCTCTGGCGGCCAGTTCATTCACTGCAGGATCCGGACTGAAATTTAGATAGAAGGTTTCAACTCCGGTTCTGGTTTTCCTCGGGCTGGCATTGAGGTGAATTGAAATAAAAAGGTCAGCTTGCTTCTCATTGGCCAGTTTCGTTCTTTTTTCGAGAGGCAACGATATGTCGGTTTCTCTGGTCAGAAAGACTTCAAACCCGCCCTGAGTTTCCAGGATGGATTTTAATCTTTTGGCCAGATCAAGAGCCACATCCTTTTCTTTTAAGCCACCTTGACTCAGACAGCCTGGGTCGGTGCCTCCATGCCCTGGATCAAGAGCGATTTTTTTCACCCCCAGGCCGAGCTGGCGAACAAGAGAATAGCCGGAAGTAGTGGGGATAGCGGCTTTAGGTGGCTGGTTTATGGAAGCCTTATCTGTCAGAAGGCTGCCTCCGCCGGACTGAGGCCCTTCCGGTCCAACAGGCTGGCCAGCGGCCGATAGAGATTGCCGGTGGTAGATATCAATGACCAGGCGGTCAGGATTTTTCAGATAATAGATTTTTTCCTTTTCCTTGGTTCCGGGCTGAAGTTCAAAAGTAACCCGAACTGTAGTTGGATTTCTCTGGGCAAGACGGAGCTGGCGGACACAGGGGGAATTAAACTCAAAGGTTTTCCCCTGAAGCGAAGAATTCAGGCGAGCCTGATAAATATCCAGATAAAGCCTGTCGGGCTGGCTGAGTTCAGCAGAAGAATATTCGCGAACTCTGGTTACTTCCAGCACCAACCGGAAGAAATCTGCATGCTGGTGGTGACGCAATCCGCTGATTTCAGCAGGCGGTTGAGTCTGAACACTACTGGCCATCGCCAGTGTTACTAACATCAAGATTAGTAACACCGCAAAGCCAAGCCGGTCATCCATCAGTCAAATTTTATCTTTTTATGGGGCCAAATAGCAACGTGCAAGATTAATCACAGATTATGATAGAAGTTACGCCCCGAATTTCTTAAGCTTCAGGGCATAGGCCAACATCAGAGGCATGGCATAAATTGACTGGAACCGCCCGAGAGCCCCCTTAGTGCAGGCCTTCTGACTGAATTCAGCGACATCATCGCCTTCAGCCCGAGGCGAAATCAGAACAAATGGATTAGGGTGCCAGGAGTGAGACTTCAGGGTGGAGGGCGTCGAATGGTCTGAGGTTATAACCAGAACATCAGGTTTGAGAGTCCATAAACGGGGGATAAACTGGTCTATCTCTTCAATGGCCTTAACCTTATCCTCAAAGCGGCCATCTTCTCCAGCCGAGTCAGTTTTTTTAAAGTGGAGATAAAAGAAATTATAATCTGCATAATGCTTTTCAAGGACATCAAAAATCTCAGCGGTATCTGGCCCGACCTCGAGCACTTCCATGCCGAGCAGCCTGGTAAGCCCTCTATACATGGGATAGTTGGCGATGGAGGCTGGTTTTACCTTGTAAAGGCTGGGCATGGGTGGGAGATGAGAAGGGAATTTAGCAAAGCCACGAAGTAAGGCATAATTAGCTTTTGGCTGGTCTTTCAAAAGATCACTTAACCTGGTTATAAATTCATTAACCAGGCTGGCTGTCAATTCAGCTTCGGGTTCTAGAGCCACGGCTTTTAGGGGAGGTTGACCTTCTTTTTGAGGGTCACAATCAGTTATGGCTTCAGATAAACCAGGCCCCGACAGCTTAAAGACAAACCGGTGTTCCTTGCCAGGGAAAACTGATACCTTAACTCCCCTGATCTCCTTTATTGTCTCATTTATCAGGGCACAGAGCTGGCTGTTTTCTGAGGTGGCTAACCGGCCTGCCCGGCGGTCAACTACCAGCCCATCTTTCAGGGTGGCAAAATTGCCCCTGGCTACCACATCATCCCGGCCCACCTCAACCCCGGTCCCCATAGCTTCAAGAATTCCGCGACCTAATTGATATTTAAGGGGATCATAGCCAAAAAGAGCCAGATGAGCTGGTCCGGAACCAGGAGTGATACCCATAAATACCGGATCCGTTACTCCGCATATTCCCCTTCTGGCCGCTTCATTAAGATTTGGCCGCCTGGCCGTTTCCAGTTCGGTTAAACCATTGACTGGCAAACCGCCCAGGCCATCCATGACCAGGAGAATAATTTTTGAATCCGTTGGTTGAGTTAACTCTTCAGCAATTTTTTCCCATTCCATGCATCTATTATAACCTTGCCATCCTTTAGAATCAACCAGAATTAAGCTATAATTAGGCGTAATTTATAAATATATATATAAATGTAAAAATGGCAAATTGCCGGGGTGGAGCAAAAAAAATTATCGCCTCCGGCAACTACGGAAGAAGAGAAGAGTTTTAAATAGTTATCCATCTTCATGAAAGAAAGAAGGAAAGTTTCGTCCAAATGATATCAACCAAAGATAATCAAGCGATGGAAGAAAACGAGATCGTTAAGCTGGCCCAGCAAGGAGACAAAGAAGCATTTTCAGTGCTGGTCAGGAAATATCAGAATAAAGTTTTCGGCCTGGCGATTAATATCGTTCATAATCATGAAACAGCCGATGATCTGGCTCAGGAAATTTTTATAAAAGCTTATCAAGCCTTGCCTCGATTCCGCTATCAATCGGAATTTGGTACCTGGCTCTATCAGATAGCAATTAACCATATCCGGGATTATTTAAGGAGACATAAAAAGGAAAAAGATGATCTGTGCCTGGATGAAATTCCTGAAATACGCGCAGAGGAAAAAGAAATCTCTGAGCGTCTGGCAGAAAGTCAAGAGGAGGAGCGTCGCAAACGTCTAATAAGAGAGAAGATGGAAGAAATGCCAGAGAAATATCGTCTAATATTATCTCTGAGAGATATTCAGGGCTTAAGTTATGAGGAGATTGGCAGGATGTTGAAGCTATCAGCCGGAACGGTTGATTCCAGGCTGCATCGGGCAAGAAGGCTTTTAAGAAAAAAACTGGTTCAGGCTCTGGACCAGGAAGGAGGAAAAAGATGAATTGCCGTAAAGCTGAAAAATTAATCTCAAAACAGCTTGATAATCGGCTGGGGGCTAAAGAATCAGCCTGGCTCGAAAATCATATTCAGAGATGTCCTACCTGCGCCCGTTTAGCTTTGGAATATCGGAAGCTAAGAAGCCTGTCGGCGGAGTTTAAGATTGCGTCCGAGCCGCTACCCTATTTTAGTGAGAGGTTATTAGCCAAATTGTCGTCCGAACCGAAGCCCTCCATCTGGGCAGCTGTCGAAAGATTGTATGCCAGGGCTATCCCTGTCTTTCTCATTATGGCTACCCTGCTGGTAGGCGTTCTGTTTCTCATGCAGCCGGCCGAACAGCAACTTAGTCAGTCAGAGATACTGCTTTTCCAGAACCAGAGCCCGCTCAAAGAAATGCAGGCTCTTTTTGAAGAAGAAAAACCGGAGAATCGGCAGTTAAAGTTGCTGTTTGCCGGGCGGTAAAATATGGAGAGCTATAAAAGAGGTAAGAATGAAAGATAAATATAAACTTTGGGTTGCTTTATCTATGATTATAGTCTTTGGCCTGGGGATTGCTGTTGGTGTCTTTGGCGATAGAGCCTATCTGAAGAAAAATAGTCCTAAGCCAGGCAAAAGACCAGAACCTTTCCCGACAGTCGAAGTTATGGCCCGGGAGCTTCAGCTAACCCCCGACCAGAAAGCCAGGATGAAAGAAGTTTTCAGGCAGAGCGAAGCTCGGTTTGAAGCTTTCGGCAAAGAAATTCACAGCCGTCTGCAGGAGTTGCGCAACCAGCTGAAAACTGACGTAGATAACGTCTTAACTCCTGAGCAACAAAAAAAGATGCAGGAAATGATGGATAGCTACATGCAGCAGCGAAAGAAGGCATCTTCGGACCGGCGCCGCCAGAAAGATAAAGATAAGGATAAAGATCAAATGCTACCCAATGAGGAGAATAAAGGAGAGAGAAGATGAAAAAGAGAAATCTAATCATCATTGCTATTGTAGTGATCGCAGGTTTGGTTGTTGGCTTCACTCTGATTGGTAAGAGTTCTAACAACAAGCCAAAATACCGGCTGGAAAAGGTTGCCCGCGGAGACATAGAAATGGTGGTCACCGCCACCGGCACTTTGAATCCGGTTATTCTGGTTGACGTGGGCAGTCAGGTTTCGGGCAAAATAGAAAAAATTTATGTAGATTTTAACTCGAAAGTGAAGCAGGGAGATATTTTAGCCGAACTCGACCAGTCGCAGATTGAAGCTCAAATCGAGCAAAATCAGGCTAATTACCAGAGTTCAGTAGCTTCAGTGGAAAGATCCAGAGTATCCCTGGAGATAGCTCAAAAAAATTATGAAAGAGCCCTGAGCCTGTATGAGAAGAATCTCATTGCTTCCCAGGAAAAAGATACAGCTGAAGCCAGTTATCTTCAGGCTAAAGCTGATCTGGTCTCAGCCGAAGCCAGAGCAGCTCAGGCTAAATTTCAGCTTGATGCCAGCAAGGTCAATCTTGGTTACACGATTATCAAATCCCCGATTGATGGGGTAGTTGTTTCCAGAAGTGTTAACGTCGGACAGACGGTGGCGGCCAGTTTTCAGGCGCCTGTTCTTTTCCAAATCGCTAACGATCTGACTAAGATGCAGGTCGAGTGCCTGGTAGATGAAGCGGATGTGGGTAGCGTTAAAGAAGGTCAGAAAGTCAAATTTACGGTCGAGGCCTATCCCAATGATATTTTCTGGGGGACAGTCAGGCAGGTTAGATATGCTGCTCTGGTTCAATCTAATGTTGTCTCCTATACAGCTGTTCTTGATGTCGATAATTCAAGTCTGAAGCTTTTGCCCGGGATGACAGCCACCTGCTCGATTGTCGTCGAAGAGGCCAAGAATGTCCTGCGGGTACCAAATACTGCTTTACGTTTCAATCCCAATTTGAAACAAGACGAATTGCAGAAAATAATGAAGGCGGCATTTGAGGAAATGGCCGCTAATAGACAGCAATCAGGGCAGGAGAGGCCAGCGGCTGGAAGTGGACAGACGCCGATGGGGCAAAGGACAGGTATGGGTACGGGCATGGGTATGCCTGGAGCTTCTGGTCAGCAGGCCCAAAGGCGAACTCCGCCCAAGGTCTGGACCCTGGATGAGAAAGGCAATTTAAAGATAATTTTTGTCAGAACCGGCATGACTGATACTTCTTATACTGAAATTGTAGATGGCAATCTCAAAGAGGGCGATGAAGTGATTGTTGGTATCATGACAGCCTCTTCGACCGGCAGTGGACAATCAGGCCAGCGTCCTGGCGGCCCGGCGGTGTTCAGATTTTAAAAATATTATCTTTGGAGCTAATAGGAATTAAAATGGACGAAAAAATAATTGTCTTAGAGAATATTGTCAGGATTTATCAGATCGGCGAGGTAGAAGTTCATGCCCTGAGGGGCATTTCCTACAGCATAGAAAGATCAGAATTTCTGGCGATCATGGGGCCATCAGGTTCAGGCAAAACTACCTTGATGAGTATTCTCGGCCTGCTGGACAGGCCGACCTCCGGCCAGTATTTCCTTGAAGGCGAAGATATCTCGTCGCTCAGCAAGGACAAAATGGCTGCTATACGGAATAAGAAAATTGGGTTCGTTTTCCAGAATTTTAATCTACTTCCGCGAACCACGGCTCTTGAGAATGTGGAATTACCTTTGATGTATAGCAATATTAACGGCAAGGAGTCCAAAGAAAAAGCCATGGAAGCTCTGGCCAATGTCGGTCTTAAGGGCTGGGAGTATCACCGGACAAATCAATTGTCTGGTGGCCAGATGCAAAGAGTGGCTATTGCTCGAGCTCTGGTTAACGAACCCTCTATTATCCTGGCCGATGAGCCGACGGGCAACCTCGATTCTAAAAACGGGGCTGAAATTATGGACATTTTTACCAGACTTAACCGGGAACAAAAAATTACGCTGGTCATGGTGACCCACGACCCGGTGATAGCTTCATATGCCAGGAGAAGGCTATATCTAAAAGATGGCCAGATAGTAAGGGAAGAACTGAATGGAAAGGTTGACAGCCAGGCCTCGGTCCAAGGAGGATAATTGTGAAGATTTTAAAAGTATTACAGATCTCTATTCGAGCGCTGACGCGCAATAAGATGAGGTCCTTTCTAACGATTCTAGGTATCATTATTGGTGTGGCTGCTGTTATTGCCATGGTCAGTGTTGGCGAGGGGGCCAAGAAGGGAGTTGAGGAACGATTTGCCGCCATGGGGACAAATCTGCTTTTTGTTCAGCCTGGAAGCCGTCAGTTCCGGGGAGTACAAACCGGTGCCGGTGGTTATGTCACTTTAAAGCCAGAAGATGCGATAGCCATTGAACAATACTGCGATGCAGTGGCAGCTGTCTCTCCCTCTATTTCTACCCGAGCACAGGTAGTTTATGCCAACAAAAACTGGAATACCCAGATTCAAGGAACAGGTGAAAAATTTCCCGAAGTCAGAAAGTGGAATGTAGAAGAGGGCAGTTATTTTGATGAATCTCATGTCGCAGCTGCCGCCAAAGTCTGCGTTCTGGGCAGCCTCGTCAAGCAGAACCTGTTTGAAGATGATGACCCAATTGGGAAAACCATCAGAATAAATAAGATTCCTTTTAAGGTCATAGGAATACTGGAAAGCAAGGGTGAACAGGGCGGCTTTTTTAACCGTGATGATATGATTGCCGCTCCATATACGACGGTCATGAGAAGATTGAGAGGAGTGGACTACATCAGCTCTATTGATGTTGAAGCTATTTCGGCTGATATGACGGCTGAAGCTCAGCGCCAGATAACAGAACTCATGCGGGAAAGGCACAGAATTGCTCCCGGGGCTGATGACGATTTCCAGGTTCGAAATATGACCGATGTGGCGGAGAGTGCGGCCCAGTCGAGCCAGATTATGACTATCCTGCTTGGATCAATTGCCGGTATCTCTCTGATCGTAGGCGGCATTGGCATTATGAACATTATGTTGGTTTCAGTCACGGAAAGAATCCGGGAAATTGGTATCCGCCTGGCGGTTGGCGCCCGGGAAAAAGATATATTACTGCAATTCCTGATCGAAGCGATTGTCCTGAGTGTTGGAGGTGGCTTAATCGGCATAATTATTGGTATCGGTGTTTCCAGGTTGATGAAGTATGTCCCTACTTTCGAGGGAATTACTACTGTTGTCACCCCTGGATCTATCCTTCTGGCATTCCTGTTTTCAGCTTCGGTTGGTATCTTTTTTGGTTATTACCCGGCCAGGAAAGCTAGCCGGCTTGACCCAATTGAAGCTCTTCGTTATGAATAAGCCGGTGGAATATCCTAAATTAGCCCAGGATGATGTTTAACCAAAAAGTGGAGGATTATAAATGAAGAAAGTAATTAGATTTTTTGGTTTGTTCTTAGGTCTGGCACTGGCTGGCAGCCTGTTTGTCCAGGCCCAGGAAGAACTGCCATTGAAACTAACCCTTGAGGACTGTATTCTGCGAACGATTCAAAATAATCTCGGGGTCTCAGTTCAGAAACTTAATCCAGAAATTTCAGCGACAGCTCTGTCCAAATCAAAAGAGAAATTTTATCCAACCATTCAGTTCGGTTATACCCGGAGGAGTAATATTAATCCTTCCTATTCCGGCCTGGAAGCAGTTGAGAGTTATGAAACTGACTACAATGATGTTAATGGCCAGATTTCTCAGTTTATTCCTTTTGGCGGGACTTTAAACGTCAGTCTCGATACTTATAAAAGTTCCACTACCCAGAATTACCAGACCTGGAATCCACGTTATTACAGCACGCTGCGCTTCGACTTTAGCCAGCCTTTGTTGCAAAACTTTGGCCTGGATATAAGCCGGAAAGAAATTATAATTGCCAATAAAGGGCTGGAATCCTCCCTGGCTCAAACTGAATTGGCCTTGATGAATACCATTAATTCGTCCGAACAGTCCTACTGGAATCTGGTCTATGCAATTGAAGATTTAAAGGTCAAACAGGAATCGCTGAAGTTAGCCCGGGAACTCCTGGCCAAGAATCAGCGGTCGGTAGAAATAGGCACACTGGCTCCACTTGATGTCCTCAGTGCTCAATCGGAGGTGGCCACCAGGGAAGCGGATATTATCAGAGCGGAGGTCGCCGTTAAGAATGCGGAAGACCAGCTCTGGATCCTGATGAATTTGCCAGAAGATGAAAAAAAGCAATACACCTCCATTGTGCCTGTTGATACGCCAAAATATGAACAAAAAGCCATATCTCTGGAAGAGGCTGAATCAGTCGCCCTGGCCAATCGTCCAGATCTGAGGAACCTCAAGATCAGCACAGATACACAGCAGTTCAATTTAAAGGTAGCCAAAAACCAGCTGCTGCCCGCCTTAAATCTGGTGGCTTCTTATTATAGCCCGGGTCTTTCTGGTGACAGGCTGGTTTACCTGGATAACAATCCTTTAACCGGTATAATAGTTGATAAGATCCCGGGTCCGAGGAGCCAGTCTTTAAAAGATGCTTTTCGATTTAAATATGAAAACTGGTCAGTTGGGCTGACTCTGAATATACCATTAAGTAATGCTATTTCACGAGCCAGCGTGGCCCAGGCCCGTTTGAACCTCCAGCAGGCCGAGCTCAACCTGAAACAGCAGGAACAGCAGGCTATGTTAGAAGTTAAAACTGCTCTGAGAACAGTGGAAGCCAACTTACATAGTGTTCAGGCCTACAAAGCTGCCCGGGAGCTGCAGGAGCAAAAGCTGGCGGCGGAGGAAGAAAAGCTTAGGGTCGGACAGAGTACCAATTATACAGTGCTGCAGTATCAGCGAGATCTGGCTGCTGCCCAGAGCTCCGAGCTCAAGGCCATAATTGATTATAATGTTTCTGTAGCCAATCTGGAGAAAACACTGGGGCTGAGCCTCAAGAACCGCAATATTAGATTGGTGGAACTCACCAATTCCAACTGAAACAACTCTGCCTGTAAATTATCTGATAGGAAGCTGGCCGGAACAAGATGATTGATCCGGCCAGCTTTTTTTGTCATCTTTTCCTCATCATCCATTGGTATAAAATTGGCAGGACAATCATAGTCAGGATAGTGGAGGTGACCAGTCCGCCAATGACCACAATGGCTAAGGGTCGCTGCACTTCTGCGCCTGGGCCCTGAGCAAAAACAAGAGGGACTAACCCCAGCAGGGTGGTGGTGGCCGTCATCAAAACTGGCCGCAGCCTTCTCTGGCTGCCAAGGATGATAGCTTCCTGAAGAGGCTGGCCCTCGGCCAGCAATTGCTGAAAATAACTGATGAGAACAACTCCATTTAAAACAGCTATCCCCATTAAAGCAATAAAACCGATCGAGGCCGGCACAGATAAATATAAGCCAGATATCCAGAGAGAAAAAACTCCGCCGATCAGAGCAAAGGGCAGGTTAAGCAGAACCAGACCAGCCAGTTTAAAGGAATTAAAGGTTGAAAATAGTAGGAAGAAGATGAGGCCAATGGTTAGTGGCACAATGACTGCCAGTCGTCTCATAGCTCTCTGTTGATTTTCAAACTGGCCTCCCCACTCGAGTCTGTAGCCATCGGGCAGGTCCACCTGTTCTTTAATCTTTTCCTGAGCCTCTGCCACAAATCCTCCGAGGTCCCGGTTAGAAACGTTAACTTCTATTCCGATTCTTCTGAAGCCAGCCTCCCGGCTGATTTCGGCCGGGCCTTCTTCCAAATCGACTCTGGCTAACTGGCTGAGAGGGAGTCGGTAGCCGGCCGGGGTATCCACCAGAAGTTCCTTTAGATTCTCGATAGAATTTCTTTTTTCTTCCGGGTAGCGGACGACCACATCATACATTCTCTCCCCTTCATACATGGTGGTAACCACCTTGCCTCCGATGGCTATCTCCACCAGGTCGAGCACATCAGCCGCTCGCAAACCATATCTTTTTAAGCTGTCTCTATTAAGATCAACTATCATGTAGGGCTGACCGGATATTCTTTCCACTACCAGGTCTGTGGCTCCAGGCAGTTGAGCTATGATCCGGGCGATTTCCTCAGCTTTGTTTTTCAATATCTCCAGATCGTCTCCGAAAAGTTTGATGATCAGCTGGGCCCTGGTGCCAGCCACCAGTTCGTCGATCCGGCAGGCGATGGGCTGGCTAAAAGAAAAAGAAATCCCCGGGATATCGGAAATGGCCTGCCGCATTTTATCAGTCAGCTCGTCTCTTGTTTTAGCTGAGACCCACTCTGATCTCGGCCGGAGAGAGCCGACAAAACCGGTTTTCTCCACACCTCTGGCCTCCAGGGCAATACCTGTCTGACCGGTTCTGGAGACAATTGTCTCCAGCTCCGGAAATTTTTTTAATCTTTTTTCTATCTCATTGCTGGTGGCCATGGCCTGACTCAACGAGACCCCAGGCAGCATCTGAAAATCCATATCAAAGGCTCCCTCATCCATAATCGGAATAAACTCTCGCCCGAGATGGGGAACAAGATAAATAGTGGCGGCCAGAAAACAAATCATAATAATAACTACCAGCTGCCCGTGTTTAAGAGCAAACTTAAGCAGAGGAGAATAGAGCCGGTTTAACCTGGCCATCAAACCATCCTCTTTCCCCGAATGTGGTTTGAGGAGAAGATAAGAAAGACCAGGCGTGATCACCAGAGAGATAGCCAAAGAGCATAAAATGGCGATTGACAGGCATAGAGCCAAAGGAGAAAACATTTTCCCCTCCAGACCTTGCAGGCTTAACAGTGGAAGAAAAGTCAGAGCAATGATCAATTCGCCAAAAATACTCGGTTTCCTGACTTCGGCGATAGCATTGAAAAATGTTGACTCGTCTTTTAGCCCGGTGTCCCCCAGATGTCTCTGGATATTTTCTACCTGAATAATAGCTGCATCTATAATCATACCAATCGAAATAGCCAGTCCTCCTAGAGACATCAGATTGGCTGTCAGCCCTGTCTGTTTCATGATAATGAAAGTCAGAAGAATGGTTAGAGGCAAAGACAGAACAACAACCAGAGAGCTGCGGAAACTGCGCAGGAATATAAATAACACCATGATAACAAGAAAGGCGCCGAGGAGGAGAGCTTCAACGATGGTCCGGATACTGGCGGTGACAATGTCTGTCCTTTTATAAAAGGGAACAATTTTCAGGCCATCAGGCAGCAGCCGGCTGGCATTAATTTCTTCGACCTTCTTCTCAATTCTTCTGGCCACTTCCTGGCCATTTTCTCCGGCCAGCATGAGGACAATCCCGCCCACGGCTTCGGCTTCTCCGTTTTTTATGGCTCCACCCTGGCGGATGGCCTGTCCCTCTTCGACCAGAGCTACGTCCTGCAGAATGACCTGAGCTCCGTTGTCTGTTTTCAGAATAGTTTTATTGATATCTTCCAGGTTGCGAAAAAGGCCGGTCCCACGAACGATGAATTGCTGCTCTCCCCTTTCGACTATGTTGCCGCCGGCATTTAAATTGTTGCTCTGAACAGCCTCAACAACGTCTCGTAGAGTCAGATTATATCTAAGCAGTTGTTCGGGCTGGACTTTTATTAAATATTGTTTGATATAGCCACCAAAGGAATTAACATCGCTCACCCCGGGAAGGCTTTTGAAAAAAGGAGTAACCATCCAATCCTGAATGGTCCTTAATTCAGTTAAATATCTCACCCTTTCCTTCTCACTGGCCGGCAGCTGTCCTTCGAGTGTGTATTGATAGATTTCACCCATTGGCGTGGCAATTGGCCCCAGGGCGATTTCTACCTGTTCAGGGACTTTTTCTCTCGCCTCGGTTAATCTTTCAAAGGCCTGCTGCCGGGCGAAATAAAGATCCGTTTTATCTTCGAAGACAGCCGTCACTACCGATAAGCCAGACCTTGATATCGAGCGCAGTTGCTTCAATCTGGGCAGGCCGCGGAGGGTGGTTTCCAGGGGGAAGGTAACGAATTTTTCCACTTCATAGGGCGAGTAGCCAGGAGCTGAAGCCAGAATTTCTACCTGGACACTGGTCACATCCGGGAAAGCATCAACCGGAATAGTGAAGAAAGAATAAATCCCGGCAGCTATAATAAGGAGGATAAGAATCATGACCAGCAACCGCTCTTTTAAAGAAAAACTTATAAGTTTATCAATCATATTGTTTGTCACTCCTCGCCAAAGGTGCCTTTAAGAAGCTCAGATTTTAAAATAAATGCTCCTCGGCTAACATAACGGTCGCCCTCGGTCAGCCCGCTGAGAACAGGCTTCCAGCCATTAACCGGACTGCCTGTTTCTATTTCTCTGGCGGTAAAAACCCCTTGATTTTCAGGAACAAATATAACCTGTTGGCCTGAAATAGTCTGAATCGCCTCTTCTGGAACAGCCAGTGATTCAATGTCAGGCAGAAAGACAGTGACCTCAGCAAACATACCTGGCCGGAGCTCACCCTTCTGGTTATTAACTTCTATCCTGACCCGGACTGTCCTGGTTGAAGTTTCAAGGACGGGGGCCAGATAGGTAATTTGACCCTTATAGGAGTGACCGGGAAAGGCTGCCACCCTCACCACCACTGACTGTCCAGGGCGAATAAGGTTCAAATCTTTTTCCTGAACCCTGGCTTCCACCCAGAGCTTATCCAGACTGGCTATTTCCATTAACAGGCTGCCAGCTTCCACCATCTCTCCCTTGAGGATGTCACACTTAATGACCTGGCCGGTTAGAGTCGAAGTAACCGGAAACAGATGGTCTTCACCCTGGCTCGAGCCAAGAGCTTCAATTTCATTCTGGCTGAGTCCCATTAAGGCCAGCTTTTTTCTGGCCGAACTGACCAGGTCCCTGGCTGCTGCCAGGTCCTCTGAGTTTAGCCTGACGAGTTTTTCATATCTTTCTTCAGCCAGTTTTAGTTCTGAGGCGGCCTCGATAAATGGCAGGCTGAAAAGTCTCAAAACCGTTTGTCCTTTTACCACCGGATAGCCCTCATAGACGCGAAGCTCTTCTACCCGGCCAGCGGCCCTGGCTGTCAGCCGGATATAAGCATGAGGATTAAATTGAATTTCTCCAGGGACATTAAGCTCTCGTTTGATCTTGACTAGTTTAAGCTCAGCTACTTCCAGTCCAGAGGTCCTGATGGCTTCTTCCGACAATTGCACACTATTTCCTAACTGAAGCTGGCTGCCGCCAGCCTCGGGCTCGGCCCTGTCCTGGGCTGGACCGGAACAGGCTGGATAAATCAGAATTAAACCGGCCAGCAACAGGACTTCCGGTATAATATTCAGTTTTTTCCTGTCTATTTTTTTTAGGTGCATCATATTCCCCTTTGACTTATTATCTTGAAAATAGGCGATGGTGTTATTCATAATCTTCTCCAGCTGAATAAAAATCAGCCAGGGCACAGAGGTAAAAATAAAGAGCCTGCTGGTATTCGAAATTCATCTGTCTGGTAACCTCGAACAGATCGAGTAAATGAAGTGAATCTAGCTGCCCGAGCCGGTAAGCATTCAGTGCTTTTTCAAGTTCAGCCTGCGAGTCTTCGAGCAGGCTTTCTTCAAAGATCTTGACCCGCTGGCCGGCCTGGTCAATAGCAGTCAGGGCCAGCCTTTTCTGACTATCAAAAAATCTATCAGCCGCTTTCAGGCTGAGCTCAGCTTTCTGCTGCTCAGATTCAGCTAGAAGTTTTTCCCCCTTTAAATTTTTTCTCGAAAAAAGCGGCCAGTTTACACCCAGGCTGAAACCGACCGCTCCCCAGCGGCGACTGGGGGCAAAAAAACTCAGAGAAAAATCTGGCATTCTGTCCTTCAGAGCAAGTTTGAGTAAGAGTTCAGACCGGCCTTTTTTAATCTTGGCCAGCTTCAGGGCCGGACTGGAAGCTCTGGCCTTTTCCACTAAAACCTCAGGTTCCTCGGGTAACTCCTGGTAAGCCAGCGTCGATGTTAAATTAATGGCTGTGTCCTCTTCGAGACCAAGGAGCAACTTCAGGCGGGAGAAATCGGCGGCCAGCTCTTGCCTGGCTGAATAGAGGTCGTTCTGGCTGCGGGCCGTCTCCATTTTTATGCGCAAGACTTCGCTATAAGGCACCGCCCCGAGCGAGTAACGAGAAAGAGCATTTTGCTGGATATCGGTCAGGGTCTCGAGACTCTGACCAAGAAAATAAACTGCTTGCTGGCTTAGAAGGCATTTTAAATAAACCTTTTTGACCTGAGCGGCCAGCAGTATTTTCCCTCTTTCGAGCTTGAGGCCGGCCTCGTCCTGATAGGTTTCTCCCAGGTTTGATTTAAGACCTAATTTACCGGGAAAAGGTAAAGGTTGAGTCAGCCCGAGGCTGTACTCGGGATCATTTTGCCTCGCCTGGTGGCTGAGACCAATACCTTCAACGGACACTCCAGCCTCAGCTGCCGGCCAGGCTGAATCAATGAGAGTTGAAGCCCTGGCGCTTTGTATCTCTTCTTCCAAAAGTCTTAACCCGGGCTGGTGCTCAAAGGCAACAGCCACCGCTTCCTCCAGGCTCAAATTCATTGGGTTGAGAGCGGCGGTCTGCGGCCCGGATAACAGTATAGACAAAAATAAAATTAAAAAGGGCATGGATACCTCCACCGGAAAGTTGTTGATGGAAAAGAGAATTGGGATTTAATCCGGTGGGTGGAAAATGGCGGGAGAAAAGCCTGCCGGCAGAAGAGCACTCTGTTCAAGATAGATCGCCTGGGGCTCTCCGCCAGCTGGCCGAATCAGATCAAACCAGCTCAAGGCAGGCTGGCCGAAAGCCTGGTGAATCGGGCTTAAAAGATGATGAAATTCTTCATGGCAGAAAAAGTCATGAACGACAATATGGCTTAAAGAAAAAATGGCCAGAATCATAAAGAGAATAAATGTCAGGGCCGTCCGTCTGGTGTGCATCAGGAGCAATTTTAGACTTTCATTTTAAGTATGTCAAAAATATTTTATTGGCTGAACATTCAGCGCTGATGGATGCTAAATATTTTATTGCAAATTAATACTTATAGTGTTAGCATTTAAGTAATAAAGATCGCATATCCGTTTTTAAGTGAGGGATTAATGCAAAGAAGACTCATTCGCCCGAATCTTTCTGAAGTCAAAGAGAAAATGAGCAAAGAAGCCAGGGAAGCTGAAGCAGCTAAAAAGAAGATGCCACCACCAACTGATACTCATGCGGAGAATTATTATTTTCTAAAACAGATGAACAAAAAAACGCTGATGGCGGTTGTTCTGGATGACGGTGAACAGGTTGAAGGTTATATAGAATGGTATGATCGGAATTGTTTCAAACTAAACCGCCGGGAAGCCCCCAATCTGCTTATTTATAAACGTCAGGTAAAGTATCTCTATAAGCTGGAAACTGAGCCAGAAGCCGAACCTGAAAAAGGATCGAAAGACAGGTCTGGCCAAACACACACCAGAAAAAGTAAATGACTTCGTTTAAAATTGGCCTGACTCTGGGAGATCCAGGAGGCATCGGGCCAGAGCTTATCCTGAGACTTTTATCAAAGCCCTCAGACCTTCCACCGGCTAAATTTGTAATTTACGGGCAACATGCTCTCCTTGATTTCTGGAGGAAAAAGCTCAATCTGCAGCCTGGCTGGATAGATTTAATTTTGAGCAGGGAGCAAGTTTCTCTAAAAGAAGCAGGTCAACCGCTGGAGACAGTAACTGTCGGTCAATCGACAGCTGAAAACGGACTGGCTTCTTTTTCGTTTTTTGAGGCAGCGGTTAAATCAGCCCGGCAGGGAGAGACCCAAGCTCTGGTGACAGCCCCGATTTCCAAGACCGCCTGGGTGAAAGCTGGCCTGCCTTATAAAGGGCATACCGACTACCTGGAAAAATTCTACCCGGAAGCCATCATGAGCTTCTGGTCAGACAGATTGCGGGTGGCTCTTTTCACCCATCACCTCCCTCTCCGGGAAGCAATTAATAAGGTCAAAAAGGAAAGCCTGATTAAATTTTTTCAGAATCTTGTTCAGGCGCTACGGGAAGCCGGAGTGGAGATTAAAGAAATTCTGGTTTGTGGCCTTAATCCTCATGCCGGTGAAGATGGCACCATTGGTCAGGAAGAACAGCTGGAAATCATTCCAGCCTTAGCGGAGCTTAAAAGGAATAGCCTGCAGGTGATAGGCCCCTATCCCCCGGACACTGTTTTTCTGGAGGGACTCGATCGTCCGGAGAGGTTGATAGTAAGCCTTTATCATGACCAGGGTTTAATTGCTTTTAAGCTTCTATCCTTTGAGCGTGGCGTTAATCTGACCCTCGGTTTACCCTTTATCCGCACCTCGCCTGACCATGGTACAGCCTTTGATCTGGCCGGGCGCGGTCTGGCCTCGCCGGCCAGCCTGAAGCAGGCTATCTGGCTGGCCTGGGAATTTGGCCAGAAAAGAGATTAAAGAAACATCCGGAGACAATGGCCATCCTTAGTGCCATCTTTTTTTCAGCTCAGCCCTAATTTCTCTTTCTGCATCCCTTTTCTTGATAGCTTCACGTTTTTCGTAGGTTTTTTTCCCCCTGGCCAGAGCCAGCTCAACTTTGACCAGTCCACGGTCACTCAGGTAAACTTTGGTCGGGACAAGAGTCAGCCCTTTTTCTTGAACCTTGCCCGCCAATCTTTTTAGCTCCATTTTGTGCAGAAGAAGTTTTCTTGGCCGCAACGGCTCATGATTAAAGACATTAGCGGCGTGATAGGGACTGATATTGCAGTCAAAAAGATAAAGCTCTCCCCGGCTGAAATCAGCATAGCTTTCCTTTAAGCTGATCCTGCCTTCCCTGATTGATTTTACCTCGCTGCCGGTCAGGGCCAGGCCTGCTTCCAGTGTCTCCAGGATTTCATAATCATGATAGGCATTTTTATTGGTCGCCAGAATCTTCATTAATTCCCTCATTAGCCGTCGGTTGGATTTTTTTTATCTTGACCAGCGAAATCCGTCTCTTATTCATTTTAACCACTGTAAATTCGAGATGATCAATAATAATTGAAGAATTCTCAGCTGGCAGGTGGCCATAATGATAAAGAAAGAAACCGGCCAGGGTAGTATAATCTTTTCTTTCCGGTATCTTCAGGTCTAATAACTCATTTATCTCCTTAACTGAGGCCAGACCCTGCACGAGATATTCACTTTCGCTTATTTTATGGTACCAGTTTTCAGCCTTCTGGTCATATTCATCGCGGATATCACCAACAATTTCTTCCATAATATCTTCGAGAGAAACAATACCTTCAAAACTGCCAAACTCATCGACGATAAAAGCTAGATGTACAGCTCTTTCCTGCATCTGAAGTAAAACCTGTTCAATACTGGCCAGTTCAGGCACAAAAAGAGGTTTTCTTATATAGGCTTGAAGCCTGAATTCCTGCCGGCTGTTCAGGCTGGGCAAAATGTCCTTGGCGTGGAACAGGCCAATGACGTTATCAATAGTCTTATCATAGACCGGATAGCGGGAGAAACCAGATTCCTGTATAGTCTTCAAAACCTCTTCGAGAGATGAGTCTAAAGGCAAGGCGCGGACCTCTGTCCTGGGGATCATAATCTCTTTAACCGGCCTGAGGCTTAAATCCATTATTCCGGACAGCATCTTCTTCTTTAACATGGATAGCCCAGCCGCTCCTGAACTGATGACTATTTTTATTTCCTCTTCACTTAGTCGGTGTGAAAAAATTGTTCCTGCCCTTTCTTCGGGGCCGAGCAGCAGCTGCGGGATAAAAGAAAAAAGCTTGCTTACCGGATAAAGAAGCAGATAGAAAAATCTAAGGGGGTAAATAAAAAGTGAGGAGATTTTAACCGGCCGGTGAGCAGCGACAATTTTCGGGGTGATTTCACCCGCGATTAGAATAAGAATGGTAGTGGTCAGGGTGGCCAGCAGGATAGCCTTATTCTGATCAGCATAAAAGCTGACAAAAATAGAAGTGGCCACAGAAGAAGCAGCTACATTGACCAGGGTATTACCGATCAGGATAGTCGATAAAAGATCATTTAACTGGCCGAGAGCCTGTCTAACCAGCTTGGCCCTTTTCGAGCCCTTTTTCTCCAGATATTCAAGGGTATAAGGATTGACGGAAATAAAGGCTGTCTCGGAGGAAGAGAAAAAGGCACTCAAGGCCAGAAATAAAAAGAAGATACCTATGCTGATCATCATCGGGGAAATTTTTAAAATTCCCTGTCTGCCTTTAGCTCTTTCAAGCTGTGAGCCAGGATATGATCGAGTCTCTGACTGATTTTTTCCGGGGAGATAAGAGAGGAAACTGATAGCTCGCTAACAATAAGCTCACGAGCTTTTTCCAACATCTTCTTTTCCCGGAAGGATAGCGGCTTGGCCTGGCTCAAAAAATAAAGTGTTTTGTAGACGATGGCAATATCTTTGAGCTGGCCTGATTTCATCAGATCAAAGTTCTCTTTATAGCGGTCTTTCCAATCGGCACTGATGTCGACCTCACAATCCTTAAAAAACCGGAAAAAGGTGCTGACCTGGTTCTGAGAAATGGGCTTTCTCAGGCCAATTTCAGTTGCCGAGTGGCTGGGGATAACGACCAGAGTATTACTATCAGTCAAGCGGATATGCAGAATCAGACTCTTTTGTCCGTCAAAGCTCGCTTCGGTGATTTGCTCAACTATGCCGATGCCCTGAGCGGGATAGATTATTTTATCGCCAATCTTAAGTGAATCCATTGATATAATTATAGATTACGTCAGATTTTTAGTCAAACATCCGCAGTGCACTTGACAGAACTGCTTGTCTTCGTTTAAGATACAAGCCTAAATCAAATAGAACAAGCGAGTCCTGAAAATGAAGAGAACATTTCAGCCGAATAATCGCCGGAGAAAAAAAAATCACGGATTTCTGGTCAGAATGAGAAGCCTGGGCGGCCAGAAAATTATTAAAAACAGGCGAGCTAAGGGAAGAAAAAGACTTTCCGCTTGATGGATGAGCATCTAAGACCTGTTGAGAGAATAAGAAGCAAGAAAGATTTTGGCGAAATATATAAAAAGGGCCGGCGGCTTAAAGGCAAATATTTTCTCCTGGTGTTTCAGCCAAATGGATTGAATTATTCCCGGCTGGGAGTGGTAGTCAGTAGAAAGGTTGGCCAGGCAACGATCAGGAACAGAATTAAGAGACGATTTAGAGAACTTTTCAGGAGAAACAAGTCTTTACTTCCTGGACATTTTGATCTGGTTTTTATAGCTAGACCGGAAATTGTCCAGCTTGACTGGGAGAAGATGAAGGCAGAATACTTGACCATGGTTAGCCAGCTTAACTCTTAAGCTTTGAAAAAACGGAGTATTTAGTGAGATATATTGCCCTTGGGCTTATTCGATTTTACCAGCGCCTGGTTTCGCCGCTTCTTGGACAACATTGCCGCTATTACCCTAGCTGTTCGGAATATACATATCAAGCAATAAGAAAATATGGTTTGATTAAAGGTACCTGGCTCGGGGGTAAGAGAATCCTCAGGTGCCATCCACTTCATGAGGGAGGCATCGATCCCGTGCCCTAATGAGGAAGATATGGAAAAACGCTTAATCCTGGCTATTGTCCTTTCCTTTTTGATCCTTTTCCTTTTCCAGCTAATTTTCGTTAAACCTCAACCCGCACCTCCTGTCCCGGTCGAGACGGGAACAGAAGCCGCGGCTGTCGAGAGTCAGCCGGCTGGCGACAAGATAAAGCAGGCTGAAAAGCCAGCCTCTAGCGAGCAGGCAGCAGAAGGCGGTGAGGTTATAACTTCTGAGCGGGAACAGGAAATTATCATTGATACTCCTCTCTATACTGCCATCTGGAGTAATAGAGGAGGGGTCATCAAGAGTTGGAAGTCAAAAAACCACCTGAAGAAAATTCCCAGCAAAAAAAATCCGGAGCGGGAGCCTTTAGACCTGGTGCCGGAAACGGCTTTGGCTACAGGCATATTCCCGTTTTCCTTGCAGCTTGATGACCAGGATGTAACCGATCTGGCCAATAATAGCCTTTACCGGGTAAATACTGACCGGCTCGAGTTATCCTCAGATCAAAAAGGTCAGCTCATATTTGAGTATTCCGATGGAAATAAAGTAAAAATTAAAAAGCAATTAAGTTTTGATGGACAAAATTTTAGTTTCAAGACCAGTCTGTCCGTCGAAATCAACGGGCGGCAGATCGAGCCCCTCGTCCTGTGGGGGCCTGGTATCGGTACGCTGAGTCCAGAAGAGATGAAAGAAAAGTTCAGTGCTAACCGTGGAGCAGTTTTTCTCGTTAACCATAAAGCTCAGCGGTTACCGGAAAAAAAGCTCAAACCTTTATCGGAAACAGTGCGTTACAGCGGGCTTGGCTGGTCAGCCTACGAAGAAAACTATTTTGCTGCTATTTTTCTTCTTGATCCCATAAGAAGCCAGTCTTACGCTTTCCGTCTTGATCATGAGGAAACCAGTCCAGACGGTCAGAAGGTGGTCGTTCCCTATTTTTATCTGGCCTTTACTCATCCCACTGAAGCCTATATCGGACCTAAAGAATATGACCGGCTAAAGGCCTATGGCCACGAAGTAAAAAAGGTGATCAATTTTGGCTTCTTTGGGTTTATAGCCGAATTTCTCTTGATCGTCACTAAGTTTCTTTATAAATTTTTCCCCAACTGGGGCATAGCCATCATCATTATGACTTTTATCATTAAGATCTTGCTTTTCCCTCTGACTTATAGTTCGACCAAATCGATGGCTAAGATGCAGGAAATTCAGCCCAAGATCAAAGCTTTGCAAGCTAAATACAAAAAAGCCAAACAGGATATGGAACAAAGGCGGCAGTTGAATGAGGAGATGATGAAGCTATATAAAGAGCACGGTATTAACCCGGCTGGCGGGTGCCTGCCTCTTTTAATTCAGCTGCCTATTTTTTGGGGATTTTTCCGGATGCTGGTCGTGGCTGTAGAATTGCGGCATAGTCCGTTTGTTTTCTGGATTAAGGACCTATCAGTCAAGGATCCGTATTATATAACACCAATTCTTATGGGTATTACTCAGTATATTTCACAAAAAATGACGCCATCTTCGGCTGATCCGGGACAGCAGAAAATCATGCTGCTGATGCCGTTCATTTTTACTATTTTCTTTATGAATTTTCAGGCCGGGCTGGTTCTTTACTGGTTGACCAGTAACGTTCTGCAAATAGCTCAGCAGGCCATTATGAATAAAATGATGGCCCGCAAGAGGGAAAAAGATGGAAAAAGAAGTAAAAAGAAATCATCTAAACGGTCCGCAACCCGTTGAAAAGAAAGAATTTACAGGCAGAAGTCTTGAAGATGTGCTCAGCCTGGCCGAGCATGTTCTTAAAGTTACCCGCGAAGAGCTGGACTATGAAATAGTTACCGAAAAGACCAGGCTTTTTGGTTTAAAAAATAAAGAGATTGTCATTAGAGCCTGGCCGCGTCAGGTCAATGAAATAAATGTAATTGAAGAATTTTTAAAAAAGTTAATGGACCATTTGCCTTTTGATCTTACCTACGAAATCAAGCGAAGAGAGCAGCTCATTTATGTTATCTTTGGTGGCGAGGACAGGCACTGGCTTCTTAAAGATGAGGGGGCTTTGCTTCTGGCTATTCAGCACTTGCTGAATAAGATTTCTTCTGTTAAGGTTCAGGTTGATTGTGAGTTTTTCCGGCGCCGGAAAGAAAAGCAACTGAGGGAATATGCGGCTGAAATAGCTCAAAAAGTCAAAGAAACTGGACAGGAAGAAATTCTGGACTTAATGAATCCATATGAACGCCGGATTGTCCATATTGCTGTTAATCAGATCCCGGGTCTAACGACGGAAAGCCTCGGTGATGGCTTTTTGAAAAAGGTCAAAATATTTAAGGTAAATAGCCCGAGCCAGAAGAGGCGCTTCCAGCAAGAATAAAGGGGCTGTCAGCCCGGCTATTTACTATCTGATTCCCTGTGTATAAAATTAGGATATGAACGAGAGTTTGGATGATACTATTATTGCTATTTCCACCCCTCAGGGGGAAGGAGGGTTGGGACTGATCAGAATCAGCGGGCAACGGGCTCTGACTGTGGCTAGAGAAATTTTTCAGCCGAAAAAATTAAATCCAATTGATCATCCAGGCTTTATGTGTTTTGGCTATCTGGTTGACCCTGATAAAAACGAACGACTTGACACCGGGTATGCCTGCTATTTTAAGCCTGAGCTATCTTACACCCGGGAAGAAGTGGTGGAGATCAGCCTTCATGGCTCGCCGGTTATACTTAATGAGGCTGTGAAGCTCGGAATTAAGAGGGGAGCTCGCCTGGCCCGTCCGGGGGAATTTACCCTTCGAGCTTATCTCCACGGCCGCCTGGATATTGTTCAGGCGGAAGCTATTAATGATCTGATCAGAGCTATGTCTATTGATCAGGCCAGGATATCTTTTCATCAGGCAGAAGGCAGCTTGTCGAGAAAGATACAGAAAGTCAGGGAGGAGATCATAGATGTTCTGGTCAATATCGAAGCCAGCCTGGAATTTCCAGAAGAAGATCTTGGCCTAGGCCAGGACGAGATAAACAGCCGTCTGGACAATTTGATAAATAACCTGGGAAAAATAGTCCGGAGCTATGAACAGGGCAGAGCCAGGCTGGAAGGCCTGACTATTGCCCTGGTTGGCAAAACCAATACTGGCAAATCAACTCTTTTTAACGCTCTGCTGGAGGAAGAAAGAGCTATTGTGACTCCTTATCCGGGGACAACGAGAGATTTTATAAGAGAGAACCTACTAGTTGATGGCTTTTTGCTGAAGCTAGTTGACACAGCAGGTTTCGGTCAGGTGGATAATGCGGCAGAAGAAGCAGGCATGACCAGGGCGGAAAGTGTCGCTGCCCGGGCCGATGGCTTGCTGATAATTCTCGATTCGTCCCGACCGGAAAGCGAGGAGGATTTTTATTTACTGAAGGAATTTCGGGATAAGAAAAGAATCATAGTTTTTAATAAAACTGACCTTAGGCAGCTTATTAACCGCGATATGATTATTGAAGGAAATAAAGGCGAGCCCTGGCTCGAAGTCTCAGCTTTGACCGGTGAAAATGTCGATCAGCTAAAAAAACTGATGCTGGTCACGTTCGGGCCGGGAAAAGAAAAAGATGAAGAAATAATCCTGCATGAACGGCAGAAAATATTACTTGAAGAAATGGTGAATAATCTGGCAGAAGCCAGAAGAAAGCTGCAATCAGGTTATGGATTGGAAATAGTGGCGGAAGAAATCAGGGATGTTTTGCCAGCTATTAGTGAATTCACGGGCGAGATTAAATCGGCCGAAGTCATCAATGAAATATTTGGCCGTTTCTGCCTCGGAAAGTAAAGATGAATCGTTTTGACGAGGAATTTGACCTGGTGGTAGTAGGTGCTGGCCATGCCGGATGCGAAGCGGCAGTCGCTGCAGCCAGGATGGGGGCTGATACCTGCCTGCTGACCATCAATCTGGAAACGATAGCTCAAATGTCCTGCAATCCGGCCATTGGTGGTCTGGCTAAAGGACAACTGGTAAGGGAAATAGACGCTCTCGGCGGATGGATGGGTCTATTGGCTGATGAAACTGGCCTGCATTTCCGGCTGCTAAATCGGAGTCGCGGGGCAGCCGTCCAGGGTCCGAGGGCTCAGTGTGATAAAGCCTGTTATCGCCTGACGATGAAAAAATGGCTGGAAGAAGTCTCCGGCTTACGAATCTGGCAGGCGGTGGTCTCTGAGCTAATCATAGAAAACGACCAGATAAAAGGGCTGATAACCAGTGATGGCAGCCGGATTAAAGCCAGGGCGGTTATTTTAGCTCCAGGGACGTTTCTCCATGGTCTTATTCATTTAGGGCATAATCATTATCCGGCTGGCCGGGCCAATGAACCGCCAGCCAATGAACTGGCCAGAGCGATCGAATCGACTGGCTTGAGAATGTTGAGGCTGAAAACCGGGACTCCCATGCGGTTGGCCGGTGATTCGATTGACTGGGCAAAATTTAAAAGTCAGCCAGGCGATGAACAGCCGGTGCCGCTATCTTTCAGAACAAAGAAGAAGCTCGAAAATAAAATTAACTGTTATATTGGCTATACCAATGAAAGAACCCATGAGGTTATTAGAAGACATTTAGGGCAATCTCCTCTTTATAGTGGAGAAATTAAAGGTATAGGTCCGCGCTATTGCCCGTCGATTGAGGATAAGGTGATTAAATTCCCCCATCATGCCCGGCATCAATTTTTTTTGGAGCCAGAGGGTTTAAGCACCTGTGAAATTTATGTTAATGGCCTGTCTTCGAGTCTGCCTTACCTAGTGCAGAAAGAGATTTTGGAGACCATTCCCGGTCTGGATCAAGCAAAGATATTACGGCCGGCTTATGGAATTGAATATGATGCCGTTTATCCTTTGGAATTAGAGGCGACGCTGGAAACAAAAAAAATAAAAGGACTCTTCCTGGCGGGTCAAATCAACGGGACGTCAGGCTATGAGGAAGCCGCTGCTCAGGGTTTAATGGCCGGAATTAACGCTATTTTAAAGCTACGTGGCCAGCCGGCTTTTATCCTTGGACGTCATGAGGCGTATATCGGAGTTCTGATTGACGATCTGATCTCTCATGGCGTGGAAGAGCCTTATCGCCTGTTTACCTCCAGGGCTGAATACCGGTTAAATCTGCGGCTGGATAATGCCGATGTGCGCTTATTGCCGTATGGCTATAAACTGGGATTAATTAAGGAGGAAGAATATCAGGCATTTCTGGAAAAACAGAGCAGAACCAGGAAAATAATAGAATTTTTCCAAACAGAAAAGATAGCAATTGAGAATAAAGAGCCAGTAACTCTCGTCAATTATCTAAAGCAGCCTGGCGTCTTCCTGGAGCAGTTAACCGGGGAAATAACAATGCCTTTATCTCTGAAGGATGAGGAAAAAAGACACCTCGAAGCTGAAATCAAATATGAAGGTTATATTAAAAAACAGGAGAGGGAGATTAACAGGTTGAATAAAATAGATCAAATAAGTTTACCAGAGACAATTAATTATAAGGATATTCCTGGATTAAGCCTGGAAATCATCGAGAAGCTGGAAAAGATTGAGCCCCGAACACTGGGAGAGGTAAGAAAAATTTCTGGTATTACGCCGGCAGCTCTATATAATATTTATCTGTATCTGGCCATTTATAAAAAACGACAGGCTGGAGTCGATGTTCCACGTGGAACAAATGAGGTCTCTGATTAGATGAATAAGATTATAGCTATTGCTAATCAAAAAGGTGGCGTAGGGAAAACTACTACGGCTATCAACCTGGGAGCAGCGCTCGCCCTGAAAAATTACCGGGTTCTCCTGCTGGATTTTGATCCGCAGGGCATGGCTACTGTTGGCCTTGGCCAGGCCAAAGTTCGCGGTCAAGGCATTTATCAGGTGATATTAAATGGGCAGGGGTTGATGGATTGTCTCGTCAACACCGGAGTAGCAAACTTATATCTCTGTGGTTGTTCGCCTGAGCTCAGCGGGGCTGAGGCGGAATTATTTAATGCTTCGAATAGAGAAAAAAGGCTGAAAACAGCTCTGGAGGAGGTGAGGAAGCTTTTTAATTTTATCCTTATAGATTGCCCGCCTTCTCTGGGCTTTCTGACCATCAACGCCCTGGCAGCAGCTGATTCAATTCTTATCCCAGTGCAGGCTGAATTTTTTTGCATGGAAGGCATACCTGATTTATTTCATACCCTGGATATGGTCCGAACTTATTTTAATCCACAACTTTATATTGAAGGCATTTTATTGACCATGTTTGACGAGAGGACTAACCTGGCCCGCCAGGTGGCCGAGGAAATTAAAAAATCCCTCAAAGGCATTCTCTTAAATACTATCATACCAAGAAGTATCAGATTGGCTGAGGCCCCCAGTTTTGGCCAGCCAGTTATACTTTATGATCCTAAATCCAGGGGAGCGCTGGCCTATCTTAATTTAGCAGAGGAGTTGATAAACAAATGACAAAAAAAGCACTTGGAAAAGGCCTCGGGGCCTTTATACCCGAGGAATTCGGTATTCTTAAAGAGGATCGTTATGCCGAGGTAGAGATAGAAAAAATCAGACCTAACCCCCGCCAACCAAGAACACTTTTTGACGACATCTCGATAGATGAACTGGCCAGGTCAATTAAGGAGACCGGTATTATCCAGCCTCTTCTGGTTGTGCCGGCTGAAGATTATTACCAGATAGTTGTTGGAGAAAGAAGATGGCGGGCGGCTCAAAAAGCTGGTTTGCGAGTCGTTCCTGTCATTATCAGGAATATGCCCGAAGATAAGCAGCTGGAAGTATCTCTGATAGAAAATATCCATAGAGAAGATTTAAATCCTTTAGAAATTGCCGAGGCCTTTGATCGCCTGGTTGAACAATTGGGCCTGACTCAGCAAGAAGTTGCTGACAGAGTCGGCAAAGATCGAGCCTCGGTAGCTAACTATATACGATTGCTCAAGCTGCCACCCGATATCAAAAAACTAATCCGTGAGGAAAAATTATCAATGGGACAGGCCAGAGCTATCCTGTCTCTTGAAGACGAGGAGCTTCAGAGGAAAGTCGCCCTCCAGACTGTAGAAAATTCCTTATCCGTCAGGGAAACTGAAAAGCTAGTTCAGAAGTTTAAAGAAAAGCCTCCCAGGTCCCAGAAATCGCTGGAGGATCCTGATTTAAGGGCGCTGGAAGAAGAGCTAATTCAGTGCCTTGGTACCAAGGTGATAATAGATGGGCAGCGGAACAAGGGAACGATCCGGATTTTTTATTTTTCGCTGGAGGAGCTTAACCGGATTTATGACAAAATAAAAGGAGTCAAATCATGAAAGAAAAAGAAAAAATCAGAGAGATTGCTGAAGAATCCCATCTGGCCGGTCTCATTGACCAGGGGACAGAATTAAAAGGCGAATTGAATTTTAAGGGTTCTTTCAGGATTGAAGGCTATTTTCAGGGTAAAATATATTCGGATTCCATGCTCATCATCGGGGAAAAGGGAAAAGTGGAAGCAGAAGTCAAAGTGGGCGAACTGATTATTAATGGCGAGATTCATGGCAACCTGCAAGCTAAAGAGAGAATTGAGGTCCATAGCAAAGGCCGGGTTTTTGGTACACTGATGTCGCCGAGACTTCTGATCGAAGAGGGGTCATATCTCGAAGCTAACTGTCAGACGGTTAAAATTCAGGATGAAAATCTCTCTTCAGCCCCAGAAGTGAAGGAAGGAAAACCCAGTTAAAACTCTACAAGTGGAAGAAGGAGAATTATAAGAATCCGGCCCTGATATTGTCTTCTGGTAATAATAAAATATTAAATGCCTAATTAGATGACCGTTAGTAAAATCAAATGCGCTTTTTATTTCTCCTATTTATGTTTGTTAAAAGGCTCCGTTTTCCCGGGGCTGGCTGTCCGGCAGGAGTTATACTTTGTTCTCACAGCAGATATTAGTCTTGATATAATATTTTTTTGAGGTTGAAGCGTCGAGAGGTAATAACAATTCAAATTTAAGCAGATTAGCCATCGAGAGTGAACTCAGCTAAAACCAGGCTCTGAGCTGCAGGAAGCGATGGGCCCTGGAGCCTGCTGGCCCCGCGCCAGGGTCAGGGTTAACCAGAAATCAAAGAAACAAATAGCTGATTTGGTTGAGCAGGAAGAGGCAGCCGGGGAGGGCTGTGAGGGAAATTTTAGAATTTATTTTGAAAGCTCCGGATGTCTGGCCAAATCGTAAAAAATGACAAAGAAAATAAAAAAAGATTTCCAAACCGGGTCGAGGGTGTTATAAATTATTATTTTAGACATTGAGGGAGGCTCCAAATGGACCTGAAAATAAAAAAAGAAATTTTCAGAGAATATGATATCAGAGGTGTAGTCGGTCAGGATCTTGATCAAAATCTGGCCGCGATCATTGGCCGGGCAATCGCCACAAAAATCAAGAAAGCTGGACGGAAAAGAATGGCGGTTGGCCGGGACTGCCGCCTTAGCTCACCACTATTATTTTCTGGTTTAACGGAAGGACTTTTATCCTCTGGGGTTCAGGTGATTGACCTGGGAGTTGTTCCTACTCCTCTGGTTTATTTCACCAGTTATTATTTCCGGGAAGAGGCGGCCGTAGTTATTACTGGCTCACACAACCCGCCTGAATTCAATGGTTTTAAAATCATGATTGGTGAGGAAACTCTTCATGGAGCAGAAATCCTTGACATCTACCGGATTATCGAGCGAGGTGAATTTATCACTCCAGCTCAGCGGGGACAGATGACAGCCTTTGATCCTGTGCCTGAATATATCAATTATGTGGCCAGTCAGATTCATTTAGACCGCCCGGTTAAAGTTGTTCTTGATGCCGGTAACGGCACGGCTGGACCCGTAGCCGTCTCTCTGTTTAAAAAGCTCGGGGCGGAGGTTGTTGAACTTTATACTGACATGGACGGTCGCTTTCCTCATCATCATCCTGATCCGACCCTGCCCGAAGCCCTGGAAGACCTGATTTCGACTGTTAGAGCCACCGGGGCAGAGGCTGGTCTGGCCTACGATGGCGATGCTGACCGGCTGGGAGCGGTGGATGAAGCCGGCCACATAATCTGGGGAGATCAGTTGATGATCATTTTTGCCCGCGACCTGCTTCCCTCTCATCCAGGGGCAGCCATTATTTCCGAAGTCAAGGCTTCCCACCTTCTTTATGATGAAATCAGACGGCTGGGTGGCCGGCCGATCATGTGGAAGACCGGTCATTCTTTAATCAAGGAAAAAATAAGGCAGGAGAAGGCCCTGCTGGCTGGAGAAATGAGCGGTCATATTTTCTTTGCTGATCGCTGGTTTGGTTTCGACGATGCCATCTACGCCTCAGCCAGACTGGTGGAGATAATTTCTCGCCAGATGAAAAAACTCTCTGCTTATCTGGCCGACCTGCCTCCTGTTTACAACACACCCGAGATCAGGATTTATACTTCGGATGAGGTCAAATTCAAGGTGGTTGATGGCGTCAAGGAGAAACTCAGCCAGCTGTCCGAGATCAAGCAACTTATTGATATTGATGGAGTTAGGGCTGTCTTTGACCACGGCTGGGGATTGGTCAGGGCCTCGAATACTCAGCCGGTTATAGTGCTGCGGTTTGAAGCTGATAGCCAGGAGGAATTAAACCGCATCGAGCAGAAAATCAAAAGCTGTCTGGAAGAGGTTCTGACCGGTTTGAACAGCAAATAAGAATAAAGGGTTCGGGGGAGGTAACTGTGGGAAAACAAGAAAAGAGGAGTAAAAAGAAAGGGAGCAAACTGCCTGATCTGAGGGTGGTCATTCTGGCTGGTGGCAGCGGGACTCGTTTCTGGCCTTTAAGCCGTCGGAAAAACCCGAAGCAATATCTGACTATCGTCGGGGGAAAAAAGCTCGTTGAGCAGACCGTAGACAGGGTGAAAGGCCTGGTACCTGTCGAGAATCTTTATACCGTGGCCGTTTCCTGGCAAAGGCGGAAACTGGAGAAAATCTTACCAGCTTTACCCCGAAAAAATTTACTGACTGAACCTCAGGCCAGAAACACTGCTCCTTCCGTTCTTCTGGCTACTGCCACTATTTATCTCGACAATCCCGAAGCGGTAATCGCTATTTTGCCAGCTGATCATTACATCCAGGAAGTTCAACTCTTCCGGCAGAAACTTCAGGCGGCCGCGGCCGCTGCTTATAAATTTAAAAAGATCATTATGTTTGGTATCCCGCCGACTTCTCCGGCCACTGGCTATGGTTATCTTCATTGCCCGGACGTTAGTTTTAAGACCCTGTGTGGAGAAAAATTTTATACGGTGAGCGGCTTTAAAGAAAAACCAGATCTGCCGACTGCCCTCGACTTTATTCAGTCTGGAGAATACTACTGGAATAGCGGCATCTTTCTCTGGCGGGCAGATGTCTTTGAGGAGAGTCTGAGAAAATATACACCAGAGCTTTTTTCAGCCTGGATAAAAATTCTTGAGGCTTTAAAAAAAGGCAACCGTCAGACACTGGCCAGAATTTTTCGTGAACTCCCGGCCCAATCCATAGACTATGCTCTGATTGAAAAAGTCAGAGGTTCGCTCATGGCCAGAGGTGATTTTGGCTGGTCTGACCTGGGCTCGTGGAGTTCCCTCTATGAACTTCATAGACAGGATGAAAACTGTAATGTGGCCAATGGCTCAATCGTGTCTCTTGATTCAAAGAACTGCCTGGTTCTAAATCCAGGTCAGCTAACAGCTTTAATTGGCGTTGAAAACCTGATCATTGTCAATTCCAAAGATGCTCTGCTTGTCTGCCAGCGGGAAGCTGATCAGAGGGTAAAAGAACTGGTGGAGAGGCTCGACAAAGAGCAGCCAGAGTATATCTGAATTTTATTTAGTTTATTTTACTCGTGCCAATTTATCCCCGTTGAGTTAATTATTCTCCAGGCAGGCGGTGCATACCTCTTTTTTTACTCCCATGTCGATCTTAGCTGCTGGTGATAAAATGATTTCGACTTTAGGTTCAGGCATTATAACCATTTCTTAATTTGGAGTGGCGGGCACCATAAATGAAATAAACAATGAGTCCGATGCCCAACCAGCCTGCAAAACGCCACCAGGTTATTTTCGATAAGTTAAACATCAGGTAAAAGCAGAAGAAAATAGTGATCATGGGGGTAAAAGGAACCAGAGGAGTCTTAAATTTTCTTTCTACCTGGGGTTGGGTATGTCTCAGAACAATAACACCAATGGAGACCAGAATAAAGGCGAAAAGCGTGCCTATATTACAGAGATCGATAATCATCGGGAGAGGAAAGAGGCCGGCAATTAGAGCGGTCAGGCTACCTGTTATCCAGGTGCAGAGGGCCGGAGTCCGGTGTTTCGGGTGAATACGGGCGAAAACCTCAGGCAGAAGCCCATCTCTGGCCATAACCATGAATATCCTGACCTGGCCGTAAATGGTAATCAGCAAGGTGGAAATCATCCCAATAATGGCACCAGTGGCGACCAGTGCGCCTCCCCAGCGAATCCCAATGCGGGCCAGAGCAGCCGGCAGGGCATTGCCAACATCTATTTCATTATAGGGAACAAGGCCAACTAAAACGAAAGCCACTCCTATATATAAAACAATGACCACGCCCAGGCAGAGCATCAGACCAAGGGGTACATCTCTTTTGGGATTGATCGTTTCTTCGGCGGCTGTGGAAACAGCATCAAAACCAATGTAGGCAAAAAAGATAATGGCGGCGCCGGACATGATGCCTTTCCAGCCCATAGGGGCAAACGGCGTAAAATGGCTTAAGTTAATATGCTTAATACCCAGAACGATGAACAGAATAATGACGACAATTTTTATCACCACAATAATATTATTGGTCACGGAGCTCTCTTTAATACCGATAAAAAGAATCCAGGTGATAAGCATGGTGATGAGGACGGCTGGGAGATCGATGATGCCGCCAGCCAGCGGTGTTAAGCACAGAGCCTTGGGCAGCTTTAGCCCCAAATTTTCAATAAGTCCAATAAAGGTCGACGACCAGCCTGAAGCAACTGCACTGGCGGAAACCAGATACTCAAGCATCAGGTCCCAGCCAATGATCCAGGCGATGATCTCGCCAAAAGCAGCGTACGAATAGGAATAAGTGCTGCCAGCCACTGGAAACATACAGGCCAGTTCAGAATAAGTCAGGGCACACAGGCCGGCTGTCACTGCTGCCAGAATAAATGAAAGGATGACACCCGGACCGGCCAGGTGGGCACCCTGACCGGTAGCCACAAAAATGCCCGTCCCAACCACCGAACCGATTCCCAGAGCAGCCAGATCAATCGCTTTCAGGCTTTTCTTCAGCTGGGTGTGCTCGGAAGCTTCCTGCAAATCTTCAGGCCGTTTTTTTACCCAGAGGTTCATTGATTGTTGCTCCTTGCCAAAAAAAAGAATAGCTTTAAATAATACTTAGCTAGAATAAATTTTACAAGAAAAAATTAGGTGGCAAAAAAAAGGAAAAAATGATAAAAAAAGGGAAGAAGAATATCATTGCTGGCGTCAAAACTTAAGGACGCTTTAATTGATATCTTTTTTGGTGAAACTACATTTATAAATAAGGAGGAGGTGGATGTATGAATTTTAAGAAGTTGTCGAGTATCTTTTTAACGGCCCTTATGGTTCTAGCTCTGTCCGGTCCGGGGCAGGCTCAGGTTAAGCTCGAGGTGAAAGAGCATGTCCTGACCAACGGGATGAAGATTTTAATGATTCCCAAGCCAGGTGTGCCGAGAGTTGTCTGCCATATCTATTATAAGGTAGGCTCAATCAACGAGCGTCCCGGAACAACCGGCCTGGCCCATATTCATGAACACATGATGTTCAAGGGTACCAGGATAATGGGAGTAACTGATTTTGAGGCCGACAATGCCCTGAATCGCCAGATTGATGACCTGATGAACAAGATTTATCGAGAAAAGTACTGGAAAAAGGATGGCGATCAGGCCAAAATTGCTGAATGGCAGAAGCAGGTGGATGAACTGATTAAAGCCGAGAAAAAATACATCATCAAAGATGACCTGTGGGAAACTTATATGAAAAATGGTGGCACCGGTCTCAATGCCTCAACCTCAAGCGAGGTGACTGGCTATTATGTCACCTTGCCTTCCAATAAAGTTGAGTTGCAGATGCTGCTGGAATCTGACCGTATGATGAATGCCTATTTTCGGGAGTTTTATTCAGAAAAAGATGTCATCATGGAAGAGAGACGGCTGAGCGAAAATCAGCCCGGCTTTTATTTCAATGAACAGGTCAATGCTGCTTTTTATGCAGCCTCTCCTTATCACTGGGAAGTCATCGGCTGGATGGATGATCTGAAGAAAGTCAACAAAGATGATCTGATTGAGTTCCATGATCAATATTATGTCCCCAACAATGCCATTGCTATCTATGTCGGTGATGTTAAACCAGAGGCCATTATTTCCCTGGCCGAAAAATATTTTGGGGCTATTCCCAAGGCACCCGATGTCGAGCCGATTAGAACAGGCGAGCCTCCACAATATTCTGAAAAAAGGATGTATGGCCAGGGGCCAGGTATGCCCAGCTTTCAACTCTGGTTCCACATTCCGCCTGATGGCGATCCTGATGTGCCGGCTCTCAATCTTCTATCCAGCATTCTTTCCGGGGAAACTGGCCGGCTGAACAAATCGCTGGTCAAAGAAAAAGACCTGGCTATCAGAGCCATGGCCATGAGCCGGCCTCAGTGGTACGCCGGTGCTTTCACCTTTAGTATCATCCCGAAACTTCAGGCGGCAGCCAAGCCGGAGGAAGTCGAAAAGGCTATCTGGGAAGAAATTGACAAAATTAAAAAGGATGGTGTGATGCCGGAAGAGTTGCAGAAAGCCAAAAATAAGACTGAAGCCGCCTTTATTCGCAGCCTCGAATCTCCGATGTTTTTGGCCTCAAGGATCGGTCGGGCAGAACTTAACCGTGGCTGGCGTTCACTCTTAACGGATCTGGAAGATATAAAAAAGGTTACCTCTGATGATATCAAGAAAGTGGCTAATAAGTATTTTGATAAGGATAATTCCCTGGTGGCCATCTATTCCCGGGGTCAGGCGAGATAAGGAGGGATAATCATGAAGAAAAAAACTATTTTGATTTTCGGGCTTTTGTTCCTGGTTATGGCAGCTGGTGTCGTCACTGCTCAGGTTACCAGGCCGGAAAATTTGAAGTTCCCTCCACTTCAATTTGAACCACCCCAACCTTCCAGTTTTCGGATGATGATGAGCAATGGCCTCCGCGGCTACATCCAGGAGGACAAATCCCTGCCCATCGTTAACATCACGGCGATGATCAATACCGGAAGCCTTTATGCTCCCAAGGATAAAGCCGGGCTGGGATCTGTCCTGTCTGAGTGCCTGATTAAAGGCGGGACCAAGACCAGGACAGGTTCGGCGATTGAAGAACGGCTGGATTTTCTTGGGGGAACAATCAATTTTTCAGTCGGTGAGAGAACAGCTACACTTAGTATGTCTATCCTGAGCAAAGACCTGGATGAAGGGCTGGATATTTTCTTTGATCTATTGATGAATCCTGAATTCCGGGAAGACAGCCTGAAGCTGGCCAAAGGCAAAATCATTGAGCAGATGCGTGGAGCCAACGATAACCCGAGTCTGGTGCTGAGCCGGGAGTTCGAAAAAGTTCTCTATGGTGATTGTCCGCTTACCTACCAGGCAACCAAAGCGACGGTTGAGTCAATTAATCAGGCTGATCTTAAAGCTTTCCACAAAAAATATTTCTTCCCCAAAAACATCATTCTGGCTGGTGCGGGCGATTTCAACCGTAATCAGTTAAGAACCAAAATCAATAAATATGCCTCAAAATGGGCCAATCAGCCTTTAAGCTTCCCGGAGACCGCTAAAACTTTTCCTCAGCCTGAGCCAGGCGTATATTTCGTTCAGAAAAAAATAAACCAGGGCTATATTAATATTGGCCATCTTGGTCTCGAAGATACCAATCCAGATTATTTTGCTGTGCAGGTAATGAATTTTATTCTTGGCGGTGGCAGCTTTACTTCCAGGATTACCTCCAAGGTCAGGTCAGATGAGGGCCTGGCCTATAATTGCGGCAGCCGTTTCACCTATCGCTGGGGCTTCCCTGGAACCATGGCCGGCTATGTTCAAACCAAGTCATCGACTGTTGGGTATGCTATTTCTTTGATTCTAAAGGAATTTGAACGCATCCGGCAGGAACCTGTATCAGATGCAGAAATGGAAACAGCTGTTAATTATTTCCTGGAAAGCTTTACTGATTTCTTCCAGAGCGCGTCCAGAACGATGATCAATTTTGCCAGCCTGGAAATGCAGGGCAAGCCGATGAATTATTATGCTACTTACCGGGATAAGATTAAGGCTGTGACCAAGGAAAAGGTTATGGAAGTGGCTCAAAAATATATTCATCCGGATAAAATGGTCATCATGATTGTTGGTGACTTCGAACCTTGTAACCAGGGCTCAGAAAAGTTCCCTGGCCCGCTCGACAGACTGGGCAAAGTTCACCAGGTAAAATTGCTTGATCCTCTGACCGGCCAGCTGGTGGAATAAGCAAGACCACAAGCGAGGTCAGTGAGTTTTAGGCTGACGATCAGAAAGAGACAAGTGATGTAGCTAAAGATACAAGTCAAGAACAGACGCTGGATGATAAAGAGTTGAGCTGACTGAACACTGTTTCAAAAATGAGATCAAGAGGGGCTGGCCGCCGGGCTGGCCCCTCTTTTTTTGTGTTTTCCAACCTTGAATAAAGCCCAGGACGAAAAGATTGGCATTATCCTCAGCATTCTTTATACTTTTGTATAGATAGCGAAAATTCAAAATAAGGCATTAATGGGTAATAAAAAGTCAGCTTCCAGCCCTGAATTCTGAGAACAGTAAAGCGGCAAACGGGAATGAGCTAGAACAGGGCTCTCACTTACAGAGTTTAATGCCCAGCTCGGCCAGTTGCTTTTCGTCCACTTCTGAGGGCGAGTCGGTCATGAGGCACAAGGCACTCGTTGTCTTGGGAAAAGGAATCACCTCGCGAATAGAATCAAGGTTACAGAGCAGCATAACCAGCCGGTCAAAACCAAGAGCAATTCCTCCGTGAGGTGGCGCACCATAGGTTAGAGCTTCTAAAAAGAAGCCAAATTTCTGTCTGGCCTGCTCGGGCGAAAGGCCAAGCACTTTAAAAATTCTGGACTGGAGCTCCGGCTGGTGAATTCTGATGGAGCCGCCCCCGACTTCATAGCCATTGAGTACCAGATCATAAGCCAGTGATTTGACCCGGAGCGGTTCGCTCTCCAGGTGGTCGAGGTCAGTCGGATCAGGGGAAGTAAAAGGGTGATGCATGGAAACAATCCTTTTCTCCTCTTCGCTCCATTCAAAGAGAGGAAAGTCGGTGATCCAGCCAAAAGCGCGGCTGTTTTTATTGATTTTCCCTGTCTTTATTTTTTCGGCTATAAAATTGCTTCTCAATTCGCCCAGGACTTTAATCGCCGTTTCGCGTGGAGAAGCAATAAGTAACGCCAGGTCGCCATCCCGGGCCTGAAGTTTTTCCGTGAGAAGACGCAGTTCATCTTCAGCCAACTTTAAGGATGATTTAAAACTCCCCTCACTTCTTTTGACCCAGATCAAACCAGGGGCTCCCAGAGACTTAGCTTTTTCCTGCAGCCTGTCCAGGTGGGAGCGCGAAAGTTCAGCCCCTCCCTCGACCAGCAAGCCTCTTAGCACGCCGCCGCTGTCCAGAGCTGATTTAATCAACTCGGAATTAAGATTCCGGCCAAGTTCGCTTAAATCCTCTATGGCAATAGAGTCCCTGAGGTCAGGCTTATCTGTGCCGTAATGGTCCATAGCCTCAGCATAAGTCAGACGGGAAAATGGCCGGCTGATCTTTTCTCCATTCAGGGCAAAAAGCTTTTCCATTAATCCTTCGATAAGGTGGTAGATATCTTCTCGTTCAATAAAGCTCATTTCGATATCAATCTGGGTAAATTCCGGCTGGCGGTCAGCTCTCAAGTCTTCGTCCCGAAAACAGCGGACAATTTGAAAATAGCGATCGAAACCGGCGATCATCAAAATTTGCTTGAAAAGCTGCGGGGACTGAGGCAACGCATAAAATTTTCCGGGATGAAGGCGGCTGGGAACGAGATAATCCCTGGCCCCCTCCGGTGTGCTTTTAGTGAGGAAAGGTGTTTCAATCTCCAGAAAACCCTGCTGGTTTAGATAATTCCTGGTGGCCAGTGCGGCCTGATGGCGGAGAATAAGATTTTTCTGCATCGAAGGCCGTCTTAAATCGAGGTAACGGTATTTAAGCCGTAGCTCTTCTGCCGCTTGAGGCGGATCGGCGATCACAAAAGGTGGAACAGCGGAGCTGTTCAAAACCTTGAGTCCGGATATTTCGACTTCGATTTCACCGGTGGCCATCTGCCGGTTAATGGCCGCTGGTTCTCTCCGGTTGACCAGCCCTCTGGCTTCGACGACATACTCACAGCGTAGCTTTTTCGCTTCATCAAGCAGTTCAGGCTGACTATTTCTGGCGACCAGTTGAACAAGACCGGTTCGGTCACGGAGGTCAATAAACACCAGACTCCCGAGGTCGCGTACTCTCTGTACCCAGCCCTTTAAAACCACTTCCCGGCCGACATCGCTGGCCTCGAGCTGGCCGCAATAATCTGTCCTCGAAGCCGATTGAGATTTATTTTGCTGACTGTTGTTGCCCATAGCTTAATCCCTTCCGAGAATGCCCTGTCGCGCTTTCTCTTTTTCAATGACAATTTGCGTCAGCTGTTCGATCGTTCCTTTATATTGTTTTGATTCCAGCATATCCTTGAGCTGGTATTCTCCTGAGGACAGCTCATCTTCGCCGATAATAACCGTCCAGGTCGCACCGATTTTGTTGGCCCGGCTGAAGTGGGCTTTCCAGCTTCTCTCTTTGAACTCTATGATACAGGGAATCCCCAGGGTGCGGAAATAGCGGGCAGCCAGCAGGCTGGCCTGCCTGGCCTGCTCACCGCTGTAAGCGAAATAGGCAAAATCTGGAGCGGGCGCTTCCAGCTTCGAGACGAGGAGGAGCCTCTCCAGTCCAATGGCCAGTCCGGTGCCGCATAAATCCGGTCCGCCAAACTCTTTGACCATATTGTCATAGCGACCGCCACCGCCGATGGCATTCTGAGCACCAAGATTTTCCACCACCAGCTCAAAAGTGGTTTTGGTATAGTAGTCGAGGCCTCGGACAAGAGTCGGTTCTATCCGGTAAGGCAGCTGATAAAGATCCAGGTAGCTCAGGAACTTTTTAAAATGTTCCCGGCACTCCTCGCACAGGTAATCGGTGATCCTGGGGAAGGTTCTGGCCGCTTCCTGACAGCTTTCCTGCTTGCAGTCAAAAATCCGCAATGGATTTATTTCAGCTTTTCTCTGGCAATCAGTGCAGAGCCTATCGCTGGCTTTAGTTGCAGCTTCCCTCAGAGCCTGTCCATAAGCTGGTCGGCACCGTGGACAGCCAACTGAATTGACCAGGGTACTGACACCTTCGACTTTGACTTCCTGGAAGAAACGGTAAGCCATTTCAATAATCTCGGCATCAATGGCTGCATCCTGTTCGCCAAACACTTCAACATCTATCTGATGGAACTGACGGTAGCGCCCTTTCTGCGGGCGGTCATAGCGAAACATTGGTCCGGTATAATAAAAACGAAGAGGGAGTGGCTGAAGATCAAGGCGGTGTTCAATGATGGCTCTAACCACGGAAGGAGTATACTCCGGACGCAGGGTGACCGAGCGTCCACCTTTGTCAGTAAAGGTATACATTTCCTTGGTGACAATATCAGAAGAAGCTCCGGTGCCCCTTTCAAAAAGCTCGGTTGGCTCCAGAATGGGGGCTCGCAGCTCACGGAAGCCATAAAGCTCAAAGATTTTTCGGGCGGAGGCTTCTACCATCTGCCATAGCCTGGCTTCTTCGGGCAGTATGTCTCGCATGCCCTTAATGGGGGAGATAGCTTGTTCGTTTTGCTTGCTGCTCATTTTATCCCAACCTTCTTATTCACGATTATTCATCACAGTTTTTGGTGGTCATGATAATGGCCTGCCGCTGGCTATTAAATTCTTTTTGCCCGATTATTGACTCTTCTTCGTTTCGAAAATCCCCTGGCGTCTGATCTTTCGATAACGTTCATCCAGAAGATCCGTCAGATTTGGCTGCTGAAGCTTCTTTAGGGTCAGATTTAGCTGCTTATCAACGTTCTTAAAAGTCGTTTCGTAATCCATATGAGCAGCACCTGGCGGTTCCAGAATGATTTTGTCAATAATGCCCAGTTCATAAAGTTTTTGAGCCCGCAGGCCGAGATTCTCAGCTGCTTGTTCGACGGCCGACGGTCCTTGATCTTTCCACAGAATAGCCGCACAGCCTTCCGGGGAGATGACCGAATAGAAGGCATATTCGAGCATTAACAAAGTGTCGCCAAAGCCTATGCCCAGGCCGCCGCCGCTTCCCCCTTCTCCGATGATGATATTTATGATAGGAGTTTGCAGGCGGGAGATAACCTTAAGATTATAGGCTATAGCTTCGGCCTGCCCTCTCTCTTCGGCTCCAATTCCAGGGTAGGCACCCGGCGTGTCAACAAAAGTTATGACCGGAAAACCGAATTTTTCTGCCATCTGCATAATCCTCAGTGCTTTGCGATAACCTTCGGGATTGGGCTGGGCAAAGTTTCGTTCAATCCGGGCTTTAGTTGTGCGGCCTTTCTGGTGGCCAATGACGGCTACGGTCTGACCCTTGTAAAAAGCCAGGCCGGAAATAATTGCCGGGTCATCGGCAAAGCGCCGGTCGCCGTGGAATTCCATAAAGTCCTGGAACAGAGCGTTGATGTAGTCGAGTGTGTAGGGCCGGCGCGGGTGACGGGCAATCTGGACAATATGGACAGCTGTCAATTTCGGAACAATTTTTGCCCACTCTTTTTCCAGCTGAGCTCTCAAGGCGGCTATTTTTTCTTTCCGGTTGGAATCCTCGCTGGCTTCCAGGGCATCAATCTGATCCTTAATAGCTACCAGAGGTCTCTCCAGGGAATAAAAATCAAGTCTTTCTTTCATCATTTACTCTCTTTTGAAATATTCTATCAGAAAACAGCCGCCGAGGGTATTCTAAAGATTAGCCTTCTTAACTGTCAAGTCCCAGGGCAACCGCCATCCCTCAACTGGTTTGGATTCCTCCGGTAAAGTTATTGATTATAATTAGGTTATATAAGTTGAAATTTATGAAAAATCAGGGGAAATAATTTTTAAAAAGCAAAAAGTCCCAATGGCCAGGATGATTAAGAGTGGTCAGCCTGTGGAAGTCACTGGCAATTTTATTATCAGTCCTATTCAATTTCAGGCTGATAATCAGAATAATGGCAGTGAGAAAAAAAGCAGCGGTCAGACGTCACTATTAAAGTGATTTATATGCGAAGCCAGAAAGGGGCCAGCTTAAGAGGGGGTGATTTTTGATCATATGCTTATCCTGGCCCGTAAAGGAAAAAGAGATTATCATGGCCTTAGCTTTCAGATTAACTTCTTTTAAGGCAGTCCCTTGCCTTTTTATAAACTAAGACAGATCGTACCATGGGGGGAACAATGCTAAAAGAAATACTCATGCTGACCTGGAAAAAGATCTTCAGGGTAAACTGGATTCAGTCGATCCTGGTGGCTTTTACGCTGGGACTTTGCCTTTATTTTATTCTATTTACTGGAAATCCTTCTGAGGGGGTTAATAAATTCGGGAGTCTGTTTGGCCTACTGGCGGTGCTGCTCAGCGGAGGCCTGGTCTTTGATGAGTTTGATTCCAGGCAAATTGATCCCTTGCTTTCCAGAAAGAAGAAGGCTGTCTTTTTCTGGGGAAAATATCTGGCTGTCTGGCTGCTGGTGGTAGGAGCCTTTTTCCTTCTCCTTATCTGCTCGCTTCTCTCTCTGGAGATAAAAGCGCAGATAGCCATTTTCCCGGATATTTTAGAGGGCCTGGTCCATGGGCTGCTTGTCTCCACTTATTATTTTGCTCTGGGGTTTTTATTTGCCTGTTTCCTGCGAGGTGCCATGAATTTTGCGGCGGTTCTACTTTTACAAGTAGCCACCGTCGTGATTTACATATATAAAGGATGGGCGGAGGAACTATTAAAATCCGGCCAGCTGATTTCAGTCAATCCCAAAAGTCTCGTTGCTCTTGCTTTTGTTCCAGAATGGATAACTTTAAAAAGCTGGCATGTCGCCTATGCGCTTTTTTTAACGGCTGTTTTCCTTCTGGCCAGTTTTGCTTTGTTTAAAAGCAAGGGATTGAGAAATAATCTTATTCCTCAAAACACTGAAAAAAATTCTTATCTCCTAAGGCTAAAAGACCTGAGGAAAACTTTTAGGGAAGGTCCTCTGACCAGGCAAAAAAAAGAAGCTCTGTCCGGGGTTAATTTTTCTATTAAGGCAGGGCGGCTGACCGGGTTTCTGGGGCCAAATGGAGCCGGCAAAACAACCACCATCAGAATTATTCTGGGTTTTTTAAAACCAGACTCCGGTCAAATTGAGTATTATTCTAAAGCGGAGCGAGGCGGAACTTCAGCTTCTCTCAATATAGGCTACATGCAGGAAAATGCCAGCCTTTATCCCTTTCTGTCGGTCAGGGAAATCTTTGAACTGGTGGCCAGAAATGACGGTCTCAGCCGGGCTGAAGCTGGTGAAAAATCCCTGGAAATGGCCAGCATGCTTAATCTCAATGAATATCTTGATAGCCGGATTAAAAGTCTCTCCAAAGGAACCAGGCAGAAGGTAGCGCTCGGGGTGGCGGTCATCGGCCAGCCCGATTTTCTGATTTTTGACGAGCCATATACCGGCCTCGATCCAATCATCATGCATGAGGTCAGGAATCTAATACTCGAGCTCAGAGCCAGGGGAATAACCATTTTCCTCTCTTCTCATCTCCTGCCTGAAGTTGAGCGGGTCTGTGAGGAAATAGTCCTGATAAATAAGGGGAAAATTATCTGTGGTGGTGAAATAGACAGGCTAAAGACCAGCTGGCAGATTTTCCAGGCCATTAAAGGGAATCCAGAACTGGGAAGAAAACTCGGCCAGCTCATCGGGGAAGAACTCAATGGGAAAAGCTTTAACTACCTGGCCGGTCTCCACCTGGAGAATTTACTTCAGGACGAAAAACTCCGGAATGAGCTCGAAACTATTCCTGTTCCAGACGTGGAGAAGATTTTTCTGGAGAGCGTGGTCAACGCGTCAGGAGATGAACAGGTCATTTCTTCTGACTTTTGATCAAACGCTGACGGACGACTTCGTAGAAAAAGACAGCCGCTGCTGCACCAACATTAAGGCTTTTCACCTGGCCGAGCATCGGCAGGGACAGCAGGACATCACATTTTTTCCGGATATTAGATCTGAGGCCATAACCTTCTGAACCAAGAACAATAGTCACCGGCAGGGTAAAATCGAACTCAAACCATTTAGTCTGGCTTTCACCGGCAGCGCCAGCTACCCAGATACCCTGCTCCTTAAGCCAGTCAATGGCTCTCGATAAATTGGTTGCTCTGGCTACCTTCAGGTGATGAATGGCCCCGGCCGAAACCGAAGCGACAGCCGGCGTCAGGCCGGCCGAGTGACGTTCCTGAAGAATAAGACCATTGGCTCCGGCCCCTTCGGCACTGCGCACAATTGCCCCGATATTCTGCGGGTCTTCCACCCCATCCAGCATGACCAAGAAGGCCGGCTGGCTGCCCGTGATCAGATCTTCGAGTCTTAAGTATTCTTTTTCGGCCACAAAAGCTACGGCTCCCTGATGATGAGGGCAGAGGCTGTCCAGCCTGTCCCGCGGCGCAAAAACAACCGGAATATGGTTTTCCCGGGCGAGGCGGATGATCTCGGCCAACTGGTAATGTCCTTTTTCTTTCTGGATAAAAATCTTATTAACACGCTGGGGTGAGCGGTTCAGAAACTCAATGATGGCATTAATACGGCCGAGTCTATCTTCCTGGCTCATACTGGCTGTCTTTCTGATTCTAAGTGCATTAGCCGGGCAAATTCTCTGATTCTCTCCAGTGAACTTTTTATTCGGCGGGGAAAGTTCAGTTTGGCCCCGTCTTCAATTAGTGGAATAAATTTATCAAGCTCCAGCCCGGAAGCTCTGGCTGTCAGCATGACCCGCAGGGGGTGATAGAGGTCTCTGCCTTTAATACCTGTCTCCTTTTTTATTTCTCCTGTGATTCTGGCAAAAAGATCATAGTTGAAATCGGTCAGCCCTGAGGTTTTTTCCACAAAAGCCCTGAGCACCTGGCGAGCAGCAGCCGAGCTGATAATGTCCTTAGCTTCCTCATCCAGAGACTCCGGCTTAAAATCAAAAATTAAAGAAAATTTTTGTGGTAAATCAGAAAATTTATCCACACCTTCCAGCAGAAGCTCTACAGCCTGGCTCAACCACTGCTCTTCGTCAGACGTAATGTCCTTCCCAACCAGACCCGCTGCCTGTAAATAGGGCAGGGCCAGTTCGAGTTTTTTCTGAGCAGGCAGGAGCTTTATATGCTGGCGGTTTAACCAGTAAAGTTTCTCATAATCAAAAATAGCTGCCGAGCGATTTACCCGGCTGAGGTCAAAAAGTTTAACCAGTTCCTCCAGAGTCAGGACCTCTTTGCCTTCTGGCGGGGACCAGCCAAGAAAGGACAGATAATTGCAGAGAGCCTGGGGCAAAACTCCTTCCCGGCGGAACTGATCAATAGAAGTTGCTCCATGTCTCTTGCTTAATCTGGTGTTGTCCTGGCCCATGACCATGGACAGGTGAGCAAAAACCGGCAGTGTCCAGTCGAAAGCCTGATATAAAAGAATCTGACGTGGTGTATTCGAAATGTGGTCTTCCCCCCGAATCACATGAGTTATATGCATCAGGGCATCGTCTATAACCACAGAAAAGTTATAAGCGGGCATGCCGTTCGATCTGACTATAATTGGGTCACCAATAAGCTTAAGGTCAAACTCAACCTCTCCACGCACCAGGTCAGTAAATCTAACCAGGCCTTCCTCGGGAACTTTAAGCCTGATGGCTGCTTGTTCTCCAGTCTCCAGTCTTTTTTGAGCTTCCTTTAAGAGGATATTCCGGCAACGGCCGCTATAAACAGGCGAGCGCCCTTGAGCCAGCGCTTCTTCTCTTTCTTTTTCCAGTTCCTCCTGCGGGCAAAAACAATAGTAAGCCTGGCCTTTCTCCAGAAGCTCTCTAGCATATTGATGATAAAACCCAAGCCTTTCAGACTGACGGTATGGACCGAACTCTCCGCCGATATCCGGTCCCTCATCCCAGTCAAGACCGAGCCAGTGTAAATCCTCGATGAGGTTCCTTTCATATTCTTCCTTGGAACGTTCCAGGTCCGTATCTTCGACTCTAAGGACAAAAACTCCACCTTTTTGCCGGGCCAGCAGCCAGTTGAAAAGGGCTGTTCTGGCATTGCCCACGTGAATAAAACCGGTTGGACTGGGTGCAAATCTGACTCTTATTTTATCGCTATTGGTCATAGGCTAAGGATAATGTCAGCCGGGTGAAAAATCAAGTCAGCCTTTGGGGCGCTGGAAAGCACAATGAATAGTAATCGAGTTGAGCAGCTTAAAAACTAAAATCCCTGAATGTCTTCCTGGCTCAGGCGATCTTTTTTCTGGTAATCCGCGGGAATAGAATAAATGCCTGACGGAGCTTGCTTTTTACTGATTTCGATCACTTCAGCTCGGGATTTTATCTCAGTCCCCATCATTTGAGATTTCATCTCATAGGCTACCCATAATCCCTTAATCTTTTGCAGCTCACGAGCTGTCTCCCCCGAGGCCCGGAGCTCCATCTTCATTATTTCAGGCTGAACCCGCTGCAGGTAGTCGCTCAGATCAAATGGCAGTTTTTCTGAGGCCCAGATCGTCATTTCTACAGGGTACATCATGACTGTCATTTTCATCTGGTAAGCCTGACAGGGAATATTATTTATGATTTTCGTTTCATTTTTTGGAGTGACTGTTATGGTCATCTGTTGCCAGGCCTGGGCCATCGGGGAAAGTTCAGGCGGAAGGAGCTGAGCATAATCTACCGGCGGAGTAATTTCGAGATAAGATTTAGTCGCCTGGCTAATGAGGTAAACCTTGTTTTTTTTCAGATCAAAAAGATAGCTAAACCCCTGGCTTACAATAGCTGTCAGGTCAGCTCCTATCCATTGTTCAGAGAAGGTTTCCTTGGCCGGGATGCTCTGTCCTAAGACATTAATGGGGTCGACATTAATCCTGGTCTTAATATAAATGTCTGCCGTTAAAGTTGAAACCAAAACCAGAACAGTCAAAAATAATAAAATAGTTTTTTTCATTTATTTTCCTCCAAAAAAAGCCCAGCTCCAGCCAGTCAGAAAACGGCTAGATGATGGCCCAATGGGCTGGTCATCTCAGACGTAAGGATTTTACTTAAAATTCTGACTTGAATCCAGAGCTAACTCAAGTAAAATAAGAGTCTAACGGATAGTAAGCTTATGCCAGAAAAAATCAGCCTGTCAAGAACTATTATTAAGACAGCCGGAGTGCTGGCCATCTTTACTGTTGCTGTTACCCTGGGCGTAGTTATTTTTATCTATCTGTCATCCGGCTCAGAGAAAGAACTTCTTCACCTCTCCGGCGGAGATTATCTCATCAGCCGCGGTCTGTGGCTGTCTTTAGCCTCTTTCCTTTTTGGCTTGATGGCCATCTTAACTGCTTCTGGTCTGTCTAAAAAGAAGAAGTGGTCACGGGTGACATCATTATTAACGGCAGTGATTTTAACTTTACTGGTCCCCATCGGAACAATTTTTGGTCTGAAACTCCTCTTTAATATTTTCAGCCAGGAGATGAAAAATTGGTTTAACTCAGGGAAGACCAATTATCCAGGAGGGCCTCCTGGCAGCCAAAAACCGGGTATTAAATTAGAACTTTTAACCGACAGGGCTGAACATCAGCCGGCGAAGCGGTCAAATATTTGACCAGAACAGAGTTCAACGAAAGGACAGATGGATTGAAAATCCGGCCTGCTTATGGCCGTCTTTCTAACAGCCTTTTGGCCCTGACCGGTCTGGTTTTTATTCTTAGCTGGCCAGGCCTGGCGCAAATCAGGGAGATCAACCAGCCTCAGATTGAACCGCCCAGAGTTTTTATTGATTGTCATCAATGTGATATGACCTACATTCGTTCAGAAATTACCTTTGTCCATTTTGTCCGTGATCAGAATGAAGCGGATATTCATGTGTTGATTACCATACAGTCGACGGGCGATGGCGGCCGTGAATATACCCTTAATTTTATTGGCCGGAATAATTTTTATGATATTCATAATACTCTGAAATATATCTCTAAACGAACTGATTCGGCCGATGTGGAACGCAAGGGCCTCGTCCGCGTGTTAAAGGTTGGCCTGGTTCCATATGTGGCTAAAACGGATTTAGGTGATTATCTCCGCATAGATTTTGAAAAGAGGCTGCCGCCGGCTCCGGCTGAGGATCCCTGGAAATCCTGGGTTTTTAGCCTTGGACTTTCCGGCAGCCTGTCGGGTGAAAAAACCAAACATTTCTTGTCTGCTCGCGGGAACTTAAGTGCTAACCGGGTGACAGATAAAATGAAATTTAGAACCGGTCTGTCAGGTTATTACAGCAGCAGTGTCTTTAAGGTGGAGGAAGATGGTGTGACGGAAGATATTACTTCGATTCAGAAAAGTTTCAACCTGTCGAACCTTTATGTTGTTTCTTTGAATGAGCACTGGTCGATCGGCGCTTGGTTGAGCCTATCTTCCTCAACATATAATAATCTTGATTTTTCTTTAAATCCGGCTCCGGCTATTGAATACAATTTTTTCCCTTATTCGGAATCTACGCGGCGTCAGTTGCGGATTCTTTACCGATTAGGCTTTAATCTCAATTACTATCATGAGGAGACTATCTTTGATAAAACCAGGGAAGCCCTCCTGGGAGAAACCTTAACCGTGAGCTTTGAGATGAAGGAACCCTGGGGAAATATCAGTTCGTCGCTGGAGGGTTTCCATTATTTTAATGATTTTAAAAAGAATCATCTGGTTTTGTGGACAAACCTTAACCTCAGACTCTACCGCGGTTTTTCCATCAACTTTACTGGCAGGTTTTCCAAAATCAATGATCAGGTTTATCTGGCCAAAGGGGACCTCAGTCTGGAAGATATTTTGCTCCAGAAAAAAGCACTGGCCACTTCCTATAGCTACGGGCTGTCATTAGGAATAAGCTATACATTTGGTTCTATCTATGCCGGGGTGGTTAATCCGCGATTTGGCGACTAAAAACCACCAAGATCTGCTCCGCTGTCTTTCGCACCTGAAGAAATCCTCTGTGACGGGTAGCTCAAGTTAAAAACAATCTCAAAGTGGCTACCCGGAGAGAGTCGACCAGTTGGCAAAGAGACGAGTTTTCCTAGATCAATTAACCTGCCTTCTTCATCGACCACCAGATAAACCGGCTGGTTGTTTTCTGAAGCCGGTGGATATAAATAAATGGTGGCTGAGGGAAATAAGGCTTTCCCAGGAGAACCAGCTGCTGGCTGAGTGTCAGAAAAACCCACCTGGTCAGCCTTTAAAGAAAAGGAAAAGACTTCTGATTTAAAGGCAAGTTCCAGATCATCAACAGGTGAGTACAGGGGGATATCCGGTTCGTTTCGGTCTTCAGGAGAAGGCTCCAGAGCAGGGAGGCAGTCCGCGAAAGCTGGCTGACCGAGTCTGGTTTGAAGCCACAGTGCTTTTTCCCACAGCCTGGAATAAATTTTTATGAGCCTGAGCTCGGTCTCCTGGCGTCTTGATGTCTGTTGATTCTCCGGTAAATATCTGAGCCAGAAATAAAACCTGGGGAGGAAAGTTTTAAGTTCCTGCCGGGCTTGCTGGAAATAGGCCAGAAGTCTTTCCCGATATTGTAGATACCAGTGGGTTACCTCTTTTCTGTATTCGAGACAATAATAATCGCGGGCTTTTTTCAGTTCATCTGCTCTGGTCGAGTGAGGCGCGTCAAGTGCCTTTTTTTCTTGCTGGAGGTAAGCTTTATAAACTGATTCCAGGGACTGAACTGAAGCGGTTATAATTCTTTCCAGATCAAGATCAGCTGGGTTCTCTGCTTCCCTTTCCAGCCAATCAAGGCGACCTTCCGCTTGCAGCAGGCAGGCATAGCTCATGGAAGAAAAAAGCCGCCAGGAGCTGGCCAGATTATCTGTTTTCTCCTGGCTGGAAGAAGTTGCTGCCAGTCGTTGCTGTCGGGCCAGCTCTCGAGCCAGTGTTCCTTCTCTCTGACTTAGTTCAAACAGAGCTTCCTGGTAGATACTGACTGAGCTGATATATTGTTCGAAATTGGAGGGCAGCGGCGGCAGATGGAAATTTACCTCCTGCTCAAAGGACTGGGGCAATGGCCAGCTGAAAATTCCGATCAGTCTGGCCACCTTTTCTCTATAGGCCCCCTGAAGGGCCTTTATCAGCCGGCTCTGGTCAGGGCGGCCGCCTGCCTCTAAAGAACTCAACTCATATAAACCGAGGTTAGCCTCAGGGTGGCAGGGATCAAGCTCAAGACATTGCCTGTAGAGGTCGGCCGCTTCTTTCCTTAGCCCCAGGGCAGAAAGAGTCGCCGCCAGATTATTCAAGATGGAGGGCTGGTCTGGCCAGCGGGTGCTGGCAGCGGTAAAAAAATCTCTGGCCAGTTCATACTCACCTAAGGAAAAAAAGAAACTGCCTACCTGATTAAGGCGGAGCTGATCATCTGGAGCTATGTCTAATTTACTATCAAGAAGAGCCAGTGCTTCGAGCGGGTGGCCCTTCAGCCACAATTCCAGCAAATATAAATCAAAGCCGGCTGAATCTAAGATGGCCTGAGAGTTCAGGACAAATTCTTCGAGAGCCGGGGGCTCAAGTTGTTTAATTAGCCAGAGATGAAGCTTCTCATCCAGCGAACGGGACAATTGTCCCGCTAGGAAGCGATCGCTCCCCCCGCCGGGCCCACCGGGTCTCGGACCACCCTGCGGATGGATGGAAGCAGCCGGAGCCGGCTCCCCGGTCCTGGCCGCAGCCGGTGGTAGACTGACCAGAACGTAGAAGCTAAGAAGCCAGCTGGCCAGTAGAAAAACTTTATAAGTTCTGTTTCCAATTTTTAGCATTTTACTTTATAACTTTATCTCAAGAGTTCGGCTGGTGGCAAATATTTATATCAATGGAGAAAAAAGAGGTCTTGAGTAGCAAGCAAACTTGATATTTAATAATAATCAGAAAACAAGTAAAATAGGAAAGCTTTAAGGGCTTTTTGGAGGCACCATGATTGATAGTCTGGAAGAAAAGAGCAGGAAAATTACCCTGCTAATTGATGGTGACAACGCCCAGCCGACGCTTATCTCTGATATTCTGGCTGAGGTCGGCAAATACGGGCTGATTACCATCCGGCGTATCTATGGCGATTGGACCACAGTTAACATGGCTGGCTGGAAAAAAGTCTTGCATGAAAATGCTATTCAGCCAGTTCAGCAATTCCGTTATACCGTCGGGAAAAATGCTACGGATAGTGCCTTAATTATTGATGCCATGGATATTCTACATGGCCGTCTGGTGGATGGCTTCTGCATTGTTTCCAGCGATTCTGATTATACCCGGCTGGCCACCAGAATCAGAGAAGCTGGCTACTTTGTCATGGGTATCGGCAAAAGGACAACTCCCAAGGCCTTCATCAATGCCTGCAATGTTTTTATTTACACCGAAAACCTTGGCCTTGGCGGAAAAGAAAAAAAGAGAAGATCCAGCCCGGCCGAGAAGACCAGCGAGGAACCCAAGCCGCGCGGTTATGATCCCCTGCCGCTATTAAAAGCGGCCGTGGATATGGCCGCCGATGAAAATGGCTGGGGGAAACTGAGCAGCATCGGCTTTTATCTACGCCAGCTCGATCCTGGTTTTGATCCGAGAACCTATGGCTATCGCCAGCTGTCGCAGTTATTTAAAGCCTTTCCTGAGGTCTTTGAATTAAGATTGGAAAATGACAAGGGCCTAACCTACATCTGGGTAAGATTGAAAGAATAAAGTTAGGGACGGGAGCGGGTGAAAGCATATTATGATTCTCCGATAGGCTTAATAGAATTAACTGGCGAGAGAGAAGGACTGGAAGGTTGTTCGTTTTTAAAACAAAGCCAGCTGGCCTTTTCTCTCGATAAGACGAAGGCCAGTCTGGCCCGAGCGCCAGAACCATTGGTGGCAGCCTGGCAGCAGCTGGATGAGTATTTTCGTGGGACGAGACGGGAGTTTTCTCTGCCCCTGTGGCTGGAGGGAACCAACTTTCAAAATAAAGTCTGGTGCGAGCTACAGAAAATTCCTTATGGCGAGACCAGGACTTACGGAGAAATAGCTGCCGCTTGCAGCCGACCGGGTGCGGCCAGAGCAGTGGGTAGAGCCAATCACCACAATCCTCTGGTCATCATCATTCCCTGCCACCGGGTGATTGGAGCTGATGGCAGCCTGGTTGGCTTTGGGGCTGGACTCTGGCGTAAGACATGGTTGCTGGCACATGAGAGGAAAATGTCCGGTTATTTTTCTCCATCAGACAAGGAAGCGAGCATAAAATAAAGGAGGCAGGCAGTGATTGACACTCTGTCGAAGATTTTCCTTAACTTAGACAAGAACCACCAGAAGGAAGCGCTGATGCTGGCTAAAAAGAATGGTCAATATCTTCCTGTTTCCACCGCTGAGTTCGCCCGGCGGGTTAGAAATATTTCTTCTGGTCTGAAGGTTGCTGGCTTAAATAAAGGAGACAAACTGGTTATTTTATCCGAAAACGGGCCAGAATGGGTCATGGTTGATGTGGCCACGGTTTCTGGGGGTGGAGTCACTGTTCCAGTTTATACGAATCTTGCTCCCGACCAGATTAAATATATTATCAATGATTCGCAGGCCAGGTTTCTGGTTTGTTCTAACTTGAAGCTCTGGCAGAAAATTACTTCGATCCGCCACGAACTGCCACTCGTTGAAAAATATATACTGATGGAAGGCAATGTCCCGGATGGGGTGGTCGGCCTGGCCGAAGTGGAAAAAATCGGGGAACAATATAACCTGGACCACCCTGCCGATTTTGACCGGGCAGCCCTATCCATTCTGCCCGACGACCTGGCGACTATCATTTATACGTCCGGCACGACCGGCACTCCAAAAGGTGCTATGCTCAGCCATTATAATCTGGTCAATAATATTCAGACGCTGCGCTCACTGGTAGACTTTAACTCAGGTGATACGGCCTTAAGTTTTCTTCCTCTGTCTCATGTGCTGGAGAGAATGTGTACTTTTGCCTGGCTGTATGTTGGCGCCACCATAGCCTATGCTGAAAGTGTGGAGACGGTAGCTGACAACCTGGTTGAAGCCAGGCCAACCATTATGGTCAGTGTTCCCAGGTTTTTTGACAAATTTTATGCGGCGGTAGTGGACAGTGTCCTGGGCTCGCCTAATTTGCAGCGAAGAATCTTCTTCTGGGCTCTTAAGGTTGGGCGAAAGTATGTTCAGGTTAAAACCAGTCATGGCCAACTCCCAGCCTGGCTTAAAGTCCGTTACCAGCTGGCTTATCGGTTGGTTTTTTCCAAAATAGTGGAAAGAACTGGAGGCCGGGTCAGGTTTTTTGTCTCGGGCGGAGCTCCTCTGGCCCGGGAAATTGCCGAATTTTTCTATGCCATGGGAATTCTGATTATTGAAGGTTATGGCTTAACTGAGACTTCGCCTGTTATTTCTCTCAACACGGTCAGTGATTTTAAATTTGGAACGGTCGGGAAAGTTCTCCCTGGAGAGGAAGTGAAATTTGCTCCGGATGGAGAAATTCTGGTTCATGGCCCGAATGTCATGAAAGGGTATTTCAATAAGGAAACTTTGACTGAAGAGGCTTTTGAGGATGGCTGGTTTAAAACAGGTGATGTTGGTTACCTTGATCAAGACGGTTTTGTAGTGATCACTGACCGTAAGAAAGACATCATTGTGACCTCTGGTGGGAAAAATGTTGCCCCTCAACCGATTGAAAATGCCCTGATGGCCAGTCCTTATATTGCCAATGTGGTGGTCACTGGCGATCGGCGAAAATTTGTCTCTGCTCTCATTGTGCCTGACCTGGAAAAGACAAAAAAATATGCGGCCGAACATAACCTCACTTTTTCGACTGAGAAAGAGCTAGTTGAAAAACCAGAGATTTACAACTTTTTTATGCAGGAAATTAACCGATTGACTTCGCACCTGGCCTCTTATGAGAAAATTAAAAAGATTGTCATTCTGGATAGAGATTTTGAGATTGAAACAGGCGAAATGACACCCACCCTGAAAGTCAGAAGAAAAGTCATCGAAGAAAAGTACAAACCGTTAATTGACAGATTGTATGTTGATTAAGCTGCCGGGCAGGAGGCATCACTTTTTTTCAAAAAATAATTAACTGGCTGGGAAAAACCTGACTGCTGCTTCGTCTTTTCCTCTGAAGCAAAAACAACTGCCCGGATTGCCCCAATCTAAAAATCTTAAACAGGGTGAAGATTATGGCTGAAGATATTGAGCGGCAAGTGCCTGCACAGGAAGGACACCGGCAGCGCTTGCGTGAAAAATTTCTAAGAGGCGGCCTGGCTGGTTTTCTTGACTATGAGATTGTCGAGCTGCTGCTAACCCTGGGCACGCCGCGGAAAGACTGCCGGGAGGCGGCCCGGCTGGCTATCAAAGAGTTTAAGACCTTTAGAGGCGTCATGGAAGCTGATCCAGTAGATTTACAAAAAATAAAAGGCATCGGCCGGCAGAATGTTTTCGGCTTAAAACTCGTCCAGGAGGTGGCTCGCCGCTATCTTAAAGACTGTATGATCAAGCGCCCGGTTTGCAAGTCTTCTCAGGAAGTTTTTGATTATCTCTATTACAGTCTGAGAGATCTTAAAATCGAAGTTTTTAAAGTTCTGTTTCTTAATACCAAAAATCATATCCTTGAGGAAAAAACCCTGTTTGAAGGCACGGTTGATTCAAGTGCTGTCTATCCAAGAGAAGTTATCAAACAGGCTTTAAAATATGAAGCCTCCAGCCTCATTTTTGTTCATAATCACCCCTCTGGAGATCCTGAACCTTCCAGTTGCGACCGGGAAATAACCAGAGATCTGGTTTTTGCCTGTGCTGTTATGCAAATCAGGGTCCTTGATCATATTGTCATTGGGAATAATTGCTATTATAGTTTTGCTGATGAGGGGTTGATAGAAAAATATCAAACCCATTTTTATAATGTGAGCTTTGCCCGGGCAGTAGATTAATTCAAGAAGAAAAAGGAGATTGAAGAAAGAAATAAATTCTGGTTAAATAACTAGTTATAGGAGGGAGATCATGAACTTCAAGCCCGTCTTAGAAGTGGCCAGGCAGCTTGGTATTTCCGAAGAAAATCTTGAACTTTATGGAAAATATAAAGCCAAGGTTGATTATCAGGCCTTCCATAATAAAAGTTCACAAGGCAGGCTGATCATGGTGACTGCCATGACGCCGACCCCGGCCGGCGAAGGCAAAACCACGACAGCCATCGGTCTGTCAGAAGCTCTCAGCCGCCTGGGGAAGAAAGCCTGTCTCACTTTGCGCGAGCCTTCCCTCGGGCCTGTCTTCGGTATTAAGGGAGGAGCTACCGGAGGGGGGAAAGCCATGGTGGTGCCGAGGGAGGAGATTGATCTTCATTTCACCGGCGATATCCATGCAGTGACCGCGGCTCATAACCTTCTGGCAGCCATGGTTGATAACCGAATTCATTTTGATGGTTCGGCCGGACTGCTTGATGGCCGGACAGTTACCTGGAAAAGAGTGCTAGATATGAATGACCGGGCTCTACGTCAGGTGATCATTGGAGCCGACGAAACCTTCCAGGGCATGGCCCGTAAAACTGGCTTTGATATAACGGCGGCTTCCGAGGTTATGGCTATACTTTGTCTGGCCAGCGATCTGAAAGATTTAAAGGATAGAGTCGGCAACATTTTAGTTGGCTTTTCAACTGATGGCCGGCCAGTCTTTGCCCGGGATATTAAGGCTGAGGGGGCGATGACCGCTCTTCTTAAGGATGCTATCAACCCCAATCTTGTTCAGACCATGGAGGGAACACCGGCCTTTATTCACGGTGGCCCCTTTGCCAACATTGCTCACGGGACAAATTCCATTATAGCTACGCGGCTGGCCCTGAGCTTGGCCGATTATGTCGTGACGGAAACTGGATTTGCTTCTGACCTGGGGGCTGAGAAGTTTTTTGACATCGTAGTTAGAACCGGCCAGGTGCCAGCCCCGGCTGCCTGCGTGCTGGTCTCAACCTTGAGAGCCTTAAAATATCACGGAGGACTGAAAATTAATGAACTGGCCAACGAGAATCCACAGGCGGTAGAGGCTGGATTTGAAAATTTAAGAAAACACATTGAGAATTTGAGAATATTTGGTATTCCCTTCGTCGTAGCGCTGAACCTTTTCCCGGCTGATCATCAGTCCGAAATTAAACGCTGGACTGAACTTATCAAGCAGGAAAAAGCCAGATATGCCCTGAGTAATGTATATAATCAAGGTGGCGAAGGCGGCCTGGAACTGGCTGCGGAAGTCATGAAAGCAATGGGCGAAGATAAAGCCGACTTTAAATTTTTATATGCCTCCGACCTGCCTCTGTTGAAAAAAGTTGAGGCTATTGCCCTCAAAATCTACGGAGCAGATGGGATTAAGGTTGAGACCGCCGCCAGAAAAAAGATCGAACTTTTTGAACAGCTTGGCCTGGCCAATTTGCCGGTGTGTGTGGCCAAAACACAAGCTTCTCTGTCTGATGATTCTAAAAAACTTGGACGGCCGCGAGACTGGAATCTGACGCTGACCAATGCCACGCTTAGTTCGGGCGCTGGCTTTGTAGTTGTCCATTGTGGTGATATAATGACCATGCCTGGCTTACCCAAAGCACCAGCTGCTGAAAAAATAGATGTGGATGAAAACGGGAGAATCACTGGAATGATTTGAGCCGGGCTTTATATTTTTGGAGGCCTAAATGAAAACGGAAGAAATTGAACAGAAACAAACTTCCAGGGTAAAAGCTCTGGATGCAGCTTTATCGCAAATAGAAAAGCAATTTGGCAAAGGAGCTGTGATGAAGCTCGGCCAGAAGGAGGCGGCGGTCAAAGCCGAGGTTATCCCAACCGGCTCTATAGCCTTTGACCTGAGCCTTGGTATTGGCGGGTTTCCGCGCGGCCGGGTAGTTGAAATTTTTGGTCCTGAAGCTACTGGCAAGACTACTCTGGCCCTGCATGTCATTGCTGAAGCTCAGAAGAGGGGTGGCCAGGCAGCTTTTATTGATGCTGAACATGCTCTTGATCCTCTCTATGCCGCCAAAATAGGCATTAGCATTGATGATCTCCTGATTTCTCAGCCAGATTACGGAGAACAGGGGCTGGAAATTGCTGAAGTTCTGGTTAGAAGCGGGGCAGTTGATGTCATTGTGGTCGATTCTGTTGCCGCTCTGGTGCCAAAAGCTGAGCTGGAAGGGGAAATGGGGGATACTCACATGGGGCTACAGGCCAGGCTGATGTCTCAGGCCCTCCGCAAGTTGACAGCCATTGTCAGCCGGTCTAAAACCTGCTTTATTTTTATTAACCAGATCAGAGAAAAGATTGGTGTCTTCATCGGGTCGCCTGAAACAACGACTGGCGGTCGGGCTCTTAAATTTTATGCCTCTCTCCGTGTAGATGTCAGGAAGCTGGCCACTATCAAAGAAGGAGAAAATGTGGTCGGAAACCGGGCCAAGGTTAAAATTGTGAAGAACAAACTGGCTCCGCCTTTCCGGGATGCTCAATTTGATATCATTTTCGGTGAGGGTATTTCCCGGGAGGGAGATCTGGTCGATTGCGGCCTTCAATATGGGGTTCTGGAAAAAACTGGCACCTGGTATTCATATAAGAGCGAAAGATTGGGTCAGGGCCGGGAAAATGTGAAAAAACTTCTGAAAGAGAATAAAGAACTGGCAGACCGGCTTGACCAAGAAATAAGGCAAAAGGTTGGTCTGTGGCCAGCAGCTGAGGAAGAAAGCCAGAAAAAGCCTGATTGAGCTATCTTAAAAATTATTATCAATCAGCCTTAATAACAGGCTGAAATAGTCATATTGCCTCCAAGCCTTCTTAGAGAATATTAAGCTGACAGTAATAAAATTCAGGGGGGTGCTAGTCTAACTGCAGTTAATCATTCCTGGCGGAGCTGGCTAATTATCTTCTTTCTGGTCATAAGTTGAAAAGCAACTGCTTTTCAGGGATAATTCCGCTTGATAAATTTTTTTGATTGGAATTGGATTTGTATAGTGGAAATTGTGTATATTATCGGGAATAAGCAACGAAAAAGGAGGACAGAATGACCCCTGTTCTTGACGTAGAAGGCTTGAAAAAAAATTATGGCCAGCTTGAAGCTCTTAAAGGTATCAGCTTTAAAGTTGACCGGGGTGAGATTTTTGGTTTGATCGGCCCGAATGGAGCAGGTAAGACGACAACCCTGAGGATCATTGCTACGCTGCTTACACCATCTGATGGCAGGGTCGCCTTTCTCGGTTTTGATCTCAGAAAAAATCCGGAAAAATTCCGGGAGAAAATCAGCTATTTACCGGAAGAAGCCGGGGCTTATCGTAATATGAAAGGCCAGGATTACCTGGAATTTATGGCCCGCTTTTACGGTAGAAATGAGGGAGAAGTCAAAGAATATGTGGCCCGCGGCCAGCAGATTAGCGACCTGGGTGTCAGGCTTAAAGACAAAGTGGGCACCTATAGTAAGGGCATGACCAGAAAACTGCTCCTGGCCAGAGCTTTAATGACCAAACCCGCCCTGGCTATCCTGGATGAGCCGACCTCTGGCTTGGATGTCATTAACTCACTTGAAGTCAGGGAAACCATAAAGCGCTTTGCCGGGGAGGGCGTCTCTGTTTTGCTTTCTTCTCATAATATGTTGGAGGTTGAGTTCCTTTCCGACCGCGTTGCCCTGATTGATCGCGGCCAGATCCTTGACAGCGGCAGCTCACAGGCGCTCAAAGATAAATATCAGGCACCAAACCTCGAAATTGTTTTTAAAAATTCGGTCAGGAGTAACATTTAATGAAAAACTTTGGACATCTGCTGGTCAAGGAAATAAAAGAACTCATTAATAAACAGTTGATTATTTCTCTCGCCATGATGCTCCTGATCTTCAGTTTTATTGGCAATGTAACTAAAAAAGAGATGAAAAAAGCCATCTCCAAACAGAAAATTGCGATTTTAGACCTCGATAAGTCAGAACTATCCAAGAACCTAATTGGAACTCTTAATATGGCCAACTTTATCATTGAGGAGCAAAACGGAGAAAAAGAAGAAGTCGTTAAAAAGCTTCAACAGTCTGACCTGGGATTGCTGGTGATCATTCCGCCCGGCTTCAGCCAGGAAGTATCTAACCTTAAGTCGGTTGAGGTTGAAACTTATTCCTATCTCCGGGGCATTTCAATATCGGGAACCAGGACCTCGGAAGTAGTTAGAGCGGTGCTGGATACTACTAATGATTTTCTCTCCAATCAATTTTTGAAAGAGAAGTTGCCTGAGATTAATCCGGCGGAAATTAAAGCCCCGATTAAAAACCGGGAATTTATAATGGTCAAAGATCGAATGGCTGAGGGCTCAAGTGCAGCGGTAATCGGCACGCTCTATGCCCAGAGCTATATTCTGCCCATCATTCTGATGATGATCATTATGTATTCTTCTCAAATGGTCATCACCGCTATTGCCATGGAAAAACAGAATAAAACACTCGAAACCCTCCTGACTGTGCCCATCTCTCGCCAGGCAATAGCCATGGCTAAAATGCTGGCCGCTGGCCTGGTTGGCCTCCTGTCAGCGGCTATTTATCTTTATGGCTTCCAGATGGCTTTCAGTTTTCCAACTGACGAATTATCTTCGGCGACCGGCGGGCTGGCTCCGATTCTAAAGCAACTGGGATTGACTATTGATACTCAAGGCTATGTTCTTTTTGGCCTGTCTCTTTTCCTGGCTATCCTCTGTGCGCTATCGATAGCTACCATTCTCGGGGTTCTGGCTGAAGATTACCGGACAGCCCAGAGTTTAAATATTCCACTGGTTTTCCTCATTCTGGTGCCTTATTTTATTAGCCTTTTTGCTGATATTAATACTATGAGTCTACCGGCCAAAATTCTGGTCCTGGCCATTCCTTTTTCTCATCCCTTTTTTGCTATGCAAAACATGATGTTTGGCCATATGGGCATGTTCTGGCTGGGCCTTGCCTACAATCTTGCCTTTGTAATTGTTATGCTAATCTGGACGACCAGGATTTTTGCTACTGACCGGGTGCTGACCATGAAGCTAAAATGGGGAAGGAAAAAAGTGGTACTCTAATTTTTTTCTGTCTGGCCTGCCCAGCCAGTGGTCGGTCAGTCTGCGAAACGAGACATGATAAAAAATAAGAAGGGAGAGGGCCGTGAAAACTAAGCTGGTCAAAATGGCCGTCAGGAAAAAAATAGCTCTGGTCGCTCATGATAATAAAAAACCGGATCTGTTCGACTGGGCCAGGTATAATCGCGGCTCATTAGAACATCATGAATTATGGGCAACAGGGACAACAGGCCTGCTCCTGGCTAAGGAGCTTGGACTTAAGATTAATACACTGGAAAGCGGACCGCTGGGCGGCGACCAGCAGATTGGAGCCAGAATTGCCGAAGGGGCCATTGATTTTCTGATCTTTTTCTGGGATCCGCTTGAACCCCTGCCTCATGACCCGGATATCAAGGCTTTGCTGCGGATAGCCGCTGTCTGGAATATCCCGGTGGCGTGTAACCGTTCCTCAGCGGATTTTATGATTTCCTCGCCTTTGATGAACCAGGAATATTTCCGCCAGGTGCCGGATTATGCTGATTATCATCGACGGCCGATACCAGTTGATTGAGGCTTGACCAGGACTTTTTGCAAAAAGACACCAGTTATTGAACGGGGTGTGGCGACTACTTCCTCAGGAGAACCCTGAGCAACGATATAACCGCCCCCTTCTCCGCCCTCTGGTCCGAGATCAATTATATAATCAGCTGATTTGACCACATCGAGATTATGTTCAATCACCACCAGGCTGTTTCCTTCCTCGACCAGTTTTTGAAAACACTGGAGAAGGACTTTGATATCATCAGCATGAAGCCCAATAGTTGGTTCATCAAAAAGATAAAGGATTTCCTGTTTCTTGGCATGAACCAGATGGTAGGCCAGCTTGATACGCTGCAGTTCTCCTCCGGAGAGTGTGGTAGTCGGCTGACCCAGCCTCAGATAGCCCAGTCCGACCTCAGCCAGCGGCAGAAGTCGTCGCTCAATATCTTCCTCACCAGCAAAAAATTCTAAGGCTTCGCTGACACTCATCTTTAAAACATCATAAATAGTTTTTCCCCGGTATTTTATTTCGAGAATTTCTGGTTTATATCGCCGGCCCTGACAGGTTTCACAGGTCAGGGTGACATCGCTCAGGAATTGCATTTCCACCTGCTGAAAGCCGGCTCCCCGGCAGTCAGGGCACTGGCCACCCGGCGTGTTAAAGGAAAAATGGCCAGCCTTATAACCAAGAGCTTTAGCTTCCCGCGTCGAAGCAAACAATTCCCTGATGTTATCCATGGCTTTGGTGTAAGTAGCTGGGATAGAACGGGGAGAAGTGCTTAAAGGCGACTGGTCAACTTTAATGACCTGGCTGATTAACTCCTGACCTTCCAGCCGGTCATAGCCATCACCATTTTCCCCGGTGAGGCCTTTATATATAATATCCTCGGCGAGAGTGCTTTTGCCTGAGCCCGAGACGCCGGTGATGCAGACAAAAATTCCAAGTGGCAGGCTGAAGTTAAGATGTTTCAGATTATGTTTTCTGGCCCCGTAGATTTTAAGGCAATCAGTCACCGGCCGCCTGGCAGGAGGCGGCGGGATGGATAAATCTCCCCTGATATATTTAGCTGTCAGAGATTTCCGGTCCTCCCGAAAATCTTTCATCGGCCCGGCAAAAATAACTTCCCCGCCGTATTCGCCGGCTCCTGGCCCGAGATCAATTATATAATCAGCCCGGGCAATAATCTCCGGATCATGTTCGACAACGATCACTGTATTTCCTATCCCCTGCAGCTCTCTTAGTATTTTGACCAGGCGATTATTGTCACGTGGATGCAGGCCAACTGATGGCTCATCGAGAATAAACAGTGTTCCGACAAGGGAAGCGCTTAAGGCGGCGGCCAGGTTTATTCTCTGGGCTTCACCTCCACTCAGGGTAAAGGTCAGGCGGTCGAGGGACAGATAATCAAGTCCAACTTCCAGCAAAAAGTTCAGGCGGTTTTTTATTTCCTGAATCAGTCGCTCGCCAACCTGCCTCTCATACGGGCTCAGTATCCAGTTCTCAAAGAAGTTAAAAGCCTCTCTGACAGTCAGGGTGCAGAAATCTCCGATGGATTTTCCCTGGATTTTTATGGCCAGGGCTTTTTCATTAAGCCTTGTTCGATAGCAGGCCGGGCAGGGCACAAACTGGCGATAACGGCTTAGAAGGACTCGAACCTGAACTTTATATTTTTTAGATTCAAGCCAGTCAAAAAAACCTTTGACGCCATAATAACCATCACCGCCTTCCAGAATAAATTTTTGCTGTTCAGGCTTAAGACGGGAAAAGGGCAGCGAGGTCGAGATGCCTCTCTTTCTGGCCTCCCGCAGTAGTTCCTTCTGAAGTCCACGTGAGGCCGGCTTGGTCCAGGGTTCAATAGCACCCTCTTCCAGGGACTTGTTTTTATCCGGAACAATTTTGTTCTCATCAAGAACAGCCAGATCGCCAAAGCCATGACAGACCGGGCAGGCTCCTTGCGGGCTATTAAAAGAGAAAAGATTAGGATAAGGCTCTTCATAGACAATTCCACATTGCCGGCATTCCAGCTGCTCGGTGAAAAGATAAACGGGCCCGCCTTCCACCCGAACTCGAACATGCTCTTCACCCTTCTTTAATCCCGTTTCCAGAGAATCAACCAGCCGCTCCCTGTCTTCTTTATCAAGGACTAACTCATCAACCACCACTTCCACTCCACTCTTGTTTGGTTTTCCGTTTTCGAAATCATCAAGAGATCTAATCTGGCCGCGGCCATAAATTTTCAAAAACCCTTCTCTTCTTAACTCGGAAAGCTTTTTCTCCTCTGACCAGTCAAAGGTAATAATCATCTTTGTTCCGGCAGGAAATTTAAAAAGGGTTTCCACCATGGAGTCAATCGTATCTTTTTTAACTGGCTGGCCGCACTGCAGGCAGTGTATTGTCCCCAGATGAGCATAAAGGACTCTTAAATAATCATAAATCTCGGTGACGGTGGCCACGGTTGACCTGGGATTTTTGGCCGAAGCCTTTTGCTGGATGGCAATGGCCGGTGGAATACCTTCAATCAGGTCAGCCTCCGGTCTGTCGAGGCGTTCGAGGAACTGGCGAGCATAGGAAGAGAGAGATTCGAGATAACGCCTCTGTCCTTCAGCATAAAGAGTATCAAAAGCTAAGGATGACTTACCAGAGCCGCTGACCCCGGTGATAACAATAAGTTGACCGACAGGCAGGTCCAGATCAATGTTCTTTAGATTATGAACCCGGACTCCCCGGAGAATAATTTTTTCTTCCATATAAAAAAAATTATACTCTGAAAAAGCTGAGATGGTAAGCCTGCTGGCTGTAATCCTGGAGAGAAAATTAGCTCAAGCTATGATAGAATCTTAGAATTATGAAAGTCATTATTCTACTCGGTCTGGCCCTGGCTCTGGCTGTTGATGCTTTCGCCGTGACCGTTGGATTATCCTGCTCCCTTTCAGGTTTGAAGACCAGGCAGGCTTTTCGCCTGGCCTCTTATTTTGGTTTTTTCCAGTTTCTGATGCCTGTTGTCGGCTGGTTAATTGGCGAGCATCTGCTAAAATTAATTTCCCGCTATGATCACTGGATAGCTTTTGGCTTGCTGGTCCTTATCGGTGGAAGAATGGCTCTAGAATCTTTTTGGTCCCGAGACAAAAAATATAACGGTAAAGATTTAACTCGGGGATGGCCACTTCTGGTCCTGTCCGTGGCTACCAGCCTCGATGCGCTGGCTTGTGGTCTTAGCCTGCCGGTCATTGGCCTCAATGTCTGGCTGGCCAGCCTGGTTATCGGTCTTACAGCTTTCACCCTGACTGTCATTGGCAGCCGGTTAGGCCCGGCCCTGGGCCAGGTTCTGGGGCGCCGAGCAGAGCTGTTTGGAGGCCTGGTTTTGGTTTTCATTGGGTTCAAAATACTTTTTGATCATCTGGGACAGGCATGATAGCCGCACCTTTTGACTTTGCCGCGGTTTTTTCTATAATATTTTTTTGACTGGAAGGACTGAAGAGGAGAGAAAAAGAGGCAGGAGAAGCTCAAAGAGGTTGATTGAAAATCAGGAGGGCCATTGATTTTTGGGGTAGGCGTAGACATCATTGAGGTGGCGAGAATCGAGGATAAGCTAACCAGAACTCCGGGGCTTAAAGAAAAGCTTTATACCCCCGTTGAGATTGGCTACTGCGAGAGTAAAAAGTTTGCTTTCCAGCATTATGCTGCCCGCTTTGCCGCCAAAGAGGCTTTTATGAAAGCTCTCGGCACCGGCTGGAGTCGCGGGGTTAAATTTTCTGAAATAGAAATCCATAATCTGGAATCAGGTCAACCAGTTATTGAGGTTTATGGTCAGGCTAAGGAATTCTGTCAGGCCGAAGGTATCGGCCACTTTTATGTCAGCTTATCACATCTCAGGACGCTGGCCATAGCTACGGTCATTTTGGAAAAATAAAAACTGGAGGGAAGATGTCCAACTTTGGAAACTATGAAGAGCGGACTAAAAATTTTTCCTGGTCGCTAAGCGAGCAGGAACTCGGCTATCAGCCAGGTCAGCCGATTAATATCGGCTGGTACTGCTCCGACCGTGTTTGCCAGCAGGGTAAAGCTGACAAGATAGCCCTTATCTGGGAAGGCTTCAGTGCAGAAAAAAAGATCTATACCTACAACGATCTCAGGCGCTATTCCAATACTTTTGCCCGTTTCCTAACCGATTCGGGCCTGAAGGCTGGCGACCGGGTCTGCCTCTTTATGGATAGAATACCAGAGCTTTATATTGGCTTTGTGGGTATCCTGAAGACAGGGGCTATTGCTCAGCCTCTTTTCTCAGCTTTTGGCGAAGATTCACTTTTTGTCAGGCTGGAAAATGCTCAGACCGCGGCTATCTTTACTCAAAAGAAGCATGTAGCCAAGGTCAGAAAAATCAAAGATAAGTTGCCCTCTCTCCAGCATATTTTTATTGTCGACTATGATGGCCGAAGCCCGCTTCAGGAAAGGGAAACAGCTTTTTCTATGGAGGCTCTGGGCGGAGTCGAGGATTATGATATTTATCCAACCTATGCTGAATCGCCATCCGTCCTTCACTATACTTCGGGGACAACGGGGATGCCCAAGGGAGTTCAGCATGTTCATTATTCCTTGATTTCTCAGTATCTGACGGCTAAATGGGTGCTGGATCTCAGAGATGATGATATCTACTGGTGCACGGCTGATCCCGGCTGGGTAACGGGAACTTCCTATGGAATAATTGCTCCCTTCAGCCTGGGGGTGACGCAATGTGTCCTGGACAGCGGTTTTTCGGCTGAGGCCTGGTATCGCTTTATTGAGAATAATAAAATCACCGTCTGGTATTCGGCACCGACGGCCATCAGGTCACTGATGAAAGCCGGAGATGAAATCATTAAAAAATTTAACCTATCTTTACTTCGTCATCTGGCCAGTGTGGGTGAGCCTCTCAATCCTGAGGCGGTTAACTGGTCCATTAGAGTCTTTGGGAAACCATTTCATGATACTTACTGGCAGACCGAAACGGGCTGCATCCTGATTACTAATTTTCCGGGCATGACGGTTAAACCTGGTTCAATGGGACGTGCCTTTCCAGGCATAACGGCCACGATCTTGAATCCAAATACTTATGAGCCCTATCCTCATCCGGGGAAAATAGGGTTAATCGGAATAAAACCTGGCTGGCCTTCCATGATGAGAGGCTACTGGAAAAATGAAGAAGCCTATAAAAATAAATTTCATAATGGCTGGTATCTGACCGGAGACCGGGCCCGTCTTGACAGCGACGGCTATTTCTGGTTTGTTGGCCGGGATGACGATATCATCAATACGGGCGGCCACCTGGTCAGCCCATTTGAAGTTGAATCGGCTCTTCTCGAGCATCAGGCCGTGGCAGAGTCGGCCGTGGTCAGTAAGCCTGATCCAATCAATATGGAAGTGGTTAAAGCCTTTGTGACCTTAAAGCCAGGCCATAGCCCTTCTAAGGATATTGAACTTGATATCATGAACTATATCCGCAAGAAACTTTCACCTTTGGCTATGCCCCAGGAAATCGAGTTTGTTAACACGCTGCCCAAAACCAGAAGCGGTAAGATCATGCGCCGGATTCTCCATGCCAAAGAATGGGGTGAAGAAGCTGGTGATACCTCGACGCTGGAAAATGATTAAATAAAATAAGGTTGAAAATATCTAATAAAAAGACAAAAATAAAAAAGGAGCAACAACATGGACGAACTCAAGGAAGTCATTAAAAATTATGTAACCGATGAATATTTAGAACCAGATAGCGACCCAATTGACTATGAAACCCCGCTTATTTCTGGCGGTATAGTTGATTCCTTCTCGATGGTTTCCCTCAAGAGGTTTCTGGAGAATAAATACCAGATTCAAATTCCTGATGAAAAAGCTACGCCTGAGGCATTTGACTCGGTTAATAAAATCGCCGAGTTGGTCAAAGAATTTGTAAAAGGTTAAGATTGGCCAGCCCGGTGAGTTGCTTGCCTTTGCCCGGCAGACTTTTTAATAATAGGAGGAAAAAATCATGGCTTATCCTAACGAGGTTAGAAAGCTATACCAGGATCAGCTCGAGGCCCTGCAGGCAGCTGGTATATTAAAGGAAGAGAGATCTATCCATTCGACCCAGGCGGCCGAGATTGAAGTGGAGTTTCCAGCCGGGGCGCCTTTGAAAAAAGTCATCAATATGTGCGCCAATAATTATCTGGGGCTGTCGAGTCATCCAGAGGTCATTAAAGCTGCCCATGAAGGGCTCGACAGACGGGGCTTTGGCCTGTCTTCGGTGCGCTTTATCTGTGGCACGCAGGATATTCATCGGCAGCTCGAAGAAAAGGTAACTGAATTTCTCAGAACCGAGGACACGATTCTTTTTCCTTCCTGCATGGATGCTAATGCCGGCGTGTTTGAAGCTATCCTGACCAAAGAGGATGTAATTATCTCAGATAGATTGGTCCACGCCTCACTGATTGATGGCATCAGGCTGTGCAGTGCCATGAATGACACTTACAAGCACTCTGATATGGATCACCTCGGGCAGAAGCTCCAGATGTACCAGGACAAGAGGTTGAGACTGGTGGTCACGGACGGTGTGTTCTCCATGGATGGTGATGCGGCCAAGCTGGACAGGATGGTCGAGCTCTGCGAGAAATACAATGCTATGCTCCTGGTTGATGACTCGCATGCCACTGGTTTTATCGGGAAAACGGGGCGTGGGACACATGAGAAGTTTGGGGTGATGGGCAAAGTTGATGTCATCACGACCACATTTGGCAAAGCACTCGGCGGAGCGACAGGTGGCTGCGTGTCTGGCCGGAAAGAGCTGGTCGAGATGTGCCGTCAGAAAGCCCGGCCTTATCTTTTCTCCAATACAGTTGCTCCTATGATTATTGCAGGTGTGTTAAGAGTCCTGGAGATTCTCTCTGCCACTACCGAGCGGCGGGACAAACTGGAGAAAAATACTGATTACTGGAGGAAGGGCCTGACTGAAGCTGGCTTTATTCTGAAGGAAGGTGACACGCCGATTGTCCCCATCATGCTCTATAATGCCAAACTGGCCCAGGATTTTTCTATTGCTCTTTATGATGAGGGAATTTATGCCATCGGCTTTTTCTTCCCGGTTGTTCCTCAGGGTCAGGCCAGAATCAGAACTCAGATCTCTGCCGCTCATGAACTTCATCACCTGGACAAAGCTCTGGAGGCTTTCATCAAAGTCGGCAAGAAATTTGATATTCTCCACAAAACGAAACAGGAAATCATCGACAAATACGGCCTGTAGCCAGCTCTTTGTTTTTTTGCCGGCAAAAATACTTCAGAAGAAATAATAGACGGCCGAAAGAAAACGGAGGTTGGTGACGGTTCTTTGTTCGTTGACCCGCCCACGGCTGTCAAGCGAACCGTAGGCGGCAGAAGTCAATTCTATTTCTTGAGCTAATCGAACCTTCCCCGCATTAAAAACAAAACGTGGAGTAATTCGGACAAGGTGGTCAATAGTCTCGCCGCGGCTGTAAACAGGACCGACGATATCGCCTCTGGCTCCTGAGTTCTGGCTATAGCCTGAGAATAGCCCAAGCTGCCATTTTTCTCCGTTAGTCTGGATATCAATCCAGCCGGAAGCAGTATTAATTGGGGAATAATCGCGTTGAGCGGTTATAGGATCAACTATTTTGGAGACAGCATAACCACCCAGCATGGTCAGATGATGAAGATTGCCTCCATAGACACCTTCGGCCTTTATGGTCACGGGCTTCGTTTTGAGCTGGCCAAAAGCATAGCCAGCCAGCGAGGTCAGAGATTCATTCGCCTGGTAACCGGTCTCAGTAGCCAGTCGCGGCACAATTTTAAGCACATTGATTCCAGCCCCGGCCAGGAAATTCTTCTGGCTATAGGCTGCTTTAAAATCAAGTTCAGGACAGGCGGCATTCCTGAAATAGGAGGTACTTACTCCAGCCGGTCCAGTCGAGGCGAAATCTCTCTGCGAAAGGGCGGTTAAAGAAAAAGACAAGGCCGGCTCTGGCCTCCAGGTAACACTGATCTGCGGTGCTCGCGAAAATGGCTCAAAAGGGGCGCCAGTATTAAAAGAAACAACCTCAGGATAGCTGTCGCTGATGAACATCGGGTGCCAGAATTGGCCCACCAGCAGTTCTGTCTTCTTCCAGTTTAATTTAAGATAAGCATGCCTCAGCCTGAAGCCATTGATATCGGCATCGGACATGCCGAAAAATTCCGCTTCGATATAACCTGAAGTTTTAGCTCCCAGGGCTTGTGGACCGTTGATCTTTAGAGCCAGTCTGGTTTGAATCGGCAGAATATGAAAAGTATCTTTAGCGTTAAGATCACGCCCGGCCGGATCAAGGAGCCTGTCCTGAGGAAAAAGCAAGAAATGCCCTTCTCTCAGGTTAACTGTCTGTCTGGTATCATAAATAATATCGGTTTTGATATAGCCACTAAAGGTCAGAGAAATATTTTCCTTTTCTTCTGCCGGCAGATCAAAAGCCTGAAAAGAAATGAAGCAAAAAGTTAAAAGAAGGAAGGATAAAAGCCGGCGCTGGTTTCCCTTGCTTGTTTTACTGTTCATAATGAAGCTATTTATAACAAATAAATTGAGTCGAGTCTAACTCTGATAAAGTTTTTTAGTTTGGAAATTCTGGCAAAATCGCTGCTTTAAAATAAACAGATAGGATCTTCAGGCAATGAAAATCAGGCAACTAAAGATTCTTTTGAATTTCGACCAGACTTGAGACCGGGTCAAGGCGGATGTCAAAATTGCGCCTTTTAAAGACAGCTATCATCCGCGGGTTGTCAGTCGTGGTGTAGGCGATGATTTTTTTTACACCCCAGGCCCGGGCGATCTCGGTGCAGTAGTCGGTTAGCAATCCTCCCAGTCCTTTGTTCTGCCAGTCATCCTGAACAAGCACAGCATATTCAGCCACTGACCGGCTGGGGTCAGCGGTCAGGCGTCCTATCCCCAGCAGGCGGCGCTTATTTCCTTCCTGCAGCTCAGCCACAATGGCCATTTCCCGGTCATAATCTATATAGCAATATCTTGAGGCCACTTCGTGCGACTGCCAGAAAAAGAAATAGCGGAAACGAGAATAAATTGTTTCCTGCGAGCAACTTCCCAGAAGTTCCATCCAGGCTGGTTCATCTTCAGGCCTGATTGGTCGCAGCGTGATTTCTGTGCCGTCTCTCATTTTGACTTTGCGGATAAATTCTTCCGGATAAGGTCTTAGAACCAGATGCTGATAACGTTTTGCTTTCTCCGGTGGAACTGTCTTATCCACTATTATCCGGGCATCAAGAGCAATAACTTCCACCGGGCTCGCCAGCAACGGGTTGATATCAATCTCCTTTATTTCTGGATAATCAGCTACTAAATAAGAAAATCTGATAATGGTTTCAATTAATTTTTCCAGATTAACTGGAGGTTGGCCACGGTAGCCTTTAAGCAAAGGCCAGGTTTTTAGTTCTTCCAGGGCCCGCCTGGCCAGCCTTTCATTTAAAGGCGGAAAACACAGTGAGCGATCACCCAGAACCTCAGCCGCTATTCCGCCTGAACCAACCATGATGACTGCCCCGAAAGTTTCGTCTTTTTTGCTACCCAGAATCATTTCCACGGCTGGCTGGTTTTTGATCATCTTCTGAACAGCAACACCCTCTATCCTCGCCTCTGGCGCTCTTTCTTTGACGGTGGCCAGGAGGCGTTCAAAAGCGGTTTCAACCATGTGGCTATCTTCGAGGTCAAGAGCTACCCCGCCCACATCGCTTTTATGGGTAATGTCAGGAGAGTGAATTTTTAAAACCACCGGGAAACCAATTTCCTGGCTTGTTTTGACCGCCTCTTCTTTGGTCCGGGCCAGCTGGGGCAAGGTTGTCTCCAATCCGTAGGCCTTAAGAATTTTTTTGGAGGTTAGCTCATCCAGAATTTCTGACCCTTGAGTTAATAAGGGAAGAATTTCCTGGCGAATTTTTTCTCTGTCGACCGGGAATTCAACTGAGATTTCCCGCGGGGTTTCATACAAGTTATCCAGATTTCGGGCATAATTGACCAGGATCATAAAAGCTCTGACAGCCTGCTCTGGCGTCCCATAAGTTGGGAGGCCGGCCTCATTGAGCAAACTAACTGCCTGATCCATGGACGGACCACCCAGAAAAGCGGCCAGCACCGGTTTTGGAGTCTCGGAGGCCACCGGTATCAATTCTTTGGCAATGCCTGTTGGGTTAGTCATGGCTTGGGGAGTGATGATGAGAAGGACAGCGTCAGTCTGCTGGTCATCAAGAACAGCTTTAACCGCTTTAGCTACCGTCTTCGATCTGGCATCACCCAGGACATCTACCGGATTACCATGCGACCAGGCGGGTGGCAAAATCTCATTGAGATGCTTGACAGTCTGAGTAGTTAGTTCGGCCAGTTCACCGCCAGCTTCAATTAAGGTGTCTGAAGCCATCACGCCCGGTCCGCCGGCATTGGTGACAATAGCCAGCCAGGGACCCTTGGGGATTTTTTGCCGGCCAATAAGTTCGGCCACATCAAACATCTCACCTATTTCAAACACCCTGGCTATCCCTGCTCTTTTAAAGGCTGCATCATATATGGCGTCTTCTGAAGCCAAGGCACCTGTATGAGAAGAAGCAGCCCGGGCTGATTGGGGGAAACGGCCTGCCTTATAGGCCACCAGCGGTTTTGTTCTGGCATAAGCCCTGGAAGCGGACATAAAAGCTTTCGGATTGGCAATTGATTCAATATAGAGAAGGATAGATCTGGTATTTTCGTCTTCGCCAAAGTAATCAATCAAATCGCCAAAATCAATATCAATAGCATTGCCGATCGAAACAAAATGAGAAAAGCCGATTTTTTCCCGCAGCGACCAGTCAAGGATGGAAGTGCAAAGAGCCCCTGATTGAGAAATAAAGGCAATATGCCCTTTGAGCGGCATGGCGGCGGCAAAACTGGCATTCAGTTGGAAATTAGGAGAAATTATCCCAAGGCAATTTGGTCCGATAATGCGCATACCCGGGTAGTTTTTTTTGTGGGCAAGAATTTCTTCTTCCAGAGCTCGGCCCTCTTGACCGGTCTCCCGAAAACCGGCAGAAATAATAATGATGCCCAGAATGCCGGCCTCTCCACATTCTTTAACTAACAGTGGGACCTGAGTGGCCGGAGCGGCAATCACGGCTAAATCTGGAGTCTTGGGCAGGCCTTTCACTTCTGGGAAACAGGGAATTCCCATCACTGCTTCGACGGCTGGATTAACCGGATAGACAACCCCGCGATAGCCACCGGTAATTAAGTTCGACAGAATTTTCCCGCTGACGCTCTTTGGATTTGGGCTGACTCCAACCAGAGCAATCCGCTGGGGCTTGAATATCTTGTCGAGGGTTTCGATTTCTTCCATCCTGTGACTCCAGCTCGGTTAAATAGAAATTCTTGTTGGCTTTCCCTCTTCCAGCCAGCTGGCTGGAAGGGTAAAAAGACTAAGATAATTTTAATCTAAATCCGGTCGAAATTGTAGTCCCGGGGGAGCCATAGCCATAGACCATCTCATATCTGGTGCCAAGGAGATTATCTCCTCGAATGAAAAAGCTTGTCGTGGATTTAAGATCATAACTCACAAAAAAATTGACCAGAAAGGCAGACCGAAGGCAGACTTCACGGTTGGGATAAGAAGAAAAATCAAGATCATACCTCTGGCCCAAATAATAGACTTCGGAGCTAATTCTAACTGCTTTCCGCGAAAAATTCAGATTGCCATAAAATGTATCTTTAGGCCGGCGGAGGAGATCGGTTTGATGGTCAAGGTCTCTGGCCTGAAGGTGAGTCCAGCTGGCAGTGAGCTCCAGGTTTTTAAGCGGCGCGGTTTTAATTGATAGTTCAAGGCCTTTGGTCCGAGCCTGCCCGACATTCTGATAGCCAGTGCCATAATAAAACTGAATGAGATTTCGGAATCGGGTTTCAAAATAAGTCAGGGAGAGGGTCAGGTGGTCAAAGAAAATTTTTTCCAGGCCGGCGTCCCAGCCCAGATTTTTTTCAGGCTCTAAGGACATATTGCCAATCGGCCCAAGATTATCAGGTGGAGCATAAAGCTCATAGAGAGAAGGTGCTTTGAAGCCGGAACCTAGAGTGAATTTGAACCGCGTCTGCTGCTCTGACCAGTCATAATTAGCCGCCAGCCTGAAAGTAAGAGCCGGACCGAACTTCTGGTGGTGGTCGAAGCGAACACCTGAGGTCAATGACAGCTGAGACCAGGGCCGCCACTGATCTTGAAGATAGAAGCTGGCCAGCGAGGCACTCTGCCTGGGAAAGTCACTCTGATAATCCCCCCAGGAACTTAAATAAGAATAATTCGAGCTGCCCTGCTCGAGCTTTTCTTCGAAGCCAAAAATCAGCAGGTGGTTGAGCGTGAGATAAAGATTATTCTGCCAGTCCAGCTTAAAAAACTGGCTTTTATAGCGAGCCTCCTCGATTTCAGGGTGGAATTCATCCGCCGGATTGTCATTCCGACGCCGGCCTGCCTGGAAACCAAGGACTAACTTCTGTTCCCAGCGATGATTGAAGAAAAAGCCGTCAAGCTCCAGGCGATTGAAGAAGAAAGTTGACTTCTGGACAGAGTTGGGATCATCCCCGCCCGGACCGCCAAAGGCGTCAAGTTCGGCCCGGGCGGTCAGGGCCCTGGCCTGCCAGGAAAGATTAAAATTTTCTCCTGGCCGGTATTTAAACTTGAAAGCCAGGCTCTGCTGGGTATAGCTGTCTGATTCATTATTTCCGCTATAAGCACTGCTGGCCTGAGATATCCCGCCGCTGTCATCTGAATTAAATTCCAGAAGGTAAAAAAGATTTTTTTTCACCTGGGCTAGCCGGAGATCGCCCTTAAAGGTTTTATAAGAGCCATAAAGGCCAGAAAGCTCCAGTTGATTTTTTTTCGGCTCGGTTGAAATAAGATTGACTACACCGGCCAGGGCATCTGACCCATACAAACTGCTCTGGGGCCCGCGCAGGACTTCTATTCGATCGATAAGACCGAGGTTAAATAGATTGAAATTAAAAGAGCGGGCCGGAGAGATTGGGTCATTCAGCTCAAAACCGTCCAACATAAATAAAGTGTGCTCTGAATTGGCTCCCCGGATAAAAACTGAACCAGTTCCTCCCGACAGTCCGGTTTGAAGAAAAAAGATTCCAGGCACCCGGGCAAAAAGATTCTGAGCCTGGGTCAGGCTGACCGGGGTTAATGACTCTACTCTGACCACTGTTGCAGCCGAAGCCACCTCGCTGGATAGAGTTTCCAGGCGAGTGGCAGTGACCAAAATTTCATGATGGATTTTTTCCTGCTGCTTCTCATCATCTGCTGACAGGCTGGAGATAGCGGTTAAGAGCAGACCTGAAAATAAAAGGGCAGAAAGGCCTTTTTTCATTTAAACTCCTTTCCCCCCGCTTGAGAAAATCTGACGACGGGCAACTTTCTATCTTCCACCCGAAGATAGACAAGTCCGCCGGGTTTAAAACAGGTATCCTGACTCTCGGGTCATTCTCCTCCCCGGCCTTCCCGCCCTGATGGGCAGTGGCCTGCTCGGGGATTTGTCGCCGATTACAGTAGCGGGGGCTGTGTCCGCCTAAAACGGACTTCCCTGTCTTTTAAACCCGCAATATTGAAGCCATTATTTTAACTCTTCAAAAGAAATAGTCAAGGAGAAAACAGGTCAAGGCTTTGAATATTTCGGCTGTCGGGACGATAATAAAGAAAGCCCTGCTCGAGAAGAAGCAGGGCTTAGGGTTAAGGGCAAAAAAGGAGGGGGGATTAGAGAAAGGAGAATTTTTCTTTCGAAGCGTGGGTTTTGTTTTTATGCTCTCTCATCTCTCGTTCTCAATATGAAAAACGACTATCAAGGAATTTTAGTTGCAATTAAACTCAGGTAGGTTGAAAAAAAAGTTAAAAAGTCTTTGAATTAATTAAGCCTTTTTCCCCTCTCAAAGAACGTTGTAATTATACCATGGATCTTTTTAAAAATCAAGTAAAAAAGCCTAACTTTCTTTAAAAGAAGGAAATTAAGCTAAAGCAGACAGTTTTGACCGGGAAAAAGTCCCCGAATAGCCGATTTAATCTCTAAAAGACTTTAAAATGAGGGATAAAAGATATTAAAATACAGGTTGTCAGGTTAAAAAGCCCGATAAGGAGAGAAAAATATCCTGAATCAGCCATAAAGAAAGGAGAAACAACCATGAAAAGAGAAGATTTTCAAAAATATGGTTATCAATTGATAGACTGGATAGGTGATTATCTCGAAGAAGTCGAAAAATATCCGGTAAAATCAACAGTCAGGCCGGGAGAAGTCAAGGGTCAGTTGCCTTCTTCTCCCCCCGCTCAATCTGAGGAGATGGACCGCATTTTAATGGATTTCAACTCTATTATCATGCCGGGCATGACTCACTGGCAGCATCCAGGTTGGTTTGCCTATTTCCCCTCCAATAACAGCCCTGCTTCTATTCTGGGTGAACTTCTATCTGCCGGACTTGGCACCCAGGGCATGGTCTGGGAAACCTCCCCTTCAGCCACTGAACTGGAAGAGGTGGTTATGGACTGGCTCCGGCAAATGTTGGGCTTACCAGAGGAATTTGCTGGAGTTATTCAGGACACAGCCTCCACCGCCACGCTTTGTGCCCTGCTGGCTGCCCGTGAAAAGGCTACCGGCTTTGCTGCCAATGAATCGGGTTTTTCTGAGATTTTAAGGGTTTATGCTTCAGAAGAAGCCCATTCAAGTGTGGAAAAAGGCGTCAAGATAGCCGGTTATGGCCGGAAAAACCTGGTCTATATTCCAACCGACGATGAGTATGCCATGATTCCAGGAGAGATGGAAAAAGCCATAGAGTCTGACCTGCGGGCTGGCTTAAAGCCGACGGCGGTAGTGGCGACGGTTGGCACAACTTCTTCCGGGGCCGTAGATCCGCTCAAAGCTATTGGTGAGTTAAGTTCAAAATATGGCCTGTGGCTTCATGTGGATGCGGCTTATGCTGGAACAGCAGCTATCCTGCCAGAAAAGCGCTGGGCCCTGGAAGGGGTCGAAAAGGCTGACTCTCTGGTTTTCAATCCCCATAAATGGATGCTGACCAATTTTGATTGTTCTGCTTTTTTTGTCTGTGACCATCGGCTTCTGACCAGAACTTTTGAAATCCATCCTGAATATCTAAAGACAGGGGTCGATGCTGAGGTCAAAAATTTTCGTGATTGGGGCATTCAGCTTGGCCGGAGGTTTCGCTCCCTAAAACTCTGGTTTGTCTTGAGAAGCTATGGAGTTGAAGGAATAAAGAAAATTATCCGCCGCCATATCCACCTGGCTGAGCGGTTCTGCGATGAGTTGGTCAAAGATAAAAGAATTGAAGTTTTGGCGCCGGTCTATTTCAGCCTGGTCTGCTTCAGGTTGAATGATGGACGGCCGGAAGATGAGCTTAACCTGCTGAACGAGCAATTGCTGGAAGCCATCAATTCTACTGGAAAGGTTTTTCTGACCCACACCACCCTCAAGGGAAAATTCACTATCAGGTTAGTGGTTGGCCAGAGAACAACAGAGGAAAGGCATGTTCGGGAGGCTCTGGAAATAATCAGAGCGAAGGCTGATGAGATTTTGAAAAAAGAATAAAAAAGCTTATAAAGGTTATCAGAGGGAAATCGGGGACATGATACGATTTTCCTACTTACCAGAAAGCCCCGGGTTTTGTCGCAAGGTTAAATGGTAAATTCTGATAGGCTTTCGGTGCGGGGTTCCGCCTTCTACAATACAGGGAGGTTACGAGCTTAAGCACATGAAGGCTTCACTTAAATCGGCTCATAATAAATAGAAGGTGCTTGAGAGGCAAGGGGGATGATCCAGCTTAGACCATCATAAGTGCCAATTCGTAAAATCAGCGGGGAGGTCAGTTTCTCATCTTTGCTTTTTCTACAAGATGCCCAATTTCTGGATCTATTCGCCGGCTGTAAAGATAGTTATTCGTGATCACATTAGGATAATAATTCAGGTTGAACCGCTTCAGATATCTTCCTCGCGAATCAAAGACATCAAATATAAATCCCGTTTCATCAGTTTTCGGACTTGTTGTGTCACCCAGGTGTATCCATAGTCATCAACAATTATCTTCTTTAAAAAAACATGATATTCCGGGATCGGAGCATTCCGGAGACGGGTTCTAAAACTCTTTTGTTGTTCTTTAAACTGCTTTTTATATGCTTCAGGCATTCATCGTACTGCCCGTCGCTCGTAAACCTGGTTATAAATTTTCCCGAGCAGACATAAATATAGTCTTTTTCAGAAATATCAAAATTGTAAATAAAATTAGAGAATTCTCCTGGTCCCTGACGTCTAATGCCGATTGTCCTCAGATATTTCCCGTTCGGGTAAAAAACTTGAATTCTGAAGTTTCCCGAATCCAGAGCATATATATTGTCCTGGCTATCAAGCTTGATGTCCTCCGCCTGATAAAAAAGATAATTTTCATCGGTCTGATTCCCGCCCGAGGGTAAAAATGTATTCAAGGTCGAGCTGATAGTCCTTATAAGCGGGTTCTGATGGATTCCGGACAATGATCTTATCAGGGCTTTCTATTATCTTACCTTTCTATGCAGGTTGATGATCCTGATCTTTTTTAATAGAAAAAAGATAAGCAAAATACACAAACAGGTTATTAAAAGCGTAATAATATACTTCTTCATTAGATGCTAAGTTAGTCGGGCATCCTCCTCTTTCTTGAAGGAGCCCGCGCCTTTTTTTAAATGAAATGCTTGCTCTTCTGAATCTAGAATATCAACCCATCACGGCTATGCAGTGCATGCTTTGTAAATGTCAAGTACTTTTCAAGGCAGCAGATGGGGGCTCGCAAGGGCCGGGTCAAGCCGCCATATCTATTTAGCTGAGCTGTTCCGCAATGATTTTTTTCAGACAGTCAGTCCTGTTTCCTGGATGGCCTGGCACTCCAGCGATACTCACCTTTGGGGTCAGGAATTCTGAGGTAAAAGCCCCAGCCACCGGCACCCTGCAGTACCTTGATTAAAACCTTGTTCCAGCCAGCCTTAAGATTAACGTTTATCCGATCCTGGTCGGGATAAGCACCGCGATAGGCAGGGTTGGTATGAACCAGGACGTCGTTTATCCAGAGTTTGACACCGTCGTCGCTTCCTAGAAGAAGTGTCACCTGTCTTTCTTCAGGCGAATAAAGATGAGTCAAACCATAGGCTATGGCCTGCTCATTTGGCTGAAGAATTTCATTTAAAGCAACATAGCCCGAAGTTCGTGCCTTGATGGTCTGCCAGGCAACCGCTTGATTATTCTTCCCGGGATAGCTCTTGTTGAGGTTTGTTTCAGTTTCGGGAGGATAGGGTGTGGAGAGAAAAGACATGTCTTTGGCCTCAAAAGGACCGATAATATTCCAATCAAGGGCAAAATTAAGTCCGGTCGGTACCAGATTAACCCCAACCATGGCCAGATCGAAACCGGTTGATTTTGCTTCTTTCCCAGCTACCTCCAGAACGAAGCTATTACCGCCTGCGCTAAGTTCATGAGCCTTAATCGTCACCGAATCAATAGCCAGCTCAGGAGCATAAGTATTAACCTTGGCCAGAGTCAGGTAATTTGCGGCCGGTGTTTCTTGGGCCACCGGGCTCCCCTGGCTTAGCTGATTCTTCTGAGCTTCTTCTGTTTTTTCTTTTTCTCCAGCCTGAAGGTTTTTTGTGCTGGCTTCAGGCTGGACTTCAGCAGCTGCCCCGGTTTTAATTTCTTTTAGAACCTGCCAGTTGCCAAAAGCCGGTCCTTTTAAATAATAGATTTTTATATCGTAAAGATCAGACAGACTGGCTTTGATGGTCAGGGAGATCCTGCTGCCGTCAGCGGCTTCCTGACTGATTATGGCCTGATAACGCTGGCCGCTCTGGGCATAATATGAGGTAAGTAAAGAAGTCAGAGAATGCCCAGCCAGTCTCGTCCCGCTAACTTTATCCAGATATTCAGCCTGACCGGGCTGTCCATTTTCTACCTTCAGCCAGATGGGCAGGAAAAAATTATTGCCTGTCTCGAAGGCAAATGGCAACCGTTTGTCTACCGACGGTAAAGGTGGAAATGGTTTATGAGGCTCAGTCTGATACCAGTAAGCGACTGAGCTGTAGTAATCAGAACGATCGTTTCCATGGCCGTGCTCAATTGTCACTTTAATTGATTTAAAAAAGGGAATCGGGTCAGGCAGATGGAAGCGGAAAACTGAAGCTTTAGCTCCGGCCTGAAAATCTTCTTCCTGCAGGGGGCAACCATAATAGAGATGATTTCCTTCTCTCATCCCCCAGGCGTCGGAGAAATAATCTTCACTGCCCGTGCCGGTAATCACCGGGGTTTCGCTGCCATCAATAAAAATCATATCATCCCCTTCGCCCCACCAGCCGAGCGACCGCTGCAGAACACTCAGGACACAACCCGCATAATGTCCCCGCCCGACGGCCTCCAGAATGAGATAGTTATGGCTAGCCTCGCAGGGAAACTCCTGACGATATTGAGCATGAAAATAGGGAACATCAGGTTTGATGTCTTCAACCTGGCGATAATCAAGCTGATAATAGAATGAACCGACTGCCCGGCTGCCCTCATTGGTTATGGTTACCCTGGCTGACCAACGAAAGGGCATAGTCCAGTAAGCATTTAGAGCCCGGCCCTCCGATGACCGGATAACAGGCAGAGAAACAAGATTTCTTTCCAGACCGTGACCAACAGCGAAAAAATCCCCGACGGGAACTTCCACCGAGGGGGTATCCTCTCCATCCCAGTAGATTCTCAGAGTTAACTTCCGTCCGTAAAACGGCTCGGCGGCGATGGTCATCCAGATATGGTCAATAATGGCCGGGCCTTTAAGGTCAGCCAGAACAGCCGTCTGCCCGGCGGGAATGGTTAAAAAATCACGATTACCACCAGTTGGGTCGGCCGAAGAGACCCTTTTCCTTTGATAATTCTGGCTGTCAGCCAAGGAGCTTAAAATATTCTGAGCAAAAAGCGAACTAAAAAGAAATAAAAAGGCAAATGCACTGCCCAATATTATGTTTAATGTCTTTTTAGCTTTTAATTTGTCCATTGGCCCGGCCTTTGTCCTTAGATTTTATTCAGCGAAATTATAACCTTATTTTAATTTCTAAATCCACCAGGCTATGAGATTAATATCTCTACACTCAGGCTTTGATTTTGACCGGCCAAGATGGTTTGGTCTTTACTCTTTAAGATGACTTTTGCCCGTTATTCGTTCACAAAGGCCAGCCATTTTTCATATTTTGGATTTTTTCCAGTAGTTACTTCCTTGTAGGCTTCAGCCAACTTCAGCGTCAGGATTCCGGGTTTTCCCGTTCCAATCGTATAGAGCGGTGGATTTTCTTGGTTTTCAGACATATCGGCCACCTTCGTCATGGGCGAAATCTCGGCAGCCGTTCCACAGAAGAAAGCCTCATCGGCATTGAACAGATCTTCCTTGGTAATAGGCGCAACCAGAGTCTTTAGGCCAAGGTCAGGAGCTATTTCGAGAAGGCTTGTCCTGGTGATGCCTTCCAGAATTGATTCGGATTTAGAGTTGGCCTGAAGGACGCCATCTTTTATGATACATATGTTTTCTCCAGGACCTTCGGCAATTCGGCCTTCGAGATTGAGGAAAATAGCTTCATCGTATCCCCGCTCTCTGGCTTCTATGCCATTAATAGTTGATTGGACATAAACACCGCCGAGCTTGGCAGACAGATCGAGCTGAGAGTTATGAATCCGGCGTTTAGGCACAATACAAGCATAAACACCTTTTTCCCCTGCTTCACCCAGATAAGCAGCCCATTCCCAGGCGCCGATGACGAGCTCTATCGGACAGTGGACCGGAACCAGTCCGAGATTTCCATAGGAATAAAACATCAGGGGACGGATATAAGCCTGGTCGAAGCCGTTCTCTTTAATGATATCTTTGCAGGCCTGAATAACTTCCTCTTTGGTAAAAGACACCTTCATTTTAACCACAGAGGCTGAATGGAAAAATCGATCTATGTGTTCTTTAAGGCGAAAGATAGCCGGACCCCGGTCCGTAAGATAAGCTCTGATCCCCTCAAAAGTGCTGGTCCCATAGTGAAAAGCATGTGTCATTGGATGGAAAGTTGGCTCGGACCAGTCATAAAACCTCCCCATGTACCAATATTTTTTGGCCTTTGAAAAATGGGTGTTGGAAAACATAAAATACTCCTTAGGAAAAAATTTTTCTTATAAAAATCCCCCTGGTAGGCAATTAAAAAATGGTTCGACCTTCGATTCGCTTGTTTCTTTAATCAATGGTCTGATCCCGAAGACTAAGAATATTTAATAACATAAAAGAGAAAAAAAGAAAAGCAGAAATTATTGAAGAAAACGCCCGCTCAGATATCGATATCCCTGGCTGTCCCGGGCCGGCGTCTGGCTTCCCAGTTTTCTTTTGAATTCTTTTGTCCGGAGATAACCTGAGCCTGACCCTTGATTATGTCCTTGATGGCCTGGCCGGTGAAATGCAGGGTAGTCTTCTTGAGACTGGCAGGATTGACCACGAGGTCAATCAAATCGCCGTTAACTTTATTCTCAGGAAGCGTAATTTTTTCTTCGCCTAAAATCAGCTGTCCGGAGTACTTCTGGAAATGCTGTTCGATTTCCAGGCGGCAATCTATTTTCTTCTGATTAAGATGCATTTTCCATTCCCAGACGCCGGAGATATTAGCCGGCACAATCCACAGATAGACCGAGTGTGGATAAAGACCAGCTGCCACATAAGTATGTTTTTCGGGTTCCCACTCATCCATGTCAAAGGAATGGGACACAACCCTTGTCCCCGGCCGGAGCTCCCTGAGGATGGTCGGGCGCAGGCGAATATTAACATCGGGCAGAAGGTACATGGTGACCACGGTGGCCTGGCTGAAATCGGCCTCGAAAATGTTCTGGCACCTGAATTCCACCAGGTGCTCGACGCCAGCCTCTCTGGCTTTCTCCCGGCTTTCCTCAATTCTTTCCGGGTCAATATCTATGCCTACCGCCCTGATGCCGGCCCTTTTGGCAGCTTCAATAACGATTCTCCCATCGCCGCAGCCCAGGTCGTAAAGGATATCTCCTTTTTCAAGTTTAGCCAACCTCAGCATCTCATCCACTACCTCATAGGGGGTTGGGACGAATGGTACATCGAGCCTGACTTCCTGTGCCTGAACAGAAACCGGCCTAAGCCAGCTTAGAAGGATTGCCAAGATGAAGATTAGCAGCCATGAAGTTTTAGATTGTCTGGCCATGGTGCCTCCCTTCCTTTGATATTTAGTAGCATAAAAGCTATTCAGCTGTCAAAGTAATCGACCAGGAGTTTAAGCCAGCCGGGCCGGGACTTCTTCACCGCTTTAGAATCTGAACTTTTTCCTGGCAAGCTCTACCCCTGAGCAGGTTAGTTAAGCAGCCTTGAACGCGCCTCCTCTTTATAGATTAGCGCTTAAACTCAAGGCATCCGCCAGAGCGGCGGCCGTATCCCGGGGAGCAGCCGCATCACCAATCAGGAAGAGGTTTTCTACTTTACCTTTGAGTCTGGCATAGAGAGCGTTGTTAGCTACTTTTATTCCGGTGACCACCACAGTCTCAATCCCGCTGAGGGTTTCTATCCGGTTAAAATAAGGATTTAAGAGCGTTGCCTGACCGTTATCAAACTTAACCATGACTGACATCGGGTGAATGATGACCTCCCTGGTGCCCAGCCGTCTATAAATTGGCAGAAGAACAGTCGAAACCTCATTATCCTGACCGTTAAAAAAGACAGGCGTCGCCCAGTGAACAGTTTTCCCCTGGTTGGCCAGATACTCGACCGCACCGGTGCCTTCCAGGCCAGCATCGTAGTCCATAACCAGGATGTTCTCGCCTTTAACCTTGTTGTTCAGCACCTCTTCAATAGAAAATGTTCCCGGGTTATTCAGGCGGTTGGCACCAGTCGCCATAATGACTGTATCTGGCTTTTCAGTCAGGATAGCGGCTTCAGTCGCCTCTGTGTTTAGCCGTATATCAACTTTTAGCTTATTGAGGGCACATTTTAGATAGCGAGCGATGCCACCCAGTTCTCCTTTCCCTGGCAAGCTGCTTTCCAGCTTGACTCTCCCGCCCAGGCTGTCGCTCTTTTCAAACAGCACAACTTGATGACCTTTTCTGGCGGCGAGCTCAGCTGCTTTCAGGCCGGCCGGACCACCACCGACAATAACGACTTTCCGGGACACTGGTGAGCGACTCGTAAGGACCTGGCGCGAATAATTTTCCTCAAAACCGGAGGCTGGATTGACGACACAGCTAATGGCCCGATTCTGCAGGAGTCGCCCAATACATTTCTGGTTACAGCCAATGCACTCGGAGATTTCATCTATCTCCCCGGCTTCTACTTTTCTTACCCAGTAGGGCTCAGCGATTAACCCCCTGGCCAGACCGATCAAATCCGCTGTTCCTGACTCCAGAACTTGCTCAGCCATAGCGGGTTGAATGATTCGACCTGAGGCAATGACGGGTACGGTGACTGCCTTTTTGACCCGGGCGATAGCCTGAAGATGAAGCCCCTGCTCGAAGTTTAAAGACGGGAGACTATAGGCCATGCTCTCCCAGGTGCCGAAATCAGAGTTGATATAGTCAACCAGGGGATTAAATAGCTTAGCATACTCAATGGCGTCATCAATCGAGTAGCCATTGGGAATGAATTCATCCAGGCAGAGTCTGATGCCTAAGGGTTTGTCGCCGATATACTGTCTTATTTCCCTGAGAACCTCGATGACGATTCTGGCTCTGTTCTGGAGGTTTCCCCCGTATTCATCTTTTCGGGCATTTTTAGCCGGCGATAAAAACTGCCTCAAAATTCCATCATGAGCCACTTTGATTTCAAAGCCATCAAAATTAGCTCTCATTAGCAGTTGAGCAGCCTGGCCAAAGGCTTTGACCAGGGTGGCGATTTCTTCTCTGGTCATTTCTTTAGGGATTTCTCTGACGGTCAGGTCGGGAATAGCTGATGGAGCCCAGGTCGGCTGAAGAGTTTCGATACTTTTGGTTTGATTTCCATAGTGAGTCATCTGAGCGAATATTTTGGTTCCATAGGCGTGGACGGTAGCCGTGATTTCTTTAAACCTGGGCAGGCTTTCCTCCTTGGCTGCCACCTGGCAGGCATAGTAGCCGCTCGGATGAACTCCGAGACTGGGCATGACGATTAAGCCTACCCCGCCCCTGGCCCGCTCTTCATAGTAAAACCGGTGTTTCCTGGTCGGCAAATGATCTTCGCTCCCGTAATAGGGTTCATGGGGGAGAAAGACCACCCGGTTTTTTAGCTCGACTCCTTTGATAGTAAAAGGAGACAAAAGCTGGGTAAAGCTGGTTTTATTTTCCATATTAAACCCTCCTGACGGCCATTATACCCTCACCAGAACAAAACCAGAAATGATGGTGGCCAGAGCTCTTCTGGCTGGGCCAGAGCCCTAAAAATGAAAAAGATCAGCGGCTCTTACAGAGAAGCGTGGCTAAACTATTTGGTTGTTGACTCTGATTAGCCAGCCTGATATATTGAAAGGCGATATCGAAAGGCGATATATAGGATGAAACATGATTTAACTCATGAGTTTTTTCTGGGGTTCATCAAGATTCATATTCTTCATCATGCGGCTGAGCAGCCGGTCTATGGCCTGTGGCTGATAGAAGAATTAGGCCGCCACGGCTACCGGTTGAGCCCGGGAACACTTTACCCCTTGCTTCATTCTTTAGAAAAAGAAAAGTATTTAAAGTGCCAGGACAGGGTCATCGAGGGCAAGATCCGCAAATATTACCGAACAACAGCTAAGGGCCGGAAAGCTCTGAGTCAGGCTAAAGACAGGATCAAAGAATTAATTGCCGAGGTCATGTCATGATTGCCAGAGAGGCGTTGCAGAAGAAATTCAAGGTTTTTATTCTTCTCTCATCTTTTATTCTATTAATTGAAGTCGCCGGGTCCATTTTTACTAAAAGCCTGGCCCTGTTGAGCGATGCCGGTCATGTCCTGGTTGATCTGCTGGCCATGCTCCTGACCTATTTTTCAATCCGTCTTTCGCAGAAAAAAGCCACCAGTAAATTCTCCTATGGCTATTATCGTGGAGAAATTATCTCCGCCATTATTAACGGCGTGGCTCTGGTCTTGATTACTCTTTATATTTTTTATGAATCCTATCAGCGGTTTCTCTCGCCCCGGGCGGTAAAAGGTCCGGAAATGCTCGTCATCGCCGTTATCGGGCTGCTGGCCAATTTGTATGTGGTCCTAAAAATGCATGGCTATGAGCGGGAGAATCTCAATGTCAGGGGAGCCTACCTTCATGTTCTGAGCGATACCCTGACCTCGATCGGTGTTATCCTGGCCGCCATCTTAATTATCATTACCGGCAATAATATTTTTGACCCGCTGATCAGCGCTTTGATCGGAGCCTTCATCCTGGTCAGTTCTGTCCGACTCATCAAAGAATCAATTGATATCTTCATGGAAGCTACCCCCAAAAACATTGATCTGGAAAATCTGGCCAGGGATATTCAATCTGTTAAAGGTGTCAGAGGAATTCATGACCTCCATGTCTGGAGCCTGTCCTCTGACCTTTATGCCCTTAGTTCGCACGTCTTAATAGACAGGAATGATATCGATTCGATTAACCAGATAGTCTCTGAGATAAATGAGATGGTTAAATCTAAATACAATATCAGTCATACAGTGATTCAATCCGAATGTGAAATTTGTGCCGATAACGACTATGAGCAACTGCACTAAGCCGGTGATGGAGGTTTGACATGAATCAAAAAGAAAACAAAGGGCTGACCGCCGAAGAGGCCAGAAAGCGGCTGGAGGAATTTGGTCCAAACCAGATTTTTCAGCCGTCAAGAATCAGCTTTTTTGGCATAGCCAGGCACGAAGTAACCGAACCGATGATTCTTCTCTTGCTGGTGGTCGGTATTGTCTATAGCCTGTGGGGCAAGCTGGCTGATGCCATTACCATCTTTGCCGTCATTTTCTTACTGGTCCTGGCTGAAGTTTACAACGAGTACCGGGCCAAAAAAGCCATTTCCTCTCTGGAAAAGATTGCTGCCCCTAAAACCAGAGTTCTCAGGGACGGAATAATAACAGAAATCGAGTCGGAGGCAGTAGTCCCTGGCGACATTTTGATTTTAACTCCAGGCACCAAGATAGCGGCTGACGGCCGGGTTGAGCAGAGCATCAGTTTGCAGGTTGATGAATCGGCTCTGACCGGCGAATCCTTCCCCCAGGACAAAAATAACAATGATGAGATTTATGCCGGAACGGTGGTTGTTTCCGGTGAAGGGCAGGCCGAGGTCACGGCTACCGGCCGCCAGACTAAACTGGGCGAAATTGCTGCTACCCTGAAGGAGGTTAAGCCTCCCAGGACGGCTTTGCAGCTGGCCATGAAATCTTTAGCCGGCAAACTGGTTTATTTAGCTGTTTTCTTTTCAATTCTAATTCCGGTGGTGGGCATCATCCGCGGCCAGGATTTCAGAACGATGGTTTTAACCGGACTTTCTTTAGCTTTTGCCACCATTCCGGAAGAATTGCCGATCGTTATCACCATGGTCTTAGGGCTTGGGGCTTATACCCTGTCCAAGAATAATTTTCTGGTGAAAAGAATAAAGGCAGCCGAAATCCTGGGTAATGCCACGGTCATTGTGACCGATAAGACCGGCACCATTACTGAGAACAAGATGAGAATCGTTTCGCTTTATCCGGGCAGTCAGGAAGAAATCATAAAGAGAGCACTGGGAGCAATTTCTCCATATTCTCTGTCGCCCATGGAGCAGGAAATTAAAAATAAAGCGGCTGAGTTGAAGATAGTTGAGGCGGCCTCCGGGATTGTTCGCCAGCGGAACCTGGGCAATGGCCGCAAAACAAAATCAATAGTCAGAAAAAGTGGCAATGACTATGAATTGTTCGCCAGCGGTGCCCCGGAAGAAATACTGACTATGTGCCAGAACATCGGCGATGAGATTAAAAACAAACTGGCCGAAGAAACGGCCAGGGGCCGGAGAGTAATTGCTGTTGCCTGTAAGAAATTAAGTGCCGGAGAAGAGCAGCTTGATTTCAGTCAGCTTGAAAAGAACTTAAATTTTGCCGGCTTGATTAGCTTTGAAGATCCGCCGAGAAGCGGAGTTAAAGAAACTATCGCCCGGGCGGCCAAGGCGGGTGTCCGGACCATGATGGTTACCGGGGATCATCCGTTAACCGCCCGTTATATCGCTAAGGAAGTCGGTATTATCAGAGAGAACGAGCGGGTTTTAACCGGCGAAGAGCTGGATAAGCTGAGTGATGAAGACTTGCAGCAAACAGTTAAAACAGTTTCGGTTTTTGCCAGAACCACTCCCCAGCACAAATACCGGATTGTTCAGGCTCTGCAGAAAAATGGAGAAGTGGTGGCGGTCACCGGCGACGGTCTGAACGATGCTTTAGCTCTCAAGGGGGCTGATATTGGCATCGCCATGGGCATCCGGGGAACGGATGTAGCTAAAGAGGCAGCTGAGGTGGTGCTGGCTGATGATAATTACATCACCATTACCCAGGGAATTTTTGAAGGCCGGAAGTTTTTTGACAATCTCCAGAAAGGAATAAAGTATTACTTAGCCGTTAAAGCAGCGCTGATTTTGATCTTTTTATTGCCGGCTCTGGCCGGTATTCCGATGCCCTTAGCTCCGATTCAGATCATTGTTCTGGAGCTGTTTATGGATCTGGCTGCCTCGGCCGGTTTTGTGGCGGAACCAAAGGAAAAGGATATCTATACCAGAGGGCCTCGAAATCCCCGGGAGAATATCATCAACCGCCGGGTGGTCAGAGACATCCTAATCAAAGGAGCTGTCCTGTTTGCCGGGGTAACGGCGGTTTATTTTTATGCGAGGGGCAGGAATCTAACTGTGACCGAGTCTCAGACTTTTGCTTTTGCTGCCTGGATCTTTGGCCATATTATTCTGGCTTTTATCTCCCGCTCCGATAAGGAATCAGTCCTGAGCCAGGGCCCCTTTACCAATAAGGTCATGAACATCTGGGCAGCGGGGGCGATCGGTTTTCTGGTAGCCGCTATCTATATCCCTGGTTTACACGAGCGGTTTAACCTGGCTTACATTAGCCCGGCTCAACTGGTCTCGATTGCCGTGGCGATGATGATTATTGTTGGGCTACTGGAGTTAAGGAAAATAGCCGGTTCAGGGAAGAATAAAAAATTAGCAACTGAAATAGCCGGGCGCAGTTAGCTCGTAGTCGGCCTGGCGGGGCTTATTATTTGCCGGCCTGGCGCTCGAGCCTGAATTCCCATTGATAAATCAGGTCTTTGGCCTCACGGGCCTTTTGATCCTTAGGGGCCAGGAGGAGAAAAGTTTTCATCTGTTCAACTGCCTGTCTGTATTGCCTGAGATTGGCTAAGATTAACGCCTGGTTATAGTAGAGAACCGGGCAAAACGGAGCCAGCCCCAGCGCCTGATTAAATTCCTCAACCGCTCCGGTCAGGTCTTTTTCCTGGATTAGAACCTCAGCCCGGAGAGAATGCTTGCGGGCTTCTTCGGGAAGTTCAGCTAATTCCGGGTGACTTTTAAAGAGAGTACTGACCGTGGAGAGGAGTTCTTCCCGCCCCGCCTGGTTACTAATTTTAAAGGCGGCAGCATATTCATTCAGGGCTTCTGCCCAGTGTGACCCGGCAACTAAGGAAGCTGCTTTATCAAGATGAGCCTGGCGGACAGGTTTAAGCAGGTCAAGCGCCAGGCTGGCGTTCCGGATGACAAGAGCATTAGTTGAGGAGGCCACATTTCTGCTGATTTGACTGAAAGCTGATTCAGCTCCGGCCAGGTCGCCTTTTCTGGCTACAGCCACAACCTTAAGAACGGCCGCCACCAGATTTTCCGGATCTTTAACAGCCGAAAGCTCATTCAGAGCCAGGCCATTATCTCCGCGATCTAAAGCGACAGCCGCCCGGGCCAGGTGTGTCCAATCATGGTCAGGATCGATGGAAGCTGCTTTATCAGCATCGGCGGCGGCTTCAGTCAGAAGACCTTTTTCGCGGTAAAGAAAACTTCTGAGTCCGAGCACTTCTGCGCTGTCTTTTGGCTGAAGCTTGGCGAGCAAAGTGCTGGCCGCGGAGATGGCCTCGTCGTATTTTCCGGCTCGAGCGGCAACGTTCATCACACTTCTTAGAGGCGAAAGCTCATCCGGGGCCAGCTCTGAAGCAGTGCGAAAATGGTTGATAGCTTCGTCATAGTTTCCCAGGTTATAGAAAATATTCCCCAGCCGCATCTCGACCCAGGGATTTTTAGGATCAAGAGCAATGGCCTTGTTGAGGGAATTAATGGCTCCCGGATAATCCCCGGTGGCGGCCAGGGTGTCGGCCAGAGCCTGGAGAGCCTCAACATTGTCTGGAGCGAGTTTAAGGGCTGCTTCCGCCGCGGCCTGGGCTTCGTCATATTTTTTTATGGCCAGATCAGAAAAAGCCAGAAAGACATAGTTTTGCGGTTCTCGAGGGTCGGACTGAATCTGGGCCCTGAAAGCCGCGGCTGCTTTCTCGTACTGGCCGGAGGCATAATAAGCCTGGCCAGCACGTTTTTGAATCAATATTGCTCCCTGACTTAATTTCTGATCAAGGTTAGTTCCAAGACTGCGTGACCATTCGGCCCAGGTCTTCATCCCCTGAATGGCTTGATCGACATCGGCTCCCTTGCTGATTAAAAGGTCAACTATATCACTGTGGCCTTCGGCGGCCGCACAGCCGAGAGCTGTCCAGCCGTTCTGCCCGATCATATTGAGATCAGCCCCGCGCTCGATAAGAAGCTTAGCTATCTGTAGCTGGCCGGAGGAGGCAGCCATGATTAAAGGCGTGCCAAAATTCCATTCATTAATTTTAGCCCCTTTATCTAAAAGCTCAGTAACTTTCTTGATATCGCCCTTCTGAATGGCTTTCTGAAGCGGTGTCAGCCCGGCAGCCGAGGCCGCAACAACCAAAAAAGTCAGTGTTAATAGCGCTACAAAAACACTCCCCGACCTTGACCATTTCATCTGATCCTCCTTGAAGGACATATAGCTTTAGAGTTTAGCTGGCTGAATTTTAAATCTCGGCCTCAGCTCTGTCAAATTCACGTCTGCCGGCCAAGCTCCCAGTTAAATGACCTTTATCCTGGAAGCAATGTCGAGAAAAAAGTCCTTTGACCAGACGGCTAAGGAAGCCGGATCTTTGACGAATGGTTCCACTTCCTGCTTGATTTGCTCGATATTTACCTTCTCGATTCGTTGCACCAGCAGGTGGCGTAAATCATCTCTTGTTAAAGCTGCCGGTCCTGTCCAGTGACCCGTCTGGCGCATTCTCTGCTCGAGATGAGCTAACCTCAACTCAGGGTGGTAAGCTGCAAACCAGACCAGATCATACCAGTCTCTTCCTTTCATTCGACTTTTCCAGCCCCGGGCTAAGACAGCGTGCATTTTCCCGGCAAACATATCGGGCAGGGTGAAGCCCCGGACCGCAAACGGAATTGGCCGTAACAAGTACCGCATCTCGGTCAAAAAGCCAGGCGGTGGATTTATGTCCACTTCCAGCTTTATTTTCAATACCTGATTACGGGGAACCTGCCTGATAAGGCTCTGGTCAAACTTGCCCGTCCTTATCTGGGCCAGTGTCTACACCCTTTCCTGGTTTTGGCCCTGAACAGGCCGCCGGTCAGGTTATGAATAGCGGTAGTCTACGATCCTCTCCACCAGTCAAGTTTGAAACTCTGGCCTCAGGATCTAACTTCACCTCTCCTGATAAAGAGCATAAACAAATGGTTCAGTTGTCCCTTGCCAGCCGGAGGACACCCTCCTCCCGTCTCCGAGCAGCCAGGTTACCTGATACTGGTAATTCATATCATTTTCTGGATGGATATATTCATATTTGGCCAGGAGTGTTTCTCCGGGCAGCAGCTTGACTTCGCCGGTCTTATCCCGGTCAGCAAATTTGTTCTTGAAGGTGACAGTTATTAACTTAATGTTGTAGGCTCGAACATTCTCTTCATCGGCAATGACGTCTATTTCCCGGTAGCGGTGAGGCGGAAAGAGATTTATAGCTGCTTCCTCGCTCCTGCTCCACGGGCTATCCACTTTGATGCCGCCCTTAAAACTCCAGGTGGTCTTATACTCATAGCCTAACCAGGTGGTTCCTTCTCCCAGTCGTGGGTAGACGAAAGACAGCATATTGCCCTGTTCGGCAAAAGTCTGGGCATTGAAGATCACATCACGGGTGGTAGGCTCTCCAGTTTTATGTGTCTTCTTGAAACTGACAGTCACAAAATTTATATATTTCTTGAAAGTCTCAAAATCTTCACTGTCCAGTATGGCATAAACAACCCTATCCTGAAGGTCAGGGTCATCCAGATTGATAATGTCAAAAACCTTTTTATTGTTCTTGAACTTTCTCATTATATCGCCGATACTGGCATCCATCGGTCCGGTATCACGCTCCTGCCGCAAGCGCTTGGTCATGTTGATTGACCAGTCATCTGTTCGGTTGACCTTTTTTCTGGTAGTGCTGACGCCATAGGGCCGGTCTTGTTCCTTTCCTTCTTCCCCTTTTTCTCCTTCATCTTCTTCTGGCAAATCTAGCTTGGTGTCGAACATTTCGCGCATGATCGTGTCGACCAGGCTCTGCATCAGGCCGTCCAGGTTCTGGTCTTCTCCAGTAATGTCAATCCTGACCGCACCCTTAGAGGTCAATTCATCTTTAATCTCACGATATTCTCCTGTTCCGGTTTTAACATACCAGGTCCAGATTCCCAGTTTCTTTTTTTTGTAAATCTTCCATTTACTGTACTGGTCAAAATACTCCCGGACCTTAGACCAGTGAATGGTGGCGGTGGCCTGGTACTTAGGGGTGAGGCCTTCATAGGTCATCTCAAACCTGACGCTCACCGGATAAGTGGGCTGCCGTAAAGCTTCTTCCAGAAACGTAGCTCCTTCAGGAGTAACAGCGATGGACACCGAAACCTCCGAACCTGAAATCAAGGGGGCTTTGCCTTCGCCAATAATCTTCCTGGTAAAAGCCCCACCCTCTCCGACTGCCGCCGAAATGACCATAAAAGAGCCTTTTTTGAAAACCAGTGGGCCCTTGATAGTGGCCTCAGGATTTATCTCCTTCAATCCCTGCCTGACTTTGTTCAATTCCTGTTCATCCAGACCGTATTTAACAAAAAAGTGCAGAATACCGCCCTTTGATTCTTCTTTTCCGGCTTTGGTATATTTGAGAAAAGTTAGTTTTGGTGTTCCGTCGGGCCAATAAGCCAGCCGGGGTTGATTTGGCATGTAATAATAAACATTGGGGTCGGCATGGTCCTTAAAAAGGATGGCATTGGCCACCTGAAGCGGAACCGAATCAAGTTCAACTTCCGCTGCCGCATAGGGCACCAAACCAACCAGCCAGAAAGCAGCCAGCAGGATACCCATCAGTTTTTTCTGCTGCATCTTTGCCTCCTATCTTTTCTTTATATATGATAATTTCTATTTGCTGAAAACAGCAAAGAGGAAGGGACTTTCCCCTTTGGTCCAGTTCGTTTCTACCTCCTTGCCGTCCAGCAAAAGCCAGATTAACCGGTAGTTATACCCGGGTTTACCGTCTTCATGCATGTAAGTGTAGTTGAACTGCAGAGGGTCACCTTTGTCATAATCTATGACCACTTCTTTTAAGATGTCCCGGCCAAAAATATTATGCTTGACCTGAATGGCTACTGCTTTGACTTTGTTCTGGAGGATATTATCCTCATCCACTGAAATTTCTATCGCCCGCCGCCGCACCGGTGGTGTCAGAGTCAGAACTGAATCTGACGTCTTGACCCAATCACTTTCCCATTCCACACCGCCATATAGATTCCACTTCGTCCTGTACTCGTAATTCAACCACTCGGTTGAAGCCTCATTAACCCGGCTATATTTATAGCTCAAACGGTTGCCTTTCTCGGCAAACTGCTGCTCAAAAAATTTAACCTCGCCAGTCATCACTGGCCCACCCATTCTCTGTTTACGGAATATCACTGAGACGCTGTTCACATAATTTTTAAAGTCATCAGCATCCTGCCCATCCAGAATCACTTCCACCGTTCTCTCCTGGAAAGCCGGGTCATCCAGGCTGACCACGCTGAAAAATCTTTTGTCTTCCCCGAACTCCTTATAGATGCCGCTGATATTGCCGCTCATCACGATTTCCCGGTCTTCCCGAAGGCGACGCCGCATGTCCACTTCATACTTGCCCGAAAGCTTGATGCGCTTGAAAGTGTAGCCCAGCTTGACGTTGATAGTTGGCGAGGCGGCTGCGGCCTGGGTGGACGCAGCTTGGCCAGCCTGCGTCTGTCCAGGGGCGGTTGCGGCCTGACCAGCAGCGGTGGTGGCCGGTGGCGTTGATTTGTCCCCTGGCAAAGGGGTTTTGGTTCCGCCCTCAACAGTACCGGCAGGCTTGGTGCTGGTATCGGTCTTGACCCCTCCTTTAAGGTCCGCAGCCTTCTTATCAGTGGTGGCTGCTCCGGTTGCCGCCTGAGCTCCCGTGGCTGTGGCTCCACCAGTTTCGGTCTGGGCCTGCTGCTGACCACCGGTCTGACCTGTGGTCTGAGCCTGCTGACGGCGGGCCCGCCTGGCTTCCTCCTCACTGGTCCTAACTGCTCCTGTTTGGTCTGTGGCTGCATCAGTGGCCTGGGCTGCCTGTTGAGCCTGTTCTGGTTGTCCCAGTTTTATTATTCCTTCTTCGATTCTTTCTGAAAGCATCAGACACTGTTCATAAAGTGGTGTATTAGTAGCCCCGATTTGTTCTACTCTCTGTTTAGTTTCATTTACGATAAACCTGGCCTTGGCTAACTGATGAACATCTTCTGTGCTCAAACCAAGCTCTGTATACATATACGCCGAATTATACAACCAGACTGGGGAGGGAATTTTTTGGGAATAATCTCCAATCAGTTTCAAAGCCTCATAATATTTTCCCTGATTAGCCAGGTTATCAATCTCTTCTAAGGCAGTCTGGGACTCTTCGACAAGTCTCCCAAAATTAGAGGCTTCATTTCTAAGGCCTTCATAGGCCGGGAAATTGGCCGACTTTTCCAGAAAGAGTTCAAAAGTCTGTCTGGCTGAAGTGAATTCATATAATTTATAAGCTTTTATCCAGCCGATGGAGTAAAGATGCTTAGGGTCAGGACAGGCCTCGTAGGCTAATTCATAATAATGAATGGCCTGGCTATATTTCTTAGCTCTGAATAGAGCCAGGGCTGTTCTTTCATAGTTCCTAGATCTTTCATTGCTCTGGCTATCACAGGGAACTAGCTGGCTCTGCTCCTGAATGGATTTCACAACATTTGGACCACCAGAGTTTTTCTCTGGGGAAAGCCAATCAAAGAGATCAGTCTCTGAGGTTTCATGCCCGGACCAATTGGCTTTAGACCAGAAAAATGGCTGATTAGTAATGTTTCTCTGCCATAGGAATGAACTGCTGGTTGAAGGGGCAGCTCCTTCCCCGAGTGGCACCCGGTCGCACATCAACTGCAGAATGTGATTGTAGGCGGTCTCCAGCAGTTTTTCCATATTCTCATTTTCACCCAGTACGTCCAGCTGGATAGCTCCTTTCTGTCTTAACTCTTCTAAAATTGCTCCTACATCTGCTTTCAGCTTGACCATCTTGATTGTCCCCTCGGCTCCCAGCTTGATATCGTGCTGAGAATAGACCTTGTCCCAATCCACTTTAAGTTTAGCCTGGAAAGCCGGCGTTATTCCCGAAAACTTCAAAACATACTGAACTGAAACATCAGAGGTTGGATTCTGGAACGACTCCCACAATAAAGACGCCCCCTCTTCAGTTAAGGCTATGGAGACGGCCGCCTTCTGCCCTGGCAGCAATGGCGCCTTTCCCTCGCCCACTATCCGCCGAGTGAAGATTCCATTCTGACCGGCCGTGGCCGAGATTATCTGGAACGTCCCTTCCTTAAACGGCACCGGCCCGGCCAGTTTAGCCTTCGTGTCCACAGATTTCAAAGCTGACTCGGCCGACCTCAGCTCATTTTCGGTGAAGCCCCAGGTAACCAGAAAATGGATCACGCCGCCCCTGGTTGTGCTGTCGGTTTTAGTGTATTTGATGAGCGTGAATTCTGGTGTCCCATCACTCCGGGTGGCCAGACGAGGCTGGTCGGGCACATAATAATATTTATGCGGGTCAGCATGGTCACGGTAAAACACAAATCTTCCCGCCTGTATCACCTCCTCCACTGCCACTTCTGCCGCCAGCCGGCCGCCGGCCATTAATAGAAGGAACAACACAACTGAGAAGGTTGTTAACTTTCTTTTCATTTTTTTCCTCCCGTTACTTATAACCTTTGCCCTGTTACCACAGCTTATGGCTCCTCCCCTCCATAAAGCAGGCACAGGTTAATCAAAAAGTATTTTCCTTCAAACCCTAAACGAACCGGCTTTAACCTAACCACCCGGCTTTCTCCTTTACTCATAACTTATTCAGGTCGCATTATTTTTAATCACCAGTTCGTAGCTCGACAGATCAAGAAAGGCATTGTCGCCTTCCTGCCAAGGACTCCGCTCTGAATGGCCATCAGTATATACTTTTGTCAATCTGAACCTGTATTTCCCGCCTTTAGCCTCCGGAACGTTAAACTCCAGGTTGTACTGGGGTTGGGTATCAGCCGAAAAAACCACACTTTTTACATCTTTCTGCCCTCTGGCGGTGGTACTCTCCACTTCCACCGTCATTTTGACCACATCGTCGTTAAGCCCGTTGACGAAATCAAAACAAATTACACTCATCTTTCGGTAATTAAAAGAAAACTTCTGGGCCAGGTTGATGACCTGAAATAGCCCCGGATATTGTTCCATAGAAACCGGTACATCCAGGCTCAGCCGTCCGCTTCTTTCTCCGGGCTGCAATTTGCCCTCCTGGTCCAGTTCATAACCGCTGTAAGAAAAGGAACACTCGACACTCAAACCAGCCGCTTTTTTCTCTTCATAAATCTTCCATAAATAAGAAGCTGAGGCACCACTTAGAGGAAAGGTGAAGCTCTTTCCTGTCCATAAAATTTTATTTGAACCGAGGGCTTTTTTCTCCCCTTCAGTTTCTGCTTGTTCTTTATTTTCCAGGCCAGTATAACTCAGGCTTATGTCAATAGTCTCAACCGGAACAGGACGATACTCGAACTGGAGTCCTTTTTCTTTTTTCAGAATTTCGGTCGCATCTCCAAATTCAACCGAAAGGGTCAGAACTCCGCCGGTGGTGGACCTGGGATCATCCGTTCCCCGGTCTTTAATATAAACATATTTATAGAAAAAGAAATTGGGCTGGCCAAAAGTCTGACTTAGATTTAGTTGTGTCGGGACGTAGTAGAAAAGTTTTGGATTTTTATGGTCCGGATAAATAATAATCCGGTCAGCTACGGTCTCAGGTCTGGTCAGAACAGGATCGGCCAGAAGGCCTGTCGTGCCTATCAGCAGTAACAGGACCAAAAGGCCGGCCGCTTTATTAAAAGCCAATAGATTCTCCTTTCATTCAGGATGCTTACTTTTCATAATAGGCATAAATAAATGGATCGGTAGCCTTCATCCAGCCAGAGGAAACTCTGGTATTGTCCTTAAAAAGCCAGGTTATGTTGTATTCATACTCAAGATTATTCGGCTCGTGGAAATAAACATAGTTAGTATTGAGAGGCTCCCCTTTACGCAGCACAACTTCTTTTTGCAGCTGCCGGCCGAAATTTTTATGGCGGAATTGAACAGCAATTCTGATGATCCCATTTCTGTTCATATTTTCTTCTTCAGCCAGGACTTCAATATATCTGTATTTGTGGGGCGGGGTGAGGGTAATAACAGGCTGGCTGGTCTTGATCCACTCCCCGGCCACTTCCAGGCCACCCGCATAGCTCCAGATTGGCTTGTATTCATATTCCAACCATTTTTCAGTCTGGTCGCCCTTCCGCCGGTATTTGAGTGACAGCTTGTTTCCGTTTTGCCCGAACTTGGTGCGGTCAAAAATCAGGTCCTCAGTTACAGGTTTCATCTCTCCACTTTCATATTCTTTTTTAAAAGTTATGCCGGCAAAATTTAGAAATTGCTGAAAAGTTTGTAGATCTTCTCCATCTAAAATGACATTAATTGTTCGTTCTTCAAAAGTCGGGTCATCCAGGTCAACCACTGAGAAAAACTCTGAATTCTGACCATATTGCTGATAGACTCCGCCAATATTTCCGGTCAGTGGAACTTCACGCTGGTCCCGTTTCCGTCTGGTCAGGTCAACAGTATATTTGCCGCTCAATTTTATCTCCTTCTGGAAATAGCCAAAGTGAGCTGCCCCGGACAGGTTACCCAGCCGGCTGGAACTGGTTGAGGCCTGAGCCTGGCCCATCTCCTCAGGTTTAACCGGTTTAGCTTCAAACATCATCTTGGTAATGGTGTTATAAGCCGTATCAAGAAGTTCATCCATTTTAGTGTCTTCGCCAATAACTTCCAGCTTGATGGCACCTTGTTCTCTTAATTCATCGTATATCTTCTGAATCTGGGCACTTACCAGAAAATTTCCCACCTTAGCTTTGAATTCTTTATGGTTATAGACTTTATCCCAATCAACGGTCAGGAGCGCCTGGTAAGCCGGGGTTAGCCCCTGGTAGGTCATAAGAAACTGAACAGAAACATCGGAAGTTGGTTTCTTGAAAGATTCCATCAAAAGGGTTGAGCCTTCTTCGGTCAGAGCAATAGAAACGGCCGCTTCCGAACCGGCCAGGAGTGGAGCTTTGCCTGTGCCTACCACTCTCCGGCTGAATATTCCACCTTCCCCGGCTGAGGCCGAGATGATATAAAACTGGCCCGAGACAAACATGACCGGGCCGATAATCTTTCCATCCTTATCTATTCGGGTAAGTTCCTGTTCTGCTTCTTTAAGCTCTGTCTGATTCAAACCGAAGGTGCAGAGAAAATGGAGAATCCCACCGGTGATTTCCTTCCCTGTTCTGACATACTGAATGAAACTGAACTTCGGTTTGCCGTCAGACCAGGTAGCAATTTTTGGGACCAGAGGCATATAGTGATAACCATGTTCATCAGCATGATCCCGGAAAAGCAGAGTCCTGGAGACCTGAACCGGTTCCCTGTCGAGCAGCACTTCAGCCTGCAGTCCAGCGGCTATCAATAAAAAAGTGAGGGCAAAAAACACAAAAAAAACTCTCACCCTTTTCTTTCCAGAGCCACACATGTCTTCCTCCTTATTCTTATGAAATCAACCGGTTAATTTCGGTCTCCCCTCTAATTGTTGAAAAGATTTTTGATCTGATAGGGACCAATGGTCAGGTCTAGGCTATCGGTCACTGTTTCCCAGCCGGGTGATTCAGCAATCTGTCCGGTTTTTAAGACAGCCTTGATCTTATATTCAAAATTGAATTGTTCTCCGCTGGCGGTTGGCAGGTAAACTGTCACCTGATCTTTAAGCTTACTCTTATTGAAGTCTATTCCGGTCACCAGCCCGCTCCGTCTCTGAGCGCTGAGATAGGGTGAGCGGATTTCTATCCGCACTTTTTCCACTTCCAGTGGCGAGTCATAAGCAGCCGGATCAAAAACGCTGGATAGAGCTTCAACTTGCAGCTTTCTCATTCTTTCGATATATGAGACGACTTCAATATTGCTCCAGATCCTGTCCAGACAGGGCTGGCAACTGAAATCTGGTTCCATTTCCATCCAGAAGCTGCGGGCGTATTGTCTGAAGAAAGCGTCCACCTTCGGACTGGCCGGCTTGCCGGTCTCATCCTTAGCCAGCAGTTCTTGAGCTTCCCCGAGCTTGTCCTTATCCAGTTTCTTTTCCAGCTCGTCTTTCAAGGCTCCCAATCCCTTTTCGAGTAATGGGCTCTTTTTCTTATTCTTAGGAGCAGGAGGTGCAGTCGGGAAAGCCTTCCGGTACTCAGCCAGCAGCAGGCCTTTCGGGGCAAACTGAACTTCCAGATCCAGGGCCTGACCGGGCTCAATAACCGTTTCTTTGAGACACTTGAGATTTTTGTAAACATCCTCACCGCCAGGAAGCCGGAAACGCAAGTTCACCGAAGAAACCTTGATCGGAAAATCAGACAGATTCCTGACGCCGTGTAGGTAAAGCACAGAATTTTTTTCATCAATAGAAAAGCCCAGTTCTTCCACGCCAGAATACCAGCGGCCAGTAAAATATTTTAGTCCAATCCTGATGGGAATCTCTCTTTCGACCGTTCCGGACTTGATTTTCATTCCGGCGGTTAACCCTTCTTTTTCGAGAAGTGGTTTCAACTCAGCCAGGGTATCTGGAGTCATGGCAATATTGATGGGCAGTTCAGTTTCCAGAGAACCAAAACTCGGTATCCGGATATTTTCAATTTCCCAATCTTCCCAGCCCTGCATATCTATTATGGTTGCTCCATCATAAGGGAGCGACTTGAGGACTGATTGTGATCCTCTGTCTGCTTTCAGAGCTTCTCCCATCAACTTGACATCTGCCGGGTCAATATTGGCTTTAAGAGTCATGGTAGTCTTGACCCTCTGATCGGTGGTCCAGACGGCACTGATCCGGTAGCCACCGGCCGCTTTATCCCGGATAAGATTGATTTCCCGTGGAAGGTAGTAATAAGTGTTGGCTTTTTCGTTATCCTTGAAGACCCTGTTGAGCAGGGTCAGGGGCTCTTCAATGCTCAGCGGTCCGATGTCTTCTATCTCGTGGCTAGTTGGGGTGGCTCTAGCCGGGATCACAGGTATGGTTTTGATTACGGACGGCATTACCAGTTGCATATCTATTCCGCCAGAAGGTTTTGGTTGAGTGGCCGTGGTTGCCGGCACTCTGGTCTTGCTTTTATCGGCCACCGGGCTAACCTTATCCACAGATAATGGAGCATAGATGGCAGCAGCAGCCCAGACCGCCCAATCCTGGGCTGCCCGGCCGGCGGCGGACACACTCAACCTGAAATCTAACGTCTGCCCAGCATAGGGAGAAAGGTCAGCTGAAATCTGATCTAGATGGCCGTCGGACAAAGCAGCCTGTTCTGATAATAAAACAGCCCCACCGCCAGAGGGGTTAACGACTGATACATAAAACTTGACGCCATCGGTCTGGGTAGCGCCTTTAATAAAGCCGACAGAAGCTTTGAAAGTGGCTCCGGGCGGGACTTTTACCCCGGGGAAAACTCCGATTATATTGCCGTTGTTTTTCCATTCAGGATGAGTTTGAAGGACCAGAGGATAGGTCTTACCGTCCTCCAGGACAGCATTGGCTAAATGGCGGGCAAATCCGCGGCTGTCATTATCAGCACCATTCCAAGGGAGCTGACCGGCCGAGCTAATGGCCCGGTACCATTTGGCTTCCGGGGCTTTTTTCACAAAATCATAAATAACTACATCGGCCGCCCTGAGGCCAGGAGAGGTGGCCAGCATTGAAATAATGAAAGCCAAAATAGAAAAATAGTAAATCTTTCCTCTCTTCATCGTTGGTCTCAAAATCATTTTTCCTCCCCCTTAACTAAATTAAATGGTCCGCCCTACCAAATGCAGCAGAAATCTATCAATAAGTTTAGGTGACGAGACAACCAAAAAAGGAAAGAAAGGGGTGAAGAAGCTCTGCCCCTTCTGAGTGGAAAGAAACCCCCGCCCATAGTTTCAAACTCCCTTGCCCGTGCGCTGGCATACTACCACAGCTAAAAAAACTATGTCAAGGAAATTTTTGACCGAGCTAAAGGGAGAACCTGTAAATCTGAGTATATTGAAAGCAAATACACTAAGGAAATAAACTAAAGGCCTTTACAGCTTGTCCTGGGGAGTAAAAATCAATGGGGTCTTTACCAGTATTTTTGTATCATAACCCCGGAGTTTCAAAATGAAAAGAGTCGCCTTGTTTCTAGGTTTTATTCTCTTTGTCTTTTCCAATAATTATTTTCTAAACTGTTATCCCGGCTCAAAGGGGCTGCAATTTAAGCCTCTAAAAGTTGAAAGGTTGCTCACGCTCGGATCTGATAGAAGTAACGAAGATTTTTTTAAGCCCCACTCTTTTTTCGTAGATAAAGAGGGGCGAATCTTCATCCTGGATTCTGGAAATGGCCGCGTTCAATGTTTTGCCAACGACGGACAGTTCCTTTTTTCCTTTGGTCGAATAGGTCAGGGCCCAGGTGAACTATCAAAGGATGCCTCTAAAATTAAGATGCTTGAAGATGGCCGAATCTACCTGATTGATAATTCACAACGCCGGATTAATGTCTATTCACCTGAAGGTAAGTTTCTCTCATTGGCTAAGACTTCAGTTTATTATGACGACCTGGAGCTGGTTGATGGAACTTATTTCTTGTCCTATATGATTCTTGAGAAAAACCATAAACCGATTCATATCTCAAAACATATTGGTGAAATAGAAAAAGCCACGGGGATATTTATAGAACCAAGGCCTGGTCTGGTTAGAGACATCTCCAACCTTTCCATGCCTGAGCCTTTCCGCCAGATCTCCAGAAATTGTAATTTTACCAGACTGGTTTCAACTCCCAAAAAAGAACCGACATTTTCTCAACTGTTTCCTTATTACCCGGTAAAGTGCAATTCGAAAGGGGAAATAATCAAAGATGTTTCTGGCCAGACTGATTTCGACACCTCTGCCAGGATCAGCTTCTCGGTAGATGAGAAGGGAATTTCAATTCAAGCCTCTGACCAGGCCAGTGTTTTTGATTTGAGTGTTAAAAGCGACGGCTCCCTTCTGGTTCCCTTCGTTAATCCTAAAAGAGATATCTTCTTGATTGATGTTTATGACTCTGATTTAAATCTGGTTGACAGGTTTAAGATGCCCAATGAAATTTTTGATGTCAAAAAAGGCGAGTCAATTGCTCAGATTTACATCGATGATCTCAACAACCTTTATGCTCGGGTGCGGTCAGAGGAAGATTACCCCCGGCTGGAAAAGTTCAGACTGAACCTCGATTAGCTCAGGTAACCAATACGGTTTATTTTTGTCGCTCTTGAAAAACTGTAAGAAGAAAAACAATTTCCTTAAAATCAATCGAAGGAGAAAACAGCTCTTTATTCATGTTACTCGCTATGATTTGTGGCGGCAGCCTTTAGAGTAATCACTAAGGCTATAAATAAAAGACAGGGGCAACCGAGCCTCAGCAGCGGTGATATGGTCTGCCACTGCTTCAGACGGGCTCAAAATAATCGCAATCAAGATGGCTGACCTGCTTGATTTTTTTCTGCTGCAGCAGTTTTTGAATTTCCAGGCTTAATTCTTCTCTGGTCTGGCCGAGGGAGTTTTCCAGATCTTCCAGGCTGACCGGCCGCCGGCGAACTATGGCCAGAATGGCTTCGGCAATATCTGGCGGGGCTTTTTCCTGCTCTTTTTTTCTGAAGCTGGCTACGACCTCGGCTTTCTTTCCAAAAAATTCTTTGATTTTATTCATTTCTTCAAGTGTCAGTGGCTTAGCAGTCTTTTCGGCGGGAGGCCTCACCACTGTATTGAGCTGGATTTTATCCGGATTGATTCTGTCGGCTGCTTCCTTTAATTTTTTAATCTCAGCTGGCGAGTCGTTTACTCCTTCGACCAGCATAATCTCCAGCCAGATCTGGCCCTTGAATTCTTTTCTGAATTTGACCAGTCCTTCTATTATCTTTTCAATCCTGAGTGAAGGGTACGGGCGGTTAATCTTTTCGAGAAGCCGTTGCGTCGCGGCATCAAGGGAAGGAACAACCACATCGGCCGGCAGTAGCTCTTTTCTCACCTTGGCTCGAGACAGCAGGGTGCTGTTGGTCAGAACGGCCACCGGAATATTAGTGAGCTTTTTAATTTCTCTTATCAGCCAGCCGATGGATTTGTTAAGGGTTGGCTCTCCCGAGCCGGAGAAGGTGATGAAGTCCACCCTTGCTCCGGTTTTAAGGAATTCCTTTATCTCTTCCAGTATCTTTTTTTCAGAATAAGGATTTATCCTTCTGATGGTCTTCTTAGGGCTGTTGCCCAGCTGGCAGTAAATACAGCTCAGGCTGCAGGTCTTAAAAGACAGGAGGTCAACACCAAGAGAATAACCAAGACGTCTGGAAGGCACCGGGCCGTAGAGATGCGGAAATTTTTTTTCTTTCCTCATATGAATTCCTTTTTTATTTTATATTGCCATTACCGTCTTTTACCTTACCGTTTAACCGCCTGAAAAATCAAGCCCGCCAGTTACCTCATCGGCAATAGACATGAAGTTCAGCCTGAAGTCCAGGCTCAGTTGATTCATTTGCTCCTGAGAAAATCCAGACGAAAACATTTTATGTTCCGGCTTCTGTCCGAATTCGATTGTCCACATAAAAATCTTAACAACAGGGGAAACCAACGTCTCCGGGCAAACTTGTCTAAGTCTAAGATACATCAATGTGCTCCGCTCTTCGCCTCAGGTATGACCACCGGGGAAATTTCCTTTAAGAAGGTCTTTGAAAAAAATTTCCGATCTCCTTATGAATGGCCAGATTATTATTATGACCAAGCGAACAGAATCCTCTACTGTCTGTCTGAAAGTTCTATCGGAGCTGAGGGTTTTTATACGCTCTACAAATACAGGCTGCGTTGAAAATAACATAACGTAATATACACTGAGGCTTGCAATCTTTAGTGTTAGGCCGATTTTGAGACGCGGGAGACTTAATAATTAGGCGATCTTTTGATAGGAGGATTGAAGATACTGATAATGCTTATGCTGACTTGATTTTCAGCCAGACAAAATATCTGGTGGCTCTTTTAAGGGCCCGCCCCTAAGAGAAAGTGCTTATTTTTAGCATGGGAGGTTATAAATCAGAGTGATAAGGCAGCGCCTTCTGCGTAATTTTCTTAGCTCAGATCAAGAAGTTTGGGTGTCGCCTTATCATCCATATATTCTTTTATTCGTCTTTCGGCTAAGCGAACATAATCTTTGTTGATGTCATAACCCACAAAATGGCGATCTGATTTCAGAGCGGCAATGGCCGTCTGCCCACTCCCTATGAATGGGTCCAGAACTATTTCGTCTTCAAAGGTATATAACTGGATTAACCTGTATGGCAACTCGACCGGAAAAGGTGCTGGATGGCCAACTTTGGTAGCCGATTCAGCTGGAAACGTCCAGATACTTTTGGTAAATTCTAAAAACTCCTCTTTAGAGATGGTGTTTTCTCGGTTCTTCGGGGCTTTTCTGGTAAAAGTTTTTTTTGAAAAGACCAGAATATACTCATGAATGTCTCTCAGAATGGGGTTTTTAGCCGACTGCCATGTTCCCCAGGCTGTCGAGGGACTGACGCTTGAACCCTTATTCCAGATGATTTCGCCTCTCATCAGAAAACCAAGGTCTATCATGTCCTTTATCAGGAAAATATGCAGCGGCAGATAAGGTTTCCGGCCGAGGTTAGCAATATTTATACAGGCTCTGCCTCCAGGAACCAGGACTCTATAGACCTCTTGCCAGACTCGCTTCAAGAATTCCCGGTATTCGGTAAGCGTTAGATCCTGATCATATTCTTTTCCTACATTATAAGGAGGGGAAGTAACCATCAAGTGGATGCTGTTTTCAGGCAGCTCTTCCATGTTTTCGCTTGAGCGGCAAAAGACTCTGTCGAGACGATCATTGCTGACAGGGTTTTCTATATATTCCACCTGCTCTTCCCTGGGCATATCTTCATATAAGCGGCTCCCGTAGAATTTGCTTGAGTCGTGATTAATCCGCCCTGGAGAACCAAAAGCACTGGTAGTGGTCCCCGCGGATTTCCGTTTGCTCATTGAGAATTTCAATCTTCTTTCCATAAGTCAACCCACCTTTTATATGGACTTATATCTATCTGTGTTTTTTCCCATTTTATAGGAATAGCACATGAGTGCTCACAATTTATGAGAGTTATCAAAGCCTCTTTTGTTATTTCAACTCCTCTTGGATTTGTCCCGGGTTTGGGTAGTTTTATATACCGCTCTTTCCCAAGTTGATTAAATACAAGCTCTTGATTCCTTAATGGAATATAAAAAAAGCCGCCCTCCTTGCCCCAGTTAATCTGAACTAACAGCAGATCGCAGCTGGGCTTATAATTAACCTGAAATTCGGCCGCTTTTTGTGGATCAACTGTCCAGATTAATTTTATTCCTGAGAAGCTATTACCCGTTACTGTCTTAATGGAAATTGGCTGGTTGAAAAGTTTCACATCGGCTTCCGGATTGGTTATCGGTAGATTGGTGTCTATGTTTTCCTCGCCGAACTTATAGATAAGGAGTGCTATAATGACCTTTTCACGGACCGAGCCTGCTTCCATGCCGATCTTCCCGGCTCGTGAACTTTCCATATCGGCTAGCTGGAAAAGATAAGGAAGACGCCGTTTAATTTTTTCTACCAGATTAAGATCGTTAAATAATTCGTCTAAGTGGTTATTCAACTGAGACTCCAATAATTATAATAACGTTTAAATCCCACCGTTAATCTCACGGGGTTTCCTTATTATCATATCTATGATTGAATATATTTTAAAGGGTAAAATTTTCATCCAGCAGATTTAATTGATTTGTTTTGATAAAAAACCAAATGATTATTTAATCGACCTGCTGCCGGCGGGACCACTTATCGAATTGAACTTGGCGCCGATAGAGATACTTACTGTTCTTGTTAGACCGGTAATTAATCTCCATCTCAATTTCCTCGTCGAGCTTGGCCGGCGGAGTCTGGTTGATGACGTCGAGCAGGTTTTTGATAGAAAGGCTGGCGTAGGGCCGTTCTATTTTTTTCCAGGTCTCAAGGGCTGTGTCCTTATCTCCTTTTTCCCAGAGGGCAAGCCCAATGGCGTATAAAGCTCTGGCCCTCGTCTGCCTGCCCCGGCCGGCTAAATCCTCATATATTTTGAGCTCAGCCTGCTCGTATTTCTCCAGTGCTTCATCCAGTGAGGAAAAACCTTTCCGGCTGAGGCTTTCCTTAAGTTCCTCGTAAACCTGCTTTAAAACAAAAGCTTTGGGCAGCGAGTTGAAAACATAATCAAGCGAAGCCTTTTTAAGATAAATATTTCTTGCTTGAGGATAGGCTCGGGCCAGGTTTTTGATGATCCTTCTTTCCATATCTAAGGAAGAGGCCAGGCAGAAGAGGAGCTCATCTCTAACTGGCGAGGTCGGGTGAGTCTCAATCAGAACGGCTATTCTTTCGAAAATTGGTTTCTTATAAAAAAGTTCTTCCAGCGCGTCGAAGGCGGCTGTAAATTCATCTTCAATAAAGATGACGCCATTCAGGTTAGAATTAATAAAATTTCTGGTAAAAGCGGTCAGGTCGGGATTGTCCCAATCGTATTTGTTAAGATAATCTTTTTCAAAAGTAGAAAACTGGACTTCTTCCGGATATGCCATCAGGCCATCCAGAATTTCAGACCACTTATGTGCCGCCAGATCAAAATGGACCGGCTCCCTTTTCTTCTGAGCCGTTTCCTCTCCTTTTTGCTCCTGAAATTCTGCTTCTCCGTAATAGAAGACGCGGAAGGTTCCCTGCGGAAATAATTGCTCGGTCTGGGTGGTAGCTTGTTCTCGTGCTCTCTTAGCCTGTTCATCTTCAGCCGGTGAGAAGATAAAGGTCGGGAAGCCCTTAATAATAGAAAAGTTCAAGGCCCCTTTAGCCAGAATCTGCTCATAAGGACAGGAGCGAAAATAATACTGGGCTGGCACCTCCATCATTCGATCTCCAACCTTGAGATCAATGATGTGTCCGACTCCATAACCGGGCGGATTTTTTAACGCTCCGGCCTTTTCCAGCCTCTCCAGTTCTCTTGCCTCTTCCTGGCCAAGTATATAGAGTTCAGATTTTCCGCCGCCTGAAGCTGAAGGACTTAAGAAAACTCTCTCGCCCGAGTGGATTTTGAAGCTTTCTTCTTTGCTTCCTGGCTGCCTTTCTTTTTGCCCGGCTTTTTCTGCGACTGAAACTCCTCCGCCCTGCTTGAAAAAGTTTTCGAGAAGGTTCTTATAGACTTCAACTTTTTCCTTCTCCGTCATCCGGTCATCCATAATCAGAATGTTTTGAGCCACTGCCGGCAGTTTCTTTTCTTCAAGCTCTTCCATCAATCTGGCCAGCTGCTCGTCGAGTCCTATTTCTTTGTTGAGCTCCTCAACGGCGCGGGCCAAGAGTTTAAAATCGCTGTCGACTGCAGGCTGGCTGCCTGAAGACCCCGGGTATGAATAATAAGAAACCGCGGTGACCGACAGAACAACACCTATAATCAGGTGTATAAGGCCAGAGAGAAAAAGTGCGCCGCTAAAACCACCGCTGGCCTGTTTCACAGCCAGCCAGACCTTCATCATTTCTGGCTTGAGGTTAAATGATTTCTTCTTCTCCGGCTCTTCTTCCGGAAAGAGAGTTATGAAGCTCATCTGAAGTTAAGGCCTCTGCTATTTTTTATGGTTACGGTTATTATATGAGAATCAATTCAAAATAAGAAACGCGATTATAGAGGATTAATTTTTTTGAAGGGTCTGTTAGCAAAAGTTCAAAAGTGAACTCGTGGGAAGTCTGATAGAAGGAAGGTAATGGAGTTAATGAACTGGTTATTAGACCAGAGGCGAAGTTCGAGTGAACCGAGTTTGAGGTCAGGGACTAAATGGATATCTACTTCCTGGCCGACGGGGACTTTGGAGAGATGGATTTGATGGTTATAGAACTCGATGCGCCGGTAAGCATTGACAGTTCTTTTTTCTCTTAGGTGGCAGACCTCATAGAACGAGGACGCTTGTGTATCTGTTCCATGTATTCCCCCTATACATGGAATGCCTCATCAACAGTTCACTTTTCAAGCGTAAAGAGTTCACTTTTCAAGCGTAAATAACATTTTAAAAAATATTCTTGACAACTGCCAGAAGGTTTGCTATAAAGTCCAGCATGAACCAGGAAAAAAGACAGCTCAGTTTTCGACCTGTAGCTCTGTCTTCTTTCTGTTTTTATTTCTGGGCGGTCCCAGCCGCCCTATAAGTCTATAATCTCCCCATTTTTCTCTATTTCCCAGTAAAGGTCTATGTTTTGTCGGCTTTTTTAGTCAGGCTGCCAAGGGAGGGAGTATGTCATGCAAATTATCATCAAACTCGTTTATAACCACCTGGTGTTCTTAAATTAGCTTGTATCAGGGAGAGAAAAAATGACCAGAGCTAAATTATATTCACTGGAAAGCAGCGGCCAGAAACGAACAACGGTTAATGTTTCCGGCATTGAGGTCGGAAAGGATTTTGCCCTGATCGCCGGTCCCTGCAGTGTCGAGAGTGAGAAACAGACCATTCTAACCGCCATGGCGGTCAAAGAAGCCGGAGCCAATATGTTAAGAGGTGGCGCTTTCAAGCCTCGATCTTCTCCTTACTCTTTCCAGGGGCTGGGAATTAAGGGACTTAAGATTCTGGCTAAAGCTAGAGAAGAAACAGGCCTACCAGTAGTGACAGAAGTTATTGATACACGCGATGCCGGCTGGGTCAGTGAATTTGCTGATGTCCTTCAGATTGGAGCGCGAAACATGCAGAATTTTTCTCTGCTTAAAGAAGTGGGGAAAATAGGAAAACCTGTCCTGCTCAAGAGAGGAATGAACTCGACCATGGCAGAATGGCTGGATTGTGCTGAATATATTCTGGCTGAAGGCAATCCTAATGTCATTCTTTGCGAGCGGGGAATAAGAACTTTTGAGACTTATACTCGAAACACCCTTGACCTGAGCATTGTGCCGTCGGTTAAAGAGGTAAGTCACCTGCCCGTGATTGTTGACCCTTCGCACGCCACAGGGAGACAAAGCCTGGTCGAACCGATGAGTTTAGCGGCCGTGGCCGCCGGCGCTGATGGGCTGATGATTGAAGTTCATTATAACCCGGCTGAGGCTTTAAGCGACAAGGAGCAGACCCTGACGCCCGAGATGTTTTCGAGAGCAGCTAAAAAGATCCTGGCTCTGAGAACCTATATCACTGAGTCTTTGAATTTGCTGAGCTGAGCCATGAGTCAAAGAATTTATTTTCATGGTGAAACTGGAAGATGCCAGATCCTTATTGATGATTCTATGAGTCAACTTTCAGCTTGTCTTGCAGGCCAGGAGATAATCATCATTACTGACGATAATGTCAATCGTCTCTACAACCAGCTTTTCCCGCCGGCCAGAGATATTATCATTCTCCAATCTGGCGAGGGCACAAAAACTCTGCTTACCGTTGAATCAATCTATAGACAACTGCTGTGTGTCTCTGCCGACAGATCTACCTTCATTCTGGGAATTGGCGGCGGTGTGGTTAGCGATATTACCGGCTTTGTTGCTTCAACCTTTATGAGGGGGCTCAGGTTTGGTTTTGTCCCCACCACCCTCCTGGCCCAGGTTGATGCGGCCATTGGTGGGAAAAACGGCGTCAATCTGAATGGATTTAAAAATATGATCGGGGTGGTCAATCAACCAGATTTTGTCCTGATTGATTTTTCATTCCTGAAAACTCTACCGGCGAAAGAGCTGGCCAATGGCTTTTCAGAAATCATTAAATGTGCGGCGATCGCCAGTCGTGACCTTTTCGAATTGCTGGAAGAAGAATCAGAGCAGGCTCTCAGGCTCGATAACGATCTATTGAGAAGAATAGTTGGCGAGACCGTCAGAATAAAAACGGCTATTGTCTCTCTGGATGAAAAGGACAGAGGGCAGAGGAAAAAGCTTAATTTTGGCCATACTTTTGCCCATGCTCTGGAAAAGGCCTATCGGATTACTCATGGAGAGGCGGTGAGTCTGGGAATGATCCTGGCTGCTAATCTCTCGGTTAAAAAAAATATGTTAGAAGCGGCCGAAGCATCAAGAATCAGGAAACTTCTTCAAATGTTTGGGCTCCCGGTCTCGATGAAATTTGACCGCGATAAAATTGTTGAGCCGATACATCAGGACAAAAAGAAGTCCGGTCAGATGATTGATTTTGTCCTTTTAAGGTCTATAGGCGAAGCCTCGGTAGAGAGACTGCGATTTTCAGAAGTGGGGGAAGCTATTGATGATCTGTGTGAGTCTTGAAGTTTCAAATGTTTCAGACAGTCTAAAAAAATTAAAAGGTCTTGATCTGGCGGAACTCAGACTGGACAAAGCCAGCCTGACTGGGGCCGAAATTAAACAGCTTTTTTCCTTGCCTCTGGACTTAATTGTTACCTGTCGTCCTGGCTTTCTCTCAGAGGAAGACAGAAAGCAGTATTTGCTCGAAGCTATCTGTTACGGGGCAAAATATGTTGATTTAGAAATCGAATCACCGGTAGCTTTTAAACAGGACATCATCAGCCTGGCCCGCAACAAAGGGTGTCTGGTTATTCTCTCTTACCATAACTATCAGGAAACTCCGCCAGCCATAGAACTCAATAGAACGGTCAGGAAATGCTTCCAGGAAGGTGCGGATATTGCCAAGATAGCCTGCCAGGTTAATTCCGGTCAGGACATCATTTCTCTTTTTTCTCTTTATGGCCTTGAGGAAGCGGCGGCCGGAAAAATTATTTCTTTAGGAATGGGGCAGAAAGGAAAGATTACCAGAGTAGCTGCTCCTTTGCTCGGGGCACCCTTTGCCTATGCTTCCTTTAAACCTGGAAGTGAAACGGCTGAAGGTCAACTTGATCGAAAAAGCCTCAAAACAATCCTGAAATATTTTGAGGGATAAATGAAGGAGAAATAAGAAATGAAGTTTTTCGGGGTCGCCGGCTCGCCTGTTTTCCACAGTAAAAGTCCCCTTATTTTTGAGCATTTTTTTAAAGATTTACCAGGAGAAGCTGTCTATGGACGGATAGCGGCCGATTCAGCCGGTGAAATAATTTTTATTTTTAATTCTTTTAGCTTTGATGGCATGAACATTACTTCTCCTTTTAAAACTGAGATTATTCCCTATCTTTCAGAGCTTGATGAGGTGGCTTCAGCCACGGGCAGCGTGAATACCATTACCAGGTGGAGAGATGGGGTTAAAGGCTTTAACACTGATCCAGCCGGAGTCGTTATGGCTCTGGAGAGAAGGAATATTCAACTGGCCGGGAAAAAGTGTGTGGTCATCGGGGCGGGTGGGGCCGGGGCCTCGGCGGCTTTTAGTCTAATCCAACGAGGGGCGGAAGTAACGATTGTTAACAGGACTGCAGAAAAGGCCAGAAAATTAGCTGCCTCTCTGGGCTGCCAGGCGGCTGAACCTGAGTTTTTAGCCAATATTATAAAAGGAGCTCAGATTGTCATTTCAGCTATAACTTCCGGGGAAGGATTTATAAACAAGAACTGGCTGAAAAGGGACCAGGTTGTCCTTGAAGCTAATTATAAGCAACCTGTCATCTTACCGCTGGCCGCATCTGCTGGTTGTCAGGCCATTAGTGGGGAAGAGTGGCTCTTCCATCAGGCGGTAGAGGCCCGGGAGATTTTTTTCAGTCAGCAAAAGGGGGGAAAGGTGGGGCCGGGAACTTTTAGATCACATGATTCAGGCAGGCAGCCAGCTCCTATCGGCCAGACGTCAGCGGTACAAGTCCTTTCTAATTTTTCTTCTTTTTTTGATCAGGATGATACCACAAGGAAAAGGAGAAATATTACACTCGTCGGGTTTATGGGTAGTGGCAAAACTTCTATTGGAGAAAGACTGGCTTCAAAAATGGGTTTGAAATTCATTGATACCGACAGACTGATTGAGAGCAGGGAAAAAATGAGCATAGAGGAGATATTTAATAAAAAAGGTGAAGCTTATTTCAGAGCTCAGGAAAAGGTGACCATTAGAAAATTGGCTGCTGAGAGAGGAGCTGTTTTCTCACCTGGAGCCGGGGCCATTATGGATGAAGAGAGCCGTCAGGTTCTTAAGGAAAATTCGACTGTCATTTTTTTGTATTCGACTCTCAAAACATGTCTTAAAAGAGCCAGCGGAACAAAAAGACCTTTATTGGATAAAGGCAATCAGCAGGAAATTGAAAATCTCTATGAAACAAGAAAAGGCCTCTATTTTACTACAGCTGATCTGATGGTTAATAGCGAAAAGAGCCTGGAAGAAGTGACAGACAAAATAGAGAGCGAAGTTGGGGAGGTGTTCAATGATTAGCGGAACGGTGGCAGCTCCTCCTTCCAAAAGTTTTATGCAAAGAGTTGTCGCAGCGGCTCTTCTTTCAGATGGCATGACTGAAATTGCCAATCCTTCTTTCTGTGATGACTCCTTAGCTGCTCTGGGAATAGCTCAAGACCTCGGAGCAAAAATCTGGAAGGAGGGTGACCGTCTAAAAATAAAAGGAGGAATAAAGCTTGTAAAAAGGGAATTGAACTGTGGAGAATCGGGACTTTGCCTGCGGATGTTTCCGGCCTTAGCTTCCCTCATCTCTGAAGAAATCATTCTTACCGGCCGCGGCACCTTGTTCAGACGTCCAGTCGGGATGATAGAAAAACCACTTCAGGCACTTGGTGTTCAATGTGAGAGCCAGGCTGGCTATCCTCCTTTGAGGCTTAAAGGTCCACTTCGGGGAGGAAGAGCGACGGTTGATGGCTCCACCACTTCTCAGTTTCTAACCGGTTTGCTGCTGGCCTTGCCTTGCGCCGAAGAAGATTCTGTCCTTGAAGTCGAGAACTTAAAAAGCAAAGCCTACATAGATATCACCTTGAAAGTGGCCGGTGATTTTGGGATTTCCATCTTTAATGAAGATTACCGGAAGTTTTACATCAAAGGCCGGCAAAAATTTCAGGCCAGGGAATACAGAATCGAGGGCGACTGGAGTGCGGCCGCTTTTTTACTGGTAGCCGGTGCAGTTGGAGGCAACGTGACTGTAGGCGGCCTGGAACTTGATTCCTGCCAGGGTGACAGAAAAATTCTCGAGGCTCTGGAGGCTTGTGGAGCTCAACTGAGTATTGACAGCTTTCCTTCTGATAAGACAAGCAGTAAAACAGGCAAACGCAATTCAGCCATAATAAAAGTTGAAAAATCTACCCTAAAGGCTTTTATCTTTGACGCTACTGACTGCCCGGATCTTTTTCCACCGCTGGCCGTCCTGGCCTGTGCCTGCGAGGGGCTGACCAGAATTAAAGGTGTCAATCGGCTGTCCCATAAAGAAAGCCACCGAGCTAAAGTCCTGTCTGAAGAATTCTCCAAACTTGGGGCAGATATTTCTATTAATGGCGACTGGATGGAAATTCGCCGGAGTCATTTATCTTCTGGAATTGTCGATCCTCATCATGATCACCGAATGGCCATAGCCGCAGCTGTAGCGGGCATCATAGCTGATGGAAAGATTTTGATAAAAGATCCGGCCTGTGTCTCTAAATCCTATCCAAACTTTTTCGATGATTTCAGGAAAATTGGAGGTAAAGTCGATGAATAGTTTTGGCCGCTTGTTCCGGGTTCATATTTATGGAGAATCTCATGGGAAGATTGCTGGCATACTGATTGATGGCTGTCCTCCTGGCTTACCTCTAAAGACAGCTGATTTTCAGAAAGACCTGGCCAGGCGGAAAGGTGGTAAGGCTGGCACCACCAGTCGGGTCGAAGCTGATACCGTTGTGATTAAAAGTGGGCATTTTAACGGGAAAACAACTGGTGCACCACTCTGTTTGGAATTTAGCAATCAGGAAATGAGAAGTAAGGATTATGAAATTTTTAAAGATATACCCAGACCGGGTCAGGCTGATCTGACCGCCAGCCAGAAATTTTATGGCTTTAATGACTTCCACGGTGGTGGCCATTTTTCCGGGAGACTGACCGTCGGGCTGGTAGCGGCTGGAGTCGTGGCCAGAAAAATCATCAGACCTGTTTCTATCAGAGCCAGACTTATTGAAGCTGGCGGAGAGAAAAACATTCAAAAAGCTGTTGAGCAAGCAGTCAAAGAGAGGGACTCAATCGGCGGAATAATTGAATGCCGGGCCAACAGAGTCCCGCCCGGCCTGGGCGAGCCTTTTTTTGATTCCGTCGAGTCGCTTATTTCTCATCTGATTTTTTCAATTCCCGGTGTTAAGGCCATTGAATTCGGGGCTGGCGTTGCTTCAGCCGGTATGAAGGGAAGCGAGCATAATGATTTGATTATCAGCCGGGAAGGGAAGACCGCGACTAACCACGCTGGAGGCATCAATGGAGGCCTCACTAATGGCAATCCGCTTGTCTTCCGTCTGGCAGTTAAACCTACGGCCAGCATTCCCCGACCACAGTTGACTTTTAATCTGAAAACAGGCCGCCGGGAATATCTGGAAATCGAAGGCAGACATGATACCTGTATTGCCCTTAGAATTCCAGTCATCGTCGAAGCAGCCGTGGCCATTGTTCTGGCTGATTTGCTGCTTCTTAGAAAGAGTCAATTAGTTTAAGGGGGATAAAAATGGTTTTTCCATCTAAGGAACAATATTTAGCTGAAGCTAAATCTTTCACCATCATTCCTGTCTTTAAGGAGGTCATGGCTGATTTTGAAACTCCGCTGTCTATTTTTCATAAGACCGGGGCAAAATTTCTTCTCGAATCTATTGAGCGGGGGGAAAATGTCGGCCGTTTTTCCATGGTCGGGCTGGGCAGAAAATGCACCATCGCTTTAAATGGTCAATCGGTTGAAATTACTGAAAATAGAGCTGGCCGGCCTGTCGTTGTTTTGAAGGAAAGACTCAAAAATCCACTGGAAGCTGTTCGCCAATACTTTTCAGGCTGCAAGGCACCTGTCTATGAAAATCTGCCTCCTTTTTACGGTGGAGCAATTGGCTATTTAGGCTATGAGACGACCAGCTATTTTGAGGATATTCCTGTTCTAAATGATGGAACAGGAATTCCTGATGGACTCCTGGTTATTCCTGAGGTGCTTCTAATCTACGATTCTGTTAAGAGGTCTCTTTTTGTCATCGTTAGTACTTCGCCCGGGGAGACAGCCCTCAAAGAATATGAAAGGGCACTGGCCAGGATTGAAGACATTCTGACTCTTCTCTCTCGCCCGCTGAACTTGAGAGAAAAAAGAAAAAGTCAAACAAAAATTCTTATCAAGCCTGACCTGGAGAAGGAGGAATTTTTAAAGCGTGTCAACCGCTGTCAGGAATATATCAGTCAGGGTGAAATTATTCAGGTGGTCGTTTCTCAGAAGTTTACCGCCAGGACAGAGGCTTCTCCTTTTGAAATCTATCAAAAGTTAAGAATCATCAACCCTTCTCCTTATCTTTTCTTCCTGGACTTTGATAATTTTTCACTTATTGGTTCATCACCGGAAGTGATGGTTAGAGTTCAGAACAGAGAACTTCTAACCAGACCTATCGCCGGCACCAGAAAAAGAGGGGCTTCTCTCACGGAAGACCATCAACTGGCGAGTAGCCTTCTGGCCGATCCTAAAGAAAGAGCCGAGCATATCATGCTGGTTGATCTGGCCCGAAATGACCTGGGCCGGGTGGCCAGGCCAGGAAGCGTTGAGGTTAATGATTTTATGAGTGTTGAGAAATATTCCCATGTGATGCATCTTGTTTCGACCGTCAAAGCCGAGCTGGATGAGAAATACGATGTCTTTGATGTCATTCAGGCTGCTTTTCCAGCCGGCACTTTGACCGGTGCCCCTAAAATAAGAGCGATGGAAATTATCAGCGAAATGGAAAAGTCGAAGAGGGGACCCTATGGGGGGATGGTTTTTTATCTTGGATTTAACGGCAATTTTGACTCCTGTATTACCATCAGGACAATTCTGCTTAAGGATGGTCAGGCTACTATTCAGGCTGGTGCCGGTATTGTCGCTGGTTCGGTGGCTGAAAAAGAATATGAAGAGACCATAAATAAAGCTGCTGCTCTTGTTAAAACGCTGGAAGATACAAACTGAAAATAAAGGGGGATGACATGATCCTTTTAATCGATAATTTTGATTCCTTTACCTACAATATTTATCAGTATATAAGGAAATTGGGCTATGAGGTCACCGTCCAAAGAAATAATGCACTGACCATTGAAGACATTAACCAGCTCCAACCTTCGCATATTATTATCTCACCCGGGCCAGGCAGGCCGGAGGGAGCTGGAATAAGTCTGGAAATTATCCGGCAATTAAAAGGAAAAATTCCCATTCTCGGCATCTGCCTTGGCCATCAGTGTATTGGCCAGGCATTGGGTGGAGAAATAGTCGGGGCACCAGCCCTTTATCATGGCAAATCATCGGACATCTATCATGACGGAAATGGGATATTCAGCGGGATAAAAAATCCTTTTCGGGCGATTAGATATCATTCCTTGGTCATCAAAAAGACCTCGTTGCCAGAGGAACTGGAAATTTCTGCCTGGACAGAAGAAGGAGATATCATGGGGGTCAGGCACAAGCTCTACAGTCTGGAGGGAGTGCAATTTCATCCCGAGTCAGTTGGGACGGAATCCGGCCTGGAGCTCCTGGCTAATTTTTTAAGCCCCAGACCAAATCCATCAATTATCCAGACAGCTATTAGCAAAGTCTACCGGGGTGTTGATCTGGATGAGGCTGAAGCAGAAAAGGTTATGACTGAAATAACCTCGGGACAAGCTACACCTTCGCAAATAGCTTCTTTCCTGACAGCTTTGGGGACCAAGGGAGAAGCAGTGTCTGAGCTTACCGGACTGGCCCGGGTGATGAGAAGAAAAGCTACCAGGATTTCAAGACCAGAGGGAAAACTGGTGGTTGATACCTGTGGAACGGGGGGCGATGCTAAAGGCACTTTTAATATCTCAACGGCAGCTGCTCTCGTTGCTGCCGGGGCTGGGGTGACGGTGGCCAAGCATGGCAATCGTTCAGTAACTTCCCGCTGCGGTAGTGCTGACCTGTTGGAAGCCCTGGGAGTAAATATTGCTGCTCCTCAAGAAGTTATGGAAAGGGCTCTAAGTGAAATTGGTATCGCTTTTCTTTTTGCTCCGAAGCTCAATCAGTCAATGAAGCACGCGCTACCTGTCAGGGTCGAAATAGGTATCAGGACAGTTTTTAACATTCTGGGACCATTGGCTAATCCGGCCGGGGCAGACTGTCAGATCATAGGCGTCTTCAGTGAAGATATAATGGAGAAAATGGCCAGGTCGCTCATTTCTCTTGGAGCGAGAAGGGCCATGGTCGTTCATGGCCAGGATGGCCTGGACGAAATAACCCTGGCCGGCCAGACTGAAATTATAGAGATAAATAATGACTGGATGAGAAGCTTTGTCTTTGACCCTCAGGATTTTGGATTTTCCTGCTGCCAGTCAGAAAGCCTCAAAGGTGGGGACTTAAAAACCAATTGTGAAATTGTATTGTCCATTCTGGAGGGCCAGAAGGGTCCTCAGAGAGATGCGGTGTTGCTTAATGCGGCAGCTGCTATCTACCTTTCAGAAGTTGCCTCTGATTTTAAAGAAGCACTTGATCTGGCCGCCGAAGCGATTGATTTCGGGAAAGCCAGGCAAAAACTGGATGAACTGATCATGTTTTCCAACCAGGAGAGTCTATGAACATTCTGAATAAAATAATTGCTGGTATAAATAAAGACGAGGAGGCTAATTTCCATGCTTTTTCTCCCGGCAGCTTTTCTTTAAAAAAGAGAGAAAAACCTCGTGATATCTTAAGAAGGCTTAAGCAGGAGTTTTGCCTGATAGCCGAAGTCAAAAAAAGTTCGCCTTCCAGAGGACTGATTAAAGAAGATTTAGACCCGGTAGAACTGGCCCTGAGTTATCAGCAGGCCGGAGCTGCAGCTATTTCGGTTGTTACTGAGAAAAACTTTTTCGCCGGGCAGAAAGAATACCTGAGCGTGGTCAAGGACAAGGTGCAGATTCCTGTCCTGCGCAAGGACTTTCTGGTTCATCCTTATCAGATCTATGAGTCATATAATCTGGGAGCTGATTTTATTCTATTAATAGCTGCCAGCCTGTCAAAAGAGAACTTGAAAATGATGTATGAGACTTCCTCAGCCCTGGGGATGGAGGTTCTGGTGGAAGTTCATAACGAAGAGGATATAGAAAAAACCCTCCCCTTGAAGCCGTCAATTATAGGCATTAATAACCGTAATCTTCAAACATTTAAGGTGGACTTCAGAACATCTTTGCGCCTGAGAAAATATATTCCGCCCGACGTCAATCTCATCAGTGAGTCTGGAATAAGTTCCCCGGAGCAAATCGCTATATTAAGGAAAGAAGGTTTTTCAGGGGTTTTAATCGGTGAGTATCTTTTAAGGCAAAAAGATGTAGCTGAAGCGATCAGGGAGCTGATGAATGGTTAAAGTTAAAATCTGCGGCTTAACTAACCAGGCTGACTATAACCTGGCCTGTCAGCTGGGAGCTGATTATGCTGGATTTGTATTTTATCGGAAATCACTGCGTTTTATAGAACCAGAACTGGCCCGGAAACTGGTCAGGCAGGCTAAATATCAAGCTATTAAGGTTGGTGTCTTTGTCAATGAGCAAGCATCCATAATCCGCGAAATTTATGATTATGTGGGGCTGGATATTGTTCAACTGCAGGGAGATGAGGAGCCTGATTTCTGCCGCCAGTTAGGCCTTCCTTACTGGAAGGCCATCAGGGCTAAGGATACCTCGGATGTGGAGAAGCTAAAAAAATTCCCGGGTGACATCTTTCTCCTTGATTCATTTTCCGGAGTGGCCTACGGCGGAACAGGAAAGCAGCTCGCCAGGTCGCTTTTAAGAGAAGCTTTAAAAACCGGGAAGAAAATTGTGGTGGCAGGTGGTCTTTCAGCCTTGAATATTGGAAAAATTATAGAGATGAAGCCTTTTGGTGTTGATGTTTGTAGCTCTCTGGAAGAATCTCCTGGTAAGAAAAATCCTACTAAAATGATAAACTTTTTTAGAGAAATTAACCTGCATTATTCATAACAATAAACATGTCTTGAGATTTAAATGATGATTTATAAGGAAATTGGAACAAAGGAAAATCAGGGGACAAGAACCAATTTTAGAAAATCGTATCATGTCCTGATTTTCACTCTAGTCTCTCTAATTTTCGCCAGGTCTCATCTTTCGAATCAGGAATAAAGAAAATAGCGAGGTCAAAAATGGAACAAAAGAGAAAGAAGAGGTCAAAGACGGCAGGGGAAAACCGCTATTTTGGTGATTATGGCGGAAGATATGTGCCTGAAATGCTCGTCCCGGCTCTGGAAGAATTGTCCGGGGCTTATTTTCACTACCGGGAAAGCCAGGAATTCCAAAACGAGCTGGAACATTTAAGAAAAAACTATGCCGGCCGTCCGACGCCGCTCTATTTCGCTGAGAATCTCACCAGGCTCGGTAGAGGATGTAAGATTTATCTAAAACTTGAGTCGCTCTGTCAGACGGGTGCCCATAAAATAAATAATGCTCTCGGGCAGGCCTTGCTGGCCAGAAAAATGGGCAAGACCTGTCTGGTAGCGGAGACAGGAGCCGGACAGCATGGTCTGGCTACGGCGGCGGTGGCGGCGAGGTTTGGCTTGAAGAGCCGGATATTCATGGGCGAGGTTGATATCAAAAGGCAGTATCCCAACGTCTTTTTTATGAAAACCATGGGAGCAGAGATAGTTCCGGTGAGAGACGGCACAAAAACTCTTAAGGATGCGGTCAATGCGGCCTTAAAATACTGGATTGAACATCTGGAGGATACGCATTATTTGCTTGGTTCAGCCGTTGGACCTTTTCCTTATCCACTGATGGTTAGGGATTTTCAGTCGGTCATTGGCCGGGAAGTTAAAGCCCAGCTGCGAGCTTATGAGAACAGGCTGCCTGATGTCCTGGTGGCCTGCGTTGGCGGTGGTTCTAACTCCATCGGGCTTTTCTATCCTTTTTTGGAAGATAAAAATGTGAAACTTTATGGGGTTGAAGCTGGAGGCCTGGGCCCAGGCCAGGGAGAAAATGCCCGAAGGCTGGGGGAAAATCCCAGAAAAGGTATTGTCCAGGGCTACAAATCCTATTTTATCCTGGATGATGAGGGGCAGGTGCAGCCGACCCATTCAATCAGTGCTGGCCTTGATTATGCCGGTCTTGGACCGGAGCTGGCTTACCTTCATGATGCCGGGAGAATCTGCTTTGACCAGGTGACAGATGTGGAAGCCCTGACCGCTTTTAAGACGCTTTGCCAGACCGAAGGTATTATACCAGCCCTTGAGTCGGCTCATGCTGTCGCTTACGCCCTTAAAATCGCCGTGGAATTTTCCGGGCGGCAAATAATGGTGGTTAATATCTCCGGCCGAGGTGATAAGGATTTATTTGTTGCAGCTAAGGAACTTGATGGTGAAGGCTGGTTGAGATTTTTGAAAGAGGAGGCCAACGGTGAACGGATCAATTGAAGAAGTTTTTGCCAAGAAAAAAAGGCTGAAGATTATGACTCATGTAGTAGCTGGCTATCCAGATCTTGAAACCAGCCAGAATTTGATACTAGCCATGGCTGAAGCCGGGGCTGATATGATCGAGGTGCAGATTCCTTTCACGGATCCATTGGCTGACGGACCAACTATCATGGCAGCTAATCATAAAGCTCTTCAAAATGGCCTGACGCCGAAGCTCTGTCTCAAAATGATAGAGGAAATAAGAGACGAGGTTAAACTTCCACTTCTTTTTATGACCTATGCCAATCTGGCTTACACCCTGGGTTTGGAGCGATTTGTTTCCGAAAGCGCTGCTTGCGGGGTCAGCGGGTTAATCATTCCTGACCTGCCTTTTGATGAGAGAGGTTATGATGATTATTATTTTTGGCTTAAAGAGTGTAACCTTGTCGGAATTCAGGTCCTGTCAGCAGGTTTGTCTCTTTCAAGGTTGAAGAAAATACTAAAGAGAGCTGAAGGCTTTATTTATATTACGCTCAGGGTTGGTGTTACCGGGGCCAGGAATGGAATGGAGATAAAAAGTGTCGATTTTATTGACCGGGTAAAAGCTTATACCGACCTCCCTCTGGCGGCGGGCTTTGGAATATCCTCGGTTGAACAGATAACAAATCTGATTGGCAAAGTAGACATGGCTGTTGTCGGCAGCCATTTGATTAATTTGTTTAATTCAGGTGGGAAGGAAAATGTTCAAAACTTTATTAAGGAAACCAACCAGGCCATCGAGCAGGTGAGTTGACACGGCAGCTATAATATGAGCTAAAAGCTTAGTTTTTTGAATTTTTATCAGCAAACAGAGAGGAATAAAAGAGGGATAAAAATGAATAATCATAACTTGCTTGCTGCCATCGGCCACACACCGTTGGTAGAATTAACCCATTTAAATCAGAACCCCAAAGTAAAGATTTATGGCAAGCTGGAGGGGCTTAATCCAGGTGGCTCAGTCAAAGATAGGCCCGCTTATTACATGATAAAGAAGGCCGAGGCTTCAGGGGAGTTGACCAGAGATAAAATTATTCTTGAGCCAACCTCAGGTAATATGGGTATTGCCCTGGCCATGATCGGGGCGGTAAAAGGATACAAAGTTAAGCTGGTTATACCAGCTTGTGTCACACCCGAGAGGCGGCAAATACTGGAAGCTTTTGGAGCGGAGGTGCTGCTGACACCAGGTGAAGAAGGCACAGATGGAGCCATAAAAAGAGCCTATGAGATTCTGGAGAAAGAACCGGATAAATATTACCTGCCAAATCAATTTGAAAATGAAAATAATGTCATTTCTCATTACAAAACTACAGGACCGGAAATTTTTTCACAAACCGGGGGTGAAATTGACGCTTTTGTGGCTGGCATTGGGAGCACAGGAACTTTGATGGGTGTCGGCCAGTATCTAAAGGAGAAAAAGCCGGGGGTAAAAATAGTTGGTGTTGAGCCCGGAAAGCGACATGCTATTCAGGGACTGAAAAATCTGGAAGAATCCATGGTGCCCAAGATATATAATCCTGGAATCTTAGATAGAAAAATTACTGTTGAAGATGATGAGGCTATTAAAATAACCAGGCTGCTGGCAACCAGAGAAGGATTGCTGGTTGGCATGTCCAGCGGTGCAGCTGTGGCCGGAGCATTGCGGCTGGCGAGAGATATGGAGAGCGGAACGATTGTAACTTTATTGCCCGATAGAGGAGAGCGCTATTTAAGCGCCAGGCTCTTCAGGTCTTTATGTGCCAAGTGCCCCCCGTGATTTAATAAGGTTCAATAAGATCAATAGTTATTTCCTTGTGGGCAGTGTATGAGGCTGCTCCTGGCCCTGGCTCATCCTCTTTTAGCCGGCTCAAATAGCCGCTTTAAAATAGAAAAAGCCTGATGGATGTTTTTATCCTGCAGGATGATGGTGAATTCATTGAAGGTGGAAACGACTTCAATGAGGTTGATGCCCTCCCAGGCAAGAGGTCTCAAAATATAATTATAGATACCGGGGATGGAGGTGGAGCCTGGCGGCAACTGGATCGTAATTGACGACAGATTATCAAACCTGGAAATTATCTTCTCATCCTTGAATATCTCGTTCAGGCTATCTTCCAGATTCTTGCTGACGATGATGGTTGTTTCGTAAATCCCCTGCGTAAAAGTAAGAAAATAATTCTTCATGGACTTGATTTTGTCGAGTAGCCTTTTCTGCTTGAGCAACAAGGTGTCTGAATTAGGAATGGTTATTTCCAGAAGGTTTGATCTGACCATCAGATCTGGTGGTTCGGGGAAAAGCCTTTTCTGCCCTTTTTTAGCCACTTTGATTTTCTGTGATAAACGCTTTAGTCCCATTATTATGGCCCCATCCTGAACTGTCTTCATCAACTGCTTTTCTATTTCCGGTTTGATCACCCTGGCCAGACCGGACAGATTGATGATACCAAGAGCAAGAGCCTCTTCTAAATAAGGGGATTTCTTGATGATACTTTCAGTGACCTCTGAGATCGTAATCATGTTAAATATTTAACATAAAATAAGAAAAAAGTAAAAATTATTTAAATATTTGACTTACTGCTGACGTCTCTTCATAATGCCCTTCGAAAAATTGATCTTAAGGAGGAACTGCCAATGAGCATGGAAGGAACTTGCCCGATATGTGAGGCCGAGGTCAGTCTTAAAGAGGACATTTTGGTCTCAGAAATTCTTAGCTGTCCTGATTGTCATTCTGTCTTGGTGGTTGAGGCCATTGATGACCATCGGGCTTCTTTGAGGGAGGCTCCAGCCATTGAAGAGGACTGGGGACAGTAAGCTGGAATCAAAGGATAAAAGGATAAACAATAAGGATTTAACAAGATGACGAGACTGGCTCTGTTGCATTCGACCATCAGAAAAGAAGAAAAGCTTATTATCGAATCTGCAATGAGAAAAGGGATAGAGGTCAAGCCTATCGATTTAAGGGAGACAATATTAGATCCTGATCGTTTTGAAGTTGATTTTGACCTGGCTCTGGGAAGGTCGGTTTCTACGGTTAAAGGCAATTATGCCATTTCATTTTTCGAATCACTTGGAGTTCCTGTCTTGAACAGTTTAAAGTTGGCGACTATCTGTCAGGACAAGTTTTTAACTTCTATGTGTCTATTAAAAGCAGGTGTTCCCACTCCGAAATTTGCTCTGGCCTTTAATCTGGAGAAAGCTATCGAAGCGGTTGATCATCTGGGCGGCTTTCCGGTAGTAATCAAACCACCTCTTGGGTCCTGGGGCCGGCTGCTGGCCAAGGTAAATGACATGGATGCACTGGAAGCGGTTTTTGAGCATAAGGATGTCCTGGGAAGCCCGCAGCAAAAAGCCCTTTATCTACAGGAATATGTAGAAAAAAATGGGCGTGATATAAGAGCCTTTGTCATCGGTCAGGAAGTTATTTGTGCTGTTTACCGGACATCGGAGCACTGGATAACCAATACAGCCAGAGGAGCAAAGACTGAGAACTGTCCGCTGAGCGATGAACTGGTAGAAGTATCAAGGCTGGCCGCCCGGGCAGTCGGCGAAGGATTATTGGCTCTCGATATATTTGAAACTAAAGATGGATTCAAAGTAAATGAAGTCAATCACACCATGGAATTCAGAAATTCTGAAGAGCCAACTGGAGTCAGCATTTCCTCAGCGATTGTTGATTATTGCTTGAGATATTTAAAGGAGAATCGTTTCTGAGGCAGGAACATGAAAAAGGATCTGTTGGAAGTAACGATTGTCGGCGGCTCTGGATATGTCGGAGGTGAGTTGCTGCGTCTTCTCCTCAGACATCCTCAAGTAAGAATCAACCAGGTTACCAGCCGGAAATTTGCCCATCTTGAGGTTTCTCTTCTCCACCCTAACTTGAGGGGAATAACAGATTTAAAATTTTTGAGTCCGGATGAAGTTAAACCTTGCGATTTAATTTTCTTAGCCCTGCCTAATGGTGAATCAATGCCTGGCATGGAAAAATGGCTCGGCCTGTCGGAAAAAATTATTGATCTCGGGGCTGACTTCAGGCTCAAGGACGCAGCTGAGTGGCAGCTCTGGTATGGTACAGAACATACGAGGCCGGATTTACTTCCCACTTTCGTTTATGGCCTGCCAGAGATTTACCGCCAGGAAATAAAATCTGCGCGTTATGTAGCCGGACCAGGCTGTGAAGCGGCAGTTTCCATTCTCTGTCTCTATCCTTTTATAAAAAACAACATCATTAAAAACCATCCCATCATTATTGATGCTAAAATGAGCAGTTCTCAGGCCGGGAGTAAGGCTTCCTGGGCCAGCCATCATCCGGAAAGAGCAGGGGCCATCCGTTCTTATAAACCAACCAATCACCGCCACCAGGCTGAGATCGAGCAGGCGCTCAGACCTTTTTCAGGTGATATAGCCGTTGGTATTTCAGCTACGGCGGTGGAAATGGTCAGAGGAATTCTGGTCACCATTCACACCTTTCTTGATAAGGAAATTAGTGAAAAAGAAATCCGAGGGATTCTAAAGAAAGAATACGGAAATGAACCTTTTGTCCGGATAATTAAAATGAACCGGGGATTATATCGTTATCCTGAACCTAAAATCTTACAGGGGACAAATTTTTGTGATCTGGGTTTTGAACTCGAAAGCAGGACTTCCAGGCTGGTCATCATCGGAGCAATTGATAATTTAGTCAAGGGCGCGGCCGGCAATGCTGTCCAGTGCCTTAATCTGATGTCTGGCTTTCCAGAGGAAACCAGCCTGGAATTTACCGGACTTCATCCGGTCTAAAAATAATGACAGGGAGATTGAAATGAATTTCAAAGGAATAATTGATTCCACCCTAAGGGAAGGTCTCCAATTTTCCAGAGCCAGTTTTCGCCTGGAGGAACATCTCGAGATCTTCAGTTATTTAATGGCCATCGGAGTTGATTACATTGAAGTCAGTAATCCGGTAAAAGAAGAGGTGGCTGAAATGGTGAGAAAGCTGGTCAACCTCAAGGGGAATTCCCAGACGAAGATTCTGTCTCATATTAGAAATAATCGGAAGGATATAGAAAAATCCTTAGAATGCCAGGTTGATGGATTGAATATCCTTTGCACGGCTGATCCGGAAAGAATTGCTGCCCTTAATTTGACACCTCAAGACTACCTGAAGAATCTTGAAAATAATATTCTTCTGGCCAAGAAACATAAAGTTGAAACGAGGGTAAGTGCTGAGGATTTATTCCATCAGCCGTTTGAGCTAATCCTTGAGATTTATGAGCTGGCTGGCTCTTTAAATGTAGAGAGAATCGGCCTGCCTGACACGCTGGGCACGGCCTTGCCCTGGGAAGTCTATGAAAAAATAAGTGAAATCCGCTCCCGATTTAAGACTGATCTCGAAGTCCACTTTCACAATGACCTCGGACATTCCATCAGCAATGCTATTTCAGCTTTAAGGGCCGGGGCTAACTGGGTTGATACTTCTTTGCTCGGTATTGGGGAGAGAACCGGTATAACTCCTTTGAGCAGTCTTCTGGTCAATCTTTATAAGATCAATCCGGCCTTGACTTCCAGATACAATTTAAAAGTTCTGACCGCAGCTGAAAATTATGTAGCCAGAATTTGCCAGATGGAAGTACCGATGAACCTGATGACTAATCTTGACAACGGTTTTGCCCATAAAGCCGGGATACACCTCAATGCCCTGATAAACTTTGGTCCACAAAAATATGAGCCGATTCCACCTGCGGTCATTGGTGCCAGGCGCAATTTAATCATTAAGAGTCTGGTCTCCGGGAAAACGACCGAGGAAGACGTTATGACTTTCATGGAAAAATATGGACAGGATTAAAAATGCTTTTAATTAAAGCCGGCGGCGGGAGAGACATTAACTGGGATGGAATTGCCCGGGACATTTCTTATTTAATTTCCAGGGAAAAAGTGGTTCTGGTTCACGGAGCCAGCTATTATCGAGATAACCTGGCCAGCAGGCTGTCTATTCCGATTAAAACTGTTGTCTCTCCCTCAGGCATAACCAGCGTCTATACTGACCAGCAACTGCTTGAGGTCTTTTTAATGGCTTATGCCGGTCTGGTCAACAAAAAGGTTGTGGCCAGACTCCAGAAGGAAGGTGTCAGGGCAGTTGGCCTGTCAGGAGTAGATGGCGGGCTCTGGCAGGCTAAAGCTAAAAAAGAAATAATGGCCAGGGAAGGTGACAGAGTGATCCTCCTTAAAGATAATCTAACTGGCAGGGTAGAAGAAATTAATACAGAATTAATCAATCTTCTCGTAGAAAACAATTATCTTCCGGTCATCTGTTCGCCGGCTATAAGTTTTGAAAAGGAAATTGTTAATACTGATAATGACTGGGCTATAGCGATTATGGCCGAGAAGCTAAAAATTAGAAAGCTGGTTGTCCTGTTTGAAAATCCAGGGCTGCTGGAGAATCCAGATGATGAAAGTACACTTGTTCCCAGAGTGGAGAAGGAAAAAATTGAAGACTATTTAGCTTTTGCCAGAGGCAGGATGAAAAAGAAAATACTTGGGGCCAAAAGAGCTATGGAGGGTGGGGTGGATGTTATTTACTGGGCGGATGGCCGAATAGAAAATCCCATCTTAAATGCTCTGGAAGGAAAAGGGACAGTAATAAGCTAAGGGAAATAAATAGCGTTAAAGGAAAAAAGCTATGCTGATTGAACAGGGAAGAAAATTTGAAATATTGCAAAGAAGATATCTGGTAGATTCATATATCAACCGAGGCCTTACTTTTGTCCGGGGTGAAGGCTGCTATTTGATTGATGAATCCGGAGAAAAGTATCTTGATCTAATGAGTAATTATGGTGTTAACATCTTCGGCTATAACCATCTTTATCTAACTCAGAAAATAGCGGCTGAATTGCCTGAGTTGATGACTCTACATGGCAGTTTTAATAATGATCTCAGGGCTCTGGCTGCTCAAGAGCTGGTTTCAAGATGTGGTCATGGATTAAGTAGAGTTCAATTTTCCAGTTCAGGGGCGGAGGCGATTGAAGCTGCTCTTAAGTTTGCTGTTTTAGCCACCGGCCGTAAGAAATTCCTTTCTTGCGGTGGGGGATTTCATGGTAAGACCCTGGGGGCTTTGTCCGCTACTTACCAGCCAAAATACCGGATGCCTTTTGAGCCATTATTATGGGATTTTAAATTTATACCCTATAACGACCTCGATTCTCTGGAAGAAGCAGCCGATAATAATGTAGCTGCTTTTCTCCTTGAACCGATACAGGGTGAAGGTGGGATTAACGTTCCAGCTGAAGGTTACCTGAGAGAAGTCAGAAGAATTTGTCAGCAAAGGGGGGTGTTGCTCATCCTGGATGAGATTCAGGCTGGAGCTGGTCGGACAGGTTCATTTTTGGCTTCGGATGAAGAGATAGAGGAGATGGATATTCTCTGCCTGGGAAAGGGCCTGGCCGGTGGGCTGCCTTTCGGAGCAACACTGGTTTCAAGAGAAATTGCAGAGAAAATACCAAGATCAATCCACACTTCTACTTTCGGTGGTAATCCTCTGGCCTGTGCTGGCCTGCTGGCCACGCTGGAATTACTAAATGATGCTCTTTTCCTGCATGTAAAAGAAATCGGAGATTATTTTTCAGGCAGATTAAGGAAAATTAAATCAAACTTGATAGTTGAAGTCAGGGGCAAAGGTTTGATGATCGGTATGGAATTCAAGGAGAGAAGGGATTCTATTATTAAAGATCTTCAAAAGAGAAAAATACTGGCTGTGCCTGCAGGGAGCAGTGTTGTCCGCTTTTTACCCCCTTATATTGTAGAGAAAACTCAGATAGATGAATGTGTCGAAAAGCTGGAAGAGGTTATTAAGAGCCTGAAATAATGTGCAGATTCTTAATGGTAAAATCAAACTTTGATTTCCAGCCAGTAGAGCTGGCTCTCACCTTTTCCGAAATGTGCAGGGAAAGCAGGAGTCTCGAAGGTGACTGGCAGGGTGATGGCTGGGGCTTAGCCTATCTTGCTGATGATGGTAACTGGATAGTTAAAAAATCAACAAAACCTGTGTGGGAGGAGAAAGCTACGTTTAAATCTCTTCCCGCCGGCAGATTTTTTCTTTTTCATGCTCGAAGTTCATCTTTTCCTGAACAAAGAAACTGCCTTGACTACAATCAGCCTTTTTGTTCAGAGTCTTACTCTTTTGTCTTTAACGGGTTTATTAAGGGCATTTGTCTTCCTTTTCATGTAAGAGGAGAGATTGGTTCCCAGAAAATCTGGAATATGCTGCAAAGTTATTTGAAAAGTGAGCCGCCGGAGGAAGCACTTGGCCGGTTGAAAGAAACGATAATTAAACATTCCAGAGGAGTGCAAGCCATGAATATCGGCCTGGCTGATAAACAAAATATATATGCACTTTGTCATTACTTTTCTCATCCTGAGTATTATGCTTTGTGGTCTTTTGAGTCGCCCTCTTTGAAGTTAATTTCTTCTGAACCGCTTCCCATTTATGATTTCAAGCCCCTGCCTTCTGGGGCTATCCTGAATCTCTGATGACCGGCGGAGAAAGAAATTTATGATTTATTTATCGTGCCGGGCTGCTTACTGCTGGCGTAAAAGATAAAAACATATGAAAGACAGAAAGACCAAAAAGCGAATGGACATGTTTGTCCTGACTGATCTCGAATAAAACTTGACCTGGCTGTCTTGAAAAGTTTTGTTGACTTTGTTAGCATAAGAAAGCAAAAATGATGGAAGATAAAAGAGTGATGAACAGAGGAATAGAAATTGAGATCGTCTTGGCTTCATTGGCCTTCGACATGTGGAGAAACGTGATGATAATGTGTCCTTACGCCCCGAGAGGTTGGCCAGCGGTGTGAAGTCTACCCTGGAAACAGCGAAGGGCGTTCTCAGTTGAGAACGCCCTTTTTTTATATAGGGAAAAAATCCAGAGCAAGACCCGCCAGCCAATCAAGGTCTGAAGTTCGGGGCAAAAATTATGATCTAAAGATTCGCCAGGAGCTGGCCATGACCATTTCCGGTCGGACGGCTCCAGGGCTAAGTGGAGATCAGATTAATTAGGCTAAAGGACAATTAAAACAAAATGAAAAAAATAATCGTTGTTAAATTTGGCGGCTCGAGCCTCAAGAATAAGGATGATCTGTCGAAAATTTTGAGTGTGGTCAAAATGTACGAACAGCCTCTGGTCGTCGTCGTCTCGGCTGTTTCGGGCGTGACCGATAGATTGATGGTGGCTCTGGATAATATCAGAAATCTCGATGTTAATGGCTTTCTGGTGAGCCTTAACTCCATTTACCAGGGCTTTCTGGAGGCCAGAAATCCAGAGCTAAAGGCCCGCGTCTACGAGATAAAAGATTTATTGCAGGGGGTCAGACTCATCGGTCAGGTCCCGGATTTTGTCTATGATCGGGTGCTAAGCCACGGGGAAAGATGTTCCTCTTTGCTTTTAACCCAGTATTTTAACCAGCATGGCTTTGACTGTGAGGAAGCTCTACCCGAGCAGTTTGGTTTGACCACTGATGGGCGATTTAAAGAGGCGACGGTTGAACTGGAAGTGTCGGCAGGGAATCTAAAAAAATTTTTTAAAGCCGATAAAAATTATGTGGTGCCAGGGTTTTATGGCCTTTCTGGCGGCCAGATGAACCTTCTGGGCCGCGGCGGAAGCGACTATTCAGCCACTTCCATCGGCTACTGCCTGGAGGCCGAAAGAGTTGATCTTTACAAGGATGTTTCCGGTTTTATGACCTGTGATCCGAAGCGGGTCAGAACTGTTAAGCCCGTTAAAAAGCTCAACTACGATGAGGCGGCTGAGTTATCTTACTTTGGCGCCAGAATCCTCCATCCAACAGCTGTCGATCCGGTGCGCCAGAAAGATATTCCCCTTTATATCTTCAACCTGGGTTCCTTTACCGCTATTGACCGGCCCGATACGATTATCTCCTCTAACGGGGCGGTAGCGGAGACGGTGGTGAAGAGCCTGTCATTTACTGATGATCTGGCTGTTATCCGCTTTAAGGGGTCAAATGTCGGCCGGGTGCCGGGACTCCTCGGACAGATTGCCTCGACCTACGGCCGCGAGGGTATTAATATTAAATCCGTGGTGACCTCACAGACAAGCATCAATATTCTGATCTCGAGCCAGGATGTCAGACGCTGTCAGGAAATTACGCCGAAAATGAAAATTGCCGAAGTGGAAAATGTTTTTTACCGCACCGATATCTCGCTCATAGCGGCGGTCGGGGAGGGAGTTCTTCAGAAACCAGGGGTGGCCGCCCGGATCTTTTCTGCTGTTTCCAGGCATGGTATCAATGTGGAAATGATCTCGGCCGGCGCATCTCAGGTGACGATTTATTTCCTGGTAAGTTTAAAAGACAGAAACCGGGCCTTACAGGCCATTCATCGAGAATTTTTTGAAGGAGAAAAACATGAAAACGGTGGATGAAATCAATGAGAAAATCAAGCGGGGCGAAGCGGTGGTGCTCACGGCGGAGGAAGTGGTGAAGCTGGCCAGAGAGGCGAGCCCCGAAAAGATTGCCGAGCAGGTTGATGTCGTCACGACTGGCACCTTTGCTCCCATGTGTTCGAGCGGAGCAGTGATTAACTTCGGGCACACCACCCCTCCCATGAGGATGGAAAAAATTGAGCTCGCCGGTGTCGAAGTCTATGGCGGGCTGGCCGCGGTTGATGGCTTTCTCGGTGCGACGGAAGAGTCCAGAGCTGATAAAAGTTTTGGTGGGGCACATATTATCGAGGCTTTGATCGAAGGCCAGGATTTATATCTTAAAGCCAGCGCCAAAGGCACAGACTGTTATCCCCGGAAAGAATTTGAGGGCTATATAAATAAGGATATGATCAATGATTTTTTCCTTTTTAATCCAAGAAATGCCTACCAGAATTATGCGGCCGCTACTAACAGCTCTGACCGGACTAAATACACCTATATGGGGAAGCTGCTACCTCATTTTGGCAACGTGACTTACTCCACTTCGGGCGAACTTAGCCCTTTGCTCAAAGATCCGCAGATGATGACCATCGGACTGGGTACCAGAATTTTTCTGGGCGGTGGAACCGGCTATGTCGTCTGGCCCGGCACCCAGTTTCGAAACGACGTCAGGGTCAATCAATACGGTTTGCCAGTTGGTCCGGCCAGAACGCTGGCTGTTATCGGTGATGCTCGCCGCATGAACTCCCGCTATTTGCGCGCAGCCTACTTTAAAAACTACGGGGTTACTCTTTTTGTTGGCATCGGCGTTCCCATTCCTGTTTTAAATGAGGAAGTGGCTTATTTTGTTTCCAGAAGTAATGAAGAAATCGAGACGATTATTGAAGATTACGGCCAGCCGGAAAGACCGATAATTGCTGCCACAAATTATGCCTGGCTGAGGGAGGGCTGGCTGGAACTCAACGGGAAAAAAGTTAAAACCTCGCCTCTTTCCAGTCTGCCCATGGCGCGGGAAATAAGCCAGCTACTGAAGGAAAGAATAATGGCGGGCAGCTTTATTCTGACCTCGCCGGTTGAGCTCTTCCAGGAAGAGCGGGCATTAAAACAGCTCAAAAAAAGAACAAGCGGCAAAGAGTTGAAACTGGAGAAGCCAACCTGTGTTGATTGCGGGGCCTGTGTCAGTGTCTGTGCCTTCGATGCTCTTAGCCTGGTTGACGGGAAATTCACTTATACGGCGGAAAAATGCACTGACTGCGGCGAATGCTCTGATGTTTGCCCGCTGGGCGTGGAGCTTCCCCCCAATGAGTAACAGGTTTTACCGGGACTGGTCTTCAGGCCGGCTCCAGAGTTTTACAGTCCGTTTTAGAGAAACGGATCTCTGGATTGGCGTTGATGGCTACAGGTCGGAGATGAAAGAAGCAGTTTATAAAGAAGTGGTCTCGTGCCACACGGAGCTCAATAGATGTATCACGAAATATCCTGCTTTTCTGACTTCTCTGGAGCCGCTTGCGTTTCACTGGCAGTCAGAGATTGTTAAGCGAATGATGGAAGCAACCAGACTGGCGGGGGTTGGCCCGATGGCCGCGGTGGCTGGGGCTATCGCTGATAGAGTTGGCCATTTTCTCATGGAGACCTACGATGTGCGAGAGGTGGCTGTGGAAAATGGCGGGGATATCTTTGTGAAAAATGACGATCCCCTGGTCATTTCAGTTTATGCTGGAGCTTCGAAACTGTCGGGTCGGGTGGGCCTGGAAATGCCACCGGGTGAATGGGGCGTTTGCACCTCTTCGGGGACGGTCGGAAATTCTTTAAGTTTTGGCTGGGCCGATGCGGTAACAGTAGTGTCTCCAGATGCCACCTTAGCCGATGCTTTGGCCACGGCCTATGGCAATCTGGTGAAAGAGGCAGAAGACATCGAGAAGGTTCTGGCGCTGGCTTTAAACGAGAAGGTGGAAACACTTCTTATTATTGTTGGTGATCAGCTGGGCATCATCGGCAGGCACAGCTTGAAGTTTCAGGAGCGAGCCAGAGGTTGTCAGCCTTTAGATTTAAAAACCTGATGAAACTGAGACAGGCGGGAATAAATTTTTAAATGATTTGAATTTCAATTGACTTAAAAATTCTAAATGCGAATTGAAAGGACGAAATTCGAAGCAGTGGAAGACGGCAGAGCATCGTCCGTTTCCGCTGGCGAATCAGTTGAGAAAGGAGACCTGAAGTGAAAAAGCTAGCCATTCTGGGAGCAACCGGACTGGTCGGGCAGAGGTTCATTCAACTTCTCTCCGGCCATCCGTTTTTTGAAATTTCGGCCCTGGCTGCTTCCGATAATTCTTCCGGGAAAAAATATGGAGAAGCTGTCCAGTGGCATCTCGAGACACCGCCACCCGATAAAATAAGCGAGATGGTGGTCAGAGATTGCCGTCCGGATTTTGAAGCAGACTATGTGCTTTCGGCTCTGCCCTCAGACGTGGCTGGGCCAATCGAGGCAGAACTGGCCGCGGCCGGTTATGTCGTCTTTTCCAATGCTTCCAGCCATCGTCTGGATCAGGACGTGCCAGCAGTTGTGCCCGAGGTGAATCTGGATCATCTGAATCTTATCCACAGTCAAAAAACCCCGGGGAAAATTGTAACCAATCCGAATTGCTCAACCACCGGGCTGGTCATGGCGCTTAAGCCAATTATGGATAAATTCGGTCTGGAGGCGATCGAGGTGGTGACGATGCAGGCTATCTCCGGTGCAGGCTACCCCGGCGTTAGTTCGCTCGATATTTTGGACAATATTATTCCATACATAAAAAACGAAGAGGAAAAAATTCAGCGCGAAGCAAAAAAAATTCTTGGCGAGCGAAAGCCGGACAGAATTGAACCGGCCAGCTTCAGCCTTGAAGCCCAGTGTAATCGGGTGCCGGTGGTGGACGGACACCTGCTCTCGGTTTTCGTGAGGACAGAGGAAAAAGTCACTGTCAAAGAAGTGATTAAAGCCTTTGAAGATTTTGCTCCACTTAAAAGCCATAAGCTCCCGACTGCCCCGGACAGGCCGGTAATCCACTGGCCTGATCTGGAAGCTCCACAGCCGAGGTTACATCGGAATTCAGGTGGTGGTATGAGTGTGAGCATCGGCAGATTGACTCAGATTTCAGAAAAGCAAATACGTTTTGTTGCCCTGGTGCATAATACCATCAGAGGCGCTGCAGGCTGTGCCCTGTTGAACGCTGAATCTTATGATTTATTAGTGGGATAAATAGAAACTTAAGAAATATTTAGCCTGCTTTGTTCATAAAACTGAAAATGTTTCGCGATTTTTAATTAACGTTGATAAAAAATCAGGATATGAGACGATTTTATTAAATCTGTTCTTATCCCTCATTTTTCCTGGGAATAATCTATGAGGCTGACAATAAAGTAGGCTGGCCTGAGTTGTTGGCGAATTATTGTGAATTATACAGGTTTGCTATGGACAGAACTCCTGTGAATTATCTTTCTTTTACAGCCAGGCGCTTTTAATGCCTGCCCGCTATTTCCCTTTAGTTTTACTTCATCATCAGGCGGATGGTGTTTATCATCTAAACGAAGCCTTTTTCTTTTAGCCAGGCCTCATTAAAAATGGTACTCAAATAACGAGAAGCACCATCAGGAAAGACAGTGACTATTCTGGCTGGTTTTTCTAAACTTCTGGCCAGTTTCATTACTCCCCAGAGAGCTGCCCCGCTCGACCCACCGACCAGAAGTCCCTCCCGGCGGGCAATTTCCCTCGTCATAAGAAAGGCTTCTTTATCGGTAATCTGATAGATATCATCCAGAAGATCGAAATCGACGCAATTAATCAGAAATTCATCGCCGAGTCCTTCTATGAGGTAGGGGGCAGGCTTTGTCTTTTTTCTGGAATGAAAGTAATCATAAAAAACAGAGCCGACTGGATCAATACCTATTATTTTTATGCCTGGGTCTTTTTCTTTGAGATATTTACCCGCCCCACAGATGGTTCCACCTGTTCCGATGCCGGCGACAAAATAATCAATTTTCCCTTCCATCTGCTCCCAGATTTCAGGTCCAGTCGTGTAGTAATGAGCCTCATTATTTTCCCGGTTATTATGTTGATCAGGAAAGAAGCAGTTGGGAGTCTGGCTGGCCAGAGTCGGAGTAATTTTATTGTAGCTCTGCGGTGATTCTGGCGGAAGAGTATGATCCACCATCTGGATTTCAATTCCTAAAGCTTTTAACTGGTCAAGTTTTTCTTTGCTGATGCTATCCCGGACAATGACTTTCAGGCGGTAGCCTTTCTGGATGGCCATCAAAGCCAGGCCCAGGGCGGTATTGCCGGAGGAGTTTTCAATGATTAAATCGCCGGATTTTAGCCGCCCATCCCTCTCCGCCTTTTCGATCATGTATTTAGCAATCCTGTCCTTGACACTCCCCATGGGATTCAGGAATTCAAGTTTGGCAAAGATCTGGCTGCTTAGCCCGGCAGTAATTTTATTCAGCTTGACGAGCGGGGTTGAACCTATGGCTTCAACTGGACTCTGATATGATTTATTTATATTCATCTTCTTTTGCTCCTCTACTTCTGAACCGAAAAGTGATTTTAACCTAAGTGGATCGCTTTTTAAAGCAGACTAGAAAGAAAAAAACGACTCTTGTAAGAAGACAGATAAAATAGTTGATCCGAGACCGACTTTTCCATCCAATCCTCAAGCAGCTGTTTGATTGGCTAAATACAGAAACGCTTGTCTATCTGTTCCAGGCATTCTTCTATATAAAGAAGATGCCTCATTAGTGGTTCACTTTTCAGGTTTAAATAACAAAAAGCAGGAAGATGCATATTAGCTCGGGCAAGAATTTAGATAATAAGTTGTATAGAATAGAGCCTGGTCTAATAACTTATTGCTCCACCTGTTGGCTAATTTGATACCTGACTTTAGATTTGATTTCTACCAGAAGGCAAAACAGTTTTTTGTAGATTCTATCGTTAGGCAATGAATCATTCTCATCTAGATTTTAGGTAAGGTAATTCGCCAATTTGACATCCGAACTTGTCTTGAATTATGATTGCCCAAAAACGATGAAAATAAGGTTGGCGAATAAATTGCTCCTTTTTCACCACCGCAAAGAATGAAAGGCTTCACCAGTGAAAAGCAGTAAGAGGACTATCTAAAATGGCTTTTTAATAAAAAAACGATATAACGAGAAAGGGGGGGGGTAATCTTAAGTGAGCAGGAAAATTTTCTGGGGCGAGTTGCTATTTGACTTTTTTATCATTGCCACTATTGCTATGTACACTAATACCTTAGGCCATGAGTGGGGACACAGTTTAACTGCTACTGTTTTCGGAGTTAAATCCCACCCTTTTAATATACACTATACACCGTTTCTGTTTGGTATAGATGAAAAGGTTAATTACGACCAGGTAGCAGAACTTCCGGCCTGGCAGGGGATAGCCATTGCTGCGGCCGGGCCTTTGGTTAACTTTATTTTTGCCTGTTTATCTCTTGTTTTTCTATTAAAGTTCCGCTGGCATAGCACGGCTGGACACAGAACCTTATTGTTTTTCTTTTACAGCCTGGCCTTTTTTGGAATTGGCGGCTGGTTTAATTACACGATTATTCGGGGAATTGTGCCCAGAGGTGACATTGCCAATATCATTCGTTTTGGCTCCATACCTTCCTGGGCAATCTGGCTACCTGGAATTATTACCTCCATAATATTTCTATGGCTTTTCTTTGGACCGGCCAGGGTGAAGTTTTGCCAGGCCTTTAACCTGATAAGCAAAAAGGCTCAGCTGGTGGAGGCGATAATTGTAGCTTTGTTTTTTCTTATGTATCAGGGCAGCGTTATCTATAACTATTTATTCAATTATTAAAATGTTATCCTGCCAGATGTTTTTGACTACAATAACAAAGGCCAGAGAAAAAGGCTTTTCAAGTCAGAGAGGGTGGAAAAGAAGAGCAAACATAGCAAGAACACCTTAAAAGACAATGAGTTAACAAAGGAGTTGACCTATCACAATAACGCCACAGAATTTTTTAGTTAATTCATTTGAATTACAAGATATATTGACAGGAAGGTAAAAATAAATATAATTGGCCCAATGAAATTAGTTAACCTGATTAATGTCAATTGTCTTAATCGCCTCGTATTCTGCTTTTCCTCCTATTACTTTCAGGCGCCAACCGCCTGAAGAATAATACCTTACCCTTTTATCCAATTTTTAACTTTTTCTGAAACCTTTGTCTGTTTTTAAAGGAGGAATGATGAATCTGAACGAAATTCGGAATAAAATTGACCATCTTGATGGCGAGATTTTGAAGCTGGTCTATGAAAGAATGGAACTTGGCCTGAGAACCAGAAGGCAAAAATTAACAGTTACTGATAAAGAAAGGGAAGAGCAGGTTTTAGATAATATTATGAGGTTTTCGGGCAGGCTTCTTTCGGCTGAGTTTATTCAAAACCTGTATAAAATCATTATTGAAGAAAGTAAGCAGCTTCAAGCCAGTGGTCGCCTGTTAGTTGGCTTCCAGGGGGAACATGGAGCTTATAGTGAACTGGCGGCCAGGAAATACGAGGCGGATCTCGTCCCCATTCCCTGCCAGGAGTTTAAGGAGGTCTTTGAGGGGATAAAGAATAAAAACTTCGATTTCGGTATTGTTCCTGTGGAAAATTCTATTGAAGGCTCGGTCAGCGAAGTCAATGGCCTGTTAGCTGCCAATGATCTAATGATTGTGGGTGAGGCCAGCCTTCCTGTCAATCACTGTTTATTAACCCTGCCGGAAACAGACTACAGGGAAATTAGAATTGTCTATTCCCATCCTCAAGCACTGGCCCAGTGCCGTGAGTTCTTGCGCCGTCACAAATTTGAACCAAGGAGTTTCTATGACACAGCTGGAGCAGCTAAAATGCTATCCTCTTTGAGACCTGGTGCGGCTGCTGCTATTGCCTCTGCTGATTGCGAAAAATTTTATGGCCTTAAGGTTTTAAAGGAAAATATTCAGGATGAAAGAACAAACCGGACGAGATTTATTGTTCTCGCCCTTGAAAAAAAGGTCAAAGGTGGAAATAAATGCACCATTATTTTTGCTTTGAAAGATGAGGCAGGCGCTTTGTGTGAGATGCTGAAAGTCTTTTCAGACCGCGGGATTAATCTAACCAGAATAGAATCAAGACCACAGAAATTCCATCCGGGCCATTACCTTTTTCTGGCTGATTTTCAGGGCTCAGATTCCGAAGACAGGGTCAAAGAAGCTCTGTATGAGGTTGAGCAGAAAGCAACTTTCTATAAGTTTCTCGGCTGTTATCAGGAGGAGAAAAGATGAGAATAGCAGTTATCGGTGCAGGTAATATGGGTTGCTGGCTGGTGCATGAGCTGGCTGGCTTTCATCAGGTGGCTGTTTATGACCGCGATAGTAGCAAGCTGAAGAACATAAAAAATGCCCTGGCTCTGGCCAGTTTTCAGGAACTTGCTCATTTCCGCCCGGAGTTTCTATTCAATGCTGTAAGCCTCCGAAATACCATTGAAGCTTTTGAAGCAGCCGCACCTTTTCTCGACAGAGATTGTTTTATTGCTGATATCACCTCGATTAAGGGTGAGCTGCCTGAATATTATCGGCAATGTCCTTTCCGCTTTGCCTCCTGCCATCCGATGTTTGGTCCCAGATTTGCTGTCCTGAATCAAATAGAAGATGAAAATCTCATCGTCATTTCTGAATCGGATGAAGAAGCCAAAAAGCATCTGTTAAATTTCTTTGAAAAATGCCGCCTGAATGTTTTTGAATATTCCTTTAGTGAACATGATGAGCTGATGTCTTATTCTCTGACTCTTCCCTTTGCTTCATCTATAACCTTTGCTGCCTGTCTGACTTCAAAGATCGTCCCAGGAACAACTTTCGAGCGTCATAAAGAAATTGCCAGGAAAGTCCTGCAAGAAGATGATTTTCTGCTGGCAGAAGTGCTGTTTAATCCTCACTCAATCCCGCAATTGGAAAAGATCTGCTCGCGGCTCGAGTTTCTTAAACATATCATTAAGGCCAGGGATTATGAAGAAGCAGAAAAATTTTTTGCCAGGTTAAGAAAAAATCTGGAGCAGCTCTAAAAAGTTCCTTTTGATCTGCCGGCTGCCTTTAAATCAAGGAAAATTAAGGTATAATAAGGCCATTAATTTTTTAGTCCTGGCAGGCAGGACTTAAGATAGGATGGAAATTTGACAGGCAATAGCGGGTGGCAGAGAGCAGATTGTTTGGCTGGCTCTAAGGCTCAGGAGAAGTGGAGCCGTTTCGCTTCGTTACTCTTACCCTGTCCTTTAACACCAATTATTGGCAGGAGGAAAGGATGCAAGAAATAATTGCGATTGATAAGTTTCATAAAGCGAGATATTTATTTTTCAAATGGCGGCATAGCCTGGCTCTGGTAAATAAGATAGCGTTGGCCCTGGGCATGGCCTGTCTAACCGGACTGGCTGCACAGGTAAAAATCTCTCTTCCCTGGACTCCGGTTCCAATTTCAGGTCAGACCCTGGCGGTGTTATTGGCCGGGGTTCTTTTAGGGAGATGGTGGGGAGGTATAAGCCAGGCCATCTACGTAATATTGGGTGTGGCTGGTCTTCCCTGGTTAGCTGGTTTTAGCGGAGGTGTTGGTGCTTTTCTTGGACCGACTGGAGGATATCTTCTGGGCTTCATTCTGGCGGCTCTATTCCTTGGCTATTTTACTGACAGATATATTAAAGCCAGGAATTTTCTGCCCATGCTTGGTTTAATGTTATTTGCTGATTTTATCCTGATACATATACCGGGATTATTACAACTCGGGCTATGGTCTTACTTAGTGAAAGGCACAGGATTGACTCTCAGGAATCTGCTCTGGATGGGAACTGTCCCATTTATTATTGGGGATCTTTTTAAGATCATAACTGCTGCCGGTCTGGCCAGAGCTGTTACACCCAGGGAGGCTTACAACGGAGAAGTTGATGCAAAGAGGGCAGATGAATGATAGTATTATAAATATCAGGGCTCACCATCTTTTGTGCCTGCAGGGTTTCCAGGGATATGGTTACAGTCAAGATTTTGTCAGGAACATGGCCGAAATTATCAAGAAGATAGAGTCAAATCCTGAATTGCAGATAATTACCGGGTGCGATGATATCTGTTCTTATTGTCCTCACCAGCTGGAAGGAGTTTGCCAGAAAGATGCAGGCTCTGTCTCTGGAATTAAGGATGTCGACCGGCGAGTTTTGCAGCACTTGGATTTGAAGGAAGGGATAAAAGGCAGGGCCCGCGATTTTATTTCTCTGGCCAAGGCTAGGCTCAGGAGCATATCTGATATTAAAGATATATGTGGAGATTGTGACTGGAAGGAAGAATGCCTGTGGTTTGTTTCACGAAGCCAGTAAGATAAAAACCTTCTTTCCTGTTGTCTCTTTTTTGACAAGAATCAATTGACTTGATAGGCCTTTAATCCTGGTTTTAACTTTTTATCTCCGGGCTGATTTGGCCCCGAATTTAGCTTGAGTCCAAACCAGGAGGCAAAAGATTTTATCTAGATTTTCTTGTGAAGCAACGTACCATTTTCAATCAGATTTTAGATGAGGCAATTCGCTTTCTTGCTGGAGGTTTGTTTTTGGGCTATGATTGATAATAATAAAACTTTAAGCGAGAAAAAAATGGCTCAAAAAAACAAGGTAACAACTGCCGAATATGGCGAAAAGGAAGCCAGGGCCGGTCTTAAGACCAGGTTGCCTGAAATTGAGACTTTTCCCAATCAGTTTCCTGATTATGAGATAACCATTGAAATTCCAGAATACACTTCTGTCTGTCCGAAAACCGGCCTGCCTGATTTTGGTATTATTACGATCTGGTACATTCCAGACAAAAAAGTCATGGAGCTTAAATCGCTTAAAGTGTATATCCTGGCTTACCGGAATCTTGGGATATTTTATGAGAATGCCGTCAACCGCATTCTGGAAGATGTGGTTAAGGCCTGCCAGCCGAAAAAGGCTCTGGTCAGAGGAGAATTTACGCCGCGGGGTGGGTTGAGCTCAACCGTTGAAGCCCGCTATCCGCGTGGCGAATAAAAGATTTCAGTCTGTCAGCAAAAATAAAAAGAAGAAAAATGGGAAATAAGGAATCTTATAAATACAACCACAAAACTGAAATCAAGGGTGGACCGGACTATATCGAGACAGAAGCAGAAGCAGGCAGCGCAGGCAGTTCAGATTTTGCTGGCCGGGGAGAAGCAATGTCAACGAGGTGCGCCAGTTCAGATTTATCCAGCCCTGGTAAGCCGGCTGATCTGACAGCTGCTGGCTCGGCATCCGGACTTGATCTCAGCATAAAAACTAATGCAGCTGCCGTCGGCGGGCTCGGGACAGGGAGCGACTCGCCGGCCGAAGGATGCGACGCTTACTCCTCGAGCGCGGCCCTGGTTGCTGCAGAGCCGGCGATACATGTCTCCAGCCAGACAGAGGGGGATTTTGCTCTCTCCACTGAAGATAAGGCCAGCAGAAAGCTCGAGTCTATTGACCGGCCGGCGGCCTTTGGTCTGACTGATCTGCTGATGATTCTGACCACCATCATCTGGGGGGCCAATGTGCCAGTCATCAAGGTCTCATTTTCTCAGCTATCTCCTCAGGCCTTTAATCTGACCAGGTTTCTTATCTCCTCTGCCCTCTATGCGCTTATTCTTTGGAGGAGCGGTGAAGGCTTTACTATAAAGCGGCAGGATCTTCCGCGGGTTATATTTTTGTCTCTGACCGGGATTACTTTTTATCAGGTTTTTTTCATAACCGGCTTGAGCCGCACAGCAGCTTCTCTGGTTTCCATGAGCAATGCCATAACGCCGGTTTTAATCGCCCTGTTGAGTGCTGTGCTCGGTTTTGAGCGCCTGCGGCCAGGCGGCTGGCTGGGCATCTTGCTGTCAGTGGCTGGCCTCTATGCAGTCGTTCTGGGGCGCCCCGGCGGTTTTGACTTTAAAGGATCAGAAGCTTCGGGCATCTTTTTTATTCTTTTATCATGCTTGATGTGGGCTTTATATACGATTTATGCCCGACCGGCGCTTAAAAATATGTCGCCGCTTAAGATGGCTGCTCTGACCAACATTCTGGGGACAGTTTTCTACCTGCCTTTTGCCTGGAAGGATTTTGCCCGGACAGATTTTAGCCGCGTTTCCTTAGGCGGATGGCTCGGAGTTCTTTACTCGGCTCTGCTGGCCCTCGTTCTGGCTTCTGTTATCTGGTATAAGTCAATTGAGAGAATAGGCGGAGCCAGAACCGGTGTCTTCAGCAACCTGACACCTGTCTTTGGGATTCTGACGGCCTGTATTTTTCTTCATGACAGAATTACCTGGATTCAGGTGATGGGAATGCCGGTTATTTTCTTTGGGGTTTACCTGGCCAGGAACGGTCACAAATTTTTTAATAAAATGAATCAAAAAACCAGAATATAAGTAAGCCCGTCTGAAATAAAAACCTACCGCAGGCTGTAAATCTTATGGAGCTGGCAGCCCAGCCTGACATTTTTAAGACCAGTTTTAGCTGCCAGCTGAAATAGACGCCACCCCCGCCGATAACTCCAGTCTTCATTTGATTCGGGCTGAAGCCAGATAACGGTTCTGGCTGGAAACTCACGCCTCACTTTTTCGATTTCAGCTAGTTTCAAGTTTTTTGTAACCACCAGCTTTGCTTCAGTCGCCTGCCGGCGGCAGCTTTGAGTTGAAAAGAAATCAGGCGGTTTGGGGGAAACCGTCAGCCAGTCAACCAGGAAATTTAGCGGTTTGGTCCCGTTGGTTTCTATTTGAATCTTAAAACCAGCTCTCTTAAGCCTGTCCACCAACGGCCGGATATCCTGAAGCAGAGGCTCGCCACCGGTCAGTGAGACCCAGTTTGTTTTGTACCTTTCTTTAATTACTACTACTTTACTATAAATTATCTTCTGGTTTGTTTCCTTTCCTTCGTCCCAGGCATACTTTGTATCGCAAAAGTCACAGCGCAGATTACAACCGGTCAGGCGTATAAAGATGGTTGGTTCCCCCTGGCGGCCGCCTTCGCCTTCGGCCGAAAAAAAAATCTCGCTAATCTTCAGTGTAGGTGGCCCCTGCATCTTCCGACTCCCAGACGGTAACGGCTGTAACCGGATAAAATTCCCGGAGCCGTCGGTACATCTCTCTGGCCAGATTTTCAGCCGATGGGTTGAAATCGAAGACTTCATTGAGAAGCTTGTGATCTGGCAGAATTTCTGCCAGCTTTTTCTTGATGTCAACGAAATCGATGCCCAGACCCGTCTTGTCCAGTTCCTTAACTGCTATTTCTACCTCAACCTGGAAAGTGTGACCATGAAGCTTTTCGCATTTCCCCTGGTATTCGCGAAGATAATGGGCAGCGGAGAATTTATCTCTGACCTTAAGTTTCCAGCTCATATTTTCCCCTCCTTTTTAAGGCGTAGCAGAAGATGGTCTTCCTGACCGGCTTCTTTCCAGGCTCGGGCTCTGAGCAGACAGCTCGAACACCGCCCGCAGGGAATTTCTCCTCCGGCGTAACAGCTAACCGAATAAGAATAGTTGGCCCCGAGACTCAGACCGAGCCTTATTATTTCTGATTTTTTCTTGCCAAGGAATGGGGCAACAATCCGGAACTTTTCGTGTTTGAATTTAGCCCCTGTTCCTTCATTAATAGCTTTTTCCATTGCCCGGACAAATGCTCCGGTTGTATCAGGATAGGTGGGCGAGTCAATGACATTGAAGCCACTAACCAGATCCAAAACCTTAAGGGCTTCAGCCAGCGCAGCTCCCAGTGCTATAAATATACCGTTCCGAAAAGGGACATAGGTAGCAGGCAGGCCTTCTTTTATTTCTTCTATTTTCTTAAACCCTGGCACCCTTATTTTTTCATCCGTCAAGGCTGAGCCGCCGATCTGCCTCAGATCTATTCTTATTATTTTGGGCTCGAGCCCGAGCCGCTGGCAGGTCCTTTTAGCCATTTTTATTTCCACCCGGTGTCTCTGGCCATAGTCAAAAATGACCGGGTAGACTTTTTGGTAACGTTTTAAGGCCCAGTAAAGGGCCGTGGTCGAGTCAATCCCGCCCGAGAACAGCACCAGAGCCTTTTTAGCCCTGATTTTTTTTGCCTGTTTGCCCTTGGTAATCTCAGGTTTCATCTTTTTATCCTGACAGTTTAGATAATACTCCAGGCTGGCCTGAGTCTCAACCGGATAAAACTATCGGTTGCCAGTCAGTTTTTGTGGACATCATGTCCTCCGGAAAGGACAGATTAGCCCGGGATAAAACCGATCATCTGATGACCTGGCTGGCACAAAATATGCAGTGGTTTTAGAGGAGGAAAAGTTCCTTGGAAATTGGCTGGAGGCTTTTTTCAGCTGATAAAAGGGGAGGTGTAAAAATGAAAAAACTTTTTCTGCCATTGATTTTAATCATTATTGTTTGTGTCCCGGCAACAGCTCAGGATTTTAAAATCATAGGTGGTCCTGTTTTCTCTACTTTTTCCGATCCGTGGCCATTCCTTCCGTTGCTTTCCCCGAGTTCAGGTAACTTAAACCCTTTTCAGAGTCATTATACGGCGGCCTTTGGTGGCTTTGGTGTAGAAATTCCCCTCTCTAAAAAGCTGTTGATAGAAGTTGATGGCCTTTACAAAGAAGACGGTAACCATTACCAATTGGATTACGGGCCAACCTCTTCCTACCTTTACGATAATAACCTCAAAGAGCTTTCTATTCCGGTTCTTTTTAAGACACGTTTCTTGAAGTCGCCCTGGCCCTATTTTCTGGTAGGCGGAAATTTTTCCTTTATCTTGTCTCACCAGTTTAACCTCTATTATCGGGCTACGGCCAGTGATAATTTTGAAAAAATCGCTGCTGAAGATTTTCACAATTCTACGGCCAGGAATAATCTGGGATTAGTGTTCGGGCTCGGATTTGAAATTCCACATTCAAAAGGCAAAATGTCGGTTGAGGCCAGATATGAACTTGGACTCAAGAATCTTTTGAAAAATTACTCGGCCTATAGCGAAGATATTAAAACCCGACAGCTTATGTTAATCTTCGGACTCAAAATATAGGTGGTCAAAGCCTGAAATATCCTTCCGCGTAGAAATCAGCCACAAGACCAAAAGTTTTTAGTTTCTGCCCGTTTTTTGCCGGTTGACACCTTTGGCTTTCGATGATAACTTTATCTTCTTATGGATTGGGTTAAACTTGAAGAGCAGGTTCGACCGCTTAATAAAGGCCAGCGACTGATCATCCGTGATGATATCTTTAATTTTGCCGAACTCCAGGGACTGCTTGAGTTTGCTTCTCCAAAAAAGCTAAAACCAATTATCCTCGATACTGGCCTCTTTAGCCTGGATGAATTGACTGTTCTCTCCGAGTTTCGTTTTGCCCTTTATACTGGAGATCTGGCCCGGCCGGATTTTCTTCAATTAGCCGCCATGACTGAACTCTTGAAGAAAAAAAATTGCCCGGTGTATTTTTTCCTTGAAGACGGCTCTCAGGCTGAAGCTCTTGATTCTAAGTTGACCTCCGGTCTCAAAACGGTTTTTGTTTCTTCCCGGCATAAAAACTGGGAAGCAAACCAGTTGTCGAGACTGGCTGGGGAGACCTCGGCTGGCGGTGCGGTTCTGGTCTATTATCACCACGGGCAGCCTGAGGACAGCCTGGCTGAGTGGCCTAAAAAAAACTGCTGGCTGCATTTGTCCAACCGGTTTTTTGATGAGACCAGCCAGTCAGTCGTCCTGGAACTTCTTGGAAAGATAAGGGAAAGAAAAGGGCATTTAATTTTTCATCTTGATATGCCAGCTTCTTTTGATTATATTAATAGTCTTAACGAGGGCGGTGCCCATTTGGTTTTTAATTTTAGTCCGATCGAAACCAGGACAAGGCTCTCGAAGCTTGAGTCTTTATGGCGTAAAAAAAGGTTACCAGAACAAGCTTTTTTCCTTTATCAGGAATTTATGGCTTGAGAGAGGCTTGGCCGGCTTCCCCGGCCAGCCAAAAAAATGGTTTTTTCTCTGGAATTTTTAGAAAAAAGAAAGAAAATTTATTTATTCAGGATAAAAGATGGAAGAAAAGAAGCAGAACGGAATGTCTCCAGAGGAAGCCCGGACACCTGAGGTTCTCCTCAAGGTCAAGGAAGCTGAAACCACGGCCCGGTTAAAAGTTGAAGAAGCTAAACACAAGACTTCTGCTGAGTTAATCCGCCAGGCGGCGGAAGAAGCCGAGAAGCTGACGGAAAAGATCTTGAATGAAGCCAGAAGCCAGGCAACCAGAATTAAAGCTGAGGCTAGCCAGCAAGCCGAAAATGAGGCCAGGGCCATAAAAGAAAAAACAGAGGCAGAGAAAAAACAGATGATGGAAACAGCCTCGGCCAATTTTCAGCAGGCGGTAGAGAAAACCACTCAGCGCCTCCTCCAGATTATAAGAGAAAGGCAGATCTGAACATGGCTATTGCCCCGGTCAAGCGAATGGAAGTCCTCCTGCCCAAAGATGAACTGGAGGGCTTCGTCTCTTACCTCCAGGAGCTGGGGGTGGCTCAGCTTGACCCTCTCCCCTATGAGGAACTGGAGCTTTCTTCTTCTCCTGCGGAGGTGGCAGATTACGAACGCTGGCTGACCAGAATCAATCATGTGATTCAAAACCTGCCTGAACTGGAGCCCAAAAAAGGCCTGGAAAAGCTTTTAACCCCGAAGGCAAAATATTCAGCCAGTCTGAGAAAAGTTCTTCTGGATTATGGCTACCAGAAAGTGGTTGAAGATTATGAGGAACTGGAAGCCAGGCGAGCTCAGCTCGTACAGCATATCAAACAGATGGAAAGAGAAAAAGAATTTTTAATACCCCTCACGGCTCTTAATGTGCCTCTTAGAAGTCTGACTGGCCTTAACCGCTGCCTGGTAAAAATAGCTGAAGTTAAAACAGAGGATATTGAAAGTTTAAAGGAGAACCTGGCTGACCAGCCTGCTTCTATCTCCATTATTTCGACTGAAAAGAATCTGGCTTATGTTCTGATTATTTATCATCAAAGCCTGAGGGAAGAGGTCGAAGCTATTTTTTCCGGATATAAACTTGCTTTTATTTCTCTTGACCATTACTTATTAAAGTTAAAGGGAGATGAAAAAGTCTCTGACCTTATAGCTGAACTGGAACAGCAGAAATCTCAAGCCAAAGAGGAGATAGGCAAGCTCGAAAAAGACATGTCTGGTTTTGCTGTTCACCGCCCTTCCCTTATGGCTGTTTATGATGTGCTTCTAAATGAAAAACAAAAGCTGGTCGGGACCAGCCTGGCCGGGCTGACTGAAAAAACCGCCTGGCTGGCAGGGTGGGTACCGGCTGCTCAGACAGATTATTTGGTTCGAAAAGTCAATCAGTTTTCACCAACTATTTATTTAAATTTAAGGGACCCAAAACCGGAAGAGCGAGATGAAGTTCCGGTTATTCTTGATAATCCTCAGTTGATTAAACCATTTGAAGTTGTTACCAGCTTATATGGCCTGCCCCTCCCGGGCGGTATAGATCCGACCATTTTCCTGGCGCCATTTTTCTTCGTGTTTGTTGGCATGTGTATCAGCGAAGCCGGCTATGGCCTGGTTATGTCGCTCCTCAGCCTGCTCTATTTAAAAAAGGCTGAACCAAAGGGTGGAACCAGGCTCTTTATGACCCTGTTTTTCTATTTGGGTATATCCAATATGATTTTCGGTACACTTTTTGGCGGCTGGTTTGGTTTTCCGATTAAGCCTCTGGTTTTGATCGATCCCATTGAAAATCCAATTCCTTATTTGATTCTATCTCTGGCGCTGGGCTTTATTCAGGTTATGCTGTCGACTTTTCTCAGCCTGGTTAAAGATTTCAGAGAAGGGAATAAAGTAACGGCCATTGCCGTCAAAGGAGGCTGGTTACTGCTTCTGCCTTCTCTTCTGTTCTATTTCCTTCTTAAACAACCGCCAGTTTTAGGTATCCTGGCTCTTATCGGGGCTGCCGGTATTGTCTTTTTCAGCTCGCCTTCGAGAAATATTCTGGCCCGCTTCTTTAACGGCCTTTATGCTCTCTATGGTATAACCAGCTACTTTTCTGATACCCTGTCTTATTCCCGCATTCTTGCTCTCGGCCTCTCCACCGGTGTCATTGCCATGGTAGTCAATTCTCTGGTTCAGATTGCCTGGAGCTTTCCTTTTGTTGGTTGGATCATCGGCATTCTAATTTTTGCCGGGGGCCATCTTTTTAACCTGGCTATAGGTCTCCTGGGCGGGTTTGTCCATTCGATGAGATTGCAATTTGTGGAATTTTTTGGGAGATTTTATGAATCCGGCGGTAAACCTTTTAAGCCGGTTAAATTAGAAAATAAATATATTGAATTTATCAGATGATAAAATAATTGCTGACTCCAGCAGGAGGTAAACATGTCCTTAGGATTGACACTGGCTATTTTAGGAGCTGCGCTGGCCGTTTTTATCGCCGGTATTGGCTCAGCTACTGGTATTGGACTGGCCGGACAAGCTGCTTCAGGCGTAATGACCGAAGACCCATCTAAATTCGGTATTATCATTCCTCTGGCCGCTTTGCCCGGTACTCAGGGAATTTATGGCTTTTTGAGCGGGTTTCTGGTCATCTTGAAGCTCGGTCTTCTGGGAGGTCAAATAATTCAGCCAACTGTCCAGCAGGGATGGCAGATTATGTTTGCCTGTTTCCCGGTAGCTTTTGCTGGCCTGGTTTCGGGCATTCATCAGGGTAAGGTTTGTGCCTCAGGTATTTATATGGTAGCCAAGCAGCCGAAAGATATGACCAAACCCCTGGTCATGGGCGCTCTGGTAGAAACCTATGCGGTGCTTGGTCTTCTGGCCACCGTCCTTTTGCTCAACGGGATTAAACTTTAATTTTTCAGGTTGAAAAATGAGCCTTGAGAAAATACTGGAAAAAATTGAGCAGGAAGCTGAGCAGGAAGTGGAAGCTATTCTGGCTGAAGCCAGAAAAAAAGCTGACGGCCTGAAAAGAGAAGCTGAAGAAAAAGCCCGGGCTCAGGCTGAGTCAATCATCAAACAGGCTGAAACCGAAGCCAGCCTGGAGGCCAGTCGGATTCTAACCCAGGCCCAATTGCAGAGAAGAATGGAACTCCTTAAAACCAGAAGAGAGTTGATTTCCCGGGTAATCGAAGAAGCCCTGAAGAATGAAGAGTTAAAGAAACTGAGGCTTAAAAAAGAGGTTGTCTCCAGGGAAGGAATACTGGAGGAAACACTCGAGACCGACCGGCTTTTAGCCGAATTAGGGCCCGAAGTCGAAAACGATATTCTGGCCTGGCTTAAGATCTGACATGACTGCTAAGTTTTCTCCTTTGGATTATGCTTTCGCCGTCGGGCGAATTAAGGCCCTCGAAAACTACCTCGTCCCTACCCGCATCTTTAGAGAAGCGGCCGAAGCTCCTGGTTTTAGCCGGGCGGTAGAGTTAATTTCCGAGGCCGGAAAATCAACTGACAGGCTGAGAGAGGTAACTACTCCTGTCCAGTTGGAGGCTTTCCTCGAGACGGAACGTACTGCCCTCGATACCACTCTGGAGGAGCTTTTCCTGGATAAAAACCTTTATGGCTTTTACCGGGAGGCAGATGAGATAGTTAAAGCGGCCGGGTCTCTTTATCTTCTTAACGAGCAGTTTTTTCTTGATTTTTTCCGGCTGAAAATTGACCTGGCCAACCTTAAAAGTTTTCTGCGCAGCCGCTATGCCGGACATCCCGTCAGTCAGTTTGAAGAGCGTTATGTAACAGGCGGGCGGCTCGAGAAGAAAACTTTTATCGACAATTACAATTCCAATCTGGAAGATTTTGCCCAGTTTTTAAAGACGACTTCCTATGAACAACTCTGGCGCGAAGGACTTAACTTTTTGCAGGCTCAGGATAGCTTTGTCGTTTTTGAGCGGGAGATGGAAAATCTCGTCATGGATTATCTCCGGTCGGCTAAAAAAGTCACTTTCGGACCCGAGCCACTTTTTGCTTATGGCTTAGCCCGGAGGCAAGAACTTAAACTTATCCGGTTGGTCATCCTTGGCCAGATGTTGAATATTCCTGCTTTTTTATTAAAAGAAAGGATAAGCCAGACATATGTCTGAACCAGCAAGAATTGCCATTATCGGAGAGGCCGAGTTCTGTCAGCTCTTCCGTCTTTTTGGCCTGGCGGTCTATTCACCGGCCAATCTGGAAGAAGCCAGAACAATGCTTGAGCAGGTGGTTCAAGAAAAGTACAGTCTCTGCCTCATCCAGGAAAAGTGGCTGGAACCATTAAAAGCGGAAATTTCAGCCCTAAGCCACAAATTTCTGCCGGTTTGTCTGGGCTTTTCTGATTATCGGGGAGCTTCCGAATCTGTGGCCAGAGCCATGAGAGAACTTTCGATTCGGGCGACCGGTTCAGATGCACTATTCAGAGAAAGGACTTAACATGAAACAGGGAAAGATAATCAGGGTAGCTGGCCCTCTGGTGGTGGCTTCAGACTGTCTCGGGGCCAAAATGTATGATATGGTCAAAGTCGGCCAGCTGGGGCTGGTCGGTGAAATAATTGAGTTAAATAATGACCTCGCCTATATCCAGGTTTATGAGGATACGACCGGCGTTGGCCCTGGCGAGCCCGTAACTTTAACCGAACAGCCATTATCGGTTGAGCTTGGGCCAGGCTTGCTCGGCTCTATTTATGATGGTATTCAAAGACCGCTGGATGTTATTCGCCGCGAACACGGTGACTTTGTTTCACGCGGGATTGAAATGCCGGCTTTAAGACGTGACAGAAAATGGGCTTTTACTCCTGAAAAGAAAAAAGGAGACAGGCTGGTCACGGGTGATATCATTGGCTATGTGCAGGAAACCCCGCTTATCCAGCACCGCATTCTCGTTCCGGCTGGGGCGGAAGGTGAAATTATTGATATTAAGAGCGGGGAATTTACTGTTGAAGAAACGGTCTGCCGGGTAAAAACGCAGGCTGGCTCTGAAGTTGGAATCAAGCTGTTTCAGGTCTGGCCGGTCAGAAGGCAGCGCCGGGTTAAAGAAAGAATGATGCCTGATGAACCGCTGGTTACCGGTCAGAGAATTCTCGATACACTTTTCCCCCTGGCCAAGGGCGGCACGGCCTGTGTCCCGGGTCCTTTTGGCAGTGGCAAAACGGTTGTACAGCATCAGTTAGCCAAATGGTCAGATGCTCAGATTATTGTCTATGTGGCCTGCGGCGAGCGCGGCAATGAAGTGGCTGACCTGTTGCTGAGCTTCCCGGAACTGAAAGATCCATCTACCGGCCGGCCATTAATGGAAAGAACAATCATTATTGCCAATACTTCCAATATGCCGGTGGCTGCCCGTGAAGCTTCGATTTATACCGGCATAACCATCGCCGAGTATTTCCGGGATATGGGCTACTCGGTAGCACTGATGGCTGATTCTTCCTCGCGCTGGGCTGAAGCTCTGCGCGAAATTGGCGGTCGAATGGAAGAAATGCCAGGTGATGAAGGCTATCCAGCCTATTTAGCCAGCCGCCTGGCTGAGTTCTATGAACGCGCCGGCAAGGTGGTTTGCCTCGGTTCAGAGCACCGGGAAGGAGCGCTGAGTGTTATTGGCGCCGTTAGCCCGCCTGGTGGTGACCTGTCTGACCCTGTCGTTCAGGCCACACTCAAGGTGGTTAAAGTTTTCTGGGCTCTTGATGATCAGCTGGCGAATATGCGTCATTTCCCAGCCATCAACTGGCTGCAGAGTTATTCGCTATACAGAGATTCGCTCAAAAAATATATGGCTGAAAAGGTAGCTGAAGATTTTACCGATCTCAGCCAGGAAGCTTTAAAAATCCTCGAAATGGAGTCTGAACTTCAGGAAATAGCCCGCTTAATCGGGGTGGAATCACTGTCTTTTAAAGACAGGCTGGTTCTGGAAACGGCCCGCTCCATCCGCGAGGATTTCCTCCACCAGAATGCTTATCATCCCCAGGACACTTACACCCCCATGTGCCAGCAATATCTGATGCTGCGTAACATTCTTTATTTTCATCAGAAAGCCAATCAGGCCCTGGAGGAAGGCTGCGACTTCAAGGAGATTATCTCACTTGAAGTCCGTGAGCAGCTGGCCAGAATGAAATATTTCCCTCACGATGAGCAAGCTCTGCTGGGGGTAGAAAAGAAAATAGATGTTTCATTTAAGGAACTTTCCAGTCGAGGTTAAAAATTATGGCGAAAGAATATTTAACAGTTTCCAATATTGTTGGCCCGCTGATTATTGTCGAAAAAATTTCCGACGTTAAATACAATGAATTGGTCGAGATTGAAGATGCCACTGGCCACCGCCGGCGGGGGACAGTCCTCGATGTTTCGACCAATCAAGCTGTTGTTCAGGTTTTTGAGGGAACGGTTGGCCTCGATGTCAACCGCTCGCGGGTCAGGTTTCTCGGCCGCTCGCAGCAGCTGCCTGTTTCGGAAGAAATCATCGGTCGGGTCTTTGATGGTTCCGGTGAGCCGCGTGATGGCGGTCCGAGGATTATTGCCCATAAGATGCTGGACATCAATGGCAGTCCGATCAATCCCGAAGCCCGCGATTATCCCTCTGAGTTTATTCAGACCGGTATTTCAGCTATTGATGGCATGAATCCTCTGGTTCGTGGCCAGAAGCTGCCTATCTTTTCAGGTAGCGGCTTGCCTCATTCCCAGATTGCGGCTCAGATTGCCAGGCAGGCTAAGGTTCTTGGCCGGGAAGAAAAATTTGCTGTGGTCTTTGCCGCCATGGGCATCACTTTTGAAGAGGCTAATTTCTTTATTGAGGATTTCCGGCGCACGGGAGCTCTGGAGAGAGCCGTCCTCTTTCTCAATCTGGCTAACGAACCGGCCATTGAAAGAAATGCCACGCCACGTTTGGCTCTGACCTGCGCTGAATACCTGGCCTTTGATCTTGATATGCACGTCCTGGTTATTCTGGTTGATATGACCTTTTATGCTGAAGCCCTGCGAGAAATCGCAGCTGCCCGGAAAGAAATTCCAGGCCGCCGTGGTTATCCCGGTTATCTTTATACTGACCTGGCCACCATGTATGAACGAGCCGGCCGCATCAAAGGGAAAAAAGGCTCAATTACCATGATTCCCATCCTGACCATGCCCGATGATGACAAAACTCACCCGATCCCTGACCTCACCGGCTACATTACCGAAGGTCAGATTATTCTGAGCCGAGAGCTTCACCGCAGTGGTGTTTATCCCCCGATTGATGTTTTGCCCTCGCTTTCCAGGCTTAAAGATAAAGGCATTGGCCCGGATAAAACGAGAGAAGATCATGCTGACGTTTTGAACCAGCTCTTTGCCTGCTATGCCCGGGGAAAAGAAGCCCGTGAGCTGGCTCTTATTCTGGGTGAGGCTGCTCTGAGTGATCTTGATCAGCTCTACCTAAAATTTGCTGACCGCTTTGAAAACGAGTTTGTCCGCCAGGGGGAACTGGAAGCCAGAGGAATTACTGACACCATTGATATTGGCTGGAAGTTGCTTCGCCTCCTGCCGGAAAAAGAGCTGAAGAGAATCAGAACCGAGTATCTTGAGAAATATTACCGTGAATGAGACGAGCCATCAAGCTGGAGTTTTAAATGAAGCTTAAAGTTAATCCTAACCGGATGGAGCTCATGAGGCTCAGACGCCGCCTGACTCTGGCCGAAAGAGGACATAAACTTCTCAAGGATAAACTTGAAGAACTCATGCGTAATTTTCTGGAGGCGGCCAGGCAGTTTAACCGGATAAAAGAAGAAGTGGATGAGGAATTCAGAATCATCACCAGGTCAATGGCCATGGTGCGGGTAACGCAGGCTCAATCTGAATTGCCAGCCCTCATCAAAGACGGTGAGCTTCAGCTTGAGGTTAAAACCGGACGACTGCTCAACCTGACTGTGCCCGAATTTGAAACCGGGCAATTTAAGCCGGGTGACTGCGATTTTATCCGGACAGAAGCTGAGCTGGAAGTAGCCCTGAAGCATTTTAAACAGCTCTGGCCAACACTTTTAGAATACGCCAGCCTCTGGAAAAAACTGGAGCTGCTGACGACAGAAATAGAAGTGACCAGAAGAAGGGTCAACGCTCTTGAATATATTTTGATTCCGAATCTTAAAGAGACGATCCATGCTATTTCTTCCAGGCTGGAAGAAATGGAACGTTCCTATCAGGTTCAGCTGATGAGGGTTAAGGAAATCGTTCGACAGCACTAATTCGACACCACTTATAGTGCCTTTTTATAAAAAAAATACAAATAAAAGTATATAAAAGTATAAAAATATGAAAAAAACTATTGACATCACTAAAAATTGTTGTATATATACAAATGAAAATGAAACTTGCATTGCTCTTCAGTTCGAAACAGGGCATGGCCCGAGCACTAGGGGCCTATCTTTATGATGACAAAATGGATGAGAGCGAAGAGCCTCCACCTGATTTGCTTGCTGAATGTGACAGCGATGAAACGATCAAAGCCGTTCAGCAAGCGCTCGAAAGATATCACCGGGTAATCCCGATTGAAGCTGATGAGTTAGCCTATATCAGACTCCTCAAAGAAAAACCGGATCTCGTTTTTAATATGGCCGAAAGGCTATTCGGCCCGAATCGCGAATCGCATATTCCAACTATCTGCGAGATTTTAAATATTCCTTACACCGGCTCTGATCCTCTGACACTGGGTCTGTGTCTCGACAAAGCAAGAGCGAAAGAAATCCTGGCCTATCATCGAATTCCAACTCCACCCTTCCGGGTTGTGGACGATGAAAATGATCTGCCGGCAGCTATTACTTATCCCTGCATTGTTAAGCCTTTGTATGAAGGGTCGAGCAAGGGTATAAAAAATGATTCGGTGGTTTTTAACCGCAAAGAGTTAAAGAAAAAAGTTGGCGAGATAAAAAACCTCTACGAGCAGCCAGCCATTGTCGAGAAGTTCCTGGACGGACGAGAATTCACGGTTGGAGTTCTGGGCAATTATCCCGAGCTCGAGGTTTTACCCATCGTTGAAATTGACCATAGTCAGCTCCCGGCCGGTGCCAGGCCAATTTACTCCTACGAAGCTAAATGGCTCTGGGATACACCTGATAAACCGCTGGATATTTTCCGCTGTCCGGCAGAAATAACTTCCAGCCTGCAGCGGAAGATAGAACAGATTATTGTCAAAACCTGTCGGCTCTTCCGGATAAGGGACTGGGCGAGAATAGACGTCCGGCTTGATGACCGGGGTGAGCCAAATATCATTGAGATAAATCCTCTGCCCGGTGTTCTGCCCCGGCCTGAGGATAATTCCTGCTTGCCGAAAGCGGCCCGGGCAGCCGGTTATACTTATGAACAGCTTATCAACCGGGTAGTGGTCGAGGCTGCCAGGCGTTATGGTCTGCTCCAGAAGTCAGCTACCACTGAAGCTAATGTCTTCTCAACGGGCAACGAGGGTGACCATGGCCGCGGATAGCCTGAAAGTCGGCGTGGCTTTTAACACCCACGAGCCATTTATTTACCGGCGCGAAAAAGTTTCTGAGGACTCTGTGGCCAAGGTAGCCGAGATCGTCTGCCAGATCCTTAATCAGTCCGGGATTGAAGCCATTCTGATCCCGCTTCAACGCAGTATGTTTAATTTTCTGCGGCGGATTAAGGAACTCAATGTTCAGGTCATTGTTAATCTATGCGAAGGCTTTTTCGGGAATCCCCACTGGGAATCAAATGTGGCGGCGGTCATGGAAGTTCTTCATATTGCCTTTACCGGTAATGGAGCCAGAACCCTGGCCCTCTGTCAGGATAAGCATCAGGCCAAGGCCATTCTGAGTTCTTTTAACCTGCCGGTTGCTCCCAGTCAGCTGATTACTTCTGCCGATGAAATTGTCGAGCTGCGTTTCCCGATGATTATTAAACCCAACTCCGAGGATGCCAGCCTGGGGGTTCACCCGGAATCTGTCGTTTATGACCGGTGGTCTCTGGCCGAGCAAATCAAAAGAGTTATTGCAACTTATGAGCAGCCGGCCATCGTTGAGGAATTTATTGATGGGCGGGAGTTTAATGTGGCTATTCTTGATGATGGCGAGCCCAAAGCCCTGCCTGTTTCCGAGATAGATTTTTCCACTATGCCTAAAGGTTATCCCCATATCTGCAGTTATGAAGCCAAATGGTATCCAGATCACTTATTGTACCAGACGACCTGTCCGATTTGCCCGGCGAAGATCGACTCGGAGCTTGAAGCCAGGTTACAGACCATAGCTGTCAATGCTTTCAAGGTCATGGGCTGCCGTGACTATGCCCGCATAGATATAAGGATGAATGACAGCGGTGAATTATTTATTCTCGAAGTGAATCCTAACCCGGATACCAGCCTTGATGCTGGTTATGCCCGAGCCCTCAGAGCGGCAGGGATAGATTATGCTGATTTCTGGAAGCTGATGATCGGCAACGCTTTGAAAAGGAAGGAAGGCGATGTTACGACCAATGACCGGCGGTGATCGCGAACAGGTCATCGGACTGATTAAAGCCACCCGCTTTTTTCTTCCCGACGAGATAAAAGTGGCCGAAGAGCTGATTGATATTTATCTCAACCAGCCGGAGCAGCAGGATTATAAGATCGAGGTGGTGGAAGACCAGACTGGAAAAGTTGCAGGCTATATAACTTATGGTCCGACCCCGCTGACTGAAGGCACCTGGGATCTTTACTGGATAGCTGTTTCGCCTGAAGTCCAGAGCCAGGGCTACGGTCGGCTTCTGGTGCGTCATCTCGAAGACGAGGTTAAGGAAAACGGTGGGAGGCTGGTCATTATTGAAACTTCTTCTCAACCCAAATATCTACCAACCAGAAAATTTTATGAGAAATTAGGCTACCGGGAAATGGCTCGCATTCCTGACTTTTACCGGTCAGGAGATGACCGGGTCATTTTCGGGAAATATCTCAGGGAAAAGGAGTGAAAAAAGGAGAAAATGGACGACTGGCAACAAATTCTGCAGCACAGTTTGAGAACTCCAGAAGAAATAGCTGAGTGTTTTGGCCTGGAGGTGGAAGCGGTCAGGAAAATAGCCCGGGCCTTTAAGATTCAGATTACTCCTTATTACGCCAGCCTGATCAAAAGGAAAGGCGATCCAATTTATCGACAGGTGGTGCCTGACCTGGCTGAGCTGGCTGAAAACTCGGGCGAAGATGATCCCTTAGAAGAAGATCTTGATTCTCCGGTGCCGAGTATTGTGCATCGCTATCCTGATCGGGTTCTTTTTCTGGTAGCTCACAGCTGTGCTTCTTACTGCCGTTTCTGCACCAGAAAAAGGAAAGTAGGCGATATTTCGAAAATTAACCCGCGTTACATTGAAGACGGAATAAATTACATAAAAGAACACCCGGAGATCCGTGATGTCATCGTTTCGGGCGGCGATCCGCTCATTCTGAGCGATGACTGGCTGGAAAGTATCCTGAGCCAGCTGCGCTCGATCCCCCAGGTTGAAATTATCAGAATCGGGACCAGAATGCCCTGTTATCTTCCACAGAGAATAACCGAAGAACTGGTATCAATGCTCAAAAAATATCACCCGCTCTATATGAATGTTCATTTCAATCACCCGGACGAAATTACAGCCGAGGCAGCCAGAGCCCTCAACCTGCTGGCTGACGCCGGTCTTCCTCTCGGCAACCAGACTGTTCTGCTTAAGGGTGTCAATGATGACGTCGAGACGATGAGGAAGCTCATGCAGAAGCTCCTGACGGTCAGGGTCAGGCCTTACTACATCTATCAGGCAGATTATGTTCGGGGCACCGAACATTTTCGAACCACGGTGGAGAAAGGGCTGGAAATTTATCAGGGTCTGAGAGGCTGGACATCCGGGCTGGCTGTGCCGCAGTATGTAATTGATGCCCCTGGCGGCGGTGGTAAGATTCCGCTTATTCCTGAATATGTTCAGTCAATTTCTGAGGAGAAAGTTGTGCTCAGAAACTATGCCGGTGAACTTTTTGTCTATCCGCAGGTGAAGACACCAAAACGGAGAAGAAGCCGTCCGCAACCACCCTGTTTTGTATCTAACAGCCAGCGGATTTAAAACCTGCCTCAATTTATCCCGGCCAGGTAGTTAGCCAGACCCTGCTGCTGAACGATAGCCAGAGCTTCATCGTTAGTTATCCCTCTTTTCTGGCGCAGCGATTCGAGGATTCTAATAATTGACAGAGCCACTTCTGCTGTCTGACCGGCAACATCTTCTTTGTCCTTAAGATAGGCAATTGAATCGAACAGAACTGCATTAGCTTCGCCATAACTTATTGGCTCGCGGCGTCCATACTTTTTGATCCAGCCTGGCCTTTTCAGACAATCGTTGACATGGGACTGAATTAAATAGGTGGCCCGCCCGATTAATTTTAAATTGCTCGGACTGACATTGGTCATGGTATTGCCAATGACCCGACCAAGTTTGGCCATGACCGCCGTCGAGTGGGCATTAAGTACCATTTTTAAAGCCATATTCTGCCGCAGCTCGAAAGGATCATTGGCCATATCCACCGATAGCCAGACCTGATGGAGTTTCTGCTCCGGCGGTAAAGCCTTTAGGTTATAAAAATTCTCGATGTTTTTCTGTGCCCGGGCTATCTTCTTCTCTTCGAGATCGGTGACATTGACCATCACCAGCGAGGCTTTATTTTCGAGAAACAAACGCCCGAAACGGCTGAAGGGTGAATTGCTATCAAGAAGATAATTTTCTTCCGGTGTCAGTCCGACTGTGACCCCTAAATCGCCTGACTTCGGACCTCTTTTTTTAATGTTAAATTCCGAGAAAGAAAAATCATACAAATCCTGCTGCGCCTGACCGGCCTTTTTGAGGCTGTCAAGAGCAGCCTTTTTTAAATAGGGATCGTCTATCTCTTTTTCAAAGGCCGGGCGATAGAACTCCTCATTAAGACCGCGGAAGGGTCGGCCCAGAAAAGACAGCCAGGCTTCCCTGCCGCTCCCGGCCGGCGTCCAGACCTGAATCCAGCAGCGTCGCTCAGGTAAATCAACCGTATCAAGCGGGTAGAGCCTGAAAGTTGGACTCCTCTCCGTGCTGTCAATAAAGACAGTAATCAAAGCTTTTTGAGCGAAATAGGTAGAAAAATGCCCTCCGGCGTAAGTCCTGGCTTCGAGTTCAGTCCAGGGGGCGATGGCTGGAACAGCCCGTTTTATTCGGTTCAGGATAGGGGCAAAAGCCTTGAGGTTATCAGCAATAAGGTAAGGCTGCCCGAAGCCAGCTCTCTGCAGTTCTTTCGGACTTAGAAAATCCCTGAGCAAATCATAGGCGGCAGCCTGCAGGGCGACACCCAGCGCGTAGGTTTCAATCGTCGTAGCCTGCATTCTGGTCGAGCCGGTGATAGCCATAGGTCCGGTAGTTAGATTGATTTTGGTAATTCCTGGCTCATCAATGACGGCCCGACTGCGTTCAAAAGGACGGAGTTTATCATCCGGGTTGTTATAGACAAAGTAGAGTTTTTTCCGGCTCTCAGTGGGGGAATAAGATGGAGTCTGGCGCCAATCATCCAGCGCAGCCAGGATGGTGCCGATAACCGAGGAGGTCTCGCCGCCTTCGGTGACGGCTATGACCAGGTCTCCTTTTTCAATCCCCCGGTCTTTTAACTGCAGCCGGCCGATAAGCTGAAGATCTTCGAACCCTTCGAGAGAAGAAATCAGGGCCCGGTCACCGCCGGTCATTTCCCCGATGAGCTTGTCGCTTATTCCCGGGCCGAGGTTCTTTTCTATTTTTGGCCAGAGATCTTTATCCGTCTTTAATGAAGACCAGAAGGGCCGCCAGAAAGTGCTTTCCATTTGCTTGGCCAGGCGCCCGGTTGCCCCGCAGCCATAAACATATATTTTGTGCCCGCTGAGAATGGTCTTTTTAATTTCTGTGGCTAATTGCTCAATAAGGGTGGGCGAAGCTGCCAGCTGGTCGAGTTTTGCCACGATGTCTTCATCCACCGAGAAAAGCAGGTGCAGGCCGGCGGCTGTGTCTGTCTTTATTTTTTCGCTCAGGTTCCAGGTCTTCGGATGACGCTGCTCGGTTAGAAGGGTATGAAGCTGAAACTGGGTTTTATTCTGAAGGTAATCGAGGGATTCAGGTGAGACTTCAATTCCCAGTAGCTCCAGCAGGCTGCCAGTCTGGTTGCTCGTTGTTTCCTGCTGTCGGCTCCCGGCAGCCGCCGTAACTCCTAGTAAAATAATAGTGATTAAAGTCACCCAGGCTACCTTTTCTGACATTTTCCGGCCAGGAGATTTTTTACTCATGCTGTCCCTCGTTGGTTTTTCCATATTGGTGTGTATCATCGAGAATATCATTTTCCCGCCAGTCGCGGGCCCAGTCATCAACAGAAAATACTGTCCACTTACCATCAGCTGTTGAGCACACCACCCGGTTGAGCCCGGCATTGATGATCATTTTTTTACAGACAAAGCAGGGGAAAGCATCAATCGGCTGGCCGGTTTTTGAGTCGCTGCCGAAAATGAACATATCGCCGCCCAGCAGGCTGACCCCGGCTCTGGCTGCATTGATAATGGTATTCTGCTCAGCATGAACCGAGCGGCAGAGCTCGTATCTCTGGCCATGGGGGATATGCAGGCGGTCGCGCAGGCAAAAACCGTGCTGAAGGCTATCTTTGGTTTTCCGCGGTGCCCCGACATAGCCGGTCGAAATGATCTGATCATCGCGGACAATAATAGCTCCAATTGTCCGGCGGAAACAGGTGCTTCGCCTCGATACCTCGCGGGCTATGCCCAGATAATATTCATCTTTTGAAATCCTTTTGTCCTGTCGGTTAGACTGATTTTGAATTTCACTCATCCCAGTTTCTCCAGTTTTTGATGCAGTTCCTCCAGGCTGCCGTCATTGATGATCATGAGGTCAGCCAGAGCCAAACAGCGGTCAAGCTGTTGATTATTTCCGCCGCTTCCTTTTTCCCTGTTTTCCTGCTCGATGAATTCCTCAAGAGTTGAAGCCGATTCATCCCGGCCCCGCTTTTTAGCTCGCTCAAACCTTATTTCGACCGGAGCATCTACTGCCAGCAAAATAAAACTGCCCAGGCTCCGCAAATACTCTATTTCGACCGGATGGCGGATACTGTCAATAATTGTCTTACCTGAAATTCTGGCCGCCGCTCGCCGGGCCAGGATGTCAGGGCCAGATTTTTCCCGGAGTTCATTACCAACTGCAATAAGATTTTCTCTTGAGGCGGGAAGAGAACGGTTCCTGAGTTCTTCTCGAATGATATCGGAAAGTGAGATATAGTCGTAACCCTTTTTCCGGTAGAATGAGGCCACTTCTCCCTTGCCAGCAGCATTGGTGCCGGTCAGTCCAATCAGGCGAAAATCAGTAATTTTAATATTTCCGGTCATGGTCAACCGCCACTAAGGAATAATCAGCTTAGCCCTCTCTGGCTATTAAACTTAATAAGGCTGCCGCCAGAAAATTAACTACCATAAAATATATCCCAACTCGAAGCAAAAACAAAACAATAGCTGAGAGTCCCTCAGCCAGCCAGATCGTCATCTCCCCCGTCAGCGGCTGTCTCTAAGGCTGTTTCCTGCTTCCGTTTTTCCCTGTTTCGCCCGACGACCAGAGCAATGAGAATGCTCAAGCTATAAAGAATAATCATCGGGACAGCCACCACACTCTGGGTGATGACATCCGGAGTTGGAGTAATGATAGCTGAAATAATAAAAGCAGCCAAAATGGCATAGGGGAAGCTTTTGATCATCCATCTGGCGGTAATTATGCCCATCTTGGCCAGAAAATAAATCAGGGTCGGCAGTTCGAAAATTAAAGCAATGCCCAGCAGGACTTTGATGGAAAAGCTGAAATACTGGTCAACGGTTATAACCGGCTGAAAGTCCGTGGCGAGATTGACAAAGAAGCGGCAGGCCCAGGGGAAGACAACGAAATAACCAAAGAGTGCTCCCACAATAAAGAAAAAAGTGGTGAAAAAGACAAAGGGAATAACATATTTCTTTTCCTTTTGATACAGACCGGGAGCGACAAACATCCAGAGCTGGTAAAAGACAAAAGGCGAAGTGAAAAAGAAAGCACCCAGAAAGGCAATTTTCATATAGAGCATAAAGGGGGCGGTCAGGGTGGTATAGGCCAGCTTGGTTCCTTCAGGTAAATATTGAGTAAGTGGCCTGGCCAGAATTTCATAGAGCTGCCGGCTTAACATCCAGCCCGGAATGACTGCCAGTAGAATAGCGATGGCCGAATACAGAAGCCTTTTCCTCAGGTCTTCGAGATGCTCCAGGAAGGTCATTTCATCAGGAGACTTTCTGGCCTTCCCGCGGCTCATCGCCTTTTATATCCTTTTTTATCGAGTTTTGAAGTTCATTGAGGTCGGAGGTCACGCTGTTTAAATCTTTCTGGACTTCCTTGATTTCAGTCTTGATTTCGGTGGCGTTGATTTCGTCTTCAACTTTGGTTCGAAGCTCATCAGAAGCTTTTTTGAATTCCCTGATGGCTTTTCCTACTGATTTCCCTACTTCAGGCAGCTTTTTAGGCCCAAAAATGAGCAGGGCTATGATAAAGATGACTATTAGTTCAGGTAAGCCGATACTGCCAAACATGCTTTCTTTACTTATCTCCCCTAAAGTATAATCTTAAGGACAGAATGAGTCAAGTTAGATTCGACTTTACTTTGGCCAACCCCTCTGGTAAGATTTAACCTGATTATAGCTTGACCTTAGAGAAACAAATGACAGCTAGATCGAAAATTACGGCCTCTTTAGTGCTGTTTTTTCTGGGTTTTTTTCTAGTTGGCCAGGCTTCGATTGCTATCGACCCCTGGGAACAGGGCTTAAATAAGGTTGTTTTGATCAGCTCTCTGGTCAAACAAAATTATTACGAAGATAAAGATTCACAGAAACTGGCCTTCGCTGCTATTCGGGGGATGCTGGACACCCTCGACCCTCATTCTTATTTTTTAGATCCGGAGTCTTCTTTGCGTTTTGCCGAAGATTATACCGGTAAATACTACGGTCTTGGTATTCAGATTCAAAAACAGGAAGACAGGCTGGTGGTTATTGCTCCGATTGAAGGTACACCCGCCTGGCGGCTGGGCATTCAGCCTGGAGATGTCATCACCCACATTGATGGCGAAAGCACCAAACCGATGAGCAGCGTTGAAGCCATGCAAAAACTGCGCGGGGAAAAAGACACTAAGGTAACCATTACAATTCAGCGGGAAGGTCTTGATAAGCCTTTTGATCTGACCATTACCAGGGAAGAGATTCCTCTGGCCAGCGTTCCTTATTCTTTTATGATTGATGAGTCAAAAAAGATCGGCTATATTTTTGTTCGGTCGTTCGGGCGCAATACGGTGGATGAGCTGGAAGCCAAGCTTAAATCGCTCTCGCAGGCCAAAATGGCCAGCCTCATTCTAGATCTCAGAGGTAACACCGGCGGACCTGTTTTTCAGGCGGTTGATATGGCCGATGAATTTCTGCCCAAAGGGGCTTTAATTGTTTCGATGCGAGGTCGCAACCCGGCTTATAATCGCGATTTTTATGCCAGCCGCAACGGCCAGTATGAAAATTTGCCGCTGGTTATCCTGATCAATCAGGGCACAGCCAGCGCCTCGGAAATCGTAGCCGGAGCGATCATGGACCATGACCGCGGGCTCGTTGTCGGTGAAGATTCCTGGGGGAAGGGCCTGGTTCAGACCGTTTTTCCGCTCTCGGCCGACATGGCTTTAGCCCTGACCACTGCCCGCTATCTCACGCCGAGCGGCCGTTTGATTCAGCGTGATTTTTCTCATCTGGAAGATTATTATCTGGCCAAAAAAGCTCCGGACAGCCAGCGGGATGTAAAATACACTCTGAAAAAAGGTCGCAAGGTTCTGGGTGAAGGCGGCATCAGTCCTGATTATGAGGTCAAGTCCACCTATAAGATATTCACCGTTGAACTTATGTTTAAAGGCGCCTACTTTGGCTATGGCCGCCGCTTCGGCCAGCATCAGACGCCGCTGTCTAAAAAATATGTTTTCCCGCAGGAGCTAAAAGCTGGTGATGCACCGCCTGCCGGGATGAAGGTCTTTGAGGCCGGATTTGAAGTGACTCCAGAAGTTATTGAAGACTTCAAAGCTTATCTTGACCAGGCTAAAATTACTTATGATCCCGATAAATTTAACGATGCCCTGGATGAAATCAAGGGTGAAATCAAACGGGAAATCTTTTCGTCGGTGGTTAGCCCGGAAGAAGGTGTGAAAGTTTCACGCCAGGTTGACCCGGTGGTGCTTAAAGCCATTGAGGTTATGCCGGAAGCGGCCGCCTTTTTAAAGTGAGGGAACCGGACCGTTTGACCTGATTATCTGGCAGACGGAGAGGAGATGGCAATGAAAATAGCCCTGGCTTCTGACCACGCCGGTTATGATTTAAAAATGGTTATTGCCCGTTATCTCAGTCAGGAAGGAATTGATTTCTTTGATTTTGGCTGCGGGGCGGGAGAAAGCGTTGACTATGTTGATTACGGGGCGAAGGCTATCAGGCAAGTGGTCAGCGGTGAATTTGATCGGGCTATACTTTTTTGTGGAACAGGGCTGGGCATGGCCATTGCCGCCAATAAATTTCCCGGCATAATTGCCACTCCTTGCTGGAATGAATTTACGGCTAAGGCCAGCCGCACCCACAATAATTCCAACTGCCTTTGCCTTGGCGGCCGGGTGTTGAGTGAGGAGCTGGCTCTGGCCATAGTCAAAATCTGGCTGGAAAATGAATTTGAAAGCGGCCGGCATGAGCGCCGGATTAATAAAATAAAAGAGCTGGAAAAAGAAAACTTCAAGAAGACTTAGCTGAGCTGTGAGAAGAAGTCGAGCTGGCTGGTTAACGGCCTGAAGCCGGCCCAAATAAAATCAAACAAGGAGAAGCTTGATGACCCTACTTAAGGAAAAATTGACTTTCTGGTCAGAGCAAATTGAAAAGAACAATCGCTGGCGCCAGCAGGAATGCTTTAACCTGATCCCTTCCGAAAACACGCCTTCTCTTCTGGTCAAACTGGCTGAGATTGCCGATCCCTGCGGACGCTATGCCGAACACCGGACAATGAAGGGTCAGGAAGTCTATTTTTATCAGGGAACTGATTTTATCCGTGAGGTTGAACTGGAGGCCAGAAAAGAGCTGAAAGCCTATTTCGGCTGCCGTGATGTCGAACCCCGTCCGATTTCCGGTCAGATGGCCAATGAGGTTGTTTTTAAGGGACTGGTTAAGTTTGTCAACCGAAAAAGACAGAAGGGAGAACCATTCCGGCGGCTTCGTCTCGTCATGAACAATGACCTTAACAAGGGTGGACACTTGAGTTCTCAACCGATGGGTGCCTTATTCAACCTGGTAGAAGAAGATCCCGCCACAGGCAAAGAGAACGTCGTCAATATCCCTGTCCGGGAGGATAATCCCTATAAGGCTGATCTGGATCGGCTGGCTGCTGTTCTTCAGGACTACCGGCCCGAACTGGTCGTTTTTGGCAAGAGCATGTTCATTTATCCCGAGCCGGTCAGGTTTGTTTATGAGCTGGTCAAGGACTGGCCGGATCGTCCGCTTCTCATGTATGACATGGCCCATGTGCTCGGCCTTTATGGAGCTTTTCAGGCTCCTTTTGAAGAAGGTGCCGATATTGTCACGGGCAGCACTCATAAAACCTTTTTTGGCAGCCAGCGGGGACTTATTGCCGGCAATATCGCTCAGGACAGTCCCTGGCCACAGCTCTGGACGGATATTCAAACCAGAGCTTTCCCCGGCTCAACCTCGAATCATCACCTAGGAACTTTGCTTGGACTTCTTCTGGCCACCTATGAAATGAATGAATTCAAGGAAGCCTATCAGACCCAGGTCAGGAAAAATGCCAAAGCCCTGGCCCGTTTTCTGAAAGAGGCCGGAATCCCGGTCGAAGGTGATGAAACTGATGGTTTTACTGAAACTCACCAGGTGCTGATCAGAGTCAAACAATTTGGTAATGGCCAG
>DCDG01000020.1 GCA_002316315.1 Candidatus Aminicenantes bacterium UBA1061 | reverse complement strand
AAATTTCTCCATTTCACCCATCACCCAGTAAAGAAGGTTTAACTGCCGCAGGCACTTAAGCTCCATTTCCTTCATGCCATTTTTTCTGGCTAAATTTATGCCTGTCAGAAAAATGGCCTCCGCCTCCTGATAACTTTTCTCCTGTCGCTTTCTTTTTGCTTCCTGGTAAAGCCTGATAATTTCCAGACTGGTCCGAGCGTAGTCTTTAATGGCCCGATCATTTTTTTCGTCAGCCAGGGCCTGAACGAAAATAAAAGCATTCTCAGCCCTTGATACTTCGCCCAGATTCCAGTAATTTAGGGCTATATTCAGCCAGCCCTCAGCCAGCTCAGATGAGGACTTTCCACCCGGCTTCTGACTGACTTCGTTTTCCAGGACCTTCAGAGACTCGGCAAACTTTCCAGCCTCCCTGAGCTGTCTGGCTTCTCCCAACTTGGAGGCCGTTTCCTTCCTGGTATCATTCCCGGCCAGTAAGATAGTTGAGATAGAACAAATAATGACCAATTTTAATATTTGTTTGGCCCCAAAATAAAAGCTCAGCTCTCTTCTACCCATTTCCCGTTTTGAACTTTAATAATATTTTTTAGATTTCAAGTCAAATACTTTTAAACTCAGTCCCCGTTTGTCTTACTGCCCAATCCAGTTCACCTGATTGATGATTTAAAGACGAATCTGTACCAATTTTTTCTCACCTGAAGATAGAGAGAGCCCGTCTTTCTTGTAAAATCTAATTTAAAAGCTGGCCCCCTGCCGCCTATCAATTACCTTGTTCCACCCAAGACGGGATTCAGCCGCAGGCCCCCTCAATCAGGTGAGGTCCTAGCACTATAATTGAATTCCTTTAACTTGCTGATGATATCGATAATTACATCTTCTTTACCAAGCTTTAGAATTGCCTCCGGTTTTACGCCGGGTAAAAAAGGCCCCTCTTGTTCTCCCGAAACAGGAGATTTCTTGTCTTTTCGCCCGGAGGTCTTTAACGTCAGCGTTAAATCCAGAGAATTTTTAGGCAGTGAAATCATATAATGGAAGTTATCAACTTTACTACCTGGAAAATTTACCTGCAGATGGAAATAACTGTACTTTTGACGCCGGTATTTTATTTTGATCCCGTGAAGTTTGAGCTCATCTTCCAGTGCCTCAACTGCCGGCTCAACAATAAACTCACAGAACTGATCAAAATGTTCTCTTGCTTCTTCCTGAGATTTTTCGATAATCCTCAGGCCCTGAAAATAACGGCCGAGCTCTTCGTGCCATTTTTCTTCTTTCATTTCATCACCTGGTTTTCATTATAGCATTAAGGCTGATTTGATTGCCAGACACGGCCTTTCCGGCCCTTTTTATAAAAAGGTGGTTTGCTGGCTGCCTTCCGCCAGTTAGTCTTTTCAACCTGGTTCTCACTCCTGTCCCTCAGTTGGAGCGATGAAAAAAAATCTCAAATCCATGACATTGGTTCCGGTCAGGCCGGTAAAAATTAATCCACCAATCTTCTCAAAAAAACCATAAGAATCGTTGTTATCCAGAAAATGTTGCGAATTAAGTCCTGCGTTTTCAGCCAGCTGGCCACTCTGCCCGGATATCCAGGCTCCCGCTGAGTCGGTGGGTCCATCCCGCCCATCAGTGGCCAGGCTGACGATCAGCCAGTCACAGCCGACCAGTTCGGCTCGAATTTTCTCCATTTCTAATAAACAGGCCAGAACAAATTCGGTATTTCTGCCGCCACGGCCACTGCCCTTAACAGTTACCGTCAATTCTCCACCAGATAGAAAGCAAAAGGCCCTGCCCTCTTCCCTCACTTTGCGGGACAGCTCTTTAATCCTTTGTATATAGGACGTAGCTACCTGCCTGGCCTCACCAACATCGGAGGAAGTTAAAATGACGCTTTCCAAACCTGAGGCCCTAACTTCAGCTTTGGCCGCATACAGGGCTTTAAGATTATCACCGATGATAAAAGCCCGGCTATTTTTAAGGATTCTATCACTCTTTTTCAGTGTTTCCTCTCTTAATCCAGCCACCCCCTCTTCCAGGACCTTCGTTATTGAACAAGGCGCAGTAGAGGTCAGACCTGTTCTTTCCAGAACCCCCAGGGCTTCTTCGAAAGTAGAAGGATCATACCAGGCCGGGCCAGAGGCTATATCAGAGAGATTATTATCTATGACATCGGAAATAATCACATTAATTACTTTCCCCGGCCAGGCCGCCTGGAGGAGCCTTCCTCCCTTAATTTTTGAGATATGCTTTCTGACCGTGTTGAGTTGATGAATATCGGCCCCGGCCTTAAGCAGAAGCTGGGTGACAGTCTGTTTATCTTCAAGGCTAACACCATCAGCCGGCAGGCAAAGGTGAGCCGACCCGCCGCCCGAAATTAAGAGCAGGATAAGGTCTCTCTGGCTGGTGATGAGAGCCAGCTCCAGAGCTTTTTCCCCGGCTCGAAGACTCCACTCGTCCGGCAGCGGATGAGCAGCCGGGAAATAGATGATTCTGTCTTTCTCCTCATATTCTTTTACCCCGGTCACCACCCCTGCACTCAATTTATCTTCTATTAATGGAACCAGCCTGGTGGCCAGAGGGAGTCCGGCCTTCCCGCAGCTGATCAGTCTGATGGTTGACGACGGCTCAAGGTTAAAAACTTCTCCATCAATAATAAGTCTTGAACCATCCCTGATTATTTTTTCTTCGACCAGCCGTTCGGGCCGGACTGAATCAAGAGCTGCTAGAGCAGCTCGCCTGGCAATGGCTTTTAAGTCCATATCTGCCTTCGATTTTTTTCCTTTAATCTTTAAAATCTTTCGCTTTGGCCATGTCTATGATAATAATAATAAAGAAACGATATGCCATTATCAACTTCTAATGAGAAGCAAATCTGCCAGCTATGGTCTTTAAGACCTGCCGTCAAAATAACCCGGCTGCTGGCTGCCTGCCAGCTGGTCTTGCTTATTTTAACCTGCCTCCCCCTATATCCTCAACAGGAAAGCTCTGCTGCTTCCGATATTGAAAAGCGATTAACTCTTATTAATCAGCAAATTTCTCAACTCAAAACCAGACTGGACGAAGAAGCCAAAAAGGAAAAATCACTCCTCTCGACACTGGAGACGATCAGGCTGAAGCGAAAGCTATTACAAAATGAAATTGATGCCTTGAATCTCAGACAAAAGATGACAGCCCGTGAATTGACTGATCTGGCTAGAAAAATCGAAGCCACCGAGGCCAGTCTGCAAAAAGAAAAAGAGGCGGTTGAAAAGACGCTGGCCACCTTATATAAATTCGGGCGGCTGGATTTTATGCATTTTTTTCTCAAGGCTAATAACCTTGAGGTCTTCCTCCGGGAAAGCAAGAATTTGACTTTTCTCGCTCAATATCAGGGTGAGGCCATTAGTGCTTACCTGAATACCATTAAAGAGCTGGAAGAGCTGCGAAAAGAAGTTAAAGTCAAACAGACAGAAATCGATGGACTGCTTAAAGATGCAGCCAGCAAACAACAGGATATTCTCCAGCAAGAGGCTGCCAGCCAGCAGTTACTGGCACAGATCAAAAAGGATAAAAAGGCTCACGAGCAGATGATGGCCGAATTAAAGGGCAGTTCCGATGATCTCCAGCGGCTCCTCAAACGATTACAGAACCAGGAGATTGCCCTGCCTTCCCCTTTTATTCCACTGAATGAGAGAAAGGGGAAATTGCCCTGGCCAGTTTCCGGCAAGGTCATCAGCAAATTCGGGCCAGAAAAAAACCCAAGATTTAAGACCACCGTTATCAATAATGGTCTCGAGATTGCGCCCGCAGGTAAAGACAAAACTATAAAGGCTATTCATGGGGGGCGCATCGTCTATGCTGATTATTTTCAAGGTTATGGAAATCTTTTAATCATTGATCACGGGCTCTCTTATTACACCCTCTATGGCCACTGCTCCAGTTTTCTGGTCAAACCAGGAGACGTCGTCCAGCCCGGTCAGGCCATAGCCTTAGTCGGCGATTCAGATTCCCTTAAGGGGGAATGCCTGTATTTTGAACTTCGATATAAAACCAGGGCCCTTGATCCCTTGCCATGGCTACGGAGAAGGTGATAAAATCCATAAAGAGACCAATGAAAAAAAATAAAGTTAACTTTTATCTGATTATTTTTTTAATAGCTCTGGCCACTTTTCTTCTTCTCGAGGATAGATTTCTCCCCGGCAAAAGCCGTTCCCCTCAGTATTCCAGAAGCAGTACCGAACTGGTGGGCACGGTCATACACTTGATTAAGACTGATTATTTAGAAGAGCCAAATCCGCAAAGAACAACCAATGGAGCTTTCCGGGGAATCGTGAATTCTCTCGATCCGCTAAGTGCTTATCTTGACAAGGAACTGGCGGCCAGGTATTCAAATAAAAAAATGGGCGTTTTCCAAACTGGCCTGACGGTCTATAAAAAATATGGGTTATTTCCTGTGGTGGTAGCTGTAGCCGAAAATTCACCCGCCGCTAAGGCTGGACTCGCAGTTGGAGACAACATAAGTTCCATAAATGACAATAATACTTTGCTGATGAGCTTGATTGAAACGGATCTCTGGCTGTCAAGCGACCGCCCCGAAGAAGGGCCTTTAAAATTAAGAGTGGTCAGGGGAACAGAAACTTTATCCTTTGAGCTCAAGCGAGACTATACACCTCCCCGGGTTGTGCAGACCTTTACTGACCTCGAGGGCAGTCTGCGCCTTCACCCGACAACAATTTACCCTGGTGTGGCTGACGAGGTAAAAAAAGCCCTCGCTGCTTCCTACGACAAAAATAAGGCCAAATACAAGGCGCTTATCATTGACCTGCGTAACTGCTCTGGAGGCGATTTTAATGAAGCTAAGAGCCTGGTCAACCTGTTCATTAAATCGGATCAGGCTGGATATTTTGAAAAAAGGGACCAGAAGGAAAAATTGGTCCTGAATGAAGAGCCTTTATATCCGAAACTCAACTTGATTATCTGGGTTAATCCAGCCACCATGGGCCCGGCCGAACTCGTGGCTGGGTGCTTGCATGAACTGAGAGAAGCTACGATTATCGGCACTGAAACCCCGGGCCTGGTCGCCCAAAGAGAAAACTTCCCCCTTGATGATGGAAGTCTCATCGTTCTGGTGACCTCAGTTTTCAGCCTCAAATCAGGCCAGAAACTACTTGATAATAGCCTGCCAGTTGATTTGAAGCTCAGCTATTCTAAAAAAATTGACCAGGGTTACTTTGATAAAACACGGGAAAGGCTAGCTAACCTCCACTAATGCCGGTAAAAATTAAGCAGGTAAAATCATACCTTAGTTCGCCTGGTTTCTTCTTCAAGGTAAGTGTGGTTTTATCCGCTCTGGCTCTCGTTTCAGCTCTGGGTCTTGATTATTTAAGCTTCAAACACAACGAAACTGCTTACCTGCCGTGGGCCGGGTTTAGTAATCATCCAAGTTCATCCCCGGTGGCAAAAAAGACAGAAAAAAAAGTTTTGACCGACGATCAGAAAAAGCCGGTGACACTAGAGACTTCCGACCTGCAGACAGGGGCAGAAACCTCAAGCCAGAAACACCTTCCATACGTCGCCATTATTATTGACGATATGGGTCAGGACCTCGGTTTTATGCAGGAATTGATCAATCTCCAGGTTCCTCTGACTGTGGCCATTTTGCCCGATGCTCGACAGGCCATGGAAACAGCCGAGTTGGCCGCTAACCACCAGATTGATGTCCTGATTCACCTGCCACTTGAGGCCTTCAACGGTCAGGCCATCGGAGCAGGAGCTGATGGCTTAATTACCACCACCATGAGTCAGGAAGAAATCTGGGCCAGGCTCGAAAAAAGCTATGAGCGGCTACCTGTAGCCAGAGGGCTTAATAACCACATGGGTTCTAAAGGCACAGCCAACCAGTATCTGATGGAGATAATCATAGAATTTTTAAAACAGAAAAACCTGTTTTTCGTTGATAGCAAAACCAGCGCCCAGTCAATTGCCTATGATTTAGCCCTTAAGAAGCAGGTTCCGGCTGCCTCCCGCCAGGTTTTTCTCGATGCCGATGAAGATCGGAACAAAATCAAAGACCGATTGTTCGAGCTGTTTACCTGGGCTAAAAAAAATGGCCAGGCTATAGGTATTGGCCATCCCTTTGAGGATACTCTTCGTATCCTGAAGACCTATCTGCCTGAAGCCAAAAACTTTGGTGTACAGTTGGCCACCTGCTCTAGATTAATTGCCTGGCAAGAAGAGGCCCGTAAGACAAAGTCCGAAGGCCAGACAAACGGAGCTTTCAGCCAATAAAAGTTCTTTTCACCCGGGCATTTTTTGCTATACTATAAGAAGATGATTCTGTCCTGGAGGATAAATAAAATGAAAAAGATAGTCATACCAGTACTTATGCTGGGTATGGTAGCCTCTCTTCTGTTTCTACCAGCCTGCAAATCCATGTCAACAGAAGAGCTAAAAAAATCGTTAGAAGTGGTTGATCTTCAGACCAAATGGGTCAGCAAAGAATATCGAGCCTGGCCGCCCAAGCTGGTCCTCGTCCCGGTTATTTCTTTCCGGGTCAAAAATATCAGTGATAAGCCACTGACCTACATAAATTTTAATGCCATTTTCAGATTTCAGGGTGAGAGCAAAGATCTGGGCAGCGGCTTCCTGGCAGCTATTAGAAAAGAACCAATTATGCCCGGGCAAACAAGTGATGTCATCACGCTGAAAAGCAACTTCGGTGTTGAGGGCAAAACTGTTCAATCATTTGAAAACAATCCTTACTGGAAAACAGTCACCGTTAAACTCTTTGCCCGCTCTAAGGGTTCAGATTATGTTCTCCTTGGAGAATATGAAGTCTCCAAGACCATAGATTTCAAACCTGATGAGGCAGTAACCCCGGTGACCGAGCCCGACGAACAAGACAAGGAATGATCAGGCTCATTTTATAAGATCAACTGCAGGAAAGGAAAAAATTGATGGAAGTTATCTTGCCGCAAGAGGTTTTTTTAACCAGAGGTTGGGGCCAGCACAGGGAAAAACTGGTAAGTTTTGAGCTGGCTTTAAGAGAAGCTGGCATCTCACCTTTTAACCTTGTCCGGGTATCAAGTATCTTCCCACCCCATTGTCGGGTAATAAGCCGGGCAAGTGGTTTAAAAAAACTACGGGCCGGACAGATTGTCTTTGTGGTCATGAGCGAGAATTCAACCGACGAAGCTTGCCGGCTAATTTCTTCAGCTATTGGTCTGGCCATCCCTCAGGATCCAGAGCAGTATGGCTACCTGGCTGAACATGAAGGCTTTGGAGAAACCGAAAGAGAAGCACAGCTCGAAGCGGAAGAACTGGCGGCCGAAATGCTGGCGACCAAACTCGGGCAGAATTACTTCCCTCAGAATTTTAAACGGGGAAAAGCCAATTATTACCACCTGAACGACCAGTTGACTGTCCGAACCCGGAGCTTATCCCAAATTGCTACTGGCAAAAAAGGCTTGTGGACAACCACCGTGGCCGCCGCTGTCTTTGTCACCTGACAGGATGACGATGACATCGGTTATCAGTAGGCACCTTATTATAGAAATAAAATCAAACTCAAAGATTCAAAGGATTTGGCTTAAGGATCTTAACAAAACTTTCCTCTTTTAATTTTTTAACGTATTCTTCAATCTTTTTGGCCCGGATTTCATTATATAGTTTCTCCTCAATATCTTTTCTGGCTTCCTCAAAGGTTTGCTGATGGCTCTCCTTTTTCTCTTCAAGTTTAATCAAATACCAGCCGTTCTTGGCTTCAATCCAGTTACTGATTTCCCCGGGTTTTAATTTTTCCACACCAGCCTCGATAGCCTTATCAAGTTCGCCCTTTTTGAAAAAGCCCAAATCGCCACCATTATCTTTAGGGCCTTCAGAATACTCTTGAACGAGGTCTTCAAAAGATAGCCCGCTTTTCAGCTTATTCGTTATCTCCGCTCTTTTCGCTTCCAGGGCTGAGACTGTATGACTGACACTGGAAAGGTAGATAGCCTTAATTCGGTATTCAGGTGGTATGACAAATTCTGATTGATGTTGTTTATAATATTTAACAATTTCTGCATCATCGAGGGCAATGGTCCGATCAACTTCAGTATAAATAACAGCCTGCCTTATCATGTTTTCTTCCAGCTGTTTGACCCATTGCTCATAGTCAATTCCCTGAGCATTCATGGCCCGGATCAGGTCAGCATCCGATTCGATATTGTTCTGAGCTTTAATCTGAGCAATAGTGGCCTTAAGCTGCTCTTTGATGTTAAGCCCCTGTTCCTTGGCTTTCTGCAAAAGCAGAAGGTCGGTAATCATCATGTCGAGCAGATTATCCTTTAAACGATCATATTCTCTAAAATAGCTCTCACCACTCAGCTGCTGGCGAAGAATTTGAACTGTCGAATCAAACTGTTCTTTATAATCAGAAAGGGTAATCACATCGCCATTGACAATAGCTACTATTTCTTCCACGATATCAGCTGAAACCAGGCCGAAAGAAACCAGCAAGATCAAAGCTGCGAAAACGATTCGCTTTTTAACCATTTTCTTTCCCTTCATACTTAAAAGGCAAATTTTCGGAGAAAATCTGCCAGTGATAAGTGGCTTTAAGTTCTTCAACTTCTTTCATAATTATATCTTTAACTTTATTTTCTAATAAAATGTTTCTTATCTTCCGCGAAACTTCTTCCTCTTCCAGCAAAGCCGGCTCATATCTTTTATCCAGCCGGAATATATGATAGCCATAAGGTGATTGAAAAACCTGGGATATTTTACCCTCTTCCAGGCCAAGGACCACTTTTTCCATATCATAGGGCAAGTCTCCCGGCTTAAACACACCCATTAAGCCGCCCTTATAAGCATCAGGTGCCTCCGAATAATTGCGGGCTGCCTGCCGGAAAGCCGTCTCGTCAGCCCTGGTCAGTTTCTGCTGTAGTTCTACCGCCAGATCGCTTGACCTGACCAGAATCTGGCTGACCATAACCCGTTCTGGCACTAAAAAATCCCTTTTGTGCTCCTGATAGTAAGACTTGATTTCATATTCAGTCACTACTACTTCTTTTATTTTTTCATATTTATACTTCCCTATTAGCAGGCTGTCCTGCCATTCCCCATCGACAACCAGTTTCTCTTTGAGCCCTTCCTGCGGAGGATAATCCCGGGTTAACCGCTGCAAAAAAGCTTGTTTTTCGGATTCTGTTAACTCCACCTTCCTCATTTTGGCTGAATAAAGGATTAACTTATCTTCGACGAACTGGTTAAATAACTCGCTCAAGACCTGGCTATCCATTTCCTGTCCATAGGGGATGATTTGTCTGACATAATCTTCAAAATCAGACAGAGTATAGCTATTTTTCTCAATTCTAAGGACTACCAGCCGGCCTTGTTTCTCTACAGCTTTTTCTTTCTGCCTGTGTTTAAGTGAGTTATAACCAAAAAAGCCGCCGCCCATGACGATGATGATAATCAGGATTATAATTAAACGCCGGATTTTCTTCATAAAATACTCAGTTAATTATAATATAGCTGCTTAACTCCTGCAAGATAAAGAGAGCCTCACGCAGGAAACCATGTTCATCTTCCGCCCTGATAGTGAACGAAACCAGCCCTAGAGGGGAAACACTTCCTGAATACTGGCGGAGTAACCCCTGGGCCTTATTCCACAGAAAGTTCGTTTCCGGTGGAAACTTTATTACCAGCCTCTGCCCGCTGCGGTCAAGAGCACTGGCTCTTATTTTCTGGGCATAAAATTTTATTCTGGCATAATAAAAAAGATTCTCCACGCTGGGCGGAAGAGGACCGAACCGATCTTCGACTTCTTCTCTAATCTTTAAAGCCTCTTCGGGTTGCTCTAGAGAAGATAGCCTTTTGTAGAGGTTTAATCTTAAATTAACCTGAGGTAAATAATCTTCTGGAATCCTGAAATCAATTTTGAGGTTAATCTGGCATTTGATTTCTTCAATTTTTTCGCCTTTCTGTTCTCTAATAGCTTTATCAAGAAGCTGCAAGAAGTACTCGTAACCGACGGCTTCAATAAATCCGTGTTGCCGGTGGCCCAGAATATTTCCGGCACCGCGGATTTCCAGATCTCTGGCAGCCAGCCGGAAACCGGAGCCAAGTTCGCTAAATTCTTTTAAAGCTTTGAGCCTTTCCCTGGCTTCAGCTGTCAGTTCAGACAGCGGCGGCACCAGAAAATAGGCATAGGCCTGACGGGAAGAACGCCCGACCCTGCCTCTCAGTTGATAAAGCTGAGCCAGCCCATAAAGATCTGCCCGATCTACAATCAGAGTGTTAACCAGAGGAATATCTATTCCATTTTCAATGATGGTGGTCGAGACCAGTACATTATATTTTTGATTGATAAAAGCCGACATTCTTTTTTCCAGTTCGCTGCCCGGCATCTGCCCGTGGATGGTTACAACTTTTGCCTGAGGAACAAGCTTTTCCACCAGCCGGGCCATCCGGTCAATATCTTCTATTCGGTTATGGATATAATAGACCTGGCCTGACCGCTCGAGTTCCTGCTTGACAGCCGAGGCTACCAGCCGGCTACTAAAAGGGGCCACCACTGTATGGACGGCCAGCCTGTCCCGAGGCGGAGTCTCTATCAGGCTAATATCCCGCAAGCCACTCAGGGCCATGTTGAGTGTCCTGGGAATCGGTGTAGCCGTTAAGGTCAGGACATCGACATTGGCCTTTAACCTCTTTATCTTTTCTTTATGGCTGACTCCAAACCGTTGCTCTTCATCAACGATCAATAAACCGAGATCTTTGAATTCGACATCAGGCGAAAGCAGGCGGTGGGTTCCAATGATGATATCAATAAAGCCCTTATTTAAATCTTGCAGGATTTTTTGCTGCTCTTTTTTAGTCTGTAATCTGGTCAGCCCTTCTATTCTGACCGGGAAAAGCACCATCCGCTGCCGGAAAGTCGTCAGATGCTGGCTGGCCAGAACAGTCGTCGGGCAGAGAACGGCAACCTGTCTCCCATCCATGGCCGCTTTAAAAGCGGCTCTCATGGCCACTTCTGTTTTGCCATAACCAACATCGCCGCAGAGCAGCCTGTCCATCGGCTGTAGTGATTCCATATCTCTTCTGACTTCCTGAATAGCTCTGGCCTGGTCTTCAGTTTCTTCATAGTTGAAAATCTCGTCAAACTCCCTTTCCCACTCTCCCTCAGGACTGAAGGCAAACCCCTGGGCGGTTTTCCGCCGGGCATAAAGTTCAATCAGCTCCTGAGCAATTTCTTCAGCTGCCTTTTTCACTCTGGTCCTGGTTCTAACCCAGCTCTGGCTACCCAGTTTATCCAACTGCGGGTTCGCACCGGCCGAGCTGGCAAATTTCTGGACAAGATTAAGGTCCTCAACTGGAACTAACAGCCGGTCATCGTCACGGTAAATCAGCTCAATAAAATCATAAGCCTGCTCGTCGAGGTCAATTTTTTTCAAACCATTAAATAAGCCGACACCGTATTCCGTATGAACCACATAATCGCCCTGCTTTAGATCTTGAAACTGCGAGAAAAACAGTTTTCTGGCAGGACGGCTGGTCAGAACCTTTTCTTCAGTAAAAATATCTTTTTCGGCAAAAATATATATCTTCTGGCGAGGATAGCTGAAACCTCTTTCCAGCTGGCCTTCGACCAGGTTGATTTCCTCTCCTCTTGGTTCCTCCTTAACGTCCGAGACGGTTCTAACTGTCAAATCATTTTCTCTTAGAAGGCGCGCCAGCCTGTCTTTTTTCCCGGGATTAGACAAGAGGATGTAGCACAGGTCTCTTTCTTCCTGGCGTTTTTTGAGATATTGAAGGAAAAAGGGAATCCGGTTATCAAATCTTGGCACCGGCTGAAAGCCTAACTGGAAAGTGAGGCGATCGGCCTCTTCCGAAAAGTCCTGAATATAGAGAGCCTTGTTTTTAATAACTTCCAGGAAATCAAGAGAAAAAAGTTCGGCCGGTGATAGGGCAAAACTTTTTTGCTGGATCAGACTATCATAAGTTTTTTCCCAGCCGCTAAATTGCTCCTGCCATTCCTTATCTATGAGATCCTTCTCTTCCAGAATGAAGAGCGGGTTGGATAAGTAGCAGCTTAATGGCTGGAAATGGTCGCTGGCCGCCAGGGCATAATAATCAAAAGAAGGCAGAATATTTTCCTCTTCCCAGAGCTTAATCTTTTTTTCGAGATCCGATAAGCCCTCGCCCCTTTTCCTGGCTTGATGCTTAAATTCCTCCCTGAACTCTTGCCCCCCGGGATATTCCTTAAGGGAAGGTATGAGAATTGATTCCAGCCTGCTGATTGACCTCTGAGTAGATGGATCGAACTCCCTGATCGAGGCCACCTGGTTTTCAACAAATTCCAGGCGAAAGGGGTTTTTGGACCAGACCGAATAAATATCAACTATGCCTCCCCGGAAAGCATACTCTCCTGCCGATGAGACAAGATCTTCCTGAGTATAGCCATAATCGGCGAGCTGTTGCAGCAAAACATCCCGGTCACAGGCCTGCCCACGATTTATCCTAACCACTAATTGGGCCAGATCATCCGGCCGTGGGACTCTCTTAAGAAGTCCGGCTAAATTGGTCAGGATGATTGGCTGATGCCCCTGGCTCAAGCTATACAGGACTTTCATCCTGGAGGCAACCATGTCGAGGGGCACCGGCACCTCCAGGTAAGGATCGGTACTGAGGGCCGGCAGTGACTCAACCCGCCGTCTTCTAGAAAAAAAGCCTAGTATGCTTTTAATTTCCTGTTTTATTTCTTCCAGAGGCCAGGCTTGGGGTTCAATGATGACTACTGGCCTGTCTATCTGAGCAGCCAGAAGGGCATAAAAATAAGCTCTGGACTCCGGAATCAAACCCGATAAATTAAGACAGTCCTCCCCCTCTTTTAGCTTTTCTACCAGGGCCTTAAACTCTGGCAGATCCAGAAGAAACTCAAGACTCACATCAATATTTTAGACGAGAGAAGGCCCCGGGTCTATCCTTCCGTCTGATTTTGATCTGAAGTCAGTTCCTTCTCTATCTTTACAATTTCGCCGCTGTCTAACCGACATCGAAAAACCTCTTTAATCCGGCCTGTGAGGCTATCCATTATGCGCTTTTTAGAAATTACCTTATTCACCAGGTGGCGTTCCCCTCCGGCATAAACAGCCAACGGCTTTTCCTGACCGGTGCCTCCAGCATAAAATTCAACTTTCTCAAACTTCATCTTTTTAATTTCAACTGGCTTTAACCCAAATCCTTCTCTTCTTACTAATTTTACACTTTATTTGCCTCAGAATTCAAAATGCAGGTTGAAAAAGACAAATAAACCTGGAACACCCGGAAGTCAGAATGGATTCAAGATTGTCTTTTCCGGTTTTTTCATCTTCATGACAAAAAAGATGAACTCTATCCACCATAAGAAGACAATAAAAAAAGGGGAGGAATCAATGATTCCTCCCCTTCTAACTCAATTAGAGACAGCGATTAAAAACTGTAACGGGCTGAGAATCGGAGGGTTCTGGTCAAATTGGAAATACTGGTTATCTTCTTAAAGGTACCACTAATGTTATAGGTTCCATCAGTTGAGTTATTATCAACCGGCATCCAGGTTCCTCCCGGATTTTGATTGATGTTAACATAATGCTGGCCCAGTACGTTAAAGACATCAACAAACAAGCCCAGACGGCCATACTTGTTCAAGCTGAAAACTTTTTCCAGGCGGACATCAAGAAGATTCCAGGCATAATTTCGTCTGGTACCGACAGATTCGAGGTTAACATAATAGGTATTATAGATATTGACGTTATTCTGCGCAGCCCAATCTTCCGGAGGAACAACAGTCACCGCCCGAGCCCAGGGAGTGCCACTGCTGAAGCGGTAATTAAAGGAAGCCACGAATCCGTATGGAATATTAAACGAACCGAAGAGCTTGATAACCAGCGGGCGATCTTCATAGGTACGGCCATCACCATAAACAAACCAGTTAGCATCATTACCCGCTGAGGTATAACCGTGAATATCACTATAGCTGCCGTTAATATTACCCCAGGTTTTTGAATAGTTAATCGAACCACCAAGCTGCCAGCCATTAGCATAACGTTTCTCGAAGGACAGCTCAAGGGCAGAATATTTCCGGAAGGCTTCGGGGATATTTCTGATCTGTAAAATCCAGTTTTGAGGAGCATCATTGCTCATAAAGTACATGGTAACTTCCTGAGCTGGGAAGCTGCCGGCAGCCGGCACAGTCGTGGTGAAAGGCACCCAGTACTCATTGCCAGGCGAGGTCGTTGGATTATACCAGACTTCACCTGTATCAAGATCATAGAGAGCATCATCAAGAATGTTCTTTTTAACTTTGTACATGTAGTTCAGGCCGATCTTAAAATTTTTAAAAAGCTCATGATCAAGCCCAACTACTATTTGCTCATCATAGGGCGCCTTGGTATCGGTGGAGATACCTGTAATCCAGCTTTCTCTCAGCATCTCTATTGGATTCGACCAGGACCACAGCATTTCATAAACGTCGCCCTGGCTGGGAGCATCAGGCTGGCCATTGCCATTTTCATCCCACCAGTTAAAATAGTAGGTTTTATAATAAAGTGGGTGGCATTTGTAAATGATAGAGCCCCAGATTGATTCACGATAAAGGCCATAATTGAACTTCAGTGCTGTTTTCCCATTGCCAAAAAGATCATAGGTAATACCAATTCTGGGTGAAACATTAAACCAGTCAGCCAGGTTACTTACCCCTTCCATATCAAATTGGGCATAGGGGTTAAAGCCGATAGCAGGCTCAATCAATAAAGCGCCGAGCTCATTGGCGAAGCTGCCAGTTTCCCCTTTGTGGATGTCCGGTATCCAGCCTTTGGTACCATCAAAACGGAGGCCCAGATTTATGGTCAACCTGTTCTTAATCGTCAGCGAATCCTGAAGATAACCGCCATAACGGCTGAAATCTCCTTCGACCATACTGTCATCCTTGGTCTGTCCTATAGCCCAGAATCCAATATAGCCATCTCCATACGATTCTCGCGGATATCCCTGTGCTGTCCAGTAATAAGGGCTGTTATTATACCAGGCCCATTGCATGGAGTTACTCTTCCAGTTGGCCCACTTAGCAGCCCCCCGTTGAATCTCAACTCCGATCTTGATTTCGTGATCAGCCCCCAGAAAGTTATCAACAAACCGGGTCAGATGAATAGAACCCTGCACAGAAGGGCGACCGTTCCACTGTTCGGCATAATATCCTGTACCAAAGTAATAGCCAGTATAGCCATCCCACATATAGGGGATATTGGTTTGCTCTGAACGAATAAAAGGCAAGGTAGAATCAACTGTTGCATAACCGGCCCGTGCTTCAAGCAGAGTATTACTGTTAATCATCCAGGTCAAAACTCCAGTAAAAGAATAATTAGCCCACGGATCAGTTTTATACAGGCAATCAAAAGGTATATTCCAGCCGGAGGCGGTAGTATTGTCACGTGTTTGCTGAGCATTACCCATCACGGCCAATTTAACATTATTAGCCAGCTGGAAAGTAAATTTGCCGAAGGCAGCCCAGGTCTTATTTTTCCGGTCAAAGTTATCATAATAGGTTCCGTCATAAGGTGAAACAAAGGGAATAAAACTGGAATGATAAGTACTTCTGGCATAACGGGCGTCAACATAAAACCAGATCTTATCCTTAATAATTGGACCGCCAAAGCCGGCGGAAAGATCATAGTCATAAACGGCTGAGGATGGCTTTGACAGACCCATGGCTTTCAACTGTTCATCTGGCAAGACAGACTTAGTCAGGTCTTCGTTGGTGTAATAGCCCTGAACCATGCCAGAAAAATTATTACCACCAGATTTAGTAACGGCATTGACAAAACCACCAAGAGTCCAGCCCACTTCTGCCGGTGCTCCACCGGTCAGCACCTCTACCTCTTCCAGGACATTAAAATCAATTGGAATACTAAGCTGCTGGTTGGTTGGATCATTGGCATTGAGACCATCAATTTGATAGGTATTACCCGCTGCCGTTGCTCCTTTGATATTACTGGCATCAACTGTTCCGGGGGTAAGAGTAATAATGGAGTTAAGGTTGCGGCTGATGGGAAGATTCTGAATTAGATCGGCTTTATAGATCTGCTGTGTTTTCGAGGCTTTGACATCAACGACCGGTGCCACTCCTACCACCGTCACCTCTTCTTCCATCTTCTTTACGCCTAATTTGATATTTCTGGTAATCGTCGAACCAACTCTGACTTCGATTCCTTCTTCAATGTAAGTCTGGAAACCGGGAAGCTCGACGGTCATGGTATAAACACCGGGCGGTAGCAATAGAATCCTGAACGTGCCGTCAGCCCTGGTCACATCACTCGCCTTTCCCATCAGACTTGGCCCGCTAACCACAATGCCGACACCGGGCAAAGCAACGCCTTCTTCATCGGTAATTACACCGCGAATAGAGCCTGTTTCACGACTCGAAATCTGACCGAAAAGGGATAAGCCAGAACCCATAGCGAGGAAGATCGCTATCATGAGCAAAAGGCTTTTTCTTTTCATCTTACTCATCAATCATTACCTCCTGATTATCTTTAAGAAAATTTTTCTCATATAACTAAATAAAAACAAATTATGATTACCTACATCTTCTCGGCCTTCAATACTATCACCTCCTATATAATCTGATATATTTAGTGTTACATTTTATGTATAAGCTATTTTTATATCACTTGTCAACCTTTTTTTTGTCCGCACTGACCAACCAGTTTAAAATCTTCGATTGCATAACCAGGACAAAACGACGAAAATATATATCTTATATATGATAATTAAGGAGGCCTTGATGGAAAAACATAAGCTTTTAATTTTGCCCATTCTGGTTTTTGTGCTTATGGCCGGGGTGCTTGACAGACCGGCTTTAGCCAAAGTGACGAGGCTAACCGTCTTTTATCCATCTACCGGCACCATTAAAAACCTTCAAGCCCTGAGGGAAAACGGGTTTCTTAATATTCCTGACCTGAAGGTGGTCGGCGTTTATCACACTAAGGAACTAACTGATTACCAAGAGGCTATAAAATATGTCAGGTCCAATAATCTCACCTGGGTCAGTTTCCATCCGGTATCGGCTGAGATAAGTGAGCAAGATGTCTTCCGTCAAAACGCCTGCACGCCAGAATTTGTTGAGTTCATAAAGAATTCTGACGGCATAATCTTCTTCGGTGGCCCTGATATACCGCCATCAATCTTTAAGGAAAAGACCAGTCTTCTGACCATTATCGAGGATCCTTACCGTCATTATTTTGAGCTGTCAGCTATTTTCCATTTTCTGGGCGGCCTCCAGGATAGGAACTTTAAGCCACTGCTTGACTCAAAACCAGAGCTGCCAATTCTTGGCATCTGTCTGGGTGCCCAGAGTCTAAATGTCGGGACGGGAGGAACGCTCATCCAGGATATCTGGTCAGAAGTCTACCAACAGGACAAGATAGAAGATATCATCGCTCTCGGCCCTGACTGCTGGCACAATAATCCTTACAAGAAGCTCAGGCCAGACTTAAATCTTTCGAGCTATACTTTCCATCAGCTAAATCTTCTTCCCGACGAATTTTTTATCAAAGTGCTGGGTTTTTCTAAAAAAGATCATCCTCGCATCTTGAGTTCGCATCACCAGGCTATTGATCAACTCGGGCAGGGCTTTAAAGTTGTGGCCCTTTCTTCTGACGGCAAAATCGTTGAAGCCATACACCATACCAGATACAACAATGTTCTCGGGATTCAGTTTCACCCGGAAAACTATCGCCTGTGGGATGAAAATTTTAGAATTGGCCTGTTACCCGGTGACAAACCAGATAACTACTGGAATATTCTTAAAAACAATCCACCCAGCGTTGAATTTCACCGCCAAATCTGGCAATGGTTCGCCAGGATGATGGAAAAAAGTAGCAACCTCAAAACTTATTAATTTCTCATTTTTATATTTATGGCTTGAGAAATCAGAATCAAATTGATAATTTAGTTTTACTCCCATCAGGAGGTAAAAAATGAAAAGTACTTCTTGCAATTTGTTTTTAACTTTGACCATCAGTTCTTTTCTCCTGCTGGCTGGCTGCAGTCAGCCACCAGCTAAAGACCAAGCCCGTCTTTTTAAACAGGACCTGGAGTTTCTCGAGGCCAGGACCGGTGTCGTTGTCCTCTCAGCCCGTGATGGCCAGGCCATGGTAGCCATCAATCCTGATATTCAGGGCCGGGTGATGACCAGCACAGCCAAGGGCCCGACCGGTCTGAGCTTCGGCTGGATAAATCAAGAGCTGATCGCCTCAGACCAGAGCGATCCCCACATGAACGCTTTTGGCGGCGAGGACCGTTTCTGGCTGGGGCCGGAAGGAGGTCAGTTTGCCCTCTTCTTCAAGGCCGACTCTCCCTTCGATTTTGATCACTGGTTTACCCCGCCACCACTCAATGAGGGCAGTTTCGACCTGGTGGCTAAGGATGAGACTCAAGTCGTATTAAAAAAAGAAATGGACCTGATAAATTACGCTGATTTCGAGTTTAAGGTCAGAGTTGACCGGACAATTCGGATGCTGGATAAAAACCAGGTAGAATCACTCGGCTTGCCTCTGCCCGACAGCTTGAGCTGGGTAGCCTTTGAATCAGATAACCAGATTACCAATACAGGCGATTTGCCCTGGAAGAAAGAAACTGGCCTGGTTTCTATCTGGATTCTAGGCATGTTCAATCCTTCACCTACCACCACCGTAATTGTTCCTTATAAGCCTGGGCCAGAATCAGGGCTTGGCCCAATAGTCCATGACACTTATTTTGGCCCAATACCGCCAGAGCGGTTCAAAATTGCGGATAAGGTTATTTTTTTTAAAGGAGACGGTCAATATCGAAGCAAAATCGGGATTCCTCCGCGACGGGCTTTACCCTTCGCTGGCAGCTATGATGCGACCCATCAGGTACTGACCATCGTTCATTACAGCCTGCCCGAAAATCCGGCTGAGTATGTTAACTCTCTCTGGGAATTCCAGAAAGACCCCTTTGATGGTGATGTGGTCAACGCTTATAACGACGGTCCAGTCACCCCAGGAGCTAAACCCCTTGGACCTTTTTATGAGCTGGAGACTTCCTCGCCGGCAGCCGTTCTCAATCCAGGAGAGTCACTCTCTCATGTCCACACCACTATCCATCTTCAAGGCGAAGAGAAAGACCTGGATCCCATAGCTAAGAAAATTCTGGGAGTCAGCCTGGAGGAAATCAAGCGGGCCTTCAGTCAGAAATAAAAGGCTTCCCCAAAAAAAGCCTTAGGCTGGAAGTCTGGCTGGTGCAGACTGGAGCCTGGACGACCCGAGCCATAAAACTATTATCTGCCAGATGATAAAAAAAAGAAAAACGCTATTTTTTATGGCCAGCTTCTGGACAATGATTTATTATCTTAATCATTTTGGCGGTTTATAATCTCGCAGTTCTGACTATCACCTTCTCTTGCGGCTTTACTCTGGCCAAAACAAATTCAAAAAGGAGGCAAAACGATGAAAATCATAGTTCTGGGAGCGGGTCTGGTGGGCAAAGCCATGGCCCTGGACCTGGCCTCGGAGACTGAATTCAGTCTGACTTCAGTTGATTTGAAGCCAGAGGCCCTGGCTGAGCTGGCCGCCGCCGGTATCAAAGTCATAAGTCAGGATTTAAGCCAACCTGAAGCCGCGAGAGAATTGGTCAATGATTATGACCTGGTCATAAACGCCATGCCCGGCCACCTTGGCTTTCAAAGTCTTAAAGCCTGCCTCAAAGCAGGGCGAAATGTTGTTGATATTTCTTTTTTCCCGGAAAACCCATTCGAGCTGGAATCTCTCGCCCGGGAACAAAAGCTGACGGCTGTCATTGATAGTGGAGTTGCTCCGGGGTTAAGCAACATGCTGGCTGGTTACGGAATCCGCCAGCTGGACAAAGCCTTCTCCGTTCATATTTACGTCGGCGGTTTGCCCGTGATCAGAAAATGGCCGTTTGAATACCAAGCTGTATTCTCTCCGGTTGATGTAATAGAAGAATACCTGAGGCCGGCCAGATGCGTGGAAAATGGCCAGCTGGTAACAAAACCTGCCTTATCTGAACCTGAGTTTCTCGAGTTTGAAAACCTGGGAACCCTTGAGGCCTTTAATACTGATGGCCTGCGGACCATGATCGAAACCCTTAACGTGCCCCAGATGGTCGAAAAAACACTTCGCTATCCTGGTCACCGGGAAAAAATGCTGGCTTTAAGACAGGCTGGCTTTTTTGCTGAGCAGCCGGTAGAAATAGCAGGCCAGAAAGTCCGGCCAGTTGATCTGGCAGCTAAGATTCTCTTCCCCCGGCTAAATACCAAAGCTGGAGAAGAAGACCTGACCATTTTAAGAGTTATCATCAGTGGACAACAAGACGGCTGCCCGGTCAGACTAACTTATGATCTCTTTGATCGCTTTGACCGGAAAACGAGCATACATAGTATGGCCAGGACTACTGGCTATACCGCTACGGCGGTGACCAGAGCGGTGGCTCGTGGCCTGATTCGAAAAACCGGGATTATTGCTCCCGAGTTGCTGGGGTTAGAGCCGGAAGTATTTAATTTTGTCCGAAAAGAGCTCCTGAACAGGAAGATAGTTATTAAGGAAAAAAAGGAAGCTGGCTGATGGTCTGGACTCCAGGCTGGTAACGAACGATCTGACCGCACCTTCCGCACCTTTAGTTTCTGAACAGGTCAGAGTTAAAACCCTCCTCGGCTAAAAAGGCAGGATTAAGCCCGAAAGTTGGGAGCCGGGGCAATTTTTTTACTTTTATTATTTCTTTTTCTGTAAGCTGGTCGTATCGACCCAGTTTTCCAAAAACTTGGTTTCTCCTGTGGCTGGCTGTTCCTGCTCACTCAGCAATGAGTTAATAATGGCTTTTAAATGAGCATAGGGAAGTGTCCCGATAATCATCCGGTTGTTAATGATCATGGTGGGTGTAGACCTTATCCCATAAGGGAAGCGCTCAGAAGTTTTTTCATATTCCTTGCCGGTTTCAATAATTTTTCTGACCAACTCTTTGGTTTTTTCATCTGTCAGTGCTTTCTCCACCCCATATTTTCTGGCCAGCTGCTGGCGCCATTCTGGGTCTTTGGCTTTTTCAAAATTCCTGAACAGCTCATCATGAATTTGAAGAAATTTAGCCGAATCATAAGCAGCCATATAAGCCAGATCGCAGGCCCCTGGATGTTTGTCCTTGTCAACCACATCATTACACCTGGCTTCCAGCGGAAAGAATTGAAAGGCGATATTTATCTTGCCTTCGTATTCCTTTTTTATCCTTTCCAGCTGATGAAAGAGGAAGAGACAATCAGGACAGAGGAAATCGGCATATTCAATAATCCGGATTGGCGCCTGATCAAATTCCCCTGTGGCTTTAGCTGTCCAGTAAGGGGAAATCAAACTGGGCTCTTTAACCGGTTGCAGGCTGTAAAACTCTTTGACAATTTTCAAAGCCACACCTCCTGTCTGAGCATCCTTCTTGGCTTCATAAAAAAGATGAAAACCAAAAGCACCTATGACGGTTAAGACACCAATAGCCACTAGCGGCTTGATTGAGCCAAACAGGAGATCCCGGAAAAAGCCAACCAGTCCCCGCGGTTCAGAGGGCAGCCCGAATTTCCAGAATAAATAGAAATTTATAAGAGAAAAAAGGTAATATCCGGAGCAGAGCAAGCAAAGGCTTTTAAGATAAAATACTGAATAGAAGAAAAGGGCCAAAACTCCTAAAGCATTGGGTAAAGATAAAAGCTTATTAACTTTTTCAAAGCGAGAAGAAGGCAAAAAAGCACCCAGCATCACCAGAATACCCAGAACAAGTCCCCAATAGCCGAGGGGAACTCCCTTAAAATGGGCAATCGAAGAATAAGCCGAGCTATCGCAATTAAAAAAACTGCTAAGATCGCAAAACGAACCAGTAAAGATTGTCTCGGGGAAATTGGCTCTAAAAAAATGATCTATGGTTAGATAGGAAGCTACCGCCATCCCCAGGCCAGTGACAAAGCTCCAGAATCTGAGCCACGGGCTGCTCAGGGTCAGACTCTTTTCCATTTTTCTGCCGTCCTTGCCGTCCAGTTCATTTTCTTATTAAAAGATTCTTCTGGCCAAAATGTCAATAGAAAGGTTAAAATAGCTTTAAGTCTAAACGGATGCCAGGGCAAAAAACAAAGGGCAAACAGTCTATTAGCTATTATTACTCACTTCCTTGCCGGTCCTGAAAATATGGCTTCGGCTTCTTCGGTGTACTTCCCATTCTGGCCATAGAGAATCAGGGGGGGCATAACCTGACAGTGATCATCGCTCGCTGGGCTGCATTCAATCAGAAAGAAATTGGGGGGCTCTCCTTCCCTGGGATAAACCAGGCGGCTTCGCTTCAACTTTAAGCCGGCTTTTAGCAGTGTTGCTCCAAATTCTTCTCTACGGTTGTCAGGCAAAATAAAATAAGCCGACCCGTTACTTTTTAGCCAGTTTTTAACCGAGTTCAAAACTTCCTCAACAGAACACAATATTTCATGCTTGGCTATATTTTTTTCTTCTGTCCGACTGAGATAACCAGAATCTTTTGGAATGTACGGTGGATTAGAAAAAACAATATCAAACTGCCTCCAGGGATTATATTGACGGAAATCTTTTTCAACAATAGTTATCCGCCCATCAAGATGATTCAGCATGATATTACGCCGAGCCAGATCAGCCAGTCCCTGCTGGACCTCGAGAGCAACTATATGACGGAAAGGCTTCACGCTGAGCAGCATAGGAATTATTCCACAGCCAGTTCCAATTTCAAGAATCTCGTCCTCATTCTTAGTCTGGATAAAGCTGGCCAGGAGGGGGGCATCAATTGAGAAGCGAAACCCATTCTTTCTCTGTAAAACCAGAATTTTCCCTTTATAAAAAGCATCTAAAGTCTCATCAGGTCGGATAGCAGGATTAACTTCAATCATTTTCGTCCAGGTCAGCCATTATTATAATTTTAGATGTTTCTACTTTAATAACACCACCTTTAATCATGACTCTCTCCTCGCGGTTATCAGTGGTCCTAAAGATAATTTCACCCTGACCAAGGCAGGCATTTAGCGGACGGTGACCTGGCCAGATACCCAGGTAACCATCAAGTCCCGGTACTTGCAGTTCGGTCACCCTGGCTTCAGTCAGAAGCCTGGTGGGAGCAATAACTTTTAACTCAAAAAAAGCAGAACTTTCAGGACTCATATCTTTTTTAATTCCTCGGCCTTCTCTACCACTTCCTCAATAGTGCCAGCCATGTAGAAAGCCTGTTCTGGTTTATCATCATGCAAACCATTGCAGATCTCCTCAAAGCCTTTGATTGTATCTTCAACCGACACGTATTTTCCGGAGCGGCCTGTGAATTCTTCAGCTACATGAAAAGGCTGTGATAGAAATCTTTGAATTTTTCTGGCTCTGGCCACGACGAGTTTATCTTCATCAGACAGCTCTTCTATGCCCAGGATGGCAATGATGTCCTGGAGCTCTTTATAACGCTGCAAAATCTCTTTAACCCTTCGGGCCACTCTGTAATGCCTTTCACCAATTACCCGCGGATCCAGGATTCTGGAAAAAGAGGTCAGCGGGTCAACTGCCGGATAAATGCCCATTTCAGTTAAGGCTCGCGATAGATTGGTGGTGGCATCAAGATGGGTGAAGGTGGTAGCTGCTGCCGGATCAGTAAAGTCATCAGCTGGAACATAAATGGCCTGGACAGAAGTTATTGAGCCTTTTTTAGTGGAGGTAATTCTTTCTTCAAGCTCACCCAGCTCACTGGCCAGATTCGGTTGATAACCGACAGCCGAGGGCATACGACCTAACAGAGCCGAGACTTCAGAGCCAGCCTGAACAAAACGGAAAATATTATCAATAAAAAGCAGGATATCCTGGCCCAGCTCGTCACGAAAATATTCAGCCACCGATAGAGCTGTCAAGCCAACTCGCAGCCTGGCTCCAGGCGGTTCGGTCATCTGACCATAAACCAGAGCTGTCTTGTCCAAAACACCTGATTCTTTCATTTCGAGCCACAAATCGTTGCCTTCTCTGGTTCTCTCGCCCACTCCAGCAAAAACTGAATAACCGCCATGTTTAGTGGCCACATTATGAATGAGCTCCATAATGATAACTGTCTTTCCGACTCCAGCTCCTCCAAACAAGCCAATTTTGCCTCCCCTTAAGAAAGGCTGCATAAGGTCAATAACTTTAATCCCAGTCTCAAACATTTCCAGCCTGGTGCTTTGTTCTTCAAGAGCCGGTGGCAGGCGATGAATAGAATAAAATTTGGCTGCCTTGATCGGGCCGAGGCGATCAACCGGTTGGCCGATGACATTGATTACCCTGCCAAGTGTTCCTTCACCAACCGGAACTTCAATCGGCCGGCCAAGGTTGACGGCTTTCATCCCCCGGGCCAGGCCTTCGGTTGGATGCATGGACACACAGCGCACTTTAAAATCACCTATATGCTGCTCAACTTCAACAATAATGTCCATCGGCACAGGAACCTCAAAGCCTTCACTGGTTATTCTGATGGCTGTATAAATTGGAGGTAAGTCACCACTAGGAAAAGCTACATCCACCACCGGGCCAATAACCTGAACAACGCGGCCAACCTCTTCTCCGGTTAAATCTTTAACCTGGTTTAAAGCAACTTCGCTCATTTGTTATCACTCCTTCCTATTGCAGGGCCTCAACTGTCGTCTGTATCTCCAGCAACTCCTTGGTTATAGCCGCCTGGCGCATTTTATTCAGCAACAATACCAGATCGGAAATAATTTCCTCGGCATTTCTGGAAGCATTTTCCATAGCCATCATTCGGGCAGCCTGCTCAGCCGCCTGTGATTCAAACAGCACATGTTCCAGCTGGATTTTAAGATAGAATTTTAGCAAATAGTTAATTATAGTCGAGGCCTCTTGCTCCCAAATCGGCTCAAGGCGTTCTACCTGCCGGCCTGATAAATCAGCAGCCAGAGGCAGCAACCTGGTCACGGTTAACCTGGGAGCCACAACAGAACGAAACTCATTGTAGAGAAGGTAGATAGCATCAATATTCTGACGCGTAAATTCATAATCAAAATACTGGCCTAAACTCTGGCTGATGGCTGTTATTTTTTTCTCAACACCATCAGAATAAGAAGCCGCTACCGGCCAAGAAAAATTCCTGGAAAAGTTGACTGCCTTTTTGCCAATTGGAATGATGGTTATCTGGCTGTTTTTTTCTTTCTCACCAAGAAAACCAGCTGCCATGTTTAATAAGTTAGAATTGAAAGCACCGCATAATCCTTTATCTGAAGTGATAACCACGACCAGGAGCCTTTTTTCCGGCCTGACCTGAAGATATGGATGCTCGGCCAGATTTAATTCCCTGGTGAGCGAAATAACCAGCTCGGGGAAGGTGTGCCAGAAAGGCCTCCTGGCCACCACCTGCCTCTGAGCTCTTCTATAACCGGAGGTAGCCACCGTCTTCATCGCTTGAGTAATTTGCTGGCTGTTGCGAACGCTCTGGATCCGCCGTCTTAAATCAATTATGGCGCTCAACTTCCAATTCCTCCTTGAAAACCTTATTAAATTCCTGCAGGGCTTGATTTATTTCCTGATCAAGGTGGAGATCGATCTGTTTACTGGAAGCTATAGACTGAAGAAGATGAGCATAGTGGGTTTCGAAATAATCATAGAGCCTTTTCTCATAACTTTTTATAGCCTCTAAAGGAATTTCATCCAGGAAACCACGATTTCCGGCATAAATAATCAAAACCTGTTTTTCGACAGACAAAGGCAAATAGGGTTCCTGCTTCAGAATCTCCGTTAGTTTCAGGCCACGATCCAGCTGAGCTTGGCTGGCTCTGTCCAGCTCAGTTCCAAACTGAGCGAACGTTTGCAACTCGCGGTATTGGGCCAGATCCAGCCGCAATTTTCCAGCCACCTGTTTCATGGCTTTTATCTGAGCATTGCCACCAACACGAGAAACGGAAATTCCGACATTGATGGCCGGACGGATACCAGCATTAAACAGCGCGGGTTCAAGATAAATCTGGCCATCAGTGATAGAAATCACGTTGGTCGGAATATAACCGGAAACGTCCCCGGCCTGAGTTTCAATGATAGGTAAAGCTGTCAGCGACCCGCCTCCCAGTTCCTGGCTCATCTTGGCTGCTCTTTCGAGCAATCTCGAGTGGAGATAAAAAACATCTCCAGGATAAGCTTCCCGGCCAGGTGGGCGACGCAACAAAAGCGAGATTTCCCGGTAAGCAGCCGCATGCTTGGACAGGTCATCATAGATGACCAGGGCATGCTCACCGCGATCCCGATAATACTCACCCATAGCACAACCCGAATAAGGTGCCAGATATTGTAAGGCAGAAGGGTCTGAGGCAGTAGCTGCTACCACCGTCGTATAAGCCATGGCTCCATAATCTTGCAGACTTTTAATAACCTGAGCAACGGTTGAATTTTTCTGGCCAATAGCCACGTAAATACAAATCACACCAGAATTCTTTTGATTCAGGATGGTATCAACCACAATGGCTGTTTTGCCTGTTTGCCTGTCTCCGATAATCAGTTCTCTCTGGCCTCGTCCAATGGGAATCATTGAATCTATGGATTTGATTCCAGTTTGAAGAGGCTCACGAACCGGCATTCTATCCACCACCCCCGGAGCCATTCTTTCAACAAACATGCTTGTCTCGGTTTTAATCGGGCCCTTGTCATCAAGCGGATGTCCAAGAGGATCGACAACCCTTCCGATCAAGGCTCGGCCAGCTGGCACCTGCAGGATTCGTCGGCTCCTCTTGACGATATCTCCTTCTTTAACCAGCCTGGTCTCCCCCAGGAGCATCACTCCCACTGAGTCTTCTTCGAGATTCAGAGCCAGACCATAGACGCTATTTTCAAAGATTAACAACTCATTGTACATGGCATGTTCCAGGCCATAAACTCTGGCAATACCATCACCGACAGAAATAACTGTGCCTGTCTCCTTAATATCGACACTGCCAGAAAAATCCTTGATCTGTTGCTCGATTATTCTGGTAATCTCATCAGCTTTAATTTCCATGCTTCTACCTCTGACTAATAATCTCCTTCAATTTCAAGAGACTTCCCTTCAATGAGGCATCATAATAAATGCTTCCTTTCCTGACCAACAATCCCCCGAGAATCTCAGGTTTAAGAGAAAAAGTTAATCTGACGGGCTTTTTCTCTACCTTTTTAAGAGTTTCCTCAATTTGCTTCTTTTCATCCCCGGTCAATTCTACGGCTGAACTGACTTCCAGACTGGCAATTCCCTGCTCCCTGGCCCAGATCTCAGGCAATTCCTCTAACAGTTCCCTTAGCCAGACCAACCTTCCATTTTTGCCCAAAAGCCAGATGAGCTTGGTAACCCGTGGGTCAAAATTAAGCCTGTCAAGAACTTCTTCCAGTACAGAAAGTTGCTGACTTTTAATGACAAACGGAGAGGTCAGAGCAAAATATATTTTCTCATCGCCAGTAACGAGATCATAAAAAGCCTGAAGCTGCTCAAGACAAAGGGCAAATTCTTCTTCAGTCTTGACTGTGCTGGCCAAGCCCAGACCGTATTTTCTAATTACTGACTGTTGGCTCATCTAATGTTCCCAGCTTATCTATAGCTTTATAAATAATTTCCCGATGAAGTTCAGGTCCCATTTTTTCCTTTATTCTTTTCTCGGCCAGGGAAATACTCAAATCAAGAGTATAAACTTCCAGCTCTCGTTGACTGCTTTTTACCAGAGAATCAATTTCTTCCTTAGCCAGTTTTTTTAATCTTTCGGCTTCTGCTCTGGCCTCCTGAGTTATCCGTTCTCTTTCTCTGCCTGCCTCTATCTCAGCCTCTCTTCTCATCCTGTCTATTTCCTCATGCAGCTTGCTCAATCTTTTTTTTGACTCCTCCAGCCTGTGCAATGAACTTACCCGTTGATCTTCGGATTCTTTCAAATTTTCAGCGACCTGATCTGATTTGTGCTGAAGGTATTTAATTAACGGCTTATATAACAGATAGGCCAGGCTGCCAAAAAGCACCACAAAATTTACCAGCTGACCGAGAAAGGTGGAGAGGCTAAACTTCTCTGCGGACTCGGCGGCTACCAGCCAGCTCGAGGTCATAAGAAAAATTGATATAAATAAGACAGATTTACAATGAGACAACCGGTATTTCACTGCAGTAACTTTTCCTCTAATTTTTGAGCAAGAGACTCAACCTGCTGCTCAAGTTGAGTTTTAAGTCTTTCTACCTCAGACTCAAGCTCTTTTCTGACGCCTTCGACCTGACCCTGAACCTCATTCTGAATATCCTGCGTCAACCTGGATTTCTCGGCCAGCGCCTCAGAGACAATTTTCTGGCGAATAGACTGAGATTCCTGACGTGCTTCTTTTAGGCTGCTTTCTACTTGATTAAGGTGATCTTCATATTCCTTTAAAGCCTGCTCGTAGACTTTTTTGTTTTCATTCAGTATTTTCTTCCTCTTCTCTCTTAAGTCAACGATTGGTTTAAAAAAAACTCTGGTCAGCACCAAGACTAAAATCCAGACCAGAATAAATATTACCAGAAAATTCCAATCAATCTCGAGCAACGGCTAAACCTCGCCTATAGGTTAAAAATTTAGCACTACGGGCGGCAAAAAGCAAACATTCAGACATAAGCCAGGCTTTTCCCGGCACCTAGCTCCGAGAAAAATTTTTTGACCTCACCTACCAGAAAAAGCGAGCCGCCCACCACCACCGGTACTTTTCCTGAGGATAAAGTCAGAGCCAGTCTCAAGGCTGAAGGGACATCTTCCTCCAGAAAAAACCGCTGGCTAAATTCTGGCAGCCGCCTGGCGATATCTCTGGGGCGAGCTGCCCTGTCCATAGGAGGCCTGGTCAGAATGATCCGGCTGGCTAATGGAAATAGTTTAGAGGCAACCTTTTCTATATCTTTGTCTTTCATAATGGCAAAAACCAGAATAACCGGCTGGCCAATATTTTCTCTAATATAATCGCTGACCGCCCTGGCTGCGTCTTCGTTATGACCACCATCAAGAATAATGAGTGGCGTGCGGCTTATAATTTCCAGGCGCCCGGGCCAGACCACAGTCTCCAGGGCTTCGATCACCTTATCCTTCTGAAGCTGATAACCATGTTCCTGCATGGCTTCAGCCGCAGTGATAGCTATGGCCGCATTCTCTCCTTGATGAAGGCCGGGAAGAGAAGGTCTAAAGCGATAGGTCGCACATGGGGTTTTAAAAGAGAACAAGTAACCGTCTTTCATTTGATGATGGGTCAATTCCCGACCACGGCCAAAAACCTTGATAAGTGGAGCTCCCATTTCCTGGCATTTTTTCTCAATGACATTAAGAGCCGTCTGGTTTCTGACCCCGCTAATACAGGGAACACCCCTCTTGATAATACCAGCTTTTTCCCCGGCAATCTTAGACATGGTCTTACCCAGATATTGTTGATGATCATAAGAAATAGAGGTAATAACCGAAATTTCAGGAGTGATGACATTGGTGGCATCAAACCGCCCCCCAAGGCCAACTTCAAAAACAGCCAGGTCAACCTTCTCCTGACTAAAATAGTCAAAAGCACAGAGAGTCAGGATCTCAAAAAAGGTCAGCGAACCTCCCATCTCGCCTGCCTTCTTAAGTTTCTTTTCCTTCTTCTTTATCTCAAGAAGCAAACAGCAGAAAGTTTTTTCCGGTATCATCCGACCATTAAGACTGATCCTTTCTCTGATATCAATCAGGTGCGGCGAGGTATAAAGCCCGGTTTTAAAGCCGTTCAACTGGAAAATACGCTCCAGCATGGCACTGACCGAGCCTTTACCGTTAGTCCCGGCCACATGAATTGAGGGAAAATTCTTCTCAGGCTGGCCGAGGTGGGATAGTATGCTCCTCATATTATCAAGACCCAGCTTGATACCAAAAAGCTGAGCCTCGTCAAGATAGCGCTGACAAGCAGGAGAGATCATCGGGGTTTATTCAGGAAAAGCCTCAGGGCTTTGATCAAATAGTGCCTGAGATATTTTCTTTCCACTACATCATCGAGCATGCCGTGAGCCAGCAGGAATTCAGCCCGCTGGAAACCCTTGGGCAATTTTTCTTTTATGGTTTGCTCGATGACTCGCGGGCCAGCAAAGCCAATCAGAGCGTTGGGTTCGCCGATATTAATATCGCCCAGCATGGCGAAGCTGGCTGTTGTTCCGCCGGTAGTCGGGTCAGCTAGAATGGAGATATAGGGAAGCTTAGCTTCAGCTAATCTGGCCAGCGCAGCCGAGGTTTTAATCATCTGCATCAAAGACATCATGCCTTCCTGCATCCTGGCACCACCCGAGCAAGAGATTATAATTAAAGGAATTTTCTCTTCCCTGGCCTGCTCGGCTGCCCGGGCGACTTTCTCCCCAACAACCGAGCCCATGCTTCCACCCATAAATCCAAACTCCATGGCCAGAATAATAGCCGGCAGTCCGTCGAGAGTTCCACGGGCAGAAACTATAGCTTCAGATAGACCGGTTTTTTTTTGACTGTCCTCAAGCCGCTGGCTATAAGGCAACTGATCTTTAAAACCGAGGAAGTCAATTGGATAAATATCATCATCAAAAGTCTCAAATTGCCCGTCATCAAACAACTGTCTTAAACGCTCCCGAGCCCCGAGCCGGAAATGATAATCACACAGAGGACAGACGTAAAGGTTATCTATAATATCCTGCTTATAGACAATTTTACGGCAGTTATTACAGCGTGACCATAAGCCTTCATTCATCACATCCTCCTTTGATGTCCTCGGGTGAGCTTTTTTATTATTACTTTCCCCTGGTATTGACCAGGGCCATCACTGTCTCCATGTCAGGCAGGACATCCTCGATGTCTTCATCAGCAGTCAGCAATCTACTGACGGCTTCCAGGAGAGCTTCCAGATTAACCGGTTTTTCCAGGTATTCAGAAGCTCCTAAATTGGTCATAGCCTCGTGCTTGTACTGGGGGCCCTTATATAATCCGGTAATAATTATGACCGGCACAGACCCTTTTGATTCCTGAACAATTTTTTTGGTGAGATCGAAACCGTGCAATTTCGGCAGAATGGCCTCAAGAATGACCAGATCTGGCTTTTCTTCTTTGAAAAGATCATAGGCCTGAGCACCATCTGTGGCTTGAAGAATCTGAACTTTAAGGTCCTTCAAGATACGGGTGAGGTTTTCCAGAGAAGACTGATCATAATCAACAACTAAGATCTTTTTTTCAGTCATAACTAGAAAGATTGTAGTTTAACCTCCTATAGGTTGTCAATATAAACTGGTTTGCAAACTACTGGCTTTTATCATATAAAATTTACTATTATGCTGAAATTGATACTGAGGAGACATTAATAGATGAGAAAAGTTCCACTCCATACGAAAATCTTCATCGGACTTTTCCTGGGAATAGTGGCTGGATTAATTTTTGGTCCTAAAGCCAAGAGCATTGAATTCATCGGAACAATTTTTATCAGGTTAATTACCATGCTGGTTGTCCCTCTGATTTTTTTTTCGTTGTCTCTGGGAACAGCCAGCCTGGGCGATATTAAGAAGCTCGGCCGGATCGGGCTGAAAGCATTTTTTTATTTTACTCTGACAACTGCCATCGCCATCGTCATTGGCCTCATGGCTGCTAATCTGTTAAAGCCCGGCACCGGACTTAATGAGCAGGTCAAACAGGACTTGCTCAAAAATTATCAGCAATCAGCCGGGAATCAAACGTCAATTATCGAGCAGAAGCCATCATTGATTTCAGTCCTGGTCAATATTGTGCCGACCAATCCGATTAAAGCCATGGCCGAGGGCGAAATGCTTCAGGTCATATTTATAGCCTTGCTTGTTGGCATCTGCCTGACCTTTATCAATTCAGAAAAATCCCGTCCCTTGCTGCAAATTTTCGATGCAGCCAATGATACAATACTTCAGGCCATCAATCTTATCATGAAACTTGCTCCCTATGGAGTTCTGGCCTTGCTGGCTTCCATCATCGGCCAGTTTGGTGCTGGCATTCTCCTCACTCTGCTCAAATATGTTCTGGTAGTCATTTTTGGTCTGACTGTTCATGCCATAGTGGTTGATGGCCTGCTGATCAGATATTTGGGCAAGATGAAACCATCCAAATTCTTTAAAAGCACAACTGATGCCATGTTGATTGCTTTTTCAACTTCAAGTTCCAACGCCACCATCCCTGTCGCCCTGGAGTGCATGGATAAGCTCAAAGTCAAAAGAGAGTATTCAAGCTTCGTTATTCCGCTCGGGGCTACGATCAATATGGATGGGACCGCTCTTTATCAGGGCGTAGCAGCTGTCTTCATTGCCCAGATTTATGGGATCAATCTCACTCTGGGAGCTCAGGTGACCATTGTCCTGATGGCTTTGCTGGCTTCGATCGGGACAGCTGGCGTACCTGGAGCTGGCATGATTATGCTGGCCATGGTTTTAAAGCAGGTCAATATTCCTCTGGAAGGAGTAGCTCTGATTCTTGGGGTTGATCGGCTCATCGATATGTGCCGGACAACAGTTAATATGATTGGTAACATGGCAGCTTCTATTTTTATCCACAGCTCAGAGGAAAAGGCTAATTTTATCAAACAATCATAGCTTCCTATCTCTCTGTCTCTGCTTTAAAATGAAATTAGATGAAATTAAAGTCAACCAGGTGATATTCCGCTATGGCTAAAAAAACCAGAAGACAGCTTCTTGGACAGCACTTTCTCCATGATAAAAATATCATAAAAAAAATAATAAAAGCCAGCCAGCCTGAAAAAACAGACCTGTTCATAGAAATTGGACCCGGAACGGGGGCATTGACCTTTCTTCTGGCAGAAAAAGCCGGCCTGGTCATAGCCATTGAGAAGGACCCGGCTCTGATACCAGACCTGGAAGCCAGAGCGGCAGCGAATGTTGAGATTATAGCCGGCGATATTCTCAAGCTCGATTTAGTTCCACTAATTGAAGAAAAACGGTCAGGCTTGTCTTCTGTCAAGATGACCGGCAACCTGCCCTATCATATTTCGACGCAGATACTTTTTGTCCTGCTTGATCTGAAAAATAGCCTCAAGCAGGCTGTTTTCCTCTTCCAGAAAGAAGTAGCTCAACGTCTGGTAGCTCAGGAAGGAACAAAAAAATATTCGCCTCTGTCAATTTTGCTTCAAAACTATTTTGAGACTGAACTTCTCTTTCTCATCAAACCAGGGGCTTTTAGCCCACCACCAGCCGTTGATTCAGCCTGCGTAAAATTTATCAGACGCCACGGCACGGCTTTTTTCCCCGAGGAGGAAGAAAAAAAATTGTTTAAATTTCTTCAGATATCATTTGCGCACCGGCGGCAGACACTGAAGAAAAATCTGGAGAGAGCCGGTTACCGGAGCCAGGACATTTTAAGAGCAATGAACAAAGTCCTGCTCGAATCGAAAACGAGAGCCGAAGAACTCGCCCCTCAAACTCTTTATCAAGTTTTCCTGGAGTTAAGAAATCGACCGGGATTGGAATGAAAAGTCAGCAGTTGCTATGGTATAATCAAAAAAAATGGCTAAGAACAAAAAGAACGGGCAAAAGGCTAGCCCTGTTATAGAAATTATTTCACTCATTTTTATCTTTCTGGCTATTTTTTCTCTGATCAGCCTGATCAGCTACGATCCGGCTGATCCGTCATGGGCCAATACGCCCCCTCCCGAGCATAGAACCCACAATTTCGGCGGCAGTCTCGGAGCTTATCTGGCCGAAAGCCTGCTTCAAATCTTTGGCCTGATGGCTCTGCTTCTGCCCGTTGGATTAGGCTACCTGGGGATAAGGACTCTTTTCCCAAACGAGAGCCAGAAATTGGTCAGAAGGCTTATTTCTGGCAGTCTATACCTTATAGTTCTTTCCCCGCTGTTAATTTTAATCTTTGATAAAATTCCCTGGCGGGGTAAAGACTTTTTAGCAGGTGGCCTTTTCGGTGACCTGTTGCTTGGCTTCCTCGTACGCTATTTGAATCATACAGGTTCATTTGTTGTTTTAATCTGTCTTTTAGCCCTTGTCCTCCTTTTTACCACCCGTTGGACCCTTTCCGGAACAGCTAATTTATTCTCCAGGCTTTTTCATTCAACAGCTCGAACAGTGAAAATAAGAGTAACGCAGTACGGCCAAACCAGAAAAAAAGAAAAAATGAAAAAGAAAATTGAGGAAAAATACAGGAAAGCAAGAGAAAGTGAAGCTAAAACAGCCGGTTCTGAAAAAGGCCCATTAGCTCCGACAGCCGAATCGGCTCAAACTGAATCAGGTGATGAAAGAAAAGCAGCCAGGCCGGAAAAAGGTACTTTTAAAAAGGGAGAAAAACTGGCCCCGGGTTGGCAGGCTTTCCCGCCAGAAAAAACTGCCGAAGAGGAGAGACTTCTTCTGCCTGATCTGAGGAAAGCTGGAGATTATCACTTCCCTCCCTTCAGTTTGCTTGATCCAGGTAAACCGAGCGAAAAGATAGATCGCAATGAGCTGTTTGAAAAAAAACGCCGGATCGAAGAAAAACTCAGGGAATTCAAAGTTTCAGGCGAAGTCCGGGAATATCATCCTGGCCCCATTATCACTACCTATGAGTTTTTCCCGGATGCCGGCATTAAAGTCAGCCAGGTGGCCGGTCTCAGCGAGGAACTATCACTGGCTCTGGAGGCTGAATCAGTCCGAATTCAGCGCATACCTGGTAAGTCCTCACTGGGAATAGAAATCCCGAATAACAAACGGGAAATAATTAAACTGCGAGATATCATCCAATCCGAAAAATTCCAGAACTCTCCTTCCAAATTGACTTTTGCTCTCGGCAAAACTGTCCATGGTGAAGTCTATATCACCGACCTGGCCATTATGCCTCATTTGCTAATAGCTGGGGCAACAGGGACCGGAAAAAGTGTGGCTCTTAATGCTCTGATAGCCAGCATCCTTTACAAAGCAACCCCCGATGAAGTCAAGCTCATCCTGATTGATCCCAAACGGCTCGAGTTTACCCTCTATGAGGGGATCCCTCATCTTTTTGCTCCGGTTGTTAATGATCCTAAAAAAGCCGGGATTATCCTGATGGATGCGGTTAAAAAAATGGAAGAAAGGCTGAGGTTACTCAGCCAGATGAAAGTCAGAAATATCGAACAATATAACCAGCAGGTTAAAACCCTTCTGACTGAGAAAAAGGACAAACTGACCGAAGAAGAAAAACAGAAGCTAAAACCGCTCCCTTACATTGTCATTATTATTGATGAGCTGGCCGAATTGATGATGACCAGTCCTCAGGATGTTGAATATTGCCTTGGCCGCCTGGCCCAATTGGCCAGAGCTGTAGGCATCCACCTGGTCATGGCGACGCAACGTCCTTCGATTGATGTCATTACCGGCACGATTAAGAATAATTTTAACAGCCGGATTGCTTTCAGGGTGCCCTCCAAGATTGATTCCAGAGTTATAATTGATACCGTTGGAGCTGAGAAGTTGCTCGGTCTGGGGGATATGCTCTTCATGCCGCCCAATTTTCCCCGTCTGATCCGTCTGCATTGTGCTTACGTCTCCATTCCTGAAGTTCAGCGCCTCGTTAAGTATGTCAAGGAACAGGGCTCTCCTGAATATGATGAGCGGATCCTGCAAATCTTGAAGAGAACCGGAGATCTGCCCGCCGAGGAAGATGCCGGCGAAAAAGACGAACTTTTTGATAAAGCAGTCGAACTGGTTCTGGCCACCGGACAGGCTTCTGCCTCTTACCTCCAGAGAAAATTAAAGCTCGGCTATGCCCGTGCTTCGCGGATAATTGACCAGATGGAACAGGAGGGACTGATCGGCCCGCCTGAGGGAGCCAAACCAAGAGAAATCCTGGTTGATGCCAGAAGCTATTTTAGAGAAAAACAGAAGGCCAAACAAAAAGAAGACAGCTGAAAGAATCAGTTTACTACTGGTATTCTGAGAGCTTTCCTGGCCCGTTCTCTGGCTTTTTCCCATTGATTAACCGGGATGTTCAGCATGATATCCACCAGCTGCGGGTCGAATTGAGAACCACGGCATTTTTCTATTTCTTCCAGAGCTTCTTCCAGGCTGCGGCCCCGCCGATAGGGGCGATCAGAAGTGATAGCATCAAGAGTATCAGCCAGCGAAAATAATCTGGCACTCAGGGGAATTTCTTCTCCGACCAATCCAAAGGGATAGCCGGTGCCATCATATCTTTCATGATGGAAAAGAATGATTTCAGCCGCCCCTTGCAGAAAACTGAACTCTTCGACCATAGCGAAGCCAATCAGAGGATGATAATGAATTATTTCCATTTCTTCTTCAGTCAGGGCTTCTTTTTTCTGCAGGATCGTCTCGGGAATACCAATTTTCCCTATATCGTGGAGTAATGCTCCACGTTCAATATCAATCAGTGTTTTCCTGTCTTGAAGACCATAATGGCGGGCCAGAAGAACGGTATAAGCAGCTACATAGCTCGAATGGCCGAGGCTATCCTCGCTGGGATCAGCCGAGGCCAGGAAGTAAATTAGTTCGGAATTGAAGAAGCGGTTTTCCTGGAAAAGCTTCTTCCAGGTTGGGAGCTTGAGTGATTTTTCTTCCCGAACTTCTTCGTCGAGCTTCTCCAGAATCTGGCTCGCCTGCAGGAAAGACTCGACCTTAGGCATGATTAACGAACCTATACTGATATTAGGCAGAGGAACAGCCGCCAGCTGATCCGAGCCTTGAAGATTCCAGTTGGCTTTGAGCCAGTCGAAATCGAAGATTTTGATTTTGGACAGGCGGCTAACAACCTGATTAGAGTTATTCAGGCTCTTTCTGCTTTCGGTCACTAAAAGTTTTTTTAACCTGTCATCTTTCATTTTCAATCTTTCCTGTCGACCCGACTGGACAAGACCGTCGGGCTGTCCTCATCTTTTTTCTTAAGCGGGGTGGTGATCAGCAAAACATAACCATTTCTGGTCAGATAGCGCTCCATATATTGATAAAAAGCATCCTCTTTCTTGAAAATCTTGACATTAGCTGCTTTTTCTTCAGCCGGAATCACTTTAGCCTCCGCTTCCTACTCAGGCAAAATATTAGTCGCTTTAAAATATAAAAAATTGAAAATACCCTTAACCTGTGATATTTTCTGCTAATAAAAGCCGAGGTCAGACGTGCGGGATAGACCACCGGATAAACTACGCGTTGAAGAGGACATCAAAGAATTGATGGTCCGCTATCGACCTATTATTACTTTTCGGGTAAGAAAGGCCATAGGCGCCCAGAACACTGATTGCGACGATCTCGTTTCTGAGATCCTTTCCCAGGTTGTGGAAAAAATTAGCTCAGGTGAATTCAGGGGGGAATCCTCTTTAGGTACATTTGTCTACACCATTACCTCAAGACGCATAATTGATTATATAAGAGAAAAAACCAGGGTAATGAAATTTGCGCCAGAACCTGAGCCATTCCCTGACCCCCAGGAAACACTGGAGCAGAAGGAAATGTCCGAAAAAGTCCAGGCAGCTCTGGAAAAGTTGAAACCGAAATACCGCAATGCTCTCTATCTCTATTATTATCAAGAGCTTAGCAGGGAAGAAGCGGCGGCCAGGCTCGGGATTTCCCCCCGGAAGGTCAGCGAGCTGGTCAACTATGCCCTGAAGCTTCTCCGAAAAGAGATGAAAATATGAAAATTTTTTCCATTTTTGGCAGTGTGCCCCGACTAAACAATTGGAAAATAAGGGAAGGTGGAAAGTTATGAGGAAATGTAAGTTTGAAGACATGATTGATGGGTACCTGCTTAACAAGCTGAGCGAAAGGGATAAAGAGCTTTTCGAGGAGCATTATTTCAACTGTCCTGCTTGCTTTGAGGAACTCCAGGCTCGTTCTCTCATTATCAACACCATTAAAAACCATCCTGAAGTTCTGGTTAGCGAAGAAGCCAGCCTAAAGGTTCCGCTGGCAACCAGATTAAAGCGGGAGCTGGCTGCCTTTTTCAATGTTCGTCAACTGGCCATGACCGGAGTTATTTCACTGATATTTTTGGCCGTTATTATAGCTGTTGTCCCCAAACGCCAGGCACTTCTTCCCGACTTTACCCTGACTGATACCGAAACGGTGCGTGGTTCTTCAATCACCTTGATCTCCCCTGTCATTGACATGAATCAAGTTCCTTCTTTCTTTGAATGGAAGAAACTTGGCGAGAATGTGGAATATCAGATATCAATTTCCAACCACGAGCTCTTGTGGAAGACAACAACTAAAGAAAACCGCGTTGTTTTACCGGATGAAGTCAAAGCCAAAATGGTACCGGGTGAAAGATATTCATGGCAGGTTAAAGCTTTTGGCCCCGATGGTAGTTTGATCGCCGTTTCCAGCCGGGTCCAGTTTCTGGTATCAACAAAATAAGGGAACCGGTTTCCGCTTTCAGTCTTCAATCAGCCCGTTATCGAAATCGTCTATATATAGCCTTCCTTTAGATTCTTCCTCGAAAGCCAGGCAACACATCAAGCGACCGCAGACGCCGGAGATCTTCATTGGATTAATGACAATTTGCTGCCGTCGCGCCTTCTGAATGGTAATTGGTTCGAAATTTCTGATAAAAGAAAAACAGCACAAAGGACGACCGCAGACACCCAGCCCACCAATCAGCCGGGCTTCATCTCTGACCCCAATCTGACGCATTTCGATTCTCATCTTGAGTTCTTTGGCCAGATCTTTGACCAGTTGACGAAAGTCAATTCGGCCATCGGCAGTGTAATAAAAAATTCCCTTCTTTTCATTAAAGAAATAGCGAACAGCTACCAGTTTCATCGGTAAATTGTGATATTTAATTCTCTGCAAGCAGAATTCAAAAGCCTGTTTTTCCTTTTCTCGCAGCCACTTGAATTTATCAATATCTTCCTGTGTGGCCCGTCTGATAATTTTGACCGCTTCTTTAGCTGCTTTCGGGCATTGAACCAGTTCGCTGCCGGTATCTATAACCATAGCCAGATCCCCGCCATATTCGGACTCGACCAGGCAATAGTCGCCGATTTCCACCGGTTCCTGGGTCAATCTACCCCTGATGATTTTACCAGTGGATTCTGACAATAATAAAACCACATCAGTCATAGTTTATATTCCTGAAAAAAATGACTATTTCATTGCCTATTATACCCAAATTAGGATTTTTCTTTAAGCTCCCCAGATAACCTTCCATCTGCTTAACCCCTTCTGCTACTCTGTCTTCGGGAACTTTTCTGGCCAGACCTTCCAGCTCCGATTGCAGATCCGAGTTGAGCACAGAGGCGACCCCGCCCTTTCTGGCAGCCAGCAGATCGCGGAAGAATACAGAAAAGAATGATAAGGTTTCCTTAAAACTATCCAGAGAATCTTTTCTGGCCCCGCCTGAAACCAGATTAAGAAAATCCTCGGCTTCACCTTTCTCCAGGAGATTGGTAAAAAGCATCCAGGCCCTGTTCCGGCCGGCTATGAACTCCTCCCAGGAAAGATTCAAAGCCAGCTCCAGATTCCCGTCAGTCGTACTGGCTACCAGCGCCGCCCGGTCAGGTGGCAGCCCCCTGGATTCCAGAGCCCGCTCCAGGTCCTCCTGACTTATTCTTTTGAACTTCAACACCTGGCAGCGAGACCTGATGGTGGGTAGAATGGCCGAAAGATCCTCAGTAATAAGAATGAAATAGACTGACGCACCTGGCTCTTCCAGGGTTTTCAGCAAGGAATTCGCTGCTGTTTCATTCATTCGTTCAGCCTGATCAATAATAAAGACCAAACGACCTCCCTGCCAGGGTCGCAAACGGGCCAGATATTTAATTTCATCTACCTGATCCTTGACAATTTGTTCCCTGTTTTTCTCCCTGGTAATGAACCTGACATTGGGATGCTGACCTCGATCTACCAGCCGACAGGAATGGCAGCGATCGCAGGCCTCATCCTTGAGCTGCTGGCAGTTGAGAGCTTTGGCCACAGTCAAGGCAGTGGCAGTTTTCCCCACTCCAGGTGGTCCGGCGAAAAGCAGTGATCCGGGCAGGCGGTTTTCTCGCAGAGATAGTTTTAAGATCTTTTTTATTTGCTCGTTACCAACAATATCTTTAAAACTCATTGCCATCTATCCCTTTATACCTGCTTCCAAGCTCCCCGACAAGACCTGTTTAAGGTAGCGCCCGGTATGAGACTTATCAACTGCTGCCACTTCCTCTGGAGTACCCTGAGCCACCAGGTAACCACCTTCCTCCCCGCCCTCCGGGCCGAGATCAATGACATAATCGCAAAACTTGATTACTTCAAGATTATGCTCGATCACAATCACCGTATTGCCGAGCGAAACAAGCTCAGACAGAACAGCCAGGAGCTTGGAGACATCATCAAAGTGAAGGCCAGTCGTTGGCTCATCCAGAAGATAGAGAGTTCGACCAGTCTGGCGGCGGCCGAGTTCCCTGGTCAACTTAATTCTCTGGGCTTCTCCTCCCGAGAGCCGGGTAGCGGGCTGGCCCAGCCGCAAATAACCCAGGCCCACTTTCTGCAAAAGACCAAGCTTCCGACGGAGTGCGGGGTGAGCCTTAAGGAGCTCGAAAGCCTCATCCACTGTCATCTCCAGATAGTCAGAAATGTTTTTCCCCTTATAAGTTACAGCCAGAGTCTCGCGGTTATAACGGCGCCCCCCGCAGCGGTCACAGGTAACATAAACATCGGGCAAAAAATGCATCTCAATTTTTTTTACCCCAGCTCCCTGGCACTCCTCACAGCGCCCTCCATGGACATTAAAGCTGAAGCGGCCAGGAGTGTAGCCCCTTCGTCGGGCTTCGGGCGTCATAGCCAGAAGCTCTCTCAACGGACCGAAAATCTGGGTATAGGTGGCCGGATTAGAGCGCGGCGTTCGCCCAATGGGCTTCTGGTCAACCAGAACGACTTTATCAATATTTTCCAGGCCTTCTAACCGGTCGTGCTGGCCAGGCTGAACCTTCGCCCGGTAATATTTTTTGATCAGAGCTTTATAAAGAATGTCATAGACCAGGCTGCTTTTCCCTGAACCTGAAACACCGGTGACCGCGGTCATCACTCCGAGAGGAAATCTCACCTCAAGATTTTTCAAATTATGCTCTCTGGCTCCGACCAGGGTCAGCCAGTCTCTGGGCTCCCGTCTTTTTTGTGGAATCTTGATGGACTTTTCCCCTCTTAAATACTGAGCTGTCAGGGAATCAGTGGATCTGAGGACTTCACTTAACGGACCGCAGGCCACGACATAGCCACCTCTTTCTCCTGCTCCAGGTCCCAGATCTACCAGATAATCAGCCGAGCGGATGGTTTGTTCGTCATGTTCCACCACGATGATCGAATTGCCGGCATCACGCAGCTCGCGTAGAAGTCTTATCAGCCGTCCATTATCCCGCTGGTGAAGTCCAATAGTGGGCTCGTCCAGAACATACATCACACCTCTCAGCCTTGAACCCACCTGAGCAGCCAATCGGATTCTCTGAGCTTCACCTCCCGACAGCGTCGCCCCCGCCCGGCTGAGATCGAGATAGGCCAGACCAAGTTCTTCCATGGTTTTTAAGCGGGCTCTTATCTCCTTTAAAATCTTATCAGCAATCGGCTTTTCCTGTGGTCCGAATTCCAGCCTGTCCAGAATCCCGAGCAGGCGGCTCACCGCTACGGAAGAAAGCTCATTGATATTGAACTGACCTATCTTGACCGACAGGCTATCTCTTTTTAGCCTCTGCCCCTGACAGACAGGACAAACCTTATCGGTGAGCTCAACTTCCCCCCACTCGTTGTTAGTGGTCATAAATCCCAGACCATGACAGTGGCTGCAGGCTCCGTAAGGGCTGTTAAAAGAAAAATCACGGGGTTCAAGCGGCTGAAAGCTTCGACCACAGTTCGGGCAGGACAACCGGCTGGAGAAATAAAATTCCTGTCCACCCTCATTAACCACAACCACGCCCCCCTCGGCCAGCTCGAGGCTGCGGCCTAAAGCTTCCCTGAGCCGACGATCATTCTCAGGCTTCAAACTGAGCTCATCAATCAAAATTTCCAGGTTATGCTTCTGATTCTTATTCAGGCTGATTTTCTTTTCGAGGTCAACCAGCCGGCCATCAACCCTGGCCCTGAGATAACCCCGGCGCCTGAAACGCTCCAGTAATTGATGGTACTCTCCCTTACGACCCCTGACCACCGGGGCCAGTATTTTTACCCTCTGGCCAGAAAGCTCGTCAGTAATAAGTTTAATTATCTGTTCTTCCGAACTCGAGGTAACTTTAATCCCGCAGTCCGGGCAGTAAATGGTTCCCAGCCGGGCATAGAGCAAACGTAAGAAATCATAAATCTCAGTAATTGTTCCCACCGTTGATCTCGGATTAAAGGCTATGGTTTTTTGATCAACAGAAACAGCCGGTGACAGCCCTTCGATTGATTCAACTTCTGGCTTTTCCAGCTGCTCGATAAATTGCCGGGCATAAGCCGAAAGGCACTCGAGATAACGCCTCTGGCCCTCGGCAAAAAGAGTATCAAAAGCCAGCGATGACTTACCCGAACCACTTGGCCCGGTGATAAGTACCAGCCGGTTTCTGGGCAGCTCCAGATCAATGTTCTTTAAATTGTGCTGGGCTGCTTTTCTGACTTTAATTTCCTGAAGCATAGGTATATTTTAGCACTGAAGAGAACTTTTCCATCTCCTTCTGGTTAATTTATCAGATTCATAATTAAAAATAAGCAAAGGCGAGAGCCCCAGATGACCATTGATAAAGGAAACAGGGCATGATAGGATTTTTTGGAGTGGCCTTTATTTTTTCTTTTTGGTGGGCAAGAACAACGGGGCAGGGAAGTCAGAATCAGCTCCAGAAGAGATTTTGATTAATAATCGTTCGCTTCTGGTCTATAATAGAGCGAAAAAATATCATGGATAACATCGATAAAGAACAGAAATTATTAGTGGCTATTGATAAAATCAAGAGGCTGGCCGCCTCCTCTAATTCAATTACTACCCTCAAGTATCTTCCGGCTCAAGGTCCAGTCCTTGAAGATTATCCTCCTGAAGTTTCGCCTGAGCTGGTTGCTGGGCTGAAGAAGAAAGGCTTTCCTTATCTCTATTCCCATCAGAAAAAAGCCTGGGATAAAGTCCAGGCTGGTAAGAACGTGGTCATTGTAACTCCGACCGCTTCCGGCAAGACTCTCTGTTATAACCTGCCCGTTCTGGACAGAATAATCAAAGAACCTTCCTCACGAGCTATTTATCTCTTTCCGACTAAGGCTCTTTCCCAGGATCAGTTAGCCGAACTGGATGAAACCATTGAGCTGGCCGGGGCTGGGGTCAAAATTTTTACTTATGACGGAGATACACCTCAGGATGCCAGGCGGGCCATACGCGGCCAGGGGCATATCATTATTACCAATCCCGACATGCTGCACTCCGGTATTCTCCCTCACCATACCAAGTGGATCAAGCTTTTTGAGAATCTTAAATACGTTATCATTGACGAACTTCATAATTACCGCGGTGTTTTTGGCAGCCATGTGGCCAATGTGATCAGACGCCTTAAACGGGTCGCCAATTTTTATGGCTCGAAGCCACAATTCATTCTTTCTACCGCCACTATTGCCAACCCGCTGGAGATGGCCAGCAAGATGATCGAAGAAGACGTTGAGCTAATTGCTGACAATGGCGCTCCGCGCGGTGAAAAATATTTTATCTTTTACAATCCACCGGTCATCAATCCATTACTTGGCATCAGACGCTCTTATATCAATGAAGCCAGGCGTCTGGCTTCCATCTTTCTCAAAGAGGGCTTGCAGACGATAGTCTTTGCCCAGAGTCGGCTGCTGACTGAAGTTCTGGTCACCTACCTGAAGGAAGAACTCGAAAAAAGCCTCAAAGACGAAGGACTGATCCGAGGTTATCGCGGCGGCTATTTGCCGGCCAGAAGGAGAGAAATTGAAAAAGGCTTGCGTGAGGGCAAAATCCTGGGAGTTGTTTCTACCAACGCTCTCGAACTGGGCATAGATATCGGCACTCTGGACGCAGCCGTGCTGGCTGGCTATCCGGGGACGATTGCCAGCACCTGGCAGCGAGCAGGGCGAGCCGGCCGCAAAACAGGAAAATCGGCCGCCGTCCTGGTTGCCTCTTCCTCTCCGCTTGATCAATTTATCATTGCCCACCCCGATTATTTTTTCTCCAGTTCACCTGAGATGGCCCTGATCAACCCGGATAATCCATCCATATTGCTCAGTCATGTTCAATGCGCCTCTTTTGAACTGCCATTTGAAGACGGTGAACAATTTGGTACAGCCGAGGTGACTGACCTGCTCAAGCTGCTGGAAGAAGAGCAAATGCTCCTCCACAGCCAGAATAAATGGTTCTGGACATCAGAAGCTTACCCGGCTGATGCCATTTCCCTGCGCAGTATCAGCTCCGATAATTTTGTAGTGGTTGATACTACAGACAAGCCACGGGTCATTGCCGAGGTTGATTTTTCTTCAGCCCTGACCACGCTTCATCCCAAAGCTATATATATCTGTGAGGGCGAGCAATATTTTGTGGAAAAATTTGACTTCGAGGAAAGAAAAGCTTATGTGAAAAAAACCGATGTCGATTATTTTACTGATGCTATAGATTACACCAATGTGAAAATTCTGGATGTTTTTGATCGAGAGGAACTACCTCAGGGTTCGGCCACGCGAGGAGAAGTCCATGTAGCCACCCAGGTGGTGGGCTTTAAGAAAATTAAATTTCACACGATGGAAAATGTTGGCTCAGGTGAACTGCAGTTACCCCAGAACGAGATGAGTACCGCTGGTTTCTGGCTAACCGTTCCAGCTGAGATTTATCAAAAGCTACCCTTTACATCCGAACAGAGGATAAACGGGCTGTTCGGCCTGGCCTATGTCCTTCATCAGGTAGCTCCCTTTTTCGTCATGTGCGACCGTCATGACCTGGGGGTGGCTATCGGCGATAATTTTACTGGTGAATCAATCCCACCCAGAGATTTACCTAACCGGAGAGTGGCCTACAATGAACGGCTGGAAAACATTTTATCGCCAGATTTCTCACCCAACGTTTTCCTTTATGATAATTTTCCAGGTGGGATCGGGCTGGCTTCTGCTTTATTTGAGATGAGGCAGGATTTACTGCTGGCCTGTCTCCAGACGATTGATAACTGCCCCTGTGAAGCTGGTTGTCCATCCTGTGTCGGTCCGGTTAGAGAGACTGGCGAAAAAGCCAAACAGGTGGCCAGAGAACTTTTAAGAAATTTACTTCTTACAGGCACATAATTCAGCGATGTTGTCTTCTTCACCCATAACGACCAGTACATCGCTGTCTTTAATTACAAAATCGGCCCCGGGAATGAAAATGAGCTTTTCCGGCACCAGCTGCTTGATGGCAATGACCTGCACATGATACCTGTTGGTAAGATTCAGGTCTTTCAGTTTTTTCCCGATGAAGCTCTCCGGTGGTACAATTTCCTGGATACTGATATTTTCAGCCAGAGGCAAATACTCGAGGACATTTCTGGAACTGAGCTTCTGAGCCAGTCTGATGGCCATGTCCCTCTCAGGGTAGATGACATCGGTGGCTCCGATCGCTTCCAGAATCTTCCCATGGTCACCGCTTAGGGCCTTGGCCATAATGCGGCTAACACCGAGTTCATGAAGGTAAAGGACAGTTAGAATGGAAGGCTCCATTTCCGGGCCAAGGCTGACCACTACCACGTCCATATCCTGAACACCCAGGGCCTTCAGGCTTTCCTTATCAGCCGAATCCATCCAGACAGCCTGAGTAGAAAAATCCTTGGCCTCTTCCACCCTGTCTTTATTTTTATCAATAACCATGACCTCATGACCCTTGTCATAAAGAGTCCGGGCTAAATAACTGCCAAAGCTGCCGAGGCCAATAATAGCAAATTTCATTTTATTCTCCCTTGTTGGACCTTCAAAAAGCTAGTTTATTTTAGCCCACCATGATGTTTTCTTCAACAAACTGAAAATGGCCGATCGGTTTGACCCGGCTAAAAGCGGCCAGAATAACCAGAGGGCCAATTCGTCCGATGTACATAACTACGACTAAAATCAGTTTGCTCAGCGACTGAAGGTCAGGTGTGATTCCAAGAGACAGGCCGACTGTGCCAAAAGCTGAGATGACCTCAAATAAGACCGCCTTCAGGCTCAATTCCGGCTCAACCAGCAAGAATAAAAAAGTTGCCGTAAAAATCAAAGCGATGGCCAGGAGAACCAGAGTAAAGGCTTTGATCAGATCCTCATCCTTAATTCCCCTGGAAAATATTCTGGGAATTTCATAGCCCTGAATCTTCGATTTTAAAAAGGCAAAAATCAGTCCAAAAGTAGTCGTCTTAACACCACCGCCAGTTGAACCAGGAGAGGCACCGATAAACATGATCAGCATCAGTAGCAGAACAGAAGCTACAGATAATATATTTAAATCAATCGTATTAAAACCAGCCGTCCTGGCCGAAACGACCTGGAAAAATGAAGCGAGAAGGCTATCCTTAAAGGGCATAGCAGAAAAGCCTTTATTGGCTTCTATTAAAAATATCAAGCCGGCACCGATAAGAATAATAGAGATAGTGATCAGACCGACGAGTTTGGTGTGAAGAGAAAACTTTGTTCTCTCTTTTTTTATAAGATTTCTTATGGCCAGCTTTATTTCCTGCAGGACAAAAAAGCCCAAGCCGCCAGCAACAATCAAAAACATTATGATCAAATTGACAGCCAGGTCTGAGCGGTAAGCTATAAGGTTATCAGAAAAGAGTGAAAAGCCGGCATTACAGAAAGCTGAAATCGAGTGAAATATTGAATAAAAGGCAGCCCAGCCCGACGGGAAATCAGCCTTAAAACGAACCAGGAGGAGAATAGCCCCGACGGCTTCCAGACCAAAAGTAAAGGCAAAGACATCCTTTACTAAAGACCGAAAATCGGAAATAACAGATGGTCGGAATGAACCTTCAACCACCATTTTCCCGGTAAGAGTTACCCGCCGGCCAGCAGTCAAAAGAATAAAACTGGAAAAAGTCATTATACCAAGACCGCCAAGCTGAATCAGGCAGATAATCACTATCTGCCCGAACAGGCTGAAATAGGTGGCCGTATCAACAACGGTCAGCCCGGTAACACAAATAGCTGAAGTCGATGTAAAGAGCGCATTAACGAAAGAAATATGGCCAGAGCGTGTGGCCATAGGCAGAGATAGCAGCCCTGCTCCTATAAAAATAGCCACAAGAAAACTGATAGCCAGAAGTCTGGGAGGATGGATAAGATTTCTTTTCAGGTTATTCACGCTGCCTCATGCTTCCCATTATTTAAACTCTAATTAACTCCTGACGTCAAGCTGTCTCTGCCCGGCCTTGACTGATTCATTGACACAATCAGGAGGCTATGTTAATTTTAAAAAGTTATGAGTGTTATAAGTTTAATTTCACAGGCCACGATTGTTGTTAAGCTTATTCTTTTGGTTTTAGTCCTTTTTTCCGTCTTTTCCTGGGCCATCATCATCTACAAAATTCGATCTTTGAAACAGGCTGAGAATTCTTCCCGTCAATTTTCAGAGGTTTTCCGGCGCAGCAAATCTCTGAATGAAGTGAACGAAGCTGCCAGGAGATATAAGCATAGCCCTCTGTCATCCATCTTTCAAGCTGGTTTCAAGGAGCTTGTTCACCTGACCAGATCTAATCCCCAGCCGCAGAACGCGATTAATGGCGAAAAACTCGAGCTTATTAACAGGTCACTCCTTCGGGCATCCAATCAAGAAATCAACCGGCTGGAGAAGATGATGAGTTTTCTGGCCACCTGCGGTAGTGTGACACCGTTTATTGGCTTATTTGGAACAGTCTGGGGAATTATGGATGCTTTTCATAAAATCGGCGTGGTCAGGTCAGCCAGTCTGGTGACTGTTGCTCCTGGCATTGCTGAAGCCCTGATCGCTACGGCTCTTGGTCTGTTCGCGGCCATACCAGCAGTTATTGCTTATAATCATTTTCTGGGCAGGATCAAGGAACTTATAACCACCATGGATGATTTTAATCTGGAATTTTTAAATATAATAGAAAAAGCTTATGGCTCTTAATTTTAATTCAGGCCCGACGGTCAATGGCCGGAGAAGACTCGGCACCTCTATGTCTGAAATCAACGTCACGCCTATGGTTGACGTCATGCTGGTTCTATTGATCATTTTTATGGTGACCGCCCCGATGATGCAATCAGGGATTGGCATCAATCTGCCTCAGGCTGAAACCGAATCGGCACCGGCTGAAGAAGGGTTAACCTTAACCATTACTGCTGATGGCTATATTCATGTGGGGGAATCAGTCATCAATATTAACCTGCTGGAAAGAAGACTTCAGGAATATTTTTTCAATAAAACCAAAAAAATCGTTTATCTCCGAGCAGACCGGAATCTAAGTTACGGTCAACTAATTCAGGTGCTTGACATAATCAAGAAATCCGGCATCGAGGTCGTCGGACTGGTTACAGAGCCGCTGGAAAAGGCCACGACCAAGAAGCAGACAGAATGATGAAATCTTCTCTTGTTACGAGCAATCAGTTCAAAAGGGCTCTGATTATGTCGGTTTTTTTGCATCTGATAGTATTTGCCCTGGTGAGCTTTTCTGGCTACTTGAATGGTTCTAAAGACAAGGGTCTGGTTCATTATGTTAATCTGAATTTTGTCGGTCTGCCCGGTGGGCCTGGGGGCGGCGGAGGTGGCGGCAGTGGAGGAGGTAGCGGGCCAGGCGGGTCTGGTTCCGGTGGCCCGGGCGGTTCAAATAATCAACCCGCAGCTAGAAAAGAAACCATGAAAGAACTGACTGTCCCCCAGAAAGCTCAACCGGAAAGTCAAAGCTCACTTCGATATCCAGAGGAAAAAACGGCCCGAACAAAAACTAAAGAGAAAACTCCTCCTAAAAAGACAGCTATCCAGGCTCCGCAGCCCGGGGTCGAAACCGGCACGGTAACAGAAGGCCAGGCCATCGGCACGGGTGGTACCGGCACAGGTGGAGGAGGAGGCTCAGGATTGCGCATTGGAGTTGGCGAGGGGCCAGGCGGTGGAGGGTTCGGCTATGGCGATCCTCTTGCCACCAGTTCCTTCCCTTACACCTATTACCTTCAAATAATTATCGACAGGGTGTCCGGTAACTGGTTTACGGCCACCAGCAATCTTAATTTTAGCGGAGAATATCAATCCGTTATTTATTTTAAAATACTCAAGAATGGGCAAATTGCTGATCTGAAGATAGAACAGCCTTCTAATCTGCCTGCTCTCGATCTCTCGGCCAGGCGGGCAGTCGAGCTGGCCGCTCCATTTCCTCCTTTGCCCCGTGATTTTGAAAATGACTATCTGGTCATACATCTTATTTTTGAGCGAAGCCAATGAGAAAAAAACTAATCCCTATGGGCCTGATCCTTGCCTTCTCGCTGATTATGGCCTTGCTATCCCCGGCAGTTAGTCAGCAAGAGGTAGTTCTGACCATCAAAGAAGGAGTTCCGGCTATTTCGCTGGCTGTACCTCCATTTATTTATGATGCTTCGGTTCCCCGGGCAAAACAGGCAGCTGACACCATTCATCAGGTCCTGTCGGCAGACCTGAATTACAGCCGCGTTTTTTCACTTGTCCCGAAGGAACACCTTAATTACATTCGTCCCCTGAATCCAAAAGAAATATTCTTTAAAGACTGGGAATCAATTCAGACCCGTATACTGGTGGTGGGTGAAATCAGCCAAACCCAGGAGAAGATCATCTTTGAAGCGAAAATTTATGATGTAAAAAGCGAGCGGCTGATTCTGGGCAAGAGATACCAGGCCGAGCCTGAAGTCTTCAGGTTAGTGGCCCACCGACTGGCTGATGAGTTGATGAAAATTTATGGCGAAAGACCTTATTTTACGACAAAGATTGTCTTTGTCTCTAATCGTGACGGAAACGACGAGCTTTATATGATGGATTATGATGGAGCTAACCAGACCAGACTGACCTTCAACAAATGGAGAGATTATATGCCAGCCTGGTCACCTGACCAGCGGGCCATAGTTTTTACCTCTTACCGGGCGGGAAACCCTGACCTCATCATTTTATATCCTTATGAAGGGAAAATGGTTCCAGTTTTAACCAAGGGAACTAATTTCTCAGGAGCTTTTTCTCCCGACGGGAAAAAATTAGCTTTCTGTTCTACCCGTGACGGTAACGCTGAAATTTATGTGGCCAATGTTGATGGGACAAGCGTCCGCCGGATTACTTTTAATTCGGCTATTGACACGGCTCCTTCCTGGTCGCCAACCGGCCGGGAAATCGCTTTTACTTCTGACAGGACAGGATTTCCTCAGCTTTATATCATGGATGCCGAGGGCGGCAATGTTCGCAAGGTTAGCTTCGGTGGTAACTATCTTGACTCCCCAGCCTGGTCACCAGATGGAGAGCGGATCGCCTTCGTTTCCAGAGTCAATAATTTTTTTGATCTTTATCTTCTCAATTTGAAAAACAATCAGATAACAAAATTAACAGAATCAAACGCAAGGAATGAATCGCCTTCCTGGTCGCCTGATGGGCGGCATCTGGTGTTTTCTTCCAACATGTCCGGTTCAATCCAAATCTATTCAGTTGATTATGATGGAGCCAATCTGCGGCTTTTGACCTCTCAGGGAGAAAACAAGTTACCGAACTGGACTAATTAAGCCAGACTTCGCCTATTTTTTGTTGACACTTTCGGGCCTTCATTGTATAAATTAAATGAACGCCTGAAAATTTGCAAAAAACTTATTATAGGAGGATAAATGAAGAAGCTATTGGTATTTTCATTGTCTATTATCCTGATTTTATCCGTATCTACCTCATGTAAGAAAAAAGTCCAGGAAGTCCCCCCTCCGCCAGCTGCCCCCCAAGCTCAGGAGCAGCCAAAAGCTGAGAAAGTTGAGCAGCCAGTGGTCAAAGAACCGGTCCTCACTGAAGAAGAAATATTTCAGAAAAAAACACTTGAAGAAATTAACCAGGAAAAGCCTCTAGGCATGATTTTCTTTGATTATGACCGGTACGAAATAAGAAGCGATGCGGCGCCGGTACTCGAAGCTAATGCTCAATGGCTCAAATCCCATCCAACAGTTAGAATCCTGATCGAGGGACATTGCGATGAGCGAGGCACAGAGGAATATAACCTGGCTCTGGGGGAAAAGAGAGCCAAAAGCGCTATGGACTATCTGATTAGTCTCGGCATTTCCCCAGATAGAATTAAAATCATCTCTTACGGCAAAAGCCAGCCGCTTGATCCCGGTCACGATGAAAACGCCTGGGCTAAGAACAGGAGGGCTCAATTTTTGATAATTGAGAAATAACCCGGTGAAAAGCCGAACCTTATTTTTCGCTCTTTTTTCTTTATTGTTATTTAGCCTGGTTTTCTTATCGGCTGATACTGATGATCAGAGTAAAAAGACCTATGAATTGATGTATCAGGATATCCAGGCCTTAAGACTGCAGGTAGCGGAGTTATCCACCCTGGTAAAGCAAAATACCGTTGAGCTAAAAGAAATCAAGGACCAGGTAAGAATTTTTAATGATCTTTTGCGGAAAAGTCAGGCTGCCGATGAATCTTTCCGAACTGAAATTAACAATATACCTGTTCAATATCAGAAGGTTAATTCAAAACTAGAAGAGATGCAATTTCAGCTCTCGGCCCTGCAGGATATCCTGCAGGCTGTGCAATCTTTAAGTGATGAGCTTAAACCAGGACAAAAAGGGAGTTCAAAGAGCAGCAAACAACCTACCGCTAAAAAGCCAGAAGCCCCAGCCAGCCCAGCAACTCAAACAGCCGTGGTAACCATTCCAGCCCAGGAAATGTATAACAATGCCTACAGTGACTATCTCAAGGGAAATTATGATCTGGCTATAGAGAGCTTCAAGCTTTTCCTCGAGCAATACCCGGCGACACCTCTGGCTGACAATGCTCTTTACTGGATAGGTGAATGCTATTACAGTCAGGGGAAATATGCAGAAGCTATTGAAAGTTTTAATGATCTCCTGCTCAATTATCCAAACGGAGATAAAGTTCCAGCAGCTTATTTAAAGAAAGGAATGAGCTTTGTCCAGCAGGGGAAAAAAGACGAAGCCCTGGCCACTTTTAAGCTTTTGGTTAGCAAATATCCCCAGCAGGAAGAAGCCAGGCTGGCTCAGCAAAAAATTAACGAACTGGTGGGAAAATGAGAGACCTAAACAGCTTGAATCGGGTTATTCTTGTCGGCAATCTGGTGAAGAAACCGGAGCTAAGGTATTTACCCAAATCAAACCGGGCAGTAGCCTCTTTCCAGGTAGCCACCAACGAAAGCGTTTATCATCCTGATAGCAATCAGACCTCGAAAAAAACTGAGTTCCACCGGATTGTTACCTGGGGTAAACTGGCCGAATTTTGCAATAAGTATTTAGACCAGGGCCGCCAGGTTTTGATTGAGGGCAAGTTGCGCAACCGGAGCTGGGAAGGACGAGATGGTAACAAAAGGTATGTAACCGAAGTTGAAGCTCAGAATGTGGTCCTGCTTGGCCGCCGTCCATCAGCAACAGAAGAAATGCCGGCTGGGGCCCAAATGGCTGACTTTTCGGCAGATGATTTTCCTGATCTGTCAGAACCAGCCGGTGACCAGTTCCCGGAGGAGGGCGGGGGGGAAGACGACATTCCTTTCTAATTGACCTCAAGATTTAATCTGGGCAATTTTAACCGGAAGAGAGACAGGCTAATGAGCGAGGTTGTATTATCCTTAGAGGCTATAGCAAAACTTATTTATGAAGAGGTAAGGCCGTGGGGAAAATTCCGCAGCTATCCGCATCAGTTAGCTTCCAGCCTTAAAATCATCACCGTTAATCCAGGCGGCTTGCTTTCTCTCCAGTATCATCGTCAGCGGAGTGAATATTGGGTTTTCCTGGATGGAGGTCTCGAGGTGACACTTGGTTCCCGCACCTGGCAGCCTCGGCCCGGTGAAGAACTTTTCATTCCGGCCGAAACGCCTCACCGGCTGCAAGGTGTTGGAACACAGCCAGCCCGGGTGATGGAGCTCTGGCTTGGTTCTTCCGATGAAGATGATATAGTCCGGCTTGAAGACATTTACGGACGCGATTAACTTTTGCTACCAGTGCCAATCATTAAGACCAGAAGCGGCTTAAAAAGAAGGCTTGCGGATGCTTTCTGATAATAGCTTCAATCATAAATTCTTCAACTTCGGTAGCTGTTTTCAACTTGAGTGCCTGTTTGACTGCCTCCTCGGCTGTTTTGTTTTCCACCTCTTTTAAGGCTTTTTTGACTCTAGGGATAAAGATCGGATTCATACTGAAATGTCTTAAGCCCATACCAAGTAAGATAATGGCCGATAGCGGGTCAGCAGCCATTTCTCCGCAGACCGTGACTTCCTTACCATATTTATTAACAGTTTTTATAACACGGGCCAGTAGTTTGAGCACCGCCGGGTGATGAGGCTTAAAAAGGTAAGAGACAGCTTCGTTCCCGCGGTCAACAGCCAGATAATATTGAATTAAATCATTTGTTCCAATACTGACATAATCAACTTCCCTGATGATACTATCTATCAGAACAGCTGCCGCCGGGACCTCGATCATCACTCCAATCGGAATCGATTCATCAAAAGGAATCCCGGCTTGCCTGAGTTCGTCTTTAACCTCCTCTACTACGCTTTTGAGTTCAATCACCTCTTCTAATTCAGTAATCATCGGAACCATTAAGCGGACATTGTGGCGGTCGCTGGCCCTGAGGATTGCTCGAATTTGTGTCCGGAAGAGCTGACGGTTCTTTAAAGAAAAGCGGATGGCCCTTAAGCCAAGGGCTGGGTTTGGCTCCTTTTCTATATTCAGCCAGGGTAGACTCTTCTCTCCTCCGATATCAATTGTCCTGATGTAAACTGGCCGGGGATAGGTTTTCTTAGCCATCTGGCGGTAAATAGCCAGATGATCCTCTTCCGAGGGCAGGGTTGGCCGCCGTAAATAGATAAATTCTGAACGAAACAAGCCAACACCTTCCGCCCCGAAGGAAAAAGCCGTTTCGACTTCTTCTGGCAGCTCAATATTGGCCAGGGGAGTAAACCCGACTCCATCGAGAGTCTGAGGCTTCAATCTGGCAATTTTTTTCAGTTCTTTCTGGTAATTTACATATCTTTCTTTTTTACTGCTGAATTCTCTTTTTATAGCCGGAGAAGGATTGATAATTACTTCTCCATCGGTGCCATCAACAATGATGACATCACCTGCTTTAACTTTGAGACTGGCATCGTGCAGTCCGACCACAGCCGGAATGCCCAGAGACCTGGCCAGAATAGCTGTATGTGAGGTCATGCCTCCCATATCAAGAACCACACCCATGACATTTTTCTGGCCAAGATAGACAGCTGCTTCCGAGGGAAGAAGCTCACGGGCAACAAGAATAACCGGTTTATCAAGATCTTCTTTCTTTTCTTTTTTCCTTTCTAAATGGCGATAAACCCTGGCCAGAACATCAGAAATATCAGTCTTTCTCTGCTGAAAATATTCGTCAGAGAGTGATTCAAACAGACTGGTAAAATGGTTGTTAACTGTAGTGATAGCCCATTCAGCTTTGACCTTTTCTTCAGTTATAACTTTTTCCAGATTCGAAATGAGCATGGGATCATCGAGAATCATCAGGTGGGCATCAAAGATAAAAGCCTGATCTTTCCCCATCTGCTTCTCTATATAGCCCTTGAGCTTCTGCAGTTCTTCCTTAGTTCGCTCAAAAGCCCTCCGCAACCGTCTTAGTTCATCAGCCACTTGCTGGTCAGAAATGGTCTCCCGCCGCGAAGTGAAGACCACTCTCTCTGACAGTATGGCTTCCCCCTGGCCAATACCAGGAGAGACCGCCAGGCCGCGTAACCGCACCACTTCCATGGCTAGGCTTCCTCACCAAAGCGGTTATTGATCAATTCAATTAAGGCCTTTAGAGCCTGCTCCTCATCCCGGCCGGAAACAATCAGTTTGAGCTGGGTACCCTGAGCAGCAGCCAGGGTCAAAATACCCAGAATGCTTTTCCCGTCAACTTCACTGTTATCTTTGACCAGCCGTACGGAGGAGGCAAAACGGTTAGCTAAATTAACAAATTTAACAGCGGCTCTGGCATGTAAACCCAGTTTGTTTTTGATGGTAACTTTTTTTTCGAGCATAGTTCATTATCACATCATTTAGAGACATTATTTTGATCTCGAATTAAGCAAGCGGCTAACCAGATGGATGTTTTTCTTCCCCTGATCAGCTACTTTTTTAGCCACTTCTTTTAAATTGTTATTCCTCTGTAAGGAGACAAACTTGATCAGCATGGGCATGTTGACCCCGGTAATAATTTCCACCTTGTTCTCGGCCAAAAAACTGAAGCTCAGGTTGGAAGGAGTGCCGCCAAACATATCGGTAAAAATAATAACACCATTTTTCTGGTCTACTTTTTTTAGACTCTGGCTGATTTTTTTCTTCGATTCTTCCACATCATCGTACCAGCCAATGGAGATAGCCTCAATGTTGGGAGCTTCGCCCAGAATAATAATAACCGCATTGAGTAATTCTTCAGCCAGCTTGCCATGTGATACGATCACTCCGCCAATCATAGAAAACCGCCACTTGTTAAATCTTTAATATTCTAACCAATTCTTTCTTATTTATAAATATCCCGGTGAATTATTTTCACTTCAAGTTTTTTCTGGCGAAAATAATTCTTTAAATCTTCGGCAATAACAACTGACCGGTGCTTCCCTCCAGTGCAGCCAATAGAGATAGTCAGGGTGCTTTTACCCTCTTTCATAAAGCCAGCAAGTTGACCATCAATAAAAGACTTGAGACTATGAAGATATTCAGCTGTTTCAGCTGATTTCATTACGAACTCCTGGACTTTTCTTGACTTGCCATTGAGATTTCTCAACTGATCAATATAAAAAGGATTGGGCAAAAACCTGGTATCAAAAACCAGGTCAGAATCAAGAGGTAATCCATACTTATAGCCAAAGCTAATGATATTAACCTGAAGATAGCGTTTCTTTCCTTTTAAGATTTTGCCAGCCAGGAGATCCTTCAGTTGAGAAATACTAAGCCCAGTAGTATCTACGACCTCATCGGCCATAGCTTTAATCGGCCTGAGTTTTTTCTTTTCCAGGCTGACCCCTTCCAAAATAGAGCCTTTTTTGGCTAAGGGATGAGGACGGCGACTTTCACTGAATCTTTTGACCAGAGTCTCATCAGAAGCTTCCAGGAAGATCAGCTTAGGCTTCACCTTCAATTGTTTTAATATTCGGGGAAAATCAGTCAGAAAATTTGGCTCGCGTATATCTATGACCAGCGCCATACGATTAATTTCAACTTTGCCCTTCTGCCAGAAGTCAACCAGCCCTGGTATCAATTTGGCCGGGAGGTTGTCAACGCAATAATATCCCAGATCTTCGAGAAAGCGACTGACCACGGTCTTACCGGAGCCTGACAGGCCGGTAATGATGATAAAATCACCATTACCTTTGATTTTAGCCATCAATCTGCCTCAATAGATAGCCTCTTCTCGAGCTGCTGGATAATGTCCTGGGCAGCCTCATAGCCTTTTTGCCCCAGAAGAAAAACGCGGCAGGCAACTTCAATCAGGGTAGCGATATTCCGGCCAGGAGCTACCGGAATATGGAGCTGGGGGATCATTTTTCCGGCCAGAGGATAATCTTTTGGGAACTTAAGGCCAAGGCGATCCGTTTCCACTTTTTTGCTCCATTTTTTTAGCCGGATAACAAGGTTAATGGGCGCCTTTTCCAGCAGTGACCGCGACCCGAATATTTCTTTGATATTAATAATACCCAGTCCCCTGATCTCCATAAAATTCCTGGTAAGCTGAGGAGAACGGCCTTGCAGTTGGCCATGCTCATCTTCAAATATTTCAACCACGTCATCAGAGATAAACTTATGGCCACGGGAAATGAGTTCCAGAGAACTCTCGCTTTTGCCAATACCGCTATCCCCGATGATGAGCGTCCCGACGCTAAATATTTTCAGCAGACTGGCTGAGATCACTATCTGGCCGGTCGCCTTTGAACAGGCGGCTGGTTTCTTTTTTGAGGCGGCCTGTCTGGCCGTGTTTCTTTTTTGAGGCTTATTCAATGTATTGTTCTTCCTGTCTTTTTATAATCTCCCGAACTTCAGCCGGGCTTTTAGCCTGCAACAATTTTTCTTTTAACTCCGGTGATTTTTTAATCAATTGAGCAATCAGGGCCAGAATCTGCAAATTCAAGCTAGGATCCTCTAGAGAAGTGATAAGAAGAAAAAAGATATTGACCGGACAGCCATCAGGTGCATCAAAAGGGACCCCCTGTCGGGCAAGTCCTACTAAAACTATAGGATTATTAACCCATTTGACTTTACAGTGAGGTAAAGCCAGTCCTTCGCCCAGGGCCGTCGTCCCGAGTGATTCACGCTGCTCGAGCTTGTCGATGACCTCCTCCGGACGGCTGATCAACTTATTTTTTTTCAGGTAGTTAACCATCTCCCTCAGGGCTTCCGCCTTGCTCTTAGCTTTAATATCCAGAAGTATAGTTTTATCATTAATAATATTGGATAACCTCAAGCTTAACTGCTCCTTACAGGTAATACCGACCTCGACTCAATCGTTAGCTAGGTTACCCTTTTCAGCCTTCGGGGTCAACCAGCCCGATGGTACCATCCTGGCGGCGAAAGACTACGGCCCAGCCGTCACCTCCCAATTTTTTAAAAAGGAAAGCCTCTTTTTGGCCTTCCTCCAACCGGACTAGAGCTTCCTCAAAGCTGATTGGCCGGTCAGAATAGTAGGGCAATCGCACGGGGCCAGCCTCTGCCCCTGGCCGGGGGGCCGCGCCTGTCATGACCTGACGGGTAGCAGCCCGGCGACGCTTTTGAATCAGCTTTCTTCTTTCCTTGACAATTTTTCTCTCGAGACTGTCGAAAATCTTATTGAGCGAATTGAACATGTCAGTTGTTTCTTCAGATAGGGCAAAATCTTCTCCCGGCCTTTTAACCAGCAGGTCTACTCTTTTCCGGCTCTTTTCCTCAGTCAGGATGATCTCAATTTGATGCACCTCATCGAGAATTTTCCCCATTCTGTTTAGTCTTTTCTCGCAATAATCCTTGATATCCTCAGTCAACTCCGTATGTCTGGCGGTAAAATTAACGATCATTCGACCTCCTCCAGTAAAAATTTCTTTTTTCTTATGTTAGCTGGCGGAATGCCCAGCTGACCCCGGTATTTGGCCACTGTCCGGCGGGCGATCTGAACATTCTCCCGCGTCAATATATCAACGATTTCTTCATCACTCAAGGGATGCGTCTTATCTTCGTTCTGGACAAGTTTTCTTATTCTGTCTTTTATTTTCAAGGAAGAAATTTCTTCTCCGTAAAGTCCGCTCAGTGATTTATGGAAGAAAAACTTTAAAGGGAACAAGCCCAGCGGAGTCATCATATATTTATTGGCTACCACCCGGCCTACAGTTGATTCATGCAGACCCAGCTCCCGGCCGATCTCGATCAGGGTCATCGGCTTCAAAGCCTCGAGCCCATATTCAAGAAAATCTTTCTGCTTCTTGACGATATATTCCGCCACCCGGTAAATCGTCCGGTTTCTTTGATTGACACTTTTAATAAACCAGAGGGCCCTCTTCATCCTGTCCTTAATGAATCTGGTCGTCTCCTGATCAGTTTGTACTTCTGCCTGGGCTAACTGGCGGTAATAATGATTCAGCCTCAGCTTCGGCAGTCCTTCTTCATTGAGATAGATCTTCCATTTGCCATGTTCCTTAACTACATAAATGTCCGGGACCACGTAAATTGTCTTGTCCTCGCTATATTTCCGCCCGGGGGCCGGATCCAGGTTTTTAATTAAATCAAGGTGAAGCCGCAATTCAGACAGCGAGATATTAAGCTTACTGGCCAGCTCCTGATGAGCAGCCTTTTCCAGCAGAGGCAAATATCCATTAATAATCTTTCTGGCCACATCATCCTTAAGGTTGAGCGAATCCATCTGGGCCAGAAGAGCTTCCTTTAAAGTCAGGCTACCGCAGCCAGGCGGATCAAACATTTTTATTTTGGACCTGACTTCCTCGATGACAACCAGATCCTCTTCCAGCCTGATCGCTATTTCTTCCGGACTCACCGTCAGATAGCCATCCTCATTAATATTGCCAATAATATATTCTGCTGTTTTCAGTTCAGACCGCTCATAAAAAGTTAGCCCCGCCTGCCAGTTCAAATGATCCCAGAGAGAGGGACTGGCTGAAATCTGATTTTCGAGCTGGTAATCATTCTGGTCAGTTTCATGCAGAATCGGGATAGATTCGTCCAGATAATCCTCAAAGCCAGCCGAAAAGATGACATCATCATAATCTTGACCATTATTGTCCCCCTGACCATCCGCACCAGCTTTAAGTTCTTCCAGATTAGCATTGCTGGCCACTGCTTCGGCTGACTCTCCCTCTATTTCGAGCATGGGGTTTTCGGCCAGTTCATCATAAACTACCTGCTGCAATTCAAGATTGGTCAGCTGCAGGAGCTTAATCGCCTGCTGCAGGGCCGGCGCCAGGATTAATTTCTGGGCCTGTTTTTGGTTAAGCTTTTGCTTTATCATCGGTCTAAATTAAAGACGGAAATCCAGACCAAAATATATCTTTCTAATTTCATTTTCCTTTAAGACTTCTTCTGGCCTTCCTTCAAATAAAATCTTTCCTTCATTTATTATATAGATTTTATCGAGAATTTTCAGCGCTTCTCTGGCCCGGTGATCGGTAAGGAGAAGGCCAACACCTTTTTCTTTTAGCCTCATAATAACCTCCTGAAGTTCAGTCACCGAGCGGGGATCAAGCTCTGAAAACGGCTCGTCAAGAAGGAGAAATTGAGGCTCAAGAATCATGGCTCTGACTATTTCGAGTTTCCGGCGCTCTCCTCCTGATAACTGACCGGCAAGCTGGCTGACCAGCGGCAGTAACCCAAATTCCTCCAGTTGCTGGTGAATCATTTCCCGGCAGCGGCCAGCTCCCTGGCGGCCATTTCTAGCCTCAGCGGCTAGCAAAAGATTTTCTTCAACGGTCAGGCCACAGAAAATTGAACTTTCCTGAGGCAAAAAACCTAGCCCTTTCCTGACCCTGAGATAAACTGGCCAAGGCGTCAATTCTTCGCTGTTAAGCCACACCTGGCCGCTCTCCTGACGGGCCAGGCCAATGATGGTCGAAAAGGCAGTAGTCTTACCAGCACCATTAGGACCGAGCAAACCGACAATTTCTTTTTGATTGACGCGGAGAGTAATATGGTCTAAAACAATTCGTTGACCATACCTTTTGACCAGATTTTTGACCTCTAACAGGTTCATTTTCCCCTGCGAAGGATGGTCACCGATCTTTTTCTTCCTTGGATTTCTACTGTAATTTTATCATCCAGGGTAAACAAAGTCAATTTGTCGGCTTCGACCAGGTTGCCTTCATCATCTTTCATCGTGGCCTGACCTCTAAAAACAAAGGCTTCCTCTTTCGGGCGGTAAATAGCTTCTTTCGAGCTAAACTCATACTCATGCCAGGAAAGCCTGTCCAGCCCGCCAATTTCCAGGCCTGTTAGTTCATCAGAATCCTGTTCTTCGAAATAAAAAGTTATCTGCTTAGCCTGGATATTAAATTCCGGCTGGGAGAGCTTTACCTCCTGTCTGGCCTGCAGAGCATGCCTGCCAGGCAGCAGGGTTAGCTCCCTGGCCGATATTTCTGCTTTTTTAACTGAAGACTTAGCCTGACTATAAGCCAGGCTTGCTTTAACACTACCGGTAAATTCTATTATCTCTGTGCCTTTATCGAGCGCGGCTCTGCCGGCCAGAAAGATATTTTCTCCCTGCCAGAGAGTCACCTGACCGCTCAGGTCAATCCTCTCCCTGCTGCCGCTTACCTCCCGGCCTGTTGCCAACATTGGCCTGTCCTTACTGAAAAACAACCCGGAAGATCTAAAAAAGGAAGGATTTATCTCGAGCTTCGCCCGGTCAGCCAAGAAGCTCGAACCGGACAGTTCAAACTCGAGGGAACTGGCTTCAACGTTAAACTCAGTGGAGATCAAACGGGCCGAAGAGTGAAGACTGATCTTCCCGGTTACCAGGTCTCCTTTTATTTTCTCGGCTTGAAGTTCTATTTCCTTTTCTCCCTCTTTTAAGACAACCAGTGCGGCTTTCCAGGCTAGAAACGGAGCGGCTTTCTCTTCTGCCTCAAAAACTAACTCTATCTCTTCTCCACTGCCTTCCATCTCCCTGGAACTGCCCTCGGCTTTCATTGCCCATTCAGCTTGACTTCTGACAGCCCAGTTTCCCTCCTGTCGGCAAAGATTTATTTTATCGGAAGCCAGCTTGAGATGAGAAAAGGTTGAGCCCGTCTCTTTTTGCCTCCAGTCCAGAAGCGATTTCCCCTCCAGCTTTATTTCTACTGGTTCAAAATTGACCTTATCGAGAAGGAATATCCCGGCCGGAGCCAGGGCAGACATCGGGCTGCTCTCAAGCTCAACTCCTGCGGCCCGAATCAAACCCGACTTCAGATCGAAATCCATATTCTCCCCACTCACCATTAGAGGCGGTTTTAGACCCGTTATTCTTATAACTGCTCCTCTTTGAAACCGGCCACGCTTTTCCTTAAGGTCATAATCTGCCCATGGCGCTGATACTTCTAAATATCCGATGGTTAGCTTCAAATCCTCTGCCTGGAGGAGACCAGATTTCAATTTATAAGTCAGGCGGGGAGCCGAAAGTTTCAAATCTCCGGTTTCAACCTCGACCGAGCCAGCGGCCAGGAGTTCCTCACGCCCCGGGCTAACAGTCGCCTCCCGGGTTTTTAAGGCCAGTTTAAAATCCAGTTTTTCCTGAAAAAATTCAACATTTCCCCTCAACTGCTGATTATCCTCCCTGTCAATCGAGGCCAGGTCAGCCCTTATTTTTATTTTTCCTTCCTCGGCACTCGATTCAAAGGCGGTAAAACTCTCTCCGAGGCTCTGGACATCTGGAGCCGGCGCCGGGGCCGGTCGAGCCAGATTGATTTTCTTTTCCTTAGCACCAAAAAAAACGGCAACACTTATGACGGCCAGAAAAGCGATTAAGCCCAGCAGAATAATTTTCCTGAAAAGAAACGGCCAGGTATAAGATGCATATTTATTTGGCATCACATTAGGTGAGTTCTGGCATCCTCCACATTAAGATGCACCTGGCTCTTCCCCCGATAGTCTGAGACCTGAAGTGAATAAACCAGATCAAGCATCTCGCCCCGTTTTAATTCAGTCCGGAGGCCGGCTTTATCCCAGGCCATGACCTCCAAAACCCGGCCGCCCTGTCTTGCCCAGAATTTAAGATGTCTGTTCTTCAAAATAACCGGCTCTCCAAGAACATCCACTGCTTCGGCCACAAAAACTGGCCGCCGATTGCCAACTCCAAAAGGTAAAAGGCGGCTATAAAATTCCAGAAAAGAAGGGGTGATAGCGGAGAAATTAAGCCGTCCATCTATAAGCAGTTTTTTCTGCAAGAGGTCATCGGTTATCATTTCAGCTGCCAGCCTGTTAATTTTCTCTTTAAAAGGCAGGAGCTCTGATTGGTTGAGCGTGCAACCGATAGCCTGTTCATGCCCACCAAAATTTACAAGAAGAGAGCTACATTCATTTATAAGATCAATAAGGGAAAGATCCGGCAGACTCCGGCCGGAGCCATAAGCCCGACCATTTTCATAAGCGAAAAGAATTACCGGCCGGTAAAAAAGCTCCTTGATTTTGGAAGCCACAATGCCGATCACTCCCCTGTGCCAGTTTTCGCTGCCCAGAACTAACAGGCGGTATCTCTCGTCGAGCTTTTTACTTTTAATCTTTTCCACTGCTTCTTTTAAAATTTTCTCTTCAATCCTCTGTCTGGTATTATTCAATTGATTTAGCTTTTTGACCAGCTCGGCGCATTCTTCTTCTGAATCAGAAAAGAAAAGCTGCAGGGCCAGTTCTGTTTCACCCAGCCGGCCAGCGGCATTGATTCTTGGCCCCAGTCTAAAACCCAGATCGACCTCATTTACTGTTCGAGTGGTTATGCCAGATATATCCAGCAAACTTTTGAGCCCCGGGGTTTTGACTTCTTTTAACCTGTTCAGGCCTTCCCTGACCAGAATTCGGTTTTCCCCCTGCAAACTGGCCACATCAGCCACTGTCCCGATGCTGGCCAGCTTCAGAAAAGGGGTCAAATCCTGGCTGGTTCCCCGTTCGAGGAAAAGAGCCTGAATGAGCTTAAAAGCCACTCCCACACCTGCCAGGTTTTTATCTGGATAACCAGACGATTCTACCACGGGATTAAGAACAGCCACCGCCCCGGGCAATTCATCTCCAGGGTGATGATGGTCAGTGATAATGACCTCCAGCCCATTTTTTTTACCTTCTTCAACAAAGTCAGTGGCCTTGATCCCGCAATCGACACTGATGAGCAGGTTGGCTTTCATTTCAAGGATATGCGGCAGATGATGAATCTTCAGTCCATAGCCATCTTTCATTCTGTCGGGAATAAAATAGTCCACTTGCCCGCCAAGCGAGCGCAGCCCCTTAACCAGCATGACCACCGACAGCATGCCATCAACATCATAATCGCCAAAGACCACAATTCTCTCTTTTCTGGCTATAGCCTGCCAGATACGGTTGACGGCTTCCTTCATGCCGCGCATTAAAAATGGATTATGAAGATCAGGCAGACGCCCATAAAGAAAAGAAGCTGCTTCCTCGCTCTTCTTTATTCCGCGATTAACCAGAATGGCCGCTATTTCATTGGGCAGGTTAAGCTCCTGGGCAAGAACCCAGGCTTCTGGATTTTCAGGCCTTATCTGCCAGCGGTAATTAGCTTCCATCTTTTTTAATTTAACACAACTTCTAGCCTTCGACAACCGGCTGGCCCACTGGTTTTATTGACATCATACAGACTCAAAAATATAATGCCTAGGCTGTGTTAGAAAAACTAAGAGAAACCCTGTCCAAAACCAGAAAACTTTTTGCCCCGATTGAACAACTCTTTTCCCGCGGCCAGCCACAGGAAGAAATTCTCGATGAACTCTTTGAGCTGCTCATCCTGGCCGATATCGGCGTGGCCACCAGTCAGAAAATTATCGATGATCTTAAAGAAAAGGCCAGAAAATCAGGCGAGGTTGATCTCAAAGCTTTGTTAAAACAGGAATTGATTGAGATTCTCGCCTCTAAACCACCGGCCGTCAATCAGGTCTTTCCAGCTGTCTGGCTACTGGTCGGAGTGAATGGCGGGGGTAAAACCACCTCTGCCGCCAAGCTCGCACACAAATATCAGAGTGAAGGCCGGAAAGTCATGCTGGCCGCCGCTGATACTTTCCGGGCAGCAGCTCAAGAGCAATTAGTTCTCTGGGGAAAGAAACTTAATCTGCCGGTCATTCAGGGACAGCCCGGAGCTGACCCGGCTTCAGTCGTCTATGATGCCCTCCAGTCGTTTAAGGCCAGAAATTATGACCTTTTGATCATTGACACAGCTGGCCGCCTTCACACTTATGCCAATCTAATGGCTGAGCTGGAAAAAATAAAAAAGGTTATCAGCCGGGAAATCCCTGGAGCTCCACAGGAAATTCTTCTCGTCCTCGATTCCACCATTGGCCAGAACGCCATCGTTCAGGCCAGGGAGTTTAACCGCTTTTCCGGCCTGACCGGGGTCTTTCTGACCAAGCTCGACGGGACAGCCCGCGGAGGCAGTGTCCTGGCCGTAGTCGAAGAACTAAAGCTGCCCATAAAATTCGTTGGCCTGGGCGAGACAGAAAGAGATATAATAGGGTTTGATCCGGAAGCCTTTGTTAAGGCCCTCCTCTCATGATGAAAACAGCTGATGATACTGTTCTGATGGAAATGGCTTATTCCTTAGCGGAAAAAGCCAGAGGTCAGACCAGTCCAAATCCCTGCGTCGGCGCCCTGATTGTCAAGCAGGGGCAAATTGTTGGCTGGGGATATCATCGGTCAGCGGGCAGTCCCCATGCTGAAATCATTGCCCTGGAGACAGCTGGAACCAAAGCCAGAGATTCGATTCTTTATCTGACCCTTGAGCCCTGTGTCCACTGGGGAAAAACACCTCCCTGTGCCGACCGCCTATCCTCGGCTGGATTCAAACGGGCGGTCATCTCTACCTTTGACCCCAACCCGCTTGTTAACCGGAAAGGAGTGGCCCGGCTAAAAGCAGCTGGTGTGGAGGTGGTGACGGGCGTTCTGGCTGAAAAGCAGGCAAGATTAAATGAAGCTTATAATAAATACATCGTGAGCAAAGTTCCTTTCATCACACTCAAAGCTGCCGTCAGTCTTGACGGCAAAATGGCTACCTCGGCTGGCCAGTCCCGCTGGATTTCTTCGGAAGAATCAAGAAGATTCGGCCAGAAACTGCGGGCAGAACAGGATGGAATTATGGTCGGAATCAATACCGTCCTGGCCGATGATCCCAGGTTGACGGTCAGGCTGGAAAACTTTGTCAAGAAAAGATGGTTTCGAATCGTACTTGATGCGAAACTGCGTCTCCCCCTTGACGCCCGCCTTCTAAAAAATCCGGGCGAAGGAAAAGTTCTGATTTTCACTGGCTATAAGGGTTCTGATGAAAAGGCAAAAAGACTGGAAGAAAGAGGAACCGAAGTCATCCGCGTTCCGGAAAGGAAAAGCAGGCTGTCGCTCAGGGCGATTCTTAAAGAACTCGGCAAGAGAGAAATAGCCTCCGTTCTGGTTGAAGGCGGAGCCGCGCTGATGACCTCATTTTTGGAGCAAAGACTGGCTGATAAAGCTTACATTTTCATTTCTCCCAAACTTATTGGCGGAGAAAAGGCTCCTACCATGTTTGAGGGGCAGGGAGTCAGTCGCCTGTCCAGAGCAGCCAGGTTAAAAGATATCAGGACTTTAAGACTTAATGACGACATCATACTGGAAGGATATTTTTAGGTGTTTACCGGGCTTATCCGCTTTCAGGGAAAATTCAGGGGATTAAGAAAGGACCGGACCGAAGTTCTCATCGAGGCTCCAGACGAGCTGGCTGCCCAGCTTGAGATCGGCCAGAGCCTGGCGGTGGATGGCATCTGTCTGACCGTTACTGCCAGAGAAAAAAGTCGCCTGTCTTTCAACCTGTCCCGGGAAACTCTGGACAGGACAAATCTAAAAGGCTATCGTCCAGGGAAAACCGTCAATCTCGAGCCGCCCCTCCGGCTTGATGATCTTCTGGGAGGCCATTTAGTGACCGGTCATATTGATGGCACCGGGCAGGTGATGGAGGTTAAAAGCAGGCCCCTGGGTAAAAGGCTTAAAATTAGGATACCGGCCGAGTGCAGAAAATATCTTGTCTCAAAAGGTTCGGTGGCCATTAATGGTGTCAGTCTGACGGTCGCCTCCCTCGGCTCTGACTGGCTGGAAGTGGAATTGATACCTGCTACTCTTGGGGCGACCAATCTTAATGAACTGCGGCCGGGTGACCTGGTTAATCTCGAGGGTGACATCATCGGGAAATACGTGTATAATTTTATATCAGAAAAAAAATTCTAAAGCATATCTGATAAACAAAAATGGAAAATAAACCAAAAGTCATTGGTGTCGACAAAGCTCTTGATTATTTGCGGGCTGGCCGGATGATCATCATCGTTGATGATGAGGACCGCGAAAATGAAGGCGACCTGATGGTGGCAGCTGAAAAAGTCACCCCGGAGATAATAAACTTTATGGCTAAAAATGGCCGTGGCCTGGTTTGCCTCTCTCTGACCAAGGATAGAGCCGAAGAGCTCAAGCTTCCCCCGATGGTCACCGAAAACACGGCCAGGTTTGGCACAGCTTTTACCGTTTCTATTGATGCCCGCGAAGGCGTCACAACCGGCATTTCCACTTACGATCGGGCCAGAACAATTTTAACCGCCATTAACCTGCAGACCAGGCCGGAAGACCTGGCTCGTCCGGGACATGTTTTCCCGCTGATCGCTAAAGATGGCGGAGTCCTGGCCAGAGCCGGCCAGACAGAGGCAGCAGTTGACCTGACCAGAATGGCTGGTCTTTATCCAGCCGGCGTCATCTGCGAGGTAATGAAAGAAGACGGGACAATGGCCAGAATGCCAGATCTGGAGAAGTTCGCTGAAGAATATGACGTGCCGATTCTAACCATCGCCGATTTAATTCGCTATCGGATGGGCACTGAGACACTGGTCAGAAAAATTGCTGAGGCCGATCTCCCAACCCGCTTTGGCCATTTTCGCTTAGCCGTTTTTGAGGATATCATCCATGGCGATCATCATGTGGCCCTGATCAAGGGCGAGATCGCTGGCGACCAGCCGGTACTGGTCAGAGCCCATTCTCAATGTCTGACCGGTGATGCTTTTGGTTCGCTGCGCTGCGATTGTGGCGGCCAGCTTCACCTCTCGATGGAAATGATCGAAAAGGAAGGCCGGGGGCTGGTTCTCTATATGCTCAATCACGAGGGCCGGGGTATCGGTCTGGCTAATAAAATCAAAGCCTATGCCCTGCAGGATGAGGGAGCAGACACAGTCGAAGCCAACTGCCGGCTTGGCTTTAAACCGGATCAACGAGATTATGGCATTGGAGCCCAGATCATGGCTGCCCTGGGTATAAGAAAAATCAGGTTACTTACGAATAACCCTCGAAAGTTCCGCGGGTTGAGCGGCTACGGCCTGGAAATTGTGGAGCGAGTACCAATTCAGATTCCTCCCAATGAAGAGAATCTTGCCTATCTAAAAACTAAAAAAGAAAAGATGGGCCATCTGCTGGATATCATCTGAGCCTTTCAAGTTATGATTCAAATATTTCAAGCGGGAGTGTTAGAGCTGTTTCGTTTTTGAATCGAGGATAAAAGTGACCGGCCCGTCATTGACCAGATAAACATCCATCATAGCCTGAAAGATGCCGGTTTCTACTTTAAGCCCACTGGCTCTTAACCTGCCAACAAAATAATCAAACAGGCAGGCAGCCCGGTCCGGAGACTCCGCCTGATCAAAACTCGGCCGGCGCCCTTTCTTGACCGAGCCGGCTAAGGTAAATTGTGACACAGCCAGCATGCTACCCCGGGTTTCTCTTAAAGACAGGTTCATTTTCCCTTGCTCGTCTGGAAAAATGCGGAGCTCTATGACCTTATCTGCCAGGTAGTCAGCCTCAGCCTCCCTGTCTCCTTTTTCTATTCCGACCAGAAGACAAACTCCGGGTCCAATTTCACCAACTATTTGTCCTTCCACCACCACCCTGGCTTCTTTAACTCTCTGTAAAACTATCTTCACGCCTCTCTCCTTCCATCACCGCTTGAAATCTCAAATCAAGCCTGCCGCAGTTGACTTTAAACCTTGAATATTCTATCATAATGCCCTTATAAGGAGTTATAGATGGCACTGAGACACAAATCAGCTATCAAGCAGCATCGTCAAAGCCTCAGTCGGCAGGCTACCAACCAGAGAAATAAATCTCTGATGAAAACTTACATTAAAAAGGTGAGACAAGCTCTGGCCAGTGGGGACCAGGAAGCAGCTCTCGAACTTCTGCCGAAAGCCATCAAGGCCATTGATAAGACAGTAGCTAAAGGAGCTATCCACCAGAATACCGGCTCCCGCCACAAATCACGTCTATCAAAACAGGTCACGGCCTTGAAACCAAAGGTCAGCTGACCTCAACCAAGTTTTTTATCCCTTAAAGCGAAATATTCTAAAAGAAAGGTCTCTATCAATATTTCAGGCTCAAGGTTGCTGCTTTTTAAGCTTAAATCGAGTCTGGCCAGTTGACGAACCAATTTATCCAGCTCTTTCTGGCTAAAAGCCTCGAGACAGGCAGTAAAAGCCTGAAGTTTCCGGTCGAAAAGACTCCAGCCCTCGACCAGTTGTGGATGGGATTTTTTAAATATTTCCTTAACTGGCTTTTTCCATCTGTCAACCTGAACCCTGGCTTGATTTAACAAGATGATATAACGGCTAATCGAAGAAAAGTAATTAAGCACATCAGCCCCAGCCGGCTCGCCAGCAAAAAAGCGGTGGTTAACACTTAAGGCCTGCTCGAGACTGCCCGACTCGAGTGCTTCTTCTAAAGCAAAGCGGTCATAGCTCTGGTGGACCGCACTGGCTTTCAGAACATCATCTTCGGTTATTTCACCTTTTTCTTGAGGATAAAGGCTGATTTTTTCAACTTCCTGGTTCAGGAGAAGCAGGTCCGAACCGCAGATTTCCAGCAATTTTCTGGCCGCTCCAGGCTGTATTTTTTTCCCTCTGGATTTCATTTCTTCGCTTATCCAGACCAGCAGTTCATTTTCTTTAGGAGTTTTGATTTCGAGGATCCGCATCAGATTCTTATCACGGTTCTCGAGTCGTTGAAAAAAGTCCAGAAGCTTCTGGCCACGCTTAAGTCTTCCCTCAAAGATAATGATTAAAAAAACCCGGTCAGGCGGCTGCTGGAAGTAACGGGAAAGCAGCTCTTCAGCCGGAGCGAGCAGTTGTCGGTAGGCTTTATCACCAGCCTGCCAGTCGCCAGTCTCATATTCCGGAAAATAGATTACAAATATTTTGCTCTTTCCGGAAGAAAACATATCAAGGTTGGAAGCTTCATCAAGAATTTCCGGCCAGCCAGTTTCAAAAAGAAAATAAGTCCTGAATTCGGGCCCATTTTCTTCCTGGCGGCTGTCTTCTTTAAATTTAGCAAGACAGATCCTGGCCGCCATGGCCTGCTCGCCATAAATAAAATTCCCGGGCTTTAAATTTTTGGGAGCCAGAGCCTTTTCCAGCGTCCGGTAAAAAACTTCCCTTGAAGCCATTTAAAAACCTTCCAGGAGGCTAACCACCAGCTGCCGGGCATATTTCTCTGCCAGCCGGTCAATAGCCTGATTCTCCATCGTTTCATAATCAAGGCCAGTCGGGACTTCGTATTCATCTACATAGGTAAAATTATCATCAGCAAATATCACCCGCTCAGTCAAAAGATCGGTAAAGACCACACTGGTTACCACCGTTATCTTATAGCGGCTGGCCGCTCCAGCGGAACTAAAAGCTATCGGTTGAGCCTTAAAAGAGGTAATCTCACCCAGCAGCAATCCCTGGGCTTTATTTTGATCGGGCTCAATACCCACCTGAGTCCTGGCAATTAGCTCATTGATGACACTTCTGGTCAATTTTAGATCAAGCTCAAACCGCCCGGTAGTATTTTTGAAGACCGGAACACAGATACGCTTCATCCCGGGCGGCCAGACACTCCCCCGGCCTCGCAGGTGATAACCGCAGGCCGATAAAGAAATTATGACCAGGGCAATAAAGAGGCAGCTTCTAATATATTTTTTGAAAAATGGCATCTAATCCAGAGGTCAGACGACCAGGCTGACCAGCTTATTTTTCACGCAGACAATTTTTTTGGGCTCTTTCCCGCCGAGTAGCTCCTGGATGCGAGGCAGGCTCAGGGCTTTTGCCTTCAGGATCTCCTCATCTGTATCAATTTCAATTTCAAACTTATCTCGCAGTTTGCCATTAATCTGAACCACGATAGTGATCATCTCTTCTTTAGCCAGCTCGGGGTCATAGACAGGCCAGCTGGTTTCAGCCACCAAGGTTGCCCCGCCGGTTTTCTGCCACATTTCTTCAGCCAGATGAGGGGCAAAAGGTGCCAGAAGAAGAATCAAATCGGCCAGGGCCTCTTTCAAGAGCTCCCTTCCTTTCTGGCTCGATCTCAAAGCGTCCTTTTCCTTCTTCAGACTGTTGGTAAGCTCCATCAGAGCTGAAATAGCGGTATTTAAATGAAAACGCTGTTCAATATCATCGGTTACCTTTTTTATGGTTTGATGAAGCTTCTTGCTCAGCCGCTGGTAGCTCGCCGAGTCAAATTGTTCGGCGGACAAAGTATCCCCGCACTGGAAGAGGTCCAGGTTTTCCTCCACCAGATTCCAGATTCTAAGAATAAAGCGATAACAGCCTTCAAGTCCTTCTTCTGACCAGGCAAATTCTTTTTCTGGTGGAGAGGCAAAGAGAATAAAAACGCGCAGAGCATCAGCCCCATAAGCTTTAACCATTTCGTCCGGATCAACCACATTACCCCTGGATTTGGACATGGCCGCGCCATCTTTAGTAACCATGCCCTGAGCCAGATAATGCGGAAAGGGCTCATCAATCCGGGCGAGGCCCAGATCCCGGAGATACTTGGTGAAAAACCTTGAGTAAATTAGATGAAGGATAGCATGCTCGACACCGCCAATATAAAGATCAACGGGCAGCCAGTAAGCCGCTTTTTCCGGGTCAAACGGCAGCCTGGTTTCATGAGGAGAACAGTAGCGGAAAAAATACCAGGATGAATCCACAAAGGTATCCATGGTATCAGTCTCACGCCTGGCTGGCCCTCCACATTTAGGACAGGCGGTATTAATAAATCCAGGAACTCTTTCCAGCGGTGAACCTTCCTCGCCGCTAAACTCCGCTTTACAGGGGATCTCAACCGGCAGTTGCTCATAGGGAACAGGCTGGACACCGCATGTTTCACAATAAATAACCGGAATCGGTGTCCCCCAGTAGCGCTGGCGGGAAACACCCCAGTCGCGCAGGCGGTAGGTGACACTTTTACGACCTAGACCCTTAGCTTCGGCCGCCGCCGCCATTTTTCCCATGGCCTCCTGTGAGCTCAGGCCATTAAACTCGCCGGAATTGATCAGGATCCCGTAGTCCTCAAAAGCCTGGCCGGCTGGCGGCTGTTTATCAGGCGAGTCCGGTTTTATCACCGGTATAATCGGCAATTTATATTTAGTGGCAAATTCATAATCCCTTTGATCATGAGCCGGAACACCCATGACCGCCCCGGTGCCATAATCCATTAGTACGTAATTGGCCAGAAAAATGGGAACAGGCTGGCCGGTAAAAGGATTAATGGCCTTGAGACCTGTATCATAACCTTCCTTTTCTTCTTCCTTAATTTCTCTCCTGACCCTGGTTTCAGCGATTGTCTTTTTGATCCAGTCAAGAAGCTTTTCTTTTTCAGGATGGTCAGCAATAAGTTCTGGGGTCAGAGGATGCTCAACCGACAAGACCAGGAAAGTTGCCCCGTAAATAGTGTCGATTCTGGTGGTAAAGACCTCGATGTCCTTATTTACAGCCGGGACTTTAAAATTGACCAGCGCACCCTCGCTCTTGCCTATCCAGTTCTTCTGCATCTGAAGAACATGTTCCGGCCAGTTGGTGAGTTTCTCATGGCCGCTCAGCAGCTCGTCGGCATAAGCTGTAATTTTTAGAAACCACTGCTCCATTTTTTTCTGGCTGACCTCACTGTCACAGCGCCAGCAGCGGCCGGCCACCACCTGTTCGTTAGCCAGGACTGTCCGGCACTGAGGACACCAATTGACCCAGCTCAACCGGCGATAAGCCAGCCCCTGTTCCAGCATCTTGAGGAAAATCCACTGATTCCAGCGGTAATATTCTGGCAGGCAGGAATTAACTTCCCTCGACCAGCAATAGCTGATGCCCAGTCTTTTTAACTGAGAACGCATATAGTCAATATTGTCGAGAGTCCATTTTTGAGGATGAATGCCATGTTTAATAGCAGCATTTTCTGCCGGCAAGCCCAGAGCATCCCAGCCGATGGGATGAAGGACATTAAATCCTCTCATCTTTTTAAAGCGGGCGATGACATCACCTATTGAATAATTGCGCACATGCCCCATGTGAATCCGGCCGGAAGGGTAAGGATACATTTCGAGGCAATAGAATTTTGGTTTGGCTGGATCTTCTTCCACCTCAAAAACCTGGCGTTCTTCCCAGACTTTCTGCCACTTTTCTTCAATTTTTTGAAAATTATAGGCTTCCTTCATAGTTGCTACCTCTGCTCAGGGAATCAAGTCCCGACAAAGCGAGCCAGATGTCCAATCAGCTTAAAATGATAAGTTTATGGTCACTAAAAGTCAACCAGCCTGCAGCCAGTTATAGCTTATTCAACCAATTAAATTTATAATAAGCTTTTCTGCCAGAATTTATTCAATAACAAATAGATTTACCCGAATGAAACTCGTCGAAGTAAAAAACCTGGAAGCCGGCTATAACCGCTTGCCTGTTATCCACGATCTTTCCTTTGAGCTTGGCCACGGAGAATTTCTGGCTGTCTGCGGCCCGAATGGCTCAGGCAAGAGCACACTGATTAAAGCCCTCCAGCGGCTGACTCCTCTTGTTCGCGGTACGGTCAGGTTGGAAGACAAGAGCCTTTTTCGCCTGAAACCAAGGGAGATAGCCGCCCGGCTGGCTTATGTCCCTCAAGTCTCAGAGCCGGTTTTTGATTTCACCGTGGGAGAGACAGTGGCCATGGGTCGCTATGTCCATCAGATAAACAAACTGGCTGGCGAGTCAGACAGAGACCGGTGGCAAATTGAGGAAGCCATGAAACTAACAGGGATAACTGCTCTCAGAAATAAAAGGCTCAGTCAGTTAAGCGGAGGGGAAAGACAGCGGGTGCTCCTGGCCAGAGCCCTAGCTCAGGAAACACCGGTTCTCCTTCTGGATGAGCCAAGTTCCCACCTGGATATAAATTTTCAGCTTCAGATTTATCATCTTCTTCGAGACCTTCAGTTAGAAAAAAAGAAGACCATTCTGGTGGCCGAACACAATCTCAATCTCTGCATTCCTTACTGTCAGCGCTTGATTTTTTTAAAAGAAGGCAGGATAGAAGCGGCTGGCTCTCCCCGGGAAGTAATCAGCCGGGAGATAATCCGGCGTGTCTTTGATCTGGAAGTTGAGCTAAGAGAAAATAGTTCTTCTGGTTTGCCCGAGATATCTTTCATTCATTCAGTTGGCCGGCCAGAATCAAAACACGAGCCTAAAATAGCAGACAGGAGTTAAAAATTAAAAAAAACCAGCTTTTAAGCATCTTTAAGCCTGTGAGGCTTAACCGCTCAGCCACCGGTTCTGCATTTAGCGACCATTCATCAGGCAAAAGAAGCCAGCCGCGGCTGTCTGAGTGTCTAATTTTTATAATAATTTTCCTTTTGACCGTCCCTGCTTTTTCTTCTGATGTCAAAATCTTCCGCGATGATTTTGGGCGCCGACTTGAACTCAATCACTGCCCGCAAAGAATAATTTCTTTAGCCCCCAATCTGACCGAAATACTTTTCGCTCTGGGTCTCAGCCAGCAGGTGGTCGGGGTGACGAGCTTCTGCGATTACCCGGAAGAGGCCAGACAAAAAGAAATAATTGGCGGGCTGGTCGACCCCAGCCTGGAGAAGATCAAGGTCCTCCAGCCAGATCTGGTTCTTGGCTTTAGAGGTAATCCGCGGCGCATTCTCGACAGGCTGTATGAAGAAAAGCTACCGCTTCAAGCTTTTGAAATCGGAAAAACTTTTGAAGATCTTTTCTCACTGATTGAAAGGATTTCACGTTTAACCTGTGGTGAGGACAGGTGGCAGGAACTCAACTCGAACCTGAGGGAAAGAATAAAGTTAATAGAAGCCCGGGTGCCACAGGTTAAAGCGCCAGCAAAAGTCTTCCTGACTCTTTATGGCCAGGGACAGGAGCTATGGACCTGTGGTCAAAATAGTTACCTCAATTATTTACTTAACAGGGCTGGCCTGCAGAACGTGGCGGCCAACTTCGAAGGTAACTGGTTGGCTTACAATCCGGAGAAACTAATTGCCGATAATCCTGAAATTATCCTTATTCTGGCCCGCAACCAGGAAGGCTTCAAACAGGCCACAAAATGGCTGGAAAGCCTGACACCTCTTCGCGAAATTAAGGCCATCAAAAATAAGAATTTCATCTTTCTTGATGAAAATCTATTCAGCCGTTTTGGCCCGAGATTGGTTGATGCCTATGAATGGCTGGTTAAGGCCGTTTATTTCGCCTCTGAACCGGAGAGAAAATGAGCAGCCGGAGGAAACACTGGCTCTTCCCGGCTATGCTGGCTTTCCTGACTTTAACCGCCTTTCTCCTGTCAATTAAAATCGGAGCAGTCAGGATAAGCTGGGAGGAAACCTGGGCCGGTCTTTTTTCAGGCGGTCAATATAAAGACATAATTATTCATCTTCGCCTGCCAAGAGCCATTCTGGCTTATCTGGTGGGAGCATCTCTGGCCCTGTCGGGAGCTATTCTTCAGGGCTATTTTCGAAATCCTCTGGCCGACCCTTTTATTCTGGGTGTCTCTTCCGGGGCTTCTCTTGGAGCAGTTCTCAGCCTTGAGCTTGGCCTGACCTGGACTGTTTTTGGTTTCTCCAGCCAGAGCTGGCTGGCTTTCTTGACCAGCCTGCTTCTGGTCGCTTCCGTCTATCTGATTTCTGAGAGCAGGAGCTTGCGTCAGGGTGAAAGCTTGCTCCTGACCGGTATTGCCGCCGGGGCGATGGCCTCAGCTTTAACTTCATTTTTGCTTTTCAGGCGAGCAGATGCCTATGAACAGGCAATTTTCTGGCTTTTAGGCAGCTTTTCTCTTTCCAGCTGGAAGGAGGTCTGGCTCATCCTTCCCTATTTTCTTCTGGCTCTGGTTATTTCTGAATATTTTTCTCCCGAGATGAATCTTCTGGCTCTGGGCGATGAAGTTGCCCAGTCTTTAGGCTGCCCGGTTAAAACCACCAGACGGCTGTTTCTTTTCCTGGCTACTCTTTTAGCCTCGTTTTCAGTAGCTGTGGCTGGCATCATTGGCTTTGTTGGGCTGATAGTTCCACATTCAGTGAGACTTTTGGTCGGGCCCGATCACCGGCCTCTTTTCCTTTATTCAGCTTTGACGGGCGGGACGATGTTGATTCTTTGCGACCTGGTGGCCAGAACAGCCTTTGCCCCTTCAGAAATTCCCATCGGGGTAATTACTGCCGCTCTGGGGGCGCCTTTTTTTATTTATCTTTTGAACCGCCAGCGCCGGAAGAGTTCCTGAGAGCTCATGTCTTTCCCCTTATATTGACTCTGGACAGATGATACCTTTTACCAGGCTAATTTCAAGGGCTGGCCATGACCTCTTTCCTCAGCCTTTGCCCGCCAATGGTTTTTGCTGCCTTTTCCAATCTTTAGCACCGTTCTTCTGACTGAACAGCACCAAAATGATTGACAACGTGCCCTCTTTTGGCCTAATGTAAATGTATCATGTTGCTAACCTTCAACCAGACCCTTTTTCTGATTTTGACTGTCGCCGCCGTTGTTATAGCTGTTTTTTTAATTCTCTTCCTCCTTCAGCTCCGACGGACAGCCAGAGAAGCTGAAAAATCTCTTCAAGAACTCCAGGTCACACTCGATAAGCTGAAAAAAATTGAGGATCTGGTCGAGCGCCGGCTCGACGAAACGGGAACAATTCTTGAATCAGCCAAAAAGACAGTCTCGGGGTTATCGGAGCTTTCCCTTTTCTTAACGACCAGAGTCGTCAGGCCGGCGTCTAAGTACTGGCCGGTCCTTTTTCCTCTGGTGCGTTACGGCTGGCAAATAATAAAAAAAAGAAAGGAGAAAAAAAATGGCAGATAACGGAAATTCCCATTTTGCTGATTATCTTTTGACCTTTTTAGCTGGCGCAGCCACTGGTTTTCTACTTGGCATATTGTTTGCTCCTTCCAGCGGGAAAGAAACCAGAAAGAAAATTAAAGAAGAGGTAAAAAAAGGCCAGGAACTGGCTGTCCAGGGTTATACCAAGGTGGCCAAGGAAGCAGAAAAAGGGGCCAAAGTGGTCAAGGAAAAAGCCGAGGAAAGCATTGAAGCTATAAAAGAATTTCTGGAGAAGAAAAAAGGCGAAGCGGTAGGAGAAAGACCAGAATTTCTCGAAGACTTGGAAACAGAAAAGTAACCAGTTAGAATCTTTGATCTGAATCAGACAGTATAGAATAAAAAGGGGATTTTTCTAAATCTCAGGTAAAGCGAGGGTGGGCATGGGCAAGTGGCTTCATAAATCTTTTATCCTTTTAATTTCAGCGGTATTTTTAGTTGGACCGGCCTGGTTGTCAGCTGTTGACCTCAAGACAGCCACGGCCATTGACCAGGAAATAGAAAAGAACCGGGCTGAAATAATAAAAATCCGCCGTTTTCTGCATATGAACCCCGAGCTCAGTAATCGCGAATTTGAAACCAGCAAACTGGTGGCAAACAAACTAACTGCTCTTGGACTTCAGGTGAAAACAGGTGTAGCCATGACAGGCGTGGTCGGTCTGCTAACTGGAGCTTTGCCCGGTCCGACCGTGGCCATCAGAGCCGACATGGATGCCCTGCCCGTTGAGGAACAGAATACATTTCCCTATAAATCACTTAATCCTGGTGTTATGCATGCCTGCGGCCATGATTTCCATACTTCCATTGCCCTGGGGACAGCCATGGTGCTGAGCAATTTCAAAGATAAAATTCCTGGCAAAATAAAATTTATTTTCCAGCCGGCTGAAGAGGGTGCTCCCCCGGGAGAAGAAGGTGGGGCAGATTTGATGATCAGACAGGGGGTTTTAGTTGACCCGCCTGTCCGGGCTATTTTTGGTCTTCATGTCTGGCCTGATCTCAGGGTTGGCCAGGCTGGTTATGCTCCGGGCTATACGATGGCCAGTTCGGATAGTTTTACCCTGACTATTAAGGGGAAAAGTGCCCATGGAGCCAGGCCCCAGGAAGGAATAGATGCCATTGTTATTGCCACCGAAGTCATAAGCAATCTTCAGAATATAAGCAGCCGGCTGGTTGATCCGACCGAAGCCCTGGTCATTTCCATTGGAAAAATCCAGGGCGGAGTGAGGTCCAATATAATTGCTGACAAAGTGGTCATGGAAGGAACAGTTCGAACTCTGAACCCTGAGCTGCGAGATAAAATACCTGAGATCATAGAGAAGATAGTGGCTGGAATCTGTCAGGGTTACGGTGCCAGCTATAATCTTGACTATGAACGTCAGTTGCCTCCTGTCTACAATCATCCGGAATTTGTTAAGGCTGTTCTTCCCTGGCTGACTCAATCTCTGGGTGAAGCTAATGTGGTTGAGGTGAAACCACAGCTGGTGTCTGAAGATTTTGCTTTCTATGCTACAAGAATTCCCGCATTTTATTTTTTTCTGGGAGTAAAAAGCCCTGGTCAGGCAACGACTGCCCCTCTTCATAGTCCTAACTTTAATCCCGACGAGAAAGCCATCACGATTGGCATCAAGGCGATGTGTCACCTTGTTCTTAATGCCTTAGAGCAGCAAGCCTCGCTAAAAACACAGGCCGAGACAACGTCATCTAATTAGTGGACAGCACGCCGTCTATTTAATTGATGGCCTGTCCTCTTTTTTTGCCGGCAGTTAGCTTTGTTTCTGGCCTTGTCCTGGCCGGAAATCTCGATCTACATTTTTATTCCGGCCTGATCTGGTTTCTGCTGGCCACCTGGGTGGCAGCCTGGCTGGCCTATTATTTTAAAAAAGGCCGGTTGGCTTTCGGCTTTCTCATCTTAGCCTTCTTGATTTCAGGTCTTACCCTCCAGGCACTGAGCAGCAAAATTTATCATGACAACTCCCTTAAGAACTTTCCGACCGAGACCTATCTGGACTTCAAAGGACTGGTCTTAAAGTCACCGGAAAGAGGCCTTGACCGTGACCGCCTCCTTATCGCCACCAGCCAAATTGAAGCAGACGGCCAGACAAGAAAAATAAAGGCTAAATTGCAGCTGATTGTTCCCCACTCGACGACCAGCGACGACCCCCTGGAACTTCAAGCCGGTGATAAGCTCGAATTCTCGGCCAGTCTCAATGAGGACAGCTCTTTTAAAAACTTTTTCCCCGACTTTATGCCACTCTATCTTCAAAGCCAGAAGATTCAGGCGCGAGCCTATACTAAAAGCCCTTTTCTTTTAAAAAAGCTTAATAACCAAAATCATACTTTCTCAGGATTTTTCTCTCGTTTGAGACGCAAACTTCAGAAAGAAATAGAAGCCGATTACCCGGGTGAGAAAAAATTTAGTCCGGGTCGTGAAGGAGCTATTCTTGAGGCGCTTCTGCTGGGCGAGGATGGCCGGCTCGACCAGAAAACCGATCTACAGTTCCAGAAAACCGGGCTCTATCATCTTCTGGCCATTTCCGGTGCTCATGTTGGAGTAGTTTCTGGTTTTCTTTTTTTCTTTCTAAAATCTTTTTTTCGTTCTAAAAAACTAATTTACACCATTCTTCTGATGGCACTGGCCTTTTATGGCTGTCTGGTTGAAGGCCAACCATCTGTTTTCCGGGCGGTTATCATGGCCTCGCTTTTCTTTATCGGCAAAATCATTTTTGCCGAGGTCAATCTTTTAAATACCATCTCTCTGTCCGCTCTTATTCTTCTATGCCTTAATCCCTTCAGTCTGAATGAGGCTGGTTTTCAACTGACCTTTCTGGCAACTTTAGGGCTGATTCTTTTTTATCAGCCAGTTTATCGCTGTTTGCCACATCTACCATTTAAACTATCAGAACTGGCCGCCATGTCGGCGGCAGCGGTCGTAGCCACCATGCCGGTCATTGTCAGCAGTTTCAACCGTGTGACTTTTGCTTCTGCCCTTCTGACCATTCCAGCCACTCCTCTGGTCGGCTTCCTAATGGTTGCTGGCTATCTTTATTTACTAATCGGATTAATTTCACCTCCACTCGCCCATTTAATGTCTGTTTTAATGAAGCTCCCCATCAGAGTATTTATCTGGCTGACCGGCTGTCTTGAGCCACTATCATCCCTTTCTTACCGGTTGCCTTCGCCACCGCTATTCGTTATCATCGGCTTCTATCTTTTTCTTTTGCTTCTGCTGCTAAAACCAAAGTTTAAGGGGCAGAAACTGGCCACCTGGCTGGCCTTCTTGATTTTCTTTACCATTCTTATTACCTATCCTTTTAAGGCCGGGTCGAACAGTCTGATCGTAACCGTCATAGATGTGGGACAGGGTGAGTCACAGGTTATAGAGTTCCCTGGTGGCCACCTGATGGTGATAGACGCGGGCGGGTTTCCACAAAGCACTTTCGACCCGGGCGAGAGCATTGTTTCACCGTTTCTCTGGTCACGTGGTTATAAAAAGATTGATTATCTGGTTTCAACCCATCTTCACCCTGACCATGCTCGAGGCCTGCCCGCCGTGGCCAGAAATTTCAAAATAAAAGAGTATTTTTATACCGAAAATTATAAGGCCAATGCTCTGAATCAAGAGATAGAACAGGCCCTGAGGAAAAAAGTCAGGAAAACCAGAATAACCAGCGGTCTGGAACTCAGACCGGCAGACAACATTCAAGTAGAATTTCTATATCCTGATGAACGGGCCCGGGCTGCCTTCCGTCCGGGCAACGACCTCTCAGCCGTGATCAGGGTCGAATGGGGAAAAATATCTTTTCTTTTTCCGGGCGATATCACCAGTCAGGTGGAGAGCTATTTAGCCGGCCAGCAGGAAATCAAAGATAAATTAAAGACTACTATCATGAAAGTTCCTCACCATGGCAGCCAATCATCTTCAACGGCTGCTTTTCTGGAAGCGGTTGCCCCAGGAATAGCGGTGGCCAGTTGCGGCCGTCACAATATTTATGGTTTTCCGGCGAAAGAAATTGTCTCGAGACTGGAAGAACACCATATTAAACTTTACCGGACTGACCTGGATGGGGCCATAGAGTTTAAGACAGATGGCCACCGGCTTCACCTGAAGACGGCCAGGTCAAAGGCAGAGATGGAGCTTGAGGGCGGCTCACCTATTCATCCCGATTGACATAGTGGGCAAATTGGGTTTATTCTTAAATAGAGAGGGAAGTAATGCTTAAAAAATTTATGGCTGTTTTGCTTTTTTTGAGTTTTTGTGCTCCGGTCTGGCTCCTGGCCCAGGAACAGGATCTGGTCGAAATGGCTAAAAAAGAAAAGGCCCGGAGAGAAAGCCTCAAGGGGAAAGAAATAAAGGTCATTACCAACCAGGATCTGCAAAAAATGACTAAGACTCCGGCCATCATTATCGCCGGGGAAATCGCAGCCACCACGGAAACTCAGGAGAACCAGCAGCCTCCGTCTCAACCGGCCAATTATACACCGCCAGTGGTTCACCGGGTTACGGTCGGAAATCCTGCTCAGGCTCAATCAGCCCAGTCTCGGGCCCCTGGACTCGATGCCATGGGAAATTCACTCGAAGATGCCTGGAAAAAAGCCAAAGAATATGTTGAACTTCTGACCTTAAAGATGAATGCTCTCTGGCAACAGTTCTACGCTCTAACCGACATGCAGACCAAAGAGAGCATTCAGCGCGAAATAAGTGATACCTATGAAAAGCTGATCAACGCTCAAGAAGAAGAAACCAGGCTAAGGCAGGCTTATGAAGAGCAGATCAACCAGAAAAAAAGCGCCGAAGCTCCGGCTATCTGGATAAGATAAGGGCCAGTCAATCACCGGAAGTAAATAGTCTCGAGCCGGAAGCCAACTGGCTGTTCGTTTTTAATATCAGGGTAGATATCGGTTAGCTTTATGGTTTTATTAACTCTAATGGTCAACTGCAGGCCGTCATTCTGGCCAAAATCCGAACCCGTCAGTTGATATATTTTTTCAAGACTTCCGGGCAAGGGTTCGAATTCTTCGAGGATCCTATTTCCCAGGGCAATAACAACTTTTTGCCCCGGTGGAGTTTCAGACGGGATGCTTCCTCTTAACATCAGCATCGCTGGCCGCTCTGGATTCTCAAGCCAGCAGGAAGCTTGCTGGCCCGTCCAGCGTTCAACCTGTAATTCATCTGGATTCTTCCCTGGCCGCTTGACAACCAGCCAGCCATTAAGAAAAACAACATCGGGGACATCAGGCGGGCATGGAGAAAACTTCAGTCGCCTTTGATAAACTACAATCATGTCACTGGATAGAGGCGACTTAAAATAAAGCCTGAAGTTTACAGGCAGGCCCTGCCCGACCGAACGGCTAAAAAAATCAATAAATGGAGGGAAATAAATAAATTTTTGAACTTCGTAAACCCGGTTTGGCTGCCATCTGGAAACTGGCACAGGGAAAGAAAGCTTTTCCCGGAGTAAGGTTTTTTCACCGGCCGAAGCTTCGGCCAGCAACTCGTAATCCTGAACGGGCAGCTTAAAATCCGAAGTGGTAATGAACTTAATTTTTAGAGAAGTCAGAAGATTATCACTCAGGTTTTTATCAGAAAAACTAACAGCTACTTCCACGCCAGGCAACGCCAGCTTTTCTCTGCAGGACACCACCAGCCAGAACAAAATAAGGATTACGACGGCCAGACAGCCTGGTCTTAAATAATTATAGACTTTATTTCTGGCCATTTTTTTCATTAAAAACTAAATCCTGAAGGCTAGACACAAATTGCTTTTTATTATAAAGGAAATGACGCCGGTTAGCAAAACCCCCCTGATTACTGGCAGGTTTTAAATAAATTAAGGCTTAAAGTGTCAGACTGCTTCCTAATTCTTAAGCATTTATCTACCCAGAAGAGACGGCCACTATTGACAGATGCTCAGTTTTCATTATTCTGAAACTTTACAGGTAATTTTTTAGTTTTCTTTTTTATCAGGTAATTTACTGCTGGCCCACCCTGGAAAAAAGCAGGACCTTCTCCTGCCAAGAATTTAAAATCGAAAAGGAAGCTGTCCAATGAAGAAACAACCTACCTGCCATCACTCCGGTCGGACAGGAGACCAGAAAGCACTGCTGACTATTTGTCTCGTTTTCTTGTCTTTGATTCTCTTCTTTCCGGTCAAAAGCCATAGCTGGCCGCTGGCTGCCACGGCTGCAGAGGAAGAAAATGGAAAACAGCAGGCAGTCAACGATCAGCCTGACTTCTTACAAGAGACTAAAAGTCAGACTAAGGAAAAAACAGACGAATCCCAGGAAACCGCTGAGACTGATAAGAACAAAACCATTAAAGACTGGCTTGAGCCCTGGAAAAAGACCCTGGAATTAAGCTATGTGGTCACGGGTGGAAATACAGTTACTTCCTCTTTCAGTCTTGGTAATACCCTGCTCAAAACCCCCAATGAACGAGACTCCTACCTTCTGAAAACATTTTTTCTTCGAACTCACTCAACAACGGTTGACTGCAAAGCCGTGGGCAGCGAAGACAGTTTCAGCCTGATTGAAGAAAAGAAAAGAAAGCTTACAGCTGAAAATTATCTGATTCAGGCCCAGTACGACCACCGGCCATCGGGAAGATTGCTGGCCAATCTGGGCTTCAGCTGGGACAGAAATAAATTTGCTGGAGTGGAGGGGCGGGCTCTGTGGACAGCCGGGGGCGGTATTGTTCTGGCCGATTCAGATACGGCTAAAGTCAAAAGTTCAGCTGGACTGACCCTGACCCTGAGAAAATACAGCGGGCAAAAAATGTCCTCATTTATTGGTTTCCAGTATGCCTTTTTCTGGAAGCAAAAGCTGCTCGACAATGCCTCTTTTGAAACCGGTTTTGTTTTTGATGATAATCTTAAGCGGTTGAGCGACTGGCACTATGACTGGACAACGAGCCTGATGGCACCGCTAACTAAATCATTAGCTCTTAAAGCCAGTGTGAGAGTTATGAGAAATAACCGGCCGCCGGAGGCGGAAGTGCCGCTCTATAGCCCCGACAATATAGATACCGGATTAACTGTTCTTATTCCCAGGCGGAAAGCTGATACCTTTTTTACCACCACCATTGTGATTAACTTTTAAGATTCTCATTTTTCTCCACGGCCAGTTGAAAATTAAAGACACCTGACTTATGATGATTTTTTAAAATCATTATTTTATTTTTAGCTGCCGAATGGAGAAAACCGTTGAACGCCAAACAGCCCAAAAAGGAATCAGCCCAAAAAGATAGGTTTAAACGTCCTTCTGGCCGGGACTTTGATGAACTCCGGTCAGTAGTCTTTAAACCCGACTATTTAGATTTTGCCGAAGGCTCGGCTTACGTGGAAATGGGTAAAACGAGAGTGGTGGCCACCGCCTCAGTTGAAGATAAAGTTCCACCTTTTCTTAAAGGCAGCGGCAGTGGCTGGGTGACCGCCGAATATTCGATGATTCCCCGCTCAACCGAGAAAAGAACCCCGCGGGAAAGAACACAGGGAAAGATTTCGGGGCGGACACAGGAAATCCAGCGACTGATCGGCCGGGTCCTTCGGGCCGGAACTGACCTGGCAGCCCTGGGCGAAATGACCATTATTATAGATTGTGACGTGCTACAAGCTGACGGTGGAACCAGGACAGCTTCGGTTAATGCGGGTTGTTTAGCCCTGGCCATTTGCTTTAAACGGTTGCTCGAAGAGGGATTAATCCAGACCTTCCCCATGCGCAATTTGGTCGGAGCAGTCAGCGTCGGTCTTGTGCAGGGAGTGGAGCTTCTTGACCTTGATTATGTTGAAGATTCTCAGGCTGAAGTTGACATGAACGTAATAGAAATAGACGATGGGCGGCTGGTCGAAGTCCAGGCTTCGGCCGAAAAAATAGCTTTCAGAAAGAGCGAGCTGTCTTCCCTGCTAAAGCTGGCCGATAAAGGCATCAAAGAAATCCTGGAAATGGAGCGTCTGGTCCTTAAAAAAATTCATCCTGTTTTTATAGCCTTTTAAGGCCGTTTTCTATTTAGACCAGGCTAAATGTCTTCTTTATCCGCATTTAATTTGTAGCCTTTTTCCCGGAAGAGCCACCGGCAGGCTTCAACCGATGAAGCATCATAGAGTCGGCTTTTATTCTTTTCAATTTCCCCCAGAGCCATTTCCAGGCCAATAGGTTCGCGATAAGGACGGAGAGAAGACATGGCTTCTACCACGTCAGCCACGGCCAGAATCCTGGCTTCCCGTCTGATTTCCCCTGCCTTTAAACCCAGCGGATAGCCGGACCCATCCAGCCTTTCGTGATGCTGGTAAATAATGTTTGCTACCGGCCAGGGAAATTCTACATCCTTTAAAAGATCATAGCCGATCTGGGCATGATTCTTAACCAGTCCCCACTCGCTTTGACTGAGAGAACCTGGCTTGTTTAGTATTTCAGACGGAACAGCGATTTTGCCGATATCGTGAACCATGGCCGCCAGACTCAAGCTGTCCACCTCCTCATTAGGAAGCCCCAGTTCAACCGCTATCGCCCGAGCCAGGTTCGCCACCCTTCTCTGATGGCCTCCGGTATAAGGATCCCTGGCTTCAACCACTTTGTTTAGAGCTTCAATCAGAGTTCCAAAAGACTTTTTTAATTTCTCGAGCCCTTCTTTTAATTGCTCATCCAGTTTTTTCCGTTCTGCTCCATGGTGAATAATGGCCAGAGTGGAAGGAGAGCCATTATAGTCAATCACCGCCACTTCCGCTTCGACGGGGATCTTCTCGCCATTTTTGTGAAGAACAGTCAACTCAAGGGAATTACACTCACCTGGCTGTCTGGGGCTGACGGTGTCAGTCCCAAATATCTTCACCGCTGTCTCTAAAGTCAGAAATTTCTCCGCCGGGGCAGACACTATTTCATCCGGACTGTAGCCAAAAATTCCACTGGTCGCCTCGTTGGCAAATTCGACCTGTCCGTCACGGATAATGAAAATAGCCGCCCTGGACCTGCTGATTAAAGACTCATTGATTGACTCGGCTGTTAAGCCATCTTTGAGCCGAACCTCACCTTTCTTCCGCCTGATCACTTCTAAATTCTCTCCTTAGCCCGTTTTTAGATTGTTCTTTCCTCTTTCTTTCCTTAATCTTTCGTCGATATTATTATAATTATTGTCAAAAAGCAAATAAAATTTGTCGTTTTCCTGGATGGCGTCGCCTTTATTTGAAAATTTAAGAATGTTTTCATTTCCCCGCCCCTGGCTTCAATTTATATAACTGACGTCTGCTGTGATCCCTTTTACTTATCTGACTCCAGTCTGGATTATGCCCGGGCTGACCGTGGTTTTCCTCTTGACTTTAAAAATAAGAAGAATTAATATCTGATTTTAATTAGCAGCCCATGAAAAATGGCCTGAAGAGGGAAGGTTATTACTTTTAAAAAAGAACGAAAAATGGGGGATTATCTTTTCCCTTTTCCACTTTTTCGTTTAATCATCAATTATGCCTGGTTATATGATTTGAAGTAAGGGAGGTTTATCATGCCACTTACCACCTGGCTTATCATCATCGGGGCCATCATTGTTTTTCTGGTTTTAGTCGGCCTTCTTCTGTCTGCCCAGTATCGCAAGGTCGGACCCAATGAGGCTTTAATTATTGCCGGCCGCAAACGGACGGTAACTCTCCCTGATGGGAGCAAGATGAAAGTCGGCTATAGATATAAACTGGGGGGCGGAACTTTTGTCTGGCCATTTATAGAAAAAGTCTATACCCTTCCTCTGGAGACGATCAGCCTCCAGATTAAAACACCCGAGGTCCTGACTCACGAGGGAATTCCCATTATGGCTGAGGCTTCCGCCCAGGTAAAGGTTGACTCGACCGATGTGGCTATCAGGCTGGCTGCTGAACAGTTCCTGGGAACAGGTAAAGAAGGTATCCGCGATGTGGCCATGAATGTTCTCGAAGGGAAAATGCGCGAGGTCATAGGAACAATGACCGTCGAAGAAATCTACCGGGGGAGGCAGGAATTCTCACGCCGGGTGGTAGAGAGCACCAGAGAAGACCTGGCCAAAATGGGACTTATCCTGCTTTCTTTTTCGCTCAAGGATATCAGCGATACTCAGGGTTATATTGATGCCCTGGGAAAGCCGGTTATTGCTGCGGCTAAAAGAGACGCAGCTATAGCTCAGGCTGAAACAGAAAAAGAAGCTATTATCAAATCGTCACAGGCCAGGAAAGAAGCCGAAGTTGCCCGCCTGCAGTCGGAAGCTCAGATTGCCAAAGCTCAATGGGAAAATGAAGCCAGGAAAGCCGAGTCGCTGGTCTTTGTCAATCAGAAGAAAGCCCAGGCTGATTTTTCTTATGAACTTGAACGCTACCGCGTATCTCAGGAAATTAAAAAAGAAGAGGCCAAGGTTAAAGAAATAGAAAAAGAAGAAGCTATCAAGATTACGGGCCTGGAAATAAAGCGGAAAGAAAAAGAACTCGAGGCCAATGTGCTTAAACCGGCCGATGCCCGCAAATATCAGATTCAGGCGGAGGCGGAGGCGGAGGAAGCCCGGCTGGTAGCTGAGGGCCGCGGTAAAGCTGAAGCTCAGAGGCTTGAGGCCCAGGTCAAAGCCGAGGAAGTCAAGCTGCGTGGCCTGTCTGAGGCTGAGGCCATGCTCAAAAAGGTCCAGGCCTGGGAAAAGTATAATGAGGCGGCGATGCTGGAAAGTTTTATCAAGGTGTTGCCGGAACTGGCCAGAGCGGTAGCAGAGCCTTTATCCAAGGTGGATAAAATCGTGCTGGTGGGCGGAGATAAAGGAACAGGAGCCAGTCAGATTACGGGACAGGTAACAGAAATTATCGCTCAGATGCCAGAAGTGCTGAAGGCTTTGACCGGGGTTGATATCAGCGAGTATTTAAAGAGCAAATTCAGCTCAAAGTCTGAAGCAAAAGAAAAAGCCAGGCCAGAGCCGGGTCAAGCTCAGGGTCAGACACCTGAGAAAAAATAATTTCTGACAGAAGCAGGATTGCCATGAGCATCTCAGAAAGAGCCACAAAAATAGGTGCTTCCCCGACGCTTAAAATATCTGCCAGGGCCAAAGCCATGAAGGCTGAAGGACTGGATGTTATTGATTTGAGCGTTGGTGAGCCTGATTTTCCGACACCGGAAAATATCAAAGCGGCCGGCATTAAGGCTATTGAACAGAATTTCACCAAATACACCGAAAATGACGGCATTCTTGATCTGAGAAAAGCTGTCTGCCTGAGGCTTAAGGAAGATTATGGGCTGGAATACAGGCCGTCGGAAGTGCTGGTCTCGAGCGGAGCAAAAAATTCTCTGTTCAACCTGATTGAAGCCATAGTCAACGAGGGCGATGAGGTTATTATCCCGGCGCCTTACTGGGTGACTTATCCAGAAGGGGTAAGCCTGGCTGGCGGTAAACCGGTCATTATTGAGACGCAGGAAAAAGATGGCTTTTTGCTTACGCCTGAGAAACTGCGGGAGGCAATTTCCCCTTCGACCAGGGCAATTATTCTTAATAACCCGAGCAATCCGACCGGAGCAGCTTATAGCCGCGAGCAGCTGGAGGCGCTGGCTGAAGTTGTGAGGAAAGAAGACATTTATGTCATTGCCGACGAGATTTACAGCCGGCTGGTCTATGACGGTTTTAAATTTGTGAGCTTTGCCGCACTGGGTGAAGATATAAAGAAAAAGACTATCATCATTACAGGTGTGTCCAAAACCTACTCAATGACCGGCTGGAGGATAGGTTTTGCCGTCGGGCCGGCTGAGATCATCAGCGCCATGTCCAAGGTGCAGAGTCATACCACCTCCAATGCCTGTTCTATTTCCCAGAAGGCCAGCGTGGAAGCCCTGGGCGGACCGCAGGCGGAGGTCAACAGGATGGTGGCTGAGTTTCACAGAAGACGGAATTATGTGCTGATGAAACTGCAGCAAATAGCCGGGATTAGCTGTTTCAAGCCGAATGGGGCTTTTTATGTCTTCCCAAATGTCAGCTCGCTGTATGGGAAAGAGGCTGGCGGTATACAGATCAGGAATTCCTATGGGCTGGCTTATTATCTTCTGAAAGAAGCCAGAGTGGCCATTGTGCCGGGCGATGCTTTTGGGGCGGATGATTACATCAGGATTTCCTATGCCACTTCGATGACCAATCTGGAAAAAAGCCTGGAGCGCATGGCAGAAGCAGTCGGAAAGCTGAAGACAGCCAAAAAAGTTAAGAAGATTTATCTCCAAAATTATGTGACTAAGGTCAAGAAGCTGGTGCCGATGGAGATAGTGGGCGAACAGAAGGTGAGGGATGCTCTGGTCACTGAAATCGAAAGCCACCTCGGGTTCGACAATTATTATGAGTGGAATGCTAATATCAACGGGACAATTGTTCAACTGCGAACCAATGTCGGACATCTGTATGATTTCTGGGTAGAGAACTGGTATCCAGGGCAGCTCGAGGCCGGGCTGGAGCCACAGGCGGTGATTTATGCAGTGGATAATGTGCCAGGAAGAGAGCCCCGAGCCTATTATCATCCAGAGACAAAGACAGGGTTGTTGATCAATGCCGATAACTATGGGTCGCTGAGAAAACTGGCGTTGGGCATGGTCATGGACTCAGGAGAACATCTGGGCATAAATGCCATCAGGGGAATGAGTGTGGTCAGGGACGGTAAGAGTCTGGTGATGGTTGGGCAGCCAGGAACGAAAAAAACCGAGCTTTTCTTTGAGCTGCTGAAAGGGACGGGAATCCAGGCTCAGACGAACGAGATAGTGTTTGTGAGATTTTCAGGCAGCCAGGCAGTTGCTGATGGTGTCGAGAGAAAGTTTTTGATACCGACCAACACGGTTGAACTGGACGAGCGGCTGGCCAAACTTTTTGACCACAGCAAATGCGAAAATGTCGTGACCAGAAGAGAAGATTGTAGCGATCAGAGCTGTCCGATCCAGGATGAATGCCGGCTGGATAAAGGTGCACCATACTGCTTCAGGGCATCGCGTGAAGCCCAGGCCATGCTCGATCCGAACTGGTTAGCGGGGAGGCAGGGCTATGCGAGGAGAGCCAGCCTTAAGACTCTGATCATACTGAGAAATGACCAGGTGTCGCCGGCTGTTGTCGAGCTGACCAGGGAAGAGGCGCTGAGAATCCTGGAGAGCGGAGAGCCCGGGGGCGCAGTCAGGGCATCGGGAGCCAGGCCACAACCCTTTTTCAATCCACATCTTTTAATCATAAATGAAGATAGGCTGGTGGGGCAGCGGATGTTTTTTAACCGGCTGCTGGAGCAGGCTCAGGTGCGGTGCTATCTGGTAAATAGCGGTGTGGCCACCTCCGCCGACCTCCTTTCCCTCTTTTAATTGGGGACGTGATACCCTGTCCACTTCAGATTAATTTTCCTGCTATCATAACTTTTTTAACCCTGGTCTGATAATCTAAGGGGTTGCCGCTGAAGATAACCAGGTCGGCTTGTTTGCCGGGCTCCAGGCTGCCAATTTTGTCGCCCGCACCGATAATTTCGGCGGCATTAATCGTTATAGCTTTTAACGCTTCCTCTTCGCCCAGCCCGCCTCTTACCGCCAGGGCAGCCACCAGCGGCAACTCCTCCAGGGCAGCCAGACCATATTGAGTTTCACTTTCCAATGCTATTTTCACTCCGGCTTTATGGAGACGTGCAGCATTGCTTATTGCTACGTTTTCTGTTTCAGTCCTTTTCGGCCCAATCCCCATCGGCCCAACAATAACTGGAATCCCACGCTTGCTTATTTCACCGGCCACAAGATAACCTTCGGCACAGCCTATAAAAACTGCTTTCAGTTTGAACTCATCCACCAGCCTGATAGCGCCACTGATATCATCCATCCGGTAGCATTCAATAAAGGCCGGCAATTCTCCCATGACGACTTTAGCCAGTGGCTCAAGCCTTAAGTCTCGACGGGGCGGCTGAAGGTCAGCCGTATTTTTCTTTCCCTTTTTAGCCTGAGCCAGACCTTTATCATAATCTGCCCACTTGCTGGCGTATTCTCGGGCTTCCTGCAAGGCTTGCCGAATAACATAGATATTCCCCATCCTGGTTGAAGGCAACCGCCCCTTGCTGCCAAAAGCCTGTTTGGGTCCCTCACCAATAGAAAACTTAACCCCAGCCGGTGCGAGAATTTTCATCTCCTCAACCGTTTTGCCGATAAGCCTGACCACTGCCGCCTGCCCGCCAATTACTGATCTCCGACCAGGGCAGATAAGAGCAGTGGTAATTCCCGACGCCCTCGATTGAGCTATTCTTTTATCAAAAGGGTAAAGCCCATCAAGCACATCAAGCTGAGCAACATTCGGCTCTGATAGCTCTTCATTCTCGCTCTGTCCTCTTTCATCAACCATGCCCAGGGCCGAGTTAGCATCAATAAGGCCTGGCAGCACCCAGGCTTCCGGTTCGTCTATGATTTCAGCTCCATCCGGGATTGGCAGGTTTTTCCCTATTGCCTTTATATTCTGCCCCTCAATTATTATCAGTCCTTGTTTAATCGGCTGGCCCGCCATGGTCAGAATCTTCCCGGCTTTAATGACGACTACCCCAGGTTTATCAGTCTGGGAACTGGAGATAGAGCGGGAATTTCTGGCGGCCTGCAATTCTGGATTTAGCAGATTTAGCAAGTTTGGCAGACCAGACGCAACCAGGCTAACCGCCGCCATCGTCAGGATGACCGCCACTACCGCTGCTAATGAATTTTCAACCCGCTTCATAAAAGGCCGGACTTTAAGCTTCACGCCATCCTGCATGTTACCTTCACCCTGGCCTCGGCCGGGGCCAGTGCCGTGGCTTCCTTTTTTGCCGTGGCTTTCGCCGGCGATCAGCATCTTGATTTTTATCTTCATCCTGTCTCTCTTAACCTCAATCTGCTTCTGATTTATTCGATTTATTTCATAATCCGGTTGACCTTTTCCTGCTTTTCTCATTTCTCCTCCAAAGTATCTCAAATGCTCATGCCCGCTTAAATAGTTGAGTCCTGCCAGCGGCCGACTTTTATAACGCCATGTCCTCATTATTTATTCTTAATTATGGCTGCCAACAACTCGCGGGCTGTTGAAAATCTCCACTCCGTCAATAAAGACACGCAGCGCTTCCTGGCGGACATCGAACAAATCACCGCTCCAGACAACAAGATCTGCATCTTTCCCGGGCTCCAGGCTTCCAATCGTTTTTTCGAGTCCCATTAACCTGGCCGGATTGATAGTAATGGCTCGCAAAGCCTCTTCCGGCTTCAGGCCATATTTCACAGCGATGGCAGCCTGACTCCTGAGAAATGGTTGCTGAACGACATCTGCATCGGTCATGATGCAGATGTCAACGCCGTGCCGGTGCAGATAATCCGCCAGGTTGACAGGGCGGTTGTCATCATCATAGACAATCATCCGTGGACCAACCACTACGGTCACTTTTTCGCGGGCCAGCTCATCGGCTACTTTATAGCTTTCTTCAGCGTGAGCCAATGAGAGCTTCGAAAAATCAAATTCTTTAGCCAGCCGAACAGCCGTCATAATATCATCGGCCTGATCGACATGAATATGCACAGGTATCTTCCGGTCAATGACAAGCATCATGGCTTCCTTTTTAAGATCGCGGGCCGGACGGGTAGCGGTTGCCGGATTCTTCTTCTTTTCTTTTTCATAATTTTCCAGGGCGGCTCGATAGTCGGCAGCTTCAAGCATGGCTTGCCTGACCAGATAGGCCGTCCCCATTTTGGTCATGGGCATCTGACCTTTTTGAGCATAGGCCATTTTCCGCCCGAGAGCCATCTTCATGTCAGCAGGGAAAAGAATACACATGTTGTCCACTGTTCCGCCACGAAGTTTGAGCACAGCCGATTGCCCGCCGATGACATTGCTGGAGCCAGGCCTGACCACAGCCGTCGTGACGCCTTCGGCCAGAGCCTGAAGAAATTGATTCTTATCAGGCGCAACCCCTTCAGGATGGATCGAATCAATAATCCGAAGCTGGGGTGTAACCGGATCGCTCATCTCATTATCTTCGGTGACTCCGCCGCTTGGTCCCAGGCCGAGGTGAGAGTGGGCATCAATCAAACCCGGAGTAATGAGACAGCCAGTAACATCAATAACTTCTGCCCCGGCTGGAATTCGGGGATTTTCACCAATCTCAGAAATCTTACTACCTCGGATGACAATCGTGCCGCGGTCATAATTCTGCTCGGCAGAAGTTAATATCCTGGCTCCCTTGAGAACTATAATTTTATCATTCGGAGTGCTGGCCAAAGCACCGCCCACTAAAAAGAGAAGGAGAGAGAGCAGAATGAGACAGGGCAACGAGGAACTGGAAATCCTCGATCCTGGGCAGCGGTCGCAGGCTTTAGATAAAGTTGCCTTGCTTCCTGTCCGAGCCAGCTTCCTCTTAATGTCTTTTAACGGCGTATTGTTATAGCTCATCTTTAACTCCTCCCACCTGATTTTTTCAGGCAATCGAATCGGTGACGTAATACTCCGTCCCTTGCGTCACCGTGATGGTCTGGGCCACCTGGGTGATAAGAGCGGGGATGTCGGCCAGGATTTTGCCGGCCGTCTCGATCGGCGGATGGAAAATCACTTTTATTTTCCCCTGCCGCACAAATATCCTTCCCCTTGGCATCAGTTCAAACGTCCCTTTAATCGTCACCGGGATAATTGGCACCTGAGCCGCAATCGCCAGAAAAAACCCCCCTCGCTTAAATTTATGCAACTTTCCATCACGGCTCCTCGTCCCTTCCGGAAAAATCAAAAAAGAATAGCCCTTCTCTTTTATGGCCTGGACGGCCTTATCTATGCTTCTCCTCCCGCCACTCATGCTTTTTTTATCAATAGGTATAAAGCCGATAAATCGCATCGTCTGCCCCGCTACTGGAATTCTGAAGATGCTTTTTTTGAGAATTACTCTCACCCGCTGCGGTATGACATAGAACAAAAGTGGCCCATCAAGAAAACTCACATGATTGGCCATATAAACATAACTCCTGGCCGGGTCCACATTTTCCAACCCCTCAACCTCTATCTTGATCCCCAGTATCCACCGACTCACCCCCATCACCCATTTGCCTATATCCAGAACCGAGTCCTTTTTCCCCAGGGCCCACAAGACTACCAGAACCGGACTAACCAGGATGATCGTTATCACATAAAAAGCAAGCAAGATTACTGTTCGCATTTTTCCGCTTTTAATCATAGCTGAAGATTTCTTTTTTTAATAGTTCTTATTCTCTAAGGCCCAACCGGTTATAATTCCGTATATCCGTATAATTATATGAAAATTTTAAAAAAGGCTGTGTTTGCTGATATTTTCAACCTCATGGCTTTTTAGCACAAATATTTATGTCTATCTTACACAACTCTCTTGATATGAAAGAATGTTAGCAAAAGTTGAAAAGTG
>DCDG01000045.1 GCA_002316315.1 Candidatus Aminicenantes bacterium UBA1061 | reverse complement strand
GGATAAAAGTTATAAACATGGGGCCCACCACCATGGGACATCCTTTTCTTTTAATTGTTATATCTTCTCCCGAAAACCTGGCCAACCTGGAAAGGCTTAAAGAAATAAACCAGAAAATAACCGACCCGCGTCTGGTTTCAGAAACCGAGATTTCTGAACTCATTGCTCAGGGCAAAGCCATAGTCTGTCAATCGATGAGCCTCCATGCGACAGAAATCGGTGGAACACAGATGGCTCCTGAGCTGGCTTATGATTTGCTTTCAAGAAGCGATGAAGAGACCAGGCGCATCCTGGATGAAGTCATTTTTTTGATGATCCCGAGTTTTAATCCAGATGGCCAGATAATGGTCACTGATTGGTACTATAAAACTCTGGGTACTGAATATGAGGGTTCTTCTCTTCCCTGGCTTTATCATAAATACGCCGGGCATGACAATAACCGGGATGGCGATTTTATGAACCTTCAGGAATCAATTTATGCTGCCCAAATACTTTATCGTGAGTGGAAACCTCAGGCTTATGTGGACCATCACCATATGGGGAGTTATGGCCCGCGGCTTTATGTTCCTCCCTATTGTGATCCCATCCGGCCTTATGCTGATCCCTTGCTCTGGCGTGAACTTTCCTGGTTTGGCAGCCATATGGCCTTCAGGCTGGAAGAGGCCGGCAAGACTGGAATCATCAATGATGCCATGTTTCCGGGTTGGGGTCATTTTGGCTGGCACTGGATTACCCCCTTTCATAATATTGCCGGTATGCTGACCGAATCTGCTTCCGCCAATTTAGCCAGTCCGATTTTCATCCATCCTGATCAGCTCAAAGGAGAATCACTTCAATTCCCCGCTTATGAGGCTCAAACCAACTTTCCACATCCCTGGGAAGGCGGCTGGTGGAGATTGCGGGACATAGTTGAACAGCAAAAAATAGCAGCCTGGGCAGTCCTGGACCTGGCCGCCAGACACAGGGATACCATTCTTTACAATGCTTACCTTAAAGCCATTCGACAGATTGAGCGAGGTCGAGAAGGCCAACCGACGGCATTTATCGTTCCGGCGGAACAACACGATTGGCTTACCACCATTAAGATGATTAATACTCTGCTTCTAAGTGGAATTGAAATCCACAGGTCAACCTCGCCTTTGAAGGCAGATGGCCTTATCTATCCTTCCGGTTCATTCGTTATTTCCCTGGCTCAGCCTAAAATGGGTCTGATAAAAAATCTGCTGGGAAGAACTTTTTATCCTGATAATTACTGGACCCGCTCTAAAGATGACCGGCCTCTCAGACCTTATGATGTAGCCACGCATACTATGGCCGAATTCATGGGAGTGAGAGTGGATTCTCTGGACCAGTTGCCCGATGGTAAGTTGGAAATTATAAAGGAGCCCTTAAAAGTCAGCGGCCGGGTGGAATCCGGTTCAGCTGGTTACAGGCTTGATGGCCGTTTAAACGATTCTTTCCGAGCAGTTAGCCTTCTGCTTAATGAAAAAATCCAGATTTTCAGAGCCGACAAAAAAACAGAGCAACTCCGTGGCGGGGATTTCATCATTCGCCAGGCTCCGACCCAGGTAATCGAAGCCATAGCAGAAAAGACCGGGGTTGATTTTCTTCCGCTGGATAGTTTTCCAGTAGAAGGAACACATGAGTTGAGCCGACTGCGGGTAGGTCTTTATCAACGATTTTACGGTGGCAATGCGGATGAAGGCTGGACCCGTCTCGTTCTGGAAAAATTTGAGCTTCCTTATCTCACCATCAAGGACTCTGATATTAAAAGTGGACAGTTATCTAAAAAAATCGACTTGTTGATTTTGCCAGCTGACTCCACTTCTACCATCATGGGAGAATTCCCTGAATCCAGCAGGCGCTATGCCAATGTTCCGCCTGAGTATCGGAGTAGCCTGGGCAAAGATGGTCTGGAGAAGCTAAAGGATTTTGTTAACCGCGGAGGGATACTGGTCTGTTTAGGGTCGGCTGGAAATTTTGCTATAGAAAAATTCGACCTCCAGCTGAGAAATATTGTGGCCAGGCTTGATTCTAAAGAGTTTTTCTGTCCGGGTTCAACTTTAAAGGCTAATTTTAATAACGAGGATCCCCTGGCTTATGGTTTGCCAGAAAAGGGGTTAGTACTTTTTTACGGCAGTCCGGCTTTCGAGATTCTCCCTGGAAGTGAGAGTGAAAAATATCGGGTAGTCGTCCGCTATGAACCAAGAGACCTTTTACAGAGCGGGTGGCTCATAGGAGAAAAATATTTGAGCCGGGCCGCAGCCATGGTAGAAGCTGATTACGGCCAGGGCCAGATTGTTCTTATCGGATTAAAGGCTCAAAACCGGGCTCAGACTCATGGCACCTTCAAGTTGCTGTTCAATACTTTTATCAGGTAAGGAGTGATTTTTCTCCCTTCTTATTGCTAGATAGGAAAGCGAGCCTCAAGCCTTACTCTACTCCTGGGATCAAGTTGCAGGCAGCCTGGACCGCTCTGAACACACTGGAGACATAGATTTTTGGAAGGAGCGCACAATAATGGCAGGCTGGCTGCATTTTCTCTCTTTCATGGTAGTCTCCTTCTTTGTTTTCCTGGCTGTCCGCCCGTATGTCCTTTGCCGGCGAGAGATGAGGCCTCCACTCTCAGTCTTTTTAGTGCTGAGCGCCATGGCCATCATCCTGGGTATGACTTCCGGTAAGTACGGCCAGAACTGGGGCCTTCCGTGGTGGATTTACTATACTGTGCCAGCTCTAATCACACTGCTCTTCCCTCCTCTTTATCTAAAAATGAATCGCCGCGAGACCCTTCTCTACCTGATTCTGGCCCACTCCAGGCGCCGGTCATCCACCTCGTGTTCTCGTTCTTGGTTGGCTGGAAGGAGTTTATGCTTTTTCTCAGAGTCCCCTCCCTATGGGGCATAATCGGATAAGACACTTTTGGCTGCACCCAGGCTCAGAATCATTTACAAGTTAAGAGACCATAAATCTTCGAGTGCCACTTGTCCCCGTCAGCACCCGCCAGGTTGTCCAGCACCTCGTGGCCATTCCTGAGTATTCGTTCACCCACCCGGGCCGCCGTGAGTCAGCCCAAATGATGCTTGTTGTTGACATCTATTTTGTCATGATTTATCCTTATTAAAGCTATCTCAAGGGGAAAAGGCTAATTATGATGTGCTTACTACCACAGCAGAAAAAGAATTTCCAATGCCCCAGTCTTCTTTCTGGAAAGTATCCAGGCTGGCAACTTCGTGGGTTTGGTCTATTTGATTGTGACCGGATCCCCTTCTTTATCAAGGTCAAAGAGTTAAGAGCTAAAGTTCTCACGGCCAGAATGAGAGCATAAAAGCAAGAGGAGGGTTACATGATTCAGCCAAGAAATCTTATTATGATTTTAATCCTGACATTTGGTCTTTGGAGCCTTTCCGCTTATCAAATTACTTTAGCTCCCGCCCAGAACGACGGAAGAGTTTTCTATGCTAAGCGAGTCATTGACAAAATTAATGTCAATAATGCTGAGTACGTTCTTGGTGAACCGGATGGCAAATTCGCTGAAATAAAACCCGGTGGAGAATTGACAGTGGTAATGGAAGAGCAGATTGTTTTCAATACGGGTGCTGATGATGGCTTCGTAGTTGTTCAGGGGGACACTTCTTATGGTCTGGCAGGATTATTTAGCGCTACTGATGATGGAAAAACTGCCTGGCAGCCATTGTGGCCGGGTAGCGCAAAAAATGGATTCAAACTGGGCACCGACGTTTTTCTCAGTATTCAGAGGACCAATATCATAAAAATAGCCAATGATGACCCCAATCGCCCCCTGCTGGTTGATGCTATCGCCGGACTGGCTCCTGATAAAAAATAGAATCGGAACAAAAATCTATAGAGTCGTTGGCTTCCAGCGAAAAAGGTGTGAATACCCGTTTTTACTCATACCTTATAATCTTTTTTTAGAATGTCAGCAAAGATAAAGGAGGAAAATTCTGACAAACCTGAGAGGCTCAATCGAGCCAAACTTTTATCACTTCCATCCTCCGGAGCCAAGCTTAATGTTTAAAGATAAAGAGATCGATAAGGTAGAAAGTAAAGGCGTCAAACAGCAGACAGGCCGGGAAAAAGACCAGCCTGGCGACTCTCTTCTTACCCCATTTATCAACCAAGGCCAGGAAGAGTGAAGTAGCAGCAAAGGCCTCCAGAGCAAAAGGCATAAAACCGGTGTAACCTAACACCGGCATCTGAAAAATCCGGCCAAAGTTAAGATACGGTAGATAATACTCCCAGTGGGAACCAGCCCAGAAGTTCCAGAATTCCCAGAAAAAGCCCGCTGTTAGGCCGGCCAGCACCACACTCCAGAACCGATCCCACTTCGCTTGCTCTACTTCGGCCATTAGAGACGGAAACTTATGTGAATAGTTAAGCGGCTCTAAGAGAAAAATAAAGGTCAACCAGATAAGTGGAAAGAAAAGCCGTGGCCAGACCAAAGAAAGAACCAGACAAACGGCAGCCGACGCATAGAAACTGGCCAGGAGACTTCGGCTCGCCCTTAAGCGGAAAAGCGCCGGACCTTTTCCCTTGAGAAAGCCATACCAGAAAATCTCCAGCTCTTTAAGCGCCGGAATGACCGTGGCGTAAGACAGAAAATAGCCCAACCAGCGTTCCGGCCGCGAAGCCGGCAAGCCATGGTAGCTCCAGTTCTGAAGTCTGAGATCGCAGATTTCAAAAAAGCACCAGAAGGATATCGAATAGAAAGCCAGCAGGAAAAACTTTTTAACAGATTGAGCCAGCAGCGAATCACCCTGCAGCCTGAAATTAAGACCGTCCAGAAATAGAATAAACGACCACCAGACGAGGGTATAAAACCAGTGTTTCATAAACGGGACGGACAGCGCTAAAAGCACCGCCGAAAAAACAATAAGCCCCAGTCCGATAAAAAGATTAGCCTTAAGTATCTTTTGTTTCATTTATTTTTAGCTTAAAACATTATTTAAGCCTAAACAAGTCAGCAGATAGGGCTTGAATATGTCCGACACTATTCCGTTTTACCCTGAGAAACATCTTGTCGTATCAATAACGATCTGAATTCCAGAAGCAAAACCAGGTAATTGAAGCCTGCCTCTGGCCCAGGCAATGTTGGATGACAATACTGATCACCTGTTGACTTTTGGCTATACAGGACTATATTTATCCTATATAATAGGATAAAGTTAATCCTATATGAGAGTGAGATAACAAATGAATCTTGTCCGACAGCATACTGATTATGCTTTTCGCCTGCTGGTGGCGCTGGCCCAGGCTCCGGGAAAACCCATTTCCACTCGCACCCTGGCTTCGGCAGCCGACGTCCCTTACCAGTTTGCTTCTAAAATCATGCAGAAACTTCATGAGGAGGGTCTGGTGGAGAGCGTTATGGGACCATTTGGGGGTTTCCACCTTGTTGAGCCGGACGAAAAAGTGAATCTGCTCAAAATAATTGAAGCCGTCCAGGGGCCGGTTGTTATCAACACCTGTTTGCTCGGTCAGGAAGCCTGTCCCCGCTCGGCCATCTGTCCCATCCGGACCAGGCTCGAAGCCTTGCAGACCATGATGATTGACTACCTGCAGAGTGTCACCTTAGCTGATCTGACTGCTGGCAGATTGAAACCGAGCAAAAAAGCTAAAGAAAAAGAAGGGAATAAAAATGAACACCAAAAATTCAGTCAGTCCAGAAATTCTGGGAAAAGTAGCTAATCTGGCGGATCTTGTCGCTTACTCCCCTGGCGCAGTGGTCAGTAAGACCCTGCTCGACACCCCGGCCGGCACTATAACTCTCTTTTCATTTGACGTCGGCCAGGGTCTTAGCGAACACGAGGCACCTTTTGATGCTTTCGTCGAGGTGCTTGACGGCCAGGCCAAAATTCATATTGCCAGAGAAGCCCTGACGGTTTTCACCGGACAGGTCGTCATCATGCCAGCCAGCATGCCTCATGCTATCTCGGCCGAAGTCCCCTTTAAAATGCTTCTGGTCATGATTCGCGCCAAAAACGAATAACCAGAATTCAAAAGCGGCAAGTATCGCTTCAACAAGCTGGAATTCGGAGACATTGGCGGAATACCCCGACTCCTCGATGCCGGCCAGTGCAATGACGCCTACTCAGCCATCCAGATTGCCCTGGCTCTGTCGAAGGCCCTTGGCTGTTCGGTCAACGAGTTGCCGCTTTCCTTTATTTTAAGCTGGTTCGAGCAGAAGGCCGTTGCCGTCCTTCTGACGCTCCTTTACCTGGGTGTGGAAAAAATCAAGCTTGGTCCATCACTCCCCGCTTTTATCAGTCCGGCTGTCTGGCAAGCCCTTTCTGACCAATTCAAAATTGCAGCGATTACAACTGTCGAGGCTGATTTAGCCGAGGCTCTGGGTAAATAAAAAATTATTCCAGCCAGCTTGACAAGCTGAAAACCTGAGCATATAATCGAACGCAAAACGTTTTTTGTATGGTAGTTTAAATTGATCAATGAAGACCTGACCAAAGCTGAAATATTAAAGTCGGCCGATAGCCTTTTCCAGAAGTGGGGGTTCCTCAAGACTACCATGGAAGACATCGCCCGAGAAGCCGGCAAAAGCAAGTGCACCCTTTACCATTATTACAAAAATAAGGAAGAAGTGCTGGAAGCTGTCGCCCGCGATCATATTCTCCGCTCGATTGCCAAAGCTAAAGCCAGGATCGCTAAAGTTGAAGGTTATCAGAACAAGGTTAAGATATATTTTTATCTAAGCTTGAGTCATATGCGACAGATGTCAATCCTCAACGATGTCCTCAGACGAGAAATTATGTCCGAAAAGGGCCTGTTGCGCAAACTGGCTAAATTTCATGATGAACAGGAAGCAGAAATCATCGACTCAATCCTGCGAGAAGGACGCCAGGAAGGCGAGTTTCAGGGTCTGACTGAAGAGGATATTCCAGCAGCAGTCAGGGCAATAATGCTGGTCAAGCGCAGCCTGGCCATGAATATGTTCATCGATAACAAGGATAAGGAATCTATTGATGTGATAATGAAGTTTTTGCTGAGCGGCTTTAATTTAAAGAGTAAACCGGATAAATACGGGGACAGAAAGCAAAGCACGGGTAAGCAGGTAAGTAAGATAAATTAGGCCTGCCAGACTTAAAAACGTTAGATATAAGCAATCACAAAGAAATTTAAAAAAAATCTAAACATCTAATGAAGTATAAAAACAATAGAAACAAGAAAAATAAGATGTTCGCTGCTCCCTCGCGGGGTGAAAGGAGACATTAAGTGTTAAATCTCAATCAAAAAGAAAGTTACAGCTCCTGTGGCACCAAAGGCACCAGGCTGGCTAAATTAGCTATTTTGCCGTTAGTGGCCTTAGCGCTGGCTGCCTGTCAGTCGGCCTCCTCCAGTCCACAACAGCCAACTGCAGTTTCAGTATCAGTTATTACGGCCTCTATCGAGAAGCTGGCCATGACCACCGAGCTGCCCGGGCGAACCCAGGCCTATTTAGTGGCTGAAATTCGGCCCCAGGTAAACGGCCTTATTCAGAAGCGAGTGTTCGAGGAAGGTTCCGAAGTTAAAGCCGGAAGTATCCTCTACCAGATAGATCCGGCCCCCTATCAGGCCGCTTATGACCAGGCTATGGCCGCCGTGGCGGTGGCTGAGGCCAAAATCCCACCGGCCAGATCCCGGGTGGAGCGTTTCAAGAGTCTGGTAGCCATCCATGCCGTCGGACAGCAGGATTATGATGACGCCGTTTCAGCCCTTCAGACGGCTGAGGCCGGCGCTGCTTCGGCTAAGGCAGCCATGGAAACTGCCCGCATCAACCTGGAATATACCTCAATCAAATCACCCATTACCGGGCGGATTGGAAGATCAAGTGTGACGGTTGGTGCTCTGGTCAATGCCTATCAGGGTGTTCCTCTAGCTGTTGTCCAGCAGCTCGATCCGATTTATGTTGATGTTATTGAATCCAGTGCTGACATTCTTCGCCTCGAGAAAAGCATGGAAAGCGGCCAGCTCCGTCAGGACAAAGAAGCCACCAGAAAGGTCAAACTGATACTTGAAGATGGTTCAGTTTATCCCCTGGAAGGGACACTTCAGTTCCGTGACATCACGGTTGACCAGTCAACCGGCTCGGTCACTCTGCGAGCGGTTTTCCCGAATCCTGATAAAATTCTTCTTCCCGGTATGTTTGTTCAGGCCATGATTGAAGAAGGTGTTAATGATCAGGCCATCCTTCTGCCCCAGCAGTGTGTCAGCCGCGACAATAAGGGAAATCCTTTTACCTGGGTTGTTGATCAGGACGGTAAAGCCGAAATGCGTTTCCTCCAACTTGACCGGGCCATCGGAGACAAATGGCTGGTTACTAAAGGCCTCACCCCCGGTGAACAAATCATTTATGAAGGTTCACTCAAACTAAGGCCAGGCACTACCGTTAAGGCCGCTCCAGTCACTCAGGCCGGAGCGTGATGGCGGACATAAAAACGTCTTAGACCATTCCCGCTGACAGATCAATCAGAATTTAATGGAGAAACACCATGCTATCAAAATACTTTCTTAACCGGCCAGTCTTTGCCTGGGTTATTGCCATCGTCCTGATGGCTGTCGGCCTGCTGGCTATCTACAATCTGCCTATTTCTCAATATCCTCCCATTGCTCCACCTTCGATTTCCATTACGGCTTTTTATCCCGGCGGTTCGGCCGAAACTGTAGAAAACAGTGTTACCCAGATCATCGAGCAGAAAATGACCGGCTTCGACAACCTGCTCTACATGACCGCCACCAGCGAATCCTCAGGAGCGGCCAGGCTGGAGTTAACCTTCAAGGCTGGGACAGATCCTGACCTGGCCTGGGCCCAGGTTCAGAATAAACTGCAACTGGCCATGGCTAACCTGCCGACCGTCGTGCAGATGCAGGGCGTTAAAGTCAGCAAGTCAACCAGAAACTACTTAATGATTCTTGGCTTGATATCCGAAGATAGCAGCATGGACAGTGTTGATCTGAGAGACTATGCCAACTCCAGCCTGCAGAACATTGTGGCCAGAATCCCGGGGGTCGGTGAAGTCGAAGTCTTCGGCTCCGGTTATTCAATGCGGGTCTGGCTCAACCCTGACCGGCTAACTGATTACCGGCTTACCATCCAGGACGTCGTTAATGCGGTTAAGTCTTACAACGTCGAGGTTTCAGCTGGACAGTTTGGCGGAGCTCCGGCCGTGCCTGGCCAGCGTCTGAACGCCTCTATCATCGTCCAGAACATGCTTCAGACACCGGAGGAGTTCGCCTCAATTCCGCTCCGGACCAATCCTGACGGCTCAATTCTCCGCATCAAGGACATCGGCCGAACTGAGCTCGGGACCGAGAGATACGGCACAGAAATCTGGTACAATGGCAAGCCCTCGACCGGTCTGGCTATCCGGCAGGCAGCCGGGGCTAATGCCATGCAGACCGCCAATGCCATTAAAACCAGGATGAAGGAGCTGGAGCCCTATTTCCCGCCCGGAATGAAAGTCGTTTATGCTAACGACACGACCCCGTTCATCAAAGTTTCCATCAGCGAAGTGGTCAAGACCCTGCTCGAAGCTATTCTGCTCGTCTTCCTCATCATGTGGCTCTTTCTGGGAAATTTCCGGGCGACTCTTATCCCGACCATTGCTGTGCCCGTTGTTTTGCTGGGGACTTTTGGTGTTCTCTTTTTGTTCGGTTTTTCCATCAACATGCTGACCATGTTTGCTATGGTTATGGCCATCGGGCTGCTGGTTGATGATGCCATCGTCGTAGTTGAAAATGTCGAGCGCATTATGTCAGAGGAAGGCCTGTCGCCTCGTGAAGCGACGGCCAAATCAATGGAACAGATTACCAGTGCTCTGATCGGTATCGGTCTGGTGCTGTCCGCTGTCTTTGGACCAATGGCTTTCTTTGGCGGTTCAACCGGCATCATTTACCGGCAGTTTTCTTTGACCATCGTCGCCTCCATGCTCCTGTCGGTGGTGGTGGCCTTGATTCTGACCCCGGTGCTCTGTGCTACCATCCTTAAACCGGTGGCGGCTGGCCACGACACTTCCGAAGCTGCTCCAGGTTTTCTGCGGCCATTTTTCCGCTGGTTTAACCGGACATTTGCCAGCCTGAGAAACTGGTATGGCCGGGTGGTGGAAAGTGCCCTGATCAAGAGAAGAAAGCAATATATAGCAGCTTTTCTGGTAATAGTTGTCCTGATGGGTTTGCTTTATAAACGTTTGCCAACCTCTTACCTGCCCGATGAAGACCAGGGTGGATTAATGACTCAGATTACGCTTCCCAAGGGCAGCACTATTGAACAAACCCAGGCCATAGCGGCCGAAGTCCAGAATTATTTTGTTAATAATGAAAAAGAGGCTGTTGAGTCCTGCATGCTGATCGTTGGGGCGGGTTTTTCTGGCAGCGGTCAAAATGTCGGGATGATTTTCGCCAAGTTGAAGGACTGGAAATACCGCCATTCGCCTGACCTTCGAGCCAAAGCCGTCATGGCCCGGGCCAATGCCGCCTTCGCTGGTATCCGCAATGCTCAGGTTTACATTTTTGCCCCGCCGGCTGTTGTCGAATTAGGATCGTCCAACGGCTTTGATTTCGAACTCCTAGACGTGGGAGGTGTCGGGCATCAAGCTCTGACTGATGCCCGCAATCAGCTCCTGGCCATGGCAGCCAAAGACAAGCGGCTAGCTATGGTCCGACCCAATGGACTGGAAGATGTACCCCAGTACCGGGTTGACATCGATTGGGAAAAAGCCGGTGTTCTGGGACTGCCCATAAGCACCATCCACAACACCATCTCGGCCGCTTTTGGCAGTGCCTATGCTAACGATTTTATCCAGGGAGGACGGATTAAGAGGGTTTATGTTCAGGCTGATGCTCCCTACCGCATGCTGCCCAGAGATCTGGAAAGACTTTATGTTCGCAATAATGCCGGCAAGATGGTTCCCTTCTCAGCCTTTGCCACCGGCCGCTGGACCTCAGGCTCTCCGAAGCTTGAACGTTATAATGGCTTCCCCTCCATGAATATCTTAGGACAGGCAGCACCGGGTTACAGCTCGGGCGATGCCATGAAAGCTATGGAGCAAATAGTAGCCAAGCTGCCTCAGGGCGTCGGCTATGATTGGACAGGACTGTCTTATCAGGAAAGGTTATCGACCTCGCAGACTGGCCTGCTCTACGGCTTCTCTATCTTCGTCATTTTCCTGTGTCTGGCTGCCCTCTATGAAAGCTGGCCAATTCCGATTTCTATTTTAATGGCCCTACCCCTGGGTCTCATCGGTGGTATTATCGGCACTTTTGCCCGGGGCCTGACCAATGGCATTTATTTTCAGATTGGCATGCTGACCACCCTCGGTCTGACCGCCAAGAATGCTATCCTCATTGTTCAGTTTGCCAAAGCCAGGGTTGAAGCCGGCATGGACCTTATTCAGGCGACGATCGAAGGAGCCAAGCTCAGGTTCCGGCCTATCCTGATGACCTCGCTGGCTTTTGGCTTTGGTGTTCTGCCTCTGGCGATAAGCAAAGGAGCCAGTTCAGGTGCGCAGAATGCAATCGGGACGAGTGTCCTGGGTGGCATGATCACGGCCACAGTCCTGGTGGTTTTCTTCGCACCTCTCTTCTATGTCATGATAGAGAAAGTGTCGCTGAAATGGCGGAAGAAAAAAGTTGATGAAGCGCCTGTTCTGAATCAATCCGAGGAGAAGTAAGATGCGCAAAAATTCGATAAGGCTTGTTATCATAACCGGGCTATTGGTGTCCTTGCTCAGCGGCTGTGCGATGATGCCCAAATACAACCGTCCAGTCTCACCTGTACCGACTGCCTGGCCCGAAAGCGCGGCCGTCAAACCAGAGGCTGAAGCTACCCCGGGGCCGAGCGCTCTCGGCTGGCAGGAATTCTTTACTGACCAGAAGCTGCGATCGGTTATTGATTTGACTCTGAAGAACAATCGTGACCTTAAGGTAGTGGCCCTTAATGTTGAGAAGGTGCGGGAAGCTTACCGTATCCAGAGAGCCAGTATTTACCCGTCAGTCGGCGCTTCCGGCCGGGTTGATAATTACCGAGTTCCAGAAAAAGCCTCGAGCACAGGCACGGCCTATGAAGTTGACCAATACAGCGTTCTGGGCAATATTTCCTGGGAGATAGACCTTTTTGGACGGCTGCACAGCCTTAAAACCAGGGCTCTCAACCAGTTTTTCGCCACCGAGCAGGCCAGAACAGCTACCCAGATTAGCCTGGTAGCTGGAGTGGCTGAAGCTTATCTTCTGCTGGCCGCCGACCGGGAATCGCTGGCTCTGGCTCAGGCTACCTTAGCTTCGCAGGAAGCTTATTTTCAATTGGTTCTAAAAAGCCGGGAAGCTGGGGTTGCTTCTGATCTGACGGTCAGTCAGTCGAAAAGCCAGGTTGAAATGGCCAGGGTCGAAGTTGCTATCTATACCGGTTTAGTAGCTGTTGATCAGAACACCCTTAATCTTTTAGCCGGAACGGCCATCCCTGATGAATTTCTGCCAGTTGGTCTGAATGATGTGGGTGAACTCAAAGATGTTTCGGCTGGTCTAAGCTCAGACATTTTGCTCAGGCGGCCTGACATAATGTCAGCTGAGTATTTATTGAAGGCAGCTAATGCCAACATCGGAGCAGCCCGGGCCAATTTCTTTCCACGCATCTCCTTAACCGCGGCGGCCGGCACACTCGCTCCTGAACTTTCCCAGCTATTCGGTAGCGGAACCGACTTCTGGGAATATACTCCGACAGTTGCTCAGCCGATCTTTAACGGTGGCGCCCTCAAAGCCAATTTAAAAATGGCTAAAACTGACCGCGAAATCGCTGTGGCTCAATATGAGAAAGCTATTCAGACCGCCTTTAAGGAAGTTAGTGACGCCCTGGCCAAGCGCTCGGCTCTGGTCAATCAGCTGGAGGCTCAAGAAGCGCTGGTTCAATCCCTGGAGACGAGTTATCAGTTATCAGATGCCAGATTCAAAGAAGGCATAGACAGTTATTTAGGAGTCCTGGTCTCACAGCAATCTCTGTATAATGCTCAGCGCGCACTGGTTGGCACCAGGCTGGCCAAGCGGGCCAACCAGGTCGAGCTGTTCAAAGTTCTTGGCGGCGGAATTTAAAAGGATGGAACCATAGAAGGCTTAGCCGTTCAGGATCATAACCACCACAAAGATAAGGAGCAGGGCGGTAAAAAGCGGGGTGAACCGCCAGGTCAGCACCGGAGCGATGTTTTCAATGACGCTCTGCTTGTACTCAACGAGCCAGGAAGCGATGATGGCTGCTCCCATTGCCCCGCAGGGTAGTACCCATTCTATAATGGCCTGCTCCACGTTAAGACCAATGGCCTGGAAGATGAAGAGCGCGAGACCCATCTGAACAGCTCCGCCCAGGGCGATGAGCGTATAGTAAATAAACCATTCGCCCGAAAAGCGAACATAGTTCATCCGCTGCTGATGGCTGCGCCACTGGCCGCCGGCCTAGGCGTAACACAGCATCAACCACAGGGCGATAGGCAGATGGATGTCAGCCAGTACCTGGGTTTGGCCGCCGGCTTTAAAAGGTAAAAGGTTGACTAAAAGACCGGCAGCAATGAAAGGAATAGCGAGCCAGAACCACTCCTCTAACCGGTGAAGCTCCCGTTTCAGTCCAAAGAAAACAGCCAGAAACGGAAGCACAAAGAGACTGAGATTGGGCAAATAAAAAGCAAGGTCAGAAGGCCGGCCAGGGAAAGGTGGAAACCAAAGAGAACTGGAATTTTGATGGCAAGAGCGGAGGCAATAACCAGCCCCACGGCCAGCCTGGTATCGCGATAACTGGAAAGTAGTGCCGTTGCGCTACCTGATATAACCACCTGCTGCTTCCAGAGGCGCTCAGAGTATTTGATGGTAAACTCCCGCGAAATGGCATCCAGGTCGCCCAGCCGTTTAACGGCCACCAGAAAAGCTTCGTCCTCATCCAGACCAGCCTGGCGCAGGACCTCAATCTGGCTCCGGAGATGATCCTCAAGTTCATCAATGTCGGCGGTGCGAACCACTGGCCGTTTTTGGAGATAATCACGCCACTGTCCGATGCGTTCTTCCAGAGACAATTTATCCATCAGTCTATTACTCCTTTTAAGTTAAGGCCGGTCAGGCGCGTTCGCCTGAGGGGCCAACTGCCAGGCTTAAAATGCCTTTCATCGTTTTATCCACCACCTCCCACTGGCGGCGATGCCAGTCGAGTTGCTCGGCGCCCGCTCGGGTCAGGCGGTAGTACTTGCGCTGCCGCCCGCTTTCCGATTTCCCCCAGAACGATTCAACGTAACCGCGACGCTCGAGTCGATGAAGAAGCGGATAAAGCATGCCGTCAGTCCATTGCAGTTCGCCATCTGACAGCTCACTCACCCTTTTTATGATGGCATAACCGTAATTTTCGCCTTCGCTCAGGATAGCAAGAACGAGGGGCGTGGCTGAAGCGGCGACCAGATCTTTATCAATGTCCATGGCCATTTAACTCCATCGCATTACATAGAACTACTATATACATAGCACTTCTATGTATGTCAAGCAAAATTTAATTTTCAGGGCAGGGTTAATGCACTTTGATGCTGCCCTAAAGCCGTATAGGCTAAAATACTATCGGAGATGCACTCTCTCTTTGCCTATTTCTTTATCAAAAAACAAATTGACTATTCTTATAATACTAATATATCCTCTATCAAGTAAAATAAATATTTTTTCTAAAAAGGGAGGATTATTCATGCAATATGTCAAGTTTGAGAAAATATCACTTAAAAACCATCCACAATTTAATGAGAAATGGGTTCAGGAAAAGATAAAAGAAGACCCGGCAATTCTTGGGCTGGGAGACCTGATCGTCAAAGATGTGGAGCGCTTACAACCCAGAGCGGGGCGGCTGGACTTGCTTTTGCAAGAGGCAGATGGAAATACGAGATATGAGGTTGAAATTCAGCTGGGAGAAACAGACGAGAGCCATATTATCCGAACAATTGAATACTGGGATATTGAGAGAAAACGTTATCCTCAATACGACCATGTTGCTGTGATCGTTGCCGAGGAAATTACCAGCCGTTTTCTGAATGTAATAAATTTGTTGAATGGAACAATTCCACTGGTCGCCATTCAAATGAGTGCACTACAAAACGAGGATCAAATTGGACTGGTCTTTACTACTGTGCTTGATCAGATGTCACTGGGTTTAGAAGAAGAAGATGTATATGAGCCAGCAGACCGTAGCTATTGGGAGAATCGCGCCTCTAAAAAAACCTTATCTATTGCTGATAAAATATTAGAAATTATCAAATCCCTCGATCCTTCGCTTGATCTTAAATACAACAAATTTTATATCGGGCTCGCCAACAAAGATGGTTTGCCCAGAAACTTTATTACTCTGCGACCCAAAAGGGAAACATTAAAACTGGAGATAAGAATAAAAAATTCACCCGAGATTAGTGAACTACTTGACCACTCAGAACTGGAAGTGATTGACTATGATACAAGAAGAGGCCGCTATTATCTGAGGTTACAGCCGGATGACATCGATAAAAATCAGGAAACCTTGAGCCGAATCATTGGCAAAGCATACGAAGAGTACGGCCGAGAGTGACATCCCTTTAACCCCACAAACCCTTGGCGAGAAAGGAGAGCTATTTCTCATCAACGCTCGATCTTATCCTTGACGACTTTCCGCCATATTTTGACCGAATGGGAAAAAACATAATGCATAGGTATTTCAGGTATATGTCTGGTGAACGGGTTAACTAATAAAAGAGAAGATTGACAAGCCATATCATAGACAAATCTTGACATTGTCTAATATCAGCCACAAGCGTTTTTGATCTTTTTTTCAAATCGCCTTGTTCCTTCTATTAAGCTTTTAGCATCAGCCTCACAAAAAGGAAGATCAGGATGAATGGCCCTGTTCCTCAATCTTCTTAGCGTGTGCAATAACTCTGCCCAACCATAATATTCTGGATATTCACACAGGTTATCTATAAGTTCTAGTAAATCCCTTTTTTGTATGTCTCCTCCCCGTGGCCGAACAACTCTGTCATGTTCATTATTTAGATAAATTTCAAAGGCTCGAGAAGCCCAGAAACCTGAGGTCTTATGATCTGACTTTTTATAATATATCTGCGCAATTCTGAGAGGATCATCAGAGAGACTATCAATTAAGTCTTGTGGTGTCAGATTTTCATAAAGTTGATCAGCCAGCAGCTTTATAAATTCCTTGTGTTCTGTACTATTTTTGGCAATGGCCCAGACAATAATATCGACATCAGCGGTCCTTTCTACCCGAAAGGTTGTTTTCAGCATTCTCATGACTCTAATGTAGTTCATATATTCTTCTACATCAGATGGACCTCGTTCTATTCTTAGAATCCATAGATTCGGTCGGGAATAAATAGCATAATATTCTGGCCAGACAAATCTCAATACTATAGAAACTAATGATAAATTCCTGAAGATTGCCAGCAAACATCTTATCAGTTCTTTTTCTCTTGCTTCCTGGTTTTTAATTGGTACAGGTTCAATAAGCTTTCCTGCAGTTGCCTTTAACTCATTCTTAATCTGTTTTTGGCAAGGCCACATCCAATATTTTTTAAATGGCCACAACTTTTCATTGGCTATTAGCTCTAAATCTTTATAAGACAATGCCGCACCATTCCTTATACGTGTTAGTCCATTTTCAATAGTTTCAAACTTTACATCTATCCCGAACCTGCTTTTAATTATTTTTCTAAATAGTTCCTGATATCTGTTAGTATCCATAAGAGCTCCCTCCCTTGGTCAAGCCTAAAAGTAAAATTAATAAAGACAACAACAATTGGGGTTCATCTAGTCTCTCTATTCGATTTTTAGCCAAATGGTCAGCCGAGTCAAGTTGTCTGCCTTTTCATCTATATTGCTTTTGATTGAACAGTCATTTTCGCTATCGGAACTTTGGGCTTTCAATCAGTCAAATGAACAGCGTTTAGGGGTCTCAATTATCGTCTGGTAAAATATAAATGTGAAGAGAATAAAAAAGGCGGTAGGAATATGAGTGAAATGAACGGAAAGGTCGCCATTATTACAGGCGGAGCTGGTGGCATCGGAAAAGCAACAGCTAAGCTTTTTATCGAACAAGGAGCCAAGGTACTCATCACTGATATTTCAGAAGAAGCACTGAAGGAAGCCGCTAAGGAAATAAATAGAAAATCTTTAAGTTGTTTTGCAGCCGATGTAAGCAAGCCAGAAGACAACGAAGCCATGGTAAAGAAAGCTGTGAGCCTCTATGGTGGATTAGACATTCTCATAGCCAATGCCGGTTTTGAAGGCCTGGTAAAGCCGTTGCTTGAATATCCACCGGATATGATACGCAAAAATAATTGACACCAACCTTCTAGGAGTTTATTACGGTCTACGCTTTGCGGCGCCAGAAATCGCCCAGAAAGATGGCGGACATATTGTCATAACTTCTTCCGTAGCCGGACTCCGCGGTAGTCCAGGGTTAATGGCTTACGTTATGAGCAAACACGGGCTTATAGGTCTAGTGAAGAATGCAGCTTTAGAACTAGCACCGATGAATATCAGGGTTAATACGGTAAATCCTTCTCCTGTCGAAACCAGGATGATGCGATCTATAGAAGAACAAGCTGGGCCGGAGGCTCCAGGTCAGGTCAAAAAATCTTTTGAGGAATCCATTCCATTGAAGCGATATGGGCAGCCTGAAGAAATTGCTCAGCTCATTTTCTTTCTGGCCAGCCCCAAAAATACATTTATCACTGGCAGCGTTTATGTAATAGACGGTGGGATGACAGCCGGGTTATAAGCTTCCGGGACTGTAAACGAGAACCAAAAAAGAAGATGGCTAATGATATTAGTAGTCTAATTTCATCTCAATAAGAATTTAACCTGGAAAGACGGCTAGAAAGATCTTTAATTTATTTCTTTAGCCATTACATTTTCCAATAGAACAGTACTGAGATGAATGGCTTATTCAGACTTCAGCCTTAGCAGTCATCTTAGATTTCCTTCATACTGTATAAACTTTAATTTTCAGAGCAGGGCCAATTAGATTACAATTCAATAAAAGTACTGAAAAGGATAGAACCATGGAAAGAAGAAGTTTTTTAGACAGATTGGGTGCCGCTCTGGGTTTATCACTGGCTGGCTTTTGGGGAACACGGAGCACCGCCTTTAGCCTTGGCCGGGCCGAGGAGAACGACGCTATTTTAGAAAAGGTCAAAACAGCTATGCTGACCATGCAGCGCCAGGCCTGGGAACAGGGAGTAGCGGCCCAGGCTCTTCTGGAACTGGGAGATAAAGAACTGGTGGTGATGATGGCTAAGGAAGCTGTACTCCGTCAGTGGGACGATGGCAGACTGGGCCAGGTGTGCGACAATCATGGCGTAACCGACCCGGGTGCCAACGGCGAAGCTGTTCTTTTTGCTGGCCGGATTCTAAAAGATGAAAAACTCCTTCAGGCTGCCCGCCGAAGACACATTGTGCCTGAATGATTTTTATGGTATTTGGTCTTAGACAACTCAATGGAGAAGATAATGAATGAACCTAAATTTGCAGAAACGCTTAAAAACATGCTCCAGGAGAGGCTTGGAACTAGCCGAGATATGGTCTGGTAGTCGGCAGCTTAAAAGCACTGCCCGAATCGGAGAGGGTTAAAGCCCTAAAAGGAAAAAAGGGAAGGATAGTTACTATCCTTCCCTTTTTATCTCTAATAGGGAGAATTTTAGAAGCAATAACCAAGCATAAACAGCCAGGTCTTGTTCTTTACAGATTCGCCTTCGGCCATGCCTTCAGCAATATTAGTTAAGCCCAGATCATAGCGAACATCTATCGTAATTTTACCGCTTCCAATCTTCTTGCCCAGACCAATACCAAAAGTTAAGCCGAAGTCTGTATCTTTTACATCATCTTTGAAATCTTCTGAATAACTCTCACCGCCACCTGTTAGTTTTATCTTAGCTCTGGCATTAAAGCCAGCATAGGGGCCGGCATATACGGAGGGGACAAAGGACGAACCGGCTATAGGAAAGGAAAAATTCAACAGCAGAGGAACTTCCACATAATCCATTTCTAACTTACCGGTTATCTCTGTTCCTTCTATGGTTTCTGACATCTTGGTTCCTTTTTGAACATAAAGAACTTCTGGTTGCAAACTGAAAAAGCTGGCTATACCTACGTTCAGGGAAATACCACCTACTGCTCCAGCTTTGCTGGCAAGGGGAGAATTAGTCAGTTCTGGCTTAAAAGTCAGATCAGCCAGAGAAAAGCCTCCCTTGACACCTAACTTGATACCCGAAAACCCAGGTGAGGTCAGCAGACCAACCAAGAGCAGAGCCAAGGCTACTACCGAAAACCTTTTGCTAAGTCTTTTCACTTGACAACTCCTTTACTTAAAGTTCTGACGGTTAGATTATCAAAATTTAATCTAACTATCCGTTTACTTATAATATACAAGAACTCGGTGAAGAGCAATGCTTATTGATTAAGTTGAAATTAATTGTTGCTCCGCTGACAGTTTCCCACAGCCTGGCTTGACACATCCGGTTATCAACCTCGGCCTTAAACCCTGCTAAAAGAACCTCCAATACCAGGGCTCCTAGCTGAGCTGCCTGAAGATTATCAATAAATATCCTGATTGCTTCTGTTTCTCGCTGGACAGCCGGTTGCGAGTTGAACTCGATAAGATCGATGACTCATCTTTAGCCAATTCGATGATTAGCACGAACAAATTAAAGTTGTAATCAGGAAATGGCTTTAATATATAATAATTTGTATCTAATTCCAGGAGGGTCTTATGAAAAGAAAGGCCAGCATTTTAACAGCTGTTCTCGTCTCGGGCATTTTATTCA
>DCDG01000048.1:51432-188613 GCA_002316315.1 Candidatus Aminicenantes bacterium UBA1061 | reverse complement strand
GGACAGAGTATCACGTCCCCCTCCTGAAAATCGTGACAAAAGAGAGTACGCCTGACAAATTTTGCCTGGGCTGTGGCCTGTGCTTTGAATGTCCTTTTGTTGTATTTGGATTTGACAGAGGAAATTTATAAGATAATCCTAGATAGATTTATATGTCTAAGGCGCTGCCGGATGAAGTTATTTATCTGCGAGGGAGAGCTCCGGGAGTATAACTTTTAAAGATAAGAGCAAGGGAGCCCGCTGAATAGGAAAGGATAAAAATAACCGAGATTGATGTCGAGTAAGAGAAGCGAAAAGTGGAACTAATAGTGTAAGGCATAATCAATTCAGCGGATTTAGCCTGACAGCCTGGTGGTGCGGAGTTGAATAATCGAAATAAAGAAAGCAAATTAAAGAACCTTCAGGCCAAGATGGAAATCAAGCCGGAGGAGGTGGCAGTATCTTTAGAAGCTTTTATCCGGCAATATGTAGAAGAGTTAGAAAGGGAAGGAGTGGTGCTGGGTCTAAGCGGGGGAGTTGATTCGGCGGTGGTCGCTGCTTTATGTAAGGGAGCGGTTGGGCCGGAGAAAACCCTGGCTCTCATCATGCCGGAGAAGGATTCTAATAAAGAGCAGGCGGAAGATGCCTTAGTGCTGGCTGAAGAATTGGGGATAAAGGCCCGGCTGATTGATATTACGCCTTATCTTAAAAAGCTTGGCGTCTATAAATTATTTCCACTCAATAAGCCACTCCTGCCGAAAAAACTAAAAGAGATCATGGTAAGGAGGGCTTATAAATATTATCAAAAGAAAACCGGCGAAACTCCTTTTGCTGCCAGCCTGGGTGGCTTGAAGGATAAGGACTTTAGCGCCTACTTAAAGATGAGCAATGCCTATTACCGGGCAAAACACAGATTGCGGATGCTGTTGCTCTATCTGGAGGGCGAAAAGGAAAACAGATTGGTGGTGGGAGCGGCCAATAAAAGCGAATGGCTGGTTGGGTTTTTTGTTAAATATGGGTGTGATGCAGCGGCTGATATCATGCCACTTTTGAATATATATAAAACCCAGGTCAGGGAGCTGGCCCGATATCTAAATGTTCCAGGGCGGATCATAGATAAGGCGCCGTCGCCTGACATCATTCCGGGGCTTACTGATGAAAAGGCCCTGGCCATTTCCTACGAGAAGCTGGATTTAATTTTAGCGGCATTAGAGGAGGGATGGGAGGTGCCAGAAATAGTTGAAGCTCTGGACGCAGCAGGCATAACTGGCGAACAGATTATTGAGGTCAAAAAATTAGTGGAAAAATCAGCGCATATGCGGAAACTTTACTGGCCTGAATTAGGGACGTGATACTCTGTCCCAGGGACAGAGTATCACGTCCCCTATTTCTTCCCCTATTTCTGTAGATGGTGGCGGCTGACACGGACGATATCGCGGATAAGGTTATAGGCGGTGGCGACAGCGATGATGAGGAGAACGATTAGGATGGTCGGCTTCAGCCAGTTGAAAAGAACCTTGTCCGGGATATTGATAGCAAAAAGGTTATCGAAAGGCTGGCGTAAAACCAGGCCGATTATGGCCAGGGTGATGGCGTTGGAAATGATGTCCACCCAGCGGGATTCAGTGAAAAGCTTGATGGCCAGGGTCAAGGTCGAAACTGCAAACAGGGTAATAATGAGAATAGAAAGGTAATGGCCTGCTTCTGCGGTGAAAATTGGTCTGGGCTCTTTTGTCTTGGTCAAATAGAGGAAAATTGTGTCATAACGGGCCAAAAGGTGCAGGCAGAAGGAAGTAATGGCCAGCATAATGGTTGTTCCAACTGCTGTTCCAAAAATACTCCAGAAGCGCCGGCGGGGCGGTTTGACTTCATCAAGGTCAAGGCCAAATTTCGGCCAGGGCAGGGCGATATCCTTCCCGCTCTGAGTGATAAAGTAGAGGACAAGAGCCACCAGGCCGAGGTCAGCCAGGAAGGCCATAGGCAGATACAGAACGGCGTCGAACGGGTTGAGTTGCGGAACGAACAGGATAGGGAAAATGATAAAACTCTCCTTGAAGATAACGGCCAGAACGATCAGCACCGTATGGATGGCGAAAAGGAGCGTCGTGTAGCGAAAGAGATAACGTTTGTAGGCCGGAGCGATAATGGGACGGTCTTCGGCGTACCGCTCAGCCAGGCGGCGAGCCGGACCTAAGGCCGCAATGGCCTGAGCAATGGCTGCATCGCTGGGGCTTCCGCCAGTCGCGGAGGCAGCCTTTTCCAGGATATGGCTGCGGATCTCATTGAGAATTTCCTCCCGCTCGGCCCGACCAGAAAGATAGTGGCTGATTTCTTCCAGATAAGCCTCGAGCTTATTATTATTGGCCATTTGAATTCTCCCCGGTTATTTTCGTCATCTTAGTTACCCTGTCGAGAATGCTGTTTTGTCTTTCCCAGATATCGAGAAGCGAAGCCCTGATAGCCCGTCCAGCGGGGGTAATGGAGTAAAATTTACGAGGCCGGTCGGTGGAGAGGTCCCATCTCGAAGTTATCCAGCCATTTTTTTCGAGACGCCGGAGAAGGGGATAAAGTGTGTTTTCTTCAACCTGGTAACCAAGTGATTCGATGTGCTTGACCATTGAATAGCCATACATCTCATTCTCAAGAAGAGAAAGGACAAGAATATGGAGAAATCCCCGGTTCATCTCGGTCTCGAGAGTGCCGACATCGGGCGTTTGTTTTACCATATTGTGTTCCTCAGTATATCGTGTATGACACGATACCATAGCACGCACAGCTTGTCAAGTCTTTTCTTATTTAAATCTTATTTATAAGTTCAACCCAGCCCAGGACGATGAAAATAGATCAGATATAGCGACTGAAGTTGTTTTTAACCCTCAATGGGGAAGAAGCTTTGGCCGGTCTACTCAAATCCATGGGTTTCCCTTTGATTGATTTAAGAGGTTCTAATGCTCAGATGACCATTTTCTATGTTTTTCTACTTTCCTTCTGACTGTGACTGAATGATAAGATATAAAAAAAACAATGCCCCGAGGCTAGGTTTGAAACCGATGTGACGTTTTTTTGGAGGAAAACTCTTCTTTGCTTTTTATGACTTAGTTATTGGTCAATTGGCACCGTGAATAAATCGCTAAGAGGTACTGTGAATTAGTACCGAGACTTCCTGCCTCCGGGACAGAGTATCTGACCAAAGGCATCGCTGTAACAGTTGACTGAAATAATGGCGACCACTCTTAGCCTTCAAAAATCATTGAAGGTAAGCTGGAACTGTGGTAAAAGAAAAATAAGTTATGCAAAATAAAAAAAGAGCAAAGCATAAGGGTGCGGAAATGGGAAGATTAAGTAAATCTATGATAAGTATACTTATGAACCAAAGGAAGAACTGAAAGTGAAAGCACTCCGGGCATTATTGGCCATCACGGCCGGACTTATTTTGGCAATGGGCTTTATGTTTAACAACGCTAGGCAGCTGGCTGCACAGAAGGTTGAGGATATAAACGGAATGAGGGTGGTACACAACCAGGGAAAGGGAGTCTGGGGCAAAAAGCCGGCCCTGAAGCTTGAACCCGTACTTAAGCTAGGGGATTTAGATTCTCCGGATGAGCATACTGCCTTTTATATGCCGGCCGCGGTAGCAGTCGATAAAGCCGGGAACATTTATGTTCTGGATTCGGGAAATAATCGTCTTCAAAAGTTCTCAGCAGACGGCAAATATTTAGCTTCTTTCGGGCGCTTTGGGCAGGGGCCAGGGGAGTTCATCTACCCGAGCTGGCTGGCTATTAACAGCTCTGAGAACCTTTATGTCTCCGATCCACATAATCAACGACTGGAGGTTCTGGGATCTGATGGGAAAAGCCTCAGAACAATAAAATTTGCTGATTTAGAAATAGGTAACTTTTTTGTGGCCAGTAATGGCAATCTCTTGATGGAGCCACCCGAGATAAGCTTCAGGTTTGCCGCAGAGGAGGAAGAAAAAACTGGCCAACTGTCTGGGCTGATCAAAGTCATGGATCCGGATGGAAAGCTCATCGGGGCAATTGGTCAGAGACTTGATATGAAGAATGAGCTTCTCTCCAATACGGTCAATAGCGTTTTCATGACTCTGGATAAAGATAACCATGTCTATCTTGTTTTTCCTTATCAGAACCGGATTGAAAAATACTCGGCTGAGGGCAAACTGATCTGGCGAGCGGACCGGGAACTACCTTATAGTCTTGAAGTTCAGGACAAAGGCAGTTTCGAGCGGAGGGGTAATGGGATCAGTATCCGCGAACCAAAAATTAATAGATCGTCGCTGAGTGTAGCGGTTGACGGCCAGGGGCGGGTCTGGGTTTTAACCCTGGCCAGGCAATTGAAAAAGGAGGAGCAGGCCGGGATCGGAGTTAGTATTGGTATAGTTGATGGTAAGCAGCAGGTCGGTTACAAAGTTATCGGTGATACAGACCTGAGAAAAACTGATGCTTATAAGCTCGAAGTCTTCGATGGGGAAGGGGTGCTTCTTGGAGAAATACCGCTGGACATATTTGTTGACCATATTTTTATCTATGGAGACAGGCTTTTTTTGCTCGACAAGCTGCACGGTGCCACGGTCCACATCTTTAGGATTATGTGATTGGAGTGAGTGGTTAAAGGGATGGGGAGTAAAGGGAGAAGGTAAAGCAAAGGGGGATGTCTCATCCTGTCCTCGGGACAGGGTATCGCGGTACTGATGTTATTACCGCTGTTACATCCCCATGTTATCATTTTATCGCTATATCGCCACTAGTCTGTTTGCTTCCGCTAATCTAGCTTTTACACACATCTGAATTCTGGTTTTGTCTGGTAGGGATGCAAGTTAGAGCTGGCCCCCGGCCAGGTATTCGGTTAATTATAAAGTGGTTATGTAAATACTTGATTATAAAAGAAATCGGCTGACCGACCCCCATTTTATTAGAACGATTGAAATTCTGTATGCTATGGACTATAATAATTTCTCTTTATTATTGAAGGGAAGTCCGTGAGATGCGGACACAGCCCCCGCTACTGTATCCGGGGACAAATCCCAGAAGAAGCCACGGCTATGTGCTGGAAGGCGTGGGACGAGGATGATCCGGAAGTCAGGATACCTTCGTAATAAAGCTGTGGCATGTGATTTTCGGGCAGGAAAATCAGGCCATTTTTTATTATATTCACTTCGAATAATAAAAATGCAACGGGGGCAATCCAAATAACATAGGAGTAAGAATGATGAGGACCAAAGCACAAATCTTTAGAGACGAATTCGAAAAGCCCGGGCTTTTGATGCGCCCCTGTGCCTATGACTCTTTGTCTGCCAAAGTCATTGAACAGGCAGGCTTCCGGGTGATGGGAACTTCTGGATACGGCATATCCGCCGTGGCCATCGGAGAACCTGATATTGGTCTGCTTAGTTTCGGTGGAATGTTCGATCAGTGCCGGAGAATAATTAATGCCGTGGAAATTCCGGTTGATGTCGATGCCGATACTGGTTATGGAAATGAAGAAAACACCTATTGGACGGTAAGAAAATTCGCAGAAATTGGAGCGTCTGCGGTTAGAATCGAGGATCAAACCTGGCCCAAGAGGTGCGGCCATATGTCAGATAAACAAGTTATTGGTAGAGAAGAAATGGCACTTAAGATCAAGGCCGCAAAAAAAGCTGCTGCCGAGATAGATCCTGGTATGATGATTGGGGCTAGAACCGATTCGCTGGCAGTTGAGGGACTGAGATCTACACTGGAACGGATAAATATCTATGCTGAAAATGGAGCTGATTACATTTATGTTGAATGCCCACGAACACACGAGGAGATAGAGATTCTGGTCAGGCATTCTCCCAGACCGATTTCAATGAATATTATACCAGGCGGGAAATCTCCCTTTTTTGATCCCAAGATACTCGAGGATTTAGGTATAAAGTATCTATCATTACCTATGATATGTCTATATCCGGCAGTCAAAGCGATGAGGGAAGCGCTTATTGCCTTAAAAAATGGTGACTTACAGACTGTAAAGAATTTGGGAGTTACTTGGTCTGAATTTAATGATATTGTTGGCTTAAAGTTTTGGCAGAAATTAAGGGCCGATCTTAGCTCGGTGACGTAATACTCCGTCCCGGGACGGAGTATTACGTCACGGTAGGCGCTACCCTGCTCAAATTGCCTTCACCATTCAAGTTGCTTCCCCTGGCGGATCCCGAGTTCAGGGCTAGACTTTTATGCAGATTAGCCAATATGTCAATCTAGCTAAGCCAGGGTTTGGAGTAATTAGTTGACTGTATAAAGCCATGATAAATACTGGATTATAAAAGAAATCGGCTGACTTCGACCCCATTTTAACAGGGACGCAGTATTACATCACCGCCTTACTCGTCACTTCCTTGCTTTGATCAATAAAAGTGTCGTGATAAAATCCCGATGCCGCCGAGAATAAGAACAACAACGAAAAAGTAAAAGGCGCAGACGATCAACAACCAGAGCAAGCTGGCTTTAGCCCAGTTAGCTTTGCATGGTTTGGTGTTTGAGCCAAAGCCCCAAACAAACCACATAACAATGTTCACGATTGGTATGGAGGCAATGAGAAGAGACAATAGCCACTCGCCAACGCTGATTGTTTCATCAATGGCGGGTGTCCTCTGAGTTGGAGTAACCCCGGGTTGCATTTCCATTTTCTTTTCCTCCTTCCAGATAAGATATTAACTTCCCCTTCTATAGGGCAAAAGCGGATAATGTCGGTAACTAAGATGATTTTACAGGCAGTTTGCCACCATTATCAAGCCCATTGGTTAGTGAAGCTGACCGTCGTATGTGATTTTTAAACTTTAACCTTTTAGTAGCTGATGGGTGAGGAATCTCTGCAAACAGGCGACAAACCAGTGAGAAATTGAAGTGAGATCATGAAATCTGTGAGAAGCAATGTTATTTCGTCCGGCCACTCATTGGAGCGTTGGCGGAAGATAAGCAACCAGATGATTTTTTATTGTCTTTAGCATGGCAATGATTTATTAATTCAATAATTTTAACCGTTCATTTTCAGGGGGATTTGTGCTTGGCCGATAAATGCCGGCGGGAGTTCATCTTGTCCGGGCAGACGTAAACATATTGTTAATTCTGTGGATCTTTCAGATTGATCAGGTCGGTCACTACTTCTCAGGCTAAAATTAAAATTATAGACTGATCAAATAATCGGCCAATCTGTCTCTCATATGAAAAGCCTGACTGGCAACAATGGGGACAGAGTATCACGTCCCCTTTTTTGTAACTTGTTATGGGCCAATAAGTTAGCGAGGGGGAAAAGAGGGACAGGGTATCACGTCCCCAACTTGAAAAGAAAAAGATGCTGGATTAAGATAGGCGGGGGTGTGACATGGATGTCTATTTTTATGAGGCTTTTGAGGAAGAAGCGAGGCTAATTGGGGACCTTCTCCGTGGGAAACTTTTGTTTGACCTGACTGATAAAACGATTCAGGAGAGTGGCCATGTTATTCCACCGGCCAAACTCATCAGCGTCAGGACTCAATCGATAATTCCAGTTGACTGGCAGGATAAGCTCGATGGCATCCTGAGCCGGACGACCGGTTTTGATAATCTTAAAGCCTATAAAAAAGCTGTCACAATGCCACCAGCCCTTGGTTATCTCGAAGAGTATGCTACCCGGGCTGTGGCCGAGCAGGCCATTCTTCTTATGCTTGCCTTGTTGAGGCGCTTGCCCCAGCAAATCCAGCAGTTTAAACACTTTCAGCGTGATGGGTTAACCGGTCTGGAAGCTCTCGGCAAAAATCTGCTGGTCGTCGGTGTCGGCCGCATCGGCGGTGAGATTGTTAAAATCGGGCAGGGCCTTGGCCTTAACGTCAAAGGTGTGGACATTGTCAGGCGCCATAACTTTGTTTCCTATGTGGAGCGTGACGACGGTTTGTCCTGGGCCGATATTATCATTTGTGCCATGAACCTGACCGATGAGAATTTTCATTATTTTTCCTATGATCTGCTAAAAAAAGCTCGTCCCGGTATTATCTTTATTAACATTGCCCGCGGCGAGCATGCCCCGCTTTATGACCTCTTTCGCCTCGTTCAGGAAGGGTATCTTGGTGGTCTGGCTCTGGATGTTTTCGAAAATGAACCAACAATCGCCACTGCTCTCCGTACCGATCAGGCTCGCCAATCAGAAAAGGCTAGAATACTTATCGATGTACTGGCCTATCCCAATGTCATTCTGACTCCCCACAATGCCTTCAATACGGCTCAAGCTCTGGAACGCAAGGTCCGATTCAGCCTGGGTGAGATTTTTTATTTCCTGGAGCATCGCCAATTCCGCCAACAGATCTAGTTGCCTGACATACTTTATAAAGCTTTATAATTCTGTAGCTCTGGACACCGGGACCCGCCGTCCGGCTCGCAAGCAGGCTTGGCCCCTATTTTAAAATCTGCCTTTCCTTCCAAATTTATTATTCTATTTGAGCGGTTTTTCCGCCTCAACAATATTCTGAGGCCAGTTTTGTCCTGTCTTTAATCAAAACCTGCTTCCCTCTAAAAATTAGACCAATGTCTTCTTTTCCATTCTATTTCTATCCTTGTTATTTGTTTGCTTTTCTCTTTTTGCTTTTTTATTTCTTTGTCCTCTTTGTTTTTTTCCTTTGCCTTTTATTTCCTTCTCTCTTCCACCGTTCTTCTCACTCATCCCAATAATTCGTTTATGATCTCCAGATAACCGGGGAGACGCCCGATGGCGGGGACATTCTTTTTTTTAGAAAGGCACCTGGTTTCCATTTTAAAGCACAATTTTTCAAAGCGAGGTTCTACTGACACAGGTTGTTAATTCTAAATCCTGGTTGAGGCGTGTGGGCGGCCGCAACTCATCAAAACTCAAAACGGCCTGAAAGCTTCTTTAAACCGGTTCCCGAAGCTTCCTGACTAACCGAAAGCCACTGACTAATCAGAGGTTTTTAACCAGCAGTTCTGGCCCACCGCTTATCGGCTCTGCCTCCTGTCCTCAGAGATATACCTGCCGCCTGGCTCAAGTCCAGCTCGCCCGGTACGTTTTCTCAAGCCTTTGCTGGTAGACCAACAGTCATGGCGAACAGGACTTGTTGCTCCGGGCGAAGTTTAAAGGCCTTCTCTGTGTTATCGCGGTCACAGTTGTGAAACCAGGCAGCCAGGCCATTAGCCGCTGCATATAAATAAATGTTCTGGGCGATAAGACCGGTGGCCACATAGTAGTATGATTTCTGAACTTCAGGGTCTTTGATCCTGGCGTCAGGCTGTCCTTCCAGCACATAGCGATTTAAATCAACCACGAAGAAAATTCTAACCGGAGCATTCGCTCCTGCCTGGCGGCGTCCGGCCAGCGGTCTAAAATCTCCAGCCTTATTATTTAGTTAAAATCTTGATGAGCGTGCCAGCCTGAACTTTATCACTAAGTTCCATGGCGTTCATTATAGCTATTTGTTTTTGTCTGTCCTGATTATAACTATAAGGCTTGAGAATATTGATCAGACTGTCAGTTTTGTCTGCCTTAATGATTTTTATTTTCTCTGGCTTAACATTTATTTTCGCCTGGTCAGCCAACGGTTTAAAGCTATTCAAGGTGGTAGAAATAAGATCTGAGTAAGCTACAAACCGGCTGTCTTCGCTGTAACCGAGGAACATCATCACCTGAGCATCTTTTTTGATGAAATTGGCCAGTCCGGCTAAATTGCCTTCTTCAGTTTTAAGTGTAAATTTTAGCCTTTTTGTCTCCAACCCGTTTATAGTCTTAATATCTGAACTCACCACGGTGGCTTTGTTACCGTCAACAAAAGCCTGAGCCGCTTCCTCCGTCGTTTTCTTCTCCGCCATAGTCAAGATCATGGCGGCATCCTCCTTAGGTGAAATGATTTGAACCTGTGAAGCGGTATTATTGAGTTTCCAGCCAGCCGGAACCACAAACTGAAACCTCAGTTCAGGATGATAAAAGACCTGGCCCTCAACATAGCCCTGCCTGGGATCATCACCGAAAACCAGTCCATCCAGTTTTCTCAAATAATCGTCCCTGTTTACAGCCAGTTTAGCTCCAGGGTTAGCTGCCTTCCAGTCGGCAGCCGCCTTTCTGACCGCCTCAATTCTGTTAGGCGGGTCAGGGTGAGTCGAAAGCCAGGTGGGCAGCCCGTCCTGGCCAGATGAGGGATTAAGCCTTTCCAGAGTTACAAACATATTGGCCATATGACTGGCTTCATATCCAGCTTTGGAGGCATAGAGCACCCCGAGATCGTCGGCCTGTCTTTCATGCTCCCGGCTGAAACTCAAGAAAAGAACGTTCAATCCGGCTTCGGCCAGTCCGGAAAATTTCTGGAAGGTTTTGGATAAGGCTGATCCCAGAGCCAGGCCAAGTTGAGCTGCTTGGGCCCGGGTATAAAGCTGGGCACTGTGCCGGGCAGTTACGTGGCCGATTTCATGACCCATGGTACCGGCCAGCTCGGCTTCATCGTTGAGGTAGGCCAGAATTCCCCTGGTCACATAGACATATCCGCCAGGAACTGCAAAGGCGTTAACCACCGGGCTGTCCATGATCTTAAAAATAAAAGGCAGGTCTGGTTGATGGCTGACCGTGACCAGCTTTTTGCCGACAGAAGAAATATATGCATTCAAGGCTTCATCCTGGTAAACTCCATAAGTACCGATAATTTCCGCATCGGTCTGTTTACCGAGAGCCAGCTCATCCTGCGGGCTGAGGAGCATGAACTCCTTTTTATGAGTGACCGGGTTAACGGCGCAGGACAGACTGGTAATGAGCAGGGCAGCTATCAAAAAACAGGATGCCAAGGGCTGAATTCCTTTTTTTTGTTTTAATTTTTTGCCAGCAGCCGCCAGATGCCGGGTCAAATATGAAAAAGCCTTTTTTCCTCTCATTTTCATGTGCCCTCCGTTCTCATTTTGAGATTATAAATATTATATCAATAAGTCCACCCAAAGCTTAAGATAAAAAGATAAACATTTATTCATTTTTTGGTGCCCGTCTAACCACATATTCTGCTGCTTCGATACTCTTACAGTCAGCCTTGATTACGGGGCCAGATCTAAAACTATCTCATCTAAAACTACCTCCCGGGCTCACATTATATGTTAATATGTTAAACGTAATCTTAAAAACATTATGAAGAGGGTTTAAAGGAGTTAGGCCTGATAATTTTGACGGCCAGGCATTCATAGGCTACACGACCCTTCTGGTAGGCGACGACCGAACGCCGCATCAGCCGCCAGCCCCCGTTTTGATGGACTCCTTCGATTTCAAGCTTTTCCACCAGGTTGGGTATTTCTTCAAGAGTTTCGGTTAAAAAAGGATTCTGCGACAGAATAACCGGTTTTAAATCCGGTCCGGCGATAATGGTTACCGGTTCGATGATTAAATTGTTGAGCTCAGGCAGGGGTTGAACAGCGACGACCGGCTTGGTCTGCAGGCTGATCATTCTGGCTCTGGCATCTGGAGTAGCCGAGCTCTTGGTTGACTCAATCATGTCCAGGAGATAAAGCCTGACATCGTCGAGATTTTTTGCCTGACAAACCTTCTCCACATCACGGTAAGTGGTCAGGGCTTTGGCCAGACTAGAAATTTCTTTTAAGTAATGGCTACGCTGGTTGTCAGGGACAACATGCATAACAATAATGGATACCGGCTTTTTATCTGGCGCCCCGTAATCAATGCCGGCCGGACTCCAGCCAATGACACACTTCAGATCCTCCTCGTAACGTACCCGGGCATGAGGGCAAGACCAGCCCTGACCCAGTCCTGTGTTGGCAATTTCCTCCCGTTTTAACACCAGTCCGACCACATCGGTTCCAGCCGGCGTTTCCGGGAAAGCTTCAATGATATGAGCTAAAAACTGCAGAGCATGGGTTTTGTCATTTTCCGGAAGTTCAAACAACCGGCCTTCCTGAAGAGCATCAAGCAAAGTATCCATTACACACCTCCAAACTTTTTAAAGAACCAGCCCTTTACCTTATGAGCGAGAACAGAGTAAGCTAGAAGGAAACCTGCAATCCAAAGCCAGTAACTGGCTGGCAGGGGAACCAGCCCGAGCGTCGGGGCTAAGCCTGAATAAGGCAGCCAGGCCCCGATGAGCATAATAACCAGTGTCGTCAGCAATAATTGGGAGGAAGGCCGGCTTTGAATAAATGGTATTTTTTTTGTGCGGATAATATGGACAATCAATGTCTGGGTTAAAAGTGATTCCACAAACCAGCCGGTCTGGAAAAGCTTGACCAGGAATTCTTTCTGGCTGGCAGGAAGTGTCGGGTCAAGAAAACCACGGCAGTTAAAAACAAACCACATCAGGCCAAAAGTGGCATAGTCAAAAATTGAGCTGATCGGGCCAAGAGATAACATGAATTTTTTGATCTGGCCTATATCCCACTTTCGTGGAGCGGCAATCTGCTCCTCATCAACCCGATCACTCGGAATTCCGGTCTGGGAGAAATCATAAAGCAGGTTATTGGTCAGGATCTGTATTGGTTGCATGGGAAGAAAAGGTAGGAGATAGCTGGCTCCAACTACACTCAGCATATTGCCGAAATTCGAACTGGCTGCCATTCTGATATATTTAATAATATTGGCAAAAACCCGGCGTCCCTCTATAATTCCTTCTTCCAGCACCAGCAGGCTTTTGACCAGAAGAATAATGTCAGCCGATTCCTTAGCTACATCCACGGCTGAATCAACCGAAATGCCAACATCAGCCGCCCGCAGGGCGGGAGCATCATTGATACCATCGCCAAGAAAGCCAACTACCTGGCCATCTTTCCTGAGGGCTTCGACTATTTCTTCTTTCTGGGAAGGAGTTAACTTGACAAAGACATCATTGGTCTCCACTGCCCTGGAGAATTCTTCGGGCTGGAGACCGGCTAAATCGTTGCCAGAAATCATCCCCATAATTTTAATGCCAACTTCATGGCAAATTTTTTCCGTCACCAGCCCATTATCACCGGTTAGCACCTTAACTTTAACTCCGGCGTTTTTAAGCAAGCTGATAGCTTCCGCTGCCTGGCTTTTCGGCGGGTCAAAAAAAGCGATATAGCCGAGAAGAATTAGCTGGCTTTCGTCCTGAGTGGTAAAGACTGTTTTGGTCCTGGGAAACTCCCGGTAAGCAATGCCGAGAACACGAAAACCGTCACGATTGAGTCTTTCGACCTCTTCAAACAGGTCAGCCCGAATCATTTCAATTAAAGGATAAACCTCATCGTCAATCTGGTAGCTGCTGCAGCAAGAATATATTTCTTCTACGGCACCTTTGCAGACGAGGACGTGGCTGTCTTCATAGTCAACAACAACCGACATCCGGCGGCGTTCGAAATCAAAAGGAAGTTCATCTACCAGGCGGCAATTCTCCTCGACAATCAAATCCTTGTATTCCAGAATTGCCCGATCTATCAGATTTTTAAGACCTGTCTGGAAATAGCTATTAAGATAAGCGTAATTCAAGACATCTTCACTGGTATGCCCGAGAATGTCCACGTGTTTTTCGAGAACAACCCGATCCTGTGTCAGAGTGCCGGTTTTATCTGTGCAGAGGACATTTATGGCGCCAAAATTCTGGATAGCCGGTAGCCGCTTGACTATGACCTTCTTTTTGGCCATGGACAGTGCACCTTTGGCCAGATTGACTGTCATAATCATAGGGAGCATTTCCGGGGTTAACCCGACAGCGACTGCCACAGCGAAAAGGAGTGCTTCCAGCCAGTTGCCCTTGGTCAGGCCAACAATCATAAAAACAGCAAAAACCATAATCAGCATGAACCTGATCATCAAAAAGGCAAAATCACGTACCCCGCGATCAAAGCTGGTGGCTGGAGGAGGTTCGGCCAGTTTTTCAGATATGGCTCCATAAAGTGTCTGGTGTCCGGTATTTATCACCACTCCTCTGGCTGTGCCGCTGGTGACAAATGTCCCCAGAAAACAGGCATTGTTAAGTTCCAGAGCAGATTTAACCGGAGATGCCGGTGTGGCAGCGGTTTTCTCTACTGGCATTGATTCGCCAGTCAGAGCTGATTCGCTGACAAAAAAGTCTTTAGCCGAGATCAGCCTGATATCGGCTGGAATTATTGATCCCGCCTGAAGAATCACCAGATCGCCGGGAACAACCTCGGAAATCTTTATTTCAATCTCAACTCCATTCCTTAACACCAAGGTTCTCGACTGGACCCGTTTTCCGAGGGCTTCGACTGCTTGAAATGATCTGCGATCAAGAACATAAGAAAGGCCAAGACTCAAAAGAATCATCATACAGACGACTATTGTTGATTTGGACTCACCGATAATGGCGGAAATAAAAGCAATAGCCAGAAGCTGAATGACTAAAGGATTTTTAAGACGCTGATAGACATCAGCCCAGAAACTTAATTTCTTTTTGCTGGTGAGCTCGTTTGGACCATATTGATTTAGCCGGTCTTCAGTTTCTTCGGTAGTAAGGCCCTGGAGGGAGGTTTCGAGATGAACTAAGGCTTCGTCCAGGGGTTGGCAGCAGAGGTCAATTAGCCGACGCTCGTACTGGCTGAGGTCACGGTTGAACTGAGCTTTTTGTTGTGGCTTAGTTTTGCCATTGAAGAGCCTTGACCATATTCTCTTTTTCCCTAATGCCATCTCGTCAACCTCCGGATCAGAATAATAGAACAGGTAAGATTTGATGCCGGGTGATAAATTTCTTTAACGGGTTTTTTCACCTCTGGCAGGGAGCAAAAAATGGACGCAGGTGTTATCGAGACAGGGCAAACCCTTAGATTTAACTCAAGGGAATGCAGGATTTTTTTTATGGCCAAGATTCACCTCCCTAAGCCGGACCTGCCTGGCATTCAGGCCGGAGGTGAATCGTCTACGGTCGTAATCTGATAACCAGAGGACAATTAGCCTTCCGGCCAGCACAAGTCAACTGATGATAAAAGGCTGCCGGCCTGCTACTTGGGCTTCCGTCGCCATCGGTCATGTTAGTTAGCCTGTTTTGTCCTTTCGTTTAATTGATCAAATTTATTTTTACATATAATTTTATACTGATAAAAGAGATGCGTGTCAAGACAGCCGGGGAAGAATTAAAAATAAAAAGTCATTGAAAATTGTTAATTGCCAGATAAAAAATAATAGGTTGACGAACACCCGTCCGAATTGTTATTCTACAGAGGAAGAAATTTGGTAGTTAGTTATTTAGATTTATATTGTTGGGGGAGAGAAAATGAACGCGAGAATCAATAAGTCCAGAAGACATTTCTCAGGGCTGGTCAAACTGGCTCTGGTCATATTGATGGCGGCTGGTTTTCTGGTGATAGATGGTTTCAACGGAGAAATCGGCCTGACTGCTGATCAGGTTAGCCAGAACGGGCTAATGTCTGTCTCTCAAGATAGGTCTGGCTCATTTCAAATTGGGGAAAATTGGCCGGTTTGTTTTATTCCTAATAAGGGTCAGATCGATGCTCGGGTAAAGTATTATCTCACAGGGCAAGAAAAAAATATTTATTTTACAGATGGTGGTCTGACTATATCATTGTTCAGGCTTGATCGAGCCGACCGGCTGCCTGGCGAACCTCAAGCCCGCCGACAGACAGTCAGACTTGATTTTCTTGGGTTTAGTGGCTCAGGAGAGCCAGCCGGCCTGGCTGCTGACTCTGGTCCTGTATATTCTTTCTTTAAAGGGAAGTCTGAAGACTGGAAAACGGGCCTTAAAGCCTGTACCCGGGTCGAATACCATGAGGCTTGGCCGGGAATTGATCTGACCTTTGGCAGTGAAGGGGGCTATTTAAAATCAGAATTTATCATCAGTCCCGAAACACCTGTATCCAGTATCAGGTTGAAATATTCAGGGGCGGCCGATATAAATCTCAATAAAAATGGTGAGCTTGAGATTACCACCGAGGTAGGGAGTTTTTGTGACCGTCGCCCGGTTGCCTATCAGATAAAAAATAGACAAAAAATTGAGATAACTGCTGATTACGTAATTTTAGAGAAAAAGACGGAGCCCTCCGGCCTGGTCTCAGTTATTTATGGTTTTAAGACCGGAGAATATGACCGGTCTCTTCCCCTCATTATTGATCCGGCTATTTTAATCCACAGCGGCTTCCTGGGTGGCTTATCTAATGACCGGGGTCTCGCTATAGCTACAGATAGCCTGGGTAACTGTTATCTAACTGGTTGGACGGCTTCCTTCGATTTTCCAGTGCTGGTCGGGCCGGAAACAGTCTTTAATGGACCCGCTCTCGGGACAGATGCTTTTGTGGCCAAGGTTAATACTTCAGGAAATCTGGTTTATTGCGGCTACCTGGGAGGAAGCTATAATGATAGCGGAACCGGGATTGCGGTTGATAGCTCTGGCTGTGCTTATATAAGTGGTTATACTTTTTCAGCTGATTTTCCGGCTTTTGTCGGTCCTAATCTAAGCTGCAGTGGAAATATTGCCCAGTTTAGCGACGCTTTTATAACTAAATTAAATGCCAGTGGCAACAGCTTGATTTATAGCGGCTTCCTGGGTGGGCAGGGCACTGATCTGGCCAGCTCGGTAGCAGTAGATACCTCTGGTCGTGCTTGCCTGATGGGTACGACGGATAATGGCAATGGTTTTCCGGTGGCCGTTGGTCCTGATCAAACCTTCAATGGTGGTAAGGATGTCTTTGTGGCCAGGGTAGCGGCTACTGGCAATGCTCTCGAGTTCTGCGGTTACATCGGGGGGAGCCAGGATGATGTTGGCTGCTGGCTGGCCTTAGATAATAACAACAATATTTATATTACGGGCTATACGGCGTCTGCTCCCGGCCATCAATTTCCGGTAAAAACCGGGCCAAAGTTAACGCATTCGGGTGGACTGGATGCTTTTGTGACTAAGGTCAGTTCTTCAGGTACATCTCTAATCTATTGCGGTTATATTGGGGGAACCGCAGATGATTATGGAACTGGAATAGCAGTTGATAGTGCCGGCTGTGCTTATGTGACCGGGACGACTGTTTCTTCTAAAGGTTTTCCGGTAATAGTTGGCCCCGATACCAGTTATAACGGAGGGGGAGATGCCTATGTCGCCAAGGTTAAGGCTGACGGTTCGGCCCTTGATTATAGCGGTTTTCTGGGGGGTGCGGCCGGGGATTTTGGCCTGTCCATCGCCGTCAACAAGGCCGGTGAAGCGGTGGTAGTAGGCGCTACAGATTCCAGTGATTTCCCGCTGGTTGGCACCAGCTACTCCGGTTATGGGGGGGGACGTGATGTTTTCCTAACCGTGGTTGGAGCCAGCGGCTCAAGCCTTACATATTCTACCTATTTTGGCGGCAGCGGAAACGAGGAAGCTAACGGACTGGCTCTTGATCCCAATGGATTAGCTTGCCTGGCCGGTTTTACCACCTCCTCTAATTTTCCGGTTCTGGGCGGGCCATTTACCACCCCAGGCGGGGGAAGTGGTTATCTTTCTGAGGATGCTTTTATCAGCCGTTTAAAATTACCGCCAATCAGGCCTGGTAATTTGAGGGTAACCTCTGTTTCTCAATCAGAAGCCAGTCTGGCCTGGGATGATCTATCTACAATCGAAGATGGTTTTATAGTTGAGCGGAAGACGGGTAGTACTGGAAGCTGGGCTCAGGTGGCCAGTCTTGGGGCTAATGTAACCACCTATAATAATAGTGGGCTTAGTGAGGCTACAAGTTATTACTACCGGGTAAAAGCCTATAACAATGCCGGTACATCAGCTTTTTCAAATGAACTTAATGTCCTGACTACTCCTGCTGCTCCAGTCAATCTGACGGCGGAAGCGGTTAACGAAAGGAAGGTTAATCTAACCTGGCAGGATAAATCGAGCGGAGAGGAAGGCTTCAGGGTTGAGAGAAAAACCAGCGGCAGCAACTGGAGAACAATAGCTACTTTAGCGGCTAATGTGATTATTTACTCTGATACGAGTGTCACGGAAACCACGACCTATACTTACCGGGTGTTTGCTTTTAATGCTAGCGGCGATTCAGCTTCTTCTAATGAGGCTTCTGTCACCACTCCTGCCTTGACTGTGCCGGCTGCACCCTCAGCTCTTCAGGCGATAGCTATATCTTATTCTCAGGTAAGGTTAAACTGGACGGATAATTCATATAACGAAGATGGATTTAAAATAGAAAGAAAAGAAGGAAGCGGCGGCAGCTATCAGCCAGTCGGCACGGCTGGAGAAGGGCAAACCACATATAATGATAGTGGGCTTTTGCCTCTTACAACTTATTATTATCGGGTAAGGGCTTTTAATTCAGTCGGTGATTCCGCTTATTCCAATGAGTCTTCGGTTACCACCCCTGAAAATAAGCCAAAAATCAGGCTGCCTATTAGCGAGGTAATTTTTGGCCAGGTGAATGTCTGTGAACATAAGGATTTAACCACGACGATTTATAATGACGGCGGAGCTGATCTCATCATCAGTGCAGTGGCTCGAAGCTCGGGCTCAACCGACTTTTCTTTTGTAGGTCCGGCTTTGCCCTTAACCATTCCTCCCTTTAGCTCAAAGCAGCTAACAATCAGATTTTCTCCCCTGAACACCGGAGTTGAGAGTGCCACCTACACTTTGAGCTCGAATGACCCGGATAATCCGGCCGTGGCCTTTAATGTTTCTGGTACCGGCTTTATTCCGGCCATCACCATTGATTTGCAAGTTGAAAGGCGGACGGAATCAGCCTGGATTATCAGGCGGGATTATGGCCGGATATCAGTAGTGGTCAGCAAGGCGGCCCCTTACAGTGTGACTAAATACAAACTCTGGCGCAAAACGACCGGTGGAAGTTATGAGTTAAGAAAAGAGTTCACTGAAGGCGAATTGAGCTATGACCATCTGGTTTATTTAGATACATATCTTGATAAAGGGAAAAATTATACTTACCGGTTTGAAGCCTTAGACTGCGCTGGCCAGGTGATAGCCAGTTCGGCTGAAGCCGGTACCAGACCGGTTTTAGAACCCCTGCGGTCTTCACCTCGCACCCAGGGAAAAAAGGCCGGGCAGATACGCCGCTAGTCCTGATCTTTTCAATCCAATCACAGGGAAAGTGATGATTAAATTACCAGAATCAAGAGAGGCTGAAGCCTGCCCGCCTGCAGTGTCTGCTGTGGCCAGATTAATCTGGATGTTGTTGTTTATTTTAACAGGAGGATTGGGGCTTGTTCATCCTTGCTACTCCAGGGCGATAGCAGATGAAAACAATGCCTGTTTCCCTGTGGATTTGGACCTGGCAGCTTCGTACCAGCACCGCGAGATTAGAGTCAATTTGCTGGGAGATCAGGATTTATCCCGCCGGCCAGAAGCAGCTACCGAGGTAGAATCAGCTCTGCGAGAAGTTTCCGCCGAATTCAAACGTCTCTTCGGCTTGAGTTTTATCCCGGTGGGCTGGTCTTCCTGGGAGACGGACAAAGGGAGCCGTAATGTTCAGGAGCTGGCAGAAAATTTAGATAGGCGGGGGGTTCAGGTTAAGGACAGAAGAGCTGAGATCACCATGGCTGTTACCGGCCGTTCTAATCTGCGGCCAGAGTATTCAGGTTTAACCCTGTTTAAGAGTTCTATGATTATCATCGTTTATACTCCTGACCGGGTCAGGCTGAGAAGGCTGATAAGGCATGAGCTTGGACATATCTTTGGGGCTGTCCATGTGCCGGAGTCGCAATCGGTTATGAGCTGCTCCGGGGAAGGCGGCCATTTCGATGCTTATAACCAGGAAATAATCAACCTGACCAGGGAGCGTAGCTTCGAGCCTTTCGTTTTTCCTTATCCTCCTGAGATTCAAGCCAGGGCTGAGAGAATTTACCTGAAAGTCAGAGAAAATATAAAGAAGGTGAGTCATATAAGATCCCTATTTTCAGCCTCTCCCTCTGGTGAGACAGGCCCGGAAACTCAATGTCTGAGTGATGTTTTCTTGATGTTAGCTCAACTTGAATTAGAACAAAATGATTATGAACGGGCAGCTGGTTTTTGTGAGGAAGCCTTGATACTTAATCCGGGCGACCTCGAAGCAATGAATCTTCAAGCGATCTCATTGAGGCAGGCCGGCAGAACTCAAGAGGCCATCCATCTTTATCAGCTAATTCTCAATATTAAGCCTGATTTTTCTGAAGCCTTGTATAACCTGGGCATTGCACTCGGTGAGTTAAACCGGTTTGATGAAGCTGAAAAAGTTTATCTCCGGGCTATCAGACTTAACCCCTATCTGGCTCAGGCCCATCATAATCTCGGCGATCTCTATTTCAGACAGGGGCGGCTCGATGAAGCTGAGGAACAATTTTTAAAGGCTATTGAGCTTTCGCCCGGTTATACTTCAGCCTATTTGAATCTCGGAGAAATATACCGGCGTAAAAGGGATATAGCCAAGGCCAGAGAATGTGTGGAGAAAGCTCTATCACTGCAGCCAGAATCAGTCCAGGCCAGAAATCTTTTAGGCAATATCCTTCGAGAGAGCGGAAAATCGACTGAGGCCCTGAATGAATATCAGCAGGTACTGGCCAGAAATCCCTCTTCTGTCCAGGCTTATTATAACCTGGGTGTCAGCCTGACTGATCTCGGCCGCTGGGAGGAAGCCAGGCAGGCTTTTGAACAGGCAGTTAAAATTGATATTAATATGGCCGAGGCTTACGGTGGTCTTGGCCTCTGCCATTTGCACCGGGGCGAAATGGATGAAGCTATCAAATTTTTATTAAAAGCCCGAGAACTTGGCTTTAAAAATCCAGCCCTCAGTATTAATCTCAGCTACGCTTATATGAATATAAAAGACTGGCAGAGAGCTGAAGAGGAAGCCAGTCGAGCCGTGGCCGATCAGCCTGGTCTGTCCCTGGGTTATAATAATATGGGAATTGCCCTGGCTCAGCAGAACAAATTTGAAGAAGCCAGAATAATACTCGAAAAAGCACTGAAGGTTGACCCGAGAGACAGGGAGGCGGTAATTAACCTGGCCATGGTAGAACTATCTCTTCAAAATGAAGAACGGGCTCTGGAGCTTTTCTTGAGAGCTTTAGCTCTCAACCCGGAAGACAGCCAGAACGGGTTAATTTGCAATAATATTGCTGTAATTTATTTTCATCAGGAAAATTACGAGTTAAGCTGGGAATTCATTCAGAAGGCACTGAAGGCTGGTTTTAAGGTTGACGGGACCATGCTTGGCAGCTTGATAAAAAAATTAAAATGAGACAAAAGAAAGAACTATAAAGGCCAAAAAGCTTTTTTGGTCTATTATATTTCTATTATCTGCCTGGCCAAGATTTTCCTGGCCGTCTTAAACTCAAAGAAAAAATAAAAAAATCTATTTTTGGAAGAAATACTAGCTTGTAACGTCAAAACTAAAGAGTAGTTTTATAAATTAGCCAGGATAATTTATATAATTCGCTGAAAATAAAATAAATGTAAATAGTATCAGGAGACAAATAATGGTCAGACATAAACTTAGGGTCAGATCAGGGCTAGTTTATATTCTTCTTTTATTGATATTTTTTAGCCCGCTTAAGATAATGCCTGTCCCGGCGGGTCACGCTCGGGAAAAAAGCCCGGCGGCATTATCATCAGGGGAAGAGATAAAACAACTGGAGCTTTCTCTTGAAGATTGCTTGTTTAAGGCTCTTCGCAACAATCTTAACCTGAAAGCTGAGATGATCACACCTCAAATAGCTGACAAAAATGTGACACTGGCCACTGAAAAATATATACCGTCACTCAATTTTAATTATAATAAGCAGAACACTGAAACAGCTTCTTACTCTTTTCTCGACGCTTCTGATATGGTAGTCACCAAGCAAAATGACTATACTGTTCAGCTCTCCCAGAATATTCCGACCGGCGGCACTTTATCGGCCAGTCTCAACAGTTATGTCAGCGATAGCAACCGCAATTTTCAGACGATTAATCCCCGTTTTGGTAGCACACTACGCTTGAATTTCAGTCAGCCTCTTCTGCGTGATTTTGGGCTGAAATATGGCCGGCGGGATATTATTATCGCCGGTTACAGCCACGAAATATCTGAAGACAATTTTCAAAAGATTCTCGAGGAAACTATCTATAATGTCGAACTTGCTTACTGGAATCTGGTCTATGCCCGGGAAAACCTAAAAGTTCGCCAGCAATCATTAAAACTGGCCCAGGAACTCCTGGAAAAAAATAAAATAGAAATAGAAGCTGGAACCTTACCTCCGATTGAACTACTAACGGCTGAAAGTGAGGTTAGCACCCGTCAGGCTGATATTCTGGAGGCAGAAGCCCTTGTCAAGAATTATGAGGACCAGTTGAAGGTTGTAATAAATTTAGGGGCAGAAATAGAAGGGGCTAAAAAGGTTCAGATTGTTCCTACCGATTCTCCCTCCGTTGAAAGACGAGAAATCAGTTATGAAGAAGCTATGAATATCGCTCTGGAAAAGCGTCCTGACCTCGAAGCGGTTAGAACCGAGCTGAAAAGCAGGGAGTTCAATTTCAGTTATGCTAAGAATCAGCTCTTGCCCAATCTGCAATTTACGCTTGGCTACTGGAGTCCTGGCATTTCCGGGGACCAATTGCTCTATAAAGATGATAATCCCATGACGGGAGAGATCATCGGTAAGGTGCCAGGTAAAAAATCAGATGCTTTGAAGGATGCTTTCAATTTTAAATACAAAAACTGGTCAGTAGGTTTTGTGTTTACCCTGCCTATCAGCAATGTTGTTACCAGAGCCAATTATGCCCAGGCCAAACTTAATCTTGAACAGTCCAGGCTAAAGCTTAAGAACCAGCAGCTGCAGCTCGATCTGGAAATAGGTAATGCGGTTAGAGCCGTTGAAACTAACTATCAACGGGCTCTGGCTTATCGCTCAGCCCGGGAGCTGGCCGAACAGAAACTAACAGCAGAAGAAGAGAAGTTTAAAGTTGGCATGAGTACCAACTATCTGGTTCTTCAATATCAGCGAGATCTGGTCAATGCCCAGACGATGGAACTCAAGGCGCTGATTGATTATAATATATCCTTAGCCTACCTTGATCGGGTCATGGGCGCGGGCCGTGACCGCCAGCAGGTGTCTGTATTAAATATAGACTAATTTTTATCTTACCATTGAGACAAACTGGAAGAGGAGACAGGCAGAAAAATGAAATTATCAGAAAAAGTTAAAAAAATGAGTTTTATCCAGAAGGTGCTTCTGGCGACCGGAGGTCTACTGGTTGTTTTACTGTTATGGAGAGTTGGGCAGGCTATTTTTAAAGAAGCCAAGGCAAACAACAACAGGCAACCGGCCGTTGCCGTCGTTTTGAGCCCGGTAGATAACGGCTTGATTCGAGATATCGGCCGGTTTTCAGGCACGTTGATTCCCAAGTCGCAATTTGTTGTTGCCCCGAAAGTGTCCGGCAAGCTTAAAAAGCTGTATATAAATATCGGAGATAAAGTTTCCCGTGGGCAGATTGTGGCCCAGCTTGATGATGAAGAATACCAGCAGCAAGTAGCCCAGGCTGAAGCCGACTTGAAAGTGGCTCGGGCCAATTTTGAGGAGGCCAGGAGTGCCCTTGAGCTGGCCAAAAAAGACCTGGAAAGAGCTGCCACCCTTCACCAGAAGGGCATTTATTCCGATGCCCAGCATGATGCCGTTCAGGCTCAGTATGAATCACAGGCGGCCAGATTTAAGGTGGCTGAAGCCCAGGTGGCTAACCGTGAGGCAGCTCTGGAAACTGCCCGTCTCCGCCTCTCTTACACCAGGATTATTGCTACCTGGGAAACAGGAGGGAATATTCGCTATGTTGGCGAAAGATATGTTGATGAAGGGGCATTGCTTTCGGCCAACACACCGATTATTTCTATCGTTGAGCTCCAGCCAATTACGGCTGTGATTTATGCCACCGATAAGGAATACTTCAGGATAAAAGTCGGGCAGGAAGTGACTGTTGCTTCTGGTGTCTTTCCTGACAGAGTCTTCCATGGCCAGGTAACGCGAGTCGCACCGCTTCTCAGGGAAACAACCAGGCAGGCCCGGATTGAAGTTGATATTGACAACGAAGAAAATTTCCTGAAGCCAGGCATGTTTATTAATGCAGAGATTGAATATGACCGGCGGGAGAATGCCAGGATTATACCTTTCAGTGCGATCGTCACCAGAGGTTACTCTCAGGGTGTTTTTGTGGCTGATATCGAAAACAAGAAGGCTTACTTTAAGGCAATTAAGACAGGTATTATTGAAGGAGAAAAAGCGGAAGTGGTGGAGCCAGCTGATCTTTCAGGCTATGTTGTCACTCTGGGGCAGCATCTTCTGCAGGACGGCATGGGCATAATTCTGCCCGAATTAGGCATAGACACTAGCAGTTCCCAACCTGACAATAAATCTTCTGATAGACGCGGTTAAAACTGATATGACCCTGATTGATTCATCGGTTATTCATCTAATTATTGGAGGAAATAATGAGCCTGTCTGAGTTTTCGATAAAACGGCCGGTTTTTGTTAGCATGCTAATTCTGGTTGTGCTGGTTCTCGGCTTTATCGCTTTAAGCCGCTTGCCAGTTGACCTGATGCCCGACATTACTTATCCCACCCTGAATGTCTCCACTTCCTATCCAAATACTGCACCTGAAGAAATGGAACAGATAATAACCCGGCCGATTGAGGAAGCTTTAAGTTCCGTTCCAGGAGTCGAAGAGATTTTTTCGGTCTCTTCTCAGGGCGGAAGCACTGTCCGGGTCATGTTTAAGTGGGGAACGAATATTGACGAGGCAGCCAATGAAATCAGAGAAAGAATAGACCGGATTATTGGCAGGTTTCCAGAAGAAGTACAACGGCCGACTCTGAGGAAATTTGACCCGGCTCAGAGCCCGATTCTAACCATCGGGATTCTAACCGAACTTGATCCCCTTCAGGTTAGAAGAATAATAGATGAACAGATTTCTTACCGGTTGGAAAGGGTACCGGGAGTAGCTTCAGTTGATGTTTGGGGAGGCCTGGAAAGGGAGATCCAGGTTAATATCTTCCCGGATAAGGTTAAAGCCCTTGGTTTGCCTCTCGATTTAATTATCAGCAAGATCAGGCAGGAAAACGTTGATATACCAGCCGGAACAATCGAAAAAGGCAACTATGAAATTACAGTCCGCATTCCCGGGGTTTATACCAATATCGATCAAATTAAAGAAACTATTGTCGCCGTTCGAGATGGAGGCGTTATCAGGATAAAAGATATCGCTAATGTTGAAGATACCAACCGGCGGGTGACAAGAATAGCCAGGGTTGACAACCTGCCAAGCATTTCTTTATCTATCTACAAGCAATCAGGAGAGAATACAGTCAATGTGGTTGATGGAGTTTATAAAGAACTGGAATACGTCAAGCAAGACTATCCACAGTTCAGGTTCATTGTCTTAAGAGATAACGCTAAGTATGTCAGGGATGCCATTAATAACGTGGGCACCTCAGCCTTATACGGCGGCTTGCTGGCCGTTTTGGTTTTGCTGTTTTTCCTGGTCAATCTCAGAAGCACTCTGGTTATAGCCCTGTCGATCCCGATTTCGATTATTGCTACTTTTACTTTGATGTATTTTGGCGGGTTCACCCTGAATGTTATGAGCCTGGGTGGCCTGGCCCTGGGCATCGGCATGATGGTCGACAACTCGATTGTTGTGCTGGAGAACATCTTCCGCATGAGGGAAGAAGGTGTGCCTTTGCAGAAGGCGGCAGTCGATGGGGCAACAGAAGTGACCTCAGCCATCATTGCCAGCACGGTGACAACGGTCATCGTTTTTCTGCCTATGCTTTTTGTGGAGGGAGCTTCCGGCATTATGTTCAAGCAGCTGGCCTATGTGGTGGCCTTTTCTTTAGCTTGCTCGCTGATCGTGGCCCTCACCCTGGTACCGATGCTGGCCAGCAAAATCCTTAAAGGCGATAATATAGGTAACCATAATCCAGAAAAAAAACTGGCGGTCAAATCTAAAAAAATTTTCTCCGATATGGAAAACGGTTATAAGAAGCTCCTGGATTATTGCTTGCATCACCGGGTCAAGGTGCTGTTGATTACAGGCGCCCTGCTCCTGGTCAGTGTCATTCTTTTCCGTTTCATAGGCCAGGAATATATGCCACAAACAGACGAAGGTGAAGTTAGAATTACGGTCGAAATGGAAGTTGGTACCAGGCTGTCGGTTATGGATCAGAAGCTAAGAGAAGTGGTTAATATGGCCAAACAGCTCGTTCCTGAGATCGAATCTATCGAAGAAAGAGCCGGCAGCGGCGGCTGGAGAGGCGGGGCCAATCGGGGAAACATTACCCTTAAACTTGTTCCAAAGGCCAAAAGAAATAGGTCAAGTATGGATATAGCTGCAGATCTCAGTCGCCAGCTATCAAATGTCCCTGGCGCCATTATCCGGACAAGAGCGACTGGCGGACAGATGATGATGGGTATGAGGGGAGGCGGCGGTCAGGAAAGACTGCAGATTGAGATTCGCGGTTATGACCTGGAGATTGGCCAGAGTCTGGCGCAGGAAGTTAAAAGAGTGGTCGAAAAGATAAAAGGAGTAACTGACGTCAGTATCAGCCGGGTAGAAGGAACTCCAGAGGATCGCCTGGTTATTGACCGGCAGAAAGCCTCTGAAATGAAATTATCGGTCAATCAAATCGGGACCTTTATCAGCACCATTTTATCTGGATCACAGGCAAGTCAATTTAGAGAAGCTGGTCGGGAATACAGAATCCTGGTCAAGGTTAAAGATTCAGAGCGGTTGGATGTCAATGACCTGCTTGACCTGACCATAACCAACTCTGATGGGGAGCAGGTCAGCCTGCGGAATGTGATTGAGGTTCAGAGCGGCCGTGGGCCACAACAGATAGAAAGAAGAGACAGGGAAAGAATAATTAATGTCTCAGGCGAAATCGCCGATCGAGACCTCGGCTCGGTGATCAGGGATGCCCAGCGGGCTATCAAGACAATTCCACGACCGGCCAATTTTGCCATCGGTTTCACCGGTGATTACGAAGAACAGCAGAAAGCCAACCGTGAATTAATGATCAGTATTATCCTTGCGCTTTTTATGGTTTATATGGTTATGGCTATGCTGTATGAGTCTCTACGGGATCCGCTCATCGTCATGTTCTCTGTGCCCCTGACTGTTATTGGAGTTGCTTTTATTTTATTGCTGACCGGAACAAGCATCAACGTCCAAGCCTATATTGGCATGATCATGCTGGGTGGTATTGTCGTCAATAATGCCATACTACTGGTGGACTATACCAATCTTTTAAGGCGCCGTGACGGCTTTGAGTTGATGGAAGCTATCAAAGAAGCTGGTCGAAGAAGACTGCGTCCAATCCTGATGACGGCGTTAACCACTATTCTTGGCATGCTGCCACTGGCTTTAGGTATCGGGGAAGGCAGCGAGGTGCAGACACCTCTGGCCCGGGTGGTTATCGGTGGTCTGACCAGTTCAACTTTTATTACGCTGGTAGTTATTCCGGTTGTTTACTCACTTTTTGAGCAGATAAGAGAAAAAAGAGCGAACAACAATCATACATCATGAGAAGGCCACATCAAGAATCATCATCAGGATGAAGCCGGCGATAAGTCCAATTGTTGATAAGTCGGAGTCCCCGGAGCCCTGTGACTCGGGTATTACTTCCTCGACGACGACAAAAATCATAGCTCCGGCAGCAAAGGATAGAGCATAAGGAAGAATGGCCATCATTCTGGTGACAGCCAGGGCCCCCAGGACGCCAGCCAGAGGTTCAACCAGTCCTGACAGCTGCCCCAGGAAAAAGCTCTGCTGGCGGCTAACACCAGCCGCTCGCAGAGGTCCAGAAACGGCCAGGCCTTCTGGCAGGTTCTGGAGGCCGATACCGACGGCCAAAGCAATAGCTCCACCCAGTGTTCCTGAGCCTGTAAGCGACAGAGAAGCAGCCCCGAAAGCCACTCCAACGGCCAGACCCTCGGGAATATTGTGCAGGGTTATGGCCAGAGCCAGAAGTGTTGTTTTCTGCCAGTGGGTTTTCAGACCTTCAGCCTGTTCTTGAGGTAAAAAGAGATGAAGATGAGGGAGGATTCTGTCCAGAGCAAAGAGCAAGCCTGCTCCCAGCAGGAAACCAGCGGCTGCAGGCAGCCAGACTGGAAAGCTTTTTCCTTTTGACATTTCAATGGCTGGATCCAGAAGAGACCAGAAGCTGGCTGCCAGCATGACGCCGGCGGCAAAGCCGAGCATTAAATTAAGAATTTTCTGGCTGACATCTTTCAACAGAAAGACAGAGGCAGCGCCAGCTGCTGTCATCAAGTAAGTAAAAAGAGTAGCTACCAAAGCTTGAAGGACAGGCGAAAGGGCTGAAAAACTATGCATCATGGGCTACCCTAAAATAAATAAAAGCCTCAAAAGAGTCAATCATTTTAAGTCTGGCCAGGTGAGATGTTGAGCAGGAGCCTCTTTGACGCTTAGATTTTCTGCCAGATTATTTTCTTGAAAAGCTTGGCTGCCAAAAGATATAATCAGATTGAATAACTATAGAGGAGGTTTTCATGCCTTATTTCCTAAGGAAAAGACATTTTGGTACTTATATTTTAATACTGGCTATCTTCTTGCTTATTACGGCAGGAACTTCATTCCTGCAGGCCGGCGAGGAATCCAGGGTGTTGCGTTTCCCGGCAATTTATAATGATCTGGTCGTTTTTTCTTATGCCGGTGACCTTTATTCAGTTCCAGCCTCTGGCGGGATGGCTAGAAGGCTCACTTCACATCCCGGCTATGAGGCTTTCGCCCGTTTTTCGCCAGATGGTAAATACATTGCCTTTACCGGTGAATACGACGGGAACCGTGAGGTTTATTTGATGCCGGCCGAAGGTGGTAATCCTGTGCGCCTGACCTATACACCGGTCCTGGCTCGCGACGATATTTCTGACCGGATGGGACCAAATAATCTGGTCATGGGCTGGACGCCTGATGGCCAGAATATTGTTTACCGTTCGCGTCAGGCCGAATGGAATGATTTTAACGGCCAGCTTTATTTAGTCTCAAAAGATGGGGGATTCCCGGAAGAGCTGTCCCTGCCGCGTGGTGGTTTTTGCTCTTATTCGGCGGATGGTTCCAAGCTGGCTTTCAACCGGATTTTCCGCGAGTTTCGTACCTGGAAAAGATATCGTGGTGGTATGGCCGATGATATCTGGATTTATGATTTTAAAAGCAAAAAGACTGAAAATATAACCAGTAATCCAGCTCTTGATGTTATTCCGATGTGGAGCGGTCAAAAAATTTATTTTCTATCAGACCGTGGGGAAGAGAAACGTCTAAATATTTATGTCTATGATATCGGAACAAAAAATACCAGGAAAGTAACTGATTTTAAAGATTATGATATAAAATTCCCGTCGCTTGGACCTGGAGCTATCGTTTTTGAAAATGCTGGTTATCTCTATAAGCTCGATCTGGCCAGCGAAAAAGTCAGCAAGATTCCGGTTTTTATTGCTGATGATCAGATGCGTTCAAGGCCAGAACTGGTTAAAGTTGCTGATAAAATTAGTGGCTTTGATCTTGCACCGGATGGGGCCAGAGCTCTGTTTGGAGCCCGTGGAGAGATTTTCACTGTTCCGGCTAAAAACGGTAATACCCGGAATCTATCCAATACTTCTGGAGTTCATGAGCGTGAGGCTACCTGGTCGGCGGATGGCCGCTGGATTGCTTTTATTTCTGACCGGACGGGAGGAGATGAGATTTATATTATGCTGCAGGACGGCACCGGCCAGGCCGTTCAGTTAACCTCTAATTCTGATAGTTATAAATATTCTCTTCTCTGGTCGCCAGATAGCAAGAAGATTCTCTGGTCAGACAGATTATTCCGCCTGCGGTACATAGATATCGATAAAAAACAGATAGTCGAAGTGGCTAAAGGTAAAGCCTGGGAAATTCGTGATTATACCTGGTCTCCTGATTCTAGCTGGGTGGCTTATTCCCAGCAGGAGCTTAATTCCATAAATAAAATCTATGTCTGGAGCCTGGCCGATGGTAAGACCATAGAGGTGACAGATAATTGGTATTCATCATATTCACCCTGCTTTAGCACCGATGGAAAATATCTGTTCTTCGTCTCAGATCGTGATTTTAATCCGGTTTATAGCCGGACAGAATTCAATCATGCCTATTTAGCTATGTCGAGGATCTATCTGGTGACTCTAACGGCCGAGGTCAAATCGCCTTTTGAGCCGAAAAGCGATGAAGTAAAAATTGGAACGGCCATCGAAACGTCTAAAGGTGAAAAGTCAGATATAGAAAAAGCTTCAACGCCGGCCAAAACAGCAGCCGAGAAAGTAGTGGTCAAAATAGATGAGGCTGGTCTGAGAGATAGAATTGTCGATTTACCGATTGAAGTGGCGAGTTATTCCTCCTTAACCTCAGTCGGTGACCGGCTCTATTATATTAGAAGAAACATGGCCGAACGCCAGAGTAGCTTTAAATATTATGATCTCGGCAAAAGAGAAGAGAAAGACCTGGGTCAGATTACTTCTTATGTTATTTCTGCTGATCAGAAGAAAATGCTGGTTGCTCAGCGCCGTGAATTTGCCATCATTGATTTACCAGCTGCCCCGATTAAAATTGAGGAAAAGCTTGATCTGAGTGGACTTGAAATGTGGCTCGACCGCCAGACTGAGTGGGCTCAGATTTTTAACGAATCCTGGCGTCAGATGAGAGATTTCTTTTATGCGCCCAATATGCATGGCGTTAACTGGGAAAAAGTCAGAGCTCAGTATGAGCCTCTGGCCAGAGCGGTCAATCATCGGGCTGATTTAACCTATGTGATTGGCGAAATGATTGGTGAACTAAATTGCGGCCATACTTATGTGGGCGGAGGAGACCTGCCAGTTGTCCAGAGAGTCAATGTCGGTCAGCTAGGAGCAAGGCTGGAGAAAGATAAAGCTTCCGGTTATTACCGGATTAAAAAGATTCTCGAAGGGCAGAACTGGGATAAAGACCTGCGTTCTCCGCTAACTGAAGTGGGAGTCAAAGTTAAAGAAGGCGACTATATAATTGCCATTAACGGTAAGCCTGTCAATCAGGTTAAAAATATTTATGAGCTGCTGGTTAACACGGCTGGACGGCAGGTGACGCTTAGAGTCAACTCTCAACCGGCTGACAAAGGAGCGAGGGAAGTAGTTATCGTGCCCATAGAAAGAGAAAATAGTCTCTATTATTATAATTGGGTTAAAAGAAACGCCGAGATCGTAGCCAGGGCTACTGATAACCGCGTAGCGTATATTCATGTTCCTGATATGGGCGCTCCTGGCCTTAACGAATTTGTCAAGCACTTCTACCCTCAGGTCAATAAAAAGGCTCTGATTATTGATGTTCGTGGTAACGGAGGCGGCAATGTATCTCCCATGCTGATTGAAAGACTGCTCAGGCAGGCGGCCTTTATTGAAGTGGCTCGCGGGTCTGTTCCCGACTGGGATCCAGCCGCTGTGATTATGGGACCAAAGGTCTGCCTGGCCAATGAATTCTCGGCCTCCGACGGGGATCTCTTCCCTTATCGTTTTAAGCACTATAATTTGGGCCCGCTCATTGGCAAAAAAACCTGGGGTGGAGTTGTCGGGATTCGCGGCACATTACCCATTGTTGATGGGGGTGTTCTGAACAAACCGGAATTTGCTCCTTATAACCTTGAGGGCACTAAATGGATTATTGAAGGTGAAGGGGTCGAGCCAGATATTTTTGTTGATAATGATCCAGCCAGAGAATATGAGGGAATAGACGAACAGCTTAATAAGGCCATTGAGGTTATTCTGGAAAAGCTCAAGACCGAGGAAAAAAATATTCCACCTGTGCCACCTTATCCAGTAAAAAAATAGCTCATTTTCTTATAAAGCAAAACTTATCATCTGTTCTCAGCATTAAGACCGGTAGGTGTATAATGAGAAAAACTTGATGAAAGCTGGAGTAGAGATGAGACAACCGGAAAAACAAGACAGCCCAAATAAAATTAAGCATCTTATAGGAGTGATGAGCGGAAAAGGCGGAGTGGGGAAGTCCACAGTTACCTATCTCACCGCGCTGGCTCTAAAACAAAAAGGCTATAGAGTCGGCATCCTCGATGCTGATATTACAGGGGCCAGCATTCCCCGTATGATGCATCTTCCCAGGTATGAAATGGAAATGGCCGGCGATTTTATCTGTCCGGTGGAAACCGAGCAGGGACTCGAAGTCATGTCCATCAGCTTTCTGGTTGATAATGAAGAGCAGCCGGTTATCTGGCGGGGGCCCCTACTGAGTAAAGCTATTCAGCAGTTCTGGGGAGAAGTTCTCTGGGGTGAGCTGGACTTTTTAGTCATTGATATGCCGCCAGGAACGTCGGATGTGGCCATTACTGTTATGCAGTCTTTGCCCTTAAATGGGTTTGTTTATGTCACCACACCTCAGGATCTGGTCTCGGTGGTGGTGGCCAGATCTATTCAGATGGCAGAAAGGCTTAAAGTTCCCGCTCTTGGCCTCGTGGAAAATATGAGCTATTTTATCTGTCCTCACTGCGGTCAGCCAACGAACTTTTATGGTCAAAGTGAGACTGAGAAACTGGCCAAACAGTATGGAACAGAATTAATTGTCCAGATCCCGGTTAGTGTCGAACTAGCTCGAATGCCGTCAGAAGGACTGAAGCTTGAATCACCTCTCCTGGCTGCAATTCTGGGAAAATTGGGAAATTTTCTGAGTGATAAATTTAAATAATAAAAAAGCAAAAATAAACCAGTATCAGCCCGCCTGCAAGTTGTTTCCCATGGATACAAACAATAAAAAATCATCCTGATTTTATAGCTTAAATGATATAATCTTAAGAAAATTATTGAAGATTATTGGAAAAGGATAGATGAATGTTGGAACAAGAGCCAGATAAGAAATTCTGGAAATATTCAGCTGAAGAGATTGCTTCTCATTTCGGCACGGATTTAAAGAAAGGTTTAACTTCAGAACAGGCCAGCCTGAAGTTCGAGAAATATGGCCCTAACGAACTGGAAGCACCCCCAGGCCGTTCACCTCTGTCTGTCTTTTTTGATCAATTTAAATCATTTCTTATCTGGGTGCTGTTGTTTGCCGCGGTTATTTCTGGTTTTCTCGGCGAGTGGGTTGATGCCCTGGCCATTGTGGCTATCGTCATTCTCAATGCAGTTCTTGGTTTTATTCAGGAATACCAGGCGGAAAAGGCTTTGCTGGCCCTAAAAAAGATGTCAGCTCCGATGTGTCGGGTGATAAGAGATGGCCAGCTGGTTCAGATTCCTGCCAGGCAGGTGGTTCCGGGAGACATACTTGAGCTTGAGGCTGGCGATAATATAAGCGCTGATGCCAGGATTATTTCCCATACTCCAAATTTTTCTGTCCTGGAGGCCAGTTTGACTGGCGAATCTACGCCAGTCTATAAGACCGGCGGAAAGCTGGAGGAAGAAGACATCCCCCTGGCTGACCGGGCTAACATGGTCTATGCCGGCACATCTGTTTCAGCTGGAAAGGCTATAGCTATCGTTGTCCAGGTTGGCATGTCCACTGAACTGGGTAAGATTGCCCGTATGATTCAGGAAATTTCCTTGGAAACGACACCTCTTCAGAAAAAACTAGAACAATTCGGCCGGCTGCTGGTTTTTCTCTGTTTCGGCCTGGTGGCTGTGGTTTTTCTGCTGGAGTGGCTTAGAGGAGGGAGATTAGTTGACGTCTTTTTAACAGCGGTCAGCCTGGCCGTAGCGGCTATACCGGAAGGGCTGCCGGCGGTCGTGACCATTGCCTTAGCCCTGGGTGTTCAGCGTCTGGTTAAACGCCATGTCCTTATCCGTAAATTACCATCTGTCGAGACTCTGGGAGCAGCTACTGTCATTTGTTCAGACAAGACCGGTACTTTGACCAGAAATGAAATGATGGTCAGAGCTGTCTATGCAAACGGACAACTTTTTACGGTCAGCGGGAATGGTTATGAGCCTCAAGGTAAATTCTATCTGGACAATAATCAGGTCAATCCGGTCGATTATCCGGAGGTAATGAAAACTTTGACCTGTTGCCTGCTCTGTAATTCAGCTTCACTGGTTGAAGAAAATGGCCGCTATAAAATTGCCGGTGATCCAACTGAAGGCGCTCTGTTATCAGCCGGGCTGAAAGCTGGCCTGGAGAAAAACAAACTTGAGGAAGAGCTACCACTGGTTGAAGAAATTCCATTTGATTCCGAGCGGAAAATGATGACCATGATCAGGCGCTTGGGTGAACAGTATATTGCCTATGTTAAAGGTGCACCGGATATTCTTCTTCGTTATTGCACTAAACTTCTAGTCAACGGCCAGGAAGTTCCTCTCGGGGAGCAAGAGTTAAAAGAGATTCTGGAAGTTAACGATAGCCTGGCCAAACAAGCTCTGCGGGTCCTGGGTTGCGCTTATAGAATATTGCCTTCATTACCTGAAAAAATGGATGAATCGTCTATAGAAAAAGACCTGACCTTTGCTGGCCTGGTGGCCATGATTGACCCGCCACGAAGCGAAGCGATTGAAGCCATAAATAAATGCCTCCAGGCTGGAATCAAGCCGGTCATGATCACTGGCGATCACAAGACTACGGCCATGGCTATTGCCTCGGAGATGGGCATGCTTCAGCCTGGGGCCGAAGCCCTGAGCGGAGAAGAGCTGGACAGCCTGAGCCAGGAGGAACTGGAAAAACGGGTGGAAAAAATTCAGGTCTATGCCCGCGTTTCCCCCGAACATAAATTGAGGATAGTCAGAGCCTGGAAGAAAAAAGGGGAAGTGGTGGCCATGACCGGGGATGGGGTGAACGATGCCCCCGCCGTTAAAGAGGCTGATATCGGAGTCGCCATGGGTATTACCGGCACCGATGTGACCAAAGAAGTCTCTGATATGGTTATTACTGACGATAACTTTGCCTCTATTGTAGCCGCAGTCGAAGAGGGCCGGGCTATTTACGATAATATCAAAAAATTTGTTCATTACCTCCTGTCCTGTAATTTAGGCGAAATTATGGTCATGTTCGTTGCCTCTTTGGTCGGCTGGCCAGTGCCGCTTCTACCCATTCAAATCCTCTGGGTCAATTTGGTCACTGATAGCCTGCCGGCCCTCGGACTCGGTTTTGATCCGCCCGATAAAGACATTATGGTACGAGTGCCCAAGAAGCCTGATGAGCCGATTATAGACAGAAAACGGGGCGGCTTGATGGCCTTGCAGGGCTTATTTATAGCTTTTTGCTCTTTAATTGCTTTCGCTTATGTTCTCTTTGTCGAAAAAGAAGGTGTGGACATGGCCAGGACGGCTGCCTTTATCGTTCTGGCTGTAGCCCAGCTTTTCCATGCTTTAAATTCTCGCCACCAGATGAAGTCAATTTTTGAACTGGGCGTTTTTACCAATATGAAGCTGATTTATGCCTTGCTGATTTCTCTTTTCCTTCAGCTCTCAGTTGTTTATGTCCCGTTCATGCAAAAGATTTTTAAGACCGAGAATTTGGCTGCTTTTGACTGGGTGCTGGTTCTGATTTTATCCTCTTTGCCGTTCTGGACAATGGAGCTGGTCAAATGGCTGAATAAAAAATATAAGATTTACGAGATATATTAAAATCTGGTAATTCCTTTGTTAACCAGCAGGTTTGCCTCTTTATTTTATAATCTCGTCGCCTGCTGTCTTATTGGAGGCAATTTGCCATGCGGTTTATTTCATCCGCCTGATGCGCACTTCTATTTCTGGAGTGTTCTTCAATAGATTGACTAACCTTGAAGTATCTGTATCGCCATAATGGTAAGGATAAAGAACCTTCGGTTTAATCCATCTGGCTGCTTCGGCTACCATCTCAGGTGTCATGGTATAGGGCAAATTCATGGGTAAAAAAGCAATATCAATATTTTGCAGGTTTTTCATTTCAGGAATGTTTTCAGTATCACCAGCTACATAAACTCTCTTATCGCCAAAAGTAATAACATAACCATTGCCCGTGCCACGCGGGTGAAATGGCTGACCATCCGGCCTTTTATGAACCAGATTGTAAGCCGGTACAGCCTCAACGTCGAGTCCGAGAAGGTTCAGCCGATCGCCATTTTTCATGACTTTTAAGTCAGGTGCTTTAGACTGGCAATTAGCCGGGCCGACGATCATGGTTGAATCCTTTTTCAGAATTTTTAAGGCCTCGGAGTCAAGGTGGTCATAATGGTCATGGGTAATCAGAATCAGGTCTGCCTGAGGAAGCTGCTTATAGTTGCCCTCATCGGTTACCGGATCAACGTGGATGATCTTATCTCCAAAGGTAAACATCAAACTGGCGTGCCCGATAAAGGTAATTTTTAAATCGCCAGCAGAAGTTTTGATGATATCTTCTTCCAGTTTTTGACCAAAGGCTAGAAGTGGGGCCAGACCCAAAAGCAAACTAAAAGTTAAAACCACTAACCTGTCCATTTTCCTCCTCCTTTGATGTAAATATTTTAACATATAAAAATTGATTAAAAAAGATTCTATTCTGCAGCGGAATTACTTATAATGTCAGCGAGTATGGCCATAAATTAGCCTGCTGCCAATTATGAGCTCCGGGAATTGGGCTACAGGACACTCAGATGAAGTTAAAAAGATTTTTCCGACGAAGCCTTCTATCACTCTGGGCTATTTCTCTGATTATTATAGCAGCTCTGGCCATCGTTATTATTAAGAAGGAAAAAGCAGTTGAGGTAAAAAGAGAGCTGGATGAGATCCAGGAACTGGCCCTGGCTTTAAGCGCAGAAATTCGCTCTTTTCCACAGCTTGATAATAAAGATTTAATTGAACTACTTATTACGCAGGCCAGACTGTCGAAAACCAGAATAACCTTGATAGAAGCCACAGGTCAGGTCGTTTTTGACAGTGAAAAAGAAGCATCTGTCATGGAAAGTCACCGCTACCGGCCAGAGATTTATCAGGCACTTTCTGGACAGATTGGCTCCAGTTCCCGCTACAGCGATACCTTGAAAAAAATGATGTTTTATGTGGCTGTTCCTATCTGGCGGGAGACACAGATCACTGGTGCCTGCCGGTTGAGCCGTTACCTTGATCTGACTGCTATGTCCTACCGTCAGTTTATCGGGTATGTTCTGTCTGTTTTTGGCCTGGGTTTAATCTTAAGCTGGATATTAATTTATTTTTTACTTAAAAGGTTATTCAGACCTTTGGACGAATTGTCATCGGTTATCAGTCAGGCTGAAGTATCCGACCAGGGCCTGGTTGTCCGGGCCTCGCTGCTCAAAGAACTGGGTGAACTAGCTGGCGGGGTGAGCCATCTGATTTCGCAGAAAGAAGAGTTAGTGTCACATTTGAAAGAAGAACAGGAAATGATTTCGGGGCTTTTTGAGGCGAGTAGTGAGGGCTGGCTCCTTATAGATGGTGAAGGAAAGATAATTCTGGCCAGCGACAGTCTCAAGCATATGTTTTCTGATTTAGATTTTAACCAGGCGTTTTACTGGCAAGCCATGCGCTGGCCAGAGTTGAACATGCTTCTTAGCCAGGCTAAAGAGAAATTAAAACCAGTTGAGGACCGGATGGAAAGAAATGGACGTTTCTTTTCCTGCGCGGTCATCTGGCTTCAGACTCAACAGCATTTCCTTTTGAGGTTTTCTGATATAACGGAAATGGTTGATCTGGCCGGCAAAAAGCAGGAATTCCAGGCGAATCTAATCCACGAACTGAAAACTCCATTAACAGCCATCAGTGGTTTTCTTGAAGCTCTAGAAGAAGAAAATCTCAGCTCCGAGGGAAAGGCTTATCTTGACATTATTAAGAAAAATACTGGCCGTCTTAACCGACTCATAGAAGATTTGACCCGGTTATCAGAGCTTGAAGAGCAAAAAGAAGAGCTGGAAAAAGAACAGGTTGACCTGACTGAAATAGTTAAATCAGTGGTCGATGTCTACACCTCTCCGGCGAGCAAAAAAGGGTTAACTCTCCAGGTTGAGTCGGAACAGCTGGTTAGTCTTGAGGCTGATCCATTCCTTCTAGAGCAATTAGTTATAAATCTGGTCGATAACGCTGTTCGTTACACAGAACAGGGAGGAGTAACCATCAGTTTAAGGAATAAAGACGGCGGGGTGGAACTGGCCGTGGTTGATACGGGCATTGGTCTGGCTGAAGAGCATCTTCCCCGCATATTTGAAAGGTTTTATGTTGTTGATAAATCTCGCTCTAGAAAAACGGGTGGAACCGGTCTGGGGCTGGCCATAGTTAAGCATATAGTGCTCCTTCATCAGGGGAAAATAAGCGTGACCAGCGCCCCCGGAGTCGGCACGACTTTCACCGTCTGGTTGCCCGAGAAACAGCCAGAATAGTCTTGTGGAAGAAGATCATCTGTAATTTTATCCAGCCATGAGGAGGAGTTAAGGCCTATGATGGAACTCGAAATCAAAGGTAAGAAGCTTAAGCTGAATGAAGATGGGTTTTTAGCCAGTCCTGAAGTCTGGGATAAAGAGATAGCCGAGGAGCTGGCCAGAATGGCTGAGGGTATCGATCAGATGAAAGAAGAGCACTGGAGAATTGTCAATTATATCCGTGATTATTATTTGCAGAAAGGTCAGGCGCCTATGATCCGGAAGATGGTTAATGAGACCGGCATCAATTTAAAGCAGATCTACCAGCTGTTCCCCTCGGGGCCGGCCAAAGGTGCCTGTAAAGTGGCTGGCCTACCCAAGCCAGATGGCTGTGTCTGAAGTCTCAAGGATTAATTTCCACTGTCTGCCGTTTTCTTTTTCCCCTTTTCCCTTTGGAAATCAGCAACCTCTGCCACAGCTCTAATAGCTGCTTTGATATCATTTTCAGTATTAAATGGTCCTATCCCAAACCGGACAGCCCCTTTAATTTTATTCGTGCCAAGTTGCTCATGGACCAGCGGTGCGCAGTGCAAGCCCGTCCGGCAGGCAATATTATAATCTACATCGAGCAGGATGCCAGTATCCTGAGCTTCCAACCCGTTAACATTAAAGGGAATGACACCAATGTGGCGGGCGAGGTTATCCTGACAGTAAAGTGTCACGCCCTCAATCTCTTTTAATCCATCAACCAACATCCTGGTCAAATGCATTTCTTGCTCATGGATCTTATCTAAGCCCTCAGTCAGAATCCATTTGATGCCAGCATTCAGGCCGGAGAGACCCAAAAGATTCGCGGTACCATATTCCAGCCGCCAGGGATATTCTTCGAGGTGGGTCTTCTGAGCTGAACGAACGCCTGTTCCACCGGCTCGGGTGATTCTGATCTTTACCTCAGGCCCGACACATAAGCCACCAATGCCTGTCGGACCAAGGAGAGATTTATGGCCGGTAAAAGCCACTACATCCAGGTTCATATCTTTCATACTAACAGGAATTTTCCCGGCTGATTGTGAGGCGTCAACGAGAAAGATAACCCCTTTTTCTTTACAGATCTGCCCGATTTCCTTTATGGGCTGAATTGTTCCCATCACATTGGAGGCATGATTGATGACAACCAGTTTAGTATTCTTTTTTATTCTCTTTTTAATCTCGCCGGGATCAACAAAACCCTGGCAGTCAAAAGCGACATAATCGATTTCTACTCCGGTCAATGATAGATGATAAAGGGGCCGCAGAACAGAGTTATGCTCAAGGGTGGTGGTAATGGCGTGATCTCCTGGCTCGAGAAGACCAAAGATGGCCAGGTTGAGAGCGTCGGTCGAATTATAGCCAAAGCAGACCCGGTTTGGGTCGCCTACCTGGAAAAAATCGTTCAGGAGTCTTCTGGTTTCATCAACCATCTGTCCGGCTTCGAGGCAGAGGTCATAGCCCGAGCGCCCGGGATTTACCCCGAAGTGTCGGTAAAAATAATCCATAAACCGGTAAACTTCCTCCGGCTTGGGAAAAGATGTCGCGCCATTATCGAGGTAGATTAATGTCATCTTTAAAACCCCCAGATAGTTTTTAAATATTGAAATTGATCTAGACTGAAGGCAGGGGAAGGACGGCTAAAATTATAGTTACTATCCATAATCAGATATTAATATTTTATGTTATTAGAAAAACATATCTTTATCAAACAAAAACTTTTCTGATAGCTATTGGTTGTTTCCGATATTTCCTGGGTGGAAAGGCACCAAAAAAATTTTTATAAAAAAGTATTGAAATTTAGCTGAATAGTGCTAATATTTATGGCTAAAATGAAATACTTTGTATCTCTGGGCAGCAACTTGGGCGACCGCGCTCGCCATTTAAAACAGGCCCGCCTTTTGCTGGAAAAAGCCGGGAGCAGGATTTTGAGGCAATCTTCAATTTATGAAACCGAGCCGGTAGATTATCAGAAGCAACCCTGGTTTTATAATCAGGTGCTGGAAATTGAAATTGCCTGTAATCCGATTTCTTTCCTTGATTTAGTTAAGGACATTGAACAGAAGATGAAGCGCCGGCCTGCTTTCGATAAGGGGCCAAGGATTATTGATATAGATATCCTCCTGGCGGAGAAGACTGTTGTTCAAACCCAAAAATTGATGATTCCACATCCGAGAATGAGTTTTCGAAATTTTGTGATGATTCCTCTGAACGAAATTGCTCCCGATTTGGTTCATCCTCTTTTTCACGAAACAATAGCTGATCTGGCCAGGACGACGGGTGACACCTCTTCAATAAGAAAAGTGGAAGAGGCACCGCAGCAACTGGCTGTCTGATTGACAATCATTAACGTGTTCTTATCCTGAAAGATTCCAGATTTTCTAATCTTTGTGTCTCCTGTCGCTCTGTTTGGCGACAATTTAAAGATTTGGCCCGGAACCAGCCTTAACCGAGCCATAATAAATTGAATTGAAAAGAAGCTTAAAGGTGCCTCGCGGCTGAGCCCGGTACGCGACTGGAAAGCCCAGGAGAATTAATCGGCCGTTTTCTATCGGAACTTCTACCACCGCTGCTTTTTGCTGAATTAGATTCTGTCCGTAAATCCAGCCGCTGAGGAGTAAACTATCACTGGCATACCTGGCTGCCACCTTAGGAGCGTTTTTCTCAGTAAAAGAAGGATAAACATCGAAGGCACAGCTATCAGCAAAAATAATAGGTTGAGGATTGCTCAGGCCATAGGCTACAGGGTGAGTCAGGTCAAATTCAGCCTGAAGGATAGAACCAACGCAATTAAATTCTTCTCTTCTGGCTTTTTCAAGAATATTTCTGACGGGTGCCTTAAACTCCTGGGTAGCCAAATTACAGGAAGTATTCATAAAAATTAACGTCCCGCCTCTCCGCACAAATTCTTTCAGGTTATTGACACCGGCGGGTGTCAGACCGCTGACATAATCGGGTGGCATGGTACCTTTTTGATAGCCGTTAATCAAAAGGTCAACCGAATAATGATCAGGAATAATAATGGTGTCGTAAGCAGCAGCCAGATTACCCGCTCTAATTTCTGCATCATGCAGAATCTGGTAAATAAATTCCTGTTCATCGAGAATATATCTCGTCCAGCCTTCATCTTCCACGGCCACCCATGATTGATAAAGGCCGGTTCTGGTTGCGGAGATTTCATAGGTTTCAACAGCTGGAGAAGAAGGCAGGGCTTGAATCCTGAGCTTCAGGCTGCTGGCCAGTTTTTCCATAAAATCATGACTGCAACCGCTGGCGATAATTGTTCCTTCAGGATAACTCTGGCCATTGTGGTTGAACGGCTTTTTAGCCCATTTGATTTTGCCCTTCACCTTGAAGATGCGATTCATAGCAGCAAAAGAAGCGTTCTGGCTGTGGTCCAGTAGATAGGCCCCACTGCCTGCACCTTCCAGTCTGCCTTGAGGGAAATCAAGTTGATTTACCCTGGTCATTTTGACTTTAAATGGAGTATTGGCGGTTTTAACCTGAAGATTGAATTGATAGGGGAGTGTCCAGCCCATCATATCGTAGGCCTCAATCGGTGCTCCTTCAAACTTTTTACTGGCCACCAACCCCTGCCAGAGATCCGGGTACTTTCGAAGGTCAGGATAATGCTGTTCTTCCAGCATGTTCTTGGCAAAAAGTCCAAAAGGCTGGCTGGACGGAATGAGAAAAGTTCCACGGGGATAACTCACTCCGTCACAGATGAAATCATCATCTGCCTGGTAAACATCAATACCAAGGAGCATCAGCCGGCTTAAGAGGACACCCAGGTTGCCCGGATCGGACTGTTTCACCGGTAAGATCCAGCCATAAGGTGGCTCATGCTGGAAACGGTTAATAACCTCAGTGGCTATTTTATATTTATTAAAAAGAAGCTCCTGCCGATACTTAGCAGTGGTTTCAAGAACAGCCCTGGAGGCAGTCAGGCAATAATCAACAGCATCTCGCAACCTCCACCAGCCTCCTTTCCAGGGGCTGGGGTAAAAGGCTGACATGGTCAGGTCCTGATATTCCACAGGGAAATCTCGTACGGTATAGAAGCGGGGGGTGGCATAACGGTAAAGAGCAGTCTCGGTCAAAATCGAAATTATGTTATGGGAATCAACCACCTGAGTGACATAACCTGGATACCAGGTGTCAAACACGATCCTCGAAATGGCGCCATCCTTGTTCTCTGAGTCAAAAGCTGCCCCCATGGCTGAGCCAATCAGATTCTGCCAGCGGACAATAAGGGGATGAACATTGGGATTGGTTGGTTCTGAGCTCGGCGGCAGCCAGATTCTAGCCGGGAAAGGAGCTGTCTGATGGTGGTTATAAAGAACAACCGGATACCATTCCTGATTGAGCAGGCGAGAGATGTTCTGGGTCTCTCTTAAATTGGCCACATAGGAGTCACGATTATTATCATGGCCGCCATAGTAATGGTATAAATAGGGAAGGGGAGAAACCTCAAAAGGTGTCCCCAGATTCTTCTGGTACCAGTCGGCTACCATATTCATCCCATCGGGATTGGCCAAAACCAGCAGGCAGATAACCTCGCTGAGGATGTTCTTGGTGCGTTCATCTTCCCCTGAGACCAGATCATAAGCCAGTTGAACCAGATGCTGGGCGGGAGCACATTCAGTCGCATGCAGACCGCCATCAATATAAACAATAGCCCGTCCCCGAGCTGCCAGTTGCCAGGCTTCTTCTGGCGAAGCAACCTGGCCGAGTGACAGCTTTTTGATTAGATCTTTATATTCCGGTAATCTGGCCAGATTCTCGGGCGAAGAAATGATGGCATAATACATGGGTAGGCCAAGTGTCGTCTGACCCATCTGTTCTAACTTAATCCGGTTCGAAACTGAAGCTAATTGCTTCAGATAATCAATTGCTTGCTGATAGTTAATTAAATGATAATCAGCCCCGATTTTAAAGCCCAGAATGTCTTCTGGTGCCGGAATAACTCCTGCTTCAAGCCAGACAGGCTGGCTGAAAAAGAGCAGGGTTAGAGCTGATAACATCAACAACACATAAGGCTTTTTGGTTGTCATTTTATTTCTCCAGGTCTGATTTATTCAAAAGCATTTTCAAAATGTTCTATTTCCGGTTGGCCATCGGGACTAAAAGAAATGCTGATAACATCAAAACGGCAATCAATATTGTTTAGATTATTTAGATAGAGATAACCCTCGGCTGCCCGGCGAAGGTAATATTTTTTCCAGGTCGTCAAGGCTTCTTCCGGGGAGCCAAAATCAGCTGAACTTCTTGTCTTAACTTCAATAAAAACTAAATAGTCACCATCACGGGCAATCAGATCTATCTCGGCATGATGAAAATGATACCTGCGTTCCAGGACCTGGTAACCTTTTTTCTCCAGATAATCGGCAGCCACTTCCTCGCCCCAGCGGCCAAAAGGAAGTGAGTCTAGTTGATCTTTTTCCACCTGACGCCTTCTCTGGTATCTTCCAGCACAATGCCCTGCTGTAGAAGCTCCTGACGGATGGAGTCGGCCAAGGCGAAATTTTTCTCCCGCCTGGCTTGCTCTCTTTGTTCTATCTTTTTTAGTATCTCAGCCGGTAGCTCCTCTTCTTTTTTTTCAGGCAAAACAGCCAGGACTTTGTCCATTTGATAAATGGCGGTTAAAACCTGGTCGGCCGCCTGTCGGCTGAGTTCATTTCTGGCTAATCTCGAATTGATCTCACGGATAAATTCAAATAGAGCAGCCAGAGCGGCTGAGATATTGAGATCATCAGCCAGACTGTCCTGAAAGTTACTAAGAGCCGAAGCCACTAAAGCTGAGGCAGACTCAGTCTGGCTCGTTTCAGGTAGTGGCTGGTGCTGCAAGACGTAGACGAAATCAATTATTCTCTGGCGGGAAGCCTTAGCCTGTTCGAGATTGTCGAATGTAAAGTTAAGCATCTTACGGTAATGAGTAGAAAGGAGAAAATAGCGCAGATCGACCGGATCAATTTTCCGGGCCAGGAGGTCGCGCAGAGTATAAAAATTTCCCTTGGATTTGGACATTTTTTCTCCGTCGACAACCAGATGGTGGCAGTGCAGCCAGTAGTTGACAAATTTTTGCCCGTAATAGGCTTCCGACTGAGCGATCTCATTTTCATGGTGAGGGAAAATATTATCAATCCCGCCGCAGTGAATATCAAAGGTCGGGCCAAGGTAGCGGGTACTCATGGCCGAGCATTCAATGTGCCAGCCGGGACGACCTGGTCCTAGTTCTGTTTCCCAGCAGGGTTCGCCTGGCCTGGCTTTTTTCCAGAGGACAAAATCGTAAACACTTTCCTTTTCATACTCGTCAGATTCTACCCTGGCACCGGCTTTCAATTCCTCTTTGTTTATTTTGGATAATTTCCCGTAATCAGGAAACCTGATCAGGCTGAAATAAACCGATCCGTCTTTTAAATAGGCATAACCCTTATCAAGCAAGCCCCTGACCATTCTGACCATGTCCTCAATATGTTCTGTGGCCCGAGGATAATAATCAGCCGGCAGAATTCTTAAGACCTTAAGATCCTCGAAGAAGGCTTCAATATACTTTTTGGTATAGTCGTTGAGCGACAGCCCCAGAACATTAGCTCCCTTGATGGTTTTATCGTCAACATCAGTTATGTTCATGACATGAGTCATTTTGAAGCCGGAAAAGATGAGAAATCTTTTCAGTATATCTTCAAAAATATAGGCCCGATAATTACCAATATGAGGATAATCATAGACAGTTGGACCGCATGTATAAAGACCAACCTGCCCGGGCCGCAGCGGTTTGAATTCCTCTGTTTTCCCAGATAGCGTATTATAAAAGCGAATCATCCTGACTATTATGGACAAAGTGATAACTAGCGTCAATAGAAAGATTAAGTTTTGATCAATATCCTATCAGCACAAAAGACGAAATTATTTGACCTCTTTTCTCATAATATGACATAATAATATCTAAATCCCTGAGCCGATATTCTTAGCTTCACTATAAAAAGAAAGGACTAATACCATGAAAAACAACATTGGTATCAGGCGAGAGGATATCAGCCGGTTTGAAAGGCGAGTGCCGCTTATACCGGCTCATGTCAGAGAGTTAATCAGAGAGTACGACTTAAAAATTTATGTTCAGCCCTCTACCATCCGGGTTTTCCCTGATAGCGAATATCTGGCCGTCGGAGCCTTCGTTCAGGAGGATATCTGTCCGAGCCAGGTGGTACTGGCTATTAAGGAAATCCCCATCAGTAAGCTTGAACCAGGCAAAACCTATATCTTTTTTTCCCATACGATCAAAGGTCAGCCTCATAATATGCCGATGTTAAAGAAAATTCTTGAACTGGGCTGCACCCTTATTGATTATGAAAAGATGACGGATGACCAGGGGCGGAGGGTTTTGTTTTTTGGTAACTACGCAGGCCATGCTGGCCTTGTTGACTCCCTCTGGGCTTATGGGCAGAGAATGAAAATTATGGGAGTTAAAACTCCATTTTTAAAGCTGAAACAGGCCATCGATTACAGCAACTTGACTGAACTTAAAGAAGACATTCGGCAGATAGGCAAGGAGATAGAAGGCAAGGGTTTACCGGCTGAAATAGGTCCATTTATCTGCGGCTTTTTTGGTTATGGCCATGTTTCGCAGGGGGCTCAAGAGATATATGATTTACTACCGGCGGTCGAAATACCAGCCTCAGAACTGGTCGAGACGGTAGAAAAAGGGTATTTTTCGCTTCATCGGGTTTATAAAGTTGTTTTTAAAGAAGAAGATATGGTCAAGCCCAAAGGTGATTTGGTGTTTGATCTTGACGATTATTATCATCACCCTGAAAAGTATTATCCAGTGACAGAAAATTATCTGCCTTATCTCAGTGTTCTGATTAATGCTATTTTCTGGACTCCGAAATATCCTAAATTTGTCACCAGGAAATTTTTAGAAAAGCTTTATAGCGGAACTACTCAGCCCCGGCTGCAGGTCATTGGTGATATCACCTGTGATATCAATGGTTCAATCGAATGCACGGTCAGAGCTACTGATTCGGAACGCCCTGTTTATGTTTTTGATCCAGTTACCGGTCAGACGCTTGATGGCTTCGAGGGATACGGACCCGTGGTCATGGCCGTCTATAATTTACCAGCTGAGTTGCCGCTTGAATCCTCGACTTATTTCAGTCAGCGGCTAAAGACTTTTATTCCCAATCTGGCTAAAGCTGATTTTGAGCAACCTTTCGAGCAAATCGAGCTTGATCCGGTGGTGAAAAGAGCGGTCATTGCTTATCGGGGAGAGCTCGCTCCTGATTATAAATATCTGACTGAATATATAGAAGGTATAAAATCATAAAATGACTGAAAAGAAAGGAAAAAGGTTATAAAATGAAAAAAGTTTGTGTGCTGGGAGCTGGTTTGGTGGCCAGGCCACTGGTTGAATATCTTCTTGACCTTGGTGAGGTGGAGGTCAAGGTAGCTGACCTGGAAGAAGAAAGAGCCAGGCGGCTGGTTGGCCAGCACCCCAGAGGCCAGGCTTTCCATCTTGACTTGAGAGATAAAAAGAAACTTGAGGATCTTGTGGCTGATGTGGAAGTGGTGGCCAGTATGGTGCCTTATACCTTTCATCCCTATGTAGCCAGTATTTGCCTCGAATTGGGCAAACATCTGGTCACCGCTAGCTATGTCAGCCCCGAGATGAGAAATTTCGATGGAGCGGCCAGGTCAAAAGGGTTGATTTTCTTGAATGAATGTGGTCTCGATCCGGGTTTAGATCATATGGAAGCCAAGCAGTGTATCAATCAGGCACGAGCAGCGGGCGGAGAAGTCTTAACTTTTATTTCCTATTGTGGCGGGTTGCCTGCCCCTGAGGCCAGTACCAATCCTTTCGGATATAAGTTTTCCTGGAGCCCGAGGGGCGTTTTGCTGGCAGGCCGGAATGAAGCCCGGTATTTGAAAGATGGCCAGGAAGTAGTCATACCGGCGGATGAGCTTTTTGACCATTTTGAACTGGTAGAGATTCCTGATCTGGGCCAGTTCGAGGCCTATCCAAACCGCAATTCGGTTATTTACCGGGAAATTTATGATATTCCTGAAGTGCGATCAATCCTCAGAGGTACACTCCGTTATTCCGGGTGGTGCGTCAAGCTGAAAAAAATGGGCGAGCTGGGCCTTCTCGATATAACCGAAAGGGAATGGACAGCTACCACCTACGCCGGCTTTATACAGGAATTGCTCGGGATCAAAGAAACGGAATCTCTGGCTGAAGCCGTCGCTTCCCGACTTGGGATTGATCCGGATTCAGAGACCATCAGAGCTTTCGACTGGCTGGGTTTATTCAGCGCCAGGCCGCTGCCTGCACAGAAGAGTTCGCCTCTTGATCTGCTGACGGCCATTATGTGGGACAAGATGCAGTACGGGCAGGGCGAACGTGATATGAATATTCTGCAGCATGAACTCCTGATCAGTTACCCTTCTGGCCAGCAGGAAAAATTAGTTTCGACCTTAATTGATTTTGGCCAGCCAGGTGGCCATAGTTCAATGTCCAGGCTGGTCGGCTGGCCTGTTGCTTTAGGGGTAAAATTAATCCTGCAGAATAAGATAAAAAGCCGCGGGGTTCTTATTCCAACTACGGCCGACATTTATGAGCCGATTCTGGCTGAATTAAAAGCTCTGGGTGTCAAATTTAAGGAAGAAAAAGAATTAATAAATAATTAAAAGTTATTTGTTAACTGGAGGGCAAAAATGAAAAGGCGACCGTATGTGGCCGGTTATTTTTATCCTGAAGAACCTGATCTCCTCAGAAAAACTATTGAGTCTTTTCTGCCCGGTAAAAGTGAAAAAAACAGAGCTTATGGAATAGTTTCGCCTCATGCTGGCTATGAATATTCAGGATCAGTGGCGGCTTATGTTTATTCCTCTGTTATAATTCCTTCAAATGTGGTCATCCTGGGACCAGCTCATCATCCAATTGAATCGATACTGGCTCTTGATGATAGCAACAGCTGGCTGACTCCGCTGGGTGAGGTTCCGGTGAACTCCGCTCTGGCTGATCTGATCCTATCTGAAAGCGGTTTTATTTCCAAGGATAAAGAAGCTCACCGCAAAGAACATTCGATTGAGGTCCAGGTGCCATTTCTTCAGTATTTTCAGCCAGATTTGTCCATCGTGCCTATCCTGGTGTCTTACGAGGCGGATTATAAAAAATTAGAAGATTTAGGACTGGTCCTGGCCAGAGCTATAAAAAGCTCAGGGCAGGATGTGCTGCTGGTGGCCAGCACGGATATGAGCCATTATGTCAGTCAGCAGATGGCTGAAAAGCTTGATTATAAAGCAATTTCTTTTATTGAAAGGCTTGATGCCCAGGGACTCTTTGAGCTGGTTACCTCTTACCGGCTAACCATGTGCGGCTTTCAGCCAACCTCAGCTATCATGGTAGCAGCTAAGGCCTTAGGAGCGAAGGAGGGATATCTGGTTAAATACCAGACCTCGGGTGAGCGGACGGGCGACTATCAACAGGTTGTGGGGTATGCCGGCCTGGTAATTAAATAGGCTCACCCTGGTTCAAAGCCTGAGACAGATTGACAAAAACTGCCTTTTGGGGTAATAAAATAATAAGCAATAAAAATGTCTTACAAGAGGCTTGAAAACAAAGAGAAGGTCATTCTGAACTTATGTGTCGAGCTCTATCTTCAGACAGGCAAAGCCGTTAGCTCTGCCTGTTTGGCCCAGAGAATGAATAATGTTATTTCGCCTGCTACTATCCGGAATATTATGGCGGAGCTGGAAAAAGAAGGTTACCTTTATCAGCCTCATACCTCGGCCGGCAGAATTCCCACTGATCTGGGTATAAAATTTTATGTTAATAATCTTCTGGATTCTAGCCATCATGATTGGCCTGAAGAAGTCAAATTCAGTCCCGATGATTTAGTGGTAAATTCTGGCGAACTGGATAGACTGTTGCTTCAGGTCAGTCAGGTACTGGCCAGTAATTCTGACAATCTGGCTTTTGTTATTTCCCCCCATATTTCGCAAATATATTTTGACCAGGTTAAATTTATTAAGCTTAAAGATAACAACGTCATGATAGTCCTGTTATCTACCTTTAACCTGGTTCAGACAGAGCTCTTTACGACAAAAGTCCTGTTTACTCAAGGTGAACTTGATCAGGCTGCTCAGTATATTAACCAGAACTTCAGAGGAAAAAATCTATCCTTTGTCAGGGATTATCTTTTCCGGGAACTGCCCAAGCTCAAACTGAAATATGAGAACCTGATAGAAAGACTCATTACCTTGTTGAGAAGCTCTCCATCGCCGACAGAAGAGGAAAACAAGATATTTTTGCAGGGAACAGCCAGATTGCTTGATAAAGCAGAACTATTTGATTTTCAAAAACTTAAATCACTTTTCCAGAATTTAGAGGAAAAGGCCAATCTGGCCAGGTTCCTATCTGATTTAATTAGCCTGGAAAGGGTCAGAGTTGTTTTTGGCTCAGAACTGAAGATGCCGGAAATTGCTGATTGCTGTTTGATTTTGTCGCATTATGGCAACAGGCGACAGGTTCTGGGCTCACTGGGGATAATCGGGCCTAAAAGGTTACCCTATGAAAGAATTATCCCTCTGGTTGATAATGTCGCCAGACATCTGACCAGTACCATTACGAACCTGGAAAGGGGTGTTGTGCTATGAGTGAAATAAAAGTCGATATAAAAGTGAAAAAAGACCATGACCAATCCGCTGCTGAAACTGACCGACTAAAAATAACCGGCAGCGATGACAGCGATGCTGAGAATATAACCTCTGATTCTAATAAATCAGGGCAGGAAGAGATAGAATATCTGGAAGTCAATCCAGCCGAAAAGCTTGCCGGGAAAGAATCAGAGCAATCAGAGTCTCCAAAGTTGGAAGAAGCAATCAGCGACCAGGATAAGATTATCGCCAGATTAGAAAGCGAACTGGAAGCCAGGGATAAGGAAATTTCAGAGTTAAAAAGCCAGATAGATGAGCTCAAAGACAAATTTTTGAGGGTTCTGGCCGATATGGATAATCTGCGCAAACGGACTGCCCGCGAAAAAGACGAATTCAGGCAATACGCACTGGGTGATGTCTTAAAGGAGCTTCTGCCCATCATAGATAACTTTGAACGTGCCTTAAGAGTGGCTGAAGAAGCTAACGGCAAGACATTTAGAGAAGGAATCGAGCTAATTTACCGGATGATGCTTAACTTCCTGACCAAACACGGGGTTAAACCGATTGAACTGCAGGATAACCGGTTTGACCCGTCTCTTCATCATGCCCTGACTTCGGAAGAATCTGAGGAGGTAAGTGAACCACAGATAAAAGAGGAACTGCAAAAAGGGTATTTAATTCATGATAGATTGTTGCGTCCAACCATAGTCAAGGTCCTGGTGCCTAAAAAGAACTGAGTATGACTGAGTTAATCGGAATAGATCTGGGAACCACTTATTCCTGTGTTGCTTATATGAACGGGGATAGGCCTGAGATTATACCAAATTTTGAAGGAAACAATACCACTCCTTCAGTCGTTTCTTTCACGGCCAATGGTGAAAGACTGGTTGGCTTACCAGCGTTAAGGCAGGCCTTAACCAACCCGGAAAATACGATTTATTCGGTCAAAAGATTAATTGGCAAAAAGTTCAATTCTCCGGAAATGCAAAAAATAAGGCAGCACGTGCCTTATAAGATATCGGAAGCGGCTAACGGGGACATCTTAATTGAGGCTGGTGGTCGCCTTTATAGCCCGCAGGAAATCTCGTCTTTTATTCTTGCCTATTTAAAAACCTGTGCTGAAAGTTTTCTGGGAACAGATGTGGAAGAGGCAGTAATTACTGTCCCTGCTTATTTTAATGACCATCAGCGCCAGGCGACCAAAGATGCGGCTGCCATTAGTGGGCTTGATGTCATCAGAATAATAAATGAACCAACTGCGGCCAGCCTGGCCTATGGACTTGAAAGCCGGAAAGAAGGTCTTCTGGCTGTTTATGATCTCGGGGGTGGTACCTTTGATATTACTATCCTCGAAATGAATGATGGCGTTTTCCATGTTCTCTCCACGAGTGGGGATACTTTTCTCGGTGGAGATGACTTTGATAATTGCCTGATAAGCTCCTTGCTTCAGGAGTTCCGGGAGGCAAATCAGGTTGATCTCGTTCAGGATAAATTTGCACTTCAAAGAATCAAAGAGGCAGCAGAAAAGGCTAAGCGAGAGCTGTCTTTTACCACAGAGACAGAGGTTAACCTGCCCTTTATTTGTTCAACTGAAGATGGCTCTCTTCATATTAAGAAAAAGATCAGCCGGAGCTATCTGGAAAGATTGACCGAAAATCTGGTAGATAGAACTCTGACCATCAGCCAGGCCGCTCTGTCCGAGGCAAAGGTGAATCCTGCCCGGGTAGATGAGGTTATTTTGGTTGGTGGCCAGACAAGAATGCCTCTGGTTAAACAAAAAGTGACGCAATTTTTTGGGCGGACCCCGGCCGCACGCATCAATCCAGATGAAATTGTGGCCTTGGGAGCGGCTATTCAAGCCAAAATAATAAGAGGCAGCATCAATAATCTGGTGCTGCTCCTTGATGTAACACCCTTTTCTCTGGGCATAGAAACGGAAAATGGTGGCTTTGAAAAAATTATAGAAAGAAATACTACTATTCCTGCCAGGAAGACGATGGCTTTTACCACCGTCGAAAATAATCAGAGAAGGGTTAAAATTCATGTTCTTCAGGGGGAAAGCCCAAGGGCAGAGGAAAACAAGTCTCTGGCCACGTTCGATCTGGTAGGAGTTGATCCTGCTCCCGCCGGAGTGCCTCAAATTGATGTAACTTTCGAGATTGATGGAGACGGCCTGTTAAAAGTGGCAGCCCGTGATGTTAATACGGGCCGTGAGCAAAAGGTGGTGGTGAAACCAGCAGCTGGCCTGCTGCCGGAAGAGTTACAGGAGATTATCAACAGGCGGAAGAAGGAGGTAGCTGACAGTCATGATAAACAGGGACTATTATGAAATACTTGGAATATCCAGGAGCGCCGGCCCTGAAGAGATAAAAAGGGCTTATCGTCAGGCAGCCCTGAAATATCATCCTGACCGGAATCCCGGGGATAAAGAATCAGAAGAAAAATTCAGAGAAGCAGCCGAGGCTTATAGTGTCCTGATTGATCCTGAAAAACGGTCAGTTTATGACCGTTATGGATATCAGGGATTGCAGGGTCAGGGTTACCAGGGCTTTGGCGGATTTGATTCGACTATTTTTGAAGATTTCGGAGACATCCTGGGCAATTTTTTTGGCTTTAATTTTTCCGAGTTTTTTGGTGGTGAAACTCAACGCAGGTCGAGAGTCCAATCCGGCCAGAACCTATCTCTTGAAGTTAATATAAATCTGGAAGAAGCTGCTACAGGAGTAGAGAAGGAATTTAATCTCACCAGGCGTGAACAGTGCCCTGCTTGCCACGGCACGGGGCTTAAACCGGGAACGAGAAAAACGGTTTGTTCGGCCTGCCATGGGCGGGGTCAGCTCCGCTATCAACAGGGCTTTTTTACCGTTGCCAGAACCTGTCCTCATTGCCATGGACGTGGAGAGGTCATTGCCACTCCCTGTGACGAATGCAAGGGAACTGGTCTGGTCAAGCAGAAGAAACAATTAAAAATAAAAATACCGGCCGGGATTGCGGATGGTACTCGTTTGAGATTAAGCGGGGAAGGCGAAGCCGGTGAAGCAGGCCAGCCTAGAGGAGATCTCTATATCCTGGTCAGAGTGGTCCGTCATCCCTTTTTTGAAAGAAAGGGAAAAGATCTTTATGCTCAGGTTTCAATCAGCCTGACTCAGGCGGCTCTAGGTGCCAAACTGGCCATACCTCTTCTTAATGGTGAGTCTGAAATCTTGAAAATTCCAGCTGGAGTTCAATCTGGCGAGGTTTTTAAAATTAAGAATGCCGGACTGGTTGATATGGAAGATCGCCGCCGTGGCGACCTGTATGTTACCATTAAGGTTACTATTCCTGAAAAACTCGATAAGGAGCAAAAAACTTTATTGTTCAGACTGGCCGAGCTTCGTGGTGAAAACTTGAATGAAGTTGACCATACCTGGGTGCAGAAATATAAAAACCTTGTTGGACGTCAGGCCAGTGACCAGTAATCAATTTTTTATAGCCGGTCTTCCCGCCGGTGACTCTAAATTTTCTCTGGAGGGAGAGGAACATTTTCATTTAGCCCGGGTGGCCAGAGTCAAGCCGGGAGACCAGATCTGGCTGACCGACGGTCGCAAGAAAAGAATGCTAGCAGAAGTGGTCAGCCTAAAAGAAGATAAAACCTGGCTTCTTCCAGTCAGAATAGACGAAGAAAAATTAAAAACAAAACTGATTCTTGGGCTGAGTCTAACCAAGCTGGTCACCATGGATGCTATCATCGAAAAAGCGACTGAGCTGGGAGTGGTAGAAATAATTCCTCTATCCACAGTCCGCTCTTTTAAAATGCCTGTTGATAAGTTATCGGCCAGAAAAGCACGCTGGGAAAGAATTTCAAGAGCAGCTCTGAAGCAATCCAAAGGAGCTGTCTTGCCAGTTATAAATGAAATCATGAGCTTGTCAGCTATTCTGTCTGCTGATGTTCAAGCTGAACAAAAAATATTTCTTGATGAGCATAGTCAGATCTATTTTCGTGATATACTCATCGAGACTAAACCAGCCTCGGCTATCCTGATGGTCGGGCCCGAAGGCGGCTGGAGCCAGGAGGAAAGGGAAGCGCTGATGAGTTCGAAATATAGAGGTTTTAGTCTTGGTAGTAGGATTTTAAGAACTGAAACAGCGGTGGTTTCTGCTTTGGCCCTAATTTCGCATTTCTGGAACTGGTAAGATGTTTTTACAGGGACAGAAAGTTGGCAAATATGAAATTTTGCGGTCGCTGGGGAGCGGCGGTTTTGGATCTGTCTATCTGGCCAGGGATACCTGGCTCGATATTAAAGTAGCAATTAAAGTTCCTCATAAACAATCAACCGAATTGTACAAGCTTCTTAAAGAACCCAGGCTGCAGGCTGCCCTTAATCATCCCAACATTGTCCGGGTCCTGGCGGCGGAAAAAGAAAAAGATGTCTTCTTCATGGTTATGGAATATGTTAAGGGTCAATCTCTTGAAAAACTGCTCGAGAAAGAGAAGATTCTTGATTGCGACCGGGCGGTAGACATTATCAAACAGATCTCCTATGGGGTTGAGCATGCCCACCAGAACAAGATAATTCACCGTGACCTGAGGCCATCTAATATTCTAATTTCGGGGGAAGGTACGATCAAGATAACTGACTTTGGGACTTCGGCCTGGTTAAGTTCTGTTCAATACGCTTCTACCAGGATAGGTTCACCGCCTTATATGGCTCCAGAGCAGTTTATGGGAAAAGCATCTTACTCTTCTGATATTTATTCGATAGGCTGCATCTTTTATGAGATGATAGTTGGCCGGCCGCCTATTTTTGATCCCGATCCTTTTAAAATTCTGGAAAAAGCTCAGCAGGGCAAAATTACACCGCCGCGACTTAAAAATATGAGGGTGTCAAAAGAAGTTGATAATTTAATTATGAGATGCCTGGCTCCCCGGGTAGAAGATCGAGTCCAGACAGCTTCAGAGATTATAAGGGAATTATCCAGGCTAAAAGGAAAGGAAGAAAAAGGCAGCGAGCTGGATGACATTTTTGCCAGAATTAAGGCCAGAGAGCAGAGGAAATCTGACCTCTGCTGGAATTGTCGTCGCCCCCTGCCTTATAAAACTAAGATTTGCCCTTACTGCGGAGAAAAAGTTTAGAGAGGTAAGGACTTAGCTTTAAATTGACTTTGAAATTTGACTGATATAGTATGAAAACAAAATCAGGTTTTAAAGTGACGAAACCGAGCTGGCGGATAGAAACTAGCTACAAGTCGAGACGAAAGTATCAGCCTATCCCTCGTAAAAAGGGGGAATGTCTGGACAGCCATTTTGAACTATATAATGCAAAAACAAGGGGAGGGAAAGATGAATGTTGATGATCTTTTAAAAATTGCTATTGAACGTGATGCCTCGGATTTGCATCTGAAAGCGGGCAATCATCCAACCATCAGGGTTCATGGCACGCTGGTGCCACTGGTTGGTTTCCCGAAGTTGACTTCGTCTGACACAGAAGATCTGACCAATCAAATCCTGAATGATTTTCAGAGAAAGAAACTGAAAGAAGAATTTGATATCGATCTGGCTTACAGCCTGCCTGGCTTTGGTCGATTTCGGGGAAACGTCTTTTATCAACGGAATAGCCTGACTGTTGCCCTGAGAATAATTCCTCTGGAAGTAAAATCAATTAGAGAGCTGCTGCTGCCAGAAATTCTGGAAAAGATAGCTTTCTCACCCCGTGGCCTGGTGCTGGTGACAGGCACCACAGGTAGCGGGAAAACTACTACCCTGGCAGCGATGATTGATTATATTAATGCCTACCGGCGTGAAAACATTATTACCATCGAAGATCCGATTGAATATCTTCACAAGGATAAAAAGAGCATTATCAGCCAGAGGGAAATCGGCATGGATGTTCAGAGTTTCAGCCGGGGCCTCCGAGCCTGTCTCCGTGAAGACCCGGATGTTATCCTGGTAGGCGAAATGAGAGACCTGGAAACAATTGAAACTGCACTTCTGGCCGCAGAGACCGGGCATCTTGTTCTGAGCACTCTCCATACGCTTGATGCCCCTGAAACCATTAACCGTATTATTTCAACTTTTCCGCCGCATCACCAGCGGCAGGTTAGATTGCAGCTGGCCAGCGTTATTAAGGCTGTTATCTCCATGCGCCTGGTACCACGCATGGATGAACAGGGTCGGGTGCCGGCAGTTGAGGTCATGGTCTCGACACCCTACATTCAGGAATGTATTACCGACAGGGATAAAACCAGCTTTATCAGAGACGCCATTGCTACCGGTGTTTCCCAGTATGGTATGCAAACTTTCGACCAATCTATATATCAGCTTTATCGTGATGGCTATATCTCTTTTGAACAGGGAATAAAATATTCTTCCAACCCAGATGCTTTTAAACTGAGGGTCATGGGGGTCCAGTCCACACTGGACATTGCTCTGGAGCAAATGGAGCAAGAAATGGTCAAAGTGGAACGGATAGGGTCAACAGATAGAGGGGGTGAAGAGGAAAGTTAGACTAAATGAAAGCCAATGAGATCAGAACAACTTTTCTTGATTTCTTTGAAAAGAAGGATCACCGTATCATTCCGAGTTCTTCTCTGATTCCAAAAGATGACCCGACGCTGTTATTTACCAACGCCGGCATGAATCAGTTCAAAAATATTTTTCTTGGGCTGGAAAAAAGAAGTTATAAGCGGGCGACATCTGCGCAGAAATGTCTCAGGGTAAGTGGTAAGCATAACGATCTGGAGCAGGTCGGACGAACACCCAAGCACCATACTTTTTTTGAAATGTTAGGCAATTTTTCCTTCGGAGACTATTTTAAAAAAGAAGCTATTGCTTTTGCCTGGGAATTGGTTACCGGGGTTTTTGGTCTACCGCCGGATAAACTCTATATCACCATTTATGAAGAGGATGAGGAGGCCTTCAATCTATGGCACAACGAGATAGGCCTGCCAGACTCCAGGATTTTTCGTTTTGGTAAAAAAGATAATTTCTGGGCAATGGGCGAGACAGGTCCCTGCGGTCCTTGCTCGGAAATTCACTATGATCTGGGCGAAGATCTGGAAAAGGGCTTGCCGGCCGACTTAATTGCCTCCAGCAGCGATCGCTTTATCGAACTGTGGAACCTGGTTTTTATGCAGTTTTTCCAGGATGAAAAGGGCGGGATGAATCCCTTGCCGAAGCCTTCTATCGACACCGGCATGGGACTGGAACGCATGGCAGCTGTCCTTCAGGGGAAAAGAAGCAATTTTGAGACTGACTTGTTTACCCCGATTATTAATGCCATTTGTGAGGAAAGCGGACAAGATTATCCGGTTGGCGGGGAGAGTGATGTTTACATAAGGATAATAGCTGACCATATCAGGGCGATTACTTTTCTCATCGGGGATGGAGCCAATCCAGCCAATGAAGGCCGTGGCTATGTTTTGAGGCGCCTGATCAGGCGGGCTTACCGGCGGGGAAATCTGATTGGCCTTGATAAACCGTTTTTATACCGTCTGGCCAGTACGGTGGCCGATATAATGCGTGAACCTTACCCTGAGCTTATGACCAGCCTGCCTTATATCAGCCGGGTCTGTCTGGCTGAGGAAGAGCGATTTGCTTCGACGCTAAATTCCGGGCTCAGGTACTTTGAGCAGTATGCAGAGGAAGCCAGGATGGCTGGCAGCCGGACCATACCTGGAGAAAAGGTCTTTAAACTCTATGATACTTTTGGCTTTCCCCTCGATCTTTGTCAGGAACTGGCCAGAGAGAAAAATCTAGGGGTGGATGAAGCCGGTTTCCAGAAGGAGCTCGAAAATCAGAGAGAAAGAGCCAGACGGTCCTGGGAAGGTGAGGCCAGGGCTAAAGAAAAATCAATCTATAACGCATACCAGCGGCTTAAGGTCAATCCGGTTTTTTATGAGAAGGAGAGAGTGGAAGAGTCTGAGGTGCTGGCCATTATCCGGAGCGGACAATCAGTTGAGCAGCTAAAAGCAGAAGAGGAAGGTGAAATAATTTTATCAGAAACTCCTTTTTATGCGGAGAGCGGCGGCCAAGTCGGCGATAAAGGCTTGTTGAAAGCTTCCGGTTTTTCCGGAGTGGTCAAGAATACACTCAAACCTATCCCGGAACTCATTGTTCATCAAGTCCGAGTGCTGTCTGGTGAAATTAGACCAGGGCAAAAAGTGGAAGCTGTCGTCGATTCAACCAGAAGGAAGGCCATTAGCAGAAATCATACCTCAACCCATCTTCTTCATGCGGCTCTAAGGCACATCCTCGGAGATCATGTCCGGCAATCGGGCTCCTTAGTTGATGACAGGAAATTGCGTTTCGATTTTACTCATTTTGCGCCTTTAAGTGAAGAAGAAATCCAGGAGGTGGAAAAACTGGTCAATGAGAAGATCAGGGAAAACCTGCCGGTGACCATCATGGTAACCAGCCTGGAGGAAGGGCTGGCTGAAGGGGCTATGGCCATTTTTGAGGAAAAATATGGAGAAAAAGTCAGACTGGTTAAGGCCGGTGAGTTCAGCAAAGAACTATGCGGTGGGGTTCATGTCAGAAGTACAGGCGAAATTGGCTTATTCAAAATCACAGGCGAATCGAGTGTGGCTGCCGGGCTGAGAAGAATTGAGGCCCTGACCGGAGAAGAGGCCTTAAATTATGTTCTGGCTCTCGAAAAAAATCTAAAAGAGCTGGAGAAGCTTTTAAAAGTAGGTCGTCAGGAAATTATCCTTAGAGTAGAAAAATTGCTGAACAGCCTTGATGAGAAAGATGAGGAAATAAGAAAACTAAAAAGAAAGATGCTGAGTCCAGCCAGCCATCCGCCTGAAATCAAAGAAATGAAAGGGATTAGATTTGTCAGCCAGAGAGTCGAGGAAATTGATCTGGAGGCCCTGAGAAACTATGCTGACCAACTGAAGCAAAAGATTGGTTCTGGAGTGATCGCGCTGGCTTCAGCTGTCGAAGGCCGGGCCTGGCTGGTGATAGCCGTTACGGCTGATTTGACGCAAAAAATTCAGGCTAATAAAATTATCAAAGAAATTGCGCCTGTAATTGGGGGTGGTGGAGGTGGCCGGCCTGATTTTGCCCAGGCAGGGGGTAACCGGCCTGAAAATATTGACCAGGCCCTTAAGGCCGGGGTAAAACTGGTTGAAAAGCTACTGTAAAATCACCTCAAAAGGTGATGGTCAGGTGAAAATAAAAAGCTTATAAATAGTAAGCTATAAAGGCTGAAAATGGATAGAAAAAGGGTGAGGCTGATTAGCCTGGTCGGCAGTATTCTTCTCATATTGTTGAGCGGTGATGCTTCTGTCAGGCAGGAGGATTTAAAAACCAGGTATGATCCCCTGATACAAAAAAAGGCTGCCGCACATGGTCTGCCAGCCGAACTGATTCATGCTGTCATCAAGGTTGAGTCCAATTATAATCAATTTGCCATTTCTGAGAAGGGAGCACTCGGTTTAATGCAGTTGATGCCGGATACGGCCATAAAATATGGAGTGATGAATGTTTTTGATCCTGAGCAGAATATTGAGGGCGGAGTCAAATACCTGAAGGATCTGGTTAAATTATATAAGGGTGACAGAAATCTTGTTCTAGCCGCCTATAATGCCGGACAAGAGGCAGTCAAAAAACATAACGGAGTTCCTCCTTATTCAGAAACTAAAAATTATCTAAAAAAAATAGAATATAAAAATCCTTACATAAGAACTAAGACGATTATTTATCGCTATTATGATGAAAATGGCCAGCTTTGTTTGACCAACAATCCTTTCTATCTTCCAGCCAAAAAAAATTGAGGGCCAGAGCTTCAGCCCCGCCTTTTATTTCAGAAAGCCCTTAACTTGAAGGGAAGAGGGAACGATCTCAAAAGCAGCCGGTAGACGACCAACCTGCTCACCATCTATTTCAATCAGAACCGGTTCCGGGCTCAAAGGAAAAACTTCGATTTTCTGCCCGCGCCCCCAGGTAACCTTATGATAATTTAAATGACTGCCATTGGCCAGTTGCCAGCCGTGAAGGCAGAATTCGAGGAATGACAGGCTTTTAACCAGAATAAGATCGAACAGGCCGTCGTTTAGCCTGGCTTTAGGGGCTATCTTCAGACCCTTACCAAATATCCGCCCGTTGGCTATTGCTCCGATCAAATAATGGCCAGAAGCCGCCTGATGATCATCAGCTGTCAGACTAACCTGTTGACCTGTATATGTTCGCATGGCATTAAGCAAACAGAGGATATAACTGGAAGCCCTTCTTTCCAGCCGGCGACTGTTGACCTGACGAACGACCTCACCACCGAGGCCAAAATCGGCAATATTTAAAAAATAGCGGCTGGTTGGCTGTCCATTTTCATCCTGATACGTTATTCGGCCTACATCTATAGATTGCTCTGGTGCCTCCGAAATAAATTTTACGGCGTTTTTAAGATTCCTGGGGATATTCAGACTTCTGGTAAAGTCACAACCCGTGCCGGAAGGAATCAATCCCAGGGTAGCTTCTGGATTAATTACTTTCTGCTGTTCAAAAAAGCCATTGGCTATCTCATTAGCGGTACCATCACCCCCGACTCCGATAAGAAGATCTGCTCCGTTCTTTATTGCATCTCTGGCTAAATCGATGGCCTGAAACGGCCGCTCGGTAAAATCATATTTAAAATCTTTTAAAAAATGTTTTAGAACTGTCTTGATTTCTGCCCAGCGGTGCCCGGTCTGGCCGCGATTAGAGGCTGGATTGACTATCACCTGGGTTTTGAGGAAGTTGTGTTTCATCCTTTATTTCCTTTGGCGGCTCCTTTTTGAATAAAGAATAACCAACCAATCCCCCCAGAGCCCCGAAAAAGGCAAAAAACAGACAGGATAATAGCAGGCTGAGGAGGATAGAGGGAAAATCGAGACCCTGATAATTTATTTGCAGCAGCTCTTCCCAACCTGGTGGCAGCTCTTTCATGAACTTGGAAGCGCTGGACATAAATCTATGGCCAATTCTGATATATAAAGGGCTTAAAGGAATTTCTAGCAGCGCATTGATCAGGCCGCCAAAGACTCCAGCCAGAGCCCCCACCAGCAGGCCGTCACTGGACTTCAGGGGGAAAGCTGTTTTTTGATTTAAAAAATAGAAGGAGAGACCAGCTCCAGCTACTGCCCACAGGCAGCAAAGACAATTAATGAAGGGGATAGCTGAAGCCACACCCATCAGAGCTCCTCCGATTAAGGCCGGGACAAAATATTCGGGCTGCTTTTTCTCCATGATAACCTCAAACGATTCTGGTTAAAAACTCATTTAATTTTATGAATTAAGACCGACTTTTGCAAATATAATCTTTCCTGGGATGCGACTGTCCAAGTTCTTTAAGAGCCTTAAACCAGTAAAAGGGGAGGCAACCTGACCAGGCAAAACCAGTTAGGCTTTTTATCACCAGGGGACTATCCCAGAGCCTGAAAATATTTAATAAAAAATCTAGAACCATGGGCAGGGCAAGAAAAACTAATAAAACCGGCCTGGATTCCAGCCAGCTCTTCAATTTATTTCTCCAGAGGGGATAAAGAAGAGTGCTCAAAAAGAAACCGGCATAAATACCAGAACAACGGCTGCAAACAGCCAGTTGCTGACTGACCAGAAAATAGCTTCTGCCTGGTTGCTGATGGCATAGAGGGGAATAAAGGGCATAAATAAAGGCAGAGAGAACTGGCCATCTGGACTGAAGACATGGTGCCAGAAAAATTCCAGTCAGAATTGCACCAGACAACATGATTGTTATTAACCACCAGAAACGGATAGATATTTTCATTATAATCAGCTGTCAGCGTTAATAAGGTTGACTTTAGCTTTAAGGATAATATAAATATAAAGCAGAAGGAATAGAAGGAGGCATGATGAAAAAATACTATCATTTGTTTTTGTTGATAGTGTTTTTTTCTGTTCTGGCTGCCCAGGCTTATGTTCAGGGGCAGTCATCAGAAGAAAGCTTAGGCAAATATGCTAATGGTGTAGTGACTGTACTGGCTTGGGATAATAATAAAAACAGAGTGGGTGAGGGATGTGGACTGGCTCTGGCTGATAATTTGATAGCCATTCCCTATCATTTTGTTTCTCAAGCAACTGAAGCTGAGATCACCAGTTCTTCAGGTAAAAGTTCAAGGGTAGAAGCTTTGGTGGCCGTTGATCACCAGTATGACCTGGCCCTGGTCCGCCTGAAGGGCAAACTAGATGTAAAGCCTCTGCCTCTGGGAAGGTCCGATCAGCTGAGTGCCGGTGCGCCGCTGGCGGCCCTGGCTGAAGTAAGCGGCCAGATAATAATTACCTCAGGTGAGATGCGCGGCTGGCTGGAGTTAATTAAAGACAGGGTAAAGCTAATGGCTATTTCCATGAGTCTTGAGAAGCCAACCAGCGGAGCACCCATTTTTAATAATGAAAACGAGGTGGCTGGACTGGCGCTGGTGCTGGAGTCTGGTATCAAATTTGGGGTGCCAGTTGAGTCGCTTTTGGCCCTTACCCGGTCTGACCGGGGTCTTGATTTAAAAAGTGCTCGCAAAGAAATTTATTTTGAAACGTCAGAAGGGAGTTATCTGGCGGGCAAGGCTGCCTGTCTGCTAAATGAACCAGCCGCAGCTATTCGCTATTTTGAAAAATACGTGAAATTAAAACCGGATGATGGCGAGGCTTACCTCTGTCTTGGCCGCTGCTATTATCAGCTGAGTGATTTTGCTAATTCCTATAATAGCTATAGTCGTGCCCTTCAAATCAAGCCTGACGATGCCCAGGGACTTTATGGGCTGGGCTTAAATCTTCTCAGGCAGAAAAATTTTAAGGAGGCAGCTGAATTACTGGAAAAAGCTCTGACCCACGGACTGGAATCAAATGAGGCCTTTTTTGAGCTGGGTTCGGCCTATGAAGAACTCCAATCCTATGGCCAGGCGGCTAGCTATTACCTCAAGTATGTTCAGTCCGGGCCTGAACGTCCCTGGAATGGCTGGTTCAAACTGGCCCAGACCTATCAGAAAAATAACGAGATAGGAAAGGCCATTGACGCCTACCGGCAGGCTCTGAAATTAAGACCTGAAGATATCAACAGCAACTACAACCTGGCTTTGCTGCTGGCCGCTAATCAGCAGTATGCTGAGGCAGAACAGGCTTATAAAAAACTTATAGAACTCAACCCACGTGATGCTGTTTTTTATTACAATCAGATTATCCAGATGTATGACCAGGCGGGACAGTATGAAAATGCCCTGGAGTCTGTTAAAAAGATCATTGAATTAAACCCGAAGAGTGAAGTGGCTGTCTATAACCTTGGCATCATGTATTTTAAGTTGAACCGGTTAGAAGAGGCCGCCAAAACGATTAATGACTGTCTGGCTTTAAAAAATGATTATACCTCTGCCTGGTATAACCTTGGTCTGGTTTACGGTAAAATGAACCGGCGTCAGGAAGCAGCTGAGGCCTTTAAAAAATATACTGAACTTGCTCCGGAGGACGCCAGCGGCTGGCTGAACTGCGGTCTGGAATATATGCTCCTTAAGAAATTTGAACAAGCCTTGCCCTATGTGGAACAAAGCGTCAAACTTAAGCCTGATGATCCTATGGCCCAGTATAATCTGGCTATAATCTATATCAATCTGAATGATAATTACAGTGCCAGAGAAGTTTTGAAAGTTTTACAGAGGCTTGATCGGAACCTGGCTGACCGTCTCAGCAGGCTGATAAAATAGACCGGGAGATTGACTAAAAGCTCAATCTGTGGTATTAAACTTTCTTGTCCGGGCCCGCTCTTTAGAAATATCCAGTTATTTTTCTTTGATATTCGGGCAGGTGGCGGAATTGGCAGACGCACTAGGCTTAGGACCTAGTTCCTGAATAAGGAGTGCGGGTTCGATTCCCGCTCTGCCCACTACCAATTTTTCAGTCGAGATTTTAGCTGGAAAACAAGAGGTAATGGCGGCCTGAATTTTTGTTACAAGGGAAAAAATGGAACAGAATCCTCCTGAAGAACGTTTAAAAGTTATCAGTCCCGTCGTCCGGGAACTTGAAGTTAACATCCCGCCGGAAGAAGTTAAAAAAGAATATGAAAAGACAGTTAATAATTATGTCTCGAAAGCTAGATTGCCTGGTTTCCGGCAAGGGCACGCTCCCCGGGAAATGGTAGCGAGAATGTTTGCAGCAGAAATTAAAGATGCGCTCCTTGATAATCTTGTGCCAGAATATTTGAAGCGCGAACTGGAAGCACTGGGTGTTGTTCCGGTGAATGTGCCTGCAGTCAGATCACTTGATTTTGATCTGGAGAAAGGGATTAAATTTCAGGTCTCATTTGAGGTCTGGCCGGCCATTGATCTACCGGCTAATTATCTCGATAACAAAGTTAAGCAAGAGGAAGTCAAAATCGAAGAAAAAGAGGTCGAAGAGGTTCTAAAAAACCTCCAGGAAAACGCCGTTGAATATCTTCCAGTCAATGACAGGACAGTACTTAATGATGATTATGTGGTCATAGAAATTCAAGGGAAAGATGTCGAGGCTAAAAAGTTCTTGCCGGTTGAAAAGGTGGTTGTGCTGGCTGGTCACTCAGAAAACGAACCACAGCTAAACGAAGCTTTAATTGGTTTGGGCCAGGGAGAAGAAAAAACGTTTGAGGTAGCGTATCCATCTGATTATCCCCAGAAAAAGTTTGCCGGCAAAAAAATTGAGTATCGTATTAAAGTATTAGAAATAAAAGAAAAAAAGCTACCAGAATTAAATGATGAACTGGCCAGAACGATTGATCAGGTGTCGGGGCTGGAGGAGTTAAAACAAAAGATTTACCAGGATTTGCTCAAACACCGCCAGCATCAAGCTTCAGACCGTGCACTGAATGAATTTCTGGAGAAGCTGGCGACTGACATCAACCTGACTTTGCCTGACAGCCTCATCAAGGAAGAAACCGAAGCTATCGTCAGCCGCCAATTCAGGGAAGATGACTGGAACAAAATGCCGGCTGAATTGCGTCAACAGGTGGCAGAGCAGGCCAGAAAACAGGCAGAAAATAATCTAAAGAATCATCTGTTGTTGAGGAAGATAATCGACAGGGAAGGCATAAAAATATCTGAAGAAGAGTATGAAGAAGATTTAAAAAAAATGGCAGAACAAAGGAATATCCCACTCAGTCAGCTGAAATCAGCTTTGAACCAGCAAGAACGAGAAGAAGAATGGAAGTTCAGTCTTCTACTCCAGAAGGGCATTGACTTTTTAAAAGAGAAAGTTATAATAAAATAAAGCTTGCTAATGGCCTTAATTCCTTTCGTTATTGAATCAGACGGGCGCAGTGAGCGCGGCTTTGATATCTATTCCAGATTATTAAGAGACAGGATCATCTTTATGGGGACGGAAATAAATGATGAGGTAGCTAATTTGGTAGTTGCCCAGCTTTTATATCTGGAAGCAGAAGGTCAGGATAAAGAAATCTCGATCTATATAAATTCTCCTGGTGGTAATATTACCGCCGGCTTGGCTATCTATGACACGATGCAATTTGTCTCAGCTCCAGTGGCTACCATTTGCCTGGGACAAGCAGCCAGTATGGCAGCTGTATTGCTGGCCGCTGGCCGGCCCGGACGCCGCTTTTCGCTGCCCAACGCCAGGGTCATTCTGCATCAGCCTTTTGGTGGTTTTCAGGGTCAGGCCAGTGACGTGGCTATTCAGGCAAAGGAAATATTGAGGATGAGGGAGACCTTAAACCGGATTCTGTCCAGCCATACGGGTCAGCTTATCGACCGTATTCAGGCTGACATTGACCGGGATTTTATTATGACTCCGGAGCAGGCTAAAGACTACGGGCTGATTGATCAGGTCATCAGTTCGAGGAAAGAGAGTTTGTCCTGAAAGACAGCCAGATTTTTCTAATAAGTACGAATTTAAACCAAGGAATTAAAGATGACTCCTAATAATCAGGGTCATGATTCGATCATCAAGTGTAGTTTCTGCCAGCGCCCTGAAACTCAGGTTAAAAGGATGATGGCCGGTCCTCAGGGTGTCTATATCTGTGAACATTGTGTTGAGGTGGCCAGTGCTATTTTGAAGGCTGAGAGGGGAGGGCGACCAGAGAGCAAGCCTAAACCTAAAAAGGAAGATAATCTGACACCTGTTCAAATAAAAAAAGCCCTGGATGAACATCTGGTAGGCCAGGAAGAAGCCAAGAAAAAAATCGCCGTGGCTGTTTATAATCATTATAAAAGAATCAAGCAGCCGCGCGGGGACAATGAAGTTGAGATTGATAAGAGCAATCTTCTTTTTATCGGCCCGACGGGGACAGGCAAGACCCTTATGGCTCAGACTCTGGCCAATCTGTTATCTGTTCCTTTTGCCATAGCGGATGCCACTACTCTGACTGAGGCAGGCTATGTCGGGGAGGATGTTGAAAATGTTATACTCAGGCTGTATCAGGCGGCTGACGGTGATATTGAAAAAGCCGAGAGAGGCATAATTTATATTGATGAAATTGATAAGATCAGCCGCAAGAGTGAGAACCCTTCTATTACCCGCGATGTCTCGGGTGAAGGTGTTCAACAAGCTCTGCTCAAAATAATAGAAGGGACGGTGGCCAACGTGCCATCTCAAGGCGGGAGAAAGCATCCCTATCAGGAGTTTATTCAAATAGATACAACTGATATTCTTTTTATCTGTGGCGGTGCTTTTGTCGGGCTGGATAAGATTATTGGCCAGCGTCTGGGGAAATCGAGGGTCGGATTCAAATCAGACCTCAAACCAGAGATGACGGCAGGGGATCTGTTGCGCTATTTAATGCCTGAAGATTTAATCAGATATGGGCTGATCCCGGAGCTGGTAGGACGTATTCCGGTAATAGCTGTTTTCCATGATCTGAACAGAGATCAGCTGGTTGATATCCTGATCCGGCCAAAAAATGCTATAATAAAACAGTACCAGAAGTTATTTAAAATGGAGGGTGTCGAACTGGAATTTACCACGGAAGCCCTGGCCTCCATTGCGGACAAAGCGATAGAGAAAAAACTTGGAGCCAGGGGATTGAGAGCCATCATGGAAGATTTGATGCTCGATTTAATGTTTTATCTGCCGTCAAGAAAAGTAAAGACCAAAATAGTTATAACCAGAGAAATGGTAGAAGAACAACCTCTCAGCTATGAAAAATATAAACAAGTAATTGGAGCTTAAGATGGCTGATTCTTTAGAAAACTCTGAATTAATAAAAAATGTTCCTTTAATTCCACTGCGGGACCTGGTGGTTTTCCCGGCGACTCTCGTACCATTTATTGTCGGCCGGCCTTCATCCATCAAAGCTCTGGAGAAAGCCTATGAACAGGACAAACTGATTTTTCTGTCTGCCCAGATGGATGCTTCTCTGGATGGACCTCTGCCCAAAGATATTTATTCTCTGGGAGTTATTGCTCGGGTTATCAGAACAGCCAAAATTGATGATAGAAACATGAAGGTCATCGTCGAAGGTCTGAACCGGGCCAGGATCGAGCGCTACTTGAGCACTTATCCCTATTACCAGATTGCTGCCCGAATAGTTAGGCCGGTTGAAGATGATTCACCAGAAGTGCAGGATCTCTTAAAGAAGGTGCTGGCCCTTTTCGAGGAGTATCTGAAGATTAATCATAATGCCAGCCTTGACTCAATGAGTCCGGCCATCAGAGAAAACTCCACGGATCGAATTGCCGATATTATTGCTTCCAATCTCTATCTTCCACTGGAAGAAAAACAAAATTTGCTTGAGACAGTTAATACCAGAGAAAGGCTAAGAAGGCTTAAATTTTTATTGCAGGAATCTCTGGAAAATCTGCCGGGAAGGGAAGCACCGTCCGGCAGTTCAAGAAAAAAGGTGAGCATGAGGGAAATCGGGCAGAAAACCTTTATCCCCGGTAGTCAGTTCAAGAAAGAAGAACAACCAAATGAAATTGAAGAGTTGCGTAAGAAGGTTTATGAAGCTCAGATGACACCTGATGCTCAAGAGAAGGCTTTAAAAGAAATCGAGCGGCTGGAAAGTATGCCTCCGATGTCAGCTGAGGCTACCGTTAGCCGGAATTATCTTGACTGGCTAATTTCCTTGCCATGGAATAAGAGATCTAGAGAAAAACGAGATTTAAAGGAAGCAGAAAAGATTTTAAACGAAGATCATTATGGTCTGGAAAAGGTTAAAGAAAGAATTCTGGAGTATCTGGCCATTCGCCAGCTGGTCAAGAATCCCAAAGGTGTTATCCTGGCCTTCATCGGGCCACCTGGAGTTGGCAAGACTTCTCTCGGCAAGTCAATTGCCAGGGCTACCGGGCGAAAATTTGTTCGTTTATCACTAGGTGGTATCAGAGACGAGGCTGAAATCCGCGGTCACCGTCGGACTTATATAGGTGCTTATCCAGGAAGGATCATACAGATGATCAAGAGAGCCGGGACCAAAAATCCGGTTTTTCTGCTGGATGAAGTGGATAAAATGAGCATGGATTATCGGGGCGACCCGGCCGCAGCTCTGATGGAAGTACTTGATCCAGAGCAAAATAAAGAATTCCTGGACCATTTTATTGATACAGATTTTGACCTGTCTCAGGTTATGTTCATTGTAACCGCTAACTCTGTTGATCCTATCCCCAAGCCGCTGCTGGATAGAATGGAAGCCATCAAATTGCCCGGTTATACGGAAGACGAGAAATTGCAGATTGCGAAACACTTCTTAATTCCAAAACAAATCAAGGCACACGGGCTAAGCACTAAAAACCTGGAATTTACTGACCAGTCCTGTATGAAAATTATCAGAGAATATACAAGAGAAGCAGGAGTCCGCAATCTGGAAAGAGAGATTACTTCTATCTGCCGCAAAATGGTTAAAAAGGTGGTGGTAAAAGGCAAAGATTATCACGAGAAGCTAACTCTCAAGAGCGTCGAAAAATATTTAGGTATCCCCAAGTATCGCCACCTGGAAGTTGACCGACAGGATGAGATAGGAGTAGTACTGGGGCTGGCCTGGACTGAATTTGGCGGCGAGCTGCTGACTTTTGAAGCTACCAAGATGCACGGTAAGGGAAATCTGACTTTAACCGGTCAGCTAGGGGAAATCATGCAAGAATCAGCTCAAGCTGCCTACAGCTATGTTCGGGGCAAGTTGTATGAGATTAACCTAGGCAAGGAAATCGAAAAGAATTTTGATATTCATATTCATGTTCCGGAAGGAGCTATTCCCAAGGAAGGTCCGTCGGCTGGTATTACCATTGCTACTGCCATTGTTTCCCTGTTGACTGACATACCGGTGAACAAAAAGGTAGCCATGACCGGTGAAATCACTTTGCGGGGCAAGGTCTTACCTGTGGGGGGGATAAAAGAGAAGCTGCTGGCTGCTTACCGGGAGGGTATTATGGAAATCATTTTGCCCCTGGATAATAAGCCAGACCTCAAGGATCTCCCCAAAAAATTAAAGCAAAATCTTAAAATTCATTTAGTCGAAAATATGGATCAAGTCTTAGAAGTGGCCTTAACCAGGGAAGTTATTCCGAAGAAGGGGCCCCAGGAGGGAGAAAAAAAAGACAAGACTGAAATGACTGTATCCGGGACGGAAGCCACATCTCCTGTTGCCAAGGAACCCGGTTTGACCAATTAACTTTTTGTGGTGAGTTAAGAGCCCCAATTTCCTTTAATTAAGAAAAACTTAACTTAAGTTCAAACAAACTAGTGAGGTGTAAGAAATGAAAGAATATGACCTTATTGGACTGGAAGAAAAAGACATAACCAGCTTGAAGAAGATCGCAGACGCTCTGGATGTTGATGATGAAGATATCGAAATCACCAGCCGTCACCATCTGATTTTCAAAATTCTTGAAGCTCAGGCCAAAAAACAGGGTATGTTGTTTTCGGAAGGGGTGCTGGAATGTCTGGATGATGGCTTCGGTTTTCTGCGAGCTCCGGAATTCAGTTATCTTCCCAGTCCGGATGATATATATGTATCGCCATCACAAATAAGAAAATTTCAGTTAAGAACGGGAGACACAATTTCAGGTATGGTCAGGCCGCCTAAAAACGGCGAAAAGTATTTTGCTCTGATCAAAATAGAAGCTATAAACTTTATGCATCCCGATGTCGTTCTCGAGGCCAGGCATAATGTCCGTTTTGAACAGCTAACCCCGGTTTACCCCTATGAGTTAATCAGGCTTCAGGATGGTAATCCGAAAAATATGAATGCCAGGATTATGGAACTGTTAACTCCAATCGGGAAAGGGCAGAGGGGTTTAATTGTTTCCCCGCCAAGAGCAGGCAAGACCACCCTTCTTAAGACTATTGCCAAATCAATCGAGAAAAACCATCCCGAAATCTTCTTGATTGTGCTGTTAATTGCCGAAAGGCCAGAAGAGGTGACAGACTTTAAGCGAAGTGTTAATGGCGAAGTGGTGGCCTCGACTTTCGATGAACCGCCAACCAGAAACGTTCAGGTAGCTAATATTGTTCTTGAGAAAGCCAAGCGACTGGTCGAGCTAAAAAGAGATGTAGTTATTCTGCTTGACTCGATTACCAGACTGGCCCGGGCTCATAATGCTATTGTTCCACCGTCGGGCAAGGTCCTGTCTGGCGGAATAGATGCCAATGCCTTAAATAAGCCAAAAAAGTTCTTCGGTTCGGCTCGGAAAGTGGAAGAAGGCGGAAGTTTGACCATAATGGCGACAGCCCTGGTAGATACAGGTAGCCGCATGGACGACGTTATTTTTGAAGAATTTAAGGGAACAGGTAATATGGAAATAAATCTAGACCGTCGCCTGGTTGATAAGAGACTATTTCCGGCCATTGATATTACGCGTTCTGGAACCAGAAAAGAAGAACTGCTTATTCCAGAAAAAGACCTCAACCGCATCTGGATCTTACGCAAAATCCTTAGCCAGCTAAATGAGGTTGAGGCCATGGAATTACTGCTGGACAAATTATCTAAGACTAAGACCAACAGTGACTTTTTAGAAGCCATGAGCAAGGGGCTTTAAAAGCCAGGCAGGGAAAAAAATATTAAGGCAGACGACTATTTTCTTTCTGGCACCCAGGCTTTTCATTCTAAGGAAATATTTGGTCCGAAGCAGAATAGAGAAAACAGCTACAATCCAGGGGAATTAAAAGCAAATTATTAAATATAATAAACAAGAGTAATCCAGCCTCGTTATTACAAATGGTAACTATCGTTAACATATTTAGGTAGTTACTTACTAACAGCAAAGTTAAGTACATAGCAGAAATTAGACCTGAAGTGTGATGTTTTTAGAAAAGCAATATAGAAAAAGACAAGATAAAAAAGACTGATAAAAGGCAACTTAATACTATTTTTATCATGCAGAATCCGCTCGTCATTATAAATAAGTCTTAAAATGAGAAGAGACATAACATAAGTACTGCGTATTCCGACGCAAGTCGGCCGGGCATTCCGATGGAAAGCAGGCCACTTTTGGGGTGATGATTGGAACAGGTGGCCGGGATGGATTGGAAAGGTGGTGGCGCTGGGTAATCTCAAATGAAAGGGGTATTCTAGGCCTCGAAAGGAGGCTTGGATGCCAACGGAGAGATTACCGATGCGAAGGATTAAAGAGATCATACGATTGAGCTGGGCTGTGGGCTATCAGCACGTCAGGTATCACGGAGTTTGAAGGTAGTACGGAGCACTGTGGCGGAGTACTTGAGGAGGACGAGGGCAACAGGGCTGAGCTGGCCTCTGCTTGAAGAGCTGGATGAGGAGGCCTTAGAACGGAAGTTATTCCCGGCTCTGCCTTATATTCCTAGCTCGGAGCAACCAATACCCAACTGGACTGATACGGCATAAAAACGGCATAAAGGGGTGACACTTTTTCTTCTTTGGGGAGAGTACAGATCGAGATATCCAGATGGGGTTCAGTATAGCCGGTTTTGCGAGCCTTATCGCCGGTGGAGCAGGCGGTTAGAGCTTTCCATGCGTCAGGAAGGAGCATAAGGCCGGGGAGAAGATGTTTGTAGACTACTGCGGAGGAAGCGTAAAGGTATTTGACCGGGAGATCGGAAAGAGCAGGGAGGCCCAGGTATTCGTGGCCGTGCTGGGAGCTTCTAACTACACCTATGCTGAGGGCTGTAAATGTCAAGTACTTTTCCCATGACTGTGGTAAGGACATTTCCCAGGGTGACGGTAAGGATATTTGCCACCCTCATGGTAAACAGATTTCCAATAGCCAGCTGGAATGATTTAGACCTCCTTTCTTGATATTTTGATACGGTAAGATTCTCCGTTGAGGGTAAAGACCCTGGCGTGATGAAGCAGCCGATCGAGCAGGGCCGTGGTCATCACCGTATCGCCCATCATCTCTGCCCAGGCATCGAAGCTCTTGTTGGAGGTGACGATGAGGGAGGTCTTTTCGTATAGTTCACTGATCAGGTTAAAGAACAGATTGGCCTCCCGTTTTTCGATGGGCGTGTAGCCGATCTCATCGATGATGACCAGGTCAGATTTCATGATTCTGCGGACTCTGTATTCAGAGGTCTTCTGCACCTCAGCGGTTTTCAGGAGCCTGATCAGGTTAGTAATCCGCTCGAAACAGATCTTGTATCCTTTTTCTACAGCTACCACCCGTCCGAAGGATAAGGCCAGGGTAGAGGTCGGGGTGCAGGTAGTGGAGCGCTGGATACTGGCCAGGCTTCGTCATCCTCTGTCTGAGCTCAACTCGGCTATCAGTCGACTTCTAGAGGAACTAAACCACAGGCCATTCCGTAAGCTCCCTGTCTCAAGACCGGAGACTTGATCGGAGGCTTAAGAAGGCCAGATTGCGGTTAAATGCCTCAGTAGAGGATATAGACTATCGCACCTCCCGTGGTCTGGATAAGGCGCTGGTACTTCAGCTTGCCTCCTGTCATTAGATAGAAGAACATCTCAATGTGCTTATTACTGGTCCAACTGATGTGGGGAAAAGCTTCGTGGCCTGTGCCCTTGGTCAAAAAGCCTGCCGGGGGGATTACCGAACCTCTTATTTTCGTCTCCCCAGACTCCTTCAAGAACTGAGTATCGCCCGAGTCGATGGCCGTTATGGAAGAGTCCTCACCACTCTGGCCAGAACCGAGCTCCTCATCATCGATGACTGGGGGCTTCAGCCACTCGATGACCAGGACCGGCATGATCTCCTGGAAATACTGGAAGATCGCTATTTGGATTAGGCAAGTAATGATTGCCTGGCAAAAAGAAGCCATAAATATAAGCTGGCACATTTCAATAACGAACAATTTCGCATATGACGATAGAATCAAATAACCATAAAAATGAGCTTATAATATTGTGATATTTAATTAATAAAAAGGGAGTCCAGGGTTAGGAAACAGAAAATTCGATAGACATTTCTATCAAACAAAGGGGCCAGCCGGCTGTGTCAAATTAATATAATGATAGTTAATATTCAATAAAATATTTGAAAAGCGAATTCTATATTATCAAGGGTAAGCCCATTATATTTAGATATAGATAGGGATAAATTATTTAGCGGGATTAATCAGAGTTTTCCACAATTGACCAAAAATGTGGCAGGAGAAAAATCCACAGTTTTAACATATTGGTTATAATATTGATAAATAAGGAGATATGAGAATATAATATAATGTGTCGCATAAGTAATATTATGTCAACTATCATTCCGACTTCATTAATCAAACCGTCTCCGTCATTGTCAACCCCTGTTGCCTCTTTTAGTTATTAATAATTCTTTTCCTTCATCTCAGGTGCAGATTTGATCGGTGCGGAAATGCCTAATGCTTTCAAGATAAGAATCAAGATATTTTAAAGTTCTGATGCAAAATAAGATTGCTTTATAAATTTTTCTGGATGCTTTTGATGCTTTTTGGGCTTAGACTTATTAAGACGAGTTTTTTAATCTTCTGATCTAAGTTTTTTAAGCACGTCTTCTAAAATGGTTATTAACTCTTGCCTGGTTACAACCTGTTTTTTAAACTCAATCCTCAGCTTGTAGGCTTTGCTATCAGGCGGATTATAATTAAAGACATAATGCTTGGATTTGGCTTCATCCTTGCGTTCTTTTTCTTTAAATAGCCTGGTAAGGTCTCGTGTGTCAGATCTGGTAAGATTCCTTTCTATTATTGCCTCGACTGCTTGAGCCATAGCGTCCAGATCATCAATTTTAGCTATTTCGATGATAGTACTTCTACTAGCCAGGCCGGCGTTTTTAATTTTTTGTCTCAGTTGATTTGGTATTCTTGAAACTGATAAAATTTCTGTTATCGTTGACCTTGATTTTCCAATCCTCGAGGCGATCTGCTGGTGACTGTAATCATAAAGATTGGCCAATGCTTTCAATCCATCTGCCTCTTCAAAAATATCTAAATCTTTTCTTTGCAGATTCTCAATTAGTGAAATTTCCATTGCCTCCTGATCATTGACGTCCATTTCAAGGCAAGGAATCTCTTCGAATCCAAGGTTTTTTGAGGCTAAATAACGCCTTTCTCCAGCGATTATTTCAAATCTTCCACCTTTTGCCCGGACCAGTATTGGTTCCAGGACACCTTTTGTTTTAATTGAGTCCATGAGTTCCTTGATATCGCCTAACTCACTCCTCGGCTGTCTGGGATTAGGATCTATCTGATCAAGAGGTATTAATCGGACTATCGGTCCTGAGGTTTTTCTAGATATGAGTTCGACGAAATGCGGATCATGCCTCATATTCAATGAATCAGGCAAACCACTCTTTTTAGTTTTGTCCACGTTCTAATAACTCCTCCGCAATTTGTTTATATTGACTTGCTCCTATTGAATCTGGAGCAAAAGTAAAAATGCTTTCTTTATAAGCTGGGCTTTCTTCTAATTTTACACTTTTAGATATATAAGTCTTAAAAACCTTATCACCAAACACCTGGTTTATTCGGTCAACCACATCCCTGGATAAATTTGTTCTTCTATCGTGTAAGGTAATAATCACACCGATGATATCAAGAGTTGGGTTGGCAATTCTTTTCACCTTGTCAATTGTTTCAAGTAAATCATCAGTTCCTTCCAGGCACAGATATGAAGATTGTATTGGAATAAGTATATGAGTCGCCGCCACTAGAGCATTTAAGGTTATCAAGCCAAGTGTTGGCGGTGTGTCAATAAAAACATAATCATATTCTCCCCTCACCTCACTTAGAGCATCCCTGAGGCGATAATGGCCATCAAACTCACCAATCAAGGTTGGTTCAAGTTTTGCCATTGATATCCTGGAAATGGCCACGTTCAGGCCTGGTACAGTGGACCTCGCAATTACGTCCGCAATTCTTACATTCTTATCCATTAACACATCAAACAATGATTTTTCGATATCACCAGGATTTTTAACGATTGAGATTGTGCTGTGAGCTTGAGGATCCATGTCGACCAGGAGAATTCTTTTACCCATAAGAGCTAGAGCTGCAGATAAATTAATGCAGGTGGTCGTCTTCCCGACTCCTCCTTTTTGGTTGGTTACGGCAATGATCAAGCTGCCCTCCACTAAAAATATATCTTAACAAACTTTATACAACATTGGAGAAATAATTCAAGAGGGTATAATAATAATTATGAAGTGGTCGGCTGGCCGACATGCCCATAAGTGATAGATAATTAAGAGGATACAAGATATTTGGGTTTTATTGGCCACTTTTATCAGTCGATGTTGGTGTCCCCTCCCGATAATAATCATGTTTATATGGCTGGTATCCTTTAGACCGCTGTTTGTCAGTTTGTTTGTCGGAACGGCAACATATATCTATTAACTGCAATCCGCTATGGTTTCTGTTTTTTGAGGCTTAGCTTCCATGCCAATTTGCCGGACGTGTATTAATTCGTGTATTAATTGAAGATTAAACAAGAGACTAACAAGCTGACCAGGTATTCAAAGCGCCCGTGCCTTATGAATTGCGTAACCTATAGATAATAAAAGACATATAAATAGAACGTGAATATAAATATCGCCTGATTGTGGATTTACTCGGAAAAGCGCTTCTGTCGGTCTGTTTTTTATTAAAATGCATGCCTGAGCTAAAAAAAGTTGCTTGATTTCGGTATGGCTTTCCCTTAAGATAGCGAGGTTAATATAGAAATTAATTAAGAGTCGAAATTATAAGATGGCTGGATAAAGTTTTGCGGGAGATGATGATTAAAATCCTTTTTGCCGCTTGATTTGGGTAGGCGGGATTAACGTGAATCGCATGCATGAAAAATATGATAAACAAACCGGTTTGGAAAATTGGTATCATCTTTATTATTACCCTGGGTCTATGATTTTACCCAAGAATAGTTTTTCTAGTCGGAAATAAAGTGGCCCCCTAAGAATTGCGTATATGATTGAAAATAAAAGAAATAGAGCATGACAAAAAATATTGCGATGATTGCCGGCGGACTGGATAAAAAGGACCTCTGCCGGTTACCGGTTAATTGAACTAGAAGGAGGAGGTATGTCAAGATTAAAAGTAACCAGAATAATATTAATTCTGATGAGTTTGGCCATTTTTATTTTTCCATTGCCCTTCTCGGGCCAGCAAAAGCCTGATTACAAATACAAATCGCTGGCCGAGGTGACTTCCAGCCTGAAAAAATTGACAGCTAAATACGCTAATTTATGCCAATTATCTTCAATTGGCAAATCTTATGGAGGTCTGGAGATTTACCTTCTGAAAATGGCTGCTGCCCAAAATAAAGTCAAGCCAGAAGACCGGCAATCAGTTCTGGTGGTGGCTAATTCAGAAGGAGTTCATCTCCCCGGGACTGAAGCTGCTTTAAGCTTAGCTGAAACAATACTCAACGCCTATGGGGTTGATAAATACTGGACTGATTTTTTAAATGAGCGAAGTATTTATATCATTCCTGTTGTGAATCCTGATGCTGTCTCTGCCTATTTTTCTACTCCGGCGTTGGAGAGAACGCATAATGGGCATCCAGTGGATGAGGATAATGATGGTTTGATTGATGAAGACGGTCCGGAGGACCTGAATGGCGACGGCCTGATAACCATGATGAGAGTGAAATCGCCTGAGGGCCACTGGATTATTGATCCGGAAGAACCAAGGTTGATGAGGCCGGCCGACCCCAAAAAGGGAGAAAAAGGTCAATATCTTCTTTATACTGAAGGATACGACAATGATGCTGACGGACAGATCAATGAAGACGGGCCGGGAGGAGTGGAGATCAACAGGAATTTTCTCCACGATTTTGAATACTACAATAAGAAAGCCGGGCTTTATCCAGCTTCTGAGCCCGAAACGCAGGCTCTTCTTAAATTTATGTTCGACCATAACAATATAGCTGCAATCATCAATTTTTCGACCGAAAATAATCTCCTTAATATGCAACAAACCGGGAGGGCCAGAGCAGGGGCTGAGAGAGTCAGGGTTCCCGGACGTTATGCCACCTTCCTTGGCCTCGAACCCAATACTGAATACAGCCTGAAAGAAATAGCAGAAGCCATGAAAAGTTCGGGAATGGTCGGAGAGGTGGAAATTGATGAAAACCTGGTTGCTACTTTTCTTGGACTTGGTCCGGCTATGACCTTTGATCGTTCCGATCAGGCTATCTATGAAGAACTTCAGAAAGAGTACAAAAATGGCTTGAAAGAGTTCGGGCTTGATTATCTGGAAAAGAATACTCGCGGTGTGGGCCAGGGCTCCTTCCCTGCTTTTTGCTATTACCAGTACGGAGTACCCGTATTTTCCTTTGACCTGTGGCAGGTTCCCGAGCCAAAAAAGAGCGAGATAAAAGCGGGTTTGACACCCGACATGATAAGATCTATGTCCTCTGAAGAATTTCTGGGCCTGGGCGAAGAAAAAATAGCTGGTTTTCTCCAGGAACAGGGAGCTCCTCCCAATCTAAATGCCGGAATGGTAATAAAAATGGTTCAGTCTGGCCAGATGACCCCGGCCAGGATGGCTGAAATGATGGAAAAGAAGCCCGGAGGAGCAGGCACGAGGCCAAAAAATGAAAACCCTGAAGCTTATCTTTTGAATTATTCTGACACTGTCCTGAAGGGCAAAGGCTTTGTGGACTGGAAGGTCTTTAACCACCCGGATCTGGGTCAGGTTGAGATAGGCGGTTTTGTTCCTTATCTGAGGCAAGTTCCACCCCTTGACCAGCTTCAAAACAGCCTTAAATTTCATATCCAGTTCAGCCAGAAACTAATGCAAAAATTGCCGGTTCTCTCTGTTAAAGAGACGAAAGCAGAAAAACTGGGGACAGGAATTTATCGGGTAACCGTCTATCTCCAGAATGAAGGCTGGTTGCCGACCTCTTTAGCCCAGGGACGACGTTCCCTGACTGCTTATCCGATCAGAGTCAGTCTGAAACTTAATGAGCAGCAAAGGCTTTTCGCCGGCCGCCCGGTGGAAATGATTCCCGTTCTTCAGGGTGGAGAAAGTAAAAAACTCGAATGGACTGTTCAGGCTAAAAAAGGTTCCAATCTCAAGGTGATAGTCTGGAGTAACAGGATTAACCCTGTCGAAGTGACAATTAAGCTTGATTAGGAGAGAAATTATGAATAAGACCATAAAAAAAATTATCTGCCTGGCCTTCATTCTGCTAGCAGCTACCAGCTCCAGCCCGGTTTTGATGGCCCAAAGCGGAAAAGATAGACCAGCCCCCAGGCTCACTTTTGACCATTTCTATAACCACGCTGAGCTGACTTCCGCCCTGAAGCAGCTTCAAACTGCCTACCCCGAGCTGATGGAGCTGGTTTCAATTGGTAAATCTTATCAGGGACGTGATATCTGGGCTGCCATTATCAACAATAAAAAGACTGGCCCGGCGGAGAGAAAACCTGGCTTTTACATCGATGGAAATGTTCACGGCAATGAAATCCAGGGTACGGAAGTCGCTCTCTATACAGTTTATTATCTCCTGACAAAGGCAGGAAAACTGGAAGCTGTGGACCGGCTACTTTCTGACCGGGTTTTTTACATTGTGCCTACCATGAACCCCGATAGTCGTGACTATTTCCTCCATCTGGCCACCGATTCTAACTCACCGCGGAGTGGCCTGGCACCCTATGATGATGATCGGGATGGCCTGCTGGACGAAGATGGGCCCGATGACCTGGATGGAGATGGCAGTATAACTTATATGAGGAAAAGGGATCCTAAAGGAAACTACCGGAGCAATCCTGATAACCCTATGATTATGGAGCTCTGCCTGCCGGGAGAAAGGGGTGAATTTATTTTTCTTGGTTCAGAAGGGATTGACAATGACGGAGACGGTTTGATTAATGAAGACGGTCCAGGTGGATATGACATGAACCGGAATTTCGGCTTTAACTGGCAGCCTAATTATGTCCAGCGTGGTTCCGGTCCTTATCCTTTTTCCTGGCCTGAGACCAGGGCTATCAGGGACTTTATCATGGAGCATCCAAATATCATAGGTGCTCAGACTTTCCATAACAACGGTGGTCTGATTCTCCGTGGTCCAGGAGCCAGGAATCTGGGTGATACCCTGCCAGCCGATCGCCAGGTTTATGATTTTATCGGGAAAAAGGGCGAGATGATTCTTCCCGGTTACCGTTATATCGTCATATATAAGGATATGTACACTGTCTACGGCGGCAGTGTGGATTTCATCTACAGTCTTCTTGGCATTTTCACCTTCTCCAATGAACTGGATTTTGAACAATATGTTGGAACCAGCCGGGCGGAGCGAACAAGGACTTCAGAGGCGGAAGAGTCGACTGCCAGAAGGAGATTCAGTCCTGTCGGCAATCCAGAGGAAATTATTTATCACCAGCTGGTCTTGATGGGCGAGCAACTGGTGGAATGGAAGCCATATAAACACCCGCTCTATGGCGATATTGAAATCGGTGGAGTCAAAAAAATGGGACGCCGGGTACCGGCTTCTTTTCAGCTGCCTGAAACCTGCCATCGAAATGCCGCCTTTTGCCTCTATCATGCTGACCAGCTTCCCCGGCTAAATCTGGAAGAGGTTAAGGTCAAAAGGCTGGATAGCGGCCTTTTTCAGATTGATGTTAGAGTTGGTAACAAACAGGTTACTCCCTCCATCTCGGCTTTAGCCGCTCAGAAAAAATTGCATCGACCGGATATGATAAAAGTTAAAGGAAAAGCCAGAATAATTTCAGCCGGGATTCTCACCGATCGCTTCCGTGAACTAACGGAGCCAGTAAAGGTCAGGAAGGACTATTTCCTGGTCGAAAATGGTATTCCTGGTTTTGGCTATGTGGATTTCAGGCTCCTGGTCGATGGTTCAGGTGAAATTGACTTAATCTATGATTCGCTCAAGGGTGGTTATCTGGAAAAGAAAATCGGCTTGAAGTAGCCAGCTTCCGGAAAAAGCAGCCACTGACAGAGACTGAGTCCTGACACCCGATAAAATTCTTATTCTCCGCCAATCTGCAGGCTTTTGATCCTGATGGTGGGAGCTGTCATCGTCTGGTTAAGATCAAGGTCGTTTCCAATCAGATCCAGGCCATTAAATATTTCGTCAGCGGTACCGGCAATGGTAATTCCTTTTACCGGAAAAACGATTTTCCCATTTTCAACAAAAAAGCCAGCGGCACCGCCACTGAAATTTCCATTGACCGGATTTATCCCATAGCCTGTAACTTCTTTGACCAACACTCCCCGACTGGTACTTCTAATAATTTCCTCCGGACTGGTTTTACCTGCTGCCAAATAAAAATTATGCGGTCCAATACCAGGTAATTCCGAAAAGCTGCTCCGGCTGGCATTCCCGGTGCTCTTAACGCCGGCTCTTCTGGCCGCATAAGCGTTGTATAAAAATCCCTTAAGGACTCCCCTATCGATAATGGTTCTGGTCTGGGTCGGAACGCCTTCTCCATCAAATGGGGCGCTGGCCAGGCCTTTTTCCCTGGTTCCATCATCGATAATGGTCATCAGCTCTGAGCCAATTTTTTGCCCCATTCTCTTCCCCAGGAAGCTGGCTCCCTGCAAAACTCTTTCCCCATTGATGGCCTGGACTATACCACCAAGAATGGCATAGGCCACCTCTCGGTCAAGAATGACAGCTGCCCTCTGAGTTTTTATTGGTCTGGGATCAAGCATTTCGACCGCTTGGCGGGCTGCTTTGCTGGCTACCTCTTCTGCTGGCTTAAGGTCAGAGAAATAACGCCTGCTACAGGATTCATAGCCACTTGATTTCTGCTCTCCTTTTTCAGCGATAACACCCAGTCCATAACCACAGCCAGTTGATTTGTAACTCTTAACCCAGCCTGAGGAGCTGGCAATTAAAATCAGACTCTCGCTTTCACCATAACTGGCGCCGTCACTTTTGGTTATACCCGGCTTTTTTAAGGCCAGACTTTCCACCTCTTTGATTAAAGAGAGCTTACGCTCAACTGCCACTGTTTGAAGCTGTGGATCATGAAGTCCTTTAACCTCTGTTTCGCCTGCCTCAACTGGCAGCTGATTATTTTCATCGGGACTGACTGCCTTAGCCAGCTGGAGAGCCCGGTCAACTGTCTTCTTCAGATTTTCTGTCTTTAAATCATTGACAAAGGCGAAACCCAACCTTTTTCCAGCAATCACCCTGATGCCCAGCCCATAGCTCTGAGCCTCCTGAATACTTTCTACCTGTCCATTTCTAACTTCCAGATTAAGCTGGCGATTATCTTCAAGATACACTTCAGCCTGCTCAGCGCCTCTCTTCAGACAATCTTTTATGACCTGTTCAACTAATGCTCGATAATCCATAATTTCCTCCTAGGTTCTCTGCCTGGTGCCGCCGACGTTAATTCCTCTGATTCTGACCGTAGGCTGGCCAGCTGTGACCTCAGCTGACTGCCCTTTACCACAAATTCCTGGCCCAAAGGCCAGATCATTGCCAATTGCATCTATCCTGGTGATTATGTCCAGGCATCTGCCGATCAATGTAGCTCCTCTGACCGGGACGGTTTTTTTGCCGTCCTCAATGAGGTAGGCCTCGCGGCAGGTAAAATTGAAGACTCCAGTCGTTGGATCAACACTGCCGCCGCTTAAGCTTTGAACATACAGGCCGCTTTTGGTTGAGGCAATGATATCTTCTGGTTTATCCTGACCTTTCTCAATAAAAGTATTGGTCATGCGTGGTATCGGATAATAACGGAAGCTCTCCCGCCGTCCGTTGCCCGTCCTCTCCATGTTGAGTTGCCTGGCCGAAAGAATATCAGTCATAAATTTGACCAGTACGCCATTTTGAATCAAAACGTTTCTCTTCATCTGGGTGCCTTCATCATCAAAATCCGTTGTCCCGCGAAAACCGGACTGGCTGCCATCATCTACCATGGTGAAGATATCTGCTGCCACTTTTTTCCCCAGTTTGCCGACAAAAGCACCTGTTTGCCTGGCGATATTATCAGCTTCCAGTGGATGACCAACTGCTTCATGAACCAGGACGCCGCCCCAGCCATTTTGAATGACCACATCCATTTTTCCGGCAGGTGCTTCTTTTGCTTCCAGCATGGCTATTGATTCTCTGGCTGCTTCTTTAGCTGCTTTCTCGGGGGATTCTTCTTCAAACATCTCCAGCCCGGCGTGCCGGCTGAGCCTTTCTCTTCCCATATGAGAAGAACCATTACCTGCAGCCAGTGTCTGCACAATAAAGAAAATAAGCGGCAGGCTGCTCTTTACCAGCAGCCCTTCACTGTTAGCGATCAGGCGGTCTCTGGTCTCATCATAATAATCAATCGAAGCCATCTTGATTCTGGGATCATAACTCAAAGCCGCATCTTCTGCTCTTTTCATAATTTCCATTCTCTGGGCCTCGGCCACTTCTTCCAGAGGAATCTTAACGGTAACATAAGATGGCCGTTTCTGTTCCTTGATATTTACCGGCTTGATTTTTTTACCGGACGAGGCAATAAATGAAGCAACCTCTGCCGCCCGCAGGAGTTTTTCTTCGGTCACCTCGTCGCTATAGGCATAGCCAGTTTTATCTCCATCAATTACCCGAACGCCTGCTCCACCCACCAGACCGAAAACAGCACTCTTGAATTTTCCTTCTTCTAAAAGGATAGTGCGCGATATTCTGTTTTCAACATAGACCTCAGCCAGATCCCCTCCCCTTTTTAAAGCACTGGTAATAACCTTTTGAAGTAACTCTGGTGGGACTTCCAGTTTAGCCTGGTTCCCACCGGCCAGAAGAGTTTTGACCATGGCTGGGGTTAAAGCCATGGCTACCGCCCCCTGGAGGCCCAGAGTCATAAATTTCCTTCGCCCCATTGGTTTTGATTCCGGGAAAAAGTTTGTCATGCTTGTCTCCGCTTTTATTTTTGGTTTTCCAGATCAGGATTTTATTTCGATTAAAATTCAGTGCTCAGTTTCTCAAAATTCACCAGGCTATATCATCGCTTTAACTTTTATCTTATCTTCGGCTTTGGGTCAAGCTGAATTATTAAGCCATAAAATCCAGGTTTTTAAGAACTTAAGGATAGACAGAGGTAGCAGGCTGAAGACCTTTTTAAAGTTTTATCCCTTCATGAGGTAGACCAGTATTGGTAGCTTTAGCGAAAACAATAAAAGATCGCTTTAAATAAACAAAGATATCAACTACTACTGGCTTAGAAGCTCCGAAGATAGTAGCTTCTGCTTATGCTGTCTGGAGGTAGATAACTCACCTCCTAACTAATGAAATCTTCTTTGATCAGTAAAATCGCTGGCCAAAGCCAACTCGAAGCTTAGTCTAAAGAAAACTCGTCCTGATAGTCAGGGATGTTTGTTGACCAGTTCATCTTATCCCTAATCTCCCGGGAAAAGGTTTCTATGACTTCTCGTTCACCATGCACGAGAAAAAGTTCGCGGGGCGGTGTTTGTAGATAGCCAAGCCATTTGAATAACTGCCTGTGATCAGCATGTGCGGAAAATCCCTGAATCTGTTCAATGGAGGCTTTGACCGGGTAATACTGACCGTAAATGCGGACTGGAGACTGACCATCAAGAATTTGCCGGCCGAGAGTTCCCTTAGCCTGATAGCCGACAAACAGAATGGTCGATTCCTGCCTGGTAATATTATTGACCAGATGTTGTTTAATCCGTCCGCCGGTACACATCCCGGAGCCGGCCATGATGATGGCTGGTTTCTTCAATTTGGCAATGGACTGAGAATCCCTGAAATCCCGGATTAACTGCAGTCCAGGAAATTCAAATGGATTTTGCCCGGAGGCAAAAAGCTGCCTGGCCTCGGCATCCAGGCAGTCCAGATGATGGCTGAAAACATCAGTTACGTTAACTGCCATCGGGCTGTCCAGAAAAACTGGTACTGGCTGTATTTTTCTTCTTCTGACCAGGTTATTTAAATGATACATTAACTCCTGGGCGCGCTCGATAGCGAAAGTGGGAATGACCAGATTCCCCTGGCGGCTAACGGTTTGGTTGATGACCTGGGCCAGTCTCTCTGAGATCAGATCTGATTCTTCATGATCACGGTCTCCATAGGTAGATTCGAGAAAGATATAATCCGCCTGCTGAAAAGTTTCAGGGTCGCGAACCAGTGGCTTATTCCATTGTCCCAGGTCACCTGAATAAATCAGGCGGCGACTCGAACCATTGCTTGCAATTAAAATAGAGACCATGGCTGAACCGATAATATGACCGGCCTCATGAAAAATTGCTTTGACTTCTGAATTCAGATTGATTTCCTGATGATAATCAACCGCCTCTATCAGCGGCAGTGCTCGCTCGACATCGGCTGCCCTGTAAAGAGGCACTTCCGGATAAGGTCCCTTCCGCCCTTCTCTTTCGTGCCGCTTTCTTTTTATCTCGGCATCTTCTTCCTGAATCTTGGCGGTGTCGTAAAGGACAATAGGAAGAAGCTCGGCGGTAGGCCGGGTACAGATAATTTTCCCTTTAAACCCTTCTTTGACCAGTTTGGGAATTAAGCCACTGTGATCAAGATGAGCATGGGTTAAAAGCAGATAATCAATTTTGTCCGGAGGAACCGGGAATGGCTGCCAGTTGCGACCGAGAAATTCTCTTTCCTGATAAAGACCACAATCAACCAAAAAGTTTAAACCGTTGGCAGAAAGATGGTAACAGGAACCTGTTACCTGTGAAGCTGCGCCCAGGAATTTAATTTTAATCATTAACTATCCTTTCTGGTGGAAAAGTAACTATATTCGACAGCGATGAAGACCTGCCTGGCAAACAGCCTGAATAAAATATATGCCTGACCAAGGAGGATAAGGATAAAAAGGCTGCCCGGCTGGGTAGGAGAAAAAAGCCGGCTGATCAGCAGCCAGATAGCTGAGATAATAATAACAGCCAGACTGACCAGTAAATACAGGCCCCACAGACGAAAAAAATGCCGGCTGAGAAACCTAAAGGCGGAAGCATAGGCGGCTATCACCTTTTTTGATTCAGCCACTATAAAAATTCTTACCAGGTCCAGCAAAAGCTTAAAGGCTGTCCAGAGAAGGGCCAGCAACAGGGTGCAAAGCAGTCCAGCCAGAATGACCGGCCATTCGCTTACTGCCCGGGCCGACCATAGTTTAAGTGGAGCGGACAGGGAGTTAAAAAGGAGAATAAATATCAGCAGAAATGGAATAAAAAGGAGGAGAGAAAGCAGAAACCGGCAGAAATATCGGCAGCCATCAGCCAGAAAGCTCCGGAAGGTCACGCTTCTCTCCTGGCTGAGCATCTGGCCAAAAAGTCCAGCCCGGAAAAAAATAGAAAGTGCAACTGAAAATAAAAGCATTATCAGAAGAAAAATTATATAAGAAGCCAGAAAATTCTGACTGGCCAGAAAAATCTCCATCAGATTAAGCTCAAAAGGCATCAGAGGCTTTTCGGACCAGGATAAATGTCCAAGATTAGCTCTGATCTGGGAACTGATTGGGATGATAATAATCAGAGAAATGGCCATGATTAATAACCAGAGGTATACAGACAGCCTGAATTTAGAGATAGCTTGATTAAACCCAGATTTGAGGAAATTAATAGCAGCCATTAAACTCTCCTTTCTCTCACAACCAGCTGGAAAGCGTTACCAGAATGTTCTGTACCAGCCAGAGTAAGCCGGTGGTAACATGCATAAGTTTTGTACCCGGTCCTTTCCTGGAATAGCTATTGTTGGATAAATTAGCATCTACCAGCCAGAGAGCCTCAGGATCAAGAATAGCCTGTTTGACCCTGGCCGGTTTTTCAAAAATGAAGCGCACCCAGCGACTCTGACCATCCCATTCCCTCCATTCAGTGCTGCCATCTTCGAATTCCACCTTCAATTTGAGGTTATAACCGGGACCGAGCTTAATTTCACCATAACGTCTCAAGGTAATGGTGGTTTCATAAATCTTTTCTTTGACCTGGTCTTTTTTCTGCCCAGGAGCCGGCTCGACAGTTCCGTTCCACTGGCCAGAAGTCCTGGCCGGCAGATCATCAAAAATCCCCTGGTATTTCTCCGGTTTCAGCCTTGTCTCGATATAACTGATGGCATAATCAAAATCCTTAGCCCCATAGAAAAATTCCTGGAAGAACCAGTTTAAATCCTGGCCGGAAACCTCATTTACCACCTGGATAAATTCCACTGTCTGCGGATGCTTGAAACGATATTTCTGATGATAAGTGCGCATTACCCTGGCCCAGGTCTTCTCTCCTAACAGTCTTTCCAGAGTGTAGAGGCAGGTAGCGGCGCGGTGATAGACGTTAAGTGAATAACTGGCTGAATTATAAAATTTCCAGGAGTAAGTGACGATCGGATCAAGTTTGGCCACGGCACTAGAAATAACTCCGACCAGCTGCCAGTCATAGACAGCCGGCAACTTGAATAGCCGGCTTAAAGGCAGGCCTTTAAATCTAAGGGGTATTCTGCCTGGTCCATAAGTCACAGCCGAGACTTTACCTGTAGAATAGGTATTTATCCCTTCATCCAGCCAGGCTTCTTCAAATTCGTTATTGGCCACCAGCCCATACCAGTAATTATGGCCAAATTCATGGATGATGACCCCTTCCGGGGCCCCTTCCGGAGAATGAATATCTTTTTCCAACAGAACAGAAGTACCGGCGGTAAAAAGAGTTGGGTATTCCATACCGCCGCTACCGGTTCTGAAGGGAGGATCAACCATGGTTATTGTCCGGTAAGGATATGGCCCATACCAGAGGCCATAATATTTTAAAGCCGCTTTTAAGGCCCGGAAGTGACGCTCAACCTGATGTCGGTGCTGTTTTTCAATGAGGAGAATCATCCTGACATCAGGCAGTTTGATATCTCTAATATCAACTCCGAGCAGTTCTGCCATCTGCTGATATTCTTTCGGGCTGACCTCCTCCTCTCCTTTAAACCACCGCTCAACTTTTATAAATCTGGGTGATGCTGTCCAGGCAAAATCATGAATGTTTTCCTGAGCATAGGTATAGGTAGTTTTACCTGAATTTCGGTCTTCAGTTTTTTCTATTTCTTCACCGCAGGCTCCAACCACGAAATCACTGGGGACGGTAATCTTCACTTTGAAATCAGCAAAATCAGCATAAAACTCAGAATTTAAATGATATTCGTGACAATTCCAGCCCCGTCCTTCTTCATACACTCCTGGCTTGGGAAACCATTGAGAAATAAAGAATCCGTCTTTATAATAGCCGGTACGGAGACCATTCCCGGGCACCCGGGCCTGAAATTCGATGTTCAGTCTGATGGATTGTTCAGGTGCCACAGCCTCGGGCAGGACGACCCGCAGGACAGTCTGATCATGTGGATTGGGGGGGTCATCGGGGCTGATAAAAGCAGCTGCCGGCAGGAGGTTCTGTCCCTCCCCTGTGGTCAGAGAGATTATTTTAATCCAGCCCCATTGATCTTTTTTGGCCTGAAATCTTTTAAATAATTTTTCCTGACTGGCTTCCCTGGCCAGGGTCGAGAGTTCATTTTTAAAGGCATTCCAGTAAAGATGAAGCTGTATATCGTGCACATAGTCGTGACTCAGGTTAGTCCAGACGAGGGTTTCTTTAGCCTGCAGGCTGGCCGATTCAGGCAGAAGCTCGACCTCCAGATAGTAGTTTAGTGGTCGTTGTTGAGCTGGACAAGGGATGACAAACAGAAAGGAGATGACCGGTAAAAATAAATAACAGGCGATGACTCTTGGCCTCTTTTTTCTTTCCATTCAAGCCTCTCTTTGAAAAGTGAAATATTCAGTAAAGGCCTTTATAATTAAAATTAAGTCCTGGTTTATAAGCCAAAACTTATCTATTCCGGGATCATCAGCCAAAAATGGCCCTATTTCGATTTAGATTTGACTGGCTACCCATTCTTCCCAGGCGCGACGCCGGGGAAAGAAAATAAACAGGATAGCTACCGAAATAATTAATAGAATGTAAAAATCGCGATTAAGTCCAACCAGTAAAAATAGGAAAAGACCGAACAGTGCCGGCAGCTCACTCATGATAATCATAATAATTGATGTCCGGTGAAGTTTATCTAGCAGGGTTTCAATTGTATCCCCGGGCTTCTTCCGCAGGAGTAGTGATTGTAATAATCTGGCCAGAATGATGGAGATAGCCGATAAACCATAAAAAATATATCTTAATGTCTGATGATTGGAGAGGTGAGAAAAGCCATAAAAAGGTGCCAGTTTGTTCCGGATTAATTCTTCCAATACAAAATATAAAACCAGGGCACCAAAAACTGAATAGCCTATGGTCGCCGCCAGGCGATGTGTTTTTTTTATGGCTTCTTCTAAGTTCATCTCCTTCTCCCTAGGTGATTATATTGTTTTTATTTGGACGGGGCAAATTTTTTATTTTAAACAGAAAAATCTCTTCTTAATCGTCAGAAAGCCATTACCATCCGAGATCAAGCCGTTTTTTTACTGATCACAGTCAGTCTGGTTGTTGCCGATCAGCTGACATAAAGCAAAAAACCCTTTAAATAATCGCTCTCCGGATGGAAGATGCTTACAGGATGATCATAGGATTGCCGGTGAGCAGTTAAAATCCTTACCTGCCGGTGAGCCTGCAGGGCAGCTTGAAAAATAATTTTCTGGAACAATTCACGTCTGACATAATAAGAACAGGAAAAAGTCAGCAGCAAGCTGGCTGGTTTCATTTTGGACAGGGCCAGATAATTTAGCTGCTGATAGGCCCGACCAGCCTGTTTTTCATCAGCCTTTTTTTTAGCAAAGGCCGGTGGATCAAGAATCACCAGATCATAGTCCAGCCGGGTCTCGTCTTTTAGAAAGTCAAACATATCCTTCTTAATCAACCGGAAGGAGGAGGATGGGAATCCATTTAAAGCCATATTTTCCTTAGCCATTTTCAGTGCTTGAGGCGAATCATCTACCAGGTCAACTTTAGCCGCCCCACCCCTTAAAGCCGACAGGGCAAAGCCGCCAGTATAGCTAAATCCATCCAGAATCTTTTTCCCTCTGGTCAGCTCCTGAACCAGCCGTCTCATTTCCCGCTGGTCAAGGAAAAGACCTGTTTTTTGAGCTCCGCGGAGATAAACTCTAAATGTTAAGCCATCCTCCTCAATCAGTAAGGGTTCTGTCAGCTGGCCGGCCAGTAATCCTTCTTGTTCTTTTAATCCTTCTTCTTTTCTTGAGGGAAGCAGCGACTTTTCATAAATAAATTCTGGCTTGATTAATTCGGATAAAAGCTGAATAAGCAAGGGCTTCAGTTTTTCCAGACCAAGGGTTGAGACCTGAATAACCAGCCCCGGGTTATACCGGTCTACTACCAGCCCTGGCAAAGAATCACTTTCCCCGTTGACCAAACGGCAGGCATCAACTGTCCCATACAGCTTTTCTCTTAGCTTGATAGCTTCAGTTAAATTCTGTCGAAGAGCTTCAAACGGCCTGGTCGGGCCAAAACTTAGCAGACGACCGGTAAGAGAACATTTCTTGTTAAAGTAGCCATAACCAAGAAGCAGCCCACCAGCCGAATAAACCGGATATATGTTCCCATCGTTAAAGTCTGACGGAAAAGACTGGATAGCTCCAGAAAATAACCAGTGATGACGGTTAAGAACAGATTTTTCCCGTCCTGGTTTGAGAACTACACCTTTGGTTTCGAATTCTTTTCTTCTCTGATGATTGGCTGGTTTTTTCACTTTGTTCACCTGATGGTCATTGAGTCAGAGCTTTTCAACATTCCTTTTTTAGACTAAAATATTTTTTCTCTGATTAATATTGAAACGTTCTGGAAAAGAAATTGATTTTTCTATTGTTTGGCTTCAAAGTGCTCCAGGGGGCAAGCTCTGCAGAGCTAATTCTGCTCCAGGCCGGCCCGCCTGTCAACTTTAATTTTTCATGACCACCAGATAGGCTCGGCCCCCCGGGGTTTTTATTAGGCAAAAAATTAATGGGTGGAAGTTGATGATAAGAGGTCTGGGTGACCAACTTGAGATTAGATTCCAACAGAGTCGGCTTCTTTGCCTGCTGTTCGTTGTCAGATGAAAAAATATTAAAAACTTTAAAAGCTCTTTTTGAGTTATGACGATGGCAGCTAATCAGGAATGGATTCCCCTTTTGTTTGTCAGATGCTACCCAGAATGTTACTGGCGTCCCCAGGCAGGGTTCAGAAGGCTTTTCCAGTGTGCCTTTCGTTTGCGGTCTGTCAGGCGGGAGCAGGATCCTCCTCCTTCTGGTAAACAATACTCAGCAGCTCTTGATTGACGGCCCAATCGTGCTTAATGATTAACATCTTCCAGGCTGAAAATTTGCAGAAAGCTGAAATTCTACCTGGTTCGGATATTCACCTGGTTGTCAAGGTTGAATATTGCTGATAAAATCTAAAAGAAATATATCCTATGAAAATTTTTCAGGCCAAGATAATAAGAAGAAATGGTGGATTTTAAAGGCTGCAGCCAATCCGGCAAAATTAAGCCAGAGGTTTATTACTGCTACCGGACTTCCTCCAGTCTAGAAATTAACGGGGATCTGGAAAAACCGGCCTGGAAAAAAGCCAGAAAATCTTCGAGGTTTGTCGATATGGTTTCTGGCCAGCCAGCTTTTTTTGATACCAAATTAGCTGCTCTGGCTGATGACCATTATTTTTATTTAGCTTTCTGGCTGGAAGAGCCAGATCTTCAGGCTCACTTAAAGGAAATGGATTCATTCCTCTGGCTAGAAAATGATGTGGAAGTTTTTATAGCTGGACCTGACTGTTATTATGAGCTTCAAATTAATGCTCTGGGAACGATTTATGAGGTTTTTTATATCTGGCAAGAGGCACTGCGGCCAGGCAGTTTTTTTGACCGTCCTGAATTTGATTTGATGAGCCGAAAAGTGGATGTCCTGGGGGGTTTTCAGGATGGCAGCCGGTACGGTCGTCACCCGCGTGGCCGCCGCTGGGCTTTCATGGACTGGGATTTTCCTGGTTTAAAATGGGCGGTAGGACTTGATGGAACTCTCAATGACTCATCTGATGTTGACCGGGGTTGGACGGTTGAACTGGCTTTTCCCTGGTCAGGTCTGGAGGTTCTGGCTCAGGGCCGGCCCTTGCCGCCAGGTGATGGCGATAAATGGCTCATGAATTTTTTCCGCTTTGAGGCTTTCGAAGCCAACGGACGGAAAATTGAACCTTCCATTGGCTGGTCGCTTAGCCCCCATGGCCTTTATGACTCGCATTGGCCGGAGCTTTTTGCTCAGGTTGTCTTCCTTAAAGAATCAACTTAAAGCTTGAGGTCAAAGAAATGGATCAAACTGAACACTTAAAAGTTGCTTTTATCACTCCAGAAATGGCTCCCCTGGCCAAAACTGGTGGCCTGGCGGATGTGACTGGAGCCTTACCTAAATATCTCAGCCGGTCAGGCCAACTGGAGGTCACTGTCTGGCTGCCTTTTTACCGGGAAATAAAAAAGAAAAATCTCAATTTAAAACTGGTGGCCACCAACCTCAAGCTGGATATATTTCCTGCTGAGAGCCAAAAGAACTTCTCAATTTTTGAATATCAGACTGAAGACTTTAAAGTCTATCTTGTCCAGAATGATTTTTATTTCGACCGTGATTATCTTTATGGCACCCCTGAGGGCGATTATCCCGACAATGGTCATCGTTTTGCTTTTTTTTGCCTGGCTGCTCTGACTGGGTTTAAATTGATCAACTGGATTCCAGATTTAATCCACGCCCACGACTGGCAATCAGCTCTGACTTTAGCCTATCTGAAACATGTACTGGCCACCGATGGCTTGTATCAAAAAACCAGGTCACTTTTTACCATTCATAATCTGGCCTATCAGGGGCTTTTCCCACCTGAAATTCTCGGTCAGGTTGGCTTACCCGGCTATCTTTTTAATCCAGAGGATATGGAATTTTATGGCCGGGTAAATTATTTAAAAGCAGGTCTTCTTTATTCAGAGGCCATCAGCACCGTCAGCCCAACTTATAGCCAGGAAATTCAGACACCGGAATTTGGCTTTGGCCTGGATGGAGTTTTAAGAAAAAGATCAGAGCGGCTGTTTGGCATTTTAAATGGTATTGATTATCAGGAATGGAACCCGGCTACTGATCCGGCTTTGCCCGCTCATTATTCACGCCAGTCACCGGCTGGAAAATTCCTCTGCCGACAGGAACTTCTCCGTTCCTTTAATTTTGACGCGCAAAGCAAGCAGCCCATAGTTGGCCTGGTCTCACGGCTGGCCGGGCAAAAAGGCTTTGACCTTCTGGTCAAAAGCCTGGATGAAATATTGAAAAGAGACCTTTATCTCATTATTCTGGGCACTGGAGAAAAAAAGATACAGGACATGCTGATTCAAGCTGTCAGAAAATATCCCCAAAAGCTTGGCCTTAAAATTGCTTTTGATGACCGGCTGGCTAGGTTGATTTATGCCGGCAGTGACTTTTTCCTGATTCCCTCCCGTTATGAACCATGTGGACTGACCCAGATGTATAGCTTGAGGTATGGGACTATTCCGATTGTTCGCAGCACAGGCGGGCTAAAAGATAGTGTTCAGGAGTTCAATCCCCAGCGGCTGGAGGGTAATGGCTTCCTGTTTGAAGAATATGAAACCCTATCTCTACTAGCTGCCCTCGACCGGGCCCTTGGTTTTTATCAGCAAAAGCCTTTTTGGGCTAAACTGAAAGACAATGCTTTCAGGTGCGATTTCTCCTGGGAAAAATCGGCGTTAAATTATTATGAGCTATATTTAAAAATACTCAGATTTTAGGCTTCTCACTTTTTCTGAGATATTCGGCAGCTGATTCTGGAGCTACGGGGTTAATATAGAAACCTGTGCCCAGTTCAAAGCCTGCCACTTTGGTCAGGATGGGCAAAATTTCTAGATGCCAGTGATAATAAAAATCAATCCCAGGCCAGGCTTTCTCGGCTATCTGAGGATTTGGAGCTTGGTGCAAGACGAGATTAAAAGGTGGATCAGATAGTTCAGCTTTTAAGCGATTAAGGGCTTCTTTTAAGGCTTCGGCCAGTAGAACAATTTCCTCATCGGTAATCTGGCGAAAAAAGGCTGAATGCCTTTTCGGGACAATGGCCATTTCAAATGGAAACCTGGAGGCAAAAGGAGTCAGGGCTACAAAGAATTCATTTTTAAACACCAACCTTTCGCCTGATTGGAGTTCTTCCCGCAACATCCGGCAAATTGAGCATTCGCGGAAAGAATTGCGAAACAACCTTTCTGCTCCATAGATTTCCTCTTTGATCCTTTTAGGAACTATCGGAGTGGCTATAATCTGCGAGTGTGGATGAGAAAGTGACGCACCGGCATCTCTTCCCTTATTTTTAAAAATCTGGACATATTGATAGTGAAATTGCTGTTCGATGGCTATAGTCCGCAAACGATAGATTTTAAGGATCTCAGCTAAGTGGTCAAGAGACAAATCAGCCATTTCATGATTATGATCAGGGTTTTCGATGACTACTTCATGAATTCCTACTCCTTCCATCCACTGATAACTCCCCCTGCTTTTCCTGGGAGGAAGCGGACCTGGTGTCAGAGCAGGAAATTTATTTGGAACTACTCTGGCCTTCCAGCCTGGCTGATCAGGTTCGGAACCATCGTCTCGAATAGAATAAACCTCAGGTGGGGTCTTGGCCTCATTACCTGGACAGAACGGGCAGAAAGCCGGATTTTCTCTTCTAATTTCAGATGGAGACGGTGGGCGGAAGTCATCTGGGCGCCGGCTTCTTTCGGTCGAGATGATGACCCACCTTCCAGTTAACATATCTTTTCTTAATTCTGGCATCACCTTACTTCCTTTTTTAGAGATAACAAAAGACAGCTGTAATTCAGTTGCCAATTAGCTCTTTTATTTTAGCTTTTAATTCATCAAGCGATGACGATTTAATAATATAAGCATCGGCTGCCCAGGTCATAAAATCGTCTTTATAGCTTTGATAAGCTGTGTTGATGATAATTGGAATATCTTTGCGGAGCCCCATGACATTAGCGATGAGCTCTATACCGTCTTTACCTGGCATTCTGATGTCAGTAATAATAAGATCAAATTGTTCTTTTTTGACCAGCTCCAGAGCTGAATCAGCATCATAGGCGACGACTATAGAATAGCCTTCATTTTTCAGCTCTTCCTCATACAGGAGGCTCAGGGCCTTGTCGTCTTCAATCAGAAGTATTTTTTTCATCATTGTCCCCTTTCCCGGACTTTAAAATAAAGTTTAAACATGGTACCGCGACCCGGCTTGCTTTGAACTTCCAGTTTTCCATCACAGGAGTCTATGATGCGCTTGACGAACAGTAACCCCAGCCCGGTGCCATTTTCTTTGGTTGAATAAAAAGGACTGAATAATTTTTCACGGCTTTTCTCATCGAGGCCTGGTCCGGAATCCTTAATTATTATCATAACATATTTATCGTTATAAGGCCTGGCTCGCACATAAACCTTGCTACCTTCTGGAGTCACGTCCAGAGCATTGTCCAGGAGATTAACCACTGCTTCTTCAAAATAGACAGGGTCGCAATGAATCAATGGCAGATTTTCGCTTATTCTCAGTGAGATGGCTTTTTTAGCTGCCTTAAGCTTAATATCAGGCCTTTCTACCAGATTCAAAAGAATTGGTGCGACATCAACTGGCTGTAACTCCCTGATAGTAATTTTTAGAAAATGACTCAATTTATAAATAATATCTTCAAGATGCTTGACCTGTTCGCGGATGATATTCAAATTTCGGCGGCAACGTTCAGGCTGACAAGGGCTGGTCAAAATTTGTTGAGTAAAACCGCCGATAGCTACAATCGGATTTCTCAACTGGTGAGAAATAAAAGCAGCCATTTCGCCCAGAGCAGCCATCTTTTCCATCTCGACTACTTTTTTATAAAGGGTAGTCGTATAAATATAATTTCCGGCCAGCAGGGCACAGAGCCTGGCCAGTTCGATATCCTTGGTTTCAATTGGAGCATGAGTGATGCCCTTATCAACCACAATTTCTCCCAGTATTTCATCCTGAGCAATGAGAGGTAAACAAAGGAAACTGTCTACTTGAATAAAGTTGATAAAATTTGGATCAACTTCCGGCTCACTTCCGGCTTCAGTCACCAGGATAATTTCTCTGTTGAGAGCAGCCATGGCTGGCAAGGGTAGAGACTGGCTCTCCAGATCATAGACTAGAAACTTAAGCTTAGGTTGAATGTCTTTGACCATTTTGGTGACCAGGTCACGGTTATAGGCAACTATTTCAGCGTAGCCAATTCCAGGTGAAGACAGCATAGTCCAGATGGCCTCTGCTTCATCTGCAGATCTTGGCCCCAACCAGGTAGTAGCTTTCAATTTCATTCCATCTTTTAGAAATAACATAGCCCGGTTAAAACCGATGCCTGAACCTGCTGTCAGGGCCGTCAGAATTATCAGAAGATTGTCTTCAAGTGAAAATGGCTGAAAAAAACTCTGGGCAATAATAGACAGCAAGACAAAATCCTTGGGAGTATCAGGATCGAAGTTGCTTGGTTGCAGGCTGTATTTTTCAATCATTCCAGCCTCCAGGCTTTTGGTATAACTCTTATACTACCGGGGCTGATCTTGAAATAGCTTTTATCTTTTTCGAGGTCAAAACCAACTGAAAAGTCAGGTGGAATAACAACCTGCTTGTCCAGTATCGTCTGACGAAGCTTTGCTCTTTTTTTTATAACCGTCTCTTCAAAGATTATTGAATCTTCAATATCTGCTCCATCTTCTATTATGACTCCCGGGGACAGAATAGAATTTTTAATGCGGCCACCAAGAACCTGACAGCCTGAACCCAGAATAGAACTGCTGATCTCTCCATCCAGAACAAAAGAAGAAGGATACTGTGGACGATAAGTCCGGATTGGCCAATCGGGGTCATTAAGCAGGAAAGGAGGACTGGCCGTCAGAAAGTCCATGTTAGCCTGCCAGTAGGCATCAATTGTCCCGATGTCCTGCCAGTAATCTTCATAAATATAAGCATACGTTTTATGGCGCTTGATAAGCTCTGGAATCACATCGTGACCAAAATCATGAGTCGACCTGGGATTTTTGGCATCACGGATGAGGGATCTGACCAGAACTGCTGTGTCAAACATATAAACGCCCATTGAAATCAAAGAGAGCTGAGGAGACCAGGGCATAGCGGCCGGTTTTTTGGGTTTTTCGCTGAAGCCGGTAATCAGGTGATTGTCATCGACACTGATTACCCCAAAACGACTCGCTTCTTCTACCGGACAGGTGTGGGCCATAACTACCGCCTCAGCCTGTTTCTCTACGAAAAAATTCAACAACAGGCGGTAATCAGCTCGATAAACATGATCCCCCGAAAGGACAAGAATTATGTCTGGATTTTCTTGCTGGATAGTGTATATATTTTGAAAAACCGCATCGGCGGTTCCTTCATACCAGTGCTCGCTTAACCGACCCTGAGCAGGGAGTGAAACTATATATTCATTACTTTCAGGGTGAAAGATACTCCAGCCCTGTCGAATATGCCTCTCTAACGACAGAGATTTATACTGGGTTAATAAGGCGATTCTCCTCATACCGGAATTCAGGGCATTAGACAGGCTAAAATCAATAATTCGATAACTGCTGATAAAAGGGACTGAAGGTTTGGCCCTGTCTTTGGTCAGTGGATATAGCCTTTCGCCTTTTCCTCCACATAAGATCATGACCAGAATCTTTTTATATGGCGTTGCCATCGGGAAGCAAGACCTCTCTGAATAAAGAATCTTCTGACTCAATTTTTTCCAGCCAAAATAACTCTTCAGGGGTTAAGCCGGTGCCCTTCTCTATAAGCTTGAAGAGTTTGGCGGCACGTTCAAAATGATGGCTGGCCCTGGCCTCGGCATAATCCCGGGCAGTCATGGTGGAAATTAAAAAGGGCCAGTCTGAACTTTCCAGGAGAAATTTTTCCTGGCATAGAAGTTTCAAAAGTCTGGAATCCAAATGTTCTGGCCTGTTTTGGTTTTCAAAAACAGGCCAGAATCTTTTTTCTAAGTCATAAATTTTTGACCAGATCCAGGCTGTTTTTTCATTTAGCCAGATCCAGTGAAACCCGCCCTCACCCCACGAACCCTCGGGCAGAGAAACTAAAATCTCAGGAGGAACTTCCTCGAGGCATCTGGAAGCAGTAGCCGGCTTAACTTTTGATTCGGGAAGTGAAAGTTTTTTGATCACCTGATATAACCATTCGGGCCCTTCGAACCACCAGTGTCCAAATAGTTCAGTATCATACAGAGAAGTAATTATTCTTTCTTCTTGATCTTTTAAAACTTCATGGAGAAGCCAGACAAAGTGTCGGGCATGTTCTTCAATACGCTCGGTGGCTATCTCTATTTCATAGGGCAGCTTATCAGCCAGATCTGAGGAAGAAGAAGTTATTCGCCAGTAACGTAATCCTCCGGGAAAGTGCTTTTTGTGAAATTCGAGATAATAACCATCTCCAGGGTAGCCAGAATACCGGCTCCAGACTTGCTGACCGGTAATTTCATCTCTGGCCATAAAAGCTGTACCCGCTGGATAGGTTAAATATGGCAAATAAGGATTCTGCGGCCTGAGTGGTTCCCTGGACTGATAGTTCTCTTTAGATCGTTCCCATAAATCCTGCAGGGCTGGAAATCTCTCGAGATAAACTCCCCTGGCCTCTCCGCCACGCAGTAGATGATTATCGATAAAAAAATAACTGAGATTTTCTTGAGACAGGATTTGATCAATACCAAGTCGCTCATAAGGTGAAGATTCACCCAGAGGTGGTCGCCAGGCATATCCTGGCCGGTAAGCACATTCAGGTAACCAGAAGCCAGTTGATTTTCGCCCAAAATATTTTTCATAAACAAATCTACCCTGCTGGACCTGGTGCCTGACACTGGCATCTGTCGAAAGAAGCGGCAGATAGCCATGAGTCGCTGCCGAAGTTATAATTTCAATAGAACCAGTTTCCTGGAAATGAGCGAAAGCTGAAATCAGATCAGCATGAAACTCATCGAGAAACAGGTGGTAAATCTTTTCATACCACTTTCTCCAGTATGAGGCCAGATTCATTAACTGTTTTTCGCCTGTGCTTTTAAAATACAGATAATCTCCGGCTGAAGCATCCAGCTTCATAGTCAGATAATCCAGGAAATTTTGTCTGAAGGCTTGACTGTTGAGCTGTTCAATCAGAACGGGCGTTAGACTAATGGTCAAACCAGACCTTAACCCCTCTTTTTCCAGCCTGAGAAGCACGTCGAGAATCGGCAGGTAGGTCTCTGCCGCAGCCTCAAATAACCAGTCTGTACCATGAGGCCAGGTACCATGGTTAATGACATAGGGAATATGGCTATGAAGAACCAGACAAAGAAACTTGTTGTTTTTATTTACTTTTTCCGACATGCCTTCTCGGAACAAATTTTTTCTTTATTATATCATATTATTTTCGGTTTAAAATCATTCCTGAAAATTTCAAAACCAACCAGGCCGTTAAGGTTAAACTTCAAGACGGTTATGATTAAGGGTTAAATATAGCAGAGTGGTTTTTTCTCCACCAGCCAGCTTTAACCGCCATAAAAAGTGAAAGGAAATCCCCTGGGTGATAATCTCAAAATCTTTTTCTGATTGAGAAACCGTTTTGATAGGAAAATCCCAAATTTCGGCCGGGTTGGCTGCTTCCAGAAAGAGCTGTCGAGCAGGAAACTCCACTCTGTTTGCTCTGATCTGATATTCATTTTCAAAGAAAGCCAGGTTCCACTCAGAAATAAAGGCAAAAGCTAGCTCGCCTGGCCCAGTGTTTTCTATCTCCCAGGCAAAAAGAACTGAATTGTGACCAGGCCTGATGATTTTTTTAATTTTGATTCTGGCCTGACTGCCTTTAAGGCCGGCCTTATCTTCTCTTTCCAGGATTAAGGCATCTTCTTCTTGCTCGGCTTTAAATTCTTTACCGATGAAATTTCCATTATCCTGGTGATATATAGACCCATACTCTTCACGGGTGATATCCAGAGGGAAAATTCTTTCGAGAAAAGAATGACGCTGGTAGCCATCAAAAGCCAGCCATTTCTGAGCCTCGGGTGGTAAAACTCTATTCACTTCATGTATTGATTTAGCTTCGCCAGCCTGTCCTCCGCTGGTTGAATAAAGATGATAAAATTCCTGACGCCTGGTCAGGACATCGGTCAGATTAAAAGCTTCATAACGGTCATCAATTTCGATCACTGAACCGCCAGCCCCTGGTTTTACCCAGATAAAAAAGGCCGGCGTTTTTAATTCATATTCGTCCTGATCATCAAGATCAACATCAAGTCTTTCCCAACCGCTGTCAAATGGCAACTTAAGTTCGGCTGAAATAAGCTGACCGGAAACTGCCCGTCGGAGATGGGGCAAGTATAAACCACCGAAAATCCCATGCCAGTAAGCATCATTGCATTCAGCCTGATAGAGGTTCTTACTGGCTTCTTCAGAATTATTTTTATGGACTTCAGCTGAAACCTGAAGTGCACGGCAGTGCAAATGGTGACTTTCAGGATATTTCAAGCCAAAATCCCGGAACTGACCGCCTCTAAGAAAGAAGCGGCTTTCTGCTGGTAAACTGGCTTTCAGCCGGATAAATTCAGCCTGCCTGGCTGGTGGCAGAACCCACTCCATCATCTCTTCGTAAGAAGCAGGTGGGAAATAGGCTCGCCCCAGTGGTCCATTCTGGCTGATAAATGATGAAAACGACATCATATCTACCGGGCTTGATTCAAGATATTCAAGGAAATTTTTCAACCAGTCCTGCTCATAGACCCATTGGCTGGTTCCGGGCCACAGTCCGAATTTTTCTCCATCATCGCCAATTATGGCTACGTTTCCGCCCTGCTCATAGATTTTTTGAAAATAAGCATCAATCTCTTCCAGGCTTCTAAACGGAATCAAATAACGCAGTTTTTTGTCTATGGGGAAAACCCGCAGACTAAAACCCTTATCCTCTGTCAGATAATAGCCGTAAATATTTTTAAGCCCTGTATAGTGAAAATGCTCTTCATCGAGAAGCGTATAACTGAAACCTGCCTTATGGAGAAAACTGGCCAGATGAGGTTCCCAGACTCTTTCCGCCAGCCAGAGCCCGGACGGTTTGACACCAAATTGCTCCAGTAAAAAATTGTTCATCAGCTCTATCTGAGCCTGACCGTCTTTTTCAGGAATCTGGGTTAGAACGGGTTCATAAAATGCACCTCCTAAAAGTTCAACCTGTCCGGATTTAACCATTTGTCTAATCAGTTCAAGAGCCTCAGGATGCTTATCAAGCATAAATTCCCATAGGAAGCCAGTAAAGTGAAGGGCAAATTTAAAACCGGGATGTTCGCTGGCTATTTTTAGAAACGGCCAGTAAGCTTGAGAAAAAGCTTGTTCAAAAATATGAGTGAAGTTGCCCAGGGGCTGATGATTGTGAACGGCAAAAAGAAACTTAATTTTATTCATTTTTTCATTCATTTTTTTCACCTGCCAGGCTGGCCTGCCGGAGATAAGATAAAAATAAAATCTCAAATTCTTTTTCTTCTGTTTCTCCTGCCCACCAGAACCAGTCCGAACCCTCAGCTACTGCCATCGGCCTGGAGAATCCATATTTTTTCCTGTATTCAGACAGAAGCTTCCAGGCTTTGACCTTATCAGGGTGTCCAATCCATTTGAAAAAACTACCCATCCAGCTACCGGTCGGGAGGTGAATACTCTTTTTGGCTCGGTGCTCAGCCAGATAGTCAGAGGGCAGACATGGCCGAAGATGCGGACTATCTTTTATCCTGGAAAAGAGCAGTCTTAAAAAGTCTATCCCATTATTGGGGTATGCTCCCCATGGGTTTTCCCCATCAAGAATGATGGAACAAATGGCTTTCTCGCCTGCAGTCTTTGCTCTGGCTTCAAGTCTTCTCAAAAAATCGGAAACTGCCAGTTCAGCCGGCCAGCGCTGATACTCAAAACCAATTAAATCCGATAATTCTCTGTCCCTGAAAAAAATAGTCGTTTCCCCACACCTGTATGGCTGATAAAGGTGCTTGGCATCCGGTCCTGTTTTGAGACTTTTCCACAGTAGATGTTCGTCAGTGAAAGTCAGACTAAAACCAGCCGAGGCTATTTCTTCACAGGCCGCCTGACTTAGAGCTCCTTCTGAAGGCCAGAGCCCGGCCGGAACAAAATCAAAAAGCTGCTTGAAATATTCTCTGCCTTCTTTGAGTTGCCACCTGGCATCTTCCCTGTATTTAAACTCAGGCAGGTCCGGCGCCTCCGAACGAGCCTGGCCAAGGTCAATCAGAAGGGGTAAAAGAGGATGATAATAAGGAGAAACAGTTAGCTCAATAGTTTTTTTCTGGCACAGTCGCAGGAAATAGTTAAGCAGGTCAGAAAAGATTTCTTGCCTCAGATTAAGCAGGCCTTTTTTATCTCTTTTCTCAGGTGACAGCAGAGGAGAAAAGAAACTGCCCAGGGCTTTTTCCTGAAGATGGTGAGGAGAAGCCTCAGAGGCTGCGGTTGGAAAAAATCTTTTTAGCCTCAATATTTCATCAACAGATAACTCTTCCGCCGGCTTGATAAGTGAATCAAAAACCAGATCCCGGGCCAGCTGGCTTTGATAGTCCTTAATTTGCTCAAGCAAGCAGGGGACCAGATTTATGGTGCAGGGGAATTCACTTTCCTCAATTAATCTGACCATTTGCCAGTAATTTTTGGTCGTATGAAAATTTGCCCAGGGCAGAAGATATTCTCCTGTCTCAGGATGCCGGTAAATTGGTTGATGAAAATGCCAGAGAAAGTTAATAAACATGTTTAAATTCCTTCCTGAGAAAAATAAAAGCTGACGATAGCCAGCACTATGGCCTGAAGTTCAATTTCACGGGGATGAACAGCTGATACCTGATCGAGGGCTGAATGATGAAAATCAAAGTATCTTTGCGTTTCAGGAACCACACTGCCAGCTATTACTCCCTGTTGAATTAACGGGCTGATGTCCACTCCCCCACCCCCAGGCCTTATCCAATTAATACCAAAGGGACTCAAAATCTCTTTCAAACAACTTACTTTTTTGATGATTTTATCTCCTCCTCTAAGGGCCAACCCGACGGGAGCTCCGCCACCATTATCCTGTTCAATAGCCAGCAGGTGTTTTTCAGACTTTCTACTGGCTGAGGTGGCATAAACCCGACCTCCGGTCCCACCGAATTCTTCATCCATATAAAGGACAGCTCTAATTGTCCTTTTGGGATGCAGGCCTGCTTCTTTTATAAGACGTAAAGCTTCTATGACCACAGCGCAACCAGCCGCATCGTCATTGGCGCCAGGGCTTAAATCCCAGCTATCCAGATGACCGGCAATAAGGATAATTTCCTCCGGCATCTCTTCTCCGGTTAACTGGCCAAAGACGTTAGCTGATATAATGGATGGCAACTGTTCGCAGTTCATCTTCAGATAGAGTTTAAGATGAGGATCTTCTTTTAGCCACCGGCTGAGCTGGTCAGCCTGAGTGGTAGCCAGAGCAGCAGCCGGTATTCTGGGAGATTTTTCATCATAAAGCATCAAACCGGTGTGGGGATAATTATCAAGGCGAAACGTCAGTGACCTGACAAGAACAGCAATGGCTCTGTAGCTGGCAGCCGCTGAGGCCCCATTTGTACGATATGGACCAGTCCGACCATAAGCGGCAAACGGGCTTGGTTCTGTCCTATCCATAAGTACGTTGAAAAAAACAATTTTCCCGCTGATGGCCTGTTTCAATTGCTCCAGCTCTTCAAAAGAACGGACCTCTACGACCTCAGCTTCAAGGCCCTCGGCAGGTGTGCCAATACTATTGCCAAGGGCGCAGATATTTAGCTTGTGCTGTCCCTTTTTGTTGCTCTTAACCAGTGCTGTTTCGGTTTGACCACGCTGCCAGCGATTGACCTCAACAGGTTCCTGTTTAACCAGGTCAAAACCCAGTTGGGTCATTAAATCACTGGCCTGAGCAATAGCCCTGGCCGCCTCCGGACTGCCAGTCAGCCGACCACCAGGCAAGGCCAGAATCTGTAAAAATTCATAGGCTTTTTCTTCTTTTAATGCAGATTCTGATATCTTTTTTGCCAGACGGGCAAATTCCTGCCGGTCAAAACCGCTGTTTTCACCGGCCAGAGGATAAGCCAGGAGGCATAATAGCCAGAAGATTAACCAGTTTTTAAGTAAAAAATTATTTAACATCCTTAATACCTTAATCAGCAGCTATTTGACCTCATTTTTGAGTTTAGATATTTTTTTCTGGTCTTTATTTTTATAAAAGAGCCATAAAAGTTTACTTTTTTGATCTTTCTCTTTCATACAGATCAGGCTGTATATGCCTTTTAGTTTTTCTCCAGAAAGCAAAATCTCCAGCTTATTATCAGTTTTATCCAGGAGTTGATAAAAACCACTATCCCAGATTTCCACCTGCCCGGCTCCATACTCTCCGTCAGGAATGACGCCTTCAAATTTTTCGTACCCAAGCGGATGATCTTCAACTTCAATTGCCAGTCTTTTCTCACCGGCCCTGAACGGCGGTACTTTAGGGATAGCCCAGCTCTTTAAGACGCCGTCTAATTCGAGCCTCAAGTCGTAATGAAGGCGAGAAGCCCGGTGTTTTTGAATCACATAAACAAACTTTTGACTCTTTCCTGCTTTATTTAGATTCGAAACCATAAGATAAGAAAACTCAGAAACTTTCAATTAACGGTGCAGAAAGCATCTTTCACAGTCTAGCTCACCCGGCTTTCTGGTTACCATCATGACCAGACCAAGCTCGTCTGCCCGGCTGATAACTTCCTGATCTCTAATAGAACCAAGGGGAAAGATAATGCCGGTTATGCCGCTTTTGGCCGCTAATTCCACCACATCGGGGAAAGGCATATAGGCATCTGATGCCATGATACAACCCTCGGATCCGTAACCACGGGCTGAAAGCCGGATAGCATCTTCAGCCGCATCAATCCTGCTTCTCTGACCTGAACCAATCCCGTGAACCTTATCTTCCATCCCGATAACTATGGCATTTGATCTGGTAAAACAGGCTACTGTCCAGCATAGTAAAGCAGCTTTAAGCTGGCTGGGAGTAGGTTTTTTGACTGAGACAACATCAATAAAATCAGGAGAAACCATCCTTGAATCAAACCTTTTCTGAATGAGCAACCCTCCTGCCACTCGCTTAAACTCCAGGCCATTATCTATAGCTGGTTCATTGAGGGGAGCTCCCATGCGGACGACCCTCAGAACTTTCCTGCCACTCAGAATATTTAAAGCTTCAGGAGCATAAGACGGCGCATAGACGACCTCGATATTCCTGGCACTCTCCACCAATAAGCTGGCCAGCTCCTGGCCAACCATATTATTAAAAACATCAACGCTGCCAAAATTAGAGAGACTATCTACCTGCCAGGCCTTTTGGAAGGCTTCCAGACTGCTCTCACCCAGAGCCACACCGCTGGGCATCTCGTGTTTGATAATAACGGCTATCGATTTTCCAGGGAAAATACTGTCCAGCTTTTTCGCCAATCTCTGGCCAAGATCCATGTCAGCCACATTAATATAACTGAGACCCTTGGTTCCCTCCTGAATTACCTCCATTGACGCCATATTAGGGCCTTTAGCTCCTTCTTCCTGATAAAAAGCAGCCGGGTAACCAGGATTTTCTCCATAACGCATTGATAATTTTTTGATAAATTGGCTGTCGCCAAAGGTCAAAGTTTCAGGGAATTCTTCGCTTACTTTTGTCTGGTACTGACTTCGTGCGGTTCTTTCTTTCTTTTGTTCCATATTCAAGCTCTCTCCCGGTTAATAATTTTAATCTGCTGAATCTCCAGGTTGCTAGCAGAGGCAATTAAGACCGCCACGGCGACTCTTAAGTCCTTCTTGCCAGCTGGTGGCTTTAGCGATTCATAGAGACTGTTAGCCAGCTCATCGGCCCGGCTCTCATCGATTTCAAGATAAGCAGGCTCTCCAAAGAATGATGGTACAGGATCAATGTTTATTCCCATATAAGTCATGATCAGCCAGCCTTTGCCAGGGACGAGCGGCAGCTCAAAATATTCTTTTATCACCTGGCCAAATTCGCCTTTCTTAATCAGGCTCAGGCCAAAATTAAATCCTCCGGAAAAAACCAAGCTGATTCTCGGTGTATAGATGGGCTCATCCGGTTCATATTTCCAGTCTCTAAGAGCATGAGCCAGGGCTAAAACTGGTTCTCTTGTTGATTCAAGTGATCTGAGAACATCCAGGGTCTGCTTACCATTAGAGACCGCCATTCCACGTGAACTGATCAACATAGCCGGATAAATCAGCAAATCGGGATTACCATGAACTATCAGTTGAGGGTCGGTTGGCTCAACCCAGATGCCATCCTCTCTTTTTATCATTCGCCTCGCCTGACTGGCAGCTGAGCGTCCGGTAATTCCATACGCCAGGAAAATATTATCCGAGTTTTTTATTTGCCCACCGATGATGAATCTGCCTGGATATTCCAGGCCCGAAAAATATTTTTGGCCAGTTTCCACGTCACACCTGTTTTTATAAATATATCAGAAAGTTCAAATTAGATAAAGAGAAAATTGCTGATCTGGCCTTGTTTTTAATATTAAGACTGCTAAAATATCGCATATATCTGGTAAAGACAAATACAAATGGGTTCATGGCGAAGATTGATTTATTTTCTCCCTGCCGCTCTTTATTGTACTTTAATCTTCTTTCTTTCGGCCAGATCTTTAAAAATAAAACTCGGCTTTATTTACTGGGATAAGGCTGCTCATTGGATAGAGTTTACAGTCCTCGGCCTTTTCCTGGCCTTTGCCTTTTACCATTATCTTACCCATCAGACCTTCCTGGCTTTTTATCTAAGCCTTATGACTGGCCTGTTTATTGGCCTATCTGACGAAATTCACCAGTTGTTTGTTCGCAGCCGGCAGTGCGACTGGAAAGACTGGCTGGCTGATGCAGCCGGTATTCTGACTGGCTGGCTTCTCTTCCAGTTAATTTCTGGACCGAAAAAAAAGGCCAAAGAAGTGGTCAAGTCTTCATGAACATCTACTGCCTTAGCCACCTATTTCGGGCAGTTTCTTCTTCAGATATTTAAGAGTCTCTTCCGGCGATGAGAAAACAGTGAAGAGCTTAGCATCTTCCGGTGCGATGGCCTTCATCTCGACCAGAGCCTTGAAATTTATTATTTTGTCCCAGTAAGCTTTTCCATAGAGGATTAAAAGCACCTCTTTTCTTGATACCTTTCCAGTCTGTAAAAGGGTTAGGATCTCAAAAAATTCATCCAGAGTACCAAAACCTCCAGGGAAAGCAATAACTGCCTTTGCCTTATACATCAACCAGAATTTACGCATGAAAAAATAATGAAAGGTAAAATTGAGTTCGGGCGTAATATAAGGATTAGGCAATTGCGGTTGTGGCAGCGAGATATTCATCCCAATACTCTTTGCCCCGGCTCTCATCGCTCCCCGGTTAGCGGCCTCCATTATTCCTGGCCCGCCTCCAGTGCAAATGACATATTTCCTTCCTCTCGGCTTCAAGCTCATGCCCCATTTAGAAATCTGATAAGCTAGTTCCTCTGACTGCCAATAATACTTATGAAGAGGGCTATCTGTATCTGATCCCCCTGGATTAGCTTTGGCTGAGCCAAGAAAGAGAATGGTGCTTTCCACTTTATATTTTTGAAGTCTGGCCATTGGCCAGACGTATTCGCTAAGAATTCTTAATGTTCGGCCTTCTAAAGATTCAAGAAACTCGAGATCACGATAAGGCGATTCAGGCAATTCAAGTTTTCGCGGCTCATTTTTTTTCATTTTTTTACTCCTGTTATTGGGCCTATTAGATTGATTATTTATTATTTCTTGCTAAAAAACAAGCTTGATGTCAAATAAAATGAACTTTATAATCATTCCGGGAAAAAGATAATTATGGAAAACAAATATTTGCTTTTTCTAATAATTAGCTTGTCTCTAATAATTTATTCCTGCCGGACAGAAAAACCGCGCACCTCTCCTCCAGCTGGCTATATCGAAGTTGGTGAGGCTTCCTGGTATGGTCCCGGCTTTCATGGCCGGATGACATCCAGTCGCGAGATTTTTAATATGGAAGATTTAACAGCAGCTCATCCAACGCTTCCTTTCGGGACAATCGTGCAGGTGACCAACCTGGAAAACTCACAGACAGTTACGGTTAGGGTCAATGACAGGGGCCCGTTCGTTAAAAACAGGATTATCGATTTGTCTTACGCTGCAGCCAGAATGCTCGGACTGGTCGGGCCAGGAACAGCCAGGGTGAGGCTGGAAGTAGTCGGATTTAAAAATCCCGATTTAGCGGCAGAAAAAGATCAGATAATTATCCAGCTTGGCTCTTTTCTGGATCCGGAGCGGGCTAGAGCTCTTTATCAAAATCTGAAAGCAGAATTCCCTGATATTTTTATCTCCACTTTTCAGGCGGCTTCAGGTCAGGTGTTCTACCGGGTCAGGCTAAGGACAGGTAGCCAGGAAGAAGCTGTACAACTGGCCGAACAATTATCTTCTGCCGGCTATCCAGTTTTATGCTTGAAACAATGATTTGATTGTTCAAACGTTCTATTTCAGGGCTTTTAATCAGAGACAATTATTACCAGGTGGTGTTCACCATCTGGTACCTGGACCTTGATCCGGTTGCCAGTAAACTTGCCTGCTTCTTTTCCGTTAAGTATCAACCGGCCCTGCCTTTCCCGCCCTAGAGAGATACTTATCTTTCTTTTTTTCAGGCTTTTTATCTCAAAGGAAATTTCCCGGTCCGAATAAAGAAAATGGCGGAAAACGGCCGGCCCGTCGGTTTTAATTAGTTCTTTTTTTTCTTCGATTAGTCTTATTCTGTCCGGCGAAATTTCGACCTCATAATTTCTTCCCAGGATGTCCATCCTTCGCAAGAAGCCTTTCCCCTTTGGTTGTAGCTGGCCGAATCTAAAGCCATCCCAGGGAGTTACGTCTAAATATTCCTCAATAGCCATCAGAGCAAAGAGGGGTCCCCAACTCTGATAGCGTTGTCCTCCTGGCTCGCCCGTTCTGGAATCAAAATTTTCCGGACAAAGAGTGTAATTTTTCCAGATTCTCAAGAAGAGATCAGAACTCTTCTGTACTAAATCGGCAGCTATCTGGTCATAGCCATAGGTCTTTAAACCCTCGTAAACCAGATAATTGGTAGGAGGCCAGATCGTTCCTCGCCAGTATTGCTGGTCTTTATAAGCCGGGTCATTTCTCGAAATGGTTGCAATAACATAGTCTCCCCAGAATTCATCGGGATTAAGAAGGTGTTTTAGCATTTTCAAGGCTTGAGACTGGTCTGGGATTCTGGCTATTAGCGGGAAAAAATTAGAAGATGCTAAACGGGTAGAAAAACGACCGTCCCAATGACGGTCAAAATAAAAGCCTTCTTTTTCGTTCCAGAGAAGATTGTTCATAAGTCTTTTGGTTTTTTCATATTCATTCATAAATCTGATTTGGTCTGATTCCTGACCAAGAAAGCTGGCCAGTTGAGACAGACAGTAAGAATCAAGAGCATACAGGCTGTTAAGATCAACACAATCCATTTCTAAAGTACCTGTCATCTCATTAAAAGTGGCTTCATCCCAGTTAGGAAGATCATCCTGCCCCGATTCCCACATGGCTTTTTGTTTGCCACTGGCCTCTTTTTCCCAGGACGGAACATTCCTGGGGGTCAAATTCTGGTCACATCCCCATTCTAATAGTCCATTGCCATTCCCATCACGTCGGATGCGACCGCCAGGTAAAACTGAAGTCCAGAACCGATGCCACTTGACAAGGTAAGGATAAGCTTGCTTTATGAATTCTATCTGGCCGGTTTTAAGAAACAATTTCAGAACAACATAGCTGCCAACCGGAGGCTGAGAGCGGTCGGGCGTTCCACCATAACGGCTGCGCCAATTAGGTATATTGCCATTTTCATATTGAGTCTCTAAAACAGATCTAACAATATCAAAGGCAATGTGATTACTCTCGATGGAGACCTCCAGAGAATTAAAAAACGAATCCCACTCAAAAATAGTCCAATCATCGGGCTGGCCATCGGGCCTTGGAAAGATCCAGCCCCGTCCAGCCGGTGTATAAAAGCGGTGATGACCATTCTGATAAAGAGTCATCCATAAAAGATTGTTAGTGATAGCTTCGGTGCAACTTTCATATAGGCCTTTTACCTGGATTCTTTTTTTTTGATAGCCTGATTTTTCTTCCGCCAGCAAGTTGCTTATAGTTTGTTTATTTCGAAAGCGGTAAATGCGTTCATTAATAGATTCTGGTTCCTGGCCGACTGAAGCCACAAAAAAAAGATCAGGCGTTTTTTTGGCATCGAAAACCAGATGCAACTCGGCACCAGCTGTCCTGACTTCCAGAGGTGGCTGACTCAACCAGCAGAGATAATGACTGCCCTCTTGCCCGGAACCCTGCCCCAAGATACAGGCTGTCTCGGGTTGGTAGACATAGGCTCCACTAAAATCCCAGGGAAAATAAAAGATCAGGTTAACTTTATCTACAAGACGAGGAAAATGATATTTGCCTACAACCATGTTTTCATCCTGCCGGCTCCATTCAACGGTCATTTCATTTTCAGGCAAAGCAGGTTTCAAATATACAGGGGTTTCCTTCCCTTTCTTAAAGGGCAAATGAAGATCAAATTTCATCGAAGCATAGGAACCATCAGGCGAATGACTTCCAACTTCAGACACCAGATAGAAAAAGTCTTCAAATTCAGCCCTGGCTTCACCCCGGAAGACAGTCGGGCTAAAAGCATAAGCCGAATCCGGGCTGGCGATGACCACCAGTCCAGGCCAGGACTTTGGATCCAGAGCACCGATAAAAGTCTTTTTCCAGGGATAATAAATCTCTCCCTTGACTCCCGGGCCTGAAGAAGCTAAAGCCAAAATAATTATCAGGCCGGTTATCTTAAGTTTCACACTTTTATACTTCACCAGCTAAATTTAAGTTATTTCAGCCCTTAAATCAATATCAAAGACCGTAATGACAAGCTTGATACTTATAAAAACGCGGCTTTTATTGAATCTTATTTTAAAAATTATTCTAAATTCATATAATTAAAAAAGAAGGCTGGTTCTGACTATCTTTTCAGACCGAAGATCGGACTGGCACCAGGAGGCAAGATGGATTATTTACGCTACTTCAAATCACGACAGGGGGAAATGGTTAGCCAGCTAAAAACCCTGGTTCAACTGGAATCACCCACTTCTGATAAAAAGGCAGTGGATAACTGTTCGGCGGCAGTTATTTCTGAGCTCAATCAATTAGGTGCAAAAATTAAAAAAATTCCACAAAAGGAAATTGGAGATCTCTTTTTGGTCGAATATTCGGCCGGGCCAATGAAGGATAGCGAAAAACCGCTTCTAATTCTAACTCATATTGATACTGTCTGGCCCGTTGGCACTATTGAGCGAATGCCTTTTTACCTGATTGCTGATCGCCTCTACGGGCCTGGTGCCCTTGATATGAAAGCTGGGGTCGTTTCTGCCATCATGGCTTTAAAAACAATCAATAGTCTTGGCCTTGAACCAAAGAGAAAAATCTGGCTATTTATCAATTCGGCAGAAGAAACCGGTCACGAAGGGGCTCACCGCGAGATTAGTTTACTGGCTAAAAAAGCAGCCAATGTTCTTTGTCTTGAGCCGGCTCTCCCCGGAGGAGCTTTAAAAATGGAGAGAAAAGGACGCCTGGTTATTAAAATCGAAGCCAGCGGCCGGTCAGCTCATGCCAGTACTCCAGAAAAAGGTATCAATGCGATTGAAGAACTAATCGATCAGTGGCTGAAATTAAAGAAGTTGAAAATAAATGGACTGACTATCAATCTAGGCTTGATTGGTGGCGGAGAGAAAGCCAATGTTGTTCCGGAAAAAGCGTGGGCAATGGTTGACCTGAGATTCTGGACAGGCCGGGATTTAACCCGAATAAAATCCTTCTTGCGGACACTTAAAGCTACCAGCCGCCTGGCCAAAATCAAGACTTCCATCGTCAGTTTTACCCCACCAATGGAGTTCAGCCCGGCTTCTAGAAAACTATTTGCCCGGACTTCGACTATTGCTTCTTCTCTTGGTTTGCACCTGGAGGCAGGCCGTAGTGGCGGGGGGTCTGATGGTTCGATTGCTTCACAGGTGGGGGTGCCTGTCCTTGACGGGCTTGGGCCGGCTGGAGAAGGAATACATGCTCTCGATGAACACCTTTTTCTCCCATCTTTTATCGAAAGAACAGCCTTACTCACCATGCTTTTGCTAGAATTATAAAGTGATTTTTTAGTGGTTGACTTCGGCCTGATTTTAGGCTTTACTATATTCTTAATTTAAAAACCAAAAGGAGGAATCGTTATGATAAAAAAATATTACCTTCTGTCTCCAGGTCCAACTCCGTTGCCGGAGAAGGTCCTGTCGGTGGCAGCTGAGCCGATTATTCATCACCGAACAGCTGAATTTAGCAAAATATTTATGGAAGTGACTGAAGGCTTGAAATATGTTTTCCAGACAAAAGAAGATGTCTATATCCTGGCCTCTTCCGGGACTGGAGCCATGGAAACGGCGGTAATTAATACTCTGTCTCCTGGTGATAAGATTATTACTATCAATGGCGGAAAGTTTGGAGAAAGATGGGGAAATATTTGCCGGGCTTTTGGACTTGAGACTAAAGAAATTATTATACCCTGGGGCGAGGATTATCCGCCCGAGAAGCTGGCCAAAGAAATCGAGCAAAACCCTGGTGTTAAAGCTATTTTTGCCACGCTTTCCGAGACTTCAACCGGAGCTATCTTTGATATCAAAGGGTTCGGTGAAGTGGTGTCTAAAACTGATGCTATACTGGTCGTAGACGGGATTTCCGGTGTGGGCGCTACCCCCTGTCCAATGGATGAATGGAAGATTGATGTCATGGTGACGGGCTCTCAGAAGTCCTTTATGATTCCACCAGGTCTGGCTTATATTGCTCTCAGTCCCAAAGCCTGGAAATTTGTGGAAAGTTCCAAGTTGCCCAAATTTTATTATGATATTAAAAAATACCGGAAGAATCTGGAAAAACAGACAACCCCCTGGACTCCAGGTGTTTCTCTTATTATTCAGCAAAGCAAGGCCCTTGAGCTGGTCAAAAGTCTTGGCCTGGAGAACCTGCTGAAACATCATGCCATTCTAGGCGAAGCCACCAGAGCTGGAGCGAAAGCTATTGGTCTCGAGCTGCTGGCCAAGAAGCCGGGCAACATCCTGACGGCTATCAAAACCCCGGCCGGTGTTGATGGCAACAAGCTGGTTAAGACCATGCAAAACAAATATATGGCCTATATTTCCAATGCCCAGGATCCTCATAAAGGCGAATTTTTCCGGATAGCTCATTTGGGTTATATGGGAGGATTTGATATTGTTACTGCTTTGACCGCTTTAGAAATGACCTTGCTTGATCTGGGCTATAACCAATTCCAGCCTGGCGCCTCTGTCGCTGCGGCAGAAAAAATTTTAAGGGAGGGATGGGAATGACCACTAAAATCCTTATTGCTGACCATCTTGATCAGGAAGCCATAGAAGAACTTCGGGCTGTTCCCGGGTTTGAGGTCAGCGTTCAGACAGGTCTGAACGAAGCTGACCTAGTTAAGATTGTTCCTGATTTTGAAGTGGTGGTGGTTAGAAGTGCCACCAAGATTACCAGGCCCGTCATTGAAGCCGGGCAGAATCTAAAATTAATCGTTAGAGCTGGCATCGGGCTGGATACGATTGACGTTAAAGCCGCCAAAGAAAAAGGTGTGGCTGTGGCCAATACTCCTTCAGCTACATCCATTTCCGTGGCTGAACATGTCCTTGGTTTAATGATAGGTGCAGTCAGACATCATGGCCCGGCTAACCTGTCTATGAAGCAGCATAAATGGGAAAAGAAGTTATTCAGCGGCACTGAATTGTATGGCAAGACCCTGGGGATTATTGGCTTTGGCCGGATTGGTCTGGAAGTAGCGCGTCGGGCCCTGGCCTTTGGTATGAACATTGTGGCTTATGATGTTATTCCCATTAAAACTGAGCTGGCTGTCAAGCAAGTTGACCTGGATGAACTTCTGGCTCAGGCAGATATTATAACACTTCATGTACCTAAAACCCCTGAACCGATTCTTGGAGCCAAAGAATTTGAACGGATGAAAAAGGGTATGGTGATAGTTAATGCTGCCCGTGGCGGGGTGGTTGATGAAAAAGCTCTGCTGGAAGCTCTCAACTCAGGCCAGGTCAAGGCCGCTGCTCTTGATGTTTTCAGTCAGGAACCACCTCAGGATTTCAGCCTGATTGATCATCCGAAGGTAACAGCTACTCCGCATCTTGGTGCCGCGACTGAAGAAGGACAGAAAAGAGCTGGTTTAGAAGTCGTCAAGATCATAAAAGAAAAATTTGCTGAAAAAGGCTGACCTTAGCGGTCTTTTAGTTTATTAAGAGAAGAGAAGCCTGATTAGCTTCCAGAGATCAGCTCACTGGCACGAGTAACAGGTTGGGGCTAAATGGTTTATCTCGATAACAACGCAACTACACCTATTGATCCACGGGTTGCAGAAAAAGTGGGCAGTTTTATCAGGGGGAACTTTGGTAATCCTTCATCACTTTATCCCCTTGGACGGGAGGTCAAAAGCTTAATAACTGAAGCCAGAGAGGAGGTGGCCGCTGCTTTAGGAGCCCGGCGGCAGGAAATTATATTTACAAGTTCAGGAACCGAGGCGGACAATCTGGCCATTCTCGGGCTGATTGAAACTCAGCCTGAAAAAAGGGAATTTATCACCTCTTCCATAGAACATCCAGCTGTTCAGAAAACTGCTCGTTATCTTGAAGGCCATGGCTATACAGTTTATTACCTGCCAGTTGATCAAGATGGAATAATTAACCTGGATTTTTTAAAGTCGGTTATCTCGTCTAATACTGTTCTGGTCTCGGTTATGCTGGCCAATAATGAAATCGGCACCATTCAGCCTGTAGAAGAAGTAGTCAAGATTGCCCATCATTATGGAGTTCCTGTTCATACTGATGCTGTTCAGGCTCTTGGTAAGATTGATGTGAAAGTTGACTCACTGGGTGTGGATCTCTTAAGCCTATCAGCTCATAAAGTATATGGTCCGAAAGGGACCGGTGCTCTTTATGTCAGAAAAGGACTTGACCTTAAACCTGTCATGCACGGAGGACACCAGGAATTCGGGCTGCGGCCTGGCACCGAAAACACAGCCGGGATTGTTGGTTTTGGAGAGGCTTGCAGAATTTTAATTGAGCAGTGGAAGAAGGACAGAGATCGGATAGAAAAGCTGGCTTACCGTCTGAAGTCCGGCCTGGAAAAGAAAATTAAAGAAATAAAATTTAACGGGCATCCAATAAAAAGAATAAAGAGTACCTTAAATTTTTCTTTTCCCGGCCTGGCGGCTGAAGCCATTCTTCTGGCTCTGGCCACAGCTGAGATTTATGTTTCGACTGGCTCCGCTTGCTCGGAGGGTTCGGGAGAAATATCTCATGTTCTTCTGGCCATGGGCTTAAGTCCTGAAGAGGCCAGCTCAGCTATCAGGTTTTCTGTGGGCCGTTTTAATACTGAGGAAGACATTGAGCAAGCCCTGGCCGAAGTACCTGAAATCATTAATGGGCTGCGAAGAACTTTTGCCGACTAGGTGAGAACAGGACTAAGCGACTAAAGTTCTTGCTTTGCTCTCAGCCTTTTAAGTTGATCCAGGTATATTTTTCTGACTTGCAGGAAAAAATTATGATAGGCAGACTGATAAAAGTCAGGATAGGTCCAGTTCAGGGTTCTGACCTTCTCTTTGGTCAACAGCAGCTCCAGATGAGCATAGATGCCGTCAGTCAAGGGGATGCGGTGAGCAAAATCTTTGGTGGTGGCCATGATCAGGGCCGAAGCCTTAAGATAGCCCGGATCAAGATTAACAGGACGATTTAACCCGGGAAAAAGCAGCTTGAAATTTTGTTCAATTTTGTTGGTTTGATGCTTTATAGATGACAAGTCCTGTGGATCAATCAGAGTCTCGAAACTCATAAAACATCTTTTTAGATTCTGGCCCATATCCTGTTCGTAATAGTGGCTAAAATTGAAGAGAAAAGATTGGCTTTGAAAGTCCGACGGGCCGAACTTTTCTGCCAGGATATTCTGTGCTCTTTCTCTTATCAGGTCATCTGAAAAAATCAGTCCACAGATTAATTTGACTGGTGTAAAACTTTTTATTTCGCCCATAGCTTTAAGACTTTAAGTTAAAACAGACTGATAATTTTTTCAACTTCTGTTCTGTCAGAATTTTGATCGAGGCAGATAATAAAAAAGATGGCCGCCGGAAATTTAGAAGAAGCCAGCTAAGACCACAAAAGGGGCTTTTTCAGCCAGCCATGATTGAATTAACAGTCCAATTTGATATAATTTCACCACTATGAAATGGGTCTATGTTGAAGATATAAGTCAATATGATGGACAGGAAGTCGAAATCCGCGGCTGGGTTTATAACAAGAGATCCAGCGGAAAAGTGCGCTTTCTGCTCGTCCGGGATGGCACAGGAATAATTCAGGGAACAATTTTCAGTTATGATAAAGACTTCCCTCTTTTCTGCGTTTTTGATGAGCTTACTCAGGAGTCATCACTTATTGTCCGCGGGCTGGTCAGGGCAGATAAGCGGGCTCCAGGTGGCTACGAACTGGACATCAAAGAAATAGAGGTCATTCAGATCGCCAGAGATTACCCGATTACGCCCAAAGAACATTCCGTGGCGTTTCTGATGGAACACCGCCACCTGTGGTTGAGATCGCAGAAACAGCATGCTGTTTTACAGGTCAGGGCGGAGACAATTAGTGCCATCCGGGATTTCTTTAATGACCGCGGTTTCCGCCTGATGGACACACCCATTCTGACGCCAAGTGCTTGTGAGGGCACCACTACTCTGTTTGAAACCTCATATTTTGATCAGAAGGCCTATCTCAGCCAGAGCGGTCAGCTTTATAATGAAGCCACGGCTGCTGCCTTTGGTAAGGTCTATTGTTTCGGGCCGACTTTTCGAGCAGAAAAATCAAAGACCAGGCGTCATTTGATTGAATTCTGGATGGTTGAACCAGAGGTGGCATTTGCTACCCTCCAGGATATTATCGAGCTCGGGCAGGACCTGGTCATGTTTATCCTGGAAAGAGTGCTGGAAAGACGCCGGGCTGATCTCGATGTCCTGGAGCGTGATACTGGCCCGCTGGAAAGGATCCATAAGCCTTTTCCTCAGGTGACTTATGATGAGGCAGTCCGGTTGTTAAAAGAAAAAGGATATGAGCTTGCTTATGGAGATGATTTTGGGTCACCGGAAGAGACATTACTATCAGAAATATTTGATCGGCCAGTTTGTGTCACCCATTTTCCAGCTAAAATTAAGGCATTTTATATGCAACCGGATAAAGATCGTCCGGACCTGGCTTTAGGTGTTGATTTTCTGGCCTCAGAAGGTTTCGGTGAAATAATTGGCGGTGGCCAGAGAATCCATGATTTAGAGTTGCTGGAACAGAGAATTAAGGAATTCAATCTGCCGGCTGAAGCCTATAAATGGTATGTGGATCTCAGGCGCTATGGTACATTTCCGCACTCGGGGTTTGGACTTGGCCTGGAAAGAACCGTGGCCTGGCTATGTAAATTGTCCCATATCAGGGAAACCATTCCTTTCCCGAGGCTACTGTATAAGATTTACCCTTGAGATCAACTGAATGTCAAGAATAACTCTTATTACTCTTGGCTGTGCTAAAAATCTGGTGGACTCAGAGGTCATTCTGGGCTGCTTGAACGAGCAGGGACACAGTTTTACTGCTGACCTGGAAGAAGCCGAGGTGGTGATTATTAATACCTGCGGATTTATCCAGGAGGCCAGAGCTGAAAGCCAGAAGACCATAGAAAAAGTCCTCGTCTGGAAGGCAAAGAATCCTTTACGGCGCCTGGCAGTAGTTGGTTGCTACGTTGAGAGGTATAGAGATTATCTAAAGGCTAAGTATCCCCTTGTCGATCTGTGGTCAGGAGTCACAGACTTTGACCGTCTGGGTGAGCTTTTGCAAAATGAAAAATTAGTCCCCCGCCAAACCACCTTTCTGCTCGACGACCGGACTCCGCGGGTAATCAGCACCGGGCCAAACTGGGCCTATATCAAAATTTCTGAAGGTTGTTCTCACCGCTGTTCATTTTGCAGTATTCCCTTGATCAAGGGACCATATAGGTCCAGAAGTATTAGTTCTATTGTGTCTGAAGCCAGGAATTTAGCTTCTCTTGGTATCAGGGAGATTAATCTTGTTTCTCAGGACAGTACTTTTTTTGGGCGCGACCGTGGTCTTAAAAGTGGTCTGGCCAGACTTCTTGACCGGCTCATTTCTATTAAAGATATAAAATGGATCAGATGGTTATATGGGTATCCAGAGGAAATCCATGATGATTTACTGGAGATAATGAATGAAAAGAAAATCTGCCCCTATTTTGATCTTCCCTTTCAGCATGCCTCGGCCACTATGGTTAAAAAGATGGGCCGATCAATCAAAGCCAGAGATTCTCTACGATTAATAGAAAAAATAAGAAGCACTGTCAAAGGAGCAGTCATCAGAACTTCTTTGATTGTTGGTTTCCCTGGAGAAGGGTCAAGAGAATTTTCAGAATTAAAACAATTCGTTCGGGAGGCCCGTTTCGAACATTTAGGAGTTTTTAGCTATTCTGCTGAACCTGGTACTCCAGCTATTAACCTAAAAGAGACAGTTTCGCCAGAGGAGAAAGAAAGAAGGAGACAGGAAATTATGGCAATTCAGAAAGAAATTTCCAGAGACTTTTATCGTATTTTCAAGGGCCAGATTCTGGAAGTCCTATTCGAAGGCCATGACGCAAGCGCATTAGAAAAGTGTGTTTTCTACGGCCGGACAAAATTTCAAGCACCAGAAGTGGATGGCAGGGTGATTATTAAGAATAATGATCAAATTCTGGCCTCAAATAGAAAACCCGATTTTCTTCAAGTTAAAATCACCGGAGCTCGGACTTATGACCTGGTTGGAAAGGCTCTAAATGCTAAAACTATCTGAGGTGATTTCCACCTTTTTTGGAACAGGCTTCTTTCCCTTGGCTCCCGGAACTCTGGCCAGTTTTCTGGCTTTGTTGATCTATAGATATATTTTAAGCAGATTGGCCTGGCCTTATTACCTTTTACTCCTGCTGTTTGTGGTTGCTTCTGGAATTTATTTCTCAACCATTTATGCCCGTCATCTTAATCTTAAAGATCCGGGAAAAATTGTCATTGACGAGGTGGCCGGTCAGTTACTGGCGCTTTTCCTGGTAAAGCCGGACTGGAAATGGTTAGCCACTTCTTTTTTACTTTTTCGTTTTTTTGACATTATCAAGCCACTCGGCATAAAGAGACTGGAAAAAATAAGCTGGGGCTGGGGTATTATGGCTGATGACCTGGCCGCAGGTCTGCTAGCCGCCATAGGCACCAGCCTGGTGATTTTAGCATTTAAATGAGGAGTTGAACATGAGCAGACCGGATTTAAATCAGGTGAAAGAAAACATTGAATATATTGCTATTGGTAGTGAGCTGTTGACTTCTTCTTATCCCGAAACAAATTCTCTTTTTCTGGCAGATAAATTGGAGAATCTTGGACTGGAAATAAAATATAAATCTGTGGTCAGTGACCGATTAGATGATATTGTTGGGGCTGTAAAAGTCGCACTCAGCCGCAGCCGACTAATTTTTATCAGCGGCGGATTGGGACCAACTGACGATGACCGGACGAGGGAAGCAGTGGCTCGCGTGGTAAAACGCCCGCTGGTTTTCTGCCCGGCGATTCTAAAGAAGATAAAAGATCGCTTTGCTGCCCGGGGAGCCAAGATGACCCCCTCCAACCGCAAGCAAGCTTATATCATCAAGGGAGCTGAAGTACTTGACAACCCGAACGGTACTGCTCCTGGCTTGTGGCTTGAAACCAGAACACATCTTCTGGCCCTTTTGCCAGGTCCACCACCCGAATTCAATCCAATGGTGGAAAAACTGATCGAAGAAAAAATCGGAATTTACCGGAATAATTATGTCCTTAAAGCCATTATAAGAACTACGGGTGCTGGTGAGTCCTGGGTCGAAGACAGGATAAAACCTGTTTACCGCCTTTTGCCCCCTGAACTTGAATTGACCACTCTGGCCTCGCCAGGTGAGGTTCAGATTAGATTAACCCTGCCAGTCAAAGAGATTAATAAACAGAATGAAAAGATTTTTAATAAGGTAAAAGACATGATTATAAAGCTACTGGGAGACAAGGTCTTTTCCACCGAGGGACAGACTCTGGAGGAAGTCGTTGGCCACGAGCTATCAGCTCTTGGTCAGACCCTGGCCTGTGCCGAGTCCTGTACAGGTGGCCTGCTGGCCGACAGGATTACATCCGTACCTGGCAGCTCCAATTATTTTCTTGCCGGCCTGGTGACTTATAGCAATAAAGCCAAGACCAAATTTTTAGGAGTTCCAAGTAAACTGATTAAAGAAAAAGGCGCGGTCAGCCGCGAAGTTGCTGAATCAATGGCTGCCGGAGCTAGAAAGCAGGCTCCGGCTGATCTGGCCCTGGCCATTACTGGCATTGCCGGTCCCGGTGGAGGTAGCTCAAGAAAGCCCGTAGGACTGGTCTATATCGGCCTGGCCAGCCAGGATGGCATAAATGTGGTTGAAAATTATTTCCAGGGCAATCGCCGCCAGATAAAAGTTCAGGCTACTCAAAAAGCCCTGGATATGTTAAGGTTAAAATCAAAGAATAAAAAGAAGAGTATTAAAAAGGATAAGGTTGATAGTCAGTGAGAACCTTTATTGCTATTGATCTTTCTCTGGAAATTAAGGACAAATTGGTGACACTGGTCAATCATTTGAAGCCGTTGGGCAAGAATATTAAGTGGGTTGCCAGGGAAAACTATCATCTGACCTTAAAATTTTTAGGCGAGATCTCAGAATCGGAAATGGAAGACATCAAAAAAACACTTGATGAGGTAGCCGGCCGTCATAATTCATTTAACTTGAAGTTAAAAGGAACAGGCAGTTTTCCTCCAGGATCAAACCGGATCAGAATAGTCTGGGTTGGCATAACCAATGGGGAAAGACTTTTGTCTCTACAAAAAGAGATTGAAATCGAGCTCGAAAAAAGGGGCTTTCCTAAAGAAAACAGGCCCTTCTCCCCTCACCTGACTATTGGCAGAGTGAAAAGACCAGAAAAGCAAGACAAATTAGCCAGTGAACTGGAAAAAAACAACCAGCAGGAGCTGGGCTCAATGATGGTCAGGGAAATAACCTTTTTTCAGAGTATTCTTCGCCCGCAAGGGCCAGAATACCACATATTAAGCCGTCATTTGCTGTCATGAAAATAATTTTTATTATTATGTCTTACCTGCTCGGAGCAGTGCCTACGGGCTATCTTTTGGTAAAAATGACGGCCAGGCAGGATATAAGGCAGGTGGGTAGCGGCTCGACCGGGACAACTAACGTCTTGCGCTATCGTGGCTGGAAAACAGCCATCCCCGTCCTAATTTTTGATGTGCTAAAAGGCTTTCTCCCGGTTTTTTTGGCCAGCAGCTGGCTGGCTGATGAGCGTCTAGCCTGGTTAGCACTGGCGGCAGCCGTGGCTGGGCATTGCTACCCTGTTTATATTAAATTCAAAGGGGGAAAAGGTGTGGCAACTTCCCTGGGCGGTTTTCTGTATTTTTCGCCCCTGGCTTTTATCTTAATTCTAATCATAATAATCATGATGATAGCCCTTTTCCGTTATGTTTCTTTAGCCACCCTGACCGGACTGCTGGTTTATTCCCCCCTGCTAACCATCATTGAAAAAAATTATCTGGGGGCCGTGGCGTCTTTTCTGATTTTTTTACTGGTTCTAAGCCGTCATCATGATAATATAAAAAGACTTCTCTCGGGGAGAGAAAGAAAATTCGGGGAGAAATTAAATGGTTAAGATGAGTGTCATTGGAGCTGGCAGCTGGGGTTCGGCTTTTTCTTATTATTTAGGGCGTCTTGGCTTTCTTACCAAACTTTGGGTTCGTGAAGAGGAAGTTTACGCGGACCTTGTTGAGACCCGGGAGAACCGGACTTTTTTGCCTGGATTCGTCTTCCCTTCGACTGTCAGCTTTCACCGGGTTCTTGGAGAAACAGTTGAAGGAACTGATTTAGTTTTTATCGCCGTGCCCTCCCAATACTGCCGTCTGATTTATAGCCGGCTGGCCGAGCATTTGAATGATGGTCAGATTATGGTCAGCCTGACTAAAGGTCTGGAACAAAAAAGCTTAAAAAGAATGACCGAAGTGATGGGGGAAGTTTTCGAGGTGAGCAAAAAAAACCGGATAGCTGTTCTGTCCGGACCGAGTTTTGCCCGGGAAGTGGCAGCCGGTCAGCCGACAGCTCTAGTTGTGGCCAGCTCTGATCTAAATCTGGCTCGTGAAATTCAAGAAACCATTTCCAGCCTGCAGCTCAGATTATATACATCAACGGATGTCATTGGAGTTGAGCTGAGCGGGACTATAAAAAACGTCGTAGCCATTGCCTCCGGTATATCTGAAGGTCTCGGCTATGGTAATAACTCCCGGGCTTCTCTGATTACTCGAGGTTTGGTAGAGATTACCCGGCTGGGTCTGACCCTGGGCGCTAATCGTGAGACTTTTTCAGGACTGGCTGGGCTGGGTGATCTGGTTCTAACCTGTACCAGTGATATGAGCCGCAATTATCATGTCGGCCGGGAACTCGGCCGAGGGAAATCGCTAAAAACCATTCTGGGGGAAATGAAGATGGTAGCCGAGGGTGTCAGGAATACGCTGATTGTTAACAAACTGGCCCATCAGAAAAAAATAGAGATGCCTATCTGCCGGCAGGTTTACGAAGTCCTTTATTTGGGCAAGCCTGCCCATAAGGCACTGGCAGAACTTATGTCCAGAAGCCTGAAAGAAGAAAAGATATAGTTTGAATTATAATAATGACAGGAGGGTGAAAAATGAGGCGGAACAAATTTTCATTGCTTATAATCATCTGTTTAGTATTGTTTATTACTGGCTGTGCGTCAAGTCAGAGTCAGTCAACTGCTAAGCAGGACAAAGATCCTCAATATCAGTATAATCTGGGCCTATTTTACCTAAATAATAATAACGTCGATGAGGCTATTAAGTGTTTTAACCGAAGCTTGTCACTTAATGCCAATAATTATCTGGCCTGGAATGCCCTCGGATTGGCTCAGTCTATGAAAACAAATTTTGAAGCATCTCTTCAGGCTTTTATCAAGGCTCTGGCCATCAACCCTCAATTTACCGAAGCCCGTAATAACCTGGGGACAATTTATTTTGAACTCAAACAATATGATAAAGCTGAAACAGAATACAGGCAGGCATTGCTTGATCCGGCCTATACATCTCGGGAGCTGCCTTATTATAATTTAGCCCGTCTTTATTTTGTTCAGGATAGACTGGAAGAAGCTTATGACCACGTTCAAAAAGCTCTTCAGATCAAGTTCAGGTTTGGCATGGCTCATAATCTGCGCGGTTTAATTCTCGAAAAAATGGGTGATCCGGAAGAAGCAGAAAATGCCTTTGCTCAAGCTGTCAAGATTGTGCCTGACGACTCCGGTTTTTTATTTAATCTGGCTAAAATTCAATTTGATAATGGCCGCTACTTGCATTCAAAAGAAAATTTTGAAAAGTTATTGCCAAGGCTGGTAAATCAGGCAGATCGCGACGAGGTTAGGAGTTATCTCGAGCAATTAAAAACACTGGTTAAGGATTAGATGAATTGAATTTGGTGATCAGGTACCTTCTTTCCACTCGAGCAAATATTTTTGCTGTTCCGGTGTTAAACGGTCAATTTTGATCCCCATCGAATCGAGTTTCAATCTGGCAATCTCTTTATCTAGATTTTCAGGTACAGAATAGACTTTCTTTTCAAGTTTTGAACTGTTTTTTCTAAGATATAAAACACTTAAAGCCTGATTGGCAAAACTCATATCCATGACCATAGCCGGATGTCCTTCGGCGGCGGCCAGATTGATTAAGCGTCCCTCAGCCAAGACATACAGGCACCGCCCGTCAGACAACTGGTATTCTTCAACATACTGTCTGATTTTCCTCCGTTTGAGTGCGATTTTATCCAGAGCAGTTAAATCAATTTCAACATTAAAGTGACCGGCATTAGCGATAAGCGCGCCACTTTTCATTCTTTTGAAGTGCTCCAGCCTGATGACATTTTTATTGCCAGTAGCGGTAATAAACACATCTCCTTCGACTACGGCTTCCCTCAAAGTTTTGACCTGATAACCGTCCATTAGAGCTTCGAGGGCCCGCAGATGGTCAACTTCACAGATGGTCACTCTGGCTCCGGCCCCTTTAGCTCGGCTGGCCACACCTCTTCCACACCAGCCATAACCACAGATCACCACCGTCAACCCGGCCAGTAATATATTGGTGGCCCGCAGAATGCCATCAATTGAGCTCTGACCAGTCCCATAACGGTTATCAAAAAGATGCTTGGTCATGGCATCATTAACCGCAATTATAGGATAGGCCAGGACGCCGGCTCTGGCCATGCTTCTCAGGCGAATTACCCCGGTAGTTGTTTCTTCTGTGCCGCCCAGTATATTTTTGATTAAATCCCGGTCTTTTTCATGAATGGTAGTGACCAGATCAGCGCCATCATCCATAGTGAGCTGAGGCTGGTGAGCCAGGGCCTGCTCAAGGTGGCGATAATATGTCTCGTTATCTTCCCCCTTGATGGCGAAGACAGGGATTTTTTCATATTTAACAAGGGCTGCAGCCACTTCATCCTGGGTGCTCAGCGGATTGGAAGCAGCCAGCCGGAGATTAGCTCCACCAGACTTAAGGGTAGCCATCAGATTGGCTGTCTCAGAAGTTACATGAAGGCAGGCAGAAATCCTCAGGTTTTTAAGAGGCTTGTCTTTATTAAATCTCTCCCTGAGCTTATTTAGAACAGGCATTGATTTTCCTGCCCATTCGATCCTTAATCTTCCAGACTCAGCCAGAGACAAATCCTTGACATCATAGTCCATAACCCCTCTCCTTGCCATCAAACAAATCTTAAAAAAGCTATTTTAACCCGGCCTCTCTCCTTAAAATGTCAGCCTTGTCAGTTCTTTCCCAGGCAAACTCGGGTTCTTCCCGCCCAAAATGGCCATAACAGGCAGTTTTCTGGTAGATCGGCCGGAGTAAATCAAGCTGTTCAATCATGCCTTTCGGAGTCATCTTGAAATGAGCCCTGATTAATTCTTCGATCAGCTCTTCTTTAACCCGGCCAGTGCCGAAAGTATCAACCATAATTGAAACTGGCTCAGCGATCCCGATGGCATAAGCCATCTGAACGCCAACCCGATCAGCCAGACCAGCCGCTACAATATTTTTAGCTATATATCTGGCCATATAAGAACCTGAACGGTCAACTTTGCTGGGATCTTTACCGGAAAACGATCCCCCACCATGGCTGAAAAAACCTCCATAGGTGTCAACTATAATTTTGCGTCCGGTCATACCTGTATCGGCCAGCGGACCGCCAATTTCAAATCGCCCGGTGCCATTGATGTAAACTTTTTTCCAGGCGTCCTTATCCAGGAGGTTAGGTGGAACGACCTTTTTAATTACTTCTCTTTTAATATCTTCTCTCAATTCTTCCATATCTATCGAAGCATTATGCTGGGCAGCTATCACTATCGAATCAACCCTGACTGGCTTCGGGCCTTCATATTCAACTGTCACCTGCGTTTTGCCATCGGGCCGGAGATAGGAAAGTATTTTTTCTTTTCTGACGTCACTCAGTCGCCTGGCCAGTTTGTGAGACAGAATAATAGGCAAAGGCATTAGTTCTTCCGTTTCCTGGCAGCTATAGCCAAACATCAGGCCCTGATCCCCTGCCCCTTGTTCGTGGCCAGGCTTCTCATCTACTCCAAGAGCTATATCAGGTGATTGCTCATGGATAGAGGAAAGAACACAGCAAGTTTTATAGTCGAAGCCATAATCAGCTTTGGTGTAACCAATTTCTTTGACTGTTTCTCTGACGAGTTTCTGAAAATCGCAATAACCAGCAGTAGTAATCTCCCCAGCAATCAGAACAAGGCCGGTAGTGGCCAAAGCCTCACAAGCTACCCGGCTTTTAGGATCCTGGGCAATCAAATTATCCAGAACAGCATCAGAAATCTGATCGCATATTTTATCTGGATGACCTTCGGTTACGGATTCAGAGGTAAAAAAATATTTACCATTTTTTGCCATCAATTACCTCCTTTACAAGCATTAGCTATAATCTGATTGATTCGATCTTTTAACATAAATAACTTTCAATTGCAATAAGTGCGGTTTTATTTTCTGGCTTTTTATGATATTTTTTACCTGTTATTTTAATCATGATTGTTTTTAAGGTAAAGCGAAAAAATATCTTCTGGCCAGCTGCTACCCCCTTGCTATTTTTGCTTTTTGGGCTGTGGGCTGGGCCGGCTGAAGCACAGCTTCCTGGTTTTCCCTATCCACTAAGTCAATTTAAACTGAGAAATGGATTAGAAGTTATCGTCTGCGAAGATTCCTCTTTACCTCTGGTCTCGGTGGTGGTGAGCTATTCAGTCGGATCAGTTAATGACCCGGAAAACAAAGGCGGACTGGCTTTTATGATGCAATATTTGATGTTTCAGGGTTCGCAGAATGTTGGCCCGATGCAGCATTTAATGTATATCCAGAATACCGGTGGTGAACTTAATGCCTCAACTACCTTTGATAAAACCTTTTTTTACGAGACGGTTCCTTCCAACCAATTAAGTCTGGTTCTCTGGCTGGAATCAGATCGAATGAATTCTCTTGAAGTTAACGAAGCTAAGGTGGCCAGAATTAAGGAACTCATGCTGGCTAATGAACAGGAAAGAAATCTGCAGGAGCCATATGCCCGCTATTTTTTTCTGATGGATCAGATCTTGTTTCCAGATTTCAGCTACGGGCATTCACCTCTCGGGACTAAGGAAAGCATTAACAGTATTACCGTTGGTGATGTCTTGGCTTTTTATCACCGCTATTATGTACCTAACAATGCCGTCATCTGTATCAGTGGTGATATAAAAGCTCAAAAAGCCAGAGAACTGGTGACGAAATATTTTGAGACTATCCCCAGAGGAGCAGAAGCTCCTTTATATCCTGAAGCAGACTTTAGCTCTGTTATTTCTTCGAGAGATCAAACTATTGTTGACCCCATGGTTTCGACTCCTGCTCTGGAGTTTGGCTTAAGGCTGGATAATCCCCTTCCTGCAGAACGGCCGCTAATCAGGCTGTTTGAATATCTGCTGATTAATGGAAAGTCAAGTCGGCTGTATAAACTCCTAGTCAGTCGGGAAAGAACAGCTCTTTATTTGAGTGGCAACCTGGAAGCCCGGCGAGGATTCATCTCTCTTAAAATCTTTCTTCTGGCTAATAATCAGATTATGATTAATCGATCTAAAAAAATGATCAGTGACGAGTTAAATAAGTTTAAACTGGAACTGGTTTCGGAGCGTGAGCTACTCAAAGCCAAAAACAAATACCGTTACGATTTCTTGAGTCAGTTGACCACAACCAACCTGGCGCGAGCTCTAACTCTATCAGAATTTTATTTCGACAGGGGCCAGCTCCCTGATCTAAATGAAGAGCTGGCCACAATTGATAAGATAACCCCTTATTCTATTCTGGCCATGGCCAGAAAATACCTGCAGGAGGCAAAATATTGTTTTGTGACTATTCTGCCCAGGTGATTCGATGAAGCTGGCAGGAAGCTTTAGATTCAAATATTGCCTGACAGGCTTATTGTTGCTGGTCTTTTGCCTTTTGAATCTACAGTCTCAGGAGCGCTTTCGGCGTAATCCCCCCTACCCCGACCCCTTAAACCCGATGAAAGTTCCCCCCATCGAATCCGGCCTCCTGACCAGTGGATTAAGAGTGGTAACTATAAGCAGGTCTAACCGTCCCTTATTCAATCTACTTGTTATTGTGCAGGCAGGCGAAAATGATTCTCCTCGCCAGCTCCCTGGCCTGGCCACCGTTACGGCTGAAATGTTACTGAAAGGGACTCTATCCCTCAGTTCATCAGCTATAGAAGAGCAAATGGAAAGCCTCGGCCTCACCGGGAGTATTGAGGTCAGGGCGGATTACATCCTTTATTCCTTTTCTTTCCTGGAAGAAAACCTGGAGGCTTCTCTCCGTTTAATTGGTTCTTTGTTTTATGAGCCAGCTTTTTCTTCTCTGGAGCTGGCCGCAGTTAAAAGAGGTTTTTATTATCAGCAGGTAGCTCGTAAGAAAGACCCGGAAAAGTCCGGGTATGATTTTTTTCTGACCAGGATGTTTGCCGGTACTGGCTACAATCCTGGCGTGATTGATGAAGATTCGATTCGTAATATCAGCCAGAAAGATGCCATGTCTTTCCATCAGCGTTTTATCCGCCCCAACAATTCAATCATTGTCCTGGATGGAAACATTAATTTAAATAATGCCAGCCTGAAAATAAGCCGCGCTTTTAGCCGTTGGGTATCGCGGCCACTGGATCGCCCGTCCGTCCCCCGGATAAGAAATTTGAATTATGAGACTGTAGCCTTCCTTGATCTGCCCTCGCCTGATGTTTCTGTAATTATTGGCAATGCAGTTTCTCCCCCGGGCAGTGACGATTATCATGCTCTTCTGGTCTTAAATCAACTATTGGGCGGGTCACCCAGCAGCCGCCTTTTTCTTAACCTGAGAGAATCAAAAGGCCTGGCTTATTATGCTTTCAGCCACCTGTCATTTTTTAAAAATAATGGTCTCTTCTGGATCAGGGTTAAAAGTTCTCCCGAATCAGTCGGCCAGGTGGTAAAAGAAATTCTATCTCAGCTGAATTCTTTACTTGAAGAAAGGATTGATCCGCATGAGCTGGAGAAGGCTAAAGCCTTCCTGGCCGGAAACTTTCCACTTGAGAATCAATTGCCAGAACAAATGGCGAGAAGAATTGGTTTGCAGTTTGTTTTTCAGCTACCGTCTGATTTCTGGAATAAATATTATGAGAATCTGCTGATAGTTAGCAGTGAAAAAGTTCAGGAAGTAGCCCGCCAGTATTTGACCAGACAGCCGCTCGTCGTCATTAGTGGTGACTTTCAGGCCAGTCTGAATTCTTTGCGGGCAGTGAACAGAATAGAAATCTATAATCAAAAAGGTCAGCTTAAAGCCATTTGCGAAAAAGGAGTTGTTAAGAATGAAAATCGTTGAATGTGTGCCTAATTTTAGCGAAGGCCGCGATCGGCAAAAGATAGAGGCCATAGTCAGAGAAATTGAAAGTACACCAGGGGTTAAACTGCTTGATGTCGATCCAGGAGAGGCGACTAATCGGACTGTGGTCACTTTTATTGGCTCGCTAGAAGGGGTAAAAGAAGCCGCCTTTAAGGCTATTAAGAAAGCAGCAGAAGTAATTGATATGAAGCAGCACAAAGGGGCTCATCCCCGCCTTGGTGCCACCGATGTCTGTCCTTTTGTCCCGGTGTCTGAGGTCTCTATGGAAGATTGTATCCGTCTGGCTAACGAGCTGGCTAAGCAGGTAGCTGAAGAATTGAAAATACCGGTTTACTTATATGAAGAAGCAGCTAAGAAGCCAGAAAGAAGAAATCTGGCCAATATAAGGCAGGGCGAGTATGAAGGTCTCGCTGAGAAATTAAAGGATCCTCAGTGGGCACCTGACTATGGTCAGCCGGTGTTTAATCCATCAGCCGGAGCGACAGTCATTGGGGCGAGGGAAATTTTGATAGCTTATAATATAAATTTAAATACTAGAGATAGAAAAATTGCTCAGGAAATAGCTTCCTATCTGCGGGAAAGCGGCCGGGTAAAAAAAGATAAAAACGGCCAGATAGTCTATGATAATCAGGGGCAACCGGTGAGAATCCCTGGAAAATTTAAGGCCGTCAAGGCCGTTGGCTGGTATATCGATGAGTATCAAATTGCTCAGATTTCCATCAACCTAACTAACTATAAGATCACTCCACCCCACATTGTCTTCGATGAAGCCTGCCGGATAGCTCAAAAAATGAGTGTCCGGGTAACCGGCAGCGAGCTGGTTGGTCTTATTCCGAAAGAGGCTCTGCTGATGGCCGGAAGCTATTATCTTGAAAAACAGGGAAAGAGTCCCGGCCTGCCCGAGAAGGAATTGATCCGGCTGGCGGTCAGGTCGCTGGGCTTAAATGACATCGTTCCTTTCGATCCGGCTAAAAAAATAATTGAATATCAATTTCCTTCTATCTCAGTTCTGACTGAGATGAAATTGACTGATTTTGTTGATGAACTGTCAATGGATGCGCCAACCCCCGGAGGGGGCAGTGCTGCTGCTCTGTGCGGCAGCTTGTCGGCAGCTCTGTCTTCTATGGTGGCTAATCTGACAGTTGGAAAAAAAGATTATGAAGCTCAAACCGAGATCATGAAATCAACGGCCATCAGATCTCAAAAATTAAAAGCCGAGCTGCTGGCAGCAGTTGACCAGGATAGCCAGGCTTTTAACCAGGTGATGGAAGCCTTCCGACTGCCACGGGGAACACCTGAACAGACTAAAGACAGAGATGAAGCTATCGAAAAAGCTAATAAAGAAGCAACTCTGGTCCCATTATCAGTTCTGGAAAATTCGGTCGAGCTGGCCACTCTGGCCAGTCAGGTAGTGGCTTCTGGCTATAAGAACTCTGTCAGTGATGCCGGGGTAGCCGGGTTGACGGCCAGGGCCTGTGGCCTCGGAGCCTATTATAATGTCAGAATCAACCTGCCTGGCCTTAAAGATGAGGTCTTCAAGAAAAAGACGCTTAACCAAGCAGAAAAGCTCAGGCAAAAATTGGAAAAGGAAGTTGATAAAATTGAAAAACTTCTGGACAGATGTCTGTCCTTGGAAAAATAATCTTAATCCTGGTTAATCCAGTTGTTGGTGATAACTATTTTTTTAATGCCCAGCAGCAACTTTTTTTCCTCCGAGAGTTGTCAGAAAAATAGCTATAGACAGAAAAACGATACTGGCTGAAGCTGGCAGGTCGAGCAGATAAGCCAGAATAATACCAGCCACAATAGAGACCAGGCTGAAAATGCTGCTTAAAACCAGGGTTTGACGAAAACTTCTGGCCAGCAAAAGGGCAGAGGCAGCCGGTATGACCGTCAGGGCTGAAACCAGTAGCAGGCCGACAATCCTCAAACCGAGTACGACTGTAATGGCGGTTAAAATAACCAGTATTTTATCGAGACTGCTTACTCTAACGCCGGCCACCAGGGCTGTTTCGCGGTCAAAAGTCATATATAGCAACTGATGATAATTAATCAAAATTAAAACCGTCACCATCAAAGCCAGGGCAATTGATAACCAGACCTCCACCGGTGAGATAGCCAGAATGTCACCGAAGAGATAACCCATCAGCTCGACACCAAAATTCATTCTCAAAGATACTAAAAAAATAGCCAGAGCCATACCGGCGCTGCTGAGGATAGCCAGGGCAGCATCACCAGGCAGCCTGGCCTGTTGTTTTAGCTTTAAGATAAAGATTGAACCAATCCCACAAATAATCAGCGAGACAATTAAAGGCAGAAAATTCAAGACCAGACCCAGAGCGATGCCGGCAAAAGCCACGTGAGAAAGCCCATGGCTGATCATGGAATCCTGGCGCAGAATCAGGAAAACTCCCAGCAGACCACAGGCGACGGCCAGAAAACTACCGGCCAGGACGGCCCGCCAGAAAAAACCAGAAGTTAGTATGCTTGATACCATCTGACCTTCTTTAAATTTTTAATGCTGATGCATGATCAGGTGATGTCCGCCTTCTAGAAGTTCTTTAAACGCCCCTGACTGGCAGAATTCTTCATGTCGGCCATGATAAATTAATTTTCGGTTTAAGCAGGCTACCTGATTGATATGTTTATTTACCAGTCCATAATCATGAGTGACAACAGCAATAGTCAGCCCGTAATTATAGTTAAGGTTTCCAAGAAGATCATAAAAAGCCCCTTGAGTTTTATGATCAACTCCTGTAGTTGGTTCATCCAGTAACATAATTTCAGGTTCGTTGGCCAGAGCTCGAGCAATTAACACCCGCTGTTGCTGGCCGCCTGACAAAGTGGTCATCAGCCTTTTCTGATAGCCAGCTAGACCAACCAGATTGAGTACTTGCTCGACTCTCTCTTTTCGCCAGACAGCCGGCTTGATCTTTTTTGCCCTGCTGGCATAAAGACTGGAAATAATCACCTCCTCGACTGTAATGGGAAAGTTGGATTCAAGATGAGTGGCATTCTGTTGAAGATAGGCCACTTTGTACCAGTCCCCAAAGTCTTCAATTTCTTGACCAAAAAGAAACACCCGGCCATCCTGAGGTTTAAGAAGCCCAACCATTATCTTCAGGAGAGTTGTCTTGCCGGAGCCATTTGGTCCGATAATAGCCAGAAAATCGGCCCGGTTGATAGATAGATTAATATCCTCAAGAATGAGCGGGCCATCATAACTGAAATAGACTGACTCTACCCTGATAATTTCTTTATTTTTATCCAAATTGCTCTGACTTTCAATTATTTGGCTGGCCACAACCTAATCCTTCAATTAATATCTTAAGGTTATCTTCCATTAAGTTTAAAAAAGACTTTTTCTCTTTTATTTCTTTTTTACTCAAATCAACTCCGGTAGACAGGCGATAAAGCTTTGAGCCTGTTTCCCGGGCGATCTGCCTGGCATATTCGGGTGGAGAGGAGCTTTCATAAAAAATAGCCTTGATTTGCCGGGATCTAATCAAATTTATGACTTCCTGCAGCCGTCGCGGTGTTGGCTGAGCCTCAGGATTCAGGCCGGTCAGCGCAATCTGATTAAGTTTATAGCGGGCAGTCAGGTAACCAAAAGCTTGATGTCCTGCTATGATCAGATCTGCTGATCGGCAGATAGCTAAACTTTGCTGATATTGACTATCAAGCTGTTTTAATTTTTCCAGGAGAGCCTGACCGTTTTTTTTATATACAGCTGCCAGGGCAGGATTTAGATCAGATAAAACTTCCATCAATTTTTTTACCAAAAGCTGATCAGCTTCAAAATCCAGCCATAGATGGGGGTCTTCCGTTCTTAAGCCTGCATAATTGCTGGCTTTTAGCACCTCTGTAAAACTGATGACGGTCAGCTTTTTAGTCTCAAGGCTGCCCTGAATTCGGTCCAGCCAGGGCTCGAGCTGGCCACCGATTCGGACTAAAATATTAGCAGACATCAGCCTGGAGAGATCTGAAGGACGCAGTTGAAAATCATGAACTTCGGAAGAAGTTGGGATTAACTGGTATATCTCATCTTGTCCGGCGGTGATTTCACGGGTGAATTCACTCAGAGGAAAGATGGTAGTAACAATTAGCAGGCCAGGTTCTGAAGTCAACCTGGCCTGGGAAACAGCCGTCAGGGAGATGGTTATCAATATTAATGTCAGCAGGTCAAAAATTCTTTTCATCAGCTGCCACTACTTCCATTGATTAAATAGCTTGAAACTATCCGCTTTTTAAAGATATTATAACATACTAGTAAATATGCAAAGGAGTTAAATATGCCGACTGAAATTATGTCTTTAAAACCAGAGAAAATCTGGAAACACTTTTCTGATTTGCTTAAAATTCCACACTGTTCAGGGCACGAACAGGCCCTAGCTGATCATATCTGTCGGCTGGCCGCCAGCTGGAATCTTGAACATCAAAAAGATGGGGTAGGTAATGTTCTTGTCAGGCTGCCAGCCACTTCTGGACACCGGGCAGCTCCTGGCGTTATTCTACAAGCCCATCTCGATATGGTGTGTGAAAAGAATTCTGATATCCATCATGATTTCCAGCGCGATCCAATACAACCGGTAATTGATGGTGGCTGGGTAAAAGCCAGCGGAACAAGTTTGGGAGCGGATAATGGCATCGGAGTAGCCACCTGCCTGGCCGTCATGGAAGACCGAAGCCTGGTGCATGGACTGGTTGAATGCTTGTTCACGGTTGATGAAGAAACGGGTTTAACCGGTGCTTATCAGCTGAAAAAAGGTCTCCTCCATGGAAAAATATTGATTAATCTGGACAGCGAGGACGAAGGCACCTTTACCATTGGTTGCGCGGGTGGTGCTGATTCTGAACTTACCCTTCCTGTCCAACGCAAAGAACGTAAAGCCAGAAATTTGTTGATGGTCAATTTAACAGGCCTGCGTGGAGGACATTCTGGTCTGGATATTAATCTGGGCCGTGGCAATGCTATTAAATTGCTGGCCAGATTGCTGGCCGAGGCTGCTTCGAAATTCAAATTTGAGCTGGTTTCATTTAATGGTGGAAGCAAAAGAAATGCTATATCGCGAGAAGCCGGGGCTATTCTGGCTATAGGACCGACGCAGCAAAAAGGCTTGAGCCAGCAGTTGAAGAGATCGTTTGAAGCCATTAAATTCGAATACCGGGTGACTGAGCCTGATATGAAGATGGAGATTAAGAAAAGTCAAGAAAGCGGTTATCCGCTGACTGCTGATTCTCAGTCCAGATTACTAAACTTAATTTTAACTCTTCCCCATGGCGTGGTCAGCTTGCATCCTGAGATCAGTGGACTGGTGGAGACCTCCTCCAACCTGGCCATAGTGGAGACACAGGGGAAAAAGGTGAAAATTACCTGTAACACTCGCAGTTCGGTTGGCTCAGCCCTGGAGGCCGTCAGGCTGGTCATAAAGGCTAATGCCACCCTGGCCGGAGCAAGGATTGTCCAGCTTAAAGGATATCCGGCCTGGACGCCTAATCTAAAATCACCCCTGCTCCAGAGAATGATTGACCTTTACCGGCATCTATTTGAGAAGGAACCAGAAGTTAAGGCTGTCCATGCTGGCCTGGAGTGCGGTATTATTGGTGAAAAATATCCAGATCTTGATATGATTTCCATCGGGCCTACCATCCGTTATCCACATTCTCCTGAAGAAAAAGTTAATATCGATTCAGTCGAGAAATTCTGGCGGCTGGTAGTGGAGGCTCTAAAGGCTTTAGCTGAATAAATAAAGAGTCAAGAGATTTATGAGGCGAAGGAATTTTATCTGGCTGCTATGTGGGTTTTTAGCGGCGGCTAGAAAAACATCGTGGACAGCCATCAACAAACTAAGGAGCGACAACATGAAAAAAGCAATCAAGACCGATAAAGCCCCAAAGGCCATCGGGCCTTATTCTCAAGGCATAATTGGCGGAGGCTTTATTTTTGTTTCCGGGCAGATTCCGCTTGATCCTGCCAGTGGAGAAATTGTCGGGCAGACTATAGAAGAGCAGGCTCATCAGGTTTTTAAAAATCTGCAGGCCATTTTGCAGGCGGCTGGCAGCTCGTTTGACAATGTAGTCAAAGCCACTGTCTTTCTATCTGATATGAACGATTTCAGCCAGATGAATGCTGTTTATGCTCAATATTTTTCAGAACCGTATCCAGCCCGGGCTGCTTTCCAGGTAGCTAAATTGCCCCGGGAGGCAAAAATTGAGGTAGAGGTCATAGCTCTGGCTGAAGCTGAAGCTGTCCCTCTTGTTAGATAATAATTTTGTTGTCCAGGACGGGCTTAACAAAACATTTTAGTGCGGTATAATTTATGAGAGGTAAAAATATGCCGCTTTATGAATATATCTGCCTTCAATGCCAGCATCGGTTTGAAGCCCTGGTGAAGATGAATCAATCAGAGGTGACGTGCCCCCGCTGTCAGAGCCATCAAGTCAAAAAGCTTGTTTCTTCTTTTGGAATCGGAGAGAATAGCAGCCGGATTAAAGGCAGTTCGGGTAGCTGTTCAAATTGCTCCTCTTCCAGCTGTTCTACCTGCCATCACTAGAAAAACCTGACAGCACATCGTTAAGTCTTATTCACCCGGCCGCTTAAGAACCACACCCCTCAAATGTCAGACAGTTAGGGTGATGTCCTGACAGCCGCCGATAAAAAAGCACAGGGTAGGTCTCTGATATCTCTATTCCTGAGAAATTATGTTTTTAATCTGTTTTCTGCTCTGGCTGTGGCCACGTTCCTCTGAAGACTTAATTTTTTTTATCTTGTTCTTTGTAATTAAAAGCGATCCCTGGTAAGAAACATAATTTAATAGAATCATTACTCGCTGTCCATCATTCAATTCGTGGCAAAAGATCCCTTGGAACCCTTTTAAAGGTCCTTCCATGACTAAAATTTCATCACCCGGGCCAGGATCTTCGCCGTATTTCATTAATTCTATCAGGCCGTTTTTTTCGCGGGATTTAAGGCAGTTGATGATCTCCGGCCCAACTGGCACCGGCGTATGACCATTCCCGACTATCCTGGTGACTCCCCGGGTATAAGTAATTTTCTGATAATCCCTGGGGTACTTGAATTTTAAAAAAAGATAACCAGGGAAAAAGGGCTTCACGACCGAATCCTGACTGTAACGGGGAAGATAAACAGTAAAACCGGCCTGAGACAGAAGTGATTCGACCTGAGATTCTTTTCTGGGTTTAGTATTCAACACATACCAATCAACCATTGGGTTCCATTCTCTATAAGTCTCTATAAAATTTAACTGATGATACTGTTCGAATCAGCTTTAAGAGTTAAAATAAGCTTTCGATATCCGAGATTTTCTTAGGTATGCCCGGCCTTGGCCCCAGAATTCGGTGACCATCTTCAGTTACCAGAACATCATCTTCTATTCTAACCCCGCCGAAATCTAAAAATTTGGCTACCCGGTCATAATTGATAAATGCCTTAAATTTTTTCTGTTTTTTCCACAGCTCATACAGGGCAGGAATGAAATAAAGACCAGGCTCAACCGTCATGACATGACCTGGCTCCAAGGCCCGGGCCATTCTCAGATAGTTAAGCCCGAACTGCTGGCTGCGATTTACCGTCCGATCATAACCGATATAGTCTTCTCCGAGGTTTTCCATATCATGAACATCAAGTCCGACCATATGCCCCAGGCCATGAGGAAAGAATAGAGCATGGGCACCCTGGTTGACTGCTTCTTCCATGTCCCCGCTCATTAACCCCAGCGATTTCAATCCTTCAGCCATAACTCTGGCTGCTTTCAGATGGATGTCTTTAAACATAACTCCAGGAGCAATACTCTTGATAGCTTCTTCCTGTCCTTTGAGGACAATGGAATAAATATCCTTCTGCCTCTGGTTAAAGCGGCCGCCAACAGGAACAGACCGGGTAATATCACAGGCATAGTGTAGCCGGGATTCAGCACCGGTATCCATGACAAGAAAGCGTCCTTTGAGCAGCTTGTCATCATAGCTAGTTTTGTGGAATATCTGGCCATTGATGGTAATAATCGGTGGAAAAGCAAATGATAGGCCATAGGCTTTGATGACCAGTTCCATTAAGGCTAGAATTTCTTGCTCTCTGGCTCCTGGTCTGATCTCAGGAATGGCGGTCAGATAACTTTCCTTGGTGACTTTAAGGGCCTTTTCGATTTCAGCTACCTCTTCTCTGCTTTTTATTGATCTCAAACTAATGACAGCTTTGATCAATTCGGTTGAAGCACCAGGCTTAACCCGGTCAGGAGCAATCTTTAGCCACGAACTTAATTTCAAAATTGTCTCCCCACGATAAGGAGGCAGGTAATGAATCTGACGGCCACGGCTGATGGCTTCGGCCAGATAGTCATTTAAACTAGCTGAAGGTTTAACCAGTTTCAAGCCAGCAGCTCTAGCTCTGTCTTTTAAGGGAGGCTGCGGTCCTACCCAGATTATATCTTCTATGGTGACATCATCTCCAAAAACTATTTCTTTCTGCTCGTCTAAATCAATAACAGCAGTCAGTCCAGGTGAATCCAGACCAAAGAAATAAAGAAAAGAGCTGTCCTGGCGGAAAGGATAAGTATTAGCCAGATAATTCATCGGACTATCATCATTTCCAGGAAAAAGACAGATGCCGGTTTCAATCATCTTTTTTAATCTTTTTCTTCTTTCCTGATAAACTTCAGGATTAAACATAACTTCGCCTCCTGAACGAATATTTTACAGACTCTATCATAAATCAATTTTCATAAGATTAAAAGTTAAAAATTACAGGGCTATGCCGGGAAAAGACCAGGAAAGGGGATAGACACAAAATAATGTTTTGAGAAAAATAATTGATAAGAAGTGGTAGCGGGGGCTGGATTTGAACCAGCGACCTCCGGGTTATGAGCCC
>DCDG01000048.1:0-51345 GCA_002316315.1 Candidatus Aminicenantes bacterium UBA1061 | reverse complement strand
TATGAGCCCGACGAGCTACCTGGCTGCTCTACCCCGCAGTGTGGTTAGATTATAGCAAAAAAAACTTTTTTGTCAAAAAGGGCTGGAGCAGGACATAAGCCGAATTCTGTTGCAGCCAGAAGCTGCGGCAGTCATTTGTCTTGTCTGTTAATTGCTTAACAGCTCAAGCGACCTACCCACCCCATCGGACGGGCCATCCTTCCTGGGGTTAATTTGGTCTTGCTCCGGATCGGGTTTGCCCTGCCTCCAGAGTCACCCCTGGAGCGGTGAGCTCTTACCTCGCCATTTCACCCTTGCCTGACTTCCACAGGAAGCCGGCGGTATGTTTTCTGTGGCACTTTCCCCCGGTTGCCCGGAGTCGCTGTTAGCGACCATCCTGCCCTGTGGAGTTCGGACTTTCCTCTCCTTCTTCCTCAGCAGAAGGAGCGACTGCCTCGCCTGCTCCAGCTACTATTTTTATACCATATTGCTCTAATTTTTTGTAGAGGTTACTTCGAGGTGTATCAATTTCTCTGGCCGTCTTGGAAACATTCCAGTTATTGGCTTTAAGTTTATAAAGAATAAGAGTTTTTTCAGCTTCATCCCTGAATTCCTTCAGCGTGCCTGCCTTTTTTAAATCGGGCAAATACAATTCCTTTTCCCCGAAGAGATAATCGGGCAGATCATGGATGGTGATGACCTCTTTGTCATTCATGATAATCAAACGCTCGACAAGATTTTTTAATTCTCTGACATTTCCCTTCCAGTGATATTTCATCATGGCGCCCAGTGCCTCAGGCGAGAATCTCTTGAGTTTGAAGTTATTTTCTTCAGAGAAGACCCGGCAAAAATAGTCAACGAGAAGTGGAATATCTTCTTTCCTGTCTCTTAGCGGCGGAACATAAATGGGGACAACATTAAGCCGGAAGTAGAGGTCTTCGCGGAAACGTCCATCCTTCATTTCCCTTTTGAGATCTTTGTTAGTGGCAGCAATAACTCTGACATCAACTTTTATGATTTTACTCGATCCGACTCTCTGAATCTCGCCTTCTTCCAGGACGCGCAGGACTTTCGACTGGGTGCGAAGGCTCATATCACCCACTTCGTCTAAAAAAATTGTCCCATCATCAGCCAGCTCGAATTTGCCAGTTTGCCTTTCCGTTGCTCCGGTAAAAGCACCTTTTTCATGTCCAAAAAGTTCACTTTCGATTAATTCTTCAGGAATAGCGGCACAATTAACCTGAACAAAATTCTCCTCGGCTCTCAAACTGTGGCTGTGGATGGCCCTGGCTACCAGTTCTTTACCTGTGCCACTCTCTCCCTCTATTAAAACGGTGGCATTAGTCGGAGCAATTTTTAATATTTCCTCAGTAAGATTTTTCATCAGTGGATGTTCACCAATTAACCGATACCTTTTTTCTGCTCGTTTTTTGATGTCCTGAAAAGCTGATCTGAGCTGTCTCGATTCAAGGGCATGATTTAAGCTTAAGATGATTCTTTCCCGGTGCAGTGGCTTTTCCAGAAAATCAAAGGCCCCTAATTTGGTAGCCTCAACTGCCATAGGAATAGTTCCATGACCGGAAATCATAATGATTTCTGGAGCCAGTGGCTGTTTTTTTATCTCAGCTAATAGGGTCAAGCCATCTGTGTCGGGCAGCTTTATATCAAGAAGAACCAGGTCTATTTCTGGATGTTCTTCCAGGCGCTGCCTGGCTTCAACTCCATCAGCGGCTTCATAAATGGTATATCCCTCATATTCTAGAATCATTCTTAAAGATTTTCGGATGTTTTCCTCATCATCCACAATCAGAATTCGCCACTTTTTTCCCTTACTACTCATATTTTTATTTTAACACAATTAATCCGGCTCCCGCTAACATTTATCTTATGTCTATCTTATATCTTGATTATCCACCACTATATTCCTATATTTTATAAAGATATTTTATAAAGATTGCTTAAAAAAATTACGACAAAAAAAATATTTTTGCTTTTTATGATGGGGATCTTGCTTTTTAGGCCGACAGTCAGCCTGGCCCAGGCTCAAAAACCAGGAGACCTGACAGAAGAATCGGCTCTTCCGAAAGAATTTAGTTTGGAAAACGGTTTAAAGGTTTGCCTCTTTCCATATTCGCGGCCCCAGTTGGCGACAGTTGTTCTTGGCGTAAAAGTCGGGGTAGCTGACGAGGCTCCTGAAACTAACGGCCATTTGCATCTTCTGGAACACTGTCTGCTTTTCCGCCAGAGTCATCTTGTAGAAAACGAACATCTCTATCAGACTATAAAGGAATTTGGTCTTTATTATAATGGTCATACTGAACAGGACTTGATGCTTTTTGAAATCTGTCTACCACTTGAGGTTCTCCTGTCAGGTCTTGATTTATTGAAACAGGTGGTCTTCAGCTTCAATATAACTGAGGAGGCATTAGAAAAGGAAAAGAAAGTACTTTTAAAGGAACTGCTTGATGTTCATAGGGATCCTCAGAAAGTTGGCTTGGCTAAAGCCTATGAATTGGCTTTTCCCAATACTGGCTATGCTCTTCCGGTTTACGGCCAGGAAGAAGTTATCAGGAAAGCTAACCTGAGCCAGCTTCAGGGCTGGCACCAGAAATATTTTAGTCCGGATAATTCAGCCTTAGTGGTGGTAGGAAAATTTAGTCCCAAAGATTTAGAAGAGAGCCTTAAACAGATATTTTCTGATTTAAAGCCAGGCGGAAAAAAGGTCAGTCGAGTCCCCCCAGGCCATAAATCCTTAAATCCCAGTCAGCTGGTTGAACTCAAGATGAATGTAGCTGATACGTATCTTATGGCCGCACTGGCCGGACCTGAATACAACAATCCTGACCGGATCGGTCTAGATCTGTTGAGTGAAATGTTAGGCTATGGTCTCTATCCGCTTCTTTATTCAGCTTTCGCCGGTCAGACTGATCTGGTGTCATCCATTAATCTGCATTATCTGAGTCACGACCGGGCTGGCTTTTTCTCCCTCTTTTTCTACTAATTGTGCATGGTCTGGCTCTGGCTCAGCCGCTGAATTTCGAAGAATTTACTCTGGCCAACAGATTAAAGGTTTACTATCAGCAGGATCCTCAGGTCAAATTTAGCACGGTTGTCTTCCATTTTTCAGGGGCCCAGGCCCTGGAAAAAGAAAACCAGGCTGGATTATCCTACCTGACTATTCGCTTGATGGCTGAAGTAGCTGAAGAAGGCAAGCTAGCTGAGCTTCTGTCTTATGGAATCAATCTGAGCGCTGGCAGCCGGGCAGACTTTTCTTATATTCAGTTCGATTGTAGCAGTCAGTATCTGGAAAGAACATTGGCCATGGTTGCTTCTAACCTTAAAAAACCGACTTTTTCCGGGTTAAGGATTGATAATGTCAAGAGAACTTTAAGACTTGAATTAGGAAAAGAAGCCTGCCGGCTGGTAGATTCAGCCCTGATCTGTCTGAAGCAGCAGCTTTTTCCCCAGGCTCCTTATCGCCATTCTCTTTTCGGGACTGAAGCCAGTCTCAAATCACTGACCCGAAAAGATATCAACCAGTTTTATGACAGCCTGGTTAATTCTGCCAACTTGAGTCTTATAGTTATTTCTGACCTGGAGAGCCAGGTCTTTATTGATCTTTTTTCTAGGCACTTAGCCTGGGTAAAAAAACCCGACACCTTGAAGGCTGAACCAGTCTTTTCTATTTCCGAAAAAAGTCAGACCGGTAAGGCGATAATCCAATGCAATTATTATCGTGGCCCAGCCGGAGCTGCAGTCTTACTAGCCTATCCCCTACCCGGTGAAATTTCTCAGATATATCCAGCAGCTTATGTGCTGGAAAAGATTATAGGAGAGGGCCCTGCTTCGCTTATCTGGTCTCTTCGGCAGGAAACCGGTCTGGCCTATAATCTAAACTGCAGGCTTGAAATTATCGGGCCGGCAGTAATATTTATCTGTTATCTGGAAACTGACAGCCAGAATGTCAGCCAGGCTCTGGATTCTCTTGAAGAAACCTTTACCCGGTTGAGTCAAGAAGGACTTCCAGAGAAAGAAATTGCTTCTGGCCGATTTCTGGCCAGGAATACTTATCTCCGCGGGTCTTGCGGGCGAGAGGCACGCTTATCTTTTTTGTCTTTTCTGCTGGCCAACAACCTGCCCGTCGATTTTTACAATCAATATTTAAACTCAATTGACTCGGTAACTGCCGAAGGCCTCAACCAGCTATTAAAGGCAGCTCTAATGCCTGAACAGGCCTATGAAATTTCCCTGGTCAGATATTAGTGTTGAGCTAACTTTTTGTAGTATTCAAACCTATTTCTTGCTTCTTCTTTGGCCTGAGCAAAGAGCTTGGTGGCAGTTTCTGGATAATCCCGAAGGACCGAACGATAACGAATTTCATTTTTAAGAAAGGTCTCATAATCGAGTTTCGGTTCTTTCGAATCAAGAGTAAATGGGTTTTTCCCTTCCTTAGCCAGTTGTGGGTTATAACGATAGAGAATCCAGTAGCCTGTATCTACTGCCAGTTTTTCTTCCTGCTGTGATTTGCTCATATCAATGCCGTGATTGATGCAGGGTGAATAAGCAATGATCAGAGATGGGCCATCGTAAGCTTCGGCTTCCATAAAAGATTTGAGGCATTGATTCATATTGGCTCCCATGGCAACAGAAGCTACATAGACATAACCATAGCTCATAGCCATCCGGCCGAGATCCTTTTTACCTGTTTTCTTGCCGGAAGAGGCAAACTTGGCTCTTGAGCCGGTGGGCGTTGCTTTTGAAGCCTGACCACCAGTATTGGAATAAACCTCAGTATCAAGAACCAGCAGATTGACATTCCTGTTCATGGCTATAACATGGTCAAGGCCGCCAAAGCCGATATCATAAGCCCAGCCATCGCCACCGATGCACCAGATACTCTTATCAACAAAATAATCCTGAAATTCAGCTACTTTGACCAGATAGGGATAAGCAGCATCTTTCCTGGCCAGGGCAGAAGGCAACAGCTTCTGAATACGCTCAGCTGTCATTTTAGCCTGGTCACCATGGTCATTCCAGAGTTCTTTCATTTTCTGGAAGGCATCCATCAGTTCAGGCTGCGTACCAGCAGTAATAGCGGCATTCATATTTGCCAGAAGTTGCCGCCTGATGGTATCAACTGCCAGCCTCATGCCAAAACCATATTCGGCATTGTCCTCAAAGAGCGAATTAGCCCAGCTGGGTCCTTTGCCTTCCTTATTTTTAGCATATGGAGAAACAGGAAATGTACCACCATAAATTGAAGAGCAGCCAGTAGCATTGGCAACAATCATTCTATCGCCGAAAAGCTGAGTAGTCAGTTTAATATAAGGTGTTTCGCCGCAACCGCCGCAAGCGCCACTGAACTCAAACAAGGGAGTTAAGAATTGAGAGCCTTTGATGGTTTCCACCTTATTTCCATCCAGCCAGCTATCAGGCAGCATCTCAAAGAATTCTACATTTTCATTTTCTCCAGCAGCTCTTTCTTCATCAAGTGGAACCATGACCAGTGATTTTTCTTTAGTCGGGCAGGTTTCTACACAGACACTGCAGCCAACACAGTCCTCAATATAAACTTGAAGACGGAATCTTAAATTCTTATCATTCTTGCTGTTAGACACCAGAGTGACAAACTCAGCCGGAGCTTTTTCCAGATCAGCTGGCAGAATTTGTTTTGGCCTGATAGCCGCATGCGGACAGACAAAAGAGCATTGATTGCACTGAATGCAGTGTTCTGGCAGCCAGTGAGGTACAAGTTCAGCTACTCCCCTTTTCTCCAGCTTAGCCGTATTGGTTGGAATCCGGCCGTCGTCCGGCATATTGGATACTGGAATCGAATTTCCCTTAAAATGCATAATTGGTTCAATGACTTTTTTGGCGAAGTCATCAGCGTCATCAGGAAGCAGCTTGGGAACAGAAGCTGATTTGGTGATTCTATCCGGGACAGGAACCTCTTCTAAGGCTTCCAATGCCCGGTCAACCGCGGCCATATTCATCCTGACTATATCATCACCTTTTTTGTGATAGCTCTTATGAATGGCTTTTTTGATGAGATCTATGGCTTCAGCCTCTGGCAGAACGCCGGAAATCTTAAAAAAACAAACCTGCATAATAGTGTTAATTCTCGTCTTTAAGCCAACTTCCTGAGCAATCTTAAAGGCATCGATGTTATAGACCTTGATGTTTTTGTCTATAATAGTCCTTTGCATATCTTCAGTCAGGTGTTCGAAGACTTCTTCCTTTTTCCAGGACGAATTAAGCAGAAAAATCCCACCAGGCCTGATGCCTTCCAGAACATCGTAACGCCCGATATAAGCTGGCTTATGAAGAGCAATAAAATCAGCGATATTCACCAGATATTCTGATTTAATCGGGTGTTTACCAAATCGCAGATGGGAAATGGTGACACCGCCTGATTTCTTTGAATCATATTCAAAATAGCCCTGGGCATAGAGATCGGTATTATCACCTATAATCGCGATAGAATTTTTGTTCGCGCCAACCGTGCCATCAGAGCCATAGCCCCAGAACTTGCAGCGAACTGTCCCTTCAGGTTCGGTTCCAAGAATTGGTCCAACCGGTAACGATTTTCCTGTGACATCATCTTCGATGCCGACAGTAAATCCGTGAAAGGCTACTCCGTCCAGGTGGTCATAGACAGCTTTGACCATGGCTGGAGTAAATTCCTTGGAAGATAAGCCGTACCGCCCGCCAACGATCTTAATGTCTTTCCCGGATAGAGCAGAAACTACATCGAGAAAAAGAGGTTCGCCGGGTGCGCCAGGCTCTTTTGTCCTATCGAGAACCGCAATTTTCTTAACAGTAGATGGAATAGCAGAACTTAAAGCGGCTGCATCGAACGGCCGATAGAGTCGCACCTTGACCAGACCAACTTTATAACCCTGCTTGAGCAGATAATTTATGGTCTCCTCAGCTGTTTCTCCACCCGAGCCCATCATGATTATGATCCGGTCCGCCTCAGGGGAGCCAAAATAGTCAAACAAATGGTATTGACGACCCGTGACCTTAGCCACTTTATCCATGTACTCCTGGACGATGGCCGGAGTAACCTCATAATATTTATTAACCGTTTCCCTGCCCTGGAAACAGACATCAGGATTTTGAGCACCAACTTTCATCATGGGCTTTTCCGGATTAAGAGCTCTTTGCCTGAAAGCCTCCAGATATTGTGGTTCAAATAGTTCAGCCAGTGTTTCATAGGGAATGAGATCTATTTTCTGAACTTCACTTGATGTTCGGAACCCATCGAAGAAATGAAGAAAAGGTACACGGCTCTTTAAACTGGCTAAATGGCTGACTGTAGCCAGATCCATGATTTCCTGGACAGAACCAGAAGCCATCAGAGCAAAACCAGTATTTCTGGCTGCCATAACATCGGAATGATCCCCAAAGATTGATAGAGATTGGCAGGCTAAAGATCTGGCAGAGACATGAAAAACGGCTGGTAACAGCTCACCAGCAATTTTGTACATATTCGGCAACATCAACATCAGCCCTTGAGAAGCAGTAAAAGTGGTGGTCAAACAGCCAGCACTCAAAGAGCCATGAACAGCCCCGGCTGCTCCTCCTTCTGATTGCATTTCAACTACTTCCAATGTCTGGCCGAAGATGTTTTTTTTACCCTGGCTGGACCATTCATCAGCCATTTCACCCATAGTTGAAGACGGAGTGATAGGATAGATAGCAGCCACTTCCGAGTAAGCATAGGCCACATGGGTGGCTGCAGTATTACCATCGACAGCCTTAAAATTTTTAGACATAACGCTGCTCCTTATTAATTTAGACAATAATATTTTATTATACCAAAACTTCCCTTTTTATCGAACCAATTTTTAAGATTTATTTCTTAATTTCAGTCCGTCCTTCAAGGGCTTTTTTGATAGTTTGTTGATCAGCGAAATCGAGATCACCACCGACCGGCAAACCCATAGCCAGGCGGCTAATTTTGATCGGCAGATCATTGACCAATTGTAAAATGAGAGCAGCTGTTGCTTCTCCCTCAGCCGTCGGGTTAGTGGCTATAATCAATTCCTTAAACTGACCAGTTTTCAGCCGGTTGACCAGTTTTTCCAGTCTTAATTCATCCGGTCCAATACCTTTCATCGGTGACAGGGAACCAAGAAGAACGTGATATCTTCCGTGATAGATACCAGTTCTTTCGATAGAAGCAACATTAAATGGCTCTTCAACTACGCATATTTGTTCATCATTTCTATGTGAATCAGTGCACAGGAGACAGGGGTCAACATGGGTAATATTATTGCAAACAGAACAATAAAAGAGGTTTTGTTTGACCTCAGTTATGGCTTTTATCAGCCTTTCGACCTCTTCTGGCGACAGGCTTAATATATAAAATGCCAGGCGTTGGGCAGATTTTTGCCCGATTCCTGGAAACTTTCTCAATTGCTCAATTAACTGATGCAGGGGCTGGGCATATTCAAACATGACTGACCATTCATAGCCCGGGGATTTTCAGGCCACCAGTAAAACCGGACATCTTTCTTGAGACTTCTTCATCCACCCTGGCAGCCGCCTCGCGGAAGGCAGAAACAATCAGATCTTGAAGCATATCTACATCTTCTTTACTGACCACTTCTGGTTCCAGCTTGATTTTCAGGCAATTCTTGTGCCCATCAAGAGTTACTGTGACCATACCACCGCCACTTGACCCCTCAACTTGCATTTGAGCCAGTTCTTTCTGCATCTTTTCCTGAAATTCCTGAGCCGCCTTCATCATTTTTTGCAATTCAGCCAGATTTTTCATACGAGCTCCTCTTTTTATGATTTATCATCATTAGCTTTCTTCTTGACCGAAATAACCTGCCCCCTTAAATTATCCAGGATAGTCTTGACTTTTGGATCAGCCACAGCTGGCCTGCCTTCTCCATTTCCGACAGAAGCAGCCTTTCTCTTTTCGAAATTGATCTTCTTATCATAAACCGTCTGCTGGTTTTCTTCTTCAACTCTTACTTCAAACTGATAACCATCGAAGTCAGATGCCAGACGGTTTAGATAGGCTTGGTTTTGCTCTATCAGGACAGCAAAGTGCTTTTTATCCTGACTGAAAATAAATTTCATGGTTTTATCGCGGACTTCAACCCTACTGGCAACTTTAAGAATCGGAGCCAAAGCCGGTTTGTCTTTCATCAGGCGGAAATAGAATTCATCGACTATCGGGTGTCCCAGAACAGGTACGCCATTTTTTGGCCGTGGCGGCTGGTTGTTAGCTTTCTGAAAATCAGAGCTGCGGACAGTGCCTCGATTTTTATCAGCCGGCCGTGCTGGTGCAGCAGAATAACCTGTTCTCTGCGACTCATTCTTCCCTAGATCTTTTTTTAATTCCTGAAGCTCTTCCAGAATCTTATCGATGGATTTTAGCCGTGATAAATAACATAGCTTGATTAAATGAGCTTCCAGAAATATTCTTGGCTGCGCTGAATACCTCAAGCCAGCTTCCCCTTCCTGAAGAAGGGTTAGATACCTCAGGATTTCTTCTGGCTGCAACGATTGACCGATGTCTTTTAGCTGGTTAAGTTCATCTTCAGACATTAAATTCAGACCGGCATGGTTTTTAATTATTTTGGCCAGAAGGATCTGGCGAAAATGTTCAACGAGTCCATTATAAAAATATTTAAGATCATAGCCAGCTGACACCAGTTCCTCGACCAGTTTGAATATCTGTTCATCCTTTCCACCAATGATGGCTCTGGAAAACTTCTCGAATAACTGATGATCTATAACTCCCAGTATTTCCTCTGTATCTTTATCTTTAACCTGAAGGCCACTAAAAGAAATGACCTGGTCAAGGAGAGTTTCTGCATCTCGAAGGCTGCCATCAGCTGCTTCGGCAATGAGTTTAAGGCTATAGGGACTTATAGTCAGTCCTTCCTGACCGGCGATATATTGAAGATGACCGGCAATATCATCGCCAGCCAGCCTTTTAAAGACAAAATGCTGACAGCGCGAAATTATCGTCCTCGGGACTTTATGAAATTCAGTGGTGGCAAAAATAAATATGGTTCTGGTTGGTGGCTCTTCGAGGGTTTTCAGTAAGGCATTGAAGGCATCCCGGCTTAGCTGATGTACCTCGTCAATGATAATTACCCGGTAACGGCTATGCATTGGCTCATATTGAATGCTGTCCCTTAAAGCCTTAACATCTTCTATGCCGCGATTAGAGGCACCATCAATTTCAATAAAATCAATCAACCGGTCTTCATTAATAGCCTGACACAGATCACATTGATTGCAGGGTTCAGGGGCAGGCCCTGACTGGCAGTTAAGAGCCTTGGCCAGAATCCTGGCCACTGTCGTTTTGCCCACTCCTCTCATGCCGGAGAAAAGATAAGCATGGCTGATTCTATTTTCCTTAATGGCGTTTTGCAGTGTTCTGACAACTGCCTCCTGGCCAACTACTTCAGCAAATTTTTTTGGCCGGTACTTTCTGGCCAGGACCAGATAGGAAGGTTGACGGTTATCAACTAATTGGTTTGACATCACCTCGAGCCTAAATCAAAATCTTTTTTATCTTATCATAATCGGCTTAAAATTCAACCGCAGGAATAAGCCCGCCTCCATTGATTTCAGGGTGAATTTTAGTCAGGAAGAGATTAAAATGTTCCTGATATGAATCAAAGAGAAAGAGGATTAGTTTTTGTTCACCTGGCCGTCTTTCTATTTGGTTTTCCTGGTGTAATTAGCAAACTGGTTAACCTGCCATCTTTTTCACTAACTTTCTGGCGAGTAGTATTGGCCAGTCTGACTCTTTTCCTGATTATCAAGTTTCAATCTGAAAAGATGCTCTGCCCGACTCAGACCCTTGATCGCTGGCTGATAGTTGCTTCGGGGCTCCTCCTGGCTTTTCACTGGACGGCTTTTTTCCAATCAATTCAGGTCTCGACAGTCGCTATTGGGCTGCTGTCTTATTCAGCCTTTCCTCTCTTTACCATTTTTCTGGAACCATGGCTTCTCGGCACTCGATTCAGGCAAATAAATATTTTTCTGGCGGCAGTCTGTCTGAGCGGAATTTACCTGCTTATTCCCGAGTTCAATTTTAAAAATACTATCTTTATTGGCGTTATCTGGGGTTTAGCTTCTGGTTTTTCTTTTTCCCTGCTGACCATTATCAATCGAAAACTAACCAGCCACTATTCCAGCTTGATTCTGGCTTTTTATCAGGACACACTGGCTATGCTTTTTTTACTCCCTATTTTTCTGGTCAAAAGATTCAGCTGGCCAGGAAATTTAAAAAGCCTGAGCCTGGTTATTTTTTTAGGAGTCTTTTGTACAGCTATAGCCCATACACTTTTTATTAGAGGCTTAAGAGAGATGGAAGCCCAGACTTCCAGCCTGATCAGTCTGCTCGAACCGGTCTATGGACTTGTCCTTGGCTACCTGATACTTAATGAAAAGCCCGGCTTGAAAACTCTGGTTGGAGGGCTGCTAATTTTAGTTTCGGTTCTCTGGTTATCCTATCATAGCGCCAAAGAAGCCGGCAGCCAGACTTAGTTCTCTATTGTCGCTCATCTTTTCTCTTTATATTCTCGGGTCTGATGGTCTGTTTTTCTTTAGCCTGTCTCTGCAGAAGCTCTTGTTTTTCCTCCTGATGTTGCTGTTTTAACTGTTCAACTCTGACCTGAAACTCATTTAATTTGTTCTGCTTTTCTTGAGGAGTAGTAACTTTAATCTCTTTTTCAGCTTGGTTTCTTAATCTATCGATTTCCATTTTTTGAGTTTTTTCGAGCAAAGCTTGCTCCCGCCGGTGATAAGTCTCAAGAGAATTAAGATCCTGTTTAAGCCTGTCTGAAGTTGATTTTTGTACAGCCTCTTCTCTGCTGATCATGGTCTTGGGAGAAACAGCCTCTTTCTTTATAACCGGCCTGTATATTCTAACTTCATTCTGGTTGACCCTTTGCTGTCCGGCTGGCTGTTTGATTTCTTTGATCTTTACTCTGGTCACAGGCCGGCCAGTGATTCTCTCTATTTGCTGGGGGTTCAAACCGTCATTGATAATAATATTATTTCTCAGGCTAACCCGGTCTACTAAAACCGTGAAATTAATTAATGATCTGTTCCTTTCTCTAGGTATGACCCAGTTAGCCAGGCGGTTTTCATGGAAGTGACGCCCTTCGATAAAGATCCACAAGTGATAATCAACGTGCCTGTTTCTCCACTCGAATCCATGTCCTGGCCTGAAGGGAATATCCGGTGGAACCGGTGCCCAGCCTAGATAAATATCATTGAATCTCCAGATAACCCAGGCCGGGGCCCAATCTACATCTGGTACCCAAAACCACCCCAGGTGAACATCCCAACCCCAACGTCCATAATGGAAGGGCAACCAACCCCAACTATAGGCCGAAGCCCAGGTCCAGCCATAGTCAGTCCAGACCCATCTGCCATGAATATAAGGATGCCAGCGGGCATTAACTCCTTTTGGCACCCAAACATACCCGAATGGCGAATAATTTATCCAGAAGCCAAAACTGCTGAGATAATCATAGATATAACCGAATGTAATCTCTCCAGCTATATATGTTTCAGGATAAAATCTGATTTCCTCCCGTTTACTGGTCAGATTCTCTTCAGGTGGGACATAAATCAGGCAGCTCAATGATAATGAGAGAATCAATACTTCAAGAATAATTGATTTTCTCATCTTCCCCTCCCTGCTTTATAACTGCAAAAACGGCTGGCTATCCATTTCGCCTGACCAGACCTGTTGATATCTTGACAACGGCTAGGTTTACTCAGACAACATTCTCCCTGAAGGACCTTGCCCCTTGTCTTCAACCTAAGCTTTTAAAAACTTTCTTTATCTTCTTGAAAGCCCAATCCAGCTCTTTTTTACTGATTATCAATGGTGGAGCAAATCTGATCACGTTCTCGTGAGTCTCTTTGCAGAGCAGCCCTTCTTTCATCAGCTCTTCACAAAAACGGCGGGCACCTCCTGCTTCTGGGTAGAGCTCAATACCAATCAACAAGCCGCGTCCTCTGATCTCCTTTATGTGCTTGCTTTTAATAGTTCTTAGCTTTTCTAAAAAATAAGAACCCTTTTCGTCCGCACTTTCTACCAGTTTTTCATCCTGAATAACATTAAGAGCTTCACGGGCAACCGCGCAGGCTAAAGGATTACCGCCAAAAGTTGAACCATGCTCGCCAGGCTTAAACAAGCCCATAATTTCATTTGTTGATAGGACAGCCGAAACAGCATAACAGCCGCCACCCAGCGATTTCCCGATGACCATAATATCGGGTTTAACCCCTTCATATTCGCAGGCAAACATTTTGCCGACTCTCCCCAACCCTGTTTGAATTTCATCGGCAATAAACAGAACGTTATTCTTTTCACAGATTTCTTTAGCCTTTTTTAAGAAACCGTCAGGCGGGATCAGAATTCCTGCTTCAGCTTGAATCGGCTCAACCAGGAAAGCTGCCGTCCTCGGGGTAATAGCAGCCTCCAGAGCTTCAGCATCGCCAAATGGAATAATTTGGAAACCAGGGGTAAATGGGCCAAAATCCTGACGGTAAAGCGGATCAGTAGAAAAACTGATGATGGTTACCGTCCGGCCGTGAAAATTATTGGCGCAGGCGATAATTTCTGCTTCATCCTGAGGAAGACCCTTCTTCTGGTAAGCCCATTTTCTGGCTAATTTAATAGCTGTTTCGACTGCCTCTGCGCCGGAATTCATGGGTAGAACCATGTTGAAGCCGGTTAGTTCGCAGAGTTCTTTGGCCAGAAGTGGCCACTGATCATTTCTGAAAGCCCTCGAAGTTAAGGTCAATTTTTTAGCCTGATTCTGCAATGCTTTGACAATTCTCGGATGACAGTGTCCTTGATTAACGGCCGAATAGGCGCTTAAAAAATCAAGATATTTTTTCCCCTCTACATCCCACATCCAGATACCTTTAGCCCTGGTAATAACTACATCCAGAGGATGATAATTATGGGCTCCGTAGATGTCCTCGATAACAATATAGTCTTTGCTGTCCATACATAACTCCTTTCCAAGAATTAAGTGGCGGAGAGGGCGGGATTCGAACCCGCGGTAAACCTTTTGGGCCTACACACGCTTTCCAAGCGTGCTCCTTAAACCACTCGGACACCTCTCCGGGTGAATTTATCAAGAAAAAGGTTATCAAAATACTAAAAGGAAATCAATTTATGAGACAGCAAAAAATCTAGGGGCGGTAGATAGAAATGATATCTTTCAAAAGGGCAGCAGCCGCACCTTTGGGACTTGATTGGCCACCTGTTACTGCTACCCAGCCCATAGTATCAGTATAAAAAATAATCCCTTTACTTGTACCACTAGTCCTGGCCAGAGGATGAACCGGGTCAAGCAAGGCCAGTCCAACTTCAATTTTCCATGGCGAACTAGCCTTCTCCCTGTAACATTTGCCGAAGAGCTTTAAAATCTTATTAAGACTGCTGGCTTTCTCAGCTATTTCTTTTTTAATTCCTCGGATACCTCTGACCTGGACCTCACTCAATTTTATCTCGGTGCCCAGCACCTCATTAGCAATGATGACCATTTTAGCTGCTGTATCCCAGCCATCAATATCCATGGAGGGTTCAGGTTCAGCAATACCCTTTTCCTGGGCTTCTTTTAAAGCCTCGTCAAAATCCAGACCTTCAGCCATTCTTGTTAAGATATAATTGGTTGTCCCGTTCAAAATGCCTTCAATGGCCATGATCTCCGACCCAGCCAAGGCTCGCCGTCCAACATCAAGAGTTGGCAGAGCAGCTGCGGCCGCCGCACTGGCTTTGATGTTTAATCCTTTTTTTTTAGCCAGTTCTTTTAACTCGTCAGGCCATAGAGCCAGAGCCCCTTTGCTGGCGGTGACTACATGCCAGCCTTTATCCAGGGCTAATCTGAACAATGATAAACCTGGCTCTCCGCTTATCAGATTGGAAGGAGTGCAATCAACCAGGACTCCCTCACGAAACTCATCAAGCAAATCAGAGATAGTAATGGCCTTTATCCAGTCAGCCAGGTTATCAAGGTCATCTTCGGCAAAATAGGATGGAGAGAGAACTTTTTGAGTGCTGGAAAGAAGAACAATGCCTTTCTGACGAGCAATTCCTCTCAACTCGACCTGCAAGCCATAGCGTTGCAGACAATCATCATATTTTTCCTTGATAAGTTCAAAAAAAGCCCGACCGACTCGGCCAAAACCAACCAGAATAATATTTACCTTATCCATTTTTAACCTCAGCCAGAGAGGGCATCTGCCCTTAACTGGCGGAGAGGGCGGGATTCGAACCCGCGATTCCGGTGATTAACCGGAATAACGGTTTTCGAGACCGTCGCCTTCAACCACTCGGCCACCTCTCCGTTTTCAGTAATTTACTTTATCTCCTTTGAGTTTTCAACCTTTCTTTTCTGTTTTTTGGCTTGCCGCCGGGTCTGAAAAAAATCGCTCATTAGTTGTCTGCATTCCTCGCTCAATACCCCCGAATGAATTTCAACTCGATGATTGGCGTTCTCAAGTGGAATAGCCAAGCGGGAGACGACGGCTCCCTGCTTGCTATCTTTTGTTCCATAAACGAGCCTCTTAATTCTGGCTTGAAGAATAGCCCCAAAACACATCGGGCAGGGTTCGACTGTCACATAGAGAGTCAGCCCGATCAGACGGTAGTTCTTGGTTGTTTTAGCCGCTTTTTTCAAGGCAATAATTTCAGCATGAGCTGACGGGTCAGAGCGGGAAATCGACTGGTTATAACCTCGAGCTATAATCTTACCGTCTTTAACCACCACAGCCCCGACCGGAACTTCGCCCATAGCAGCGGCCTGGCCGGCTTGCTCCAGAGCCTTTTTCATAAAATATGTGTCTCTGTCTCCATTATCTTCCATCGGCAACATTATTCTATCTTTAATTTAGGTAGTAAACAACTGCTCGAAGGAAAGCTGACAGACTGCCTTTACATCACCATCAGAATTAAATAAACTTTTGGAAGTAAAAGGAAATAGCTATCTATGAATAAGTTGACATGCTTTTATTGTTCTCACGAAGACAATTTCCTGCCAAATGATATTTTATGCCCGGCATGTGGCCAACCTCTTTTGTTTGACTCGGCTCAGTTTAATAATGCCAGGATTTTGATTGAAGAAAAAATAGCCCTCAAGAAATTTCAAAATTTTTTGCCTCTGGAAAAAGTTGAACCAGATTTAAGCCTTAAAGAAGGCTCTACTCCCCTGCTGAGATTGTCCCGGCTGGAAAAATCTTTAAATCAATCTGGTCTTACGGCTAAACTGGAAGCAGCTAACCCGACGTTGAGCTTTAAGGATAGAGGCACAGCGGTTGTAATTCAAAAGCTGGCGGAAATGAAGGTAGAAAAGATAGGCACAGTCTCGACAGGCAACATGGCTTCATCGACGGCTGCTTATGCTGCCCGCAACGGGCTCCAGGCGTTTCTACTGGTGAAGAAGGGAACCTCAGCCGGTGCCTTAATTTCTTCAGCTGTCTTCGAGCCAATAATTATCGAAATTGAAGGTGATTACGGGCAGCTTTTTTATAAGAGTTACCAGCTCGGTAAAAGATATGGAATTTATTTTGCCAATTCAGTTGACCCTTTAAGAATCGAAGGTTATAAACTGACCAGCTTTGAAATTTGCCAGCAATTGGGCCAGTCTCCGGATTTTGTCTTTGTTCCCCTGAGTTCCGGTGGTCATCTGATTGGACTCTATAAAGGCTTCCTGGAGTTCAAGCAAGCCGGGCTGATCAAAGCCTGCCCAACCTTTGTAGGAGTTCAAGCTGAGGGTTGTTCCCCTATTGTTCAGGCTTTCAACCTGGGTGAAGACAGGGTAAAAAAGCTGGAATCAACCACAACCCTGGCTCATTCTATCTCTAATCCTGACCCGCCAGCCGGTCAGCTGGTTTTAAAAATGATAAGAGAAAATAATGGCCAACTGGTCAGCGTTACTGATCAAGAAATGTTTGAAGCCCAAAAACTGCTGGCCACAAAGGAGGGCCTGTTTGTTCAGCCAGAAGCAGCCACTACTCTGGCTGCCTATTTGAAATTAAAAGAGAAGCTTGGCGGCCAGAGCGTTCTGGTCCTGACCGGCCATGGCCTTAAAGCTACTGAACTCCCGGCAGCCAGGAGACTGGAACACTATCAAGTCTGCCTGGAGGAAGTGGATAGTCTTATAGAGCAGATCATTCGTCAGTAATGGCCCGGCCTAACCGCCAGGCAGGCAAGACATAATATAATCCTGAAGAGCAAAAAGAGCAGGTGTACCTCCCGTATGGACAAATAAAAGTCTGTCCTTAGAAGAAAAATAGTGGCGTTCGACAAGATCAAGCAGACCGATCATAGCTTTGGCTGTATAGACTGGATCAAGAACCAGAGCTTCCTTTTTGAAAAGGTTTCTTATAACCCCAGCCGTTTCAGCTGTTATCTGCCCATATCCTGCTCCGAGGTAGTCATCAAAAAGGATGATGTCGTCATCATCAATTTGAAGATCAAGGCCAAGTGTGGTCAGGAGTTCCATGGTAACCTGTTTAACTATCGGGAAGAATTCTTCTTTTTTATCAGAAACACAGATTCCGATTACTCTGGTCTTCAACCCGAGAGCTTTAACTCCGGCTATTAATCCAGCCTGGGTTCCACCTGAACCAGAGGCTATAACAATATAATCGGGTAAATCTGCGGCTTTCGCTGTCTGCTCGTATATTTCAAGCATAGCCTGGAAATAACCTAGAGCGCCCAGTGGTTGTTCTAAATGCCCCCCACAGGCTGAGCCACCAACTGAAACCAGGTATGGATGATAGCCTTTAGCCCTTTCCCTGGCTGCCAGCTCTTCCAGAAGCTCAAAAGCTTTATCCTGATTAACTGACTTGCCTTTTTCTTCTGTCTCTCTGATCTCCATTCGGGCTTCAAGCAGATATTCGAGGAAGACATTGCCGGTATAAATAGCGGGCACATCGTATGTTTTAAATAAGAGTAGAACCGGCCTGAGCCCGGCCTTCCGGGCAGCAGCTGCAGTTTGCAGACACCAGTTAGACTGAAGGGCACCCCAGGTAAGCACGGTATCAGCGCCTTTTTTCAGGGCATCACCCAGAATAAATTCTAATTTTCTCGATTTGTTACCGCCGAAAGCCAGCCCGGTCAGGTCATCTCTTTTTATTAATATTTTCGGGCCCCCCAGTTCGTTGCTCAGTTTTTCAAGTGAATAGAGTGGTGTGGGGGTAGAGATTAATTCAAATAAGGGAAAACTCTTAATTTGCTCTCTTAAATCACCAAGTGTATAGACTTTCATTTTAACCTCAGGCTTCCTCGACTACTTTCCAGTGCAGGGCTTCAGCCAGGCGGTAAGCTGGTTCTTTAAGATCACCGTAAAAAGTTACGCGGTGCCAGCCCCATACATCCCAGTTAGAGAATAATTTTTCCAGATTACCAATCGGTTCTGCCACCAGCTTCGTCCGGCAGGCCCGGTCACTGAGATCATTGCCAACGGCCTTGGCCTGGTGAATAAGAATTTCCTGCCGGCGATCGTCTATCTGAAGACTCGTTGTCAGGTAGCCAGCTGGCAAAATAGAACGGACGGCAGCTCCCTGCCGATCTTCAGAATGAGTCAAAATTTCATAAGGATTAACCGGTCCGCTTGGGCCAAAGACTCTGTTTGAGGCCACACAGTGAGCATAAATAATCCGCCGTTTGGAAAGGTCAATAACCGGATCAGAAATATAACCGGGCCGGCCACCCGTCATCAGACCAAAAGCCGTCATGGTGGCTGTCGACCTGAGATCAGCTTCACAGGCGCCAACTAAACCCTGGTTATTCAATTCGTAGAATCCCAGACAGGGATAGGCATGAATGTGCGCGCCATAAAATCCACCCAGGCAATTTACAGTTACAGCCCGTGCTCTGTATTTATCCAGTAAGGATTTCAGTCCTAAATACATGGCCGCCGAATTGACAACTTCAGACCAGCTGACACCCTGGATAAAAGAAGCACCATGCCACCACTTTCTGGCTAGTTGTCCGGCCTGTTGCTGGTCGGCACAGGCCCAGGCCTGGTTCAATTCGCCAAACGGGAGATTTAAGACAGGAATATTCATGATCTGGAAAGGTTCACCACCATGTTCATCCCTGAATAGCAAAATAGGCGAATCTTTTAAGCGGTCAAAAGTTTCCTCGGCTGAAAGAACTTTTAATTCATCAGGATAGCAGGTTAGATGGCCGCTGGCCGGAGTACGAGCCAGTCTCAGTTCCTCAACCAGCTGGCTGAACGGTTTTTGATTTTCTGGCTTTTTAATCCTGGCAAAAAGCTCAAAGGCAGCGGCCAGATCATCTAGCCTGGATGAGGTCAGGAAACCGAAATTTGCCGGATTTTCTCTCTTCAGAGCGGCCGTATAGACCAGAAACCCACCGCTTCCCCCATAGGGAAAATCAACATAAAGGACTGGTTTACCCGTGGCCACAGCTGATTGAACAATGCGGTTCCAGCAGTTGAGCTGAAAAACAGCGTAGCCGTCCACATTTTGTTGCTCATAACTTTTAATTATTTTTTCTGCCTCCTCCGGCCCGCTGACCAGGGAAACAAGGAAGGTATAGCCAGGAAACTGGCGATGGAGAAAAGAGGTATATCTTTCCACAACCGGCCTGAAATCAAAACCGATGTTTGGCCAATCAGGCCTATCCTGCTTAAGATGGTGCAGGGCAAACAGCAAGCCAACTCTGGCCTTTTCCTGTTTTGGGATGGAACTTAAATCCATCAGGGCAAAGCGACTGGCAGCCACGGCTTCATTTTTCAGCAGGAAACTACCAGCCAGCGAGGCAGCATAACGCCCGCAATGACTAAAAAAACCACGCCGGCTAAGGCTCTTTTCTTCAGGCTCCATTCTTTTCTCCCGCTGTATATAATAGGACGACTAAACTCACAGGCCAGACAAACATCAGCCTTTGGATTCAGAAAATACTTTTACTCAGCTTGTTCTGTCTGTCAAGGAAAATTATAGGAGGGTAGAATCAAAGTGACACTGACCCGCAAATTGAAGGCTTCATCTCAAGTCGAGATTGACAGCCAGCTAAAATCAATTTAACATAACTGCTTATGCTTCAGTCAGATAAAGAACCACGGCCTGATCACCCTGTTTACGATCTAATTGTAATTTTTTTTATCTTGTTTTTTTCATTTTCTGTATTTCTCCTGGCTCAAGAAGAAACCGGACAGCTTTCCAATCAGGAGATCGAGCAAGAAAAATTAGAAAAAGACAAGGTTAGTATTACCGCCCTGCCCATTCTATACTACACACCCGAAACTAAGCTGGCTTTTGGAGCTGGTGGGTTGCTTGCTTATCGCTTAGGACTGGTTTTTAAAGAAGCCAGGCCCAGTACGCTTTTTTTTGCCGGCATTTACACCCAGATGAAGCAGTTCACTTTTCAACTCAAGCCTGAGATTTATCTTAAGAATAACTCTATTTTTCTGACTGGAAACTTTTTGGCCGAGAGATTTCCGACCAAATTCTGGGGTGTTGGGCCAGACACCATTGAAAATGATTTAGAAACTTACACTCCCCAGACCTATTTTATGGAATTTGGTTACCAGGGAAAATATTTCAGCAAGCTACCTCTTTACCTGGGAGTTAGATATCATCTGGAAAAAACCCTGATTGTTGATAAAGAACCCGGAAAGATTCTTGACCAGGGGCTGGTTGTGGGCAGTCAGGGCGGCTGGATCTCAGGTCCGGGTCTAATTATAAATTATGATAACCGCGATAATATTTTCTTTCCTTCCTCAGGTTATTATTTTCAGTTATTTGGCTTCTGGAATAATAAGATCTTTGGCAGTAGTTTCAATTACGTCAATATTAAATTAGATGCACGTCATTATCTCAGTGTCGCTCCAGGTCAGGTTCTCGTCTTGCAGGGAATTTTGGATACAGTTAGTGGTAATACTCCATTCTACAAATTGCCAAAAATCGGCGGTGATTTACTCAGAGGTTATTATGGAGGCCGCTTTCGTGATCGAGTGGTAATGGCTTTTCAAACCGAATACAGGTTTCCGATCTGGAAAAGAGTGAGCGGTGTAGCTTTTGCCGGCCTGGGTAGCCTGGCCGACAGCTTGAAACATATTTCCTGGGATAATCTGAAATACTCAGCTGGCTTTGGCTTGAGGTTTAAAGTCATTCCTAAAGAACAGGTTAACGTCAGAATTGATATTGCCTTCGGGCCAAATGGCACACACGGAGTTTATATGAGTGCCGGGGAAGCCTTCTAATTTTCTTTAGTCTCTACTTCATCAAATCAGATCAAAAAATTAAACTGCTTTTCGTTCTTATCAGCTTCTGGTCGGCCTTTCGGCTTTCGTTTCCCGGGTTTTCTCTTTGCAGACCCAGAAGCCAGATGAAATGCACCCGGTCGGGCAAATCTCCTGGCACTTAAGACAGCGGATACAACGCGAACTGGCGGCATTTTCATAAATTTTTATATCAACCGGACAGGCTTTCTGGCAGGCATTGCAGGCCAGGCAATGCTCAAGATCAACCTTTATTTCGAAAGCACTGATTCTATTAAAAAAGCCAAGAATTGTCCCTAAAGGGCAGATTGTCCGGCAGAATGGCCGTTGGCTCAGAGCCATCCAGATAAGGAATAGCACCAGCAGGCTCAATTTCCAGACAAAAAGAAAACCAAGTTGCGACCTTATACCCGGGTTGATTAATGCCAGGACCAGACCTGCTTCGAGGGTTCCAGCCGGACAGACCCATTTACAGAACCAGGGAGAGCCAAGGCCCAGACTGTCAACCATTAATAGGGGCAGCATAATGACCAGAATCAAAAGGACAGCGTATCTCAGATAGCTTAGAAAATCGGGAATCTTTAGCTTCGGGACTGGAATTTTGTAGACCAATTCCTGCAGGAATCCAAATGGACATAGCCAGCCACAGGGCAGTCGCCCCCCGATGACTCCGATGAGACCAAGGCTACCTGCCACGTAAAGGCCGATTTTTTTCTGTCCCAGGTTCAAGTTATATTTCAGGGAATCAAGTGCATTTTGAAGAGAACCAATGGGGCAGGCTCCGATGGCTGCCGGGCAGGAATAACAATTTAGAACTGGTAGACAGAGGCCCTTGGTTTTGACCTGGCTGATCTGACCTTTTGCAAGTGATGGAAGATCCAGATTAAAACCTATAGTAGCCAGGATCTGCAGTAATCTCCTTTTCTTTTGTATGGCCACAGGTCATTTCTCCATCAGGTTTTAGCCAAGTCCGATACATTCCAGGCAGATGGTTTTAGCTTTCTGCCAGACTGTCTGAAATTCTCCTGCCCTTAAGCCCAGACACAAACAAATAACGGACAGACTCAACACCAACCAGAACCATACATTTTTCCTTTTCATCTTTCCTCTCTTTATTTTGAGGTTTCGACCGGTAGCTCTTCGTGGCTAGACCATTCATTAAAACTGCCATCGAAGATTTTGACCTCAGGAAACTTTAAGATGTACTTTAAAGTCAAATAAGCATGCGAAGACATAAGCCCCTGACCGCAATAGAGAATGACAGTCTTATTTGGGGTAACGCCCAGAGATTTTAGATTATTCTGAATCAGGTTGAGATCTTTCCAGCTTCCATCTTCCTTCAAAAAAGAAGCCCAGAAAAGATTAATGGCACCTGGAATATGGCCATTCCTTTTCCAGTTGCCGCGTTCGCCTGAATACATTTCTGGCGGTCTGACATCTAGCAAAACTGTCTCGTTAAGGCGTTGATTTTTAACCTCTTCTAAACTGACCCTGACTCTGTTATTTGTTTCCAGCCTTTTACCATAAGGTGTTCTTTTGATGACGGGATAATCCCTTGAAACCGGCCGGCCGTCACTTTTCCAGTGGTTAAAGCCTCCAGCCAGAATAGCCCATCGGTTATGGTTGATATAGTCAAGGGCCCAACCCAAATAAGTGGCGCGATAATTATTGACTTCTGTATAAATTATAACCAAAGTCTTCTGCCCGATTCCCAGTTCTTCCAGCAATCGGCCGAAGACATCAACTGGAATCAATTTGCCGGGTATGCCAGCCTGGGGCCAGCGCAGAACAGTTTCATCCAGATAAACAGCTCCAGGTATATGGCCTGACCAGTAATCACGGATATCGGCTCTCATATCTATTATTCTGAGGCCAGGAGTATTTAAATTGGAATGAAGCCAATCCACAGAAATCAGGTGGCTATCAGATATTTCCTGAGTTCCAGCCAGCCCGGCCAAACCGGTCATGAGAAGAATTATTTGAATCAGCACGATACCTGACTTCCTGACATCAATAAACATAATGTTGACTCCCTTCAACTTCATTTTTCTGGCCTGACCCAGGGAAAACAGGTAATTCTCAGCCGGGTGCAACCCATCGGGATCAGTCTGATGGTCTTCTCTGACCCGACAGAACTAACTGGACTTGGCGGTACCTGGCCGACCATTCTCCCCTGAGCTACCCATTCCGGGCATTGTCTGGCTTTGGCTTCGAGAACGAGAGGGGAATTTTCGACGGAAAAAGGCTGATAGCTAACTTCTTTTTTTTCTACTAGCTTAATATTCCGGATCAAGTTGTCTTTGTCGATTTCCAGAGCATAATTCCAGTCAGAACCAGGCAAAACTTCCCAGGCAGGCCAGTCCTGAGTCCCACCATAGCTTTTCCAGATTTCTTTGATTTCTAATGAAAACCATAAAGGACCGCGGGCAACTGATATGGCCTGGCCTATTCCAGGCCAGAATTTTATCCTAATAGACTCTTCCAGATTGAGACAAATCTGGTCACCATATTTCCAGTGCCGCTCCAGGACGGCAAACTTACCAGGTGCATTGACTTCAGCCGGCTGCTCATCATTAACCCAAATAAATGCACTCTCTGCCCAGCCGGGTAGACGAAGGTAAAGAGGAAATTCCACTTCTTCTTCGGAAAAAACAGTAAAAGTAATCTTTCCAGAAAAAGGATAAGAAGTGTCCTCTATTAATCTGACCACCTGGCCCTTTTGGCCCACCTTAAGCTCAACGATGGAAGGAGCATATATGACCGCGGCTACCCCCTGATCGGAAGTAGCCAGCCATAGATGTTCCGAAAAATATGGCCAGCCAAAAGCCACGTTATGCTGGCAGCAGCGGTAACTCCAGGGATCGTAAGAAAGCAAGGTGCCTGAATTTTGAAAGTCGTGTTCCCCGCTTCGGTCACATGAAATAAGATTGGCAGCGGTCAGATAATGCAGTCCCCTGAGGTCTGGAGTCATGGAGGCTGGCAGCGAATTAAAGGCGATGTCTTCGACCCGATCAGCTGCTATAGTTTCCCCTGTTATCTTGAGCAGCGTTTCCCAGGTAAACATCATCTCGACCATCGTGCAGGTTTCTGCCCCCTGCCTGGGGTCGTTATATCCGGGTCTGATATTTTCATCGGCAGCGAACATTCCGCCCGGCTGCTGACCGTAAGCTGTCATTAATTGTTGGTAATTTCTTTCCACCGCTTCCAATAGTTGTTTTTCTCCAGTCTGCTGATAATAAAGGGCTGGATATTTAAGCCCCATGGCTATATTTACACCATGGTAAAAGGAGCTTTCTTCCCACAGGCGATCACGTTCAGTGGTTAGAATGGGAGAAGTCCAGTCGGCCGTCTGTCTGTAAATCTTTTTGGCCAGTTCTAGCAGCCAGCTCTCCCCTGTCCGGTTATAGAGCCAGTAAACACTCTCCAGATTTTCGCCCCCACGCAGCTTCTGCCAGCTGCCCGGAAGAAACTGTTCATCCGGAATATTAAGTTCATAACGAAAGTATTTGGACATAAAGTCTAAGACTCGCTGGTCATGGCTATAATCATAATAGCTCTGGAGGCACATGATACCTTCCATATTTGGCCAGAGGTCGTTGGCTTCCCGGTTATCTACCGGTCCAAAATAGCCATCTGACTGCTGACTGCCAAGGATGGCCTCAATCCATTTTCTGGCAGTAGCTATCATCTCCTGATCCTTTAGCAGGTAAGCTAAATCTCCATAGCCTTTAAGCCAGTAAGGCATTTCTTCCCACCCTTTTCCACGCAGAGTCAGCCAACCAGAATCCTCTTTCAGAAATCTGGAGATTTCTGGCAGATGTCCCGTAAAGCCGGAACGCATCAACTGCAGCTGGCTCAATAACCAGCCTCTGACTTCAATCTGGCCTATTGGCAATTTTACTAAGGGGCTGGGTTTGAGCGGCGCCCGATTGCTTATATAATAGCTGTTGACGACAGCGTCAGGTGGACTTTCCTTCAATCTAAAATCAGTCACTTTATCACTTCCTTCTAAAAATGCTGTCTGAGCCAAAATTAAGAAAATAATTGCCAATAAAGTTGCTTTTTTCATTTCATCTCCAGATGTTCCCCATTTAAGCATATTCCAGGTCAATTTTCCATCTACCAAGCTCCATATTCGGGTTGATCTGGTCGCTGTCCCATTTGATTTACTTATATTATCTGTCCACCTGAAGAATATTCAGCTAGATTTGGATTCCTTCAAGTTTTTCCACAGCCAGTGTTTTTTCTGCATTCTGCTTGTGATATAATCCCAATCTTAAAATTTTATAAGGATTTTTTAAACCAGACCGTTTGTAATTCTTTTAGTTGACTCAATTTCGATTAAGGGAGTCTCCTTTGATCAATAACCGGCTTTATAAACATCCAATTCTTCCGGTTACCGACCGGCCTTTATTTAATTTTTACTGGCGAGGTCAGGAGCTAACAGCCAGAGAAGGCGAGACCATTGCTTCTGCCCTTTTCGCCAATGGGGTCAGGATCTTTAGCCATCATCACAAAGATGACGCCCCGCAGGGAATCTACTGTGCTAATGGCCAGTGTGCTCAGTGTCTTGTACTGGCTGATGGTTTTCCTCTTAAATCCTGTATGGAGATGATCAAACCCGGGATGAAGATCGAACCACTGATTGGCCTACCTGAGTTACCGGCAGTCAATCCGGATAGCTGTCTTGATTTCCAACCAATTGAAGAAATTGAAGTTACTGTTCTAATTATTGGCGGTGGGCCAGCTGGCCTCGCTGCAGCTATTGAACTAGGCAGTCGCGGCATCGGCTGTCTTCTGGTTGATGACAAGCACCGGCTTGGTGGAAAACTCGTTCTTCAAACTCACCGGTTTTTTGGCTCAGTAGAAGCTGTCTATGCTGGAACACGAGGTATCGATCTGGCCACCAGACTGGAAAAGGAAGTCAGACAATTTCCCTCCGTCGAAATCTGGCTTCAGACCACAGTTCTGGCTGTTTTTAGCGATAAAAAGGCCGGTGTCCTTAAAGAAGGAGAAAAATATGTCCTGGTCAAGCCACAAGTCATTTTAACAGCTTCTGGTGCCAGGGAGAAATCCTTAGCTTTCCCTGGCAATACTTTACCGGGCGTCTATGGAGCAGGAGCCTTCCAGACATTGGTTAACCGTGATCTGGTCCGGCCAACCGAAAGGTTGTTCATTGTTGGTGGTGGCAATGTTGGGCTGATTGCCGGTTATCATGCTCTTCAGGCGGGCATCCAGGTGGTAGGCCTGATTGAAGTCATGCCTGAAGTTGGTGGTTATAAAGTCCATAAGGATAAGCTGACCCGCCTGGGTGTTCCGGTCATGACTTCTCATACGATTTTAAGTGCCAATGGACAGAAATCAGTCGAATCAGTAACCGTAGCCAGGGTGGATGAACAGTTCAGACCAATCAAAGGAACTGAAAAAACTTATGATTGCGACACAGTACTGATCGCGGTCGGGCTTGACCCGGTTAATGAATTTTATTTAAAAGCTAAGGAATTTGGCTGCCTTGCCTATGCAGCCGGCGACGCTGAGGAGATTGCCGAAGCATCAGCTGCTATTTTCTCCGGAAAAATACGCGGGCTGGAAATCGCCAGAGATCTCGGTTTTTATTCAGGTGAGATTCCCGATACCTGGGAAAAAACAGCCGAGATTCTTAAATCCAAGCCAGGCCAGACTTTTCCTGAAGCTTATATACAAAAAGAAGCAGGAGTTTTCCCCGTTATTCATTGTTTGCAGGAAATTCCCTGTGATCCATGCTCAGCTGTCTGTCCCCGTAAACTCATCGAGGTCGACAGAACCGATATCAGAAAGACTCCAGTTTACCTGGAGGAAAACGATCCACGCGGTTGTAGTGGCTGCGAACGCTGTGTCGTCATTTGCCCCGGATTGGCTATTACTTTAGTTGACTATCGGAAAAATCCTGACTGGCCGGAGATCACCATTCCTTTCGAATTCTTAAAAGAAACCATAACTCCAGGCCAGGAAATTACTCTGGTTGATATTGAGGGCCGGGAACTGGCTCGCACCACTGTCAACTCGGTCAAATCTATTAAGGCTAATGACCGGACGATCCTGATTAAAGTCCAGGCGCCTAAAGATGTCGCAAAAAGGGTAAGCGGCCTCAGACTTCAGACAGCATTCGAACCGGCTGAAGAGAGCTATGTGGAAAGAATGGCTGACGAAGCTATTATTTGCCGCTGCGAGCGGGTAACTGCCGGCGAGATCAGAAAGCTAATAAAGGAAGGAATAAGAGATATTAACGAAATCAAAACTATAACCAGGGCAGGTATGGGCCCCTGCGGAGCCAAGAACTGCACCCCGCTTATTCATCGCCTCTTCCGGGAAGAAGGTGTGCCCGAAAGTGAAATTATCGACCAGACCAAAAGGCCCCTGTTTATTGAGGTGCCAATGGGTGTTCTGGCCGGGTTACAGAGGAGAAATGAAGAAAGGAAGTCAGGCCAATGAGTGGCAATAATAATTATGAGGTAATAATAATTGGTGCAGGTAGTGTTGGCACCCCGACTGCCCTGTTTCTGGCCGAGGCAGGTTTTAAAGTTCTGGTTATTGATAAAAATCCAAGCAGCGGGCAAGGCTCAAACAAGAGAGCTATTGGCGGCCTGCGCGCTACTCATTCCGACCCGGCCAAGATCCACCTGTCCATGAGAAGCCTCGACATTATTTCCAGCTGGCAGGAAAAATATGGTGATGATCTTGAATGGCATAAAGGAGGCTATTGTTTTGTTGCTTATCAGGAAGAAGAGGAAAAGATCCTGAAGGAAGTTTTGCCTCTTCAGAAAAGCCTTGGCCTGAATATTAACTGGCTCGAAGCTGAAGAATTAAGACAGCTTTTACCTGATCTTAATCCGCATGAACTGCGTGGTGGAACCCTGTCACCGGACGACGGTCATGCCTCTCCCTTGCTGGCCAATGAAGCTTTTTACCGGCGGGCGACGGAAGCCGGTGCCAAATTTAAGTTTAGAGAAAATGTAACCAGCCTGCAAATAGAGGGCAGCAAGATAAAAGGTGTCACCACTGATGTTGGCCAATATGGGGCTCAGATCGTCATCAATGCAGCTGGTGCCTGGGCAGCAGAAGTGGCTAAAATGGCCGGGGTAGAAATCCCGGTTAACCCTGATTCTCATGAAGCAGCAGTGACCGAACCGGTCCAGAGGTTCTTTCATCCGATGCTTGTTGATCTTCGCCCGGCCGATGGCTCGGCTAATTATTATTTTTATCAACACGCTACCGGTCAGGTTATTTTCTGCATCACTCCCAATCCCAGTCTATGGGGTTTTGATGTCAGAGAAACCAGCCAATTTCTACCAATGGTTTCCAAAAGAATGATAGATCTTATGCCCAGGTTGAAAAACATCAGGGTCAGGCGGACCTGGCGTGGATTATATCCTATGACACCCGATGGCTTTCCGATTGTGGGCTGGACAAAAGAAGTAGAGGGTTTTTTACAGGCGGCCGGCATGTGCGGGCAGGGTTTTATGCTTGGGCCTGGAGTAGCTGAACTTTTAACCAGAATCGTGTCGAGGAAACCAGAACCAGCTGATGAAGTGATTCTTTCCTATCTTTCGCCGTACCGATCCTTTGTCAGCGAAGAAAAATTAAAATAGCTCCAATCAAGCCTATTTTTTCAAGCTACCGAGTAGAAGCTCGATGTCTGGTAGAATAGCCAGCTGACATTCAGCGACCGGTTTCCTGGCTTCTTCTAAGACCTTATATTTGGCCTGAAGCCAGGACTGATCAGCCTGTTTACCATTCATGATGAGATGCAGTGCTTCCAGTCCGGCTTGGGAAACAGTCCTCAGCATTTCTGATAGTGGGATTATTTCTTTAATAGCTGGAGAAGATTCAGCCGACACTAATTTTTGGTGGTTTACCTGCCAGAGCTCCAACCAGGTTTCAATTATCTTCGCCTGCCTCAAATCCCGGCTCCTGATAAAATTTTCGACCAACCTTTTAAAATCTCTAGCCTCGAATGATTCTGAATAGCAGGCATCGACAAAACGGGTTAAGGGCGAGAGTGAACTATAAAGCTTACCCTGGCTGTGACGGCTATAGCCTTTAATCGGTTCAGACACTGCGGCCAGAACTTCCAGACTCTTAATTTGCTCGGATTGAGCCAGACGGCGTAACATCATCGGTTGATTTTTCAGGTGATTGACCCCGTTTTCTTCCAGCCTCAGGTTGATCACTTTTAGACGTCTATACATCTCATTGACATCTCTGATTTCTGCCGGTGACCACAATCTTTCAGCGATAGCTGCGGTTCGAGGCCAGATTCTAGAATCGACTGTTTCTGGGCTGACCAGCTCTGCCCACATAGTGGCCTCACCTCCCAGTACTAACTTTTTTTCCTGGTCAGTCAGGGGAGAATCAGGCGGAATAGGATCGTTAAGATAATGCTTTTCGGCACTTCCCATCAGGTCTATATAATAGCCATTCGATAAGAGGCATTGATAACCCTTTCTGACTGCCTCCACCAGTGCCTGTTGCCCGCGCCAGGATTGAATGACAACATCCTGGGGCAAGCCGGGCTGATAAATTTCATCCCAGCCGACCATTTTCTTTTGATATTTACCCAGTATTTTGAGCAGGCGGCGGTTAAAATATGCCTGTAAAGCAGGTTCATCCGGAATATTGTTTTTTTTCATAAATTTCTGGATTTCAGGATTCTCTTTCCACTGCTTGGGGTCAACCTCATCTCCGCCAAGGTGAAAGTAAGGGTCTGGAAAGAGAGCAGTCATTTCTTTTAAAAAGCGGTCAAGAAATTTATAAGTTTTTTCCTGAGCTGGATTAAAAACAGGCAGGAGAACACCGAATTTTCTTTCGATCTGATATGGACCGGGGGCACTGGCATATTCGGGATAAGCAACAAACCAGCTGGTTGAATGTCCTGGCAAATCAAACTCAGGAACAATTCTGATTCCCAGTTCTGAAGCCAGCTGAATTATGTCCTTAATTTCTTCCTGGCTGTAGTACCAGCCATCTGAGCCAAGTTGATGAAGACGCGGGAAAACTTTACTTTCGACTCTAAAGCCCTGATCATCAGATAGATGCCAGTGTAAAACGTTAAGTTTAACCGCTGACATCGCCAGCAAGTTTCTTTTAATAACATCAACCGGCATAAAGTGCCGGCTGGAATCAATCAACAGACCCCGCCAGGTAAAACGAGGAAAATCTTCTATCCGCAGGCAGGGAAAGAAATATCCCTGCTGGTCTGAAGAAAGAAGTTGAAGTAAGGTTTCAAAGCCCCGCAACAGGCCCAGATCCGTCCTGGCTGTCAATTCAATTTTCTCTGGATAAATTTCGAGCCGGTATGATTCATCTTCACCTGGTAGCAGTTGACCGGGTTGGTCAAAATGGTAAAAAAACTTTGTCCTGTCATTTATCTCCTGTGCTGCTAAGTAATCCTGCTCAAAAAGCAGCCCGGTGCGGCCAAACAGCCTGGACATAAAACGGGCCCCGGCTTTAAAAACCCTGTGTCCTGGCTTGGCCTCGCCTCCTAGATAAAAGTTTTCGGTCAGGCGAAATTGTCCTCCGCTTATCTCGTCTTTAACTGGCCAGGGCATAAGATTTAGACCGATGGAGCTGAGTTCCTCAGCGGCTGCTGCCGGGTGAAAATAAAAAAAAGCAACAATCACCAGAAGCAGCAGTTGAAGTCGAATTCCAGGCTGCCGGGTATAATGACCGGCTAAAAACTTTTCATGATGGCTATTTTTACTAAAAAGCATTAAGCTTCTCCTTTTCTCTGACTTTAGAACCTTAAAAATTATAAAACCCAGCCAATTTCTCAGCCACGATCATCAATAATTGCCCCCTCCCGGGCTGTTGACTTATCCAGGGGAGGAAGCCTGAAGTCTCAGGTCCTGTTCTCGGGTTTTCCCCGTCGATTGGTAGAAATACCAAGGGGAACATAGAGAGGACAAAAGCCAATCAGGCTGGTGATAAGCAGGATGGCAATCAGAACAACCAGAATATAAGCCAGGACTCCCCTGACCACTCTGCTCAGGACCAGAATGGCCAGAATTATAGCCAGAATAGTGCGGATAGTTCTGTCCATTGCCCCCATGTTTTTTTTCATACTGCCCTCCTTAACATCATTTCTATTGTTCTGTGTCTAATTATTTTAGGCCATCTTTTAAATTTTAATCAAGAGCTGATACTCCCCCACCAGGACTTCTCTGATACCCAGACCAGACAAATTAGTCGCCTTATTATTAAGTTCAGACTGATAGATACCTCCGTCTAACTCATCAGACTCGTTCCTTGCCTTGAGGTCTTAAGCAGGCTTTTTACTCCTTTTGCTCTTCCTCCCCCTTTTTTTCTTCTCTCTCGACGACAATAGTTAAATTAGAGGCCAGGGCAGCTATCGCCCCGATTGCTGCCCAAAGCGGCGCAATCAAGGTGCCAGCCAGTCCCACAGTCAGGGGGATTTCCATAAAAGTTCGCCCATCTTCTGTTTTGAAAATAATTCGATGCGCATTACCCTGTTTGATTATCTCTTTTATTTTTTCCAGAATTTCTGAACCGGAAACTTTAAATTCTTCAGTCCTTGTTCTTTTTTCCTCCATTTTTTCCTCCTTGCTTTCTTTAGTTTTCGATCGGAATGTTATTTTGTCTTATTAAATCTTAACATCTCAACCAGCTGAAACTCCACCACCGCCACCTCCTCCCCCCGCCCCGCCACTGAACCCTCCGCCGTGGCCAGAGGAATAGTGAGCTGCTGACAGGCTGGCCTGATTAATAGCCACCGCGGTCCTGTCAATAGAGCTAATAGCCCTGGAAATTGAATTGATATCTGGACGGGAAGCGGACAAAGCCAGATAGCCTCCCAGCCAGGCAGGTTTAACTGCCCGTTCGTCAGCCAGAATCTGAGGTATCAGTTTGATTAGTTTTTTAGCCTGGCCGAAAAGAATGCCAAACACCAGATACTGGTCCCAGAGCTTATAGGCTTCTGGCGGGATCTCCTTGAAATCAGAAAAGTCTCTTAAAAATCTCTCCAGCGCTTCCCATAATTCATTTTCCCTGGCCCAGTCTCTTCGCCGCCTTTTTAAGGTTGGTGAAAGCAGCCAGACCATAACTATCAAGACAGGAGACAGGGTTAAAAAAGCCAGAGGCAAAGAGACTAATAAAAAGATCTGCCAAGTCCGCTGACTGGCCGGCTCAATAAAACCCAGCTTTTTAGCTTCAACAGTTAAGCTTTTGGCCCAGCCTTCAAACCATTGAAGCTTGGCAGCAGAACTCTTTAGGTAATCTACAAAATCTTCGAGCCTCAATCTGCCGCCTTTATCTAGTGTTTCCTTTCCTGCCGCTCGGGCCAGCAGCTTGAGGATCTCTTGTTCAAACGGTTTGAGTTTGTCTCCTATTTGAGGTTCATTTTTGAAATTAAAAACCACCTGGTTTTTTATCTTATGGCCAAACAGTCCTTTTTCTTCTATTTTTTCTTCAGTGATTTCAAGATACCCCCGTCGGGCCAGATCAAAGATGGTAGCGGTCAAAGCTACCGGATCAGGTTTACCACCTTGTTTTCTCAGGACTTGAACCAGAGCCGGAGGCAAATTGGAAGGAATTTCACGATAATATTCGGGAATATCATCAAACTGATAGTCTTCGCCCACTTTTTTCCAGAAATAAAAATAAAAAAGGAGCCACAAGAGCGGACCGAGGACCTGCCAGCCAGCCCAGCCCACAGCCAGGCGATGAAAGATCTCTTGCTGCTTTTGATCAGCTTCTCTGGCCTGCCTGGCTTTCTCTATAGTCTCTTGAACCAGCTTTTCTTCCTCTTTCATAATAATTTCACGAGCAAGGCCGCTGGCTGGCACCCCGGCAACCAGTCCAGCTGGCCAGACAACTCTGATCTCAAGAAACTGGTGAGCAGGGATAGATGAGGCCTGAAACCTGACAGTCCTGGCATCCAGTATCTCTGATTTTCCTGATAGTGGACCGTGACCATAAACTAAAAGTTCTTCCGTTTGGTTAACAGCCTCAGGCAGATGAACCAGAATTTCGGCTCGCTCTGTGGGACGGTCAACTTCGCTACCAATGATCTGCCAGTAAAGTTCGGAAACATCGGCATAATTGAGAATGGCTCCTTTTACCCGGTAGGAGAGATGAAATGTCCGACGTTCATCAGCTGCTCGGAAGTGCCAGCGAGCCTCAAATCTCCCGTCGTTAATTCTTGTTTCAGCTGGCAGAATCTGGCCGGTCTCATCTACGACCCGAAAATCTGAAATTTCAATCTGGCTCGATCTTGAAACTCCTTTTCTTGCCTCCAAAGGAAGCCAGAGAGATGCCCAGGAGAAATCGCCCTGGAACTCAAAGGTCAGATACTCGTCAACCAGAAACGAGCCATCCTTCTGGATAAAAAGGTCTGCTTTAAGCAACGGAAAATAAAAGTCTTTCTCTCTGGCTGGCAAATAACTAATCAAGAGAGCAATCAATAGAAGAATTGAGAGGATAACAGCTCCTCTTTCCTTAGTTAACCTCTTCTCTTTCATCCAACCGATCCTCGCCCGGGGCAGCTAATCTGCCCGTCTTTCTATTCCAGGAATGTAGATCCGATAAATTAAGGACCTCGAGACTTTTAGAGAAATGAATATTTAGCCGACTGAAAGGCTTAACGAGCAATTGTCCTCTTATAAATATGTTCGAGTAGAAAAACCTTGCTCTGGGGATCAAGATCAATAAACTCCAGGCCCATTTCGTAAACTTCATCTTCGAATAGACTTTTAACCCAGCGAACTTCAGCCAGACCGGAAATCACTTTTTTTGATTCAGATAGGGCAATTTCTATTTTTAGTTTCGTCTTGACCGGCAAAGGAGAATCCGTCATGATCCGCAACCCGCCAACTGAAATATCGCGGGAAAACGAATAAAATGATTGCTTCTCCTGGCCATCCTCCGCTAGGACATGGAGGACAACTTTATTTTCCTCATCAAGCCTTTTTTCCCGTCTTTTCTCCATGGCTGAGATAAGCACCCGCTCCTCCTTTGGCTAATCAATAACACAGACCAGAAAAAATAGCAAATATTTTATTTTTATCTGCTGGTTCAGGTTCAGCCACAATAATTTGACAAAAAACTCCAAAAAAAATATTCTGCTGTCTAACCAAGTCTGATTATCATCTGGAAAGGAGAGGCAGCATGTCAGTTAAAACCAGCTTAAGTGCCATGATGTTTCTGGAATATGCCGTCTGGGGATCATGGGCACCTGTCCTTTCTTCATATCTTATTAATACCCTGCATTTTTCCGGGACCCAGGTGGGCTTGATTTACAGCCTGTTGCCTCTGGCCACAATTATTGCCCCTTTTATTGGAGGACAACTGGCCGACCGTTATTTTCCGACCGAAAAAGTTATTGCCTGGCTTCAGATCGCTGGCGGCCTCATTCTACTGCTGGGAGCCAGGTTGACTTCCTTCGGGTCTTTAGCCTGGTTAATGTTAATTTATTGCCTGATTTTCGCCCCAACTCTGGCTTTAACCAATTCCATTGCTTTTGCTAACTTAAAGGACTCAGAAAAAGACTTCGGCAAAATCAGAGTCTGGGGAACAATTGGCTGGATTGCTGCTGGCTGGGGACTGACCGGCTGGAGGTTGCTGGGAGAGAGGGCGCCGAGCCTGGCCATTAAAGGGGATACTTTGTTTCTGGCTGGTATCTTTTCCATTATCATGGGCCTGCAGGCTTTTTCACTACCTCATACCCCGCCTAAGAAAGAAGCCAGCCATCCCTATGCTTTTCTCGAAGCGTTAAAAATGTTAAAAGACCGGGACTTTTTAATATTTTCAATAATTGCCTTTATTGTGGCCACTGAGCTCCAGTTTTATTATGTTTTGACTGCTCCCTACCTAACGTCTCCCGTCATCGGACTGACGGAAGCTCAGACACCACTGGTCATGACCATAGCCCAGTTTGCTGAAATGTTTGTCATGGGTTTACTACTTCCCTATTTCCTTCCGAAATATGGCATCAAAAAGACTATGATCATTGGTGTTCTGGCCTGGCCAATTCGCTATATTATTTTTATGATCGGGCATCCGGCCTGGCTGGTAATTGCTTCACTGGCTCTTCATGGTTTTTGCTATGTTTTCTTCTTTACTGCTTCATTTATTTATGTCGATATGATTGCTCCCAAGGATATAAGAGCCTCTGCGCAGAGCTTGATTTCGGTCATCATTCTTGGCCTGGGAAATTTTGTCGGCAGCTTGTTTTCTGGCTGGATTGAGAAAATATTTACCACCCCGGCCGGCACTAACTGGTTTAATGTCTTTATGATCCCGACAATTATTACTATCGTCTGTGCCATTATTTTTGTCTTTACCTTTAGAGAAAAGAAAGTGGTCGAAAATTCGACTGTCACCGGTTAAATAAAAATCAGCTAAAGGAGTCTGAGATGAAAAGTAAGAAATCTAATTTGGGCATTGGCTTTGTCGGTGGAGGTTTTATAACCCGTTTTCACCTGAGATCCTGGGTTGGGGTGCGCGGCGCCGACGTCCTGGGAATTTTTGATCTTGATCAGAAAAAAGCTGCCGAAGCCGCCCAGCTGGCCAGAAAACTGAAAGTTGGTCAGGCCAGAACTTATAAGTCGATCACCGAGATGGTAGCTGACCCAGCCATTGATGCTATCTGGATATGCTCTCCCAATTTTACCAGGACTGAAGTCATGGAAGAAATAGCTGAGGCTGTTATGAAAGGTAAAGGGGAGCTGATCGGTGTGACCTGCGAGAAGCCTCTGGGCAGAAATGTGAAGGAAGCCCGCCGCCTGGTGGACCTGGCCAGAAAAGCCAATTTGCTCGATGGCTATCTTGAAAACCAGCTTTTTGCTCCAGCCGTCAGGCGTGGAAAAGAGATCATCTGGGCCAGAGGCGCCAGTTTGACCGGCCGGCCTTATCTGGCCAGAGCAGCTGAAGAACATAGCGGACCTCACAGTGCCTGGTTCTGGGAAGGAGAGCTGCAGGGAGGCGGAGTCCTGAACGACATGATGTGTCATTCGGTTGAAGAAGCCAGGTTCATGTTAACTCCACCCGGAGCCAGCCGGGATGAGTTGAAGCCGGTTAAGCTCTCAGCCTATGCCACCTGCCTTAAATGGCAATTGCCCGATTATGTTAAAAAACTAAAAATGATCAGTGGCGGCCAGCTTGATTACGCCCAGCGCCCGGCTGAGGATTTTGCCAGATCAATCATTGAATATGAAGATAGAAAAGGTAATATTCTCGTCGTCGAAACAACTACATCCTGGTGTTATGTAGGGGCTGGTCTACGTCTTAGTCTGGAACTGCTCGGTCCAGAATATTCGCTTCAATATAATACTCTCGATTCCGGGTTAAAGGTCTTTTTCAGCCGCCAGGTGAAGGGTCGAGCGGGAGAAGATCTGGTAGAAAAACAGAATGCCGAGGTCGGTCAGATGCCGGTTATTTCCTGTGAAGAATTTGAATATGGCTATACAGGTGAGAACAGACACATGGTCGAATCTTTTCTAGAAGGCCGGCGACCAGAAGAAAATTTTGATGATGGACTTAATGTAACCGAATTGCTCATGGCTGCTTATATGAGCATTGAGAAAGGCAAAACCATGACTTTCCCACCGGCCGGTCTCGAAAATTTCATCCCGGCTGTGGCCAGAGGCCAGTGGAATCCCAAAAAACAATAAAGCCAGCAATCTGGCCACTGATGACCTGCTGGCCAGATTTGCCAGAAGTTGTGTTTAAATATCTGTTTAGACAGGGAGGGAAAAATGCTGTCTAAAGAATTTAGAAGGACCTTTATTTTAAGCCTGATTATGAGTTTTGGCCTGACGGTAGCTTTCGCCCAGGCCCCACCTGAGGAAAAAGTTATTCCAGACTCAATAAAAAAAGCAGTCAGAGAAACGAATTATAACGAGATAAGGATTAAACCTTTCCCGATTGCCATGCAGAGCTGGACTTACCGTCGTTATACTTTTTTCGAAGCACTGGACAGAACGAAGGCTCTCGGCTTGAGCTATATCCAGGCTTATCCTGGCCAGAGAATTTCTAAAGAACTGCCGGCCAGTGTGGTCTTCGATCACCAGCTCGGTGACGAGCAGATCGAGATGATTAAAGAAAAACTTAGAGCTGTCGGGATCAAAGTCGTCTCTTATGGGGTGGTTGATACTGGCCGAACTGAAAATCAGATGAGACAGGTCTTTGATTTTGCCAGGAAGATGGGTATCAGAACCATAGTGACTGAACCTCAGGACGGAGATTATCCCCTGCTGGAAAAGCTGGTCAAAGAATATGACATCCAGATTGCCATTCACAATCATCCCGAACCAGCCAAATATGCCTATCCTCTGACCGCCTTAAAACATCTTAAAAATGTCGATTCGAGGATCGGGGTCTGTGCTGATACCGGACACTGGATGCGCTGTGGTCTGGACCCGGTCGAATGCCTGCGGTTGCTGGAAGGCAAAATCATTGATGTTCACATTAAAGACAGGAGCAGCTTCGGAACAAAAGGGGCCGAAGATGTAGCTTTCGGCAGTGGAAAAGCCAGAATAAAGGATATCCTGGCTGAACTCACCCGGCAGGATTACGATGGCTATCTGACTATTGAATATGAAAATGAGAAAAATGTCCTGAAGCCTGAACCTGACCTAAAAAAGGGGCTGGCCTATATCAAGAGTGTCACCTACTATGATGGCTATGAACAGCTTTTGAAAAAAGAAAATGGCTGGTATGAAAAGCATGGCTGGAATCACTATGGTCCGGGCTACTTTGAGCTTGATAATAAGACAGGCATATTAAAGTCTCAGGGCGGAATGGGTCTTTTCTGGTACAGCCGTAAGAAATTCAAAGACTTTATTCTGGAAGTTGATTATAAATGTTCTGACTCCGAGACCAACTCGGGTATATTTCTTAGAGTCCCTGATGTGCCCACCAGCGATGATTATATCTACCATTCATTTGAGATTCAGATTTATGATGCCGGCCAGGGAATCCACCAGACCGGTGCTGTCTATGATGCCCAGGCTCCTTCTGCTGCGGCCTTTAAACCGGCTGGCCACTGGAACCATATGAAGATTTCTTTTATCGGTGAGCAGATCAAAGTGGAATTAAACGACCAGGAAGTTATCGACTGGCGGGCTGAAGCTCGAGGTAAGGTGAAGGATTTTGCCCGGGAAGGTTATATTGGCCTTCAGAATCATGACAGCCGATCACCGGTTTATTTCAAGAATATTTATATAAAAGAAGTTAAATAACAACAGCCGGATCAGCTTTCGACTACCTCCCTTTAGAAGCCAGGGGAAATGGTAAACTGCCAGTGCCAGCCCTTGACCGGACGGTCAAAAGGATAAACGTAATCAAAGCCAAGAACTAAGACTCCAAAGAAATTAGTTCTCAAACCGACTCCAGCGCTGGCTACCGGCTTCTTTTCGCCCCCAAATATTGATGGCTTTTCACCTTTATACCAGGCCGTACCAATGTCATAAAAAGCCAGAAATTCCAGCGGCCAGACACCGTAATATCCTTTCCCCAGTCCAAGCAAACCGAAAACAGGAAATCTCAATTCAGCGTTAGCCACTATCATTCTGCTTCCCAGCAAGCGGTTAAAATCAAAGACATTGGGGTTGTAACTATCAACCTCGCTATACTCAAATGTACTATAATCATAGCCTCGAACAAGATTCTCATAACCAAGATATAAAGGCCAGAGTCGTTCATCATCTGAACCACTTCCGTACCGTCCGTAATGAAGTATTCTGAAAGCCAGAGTAAAGGGCTTAACGGGGACAAAATAACGGCGAAAATCAGCCAGGACTGAAATGAAATTTAAATTGCCAAAAGTTGGCTCAGCCTGAATAACATAACTCTTGCCAATAATCGGACTGCAGGCCCCGAATATTGAACTGTCATAGACCAGAGCAGCCGAGATATAGCCATATTTGATGCTCGGCGCTGAGGGTAGCGAAAAATTGTAATAATCAATTAATTCATAATAGTAGGCATCATAGATATAGCGGTAAACATGCCGGCTGAAGTCTATATAATCAAAACCAGCGCTGAACTCCAGACGGCGAAAGGTGTTAAGCGGATAATAAGCAAAGCCGCCAACTTCATAGTTTACCTGACGGTCCAGGTATTCGTCCTGGACATAGACAGGATAATTGTCTATTTCATCAGAGTAAACATTATAAGAACCGTATAGATATGGAACGCGCTGGCCGACCAGACCCCAGTTTAAACGGTTTTTAGAATTCTGATAGCCGACCATCACATAACTATCGGTTAACTGGTTATCGGTTTGAGCCATAGTCACCAGTGTATGATAGCCCAGCATATCGCTCCAGATAGCGGCTATTCCTCCACCGGCATAGGTACCATAACGATCGACTCCAACTGCTACTGTTGGCTGGGTAACATAATCCAGACTGAGCTTCGGCTTATAATTGGTTACCGGAAAATCAGTTTCCTTTGGCAGTCCATAGAGAGAGTTACGTAATAGACCGAGAAGTGCGCCTTCCAGCTGGGTTCGGGGCGGTAGCAAGCCAACTGGCCGGTCAGTCAACTGAGCCAGAGTCATCTGGCCAGTCAGCCGATCAGTTGATTCTATTAAATAGATTGAATAGCAGCCGTTCTCGTAAACCGACATGGCCAGTGTGCCAGCTTCAGGCGAATAAGAAATAGCCGGGCTGAGCTGGGTTATACCTCCAATGCCAGTGAATAGATTGGTTACCTGATAAATTTTCCCATCAGCCAGGCTCAGGCGAAAGAGATCAGTTTTTCCCTGGTAATCAGATAGGAAAAATAGACTTTGCCCATCAGCTGACCATTGGGGATTTACATTTTTTCCCGATGGAAAGGCCAGCGCCCTGGTGATTTCTCCCGACCTGACATCCAGCAAAGCCAGCTCATAATGCCCGCTGTCCAGCCAGTTTAAATTGGCACTAAATCTTTCGGTCACCAGGGCAATTTTTGTTCCATCCGGTGACCAGACAGGATGAAGATCTCCGAAGGCATCATCAGTCATCTTTTTTAGCGTATTGTCTTCCAGATTATAAATATATATGTCGCTGACCCCACCAACCAGAGCAGAGAAAGCAATTTCCTTTCCAGATGGCGACCAGGAAGGATTAAGGATTTCACCGAGCTCAGGAAAAGGAATCTCCTTTTCGATTTTTCCTTTATCGACGTTGATAATGGTTAAGTAGGGCTTGCCACGAGAAATAGTTCCAAGAACAAAGCGCTGACCACTGGCCTCCCAGGAACCGGCCGATCTGATAAATTGAATGCTCTCAAAATGAGGATCAATAGCGGTTGAAGTCAGCTTTTTAATCACCTTGCCTGTTCTGGCTTCAGCCAGATAAAGATCAACTGAGAAAAGATCGCGTGAAGAAAGAAAAGCCAGATAACGGCCATCAGGGCTGAGGACCGGCGAAACATTATAAACATTCTCCTCCGTTCCCTTCAGCAGCAGTTTTCCATACTGATCAGGTGTTTGAGTCAGGGGAACGAGTGGACCATAAGCAGTCTCATTGGCTTTATGCCAGTCTTCCGATATCTTTTTCAGGGGCTCTCCCAGCACTCCCTGCAGAACTGCTTCATAATCATTGGTCCTGGATAACATCCGCCAGATCTTGCCAATCATTTCATCTCCATAGCGGCCACCGATATAGGCCCAGATAGCCTGGCCATAACGGTAAGGGAAATACTTGTAGGAATCTTCTAACTTTTTAATGGGTGGCAAGAATTTTCTTTTCCAGGCATCTCTCATCCACATCGAGGTCTCCGGATCATAGGGACCAATGGACAGATACTCAGCCAGACCTTCCACCAGAAATAATGGAATCCTCAGGTCTGCTCCAGTATATCTGGCTTCGTCTGAATGACCCTGACCGGCCAGATCATACTGGAAAGCATGAACCAGCTCATGTCCGATAACGTGGTCGGTCTCAGCCAGGGATACGCCATAAGGCAGGACGATTCTCCTTTTAAAAGACTCGGTAACTCCGCCTGTTCCCTCGCCCATAGTCTCAGGAATGACTGTTGTCTGCTGGAACTCAGGCCCGCTAGAATAGATAATGAGAGGTTGACGCCCTTTCAGCTCATGATTAAAGATCCGGCTGTAGCGAGCATACCAGCGTTCGGCCATCTCAGCAGCCTGCTTAACGACTTCTGTTTCCTGCTGATAAAAATAAATGTCAAAATGCTTGGTCTTCATTATTTTAAAATCAAATTTCTTGTATTGAACCTTATTCCGGCCAAAATACTGAGCCTGCAGCCCTGAGGACAGCCCGCAAATGATCAGGATGGAAAAGACCAGGCGAACCAATGCCCTTTTATTTTTAATAGAAAGCATCCTTGCCTCCTTGTCTATGTCAGATATCCATTTCCGCTCTTATTATAAACTATTTTATTAAAAAAAAGATGCGTTAAAATTCTGTCAATAATTTGCCTCAGGCCTGAGGCAATTATTAAACAAAGGCAGCTCTTATGGTAAATATATCTTAATGAAGATAACTGAGAAATTAGCCAGAAGTGTTCTTAATAAATCAAAAGTCTTTGATTATTGCCTCAATCCTTATACCGGTTGTAGCCATAGTTGCCGTTATTGTTATGCTTCGCTGTTCATGCCACGCTATTCAGGACATACCGAGCCCTGGGGCCAGTTTATCGAAGCTAAAATCAACGCTCCGGAGCTACTCCGCCGGCAACTGGTCAAGGCCAGACGGGGAACTATCTGGATCGCCTCAGTCTGTGATGCCTATCAGCCGGCCGAAGCTCACTATCTGCTGACCAGGAAATGCCTGGCAGAAATCAAGCGCTTTAATTTCCCTGTTTTTATTCAGACCAAATCAGATTTAGTGCTGAGGGATCTGGATCTTTTACACGATATCAACGAAGCTGAACTTGGCTTTTCTATTGCTACAGATAACGAACATATAGCCAGCTTGTTCGAACCAGGTGCACCCCCCATCAGCCGCCGGATTAAAGCTCTGGAAACCATAAAAAAATCAGGTTTTAAGACATTTGCCTTTATCGGGCCAATATTGCCTCAAGACCCGAACAGGCTGGTCAGTCTCCTGGCTGGTCTGGTCGATAAAATTTTTATTGATCGACTTAATTACCCGGGTTATTTCATCAATTTTTATCGGCAGCATGGTCTTGAAGCCTATGCCTCTGATAATTATTTCGAGCAGGTTAAAAGAGAGCTGCAAGCAGCCAGCCAGAAATATAAATTTGAGCTGGAAATTGTCTTTTAAAATTTTTATTGCCTTACTCGGGATAAAAAAGTAAGATTCATTCAAATGATATATCAGACCATAATTATCTCCGCTGTTCTGGTTATAGCCTATGCCCTGGCTCAGTGGAAGAAGCTATCGATCGAGATAAGTTTATTTCTGGCTACTCTGGCCGGGGCCCTGGCTGGAGCCATCTTCAGAACCCCACCCCTGACTGAGATTCCCAGACATCTGGTCGAAGGCAGTTTTACCTATCTCGATGTTATTCTGGTTTTCTTCACCGCCACGTTATTTATCACTATCATTCAGGAATCAGGCGGTATTAATTTTGCAGTCAGGCAAACGGTGGTGGGCTTGGCCCGTTTTAGATTTCTGGCGCTTTTCTTGCTGATGATCATTGTTCTTATACCTGGCGCTCTCACCGGAGCCGGTAGTGTTTCTCTTCTGGTCGTCGGGACACCGGTCGCCCTGGCTCTTAAGGGCCTGGGAGTAGAGGAGAATAAAATTCCGGCTATTCTATTTATACTGGCTGGCCTGGCAGCGGCTGCCCCGCCCGTCAATATCTGGGCCATGATTTTATGTGCCGGCACAGCTATTCCTTACGTCGGTTTTGAGTTGCCTCTGGCTATCCCGGTGCTCCTTCTGGGGACAGCTACTATTTTGATCCTTGGCCGCCAGAAGGGCAAAAAAGCTGAATTAGATGAATTTCTTAACAAGATTGAGCTCGTCCCTGGCATGAACTGGTGGCGCCTGCTGCTGCCCTTTGCTGTCTTTTTCGGCCTGGTCGTGGCCTATCGCCTGTGGCCTTTTTCTTTTCCGATTCTGGGCTTGCCTTTAGAATTTATATTAGCCTCGCTGGCTGCTTATCTCATCAGTCCAGTAAAAATAAATCTGATCAAGGTGGCCAGTAGCACAGTTAGTAAGCTTCTGCCTCTACTCTCGATAATGGTCATTGTTGGTATGCTCCAGCAGATTATGGCGGCCTCTGGCGTCAAGGGGCTTATTTCCTATTCTGTGCTAATTATCCCTCTTGGCCTTTTATTCTGTCTTTTGCCCATTATCATCCCCTTTTCTGAAGGCGTTCTGACCTATGGAGGAGCTGCTATCATTGGGATTCCGCTGGTCTGGTATCTCAATTCACTTGGTTATCATGCCACCATAGTCATCTCGGCTCTTAGCCTGCTCTGGCCACTGGGCGACGGCTTGCCGCCAACTGCACTCATTGGCCGATTGAGCTTAATTGTTACCGGCTATGAGGGCAGTTATTGGTCGTCGATTAAAAAAGCCTGGTTGCCATGGGTGATGATAACTGTGGTAGCGATTTTGATGGTTATCTTTAGTTCAAAATTAAGTTTTTTGGTCATCGGTTAGAAAAATTTTGATGGGCAAGTTTAATGGGTATCGGTTTTAAAAGGGTAAAAAATGATAGCTAAAATCATTATGGTTATTTATTATCTGATCTGCCTGTTTTTTACTGTCATCACTATCAAAAATCTCATCGAAGAAAAGACCAGTAAGGATAAAGTGGTTCTATACCTGATTACTCTTATTCCCTTTATTGTTCGGCTGCTCCGTTTCAAATGAAAGGTAAACCATGAAAGAAGGACTATTCAAATTCAAACTACTGTCGACAGTAGTCTTGGTTATTTTGATTATGGCCGGTGGCTGGCCTCTCTGGCAGCACCGTCATTATCAAGTTCAGCTGGTCCTGGGTCCAGGGGTTACTGAAGTCAAAAAACTGAGTGATTTTTTCCCGTCGATCAGGGGTAGTCAGGCTGATACTCGCGTTTATGTACTGGAGGGGAAAGAACCAGGCGGTTGCGCTTTAATCATGGGGAACACGCATTCCAATGAGCCCGAAGGCCTTCTGTCGGTACTCATTATGATTGAAAAGGCAGTGGTTGAAAAAGGCACTCTTTATCTTATACCGTATTTCAATCATAGTGGTGGCCTCAATACAAGGCCAGGAGAAGGATATCCACTCTATTTTTCAGTTTCCACCCCCTGGGGTCAAAAAACTTTCCGTATGGGCAACAGAGATGCCTCTCCCCTTGATCAGTGGCCAGACCCTGATGTTTATATACATTACCCGGAAAAGCAGATGCTGTCCTATCTGGATATTAGAAATACCAATCGCACCTGGCCGGGTCGAAAGAACGGCTTGCCAATGGAACAGGTCACTTATGCGGCCATGGAGCTACTGCGACAGAAACAGGTTGACCTGGCTATCGATCTTCATGGGGCAGAAACCATGTTTCCAGTTACCAACTGCATTGTTGCGCCAGAAAAAGCCATCCGCCTGGCTACTTTAGCTTCATTGACAGTCAAATCCAGGGAAGGGTTTGAAAATCATGTTGAACCTTCACCAGTAAAATTCCGCGGGCTGTCACACCGTGAAATTGGCGATTATTCTGATACTCTTCCCTTTCTTCTGGAAGCTCCTATGCCTTTCCTTGATCAGCCAACCGGTCCAAAAACAGAAAAATTGTTCCTGACCGGTCAGGATGATTTCCTCTTAAGCCTGGCCAAAAAGAAAAAGCTGTTTGTTCCCTATGACGAGTCGGGTTGGTCTCTGGAGAAAAGAGTCGGGCAGCACCTGTCGGTCAGTCTGGAGATTATCCGACAATATTCCAAAAAATCGCCGGAGAGAGCTATCATCATCCAGAACATACCCAGTTATCGGGATGTCGTTCAGAACGGTGTTGGTTACTATTTCCATAACCCGGCTGAAACAGAGCCAGGTAAAATAATCTTAGATTAAAATTGGGCAAAACAGCAGGTAGACAGGCAGCTAATAGAATTCAGCAAAGGAAAAAGATGAAATCTTATCTATAAAAAATAAGAGCCTGAAAACTCAGAAGGAGTAGTACCTTTATGAATATGAAGAAACTATCGAGATGGGCTGGATTAGCTGGACTTATTATTCTCTCGCTGGTTATTTTCTCGGCCAGCCAGCAGGGACCGACCAGTCCGGCAGCCGATAATTATCTAACCTCTTTAGATAATTGCACAGTTATCATGGTGGGCAAAAACGCTTCGGTTGATGGCTCCACCATGACTACCCACACCGCTGACTGCGGGATGTGTGACTGGACCTGGCGTTATGTACCGCCAGCTGATCACAAACCTGGGGAAAAAAGGAAATTGTACAGGATTTCTCAGGTCAGGACCTGGCCGCCTGAGCAGGGGCTAAAATGGGATTTGATAAAAAAAGATTTCACTGGCGTGGAAATACCAGAAGTAGCCCATACATTCGGTTACATGCATGGGGTCTTTGGTTATATGAACGACCAGCAGCTGGCCATGGGTGAATCAACTATTGGCAACAGGCCTAAAATGTCAAATTCAACTTCGACCCCGGCTCTTAATCTGACTATGCTGACCCTGTTAGCCATGGAAAGATGCCGGACAGCAAGAGAGGCAATAAAGTTGATGGGATCTCTGGCTGAACAATATGGCTATGGTGGCGAGGATGGAGGTGAAATGCTGGCCGTGGCTGATCCAGAGGAGGTCTGGGTCTTTGAAATTATGCCGGTTGGTCCTCTCTGGAGTCCCAAAACCGGCCAACCCGGTGCTATCTGGTGTGCCCAGAGAGTTCCTGATGACGAGGTGAGCATTTGCCCCAATGAATCGAGAATAGGTGAAATTGATCTAAATAAACCAGATTTCTTCATGGCTTCGGCTAATGTTATTTCTTATGCCGTAGATAACGGGCTCTGGGATCCAAAAAGTGGGCAACCATTCAGCTGGAAAAAAGCCTATTCTCCGGCTGAAGGCAGCGCTGCTTCTAACTGGCGGCGGGCCAGAATGTGGCGCTTTTTTGATCTGGTCTCACCTTCTTCCAAATTCAGTCCATCCTTGCCTAATATGGATTTTCCCTTTTCAGTCAAGCCTGACCGCAAGCTGTCCGTTAAGGATGTCATGACTCTTTGCCGGGATAAAGGCTATGGCACCTTCTTTGATCCGACCCGGGGCATAAGGGGTGGTCCTTATCAGAATCCTAACTACGACTCTTCCGCTCGGCTGATCAGTGTCAAACAGGCAGAATATACCACCGTCACCCAATGTCGCGGCTGGCTACCCGCCCCGATTGGCGGAATTGTCTGGCTGGCCTGGGGAGCCCAGGACACTTCCTGTTTTATGCCTTTTTATGCTGGCATTAAGGCTATGCCCGGTTCTTTTAGAGTTGGAGATCATTTCGTTCTCAACCGCGATTCCGCCCGCTGGGCTTTTGATTATGTTGATTTCCATGCTCAGGTGTGCTACTCCCCTGCCCTGGAAGAAATTAAGAAGGCTCAGACCAGATGGGAAGATGGAGCATTAAACCAAATTCCTGACCTTGATCAGAAAGCTCTCGATCTCTATAAAAAGAATCCGGCCAGGATGGCTGATTTATTGACAGCCTTTTGCCTGAACAATGCCGAGCAGGTGGTTAGAGCCTGGTGGCAGTTAGGCGACGAGCTTCTGGTTAAGTTTAACCACTTTGGCTATTATAATGCCGAGCGCCGAACGGTCGAAAGAAAACCAATGGAATTCCCGGCTATCTGGAAAAAAGCAGTCAGGGCAGTTGATGCTCTGCTGGAGTAAATCTGAAGCGGGATGAAACAAATAAATAGATCCTCAAAAAAGACGGAGGTTAAGAACATGAATTTAATTCGAAAAAAAGACAGGCCCTTTGTTTGGATGATTTTGCCTGCTTTATTAATTGGCCTGGTGGTTCTTTTTCTGGCCGGCGGAGTCAATAAAGGGCAGGCCGAACTGGAGATATCTCGACCTGCTGAGAACTGTACTTCCATTCTGGTCGGGAAACTGGCCTCAACCGACGGTTCAACCATGACCACTCATACCTGCGATTGTGGAATGTGTGATTGGACCTGGAGACATGTGCCAGCCGCTGATCATAAGGCAGGAGAGAAACGCAAAATCTATCATATCTCCCAGTTCAAGACCTGGCCACCTCAGGAAGGTTTAAAATGGGACCTGTACAAAAAGGATTTTACCGGCCTGGAAATTCCCGAAGTGCCCCACACTTATGCCTATCACCATGGAATGTTTGGCTACCTGAATGAAAATCAGGTGGCAATTGGAGAATCGACGATTGGAGTGGTGCGCAAGCTTGAAAATCAAACTCCGACTCCTGCTTTTGATATTACCATGCTCACCATTATAGCTATGGAAAGAGCTACAACCGCTCGAGAAGCCATCAAAATTATGGGGGAACTGGCTGAGAAATATGGTTATGGCTTTCATGACAGCGGTGAAATGCTGGCCGTAGCTGACCCCAATGAGGTCTGGCTCTTTGAAATCATGCCGGTTGGACCGTTGTGGACACCCAAAAGTGGCAAACCGGGAGCAGTCTGGTGTGCCCAGCGAGTTCCTGACGATGAAGTGAGTGTTTGCCCCAATGAATCGAGAATTGGTGAGATCGACCTCAACCAACCTGATTACTTTATGGCTTCTCCCAATGTCATTTCCTGTGCGGTCGAGAACGGTCTCTATGACCCGAAGAGTGGGCGACCATTTAACTGGAAAAGAGCCTACTCGCCTATTAACGAAAGTGCTCAGAGTTCGCGGGGAAGATATCAACGCCTGTGGAGGTTTTTTGATCTGGTAGCTCCTTCTCTGAAACTTTCTCCTGCTACACCCAATATGGATTTTCCCTTTTCGGTTAAACCTGACCGGAAGCTATCAGTTGAAGATGTCATCAACTTTACGAGGGATAAAAGCTATGGAACACCCTATGACCCCACGACTGGTATTCGCGGTGGCCCCTTTAAGAATCCCAATTATTATCGTCAAACCAGAACTATCTGTGATAGCCGGGCCGAATACACGACTGTCACTCAGAGCCGGGGCTGGTTGCCCAACCCTGTTGGGGGGTTGGTCTGGATCTCTTTTGGCTCCCAGGATACCGCCTGCTACATGCCTTTTTATGCCGGCCTGACTGATCTGCCTAGATCTTTTTCGATTGGTGACCACTGGGTCTTAAATCGAGATTCCGCCCGCTGGGCTTTCGATTATGTGGATTATCAGACCCAGGTAATTTATTCTGAAGCCATCAAGGATGTTCAGGCTGCTCAGCAAAAATATGAAAAGGCAATTATTGATCAGATTGCAGATATTGATCGCCAGGCAGCTGACCTCTATAAAAAAAGTCCCAAAGAGGCAGCCAAATTCCTGACCGGCTTTTGTCTCAATAACGCTCAGACAGTGGTCAAGACCTGGTGGACTCTGGGCGATCAATTACTGGTAAAGTATAATCATCTTTACCAGTATGATGTTGAAAAAAGAAACTACAACCGGCGTTTTCCCTCATTTCCCTCTATCTGGCAAAAAGCGGTTGAAGCCATTGATATCATGCTTGAGCCAGAAGAGAAAAAATAAAGGAGGATCTGCAAGGAGGATCTGCTATGAAAATTAAATTCTTCCCTTTATTGCTGCTCTCATTGGGACTGATCTTGTTTATTACCCCGGCTGGCCATAGCCAGACAATACCCAAGGCCAAACTACCGGTTCTAACCACCTCGGCCGGTCAGAGCCCCGATGTGACCACCGTTAATATAATTCTGGAAGAAGCAGGAATTGGCTATGATTATTGTGATGTACCTACGGTCGAGATTCTGGCTGCTGGCGTTGGCCTTGGTGGCCGTGAATCTGGTACCGGCTTTCATGCCGAGGCCCATACTGACCTGACCAGGTTCCCTAAAGGAACACCTTATAAGACAGTTATCTTCGCTATCGGTGCCAGTCTAAAAGGCATGGGTGCTTCCGGGCTGACTGTTGAAGCCGAAGAAGCCAGACTCAAAAAATTGCTTGAATACTGCCAGGCCAATAAGATTTTTACCATTGGTGTTCATATCGGTGGTGAGTCAAAAAGAGGAGCAGCGGGTAGCGATAACGAACGGATGATTGAAGTCGTAGCTCCCAATGTCAATTATCTAATTGTGACTAAAGATGGAAATAAAGATGGGCGCTTTACGGACATTGCCAGGAAGAAAAATATCCCTTTAACTGAAGTTGATTATGCACTGGATGTTGTGGAAATCTTTAAGAAGGTCTTTGAATAAGGCAAGTTGATTCTGACTGACCGCTAACCAGCGATTAAAACAGAAAGGCCAGCCAGCCGCCGAAGGAGCAGGTCTCTGGCCTTAAAGCAGAGAAGCCTGAAGCTTTTTCTGAGCTTGAAGTAGTAAATCTTCGGCCTGGCGAATTAAGTCATCCAGCCGGGCAATGGCTAGCCGGCATTTTAAGTTTTCTAATTTCCTTTTTCCTTTTTGCTGGTCCTCATAGTACTTAGCCAGGTAAGCTTCCAGTTCTTCAGGAGAAAAAAGCCTGGGCAGGCAAGAATCCATCAGCATCATTTTTTTGATCTCTTCATAATCAACTTTATCACCTAGAATTAGCTTGACATCTCTGGCTGTTTCTTCCCGCCAGTGCTCATAATCAGGTGTGGAATATGGCGGTAGGGGCCCTAGAAGCTTTCTGGCCTCTTTCAGTGCCTCTTCAAAAAAAAGTTTTCCTTCACGCAGCAGGCCCTTAGCCCGATAATATTCGGAAGAAGAGGCTGGCGTCCGGTCATTAAGATAAATTTGAAGTAAATTGACAGCCTGGGACAGAGCTTCATAGGCAGACTTAACTTTGACTTCGAAATTAAAATTCATCGAAGGCATCATTCCCTCCACAGCCTGATTTTCCCTAAGGATAGCAATTTTTTTAACTAAATTCAAAGATAACATTATTATTTTTTAAGGATAGAGCCAGCTACGATATTGGCTACCTTGCTTCTAACCGCTATGATCTCGCCTTTATCGTCAGGGTGAACCCGGTTAGTCAAGAAGATAACAGTTGTCTGGGTTTCAGGATCAATCCAGATAGAGGTACCGGTATAGCCAGAGTGACCATATGATTTATAGCTGAAAAGGTCACCACGAACGGTGGAATAATCTGTGTTAAGATCCCAGCCAAAACCCCGTCCGGAAGAGTTTAGGAGTGGGAAAATTTCTGTCATCCGCTCCACCGCTAAAGGGCCGAGTATCCTTATACCCTTAAATTCACCTTTATTAAGCATCATCTGGGCAAAAATGGCCAGGTCATCGGCAGTGGAAAAAAGACCGGCGTTACCGGAAATCCCTCCTTGTAGACGGGCCAGCGGGTCATGGACAAGGCCACGCAACGGCTCCCCGTTGATTACCTCAGTTGGAACACATCTCGTTTTTAATTGTGCCGGTGGATTAAACATAGTATCCTTCATCTTGAGAGGTAAGAAAATATTTTTCTGGCAAAAATCAGCCAGATTCTCGCCTGAGACGAGTTTAACAATCTGGGCCAGAGTAATATAGTTCAAACAGCTATAAACAAACTTCTGGCCTGGCGGCAATTCCTTTCTAAGAGTAGCGATATGCCTGACCAGATCCTCCGTGGAACAAGGCCGGCCGTATTTTGAGGCTACTTCATCCGGGTCGGTATAAGGAGGCAGGCCGGAAGTATGAGTCAAGAGGTGAAAAAGCCTGGCTTCTTCACCCGGCAGACCACCTTCTTTTATATAGGGAACAAACTCAGGAATGTAGGTGCTGACTCTGTCCCAGAGCCTTAACCTGCCCTGCTCGACGAGAATCATGATAGCTGTGGCTGTGGCCACTGGCTTGGTAACGGAAGCCAGATCAAATAACATATCAATTTTCATAGGTTCAGCGGCCGGAACAAGCTGGCTCTGACCATAAGCCTTTCTCCAGACAATTTTTCCCTGTCTAGCAACCAGGATGACTGCACCTGGAAAATCATGATGATCCAGACTTTCAGCCATCAGCCTGTCCAGAGCCGCCAGCCGCTGTGAGTCCATTCCCGCCTCTTCTGGCCTGGACAGAGACCAGGGAAGCTCAGCCAGGGCT
>DCDG01000026.1 GCA_002316315.1 Candidatus Aminicenantes bacterium UBA1061 | reverse complement strand
GCCATCTCTTTTTACCTCCTCGGAGTCAGGCAAATTTTTATAAAAGCCCAAGACCAGACTTGAACTGGTGACCCCGTCCTTACCAAGGACGTGCTCTACCAACTGAGCTACTTGGGCTTAACCTCTTTTCTTAAAGAGCGGGAAACGGGGCTCGAACCCGCGACATTCAGCTTGGAAGGCTGACGCTCTACCAACTGAGCTATTCCCGCTTTAAAAATGGGCAGGGAAGGATTCGAACCTCCGAAGCGTTGCCGCAGCGGGTTTACAGCCCGCCCCATTTGGCCACTTTGGTACCTGCCCGTCATAGCCATTTCTGTCAGGCTGAGCCTGTTTTCTTGTCCAGAGCCAGCGAAGGGATTCGAACCCCCGACCCGCTGATTACAAATCAGCTGCTCTACCGGCTGAGCTACGCTGGCCAACATATTAATATTTTTCACTCAAAAAACTAAGATTTTTTAAAATACTTTCTCTTTTTTATTGATAAAAAGCTAATTTAAGATAAAAAATGACCTTGCTAATACTAAACTACTTTTGGCTTCTTGTCAAGATAGACATCTAATTTATTTATTTTTTTGCCCGGCCATTCTGGCCCGGCCCATCCGTTCCATCATTCCACGGTTAAAATCAATGTTAAATATAATATACCTGGCCTTTTGAACGGATGTCAACTGGCTTAACAAGAATTTTTCAAACTCCGATTCTCTTAAACTAACCTTTTCCCTGAGATCCACGATTTTTGCGACCCGGTCTTCAAAATCTTTCTCCTCTGCCTTCTTATTATTGAGGAGCTGTCTCAATTCTCTTATTTCTCTGGCCAGTTCAGCCTGAAGCTCTGCTTTTTCCTTTTCTGCCCGGTTCAATTCAGGAAAGATGACAGCCGTCTGGCCCTCAGTCAGGTCGAGGGCCTGGGTCATCCTCAGGCTCCTTAAGATAAACATATTTTCTCTGACATTTTTTCTCTCCCCTGATGTATGCCCCTGACCGTAAACCTCAGAAATCAGGAGAAAAAGAGCCAGCATTATCGAAAAAGAAATTAATTTTCCTTTTTTCATTATAGACTCTCCTCTGAATATTTATTTTCTATTCGTAAATCATTTGATTCTATTTGATAATTATTTAACGGATAGTTATATTCAACTTCCCAAATTGTATCTTCGCCTCCAGCTAAAAATATTTCCTCCAGAATAGTTTCCTCCAGGTTGGTAGCAAAATCACTGGCTGCCACCTCATCTTGTGCTAATATCTGACTGAGATTAAAGTATGATTCCTCATAAGAAAGCATCAGAGAGAGGGGCAGCTCTTCACTATTCTTTCTCTGCCCTATATATAAAATAAGGAATAGCGTCCCAACTACTATGGTCAGAATGCTTATAGCCCGCACAGCCTGCGGGTGAAGGTTCCACCATTTAGTCTTCTTATTATTTTTCTCTTCTCCGGCGATCTGAATCTCATCTGGTTGACCGGCCAGGCTGAGCTTCTTCCTGATACCCTGTTCAAACTGCAGCCACCACTGCGAGGGATTCTCCACCTTTCCTATCTCTAAAGCTTCCCGCTGGATTATTTTCTGGGCTTCGAGATAATCCTGGCAAAGCTGACAGCTCGCCAGGTGTTTGTTAAGTTTCTTTTCTTTCCACCGGCTGAGTTTTCCATCAAGCCAGTCGGATATCAATTTTTGAGCTTTTTCGCACTCCATCTTAAGCCTCCCATTATCAAGTCAGAAAAGGCTGCAATTTCTTTTTAAGCATCTTTCTGGCCTCATGCATCCTCCAGGAAACTGTACCTTCAGAACAACCCAGGACCTCAGCCGCCTCTTTATGGCTCATCTCCTGCCCGACGACCAGTGAAAAAGTCGCCCGGAAGGCCGGAGGCAGCTCCTCTATGGCCTTTTTCAGACCTGCCCTGAATTCTTCAGAAAGAGATGAATCTTCGGGTGAAGCTACCTTAAGCTCGGCTTTCTGTCGTCCTCTTCCACTGTTTTCATCTATCTGCCCAGCCTCATCACGGTAACTTTTTTCCCTGTTGTGCCGTTTGAGAAAATTCAGGCTACGGTTAACTGCTATCCGGTGGAGCCAGGTATGAAAGCTAGAATTTCCCCGGAAGTCCTTTATCGCCCGAAAAGCCTGGAGAAAAGTCTCCTGGGCCAGGTCAGCTGCATCTTCCCGGTTACCGGACAAACGATACGTCAGTTGAAAAATCCGGTGTTCATACTTTTTGACCAGCTCCATAAAGGCCTCTATCTCACCACGGCGGGCCTGTTCGATTAGCTGGCTTTCTCCTTCGGCTTTCATATCTCAGTCTTATCCCACTTCAATATACCCGCCTCTGCGCTCCGCCTGCAAATACTCTTTTCGCCTTCACTAATTTAGACAGCTTTTCCTAAAAAATCTTTGAAATTTTTTCAAGACAAAAAAATAAAAAATATCCTGTCCTCCCCCTGCCTGTTAATTGACTGCTATCCTGTTAATTGATAAGATAATAAAAAAACTATTTTCAAGGAAAGGAACCGGCCATGCTCGATAGATATACCCTGCCCGAAATGGGAGCCATCTGGTCTGAAGAAAATAAATACCGGAAGTGGCTTGAGGTGGAAATTTCAGTCTGTAATGCCTGGGCTCGTCTTGGTCAGATACCAAAAAGATCGCTCGACAACATAAAAAAGAAAGCCAGTTTTGACGTCAAGCGGATTGAGGAAATTGAAAAGGTGGTCAAGCATGATGTCATTGCTTTTTTGACCTCGGTGGCCGAGTTTGTGGGTGAAGATTCACGTTTTATCCACATGGGCCTCACCTCTTATGACATTGTCGATACGGCCCTTTCTCTCTTAATGGTTGAATCGCTGGATCTCGTCGAGAAAAAACTCCTTGAGCTCCGAAAAGTGGTCAAAAAGATGGCTTTAAAGTATAAGATGACACCCTGCATTGGCCGGACCCATGGGGTTCACGCTGAGCCAATTACTTTTGGTTTTAAAATTTTAGTCTGGTATGAGGAGCTCAACCGCCATCTTGACAGGCTGCGACAAGCAAGGGAAGTTATCAGGGTTGGCAGAATTTCCGGCTCAGTCGGCACTTATATCCACCTCGACCCGAGAGTTGAAAAGTATGCTCTGAAAGCGCTGGGGTTAGAGCCGGCCAGGGTCTCCACCCAGGTTCTGCAGCGAGACCGTCATGCCGAAGTCATGAGCGTCCTGGCCCTCATCGCCACTTCTCTTGAAAAGTTCGCTCTGGAGATAAGACACCTGCAGAGAACAGAGGTACTGGAAGTTGAGGAGCCATTTACCCGGGGCCAAAAGGGTTCCTCCTCAATGCCCCATAAAAGAAATCCTGTGCGATGTGAAAGAGTGGCCGGCCTGGCCAGGGTTGTCAGGGGAAACCTTCAAGTAGCCCTGGAAAATATCCCTCTGTGGCATGAACGGGATATTTCCCACTCTTCGGCCGAAAGAATTATCTTTCCTGATTCATTCATCATAACTGATTATCTTTTAAAAGAAGTGACTGACATTATTGCAAACTGGCAGGTCTACCCCAAGAGAATGCGTCAAAATATTAATGCCACCAGAGGGCTGATTTTTTCTCAGGTTGTTCTGCTGGCACTTATCCGCAAAGGCTTGACCAGGGAGGAAGCCTATCAACTTGTTCAGATCAATACCCTCAAGGCCTGGCATGAAAACCTTGAGTTTAAAGAAGTGCTCAAGACTGATCCAGAAATAACCAGTCATTTAAGCGAAAAGGAAATAGAAGACTGCTTTTCCTTAGAGCCATTTCTTCAGAAAATCGACTTTATTTTTGAGAGGGTTTTATCATGAAAATCAGAATTCTGGTCTCATTAAAACCAAGTGTTCTTGATCCGCAGGGGCAGGCGGTGAAAAATGTCCTCCACACTCTTGGCTACAAGTCAGTCAAGGATGTTCGTCAGGGAAAATTCTTTGAGATTGAACTGGAAAGCCTGGAGCGTCAAGAAGCCGAAAAACTTGTGCCGGAGATGGCCAATAAAGTCCTGGCCAACCCCATTATTGAAAAGTTTACCTGGGAAATAATTGAAGGTTGAAAAATCCCGGGAGAAAGGATGAATGAAACCATGAAATTTGGAGTGGTTGTTTTCCCTGGTTCAAACTGTGATTTTGATACCTTTCATGTTTTGCAGAATGTCATGCGCCAGGAAACAGTCTTCCTGTGGCACAAGGATAGTGATCTGCAAAATGTGGATTGCGTCATTTTGCCTGGCGGGTTTTCTTGCGGAGATTATCTCCGATCGGGAGCCTTTGCCCGCTTCTCTCCTATTATGGCCGAGGTCCAGAAATTTGCAGCCGCTGGTGGTCTGGTTCTGGGCATATGCAATGGATTTCAGATTTTACTCGAAGCGGGACTTCTGCCCGGGGCCATGCTGAGAAATAAAAACCTTAAGTTCATCTGCCAGCATGTCTATATCAAAATAGACAACAATAAAACGCCTTTCAGCCAGGCTGGGAAGAAAAACCAGGTCCTGAGTATTCCGATTGCCCACTTTGACGGAAATTACTATGCACCGCCTGAGATGCTGGCCGAGCTGGAAAGAAAGAAGCAGATTGTCTTTCGCTATTGTGACGAGAATGGCCAGCTAACTGAGGAAGCTAATGTCAATGGCTCGCTTCATCACATTGCCGGTGTCGTTAATGAACAGGGCAATGTTCTCGGGATGATGCCCCATCCAGAAAGAGCCTCAGAAAAAATACTGGGCAGCGCCGACGGGCAGGTAATTTTTCAATCAATAATAGATTATTTAGAGAAAAAGACGGACAGCAGGAAAAAGAAAGCTGGCCGCATAACCAGGCCGGTTGTTTCGCCACTGCCGCCGCACATTGGGAATCTATAAATTTAAGGATATGACCATGATTGACGATGGAACCCTGGCAAATCACACTCTGACAAGAGACGAATATGATTTAATAGTCAAACTGATGAACCGCGAGCCAAACCTCACCGAACTGGGCATCTTCTCAGTTATGTGGTCGGAACATTGCGGTTATAAAAGCTCCAAGGTTTATCTGAAAAAGTTTCCAACCAAGGGGAAATACCTGATTCAGGGACCAGGCGAGAATGCCGGAGTCCTGGATATCGGTGACGGGCTGGCGGTTGTCTTTAAGATTGAATCACATAACCACCCTTCCTATATTGAGCCATATCAGGGTGCAGCCACAGGTGTGGGCGGAATTCTGCGTGATATTTTCACCATGGGAGCCAGGCCGATAGCCGTCCTTGATTCCCTGCGATTTGGCCCGCTCAATAATCTCAAGAACCGCTCGGTAGCTGAAGGTGTGGTAAGCGGTATCTCTGGCTATGGTAATTCTATCGGCGTGCCGACGGTCGGCGGTGAAGTTTATTTCCACGACTGTTACTCACAGAATCCGCTGGTCAATGCCTGCTGTGTTGGACTGGCCAAAAAGGATAGACTCTTTTTTGCCCGGGCGGAGGGTGTCGGTAATGCCGTGATTTATGTCGGTGCTAAGACAGGGCGTGATGGCATCCACGGAGCCACCATGGCTTCGGCTGAATTCAGCAAAGAGGCCGAGCAGAAAAGGCCGAACGTTCAGGCCGGGGATCCTTTTAAAGAAAAGTTGCTGCTTGAAGCCTGCCTCGAAGCTATGGCCAAAGACCTGGTTATCGGCATTCAGGATATGGGCGCAGCCGGACTCACCTGCTCGACAACTGAGATGGCCGCCAAGGCTGGCACTGGCATGGAAATCAACCTCGATTTAGTCCCGCAGCGGGAAGATGGCATGAATCCCTATGAAATTATGCTGTCCGAGTCACAGGAAAGAATGCTCATTGTGACCGGTCAGGATAAGGTCAAGCCGCTTCAGGAAGTTTTCAACAAGTGGGACCTCGAGGCAGTGGTCATCGGGAAAGTGACTGACGACGGGCAGCTCAAGGCTTATTTTCATGACGAACTGGTTATAGATATTCCTGTTAAGGCGGTCGTTGACCTCTGCCCGGTTTACCGGCGGCCGGTAGAAGTGCCGGATTTTATGAGAAAGCTGGCTAAGTTCAAGCTACCAGAGATGCCAGCCGATTTAGATTTAAACCAGGTCTTCTTGCAACTCATCGCTTCTCCTGACATAGCAGATAAGCAATGGATTTTCCGGCAATATGACCATATGGTCCAGATCAATACGATTGTCTTGCCGGGGGCAGATGCCGCCGTGCTGAGGCTCAAGGGCCTGAAGAAGGGCCTGGCTATAACCCTTGATGGCAATTCTCGATATGCCTATTTAAATCCGAAGCGAGGCGGAGAGATAGCGGTGGCTGAGGCCTGCCGCAACCTGGCCTGTGTGGGTGCTACGCCAATGGGTGTAACCAACTGCTTGAATTTTGGCAATCCGGAAAAACCCGAGATTATGTGGCAGTTTAAGGAAGCCGTAGAAGGCATTGCCCGGGCCTGCCGGCAATTTGATATTCCCGTGACCGGTGGAAATGTCAGCCTTTACAATGAAACCGAAGGTCAAGCAATTATGCCAACGCCTGTTCTGGGAATTGTCGGACTGGTGGATGATGTGGCGACTATCCCCTCAGCTGGTTTTGTCGGCCAAAGAGAAACTATTATCCTTCTGGGGGAAAATAAAGAGGAGCTGGGCGGTTCGGAATATTTGAGCCTGGTCTTTGATGAAGAAAAAGGCAGGGCACCGGAGCTGGACTTTACCCTGGAAAAAAGTGTCCAGGAAGTCTGTCGCCAGGCCATAAAGCAGAAACTGGTGAGAACAGCTCACGATTTATCTGAAGGCGGGCTGGCCGTAGCCCTGGCTGAATGCTCGATTAAGAGTAAGAAGGGCATCGGTTTTGAAGTTAAGCTAAACGACCAGATTAGAACTGATGCGCTGCTTTTCGGCGAAAGCCAGTCAAGAATAATTCTGGTGGCGAAAGAAAAGAATGTCGGAAAAATTCTGGCTCTGGCCAGAAAGATGAAAGTTAAAGCCAGGGTTATTGGAAAAACTGGCGGGAAGAAAATGATTATCTGGCATAAAAGGAAAAAGGTCATCGAGCAACCGGTTGAGCTGGTCAGGGACGTCTGGGAAAATTCGATTCCTGGATATTTTAAGGTTTAAGCGCCAGTTTTAAAGTCTGAAGGGCGGTGCAGGAAGGAGAGCAGCTTGAAATCTGGCAAGAAATAAAACTCGCAGGAAACCAGAGAATAATCAGTTGATGAAACGAGTGAGATAAGGAAGGAAGATAGACAGAAAGAAAAAGGCAGAAATGGAAGAAGGGGAAAAAATATAATGACCAAACCGAAAAAAGAAAGCAGATAAAAAGAAGGAAGATAAGAAGCAGAAAAATAGAAGGAAGAAAAAGAGCAAAGAGAAAGAGGAAAAATGGCCGAAGAGAAAATTTTTAGAAGCCCAAAGAAAAGGGGCCGGGTGGGGGTGCTTCTGTCCGGGCGCGGCTCAAATTTCAGAGCGATCCATGATGCTATGAGTCAAGGCAAGATAAATGCAGACATAGTCGTGGTCATCAGCAATAGAGCCGAGGCACCAGGGCTCCAGACAGCCAGGGAACGGGGACTGGAAACACTTTTTCTTGACCCGAAAGCTTATCCATCGAAAGAAGCCTATGATGAAGCCAGCGTCTCGGAGCTCAAGAAGAGAGAGGTTGATCTGGTTTGCCTGGCTGGTTATATGAAAATAGTCACGCCGCTCTTCTGCCAGGCTTTTCGCCATCAAATCATGAATATCCACCCGGCGCTGCTGCCATCGTTTCCCGGGCTTCATGCCCAGAAGCAGGCAGTTGATTATGGTGTGCGTTACTCAGGTGCAACGGTTCATTTTGTCTCCGAAGAAGTGGATGGCGGACCAATTATTCTCCAGGCGGTGGTGCCGGTCTATCAGGATGATACCGAAGAGACTCTGGCCAACAGAATCCTCGTCTGGGAACATAAAATCTATCCCGAGGCCGTGCACCTTTACTTTGAGGGAAGGCTCGAGGTCAGGGGAAGAAAAGTCTACATCCTGGACTGAAGAGCAAGCTGTGGATGCGGGCGTTCGAGCGATTTTGCGATATTGTTGGGTTTTTCACCATCAGAGCAAAAAGCTTCCAGAGTCTTATTTAATCTGTCGGTTACAATTACCAATTTGGTTAATATGTTCATTCTTTTTTCAGCATAATATTCTCATGCTTTTGTTTGATGAGGATTATCAAAAGCAACTGTAGGCAGTTGACCAATAGCCGGCTAAGCCCGCGATAATCTCAGGGCATCTTAGGGTAGTGATGCAACTGCCAGCCCAAGAATAGTTAGCCTGGCTCTTGAAATTCCTGCCTGATTAAGTCATATTTATAGTTCAAATTAACCGGACGAGATGAGGTTAAATCCATGTTCAAGCTTGTCGAAGAACAGATGAAGCTTCTGAGAAAAGGAGCCGTTGAGATTATTCAGGAAGAGGATCTCATCAAAAAGCTGGAAAAATCAAGAAAAGAAAATAAACCCCTGCGCGTTAAAGCCGGTTTTGATCCGACTGCCCCCGATATTCACCTCGGGCATACGGTTCTCCTGCGGAAAATGAAGCATTTTCAGGAGCTGGGGCATGAGGTGGTGTTTCTCATCGGCGATTTCACCGGGCTAATTGGTGATCCGAGTGGTCGGTCAGCCACCAGGCCAGCCATGACCCGGGAAGAAATCAACAAAAACGCCGAAACCTACAAACAGCAGGTTTTTAAGATTTTAGATCCGGAAAAAACTGTTATAGATTTTAATTCGCGCTGGCTGGGCGAGCTTACCAGCTTTGAGATTATTAAATTGACCTCCAAATACACTGTGGCCAGGATTTTAGAGAGGGATGACTTTACCAAAAGGTTTAAGGCCGGCCTGCCGATTTCTGTCCATGAGCTGCTCTATCCCCTGATGCAGGCTTATGACTCAGTTGCCTTGCAGGCCGACGTCGAGCTGGGCGGAACTGACCAGACCTTTAATCTCCTAGTCGGGAGAGAAATTCAGCGGGAATATGGCCAGGAGCCGCAGGTTGTCCTGACGGTGCCACTGCTGGAAGGGCTCGATGGCGTCGAGAAAATGTCCAAGTCACTCGGGAATTATGTCGGCATCGACGAGCCGCCAGAAGAGATGTTCGGTAAGCTCATGTCGATTTCTGATGAGCTCATGTTTCGCTACTATGAGCTTTTAACCGATGTCGAGACCGAGCAGATTGAAAAATGGAAGAGGGAGGCGAGAGAAGGTAAGGTTAATCCAAGAGATTTGAAGGCGCAGCTGGCCAGGATGATTGTGGCTGATTTCTGGGGCGAGGAGCTGGCCAGAAAAGCAGCTGACGAATTTGACCGCATCTTCAAGCACAAGGATCTGCCGAGCGAGATGGAAGAGAAAGTGATTGAGCTCAGTGCGGAAGGCAGGGCTGAAGATTCAGGAGAACCGGCCAGGAAAGCGGCGAAGGGTGAGCAGCAGGGAGTGACGGTCGGGCTGGTTGATGTGCTCGCCAACCTGGGGATTGTCCCCTCACGCGGAGAAGCCAAGCGGCTCATCCGGCAAGGCGGAGTTTATCTGGACGGCCAGCGGATTGATGACATCGAGTACCGGCTTGACGCAAGCAAACCCGAGCAGATTCTTAAAATCGGCAAGCGCAAATTCTACCGCCTTAAGTTCGTAATGAAATAGCATTTAAACCGCCCAAATTTTTTGGTCAGCGTTTTCCTTCTTCTACAATCCTGAATCTATAACGCTTGGCAAACTTATAACTATCCTTTTCAGCTACAGCATAAGCCCTGCCATTTTCAGTACTAGACTTCAGAGTCGTCCTTTTCTTCCTCATCAACCTCACTGACATATTTCAATAACTTGTTCATAATGATCGTCGATGCAACTTAAAATAAATTTTTAATTGTTGCGTAATCCGATGATTCCGACCACCTAATCCAATGGAAGTCGGCCACCTTTCGGAGCGTAGCGACGCTGGGCATTATTTTTTTATCCTAGTGGCCGGTTTGAGTCAAGAGTTTTTAATCTTTTTCTCATGGACTCTCCTTTAAGGTTGATCTGATAAGCATTATGGACGAGCCTGTCGAGAATGGCATCAGCCAGGGTCGGGTCGCCGATAGCCTCATGCCAGTTAGAGACAGGCAACTGACTGGTGACGATTGTGGAGCGGGCATTGTAGCGGTCTTCAAGTATTTCCAGGAGATCATGCCGTCCCTGCTCGTCGAGTGGTTGAAGACCCCAGTCATCGATGATGAGGAGCTCTGTTCTGGCCAGGGTGGTGAGCACTCTGCCATAACGGCCATCGACTCGGGCAATGCTCAGTTCTTGTAGGAGCCGGGGGAGACGAAAATACTGGGTTCGATAATCCTCCCGACAGGCTTTTTGGCCAAGGGCACAGGCCACAAAGCTTTTTCCTACTCCAGTTGGCCCGGTGATAAGCACATTGAGATGTTCTTCTATCCACCGACAGGAGGCAAGCTTAAGTACCAGCGCCTTATCCAGGCCACGGGAGGTGCGATAGTCTATATCCTCCACCGAGGCATTTAACCGCAGTTTAGCCTTCTTAAGCCGAAGAAAGAGTCTCCGGTTCTGTCTTTCCGTCATCTCACGGTCAACCAGTAGCCCGAAACGCTCCTCAAAGCTCAGGCTCTCCATATCCTGCATCTGGAGTTGTTCTTCCAGAGCTTTAGCCATACCGGTGAGCTTCAGGGAGTAAAGTTTTTCCACTGTTGGCTGAACTAACATGATGACTCTCCCTCATAGTAGGCAGAACCACGGATGTTGGGATGACTGATAGGTTTTGAGACCGGGGGTTCTTCTTCCAGTGGCTTCACATCCAGACCGTTCTTCAGGATAGAGTTGATACTCCTGTAGCTTGCAGCCTGGTATTAGATGGCTCTCTTTGAGGCTGCTTCCAGCCGCTCTGGTCCGTAGATTTTCCCCAGTCTCATCAGCCCCAGACATGACCGGAAGGCCTGCTGGGGATGGAGCCTGGAGGCCAGGATGCACTCCGCTACCTTGCGGGTAAATGGTCCAGCCGAGGTTGTCCAGGCCAGAACTCTCTCCGGTGTCCACTCGGCATAGCTTCGATGAGCTACAGGCATGTGCTCTGCTACGGTCGTATGCCGGCCCGCCAGGAAACTTCTCACATGGCTGGCTACCCGCAAACACTCCACCGTCTTAGCCGTTAGACGCATCTCTACCTCCTGGCCATATAACCTGTAGGGTAAACTGTAGTAATGACCCTTAACCTCAACGTGATAATCAATGTTCACTCTGGTCTTCTTCCATTCGGCATAGACATAACACTCTACGGGTATAGGCCTCAGAGCTGGACGGTCGAGACTCTCATAAAGACTCCATCTTGAGCCAGGGAGCTTACGGAATGGCCTGTGGTTTAGTTCTTCTGACAGTCGCCTGATGGCTGAGTTGAGCTCTGACAGAGAGAAGAACTTCTGATGACGAAGCCTGGCCAGTATCCAGCGCTCCACTACCTGCACCCCGACCTCTACCTTGGCCTTATCTTTCGGACGTCTCACCCGGGTAGGAAGACCGGCTGTCCCGTAATAGGACAGCATATCCTCATAAGCCGCATTAAGCTCAGGTTCGTAACGGCCAGCTCTGGTTACTCCGCTTCTCAGATTATCCAGAATAACCAGCTCCGGAACCCCTTGAAAATACTCAAAGGC
>DCDG01000034.1 GCA_002316315.1 Candidatus Aminicenantes bacterium UBA1061 | reverse complement strand
GATGAGAAATAAGTTCTGGTTTTTTCCCCGATTTTGCCTTAGCTGAACTTTTATGATGGCGATGGATAAACATCACAACCTCTTGCCTTGAGATTTTAAAAAGCCCCGCTGGTTCTCAGATTCTAAAGTCTAAGTCTTTACAGGCTTTCTGTTAGGATATCAACTCCGCCTTCTGCCTGTCCCCTCCATTATAAAATTCAACCAGATAATTAGTCAAAGCAAATAATCTATTGCAATTTATGGCAGCTTTAAATGCAGCTTCGTGCCTCAGCCCTAAAAAAGAAAAACAGTAGACACATTATATATTTTCTTTTTTTCGGTTCTGACTGCCCCGCATTATCTATACGGCGACCAGATGAGGGAAGGGTTTTTAAAGGCGGCGGTTTCGCCCCGGTTAAGTCCAAGCACCAAACACCAGTAATTGACTGCCACTTTCCTGAGATTCCGGCGAGTCATGAGGACATCCACAAATTTCTCTAGTCCATATTTTTCCTGGACTTCTTTAATGTAATCAAAACCACCGAAGTTTATGGCCCTTTCAATCTCAATCTCCGGCGTGAGTTTTTCTTCAAATCTGTCCCAGAATAATTCTTTTCTCACCGGCTAAACTCTATAAAAAAATCCTTGATGTCTCTCCATTCTTTATCCGTAATCGGTCGAAATTCTCCCGATTTATCAATCATAATAATCGACTCAAGCTCTGGTTCTGCGTCATCAAAGTAAACCATGGATGTCTTTAAATTATAATCGTACTTTTCATCGACCCCGAACTTGAGCCGGACAAGTCGGGATAAGTCATCAAAGGAATGACCGCTTTTTTTAAGCAAATAGAAAAGGTCAATGAAATCTTTGGCCGATCCTCGTTGAGCCAGGGCCAAGCCTTTCATCGCTTCCAGGTCATCTGGTGAGGCCAAATTGACAGACAGGCCTCCTTCCAGGTTAAAAGCGGTTACTGGAAGCAAAAGTTTATATGGAAAATAAAAGAGAGAAAACTTCAGTTTTTCGGATGAAAGGAAAAGAGTTATTGTATCTTTTTCCATAAGTTCGATATCAAGGTGTTCAAATTTCTCTCCTAAGTTAACTACTATTGAATTAGCATTGAATGGCCGGGGAGAAAAAAAATCAAGAGCTATTGACAGACGGTGACGGAAATAAAAATAAGCGGCTGTTCCACCAGCCAGATAACAATCAGCAGGGAGAAGCTGCGATTCACCAATTCTGGCCAGAATATTGTTGAGAGTAGCTAATTTCTGGCGGGGATCCATATTTTTATTTTATCATGAATGCAATCTATATCATATATTATAAGGAAACATAGATTGTGTCCGCTGTTTTCAGCAGGTCAGGTGGAAGGCGGCGGCCTTTTTTCTGTCGGTGATTTGATTGAAGGCCTCCACAGCTTGACCTGTGGGCTGGTAAATTACCTCTATTCCGTTCTCTTCTAAAAACTTTATTGTCTCTTCGGGCACGGACATAATGCCATGAGCGCCTGTCCCTATGACCAGCACGTCGGGCTTCTTTTCGATGACGGTCATCAGGTCTTCTGGCTGCAGGTGATGCCCCTGTTTTCTCCACCAGTTGGGAAAAACCTCCTCGCCGGCAATAATGAGGTCAGAGGTATAAGTCCGCCCATCAATGATTATCCGACCAAATGAATAGTTTTCAATCTTCATTCTCCCCTCCTCAAAATCAATCAAAAAATAAGGACGGGGGCTGCATTTTGGGGAGCCGGCCAAAAAGCTTTTTGTAAAGCTCAGGATAGCTGTCCTTGCCGCCCAGCAGGCTGGCTGCCAGCGGGAAAACTTTTTTAGCCAGAGCTGACATCCGGGCCGAAACCCGTCTGATCTCCCACTGAGCGCTGGCGTCCTCCCGGAGTCTCGACAGATGATAAAGCTCTCTGACATTGGCTTTGACCGTTACCCGTCGCCGGTGGGCATTGGTCAGGATATAATCAGCCGCTGGCCCGACCGCCTCCTTCAGCACCCGCCACGTTTCATTAGTTTTTCTGATTATTTCCATAAACTTTTTCTGCTCTTTTATTTCTTTGATAGAGGGCGGAACCGTCACACCTAAAGCCGGGTTATAAGGCTGAGCAAGCAGCGTCATCATCCGATGACGTTTAAGCTGAGCAAAACACGAAGCAGAAACAATTACATCATAAGTCAGCCCGGCCAGCTCGAATTCCCGCGGCGGAACATCGTAGAATTCCATATTCTCAAAGACGCGCTTTACCAACTCCAGCTTTTGACGCCGGCTGAAGCGGTTGACTTTCTTTAGAGCTTCTTTGTAAGACAAACCAGCAGTCGAAAAGAGCAGCCCGGCCAGAATGAGTTCATCGCCATTTTCTGAATATTCAACCAGTTCAATTTCTTTTGGCTCTAATTGGCCAGCCTTCTTCGTACGCATCTTTTCTACGGCCAGAAGACGATGCGCTTCCCGGCCGACATCAGTCATCATCTCAGCTTCATAGGGCGAAGCCTCAGTAAAAAGAATAATAGATGGCGCCACTTCTTTAGCCAGATCGTAAAGCTGGCGTCTCAGCTCCTCCAGCTCGGCATTTTTCTTAGCGGCCAGACGCCTGATGATTAGTTCCAGGTTGCGGGCATTGGCGGTCAAGCCCAATTGCCCCTTGGTCGCCAGACTCACCACGTAGCGGGCATCTTCTTTGGCCCAGCCATCGAGGATTGGATGATTTTTCGGATTGGCAGCTTGCTTCTCATATTTTTTAAAAAAATGCTCACGCAGCCGTCCATAAAAATAGCGGTAAGCTTCGTTCTGGGCTTCAATTGTCTCTACAAAAAGTTTCTCAAACTCGGACCCGGCCTGCTTGATTTCTTCCGGTAAAACATAATCGCCGTCAAGGGTGATATAGCGCTGGGATTTTTCGGTGTAAGAACAGAGGCGGAAATGCTCGACCTCCTCAATGGCCAGACGGCTCAGTCCGATCAGATCAAAATTGAAGACGGCATGCTCGGCCACCGAGTGATGGCCCATCTTGAAGATGATATTTTGATTCGAGCGGCGGGCCTTATCGACTTCAGCTCTGGCCATTGCTCTGAGCTCATTAACTGGCCGGGGGTCGCGCGAAATGCGGGCATAGGCAGCGGAGATGGTCTCGGGAGTAATATCCTGCCTCTCCGGGGAATTTTTCCTGAGTTCCTCAATGACTTCCGAATCTAAATTATATCCGGCCAGAATAATTTTCATGCCTTTAAGATAAAAGGAACCCTCCTGATTGTCAATTAGCTGTGAGCTTTCCATTCATTGCTCCTCTACATGGA
>DCDG01000009.1 GCA_002316315.1 Candidatus Aminicenantes bacterium UBA1061 | reverse complement strand
CCCCCATGGCAATGGCTTCTTTCAGAGCATTCAGGGCCTGGGAAGGACCCATGGTTACGACCGTCACCTTGCCACCAAATTTTTCTCTAATTCGCAAAGCTTCTTCAATGGCATAAGTATCAAAAGGATTGATAATGCTGGGCACTCCTTCTCTGATAAGAGTTCCTCTTTCCGGATCAATTTTAACCTCGGTGGTATCCGGGACCTGCTTGATACAGACAATAGCGTGCACTTTTTTCCTCCGCTTTAAAATCTTAAAATTGCCTGGCCGGCAAAATCATATTTTCAGTTTTATCATTGCCAGCTAATGATATATTTCTGAAACCAGAAACTTCTAGATAGCGGCCAGGCTAAGGTTTAAGCCAAACAAGTTTTACTGACCACTGTTAATTAACGGCAGGCTCCTGCCTGCCGGAGTCAAAAAAATATAATTCAGATTTGAAAATAAGTCAAGCTGACAACTGACCCGGAGCTACCAATGGCAGCTTGCTATTTATTTATGACTTGTCTAAAATTTAAATTCATTCAGCCAGAAACCTGCTGGTTTCCAGATCGTGAATCCAGCCTTTCTTTCCGGCCAGCTAACCGGCCAGTGCCGGAGGAAAAAAACACGGCCAGATCGAAAAAAATAAGGAATAAGAATTACAGGAGGTAAGCAAGTGAACGCCAGAAGATATGATTTTGACCATCCGCTTGATAGACGGAATACCTGTTCTCTTAAATGGGACTTCTGCCAGAAGGTGCTGGGAGTACCAGACGTGATACCGATGTGGGTGGCTGATATGGATTTCCCTGCTCCACCCGAGGTGGTAGAAGCGGTTAAAAAGAGGGCCGAGCACGGAGCCTACGGTTATCCACTTGTTCCCGATTCGTTTTGGACCTCCATTATTAACTGGATGAAAAATCGTCACAACTGGGAAATAAAGCGAGGCTGGTTAACCAGAGCACCTGGCGTGGTGCCTTCACTCAATATCTGTGTCCAGACTTACACCTGTCCGGGAGATAAAATTATTGTTCAAAGTCCGGTTTATTATCCATTTTTTTCTGCCGTCGAAAATAATGGCCGCCGGATTGTTAAGAATCCTCTTATCTATAAGGACAATCGCTGGCAGATGGATCTGGCCGATTTGAGAAGAAAAATCGACGGGCGAACCAGAATGTTGATTCTCTGCAGCCCGCACAATCCAGTGGGTCGGGTCTGGAGCCGGGAAGAACTGGAAGAGCTGGCCGAAATAATCATAACAAATGATCTGTTGCTTGTTTCTGATGAGATCCATGAAGAACACGTTTATCGAGGCTATAAACATCTTCCTATCGCTTCTCTTTCACCAGAGATAGCCAATCGGACAATTACCCTGACCGCGGCCAGTAAAGCTTTCAACATTGCCGGCCTGACCACTTCCATTGTTATTATCCCCAACGAGAAGCTGCTGAATCTTTATAATATCCAGACCGAAAACCTGGGTTTAACGACCGGCAATATATTTGGACTGGTTGCTCTGGAAGCAGCTTATGGCCAGGGTCAGGCCTGGATTGAACAACTGGTCGAATATCTTGAAGGCAATATGGAATTTGCCCGACGCTTTTTTGAGGAACGCCTGCCAGAAATAAAATTCCTTAAACCGGAAGGTACCTATCTGGCTCTGCTTGATTGCCGTTCTTTCGGCTTACCTCAACCAGAACTCAACGACTTCTTCCTGAAAAAGGCCCGAGTCTATTTTGATCAAGGGCCGATTTTTGGGGAGGAACTGGAGGGTTTCGAGCGGATGAATCTGGCCTGTCCCCGCCAGTTATTAACAGAGGCCTTGCAGCGGATAGAAAAAGCAGTAACCGAACTTCGAAGCAGCTAATCAGCTATAATTTAACTATGAAATTGCCTTATAAAACTGCCTCTGATTCACTCCACCGCTCGCGCTTTTCAATCATCCTGGTCAATCCGCAGAATCAGGAAAATATCGGGCTGGCCGCCAGAGCCATGAAAAATACAGGTTTTTCAGAGTTAAGACTGGTTGGCGTCGAGAAGCTTGAACACGAAGCCTTTCGCCCGGCAGTCCACGCCAACGATATTTTAAAAAAAGCAATTTTCTACCAGAATCTGCCTGAGGCGGTAGCTGATCTCAATCTCGTGCTGGCTTCAACTGCCCGGCAGAGAAAAGCTTTTCGGGTGATCACGATTGACGAAGCAGTCGAGAAAATCAGGCTTTTCCCCGACCACATCAGGGTCGGTCTGGTTTTCGGAAATGAGCGGACTGGATTGAGCGACCTTGAACTCCGACAGGCTAATTTTACCTACTTCATCCCTCAAGCCGGCCGGCAGCCTTCCTATAACCTGGCTGCTGCTGTCCTGATTACACTTTATACACTTTTTCGCCAATCAGCCTCAGAACTGGTAGCTGAATTACCACCTCCGATTTCTCACAAAGAGCAGGCAGACTGCCTCCAGATCGTTTTAGCCAAGCTAGAAAAAAATGGCTTTATCCACGACACCAACCGCCAGCATGTTACCAATTTACTTCATGACCTTTTTGGCCGAATGACAATGTCTGAACGCGACCAGCGGTTTCTCGCCGCCATCTTTAACAAAGGCCTCAATAAAAAGTAGGTTTTTCCCTGGCGGCAGATAAGAAGTCAACAATTTTTTTACACCTGGTCTGATCTGATGTATTTTATGAATAGAGGTTATCATGGACAAAGAAAAAAGGTTCGTACTGGGGCTGGTCATCATTGCTGTTATTGACTTGTTCGCCGGTTTGATGACCATTTCCTTCTGGATCGGGCACCTGGTCGGCAACCGCTTTCCGAAAACCATGCCGGTTCCGGATAATCTTTATAATGCTTTTGCTCTACCAGACCTGGTTCTGGCTGCTTTCCTGCTAACCGCTTCTGTCGGTCTTCTTCGCTTCAAAAAAACAGGCTATGTCTTTGCTCTGATGGCCAGCGGCATGTGGCTATTTGATTCACTGCTGGTTAGCGGCCTGACCGGTTTCTTCAAACTTGGACTGGTTCTGCCCAGTTTGTTATTCTGTCTCTGGTCAATTTACTATTTGTGGAAAAAGCGGGAAATTTTTCAGCTCTTTGCCTGAAATCAACAGCCTGAAATCGAGACCTGCTGATGATCAAAGCCAGTCTTAATACTTTTGACGTCACCATGATCGTGGTCAGCCTGGTCATCGGCATTGGCATTTTCCGGACACCGGCGATGGTAGCAGCAGTGACCAGAACACCGGTTTTGTTTTTCGCCGCCTGGGCAGCCGGGGGACTGATCACGCTTCTGGGTGCCCTCACCTTCGCTGAAATAGGCTCTCGGTTCCCTCATCCTGGCTCTTATTATCAAGTAGTGGCCAGTAGCTATGGCTCACTTTTGGCCTTTTTACTTAACTGGGCTAACATCTTTATCATTAATACCGCCAGTGGAGCCGGTGTAGCCCTGATAGGAGCTGAATATCTTGCACACCTCCTGCTTCCTGACAGATTACGGACAGCTCAAAATATTGTTTTTATAGCTGCTGGCATGATAATCTTGCTGGTGGTGTTAAATTACCTGGGCATAAAAGCAGGAGCCTGGGCCCAGAATGTTTTGAGCCTTTCCAAGGTTATTCTGATATTTATCCTGGCTGTCGCCGGACTGTTCAGCCAGCACAGCACTCCTGATATCAGATCAGCCGCTCTGTCTCCGCCAGCCAGCTGGTGGTCGGCACTGGGGCTAGGGTTTATCTCTGTCTTTTTTAGCTACGGAGGCTATCAACAAACCATTAACCTGGGAGCCGACTTAAAAAATTCGTCGAAAAATTTACCTCGAGCAGTACTGGCCGGCATGCTCATTGTTATCAGCTGTTATCTGCTTATTAACATCGCTTACTGGAGAACTCTGGGAATTCCGCGGCTGGCCTCAGCCAAACTGGTCGCAGCTGAAACAGCAGGTGTAGTCTTCGGACAGATAGGAGCAAATATTGTCTCTCTGGCTATTTTCCTTTCAGCCCTTGGATTTCTGAATGCCATTATGATCCAGCTTCCCCGCACTTATCTGGCTATGGCTGAAGACCGGACTCTCCCCGCCATCTTCAAAAAGATTAATCCCCGGACTCAGGTTCAAGAGTTTGGCTTGCTTTTTCTGGGTGTTTTTATCCTTCTCAGCCTGATTTTTCTCCGTACTTTCGAAAACATCGTTAACTATGTTATGTTTTTGGACAGCCTGGGCATTGCCGTCGTAGCTTCTACCATCTTTGTCCTGAGAGGCAAAGCAAAAAGAAACAATCAGGATTATGCCGGTTTTAAACTACCCCTTTATCCGCTGCTTCCTGCTGTTTTTATCTTTTTTCTTTTAACAATCACCATCAGCGTCCTGGTCAGCCAGCCGCGATCAGCCTTACTCGGTACAGCTTTTCTCTTGCTTGGCTTCCCTCTCTACCGGGCCATGCGGCAGCTTTCTTTTCGTAATAGGGACGTGAACAGGTAATTTTCCTATAAGGAAAAGAGATTATAAATCATAAAGCCAGACTCAGACTCAGCCCGAAATAGGGATCAAAATATTTCTGACCTTTAAATTCTTTGGTTCTGATGGCAGCATAAAAACTTAAGGCTGCCTGCTGGCTTTCGTAAGTCAGCCCGGAAGTCAACTGACCGTAGAAATGGCGGAGCGACTGACCGTGGCTGGAGACAAAAGTATTTCCCTCAATTAAGAGATTTCTGGCCAGAGCCCGGCCGGTTACCTGGCAAAAGGCATAAATAGAGGTTCTTTTTACTCCGGTTAAGGGTATCGAATTGAAAAGTGGCGCGGGAAGCAAGACCTCCTGCCCCGGTTGAACATTAAGGCCGAATCGAAAATCCAGCATGGCTTCAAGACCCGTCATCAGGTTACCCAGCTGCCCGCCCAGGCCGGCTTTAAGAGCGGGGTACCAGCCCTTCTCTTGTTCCTCAGAACCCAGAACTGTCCAGAATCGGCTCACCCAGATATCAACTACCGGCTCGTTTTTAAGCTGGTTGGGCCAGCCTCGAGGTTCAGTCCAGCCATAGGTCCGGTGCAGCCATTTCTGAGCAGCTTCAGCCAGAGAAAGTGGCCCAACCACTCCCAGACCACCTCCCCAGCTGGTTTGTGTTCGTCCAGAATTCCGGACAAGGGTCAGGCTGGCCAGAAGCAGTCCGGCATAAGGACGATCGTCACTGATTATATCTTCTCTCGTCAGATCAGCCGGTGTAAACATTCCCTGAGCAATTGACATAGCTGCCCATCGCTGGCCGGAAGCTTCTTGACCCCTGCTATTATCCGGGCTCTCTATTCTTGTCTCACTTCCCAGAAGTCTCGTATTAAGGCGATATAAAAACCTCAGCCAGGATGATTTAGACTTCTCTTCAAGTGGAGGAGAAACCCAGCCAAGGAACAGGCCATTGGTATAGCCATCATCTTGGTCGAGCCAGACATCATTTTCCAGCTTGAAGATTAAATTGCCCTTTCCGGTCGGTCCCGCTGGAAACTCTGGCGGTTGCCCGGCAAGAAGTGGCCACCTTAGATTCAGCCCGAGAAGTAAAACCGAGAGCCCCAACTTAAAGCGAGAGCCGCCATTTCTCATCTGCCAACCAGAAACTGTCTGAAATTTTAACCAGCTTTAATTGGCTGCAACTTTTTCCAATTTTTTCATGATGCTAAACATAAAGGCTGCTGATAGCAGACAGGCCACGACCAGAATTGACCATAGAGCCCATAGAGGAAGCTTCATCCACAGCCAGCCAACTACCCCGACCAGATAATTGCCGATAGCCGTCGCCGCGAACCAGCCGCCTTGCATTAAACCCTTGTATTTCGGTGGAGCAACTTTGGAGACAAAAGAAATACCCATTGGACTAAGGAAAAGCTCGGCTATCGTCAACATAAAATAAGTACTGATCAGCCAGTAAACTGAAACCTGATGTTCCGGCGGTGCAACCTGACCGCCAAGCTGCGCCGGGCTGGGCAATCCGATTGAACCAATGACCAGAATAGAAAAGGCAGCCGCAGTCAGTATCATGCCGTAGCCAATTTTTCTGGGTGCCGATGGCTCCTTTCCCTTCTTATTTAGATAGGCAAAGTAGGCAATAATCAGTGGTGTTAATGAAACAATAAAGAACGGATTAAAATGCTGAAAGCGCTGCGGCTGAAAAGGGTTAATTTCAGGATAAGTCTGATAACGCCAATAGGTCAGCACAGCGAAAACAACAAAAGTTAACCCACCGGCCAGCCTGGTTCGGCTGGATGCTCCCTTCCGGAGAAGATAATATAGTCCGACCAGACTCAGATATAAAGGAATTAAGGCTGCCAGGTCAAACCAGATATTGGTCAGTTTATCAACATGGGAAACAGTATAATCCCGGGCAAAAAAGGTCATACTAACAGCCGATTGTTGAAAAGCCATCCAGAAAAAAATAACCACGAAAAAGACCAGACCCAGAGCAACCAGTCTCTCTTTAGTTTGCTCGGGAGTCAATTCAACCACCTGCGACTTTAGCTCGGCTGAAGCCGCTTTTTGCTTTTCAGTCACATCAGCCTGACGATAGTATTTCCTGAAGCCCCAGAAGATCAACATGGAAACAATCAAGCTCAAACAGGCCACACCAAAACCAAAGTGATAGGATTTACTCAGTGTTCCCAGATAACTTTCTGCGAATTGTCTGAGTGAATCAATGGTAATAGCCGGGTTTTGAGCTCTGGCTACATCCAGAAACTGATTGACATCAGCCAGCTTACCCTTCAGAAAATCGTTAGCCAGCTGGGGTATACGGGCATCATAGACAAAATTACCCTTGGCCAGAATCCAGCTGCAAACCTTTTCTGAGGCTGAAGGAGCAAACATCGCCCCGATATTAATTCCCATATAAAAGAGATTAAAAGCCCGGTCGCGCAGAGCGCTGTATTTAGGATCATCATAGAGATTGCCAACCAGAGCTTGAAGATTACCTTTAAACAGTCCTGTCCCCAGAGCAATCACTGCCAGGGCTGTCAGCACCAGGCCAAAGCCAGTCTCAAAGCGAGTGGGAATGGCCAGCAGCAGATAACCCAAAAACATGACAATGAGACCAAGACTGATGGTTTTGCCATAGCCGAAGACCCGGTCAGCCAAATAGCCGCCAAGAAGAGGGAAAAAATAGACACAGAACATAAAAATCCCATAAATAGTACCAGCGGTGGCTGAGCTGAGGCCATATTTTGCCTGCATGAAGAGGACGAAAATACTGACCATAGTATAAAACCCAAAACGCTCGCCCATGTTGGCAAAGAAAGCAACAATCAATCCTTTGGGATGGCCTTTGAACATGTTTTTCTCTCCTTTAGTTAAAGTTTGTGCTTGGGTTTACTTCAATTGCCTTGTTCTCAGAATTTCAAAAAAAAGCTCATTTACTCTTTTTTCCATGGCCCGCCGGAATTTATCCACGGTTTCACTACCTTTATCTGTGAGGTAGTGACTGATAAACATCGGCTGACCAACATTTACCCATATTTTACCTGGCACGCCCAGCGGGATATGAGTTCCAAAGATGGCCATAGGCGTAACAGGGACATCGAGCCCTGATTCCTGATAAAGGTTATAGGCCATAACGGCTGCTCCATGACGGAATCGCGGGATGTAGGGATTACGATCGCTGTCATTAAAATGTCCCCGACCCTGCAGAGCAATAATAGCCCGGCCCTGCTTCAGATAATTCTGACATTTCTTGACTGCTTCTGCCCGGCCAGTATAAAGATCAACCGGGATAGTTCCAATTTTTGCTATATTGGTTGAAACATAACGGACAATACTCGAAAAAAAAGGAGCCAGCAGAAAATGCAAGAATAAGCCTGCATCTTTCAGGTTGCGGTAAAGGTGCTTTTTAACCAGAAAGCTAAACTCTTGACGGTCAAAAATCATTTTATTGGCCGTAAAGAAAATTGGTCTGGGAACAGTCTTGAAAAGGACAGCCACATCTTTATAACTGCCGACGTGGTTGCCAACAATTATGTTGGGACCCGTGGGGACAAAATTTTCTGCGCCTTTAACTATTAGCTTCTTAGGGGCCAGAGCCAGACTGCTTAGCCTTTGGATAATACCTTGAAAACTCTGGAATTCCTCTTCAAAGCTTTTTGGCATAAGAAAATAATTTTAGCTTAGAAATGGCTTAAATTCAAAAAAAACTTCACTCATTTCTGGCCTCTAGCTGAAACAAGCAGGTCAACCATTTAGTTTGCCAATTGATAAAGAAACTAAAAAAAAGCAAAAAATTAGTGAAAAGAATTTATTTTGAGGCCAAAAGCTCCTGACAGCAGGTTATTTTAGCCTCAAGTTCCCTCTTCCGTTCAGCCAGTCGTTCAACCTTCTTCGTCCAGCCCCTGACCAGAGCCTCTTCCATTTGCTGATCAATTTGCCTCGATTCAAATTTGAACAGTTCAACTGCCTTTTCCAACTCTTCTGCTGCTTCTTTAGCCATTCTTAATTCGAGATAAGTCTGTCCCAGGTAATAATGACCGTCAGCCAGTGTTTTATCGACCTGGAGTGACTCCAGAAAATAATCTCTGGCCTTTTTAAAATCTTCCTTTTTAAAATAAATAAGCCCTAAAAGGTAATGAGGGAGGTAATAGCCAGGACTGATGGTCAGAGCCTGACGGCAATCAGCTTCAGCTTCAGTCAGCTTCCCGAGCATTAAATAGGAAAGACCTCTTAGAGCATAGCCAAACATCTCGTAACTGCCGGCGAGTTTAATGAGCGTAGTGAGACTGTCCACCGCCTCCGGCCACAAGGCCAGTTCAATTAAAATTATAGCTTGATGATAGGTCCCCTCTTCATGGTCTGGCCGAAGCAAAGTAATCGTTCTGAAATCAGCCAGAGCTTCATCATAGTTGCCTTTTTCTCTGTTTATAAATCCGGAGAGAAGATGAGCTCGCGGCAGCTCATTATCAAGGGCCAGGGCTTGCCTTAAAAATTCTTCAGCCGATTCATATTTCCTGTCAAGAAAAGCCAGTTCACCGAGTTCGGTCAGGGCCCGCGGGTGGTGAGGATTTTTTTCCAGGGTCAATTTAAACCATTTTTCCGCCTCCGGGATTTCACCGCGGAGTTTCTGGAAACGTCCCAGTAGAAAATAGGGCAGTGACCACTCCGGCTTTAAGCTCATAACTTTTTTCAGACTGGTATCATCAGCCGTCATCATCTCTACACAGGGTTTGAAAAGCAGCGCTTCGGGCTCCTCCGGATTATCTTTTAAAACTTCATCCAGGTTCTTTAAAGCCGGCTCCACAGTACCGTATTTAAAAGAACTACTTTCAAAAAGATCCTTTAAATAAGGAATTAATCTTTCTGCTGGCTCTTCCCGCAGGTGATGATAGTAAAAGCGGAAGATTTCTCCATATTCAGAATCAGTGATGAAAGTTTTCGAGTTAAGGACCAGGGCAGAAGCTTTCAGGTAATCCTGATGGAATCCGAGATCTTCTGCTTTTGTGGCATAAAAGCTGCCTTTTACCCATTGCTCAAGATTGCCCAGGCCGAGTTCTTTCCTTTCCCTGGCCCACAGGCCGTAAGCAACTGCCAGCCGCCCGTAGGCCTGGTAAAAATCTGGCTGCTGGCGGAGAGTCTGCTCAAAATATTTTATAGCTTCTTTGTAACCCGGGATGGTAAATTTTTCGAGCTCCGCCTGCCCTCTCTGGTAGAGGTCTTCGGCTTTGATTTTTGCTTCTTTTTCAGGCAAGAGCGGTCCTTCTGCTACCACCACCTTGCCTGTCTGGCAATTGATGATCGTCACCGCCACCGGCACAATAATCAGGACTAAAAGCTTAAGCTTTCCGGCCAGAACTTTTTTAACTTTAACAGAAGCGGCCATGATATCCATCATTTTCAAATCTTCAACCCCTTACCAGGTATTATAAGTATTAATAATATCTGTGTCGATCAGAAATATTTGGTCCCAATCACTTCTCAGATCCTGGCCCAAGTCAAACAACATTCCTCTTAATTATCTCTAACCAGTCTCTAATCACTGGCCCTGACCAAGCTGGTCTTTTTTACTGTGAGCCAGGTCTTTTCTCTTCACTCTATCAACCGATCAAATTCACCTGACGTCAAAAAATAGCCGGGATCAGATTGTCTTTATTGCCTCCGCCTTCTTCTTCTCTTCCTCACGCAACTTGAAATCGACCGTCACAGTAAAAATAACACCTTTGGGCTGGCCATCGATGATCAGAGGTTCATAGACCCACTGTTTAACAGCGTCAATGGCCGCCTGATTAAGTGATGGTACAGACTTCAAAACCCTGATGTTAGCTACCCGACCGTAAATATCAGTTGTAACTTCCAGAACAACTGTACCTTCCACGCCGGCCTGTCTCGCTGCCTCGGGATAAACCGGATCAACTCTTTTTATCAGCTGTGGTGGCTTGATACCACCGAGAGCTTTGACCGTATCAAGCGGCAGGGCTCCCTCGCCGGTCACCCCTCTGAGTTCGCCTCCCAGCTCAGCTCGAACCGGTGCTTCTACTCTCCCACTGAAAATCGTTTCCCCTGACATCGGACGGACAGAAGTTATCTTCAGTGAGACAAAGTAGGGCTTACCGGAAGCATCCTCAAAGCCAAAGGCAGTAATGGAATTCTTCTCCAGAGTCAGTTCGGTATCCAAAAGGTTTGTTTTCTGGCTCTGATCCTGTTCCAGCACCTCCACCCGGCAGGTGGCTCTTTCCCCGGGTAAAGTCCTGAGCCAGGTAATCATGATGGCATATTCCTTGCTATCCAGGCGGAAGATGTGAAAGTCTTTTGTCCCGGTTTTAGCCCAGCTAAAATTGTCCTGAGTCAGAAGCCTCAACTCCTTGAGGTTAAAAACCCGGCGTATCTGGCTTTCTTCTTTATCAGCTTTATCCTCGCTTTTTATACTGGCCGACAGTGTGTAGCGCCAGAAAGAAGAGGTGACCGTTTTAACCGGCTCGACTTTTCCTTCCCGCAATCCCTCAAAGACTTTAATCTGCATTTCGACCGCAGGTGAGGGAGTGGCTGGTGGCGAGGTAGTCTTTTTAGTCTGAGCTAAAACTTCACCCGTCAGAAATACACTGAGTAAAAGGCAGAAACTCCCTGATAAAATTGCTTTGATTTTTTGTTTCATTTTAATCTCCTTTATTCTCTTATTTGGTCTTTTCCCTTTATCTTAAAAATCAATCCGGTTCTCAGTTCTGGCTTTCGACCCAGATAATAGTCATCTGGGGGTCACTGGTTTTATAAATCACTAGGCTGTCTACCGGCCGCCCTTTGGCCCGGACATAATTTAAGGATAGCGCTGAATAATTACCGGCCTTCTCGGTGGCGGCTGGAGAAAAAGCCATTGACTCTGGCCCGGGCTGGCTGAAATACCAGCCAAAGCCAAAAAGCAGGACAAAGATGGCAATCGTCATGACGACGGCATAAATTCTGGTCAGGATAATAGAAATTCGGCCAGAAAGAACAGGCGGTGTTCTGTCTTCAGCCTCGGCAGCCTGTCTGCAGGCTCTGGTGATGAGTGCTGTGGGTAGCTTCATGTTGCCCATGCCTTCCACTACTGTCTTTATATCCTCTCTACTGGCTAGTTCCTGCTGGCAGTGTGGACAGGTCTCAAGATGAATTTCAAGCAGCCAGCAGCGGAAGCCAGTCAGCGGGACCAGCTTCCAGAGCAGGCCAATCAAGAAGCAGTTAATTCTCCTATTTCTTTTATTCATTCCCCTTCTCCATCAATTTTTTTAATTTTTTCCTGGCCTGAAAAAGATGAACACGGACTGTCCCGGTAGCACAGCCGAGAATGCCAGCTATTTCTTCGGCCCGGTAACCTTCTTTCCCCCAGAGAAGAAGGCAGGCCCTCTCTTTTGGCTTCAGTTGATTAAAAACCGATTCCTGCCAGGACCGGTTGATATATTCTTCTGATAGTTCCTCTTTAGCCGGCCGGTAAACTTCAGCTGCCCGCTTAAAAAATCGCCCGAACCGCTGGCGTTTTTTCAGCTGGTCCAGACATTTATGATAAAGTATCGTTAAAGCCCAGCTTTTTAGATTCTTATTGCGGTCAAAACCATCCCAGTGCCGTAAAAGCTGGACAATTGCTTCCTGACAGGCATCCTCAGCATCAGGCCAGTTTTTAAGCAGACCCAGAGCGAAAGACATAAGACTTCCTCCCTCTTTTTCCAGAAATTCCAGCAGGTCTTTTTTATCTTCCATTCAAGCCTTAATAACCTGAATAAATTGAACTTGCTCTTTTGTCCTTAACTCACCTCTCGTCGGCCTTTCATTCATACATATTACGATTGTGCCTGGGATAACGTTTATTTCCTTCTGGCTGTGACCTTATAATTTTAACTCAGCTTTATCTTTAAGACACGCAATAGAACAACCCCCGGCCAGCCAGGCTGGAACAGCAGTCACCTTTACTATAAAGCATCATCAGAAGTCCCGCAGATGGTCGATCAGACCGCTGCTGATAAACAACTGGCATCGAGACAGCTCTTCAAATTATCTTGTCAGTCTGCTCAAACCGTGTTAAGTTAATTTAAATCTAAAGATAAAATGATGATAATATCTTTTTTATCACGTTTTTGTTTAAATCAGCCATTTTTAATTAACGGTCAAAAGAGGTGACAAAGATGTTTCAACTTATCAGTCAGGCCAGGGTTTTTTCACCGGAGGACATTGGAATTAAAGATATCTTAATAGCTGACGAAAAAATTGCTGCTATCGAAGAACCTGGTAAGATTAAAATTGAAGGCCTGGAGCTCAAAAGAATCGATGGCTCGGGACTTATAGTTCTACCAGGATTTATTGATCCCCACGTTCATATTCTGGGCGGCGGAGGCGAGGGTGGCCCAGCGACCAGAGCCCCAGAAATCAGGGTCGAGGATTGTGCCCTGGCTGGAGTTACGACAGTAATAGGCTGTTTGGGAACAGATAGCATTACCAGACATTTATCTTCTCTTCTGGCCAAAGCCAGAGCCCTCGAGATAGAAGGCCTTAGCGCCTGGATTTATGCCGGGGCCTATAACCTGCCAACTCCAACCATAACAGGAAGCGTCCGTTCCGATCTTGTCTTGATCGATAAGGTCATCGGGGCTGGAGAAATTGCCCTGTCTGACCACCGTTCTTCCCAGCCTACCTATGAACAGTTCCTGGAACTGGTGGCCGAGTGTCGGGTAGGAGGGATGCTTGGAGGGAAAGCAGGTATAGCACACTTCCATCTGGGCGATGGGAAGCGCGGGCTGGAGTATCTATTTAGAATGGTTAAAGAGACTGAAATTCCAGCCACCCAGGTTATTCCTACTCATACCAGCCGCAATCAACGGCTCTTTGAGCAAGCCCTGGAGTGGCTAAAGATAGGTGGGTTTATTGATCTAACCACGGGCCCTGAGCCGGTAGATAAAGGAGAAATAAGCGTCCGCGATGGTTTGAAGCTGATAAAGGAGGCTCACCTTTCGCTAAATCAGGTGACGGTCAGTTCTGATTCGAATGGTAGTCTGCCAGTATTTAATGAGAAAGGCGAGTTGATGGGCCTGACTGTCGCCAATCAAAGAGATTTTCTCAAGACTTTTCAACACATCTGGAGGGAAAATATTTTAACCAGGCAGGAAACAATCCAGGTTTTTTCAACCAATGCCGCCAATTTTTATAAACTGCCCGGAAAAGGCAAGGTCCAGGCAGGTTTTGAAGCTGATCTTCTGGCCATCAATGAATCGGCGGAACTTCAATATGTGTTCAGCCGGGGGAAAGCATTACTAGAAAAAGGCCAGTTGAAAATCAAAGGCACTTTTTCTTTAACCTGATGCTTCTGGTGACACTGATCTACCAGGAATATACAGGCAAAAACAGGAGAATCGGAAGTCAAAAAAAACAATGATTGACCCTTAACTGCCGGGAGGAAAGCATGGAAGAGAAACATCCAGAAAATAAAAGCGGGCAAAATCTGCCTCCGGGAACAAAAAAACCGAGTTTCGGTTTGGCCCTTATCCCCATCATTGCCATGGCTCTTCTCCTCGGGGTGGGCTATGGGATTTATCACCTTAAGGCTCAGGTATTGCTGGTAGCAGCCGCTTTCCTGACTGCCTGTCTGGGAGCACTGCTTAAGTTTTCCTGGAAAGAGATGGAGTCAGGTATTGTCGAGAGTATTAGAAAAGCACTGCCGGCTATTCTGATTATGCTCACGGTAGGTGTTCTGGTAGCTACCTGGATGGCCAGCGGCACCATACCGATGATTATTTATTACGGGCTAAAGCTCATTTCACCTAAATATTTCCTCGTTACGGCCTGCTTTGTTTGCTCAATAACCGCCATAGCCTGTGGGACTTCCTGGGGGACGATCGGTTCGCTGGGCGTGGCCTTTATCGGTATTGCTTCCGGTCTGGGAATTCCTCTTGGGCCGGCAGCTGGAGCGGTCGTCGCCGGGGCCTATTTTGGCGATAAATTATCCCCTTTGTCTGATATACCCAACCTGGCTTCAGTCACCGCTGGCTCCAACCTTTTCGATCATATCAAGCATACTCTCTGGTCAGGCGTTCCAGCCTGGCTTATCGGTCTGGTCATATATTTTTTTATGGGACTCAAATATGGCGGCCGGGAATTTAACCGTGAAAACGTTCAGCTGATTGCTTCCACCCTGGAAAATAATTTTCATTTTAACCTTTTACTGCTGTTACCGATCATCATCGTTTTTTACTACGCCTTCACCCAAAAGCCAACCATCCCGGGGATGATGGTTTCCTCGCTGGTAGCTACAATACTGGCTGTTATCTTCCAGAAGACCTCACTGGTGAGTGTGGCTCAGGCTATGAATTCAGGCTATGCTGCTCAAACTGGCGTAAAGATGGTTGACGGGTTGCTGTCGCGGGGCGGCCTGATGAGCATGATGGAAACTCAGCTGGTGGCTTTTGCCGCCTTTAGTTTCGGCGGCATCATGCAGAAAACTGGCATGCTGGCTGCAATTCTCGAGAAAATAATGAAGTTCGCCAGAGAAGTCTGGAGCCTGGTTCTGACTACCATTGGAACAGCTATTCTATCAGCTCTTATTACAGGTAGCTCTTATCTCGCCATGATTATTCCAGCTGAGCTTCTGGGCGATGCCTATAAGAAAAAAGGACTGGCCGCTAAAAACCTGTCCAGAATAATCGATGAAGCAGGAGGGATTATTGTGCCCTTAATTCCCTGGAGCATGGCCGGAGTTTACGTTACTGGAACCCTGGGCGTTCCTGTTCTTTCCTATTTGCCCTGGGCTTTTTCCAATTACCTGGCGGTCGTCATCCTGGCTATCTTTGGCCTGACCGGCGTGACCATGGCTAAAAGAAAACGAGAAGATGAAACTGAAGCTGGAAGTTAAGTTTTCGCTCGACAGCTCTCAGATAATGAGAGCTTGATCGTCTTCTTATAATCTTTAGAAAGCAGGTGGCTAGCTTTTTTCTTCATCTCCCTTGTCTTCCTTACTTTCTTCTTCCAGATCGTCCAGGTGGCTTAAGGCCTTTTTAAATTCCTGCTCAGCCTGCTGAAGTTTTTTCTTGCGAAGTTCGACTGTTGATTCAAATTTCTTTCCCAGCTCTTCGGTTTTTTTCTTTTCTTTAAGCAGCAGGTCGTCAAAAGAAGCTTTCTTCTTTTCGCCTTTTTCCGATTGGATAACTGCCATTAAATCAGAATCAACCCAGAGTTTTGCTCCGCAATGAGGGCAGGTTACCTGGAAGACTTTTTCCTTTTTATCACTCTTTGTTTTTTCTTCCATGATTAAGATTTTTAACAAAAAAGGCTGGCCGATTCAACTCAATCTTTCTGCTGGTCAAGCCCATGTTTTTTTATCAGACGGAAAAGTCCCTGTCTGGTCAGACCGATGGCAGCGGCAGTTCTGGCCCGGTGATAATTAAAGTGGCGCAGAGCTTCACCCAGGAATTTCTTTTCAAATTCAGCTTTAGCCTGGGAGTAATCCCAGCGATCAGTCTGAACTTTGTCCCTGGCATTTTTAATGGGCGTCGACAGCCAGTCAGCCTGGATGATTTTTTCACTGCCAGAAAGAATCAGATTGCGCTGAATTTCATTTTGAAGCTCCCGGACATTGCCCGGCCAATCATATTTAAGCAAAAGCTCGAGCGCCTCGGGCGTATAAAAAGCACGCGGTCTGTTCATTTCCCTGGCATAAAAGTCGAGAAAATGATTGACCAGAACAAGAATATCTTCCGGCCGGCGCCGCAGAGGTGGAACATCAATGACCATGATCTTCAAGCGGTAGTAGAGATCCTGCCGGAAGCGGCCGGCGTTGACTTCTGCCTCCAGCTGGCGATTGGTAGCGCTGATAAAACGTACATCTATCCGCCGGGAACGATTCTCGCCCAGACGCCTCAGCTCTTTTTCCTGAAGAACCCTTAAAAGCTTAGCCTGAAGCGGCAAACTCAGGTCACCAACCTCATCCAGAAAAAAAGTTCCTCCGTTCGCTTCCTCAATCAGGCCTGGTTTATCACGAAGGGCGCCGGTAAAGGAGCCGCGAGCGTAACCAAAAAGTTCTGATTCCAGAAGGCTATCAGGGATGGCGCTGCAGTTAATGGCCACAAACTGGCCACGCTGGCGGTGACCTGTCTGGTGGATTAATCTGGCCACGAGTTCTTTGCCGGTTCCACTTTCCCCGCTGATAAGAACCGGTGAGTCAACATCTTTGACCTTATTGATGAGTTCCCGAATAAGCCTTGTAGCCTGGCTGATACCGAGAAATTCGAGCTGGCCGTCATCACTTTCAACCGCCAGCTGGTGAGGTAGATCCGCTTCCTGGCTGAGAAGTTTGACTGCTGGCAGGGCAGATGAGAGAATTTCCATCTCTCCTTGAGCAGAGGAATCCTCTTTATTAGATTTTTCAAAATAGGCATAACCATACACTTTTCCCTGGAAAAAATAGGGGTGGCAGGCAGCAAGAACGTCCTGGCCATGATCGAGGTGGCTGACAACCGGCTGGCCAGATTTTAAAGCCCGGTTAATGAGATCCGACCTGTCTTTTTCGGGGACTACTGGCTCCCTGCCCTTTGACTGACTGAAGAAGGGTCGTTGCCGGTAATCAAAGGCCACCAGTTCAAAACAATCAGCCTGAATAGCCTCAATAATGACCTCGAAGATTTTTGACATGATTTCGGGCGGTGACATTTTTTTATCCCTTCGCCGCTTAATAAAAATTCTGAAAATTAAACAGCCAGAAAGTGTCAGCTTAATAAAAAAGTGTGAGG
>DCDG01000044.1 GCA_002316315.1 Candidatus Aminicenantes bacterium UBA1061 | reverse complement strand
TCCCACTATTCATCCCGGCCCTTGAAGAGAAGCTGAAGAATTTCCAGTTCGTCAGGCTCAAACCAAATAACCCGACATTTATAGCATTTATACACCGGGAAAACATAATAATAATTAAAAGGTTTAACGGCCAGCTGAAGGCCGCAGGAGGGGCATGGTTTGAGTTTCTTTTGGGGAAAGGTCGTGTTCCTTTTCCCGGGGTCAAGCAGAGCCTCTTGATAAAGGCTGGCCTTCTCTTTAAGCTGCGGTGAAAAATCATATTCCTGGCGGGCTAGGATTTTTTCGATATCTTCCATGCTAACCAGCCGGCCGGAGCAAACCGGGCAGGTTTTAGTCTGAACCCCTTCATAAAAAGACTTTTGAAGCGGTGCCTGGCAAACAGGGCAGCGGTTGACTGAGGCCGGGTCAACCGGCTGATTTTTTACCTGCCGGTAAAGGGCAAATCTGATTTGAGGAAATTCCCGTGCTTGCCCCTCACGGTTTTCCTTTAGATTTCTAACCCTGACGGCGGGGCTGAAGGCTGGCAGGGAAATCAGAGCACCCAGAGTATAGGGGCCGGCCCATTGGCCTTTGGCCTGTCTTATTTCCCAGACCTCAGTTTTGTGGAGTTCATTCTCAGCCTGTTCTTTTAAATTCAAGATAGCTTTTTCCTTTTCAGGGCTATCTCCTTCAGTAGAAGCCTTGATGACGCGGCGGCTCTCTTCCCTCAGTTTTTCTTGATGCCTGACCTCATTTTTTATTTCCTCCACTGACCGGTGAATCATGGCGGCCAGCAGCCCCAACCTTTTTTCCACGGGTGGATGAGTATTGAATAACCGGCTCCAGCTACTGTCAGCAATTTCTTTGGAGTCAGGAGGAACCAGAAAAAGGGGCATTAGAATTGAGGTATCCCCAAGGTAAGAATTGGCTACCCAGGCCTTATAAATAATCCTGGACAGAGCCGCCGGATCCCGACTTAATTCAACGGCTGTGGCATCAGCCAGCAGCTCCCGGTTCTGCGAAACCAGCATGGTTAAGAATTTAATCAGGAGAAAGGAGATAGAACTGGCCACATAAGCCAGAGGAGCAGAAGTACTTCGGTGACTGGAGCGGGAGAGCTGGGGGCCCTGCTGGTATTCTGGCTCTTTCTCCAGAGAATCTTTCAACTTTTCATAGAAAGCTGTTAAGGAGCAGATAAGAGTGAAGAGAAAAGTATCACCTTTAGTGATATGGGCGACTTCATGAGCAACGACTGCCTGCAGTTCATCCCGGCTGGCTTCAGCCAGTAGCCCCTCGGTTACCGCTATGGCTGGAATATTGTCACGGTCAAGAAGTGAAAGCGAGTTAACATTGACTGAGGGAATGATATAGGTTTTAAGGCGGGGAAGCCCGGAAGAAATTTTCATCTCATCGGCCACATTAATGAAGCTTAAGTGGTAACGGTCGCCAGGGTCTGGCGGGTAAGCCCGAAGGTTACTCAGAATATAGCTGGTCCCGGTCTTTTTTGCCTGGAGAAAGTTAATGACGGTGACTGCTGCCGCTATTGAAATGATGCCGGCTGCATATAGATAGAAATGCGGAGAGGAAAAGGGATTGGAACCGGGCAGAAAAACTTGAGTTCCGAGCAGAATAACTGCCAGAAGCAAGCCAAAGGCAGCTAAATAAAAGACAAAAAGCAGAATAAACAGAAAGGCAGAAATAGACTTTTGTTTTTTTTGAAGCTCCCAATAGGAAGCCGGTAGATTTGATTGAGTTTTAGCCATGAATTAACCTGCCTGAAATTTTACAACTTAACTCCAACGAAAAAAAGATAAAAATTTAAGCCTGGCAGAAATGAGGGTTTTTGGACCGGCCTTTTAATCATGGCCACTAAGAAATTGTGATTTACTTTTTTCGCTCCTTCTGGCATGATAGAAGACTCATTCCCGGAAAAGGAGAAGACCGGCATGTTAAAGAAAAAGTTCAGGTTTTTTAGCACCTGGTTGTTCCTGGCCAGTCTATTGAGCTGGCCAGTTCTGGCTCTGGCTCAGGAGAGAACCGGGAGCGGCGGGGGACAGGGCCGTCAGGCCGCGCCCACTTTTCTTCAGTTTTTAATGAGACCCAAGTTCCTGACCATGCTCATCATTGCCGCCCTGGTTCTAATTTTGCTCCTCTCCAGAAAAATGAATGACCGGCTGAAAGTGCTGATTTTGCTGGTTTCAACTTTCCTCTATGGGGTTTCAGCCAATTTAGGGATTAAGTTTTTTTCCGGTTTCGCGATGCATCCCTCCCCGGTCTGCACTGTGACCAAGTCCGTCCTGTATGGCTTTGGCCGGCCGATGATGGTCTTTCTGGCGGTCATTTTATTTCTGACCTTAATCGGGCCCAAGCTTTTTTGCGGCTGGGTCTGCCCGGTTGGGGCCATCCAGGAACTTATCTCCATGCTGGCCGAGAAATTGAAAATAAAAAGGCATAAGCTCAATTTCCGGCTGACCCAGACGGTCAGAATCCTGATTTTTATCGCCTTTATCTTTCTGAGCTGGACGGCTGTCATCCACACTGTCTCTAACGGCCGGGTAGTGCCGCTGTCGCTTTATGATTATATCAATGCCTTCCACGGCTATGAATGGAGCTGGGCAGCTACTCTGATTGATAATCTCATCAACTTTTTGCCGCTTATTTTAACTATTATCTTTGCTTTTTTTACCTACCGGCCTTTCTGTTACTTAATCTGTCCGGTTGGCCTGATGACCAACCTGGTTGAACAGATTGCGCTTTTCCGGGTGATTAAAAAGAAAGATGACTGCACCGACTGTCAGGCCTGTGTAATTAAATCTCCCTGCCCGGCGGTAGCCGAGATCGTTAAGGACTCAGTTCTGAGACCTGATTGCTTTTCCTGCACCAGATGCACCAGCAGTTGCAGCCGTGGGTTACTGCGCTTCGGCCTCAAATAAAATCAGGCAATTTAATTTTCAGTCAAGAATTTTTCCGGAGATAACGAGAATCAGTCCATTGTTCTCAGCTTGAGACCCGCCGCCAGAAGCCAGCCTGGAGACGCCCACTACGGCTCTTTCGCCTGATTTTAGATTAAGATGACTGTTGATTAACTCCACAGGGTCAATTTTGACCCAGGCTCTTTCTTCCGTGTCTCCCTGTTTAACTACCAGCTGATTGGCTTTGGTCTGGCGCAACTGAACTTCAATTCTTATATTACCCTGAGGAGTTCCTTCTGAAGTTTCAGGCAAGATAATGATATAAAACTGAGCATTAGCCCCAAAAACAGCTGTTGACGTTTGTCGGTCTATAGCTCTCAACATAGTGGCATCAAGCAACCGGTAGGTTTTATACCTGAGCAGCTTCTGTAGCTCTTTAATCAGTGGATCGCTCTGAAGCTCAGGATCTGATTTTTCCCCAGTTTCTGAAGCTTCTATAAGCTGGACGGTAAATGCCAGATCCTTGGGCTTGACATCTATTTCTTTTATAGCCGCCAGGATTTTTTCCAGATTCTCGGGTAAATCACTGATAACGAGAATACCGTTGCCAGAGCTTGAACTTAGCCTGGTATATGGACCAGTATAAGGAGCCAGAAGATTTTTCATAGATCCGGCATCAATATATTTCAGCCTGACCACTTCCTCTTTCAGGTTTGGTGTTGACTGGCCTGCTTGAGGGTTTGAATCAGCCAGAAGATTGACTGGAATTAACAGGAAACTGACCAGAAGAAATGATAGCCACAGCCTTTTTCTTAAGATATTTTTCATTTTTTTTCTCCTTCTAAATTAAAATTCCGGTCAAGAATCCAGACGACCTGAGTCCCTGATTCCGGCAGAATAAAAGCCATTTCAATTCTTTCTTGCAGCCGTTCAGCTGTCTTCCCGGAAGATAAATCAGAGGCCTGAGAAGCCTCTTTCCCTGTTGAAACCGGGGCCTGAGTCCGAGCGACCTGTCTTCCCTCTGACGGCTGTTTTCCAGAAAGACCTTCTTTTTGCCTTAAAGATTGCTCTTGTTCCGTTTCACCCACTGGCGAACTTATTTCTGCCTTTTTGGCCTGGGGCCCTGGTTCTTTTGGTGGCCGGCTGACTTCAGCCTGAATCGTGACCGGCTGAGTCTTTATTTCAGGCCTGACTACATCCTGATTGGCGGCGTTCGTAACGGGTGGCTTTTCGCCGGCCCTCTCGGTTAACAAATAAGCCAGGATACCTATGAGAAAAATGCCAGCCGCCGCAGCCAGCCCCAGGGCGTATCTTCTTCGCCGTTTGGTGGTCTGAGCCGGTTTGGTCTGGCGATTGATTGCGGCTCTCTCAATTTCTTCTCTAATAGCCGGCCAGCTTTCTTCATCCCAGCTGGCTATTTTCTGGTTTTGAGCTGAGTCCGCTTCTTTTATTCTTCTTAAAGCCTTTTCCAGACTTTTAAGCTCCAGCTGGCAGTCGGGGCAACTTTTTAAGTGGGCTTCAATTTTTTCTTTAGTCCGGTGGTTTAAATCAGCTGAGACATAAAGCGGCAGTTTGTTTTTAACATTCTTGCATCTCATGTCTTTCCTCCCCGGCCCGGGGCTTGGATTCTTTCCCCCTCTATGGCCTGTCTGATCTTTTTCCGGGCAGAGCTGAGATTAACCCGGACAGAGATTGCCGACAGACCAAGAGTAGAAGCCGTTTCTTTGATATTGAAGCCATCCAGGTCGCGCAGGATGAAAACCTCTCTCTCCTTAGGACTCAGGTATTGCAGGCACTTATTGACATCAAGTTTAAGCTCTGAGTTCAGGACGGAGGCTGGCTCAAAAACAGCTTCGGCTTGAGCCTTAATATTTTCTGGATCAAGTTGAGGGCTTTTACTTCTGGTGCCAGTTTGCAGCCGGTATTTTTTCTCTTTCCTGGTTTTTTTCAGGAAATCACGGCATTCATTAGCTGCAATCTGAAACAACCAGTTGCGAAAGCTTTTCTCCGGCTCGAAGCGCCTAAGATAACGAAAAGACTTAAGCAGAGCCTCCTGGGTGATATCCATAGCTTCTTCTCTGTTTCCGGTCATTCTAAAACTCAGATGGAGAAGAGACTGCCGGTAAGGCCAGACCAGCTCTTCAAAAGCAGAGCCGTCTCCAGCCAGGGCTTTGTCCAGCAGCTCCTTTTCTCTTTCATCCATCTAATCATCTATACCACTCAACCGAGAGAAATGTTAAGAAAAACAGATTTTTAACGGCCGGAGCTGCCAGAAACAAAAATTTGTTTCCTTTAGCCCGGTTTTTGTTATATTTAAGTTCAGGTTAATTTTGATTATTCTAATCAGGATGAAAGATCAGATGAAACGTAATTTCTTTTTGACTGGCCTGGTTCTCGCCGGGATGATTTTATCGCTCACTTTAAGTTCGTTTCCTGCTGATAAACCCGTCCGGGTCCATCCTTCCTGCCAGGCTCTTGGCATCGCTAAAAAAGGGCCTTTTGTTTTGATGGCTGATGGAGCTCTGGCAACGGTTGATGAGAAAGGATTTTACTTAAGTTATGATGGCGGCCGCAGCTGGTCCGAACCGGTTTTCGTTTGCTCAGGCCTCAATTCTAAAGAACCTGCTTCTTATTATCTTCTCCGGACAAAAAGCAATGTCCTCATTCTCGTTTACCTTAATTTTAACGGTAAGAAATTCAGCTGGGACCAGGAGAAAAATGAACCTGCCGGCGACTGCCAGCTGGAAGTCTGGTCAATCCGGAGCCTGGATGGCGGAAAAACCTGGGTTGATAATCAGAGGCTTCTCTCTGGCTACAACCCGAACTTCTTTGGTTTGATTCAGACCTTTGCTGGCCGGGTGGTGGTGCCTCTCCAGCATTTAGTCTCTAACCCCGGACGGCTGGTGGTTTGCTCCTTTTATTCTGACGATGAGGGGCTCTCCTGGAGCCGCAGCAACTGGATTGATTTAGGTGGACATGGTCACCATGATGGGGCCTTTGAGCCCGCTATCGCTGAACTGCCGGATGGAAGGCTGCTAATGCTTATTAGAACCGGCCTGGACCGTTTCTGGCAGGCTATCTCCGAAGATGGCCGCTACTGGCGGAGAATCGAGCCATCTTCAATTGAGGCCAGCAGCTCGCCCGGTTATCTTCTGAAGCTTCAAAGTGGCCGCTTTGTTCTCGTCTGGAACAGGCTTAATCCCGAAGGAGGAACCTGGCCGAAAACCAGGCCAACTCCTTTTCATTCAGAACTGCCAGCTTCCTGGCACCGGGAAGAATTGAGCTTAGCCTTTTCTGATGACGGCTTTAACTGGTCAGCGCCGGTGGTTATTGCCCGGCAGCCAGATGGTCAGCTCAGCTATCCTTATCTTTTTGAGCCGGAGCCAGGAGTTATCTGGGTTATTGCCGGCTTTGCCTTTAAAAAAACCTGGGAAGAGCCCTTGGAGCTCAAATTAAAGCTTCTGGAAAAAGACTTTATTCCAAAAACTAATTGATCTGCCAGGCAGATAGTCCTTTTGAAATTGAGATAACCTTCCCTGAAATAACATTTATAGAGTTTGCTTCAAGGCTTAAAAGTATAGTGTTTCTCTGTAAAGACCCTCAGGCAAGCGTCGACCACATCCGGGTCGTAAAGCTGGTCTCTATTCTCAACCAGTTCTTCCAGGGCTTTGTCAATGCCGAGCGGCGGCCTGTATGGACGGTGAGAAGCCATGGCTTCAACCACATCAGCTACCGCCAGAATTCTGGCTTCAAGCAGGATATCCTGGCCTGATAAGCCTCGAGGATAGCCTGAGCCATTCCATCTTTCATGATGTTCGTAGATGATTTCCGCGACTGGCCAGGGGAATTCTATATCCTTAAGAATATTGTAGGCCACTTGAGGGTGAGCTTTAATGAAATTAAATTCCACTTCAGTTAGTTTGCTGGGCTTGTTGAGAATATCGGCCGGGACATGTATTTTGCCCAGATCATGGATTATAGCGGCTGACCTGATAGCTTCAATGGAATCTTTGGGCAGTCTCATTTCTGTGGCGATCATCCGGGCTAAATCTGCCACCCGCCGCTGGTGTCCGGAAGTAAACGGATCTCTGGCTTCAACCGTCAAAGCAATGACATTGATGGTGCTGTCAAGCGCTCTTCGCAGGTTCTTCATCATCTCCAGATTTAGCTCTTCAGCTTTTTTGCGATCGGTAATGTCCAGGAGTTGAGCCACTGTTCTCGTTTTACCAGACTCGTCGATGATCACATCCGAGCTGATCTCAACTCTTCGCTTGACTCCATCCTTCCTGACCACATTAAATTCATAGCGGGAAGGAACTTTTTCTCCCCTCTGTCTTCGAATATAATGGTCAGATACCAGAAGCCGGCTTTCTTCATCCAGAAAGCCCCGGAAGTCATGGCCCAGAATTTCATCAGGGGAGTAATCCAAATTCCGATTCAGTTCATTGTTGGAGTAGATAATCTTATAATTCTCATCTATCAATAAAACCCCGTCATGAGAATGCTCAACAATTGACCGGTATAACCCTTCGCTCTCCCGCAGGGCTGCTTCTGTTTTTTTTTGCTCAGTTATATCCCACATATAAGATTGTGTTCCAACTGCGGTTTTATCTCTTTTTATGAGAGTACTGACTACCTCAAGATAAATAATAGAGCCATCTTTCTTGATTCCTTTAAAATCAAATCTGCCTGGCGTTTTCTTACCTAGGAATCGCCCCTGATGATAGGACTTGACTCTCTTTAAATCATCCGGGTGAACCACGGAAAAAATTGAAAAGCTCTTTATCTCTTTGATTGAGTAGCCGAAAATTTCAGCATACCTTTTGTTAGCATATACAACATTTCCCTTTCGATCATCAATGAGAATAGCAATTCCGGCTTTTTCTACCAGGTCTTTATAGCGCTCCTCGGTAGCTTTTAAATCTGCCTCTATTTTCTTATAATCTGTAATATCAACCATCGTACTGCAAATACTAACCGGCTCCCCCTGCCTGTCCCGCTCGATTCGGTCATTTCTAGCCATATAAATTTTCGAGCCATCTTTTTTTAGATATATTCTGTCTTTGACTCTGGGCACGGGCTGGCCAGCCAATTTTTGCTTAAACCTCTTTTTTGCTTCAACTCGCTCCTCGGGGAGAATAAAACTGAAAATTGGTCTGCCTACCATCTCCTCTTGTTCATAACCTAGTATTCTGGCCCCGGCTTGATTGACATCGGTGATAATTCCTGCTGTGCTTAAAAGATAACAGGCAAAAGGCACACGGTCCCACCATTTCTGGAAAGATATTTCCTTACTTGGCAAATCTATTCCTGTTGTTTTGACCTTCTTCTTCTGCCTTTCAATTGATTTCACTCGGGAAATTCTTTCTTGCCCAGACCTCCCCATTATCAAATGGTCAGAGCTTTAATTACGTTTAATAATATTATAATAAATAATAAGATAAAAAAAAATAAAATCTTTCAAAATTGTCATAGAAAACTGCTTGAATGGTAATTGGGTAGTAATTCCTATTTGACCACCAGTCAATTGATCCTCTCCGCGTAAAATTCTTTTTAATGACTGGAGAAACGAATTCTGGTTCAATAATTGCAGTTGCCTGGTAAGTAAGCTAATATGAAAATAACGCGCCCGTAGCTCAGCTGGATAGAGCGAAGGACTTCGAATCCTGAGGCCGGGAGTTCGAATCTCCCCGGGCGCATTTCCTGCACAAGAGAGAAAATGTCTAATTATTTGACAAGGGGAGGGGGTAGCATTAGATTTAAAAAAGGAGGGGAAAATGGATGATTCAACGGCCAGGGAAAACCAACTGAGCCCTTTTTCCCGGAAACTGGTGGAGTTAATAGAAAGAGATGCCCGGGAATTAGCTTTAGCCTATTTGCGAGAAGTCAAGAAAAATCCCAATATGGCTACCTATAAGTCTTTTCCTGAAAAGGAGGTTTATGACCGCACCTATGCGGTTTACAGTCAACTCGGCCGCTGGATTTCTTATAAGCTGGATTCAAAGGAAATGAAGGATCACTGGATTGCCCTCGGCCAGAAAAGGCGGGAAGAGGGATTTGCTCTACCTGAAATTTTCCTGTCTCTCTGCCTCGAGCGCAAGCAGGTCTGGCACAAGATCCAATCTGAAGGCCTGCTTGATAACGCTCTTGATCTTTATCAGGCCCTCGAGCTTTATGACCGGCTGGTAACCTTTTTTGACCGGGCGCTTTATTATGCTATTATAGGATATTATCACCAGGTTTGATTTTATCAGTCAACTTAAGCTTTCCCGGTTTTTAAATCCCAGGTGAAAATGATCATCGCCCCTTCCCAGCTTCAGGAGAAAATCAAAATAAATGAAAAAACTCTTAAAGTCGGTATTTATTTTCATTACCCCATCTGTCAGAAAAAATGCCCATACTGTCATTTTTATAGCTACCAGGGCAACTACGAGGACCATGAGCTCTGGCTGGCTGCCATCCTGAAAGAAATAAGTCTGGTGGCCGGGCAGATGTCTGATCTTGTAGAAATTGATACAGTCTATTTTGGTGGCGGCACTCCTTCCTGTCTGATGCCGGAAGAAATAGATGTCTTGTTATCCAGCTTGAAGAGAAATTTCTGCTGTGGTCTTGAAGAAATAACCCTGGAATTTAACCCGGGAGACCATTCTGAGAAGCTTCCGGGGTTTAGGCAGACCGGGATAAACCGCCTGAGTCTTGGGGCTCAGTCTTTTTCTGAAAAAGTTCTAAAGACACTTGGCCGTCTTCATTCCGTCGGTGATATTCTTAAGTCAGTCGTGCAAGCCAGAAAAGCCGGCCTGACCAATATTAATCTTGACCTGATGATTGGACTTCCCGGTGAAGACGACTCTGCCTTTGATGCTAATACGCAGGGGATAAAGGCTGCCGGGCCAGAGCATCTGGCTGTTTATATGCTGGAGGAACTGGATGAAGTTCCATTTAAAAAAGTCTGGGAAGAAAACCCGATAGCTGAAGACCAGATGGCTGAAACTTACGAGAAATATCAAACCTTACTGCTGGAGATGGGTTATGAGCAGTATGAGATCTCCAACTATGCCAGGGCAGGTTATGCTTGCCAGCATAACCTGAAATACTGGGAATATAAGCCGGTTATTGGCTTCGGGCCTTCGGCTGCCTCTCATCTTGGTTTTGTCCGCTGGCAAAATATTCCTGACCTTAGGCTCTGGTCTGAAGCTGTTCTCCAGGGCCAGATGAATCTGGCTGAATATCTTGTTTTGGGCCCGGAAGCCGCCTTAAAGGAGAAACTCATGTCCGGGCTGCGTCTTAAGGCAGGAGTTGACCGCGCGCAAATAAAAAAAGAATATCCGGGAATAAATTTTATGTTTTATGAAGATAAAATTCACCAGCTGGTCGAGGCCGGCTGCCTGGAGGTAACTGCTTCTAGCATCAGGATACCACCCGGCCGTTTCTTGATTGCCAATTCGATCCTGAGTGAACTTTTATTCTAAATCCTGTCTGTTCTTGTTTTTGGCTGCTTCCGCCATTAAAATATAGAAAAGAGTTGAGGTGAATGAACAATGGAAAACAAAAAGGTTAAAGTCAGTTGCACCAATTGTGGACAAACCAATTATTATCCCGAGGGAGCTCAGGAGAAAAAAGTTGTCTGTGGGAGGTGCCATCACCACCTGCCCCGGCCTGGGGATGTCCTCGAAGTTAGCCCCGACCAGGCCCATAACCTGATTTCAAGATCAAGCCTTCCAGTTCTGATTGATTTTTTTTCGCCATCCTGCCGTCCCTGTCAGATGATGGCCCCCATTCTTGACAGACTGGCCCAACGACGGGCTGGAGAAATTATGGTCATTAAAGTTGATGTTGATAAATATCCCGAACTGGCTGCCGGATTCGGCATTCAGGCCGTACCTACCCTTATTGTTTTTCATCGTAATACCGAGCGAGGGCGGACATCCGGAGTTATGCCTGAAACAGATCTGGCTCTCTGGGTAGCTAAATTAGCCTGACCTGGTTATCTTTGATTATTTATGTTTTAAAAAGAAATGCCGAAGAGGGGACTCGAACCCCTACTCCCATTTTTGCGGGAACTAGCCCCTCAAGCTAGCGTGTCTGCCAATTCCACCACTTCGGCATAGGCCTTGATAGGTTATTTTCTGGTTTGATCCGTCTGTACTTGATCTGTTTTTGTCTGTTCTGACTGGGTAGCTACCTTATTTGTCTCATCGGAAGGGGTTTGACTGGATGGTGCCTTTTCTTCTGTCTTCTTCTGGGTTTCGGCTGCAGCCGGCTGAACCGGAATATCCTTAGCCACCGATGAGGTTTTACCTGATAAGATCCACAAACCAATGGAAGTCAGCATAAATAAAACGGCGCAAACCGTCGTAATTTTGCTCAGGATAGTCTGCCTGCTCCGGGGACCGAAAGCAGTCTGACTACCGGCTCCACCGAAGGCACCGGCCAGATCAGCCGCCTTGCCCGATTGGAGCAAGACAGCCAGAATCAACACGATACAAATGATAACGTGAACAATAATCAACAAAGTTGTCACTTCTAACCCTCATTTACGCGGTTAGCTTCTTTAACTATGCTCAGAAAGGACTCAGCACTAAGAGAAGCACCGCCGACCAAAAATCCATTTATATCTTTTTCTTTTATCAAAGAAAAAGAATTAGCCGGTTTAACCGACCCGCCGTAAAGGATTATAGCACACGATGATAGATCTTGACTATACCTGTCGGCAATTAATTGGCGAATATAACCATGAACTTCCTCCGCTTGTTCCGGGGTAGCATTCTGCCCGGTACCGATGGCCCAGATCGGTTCATAAGCCAGGATAACCATTTTAAATTCTTCCTCAGCCAGACTAAACAGGCTATTTTCCAACTGGACTTTTATTTTTTTAAGTGTTTTCCCACTTTTCCTTTCTTCCAGATTTTCCCCGACACAGACAATGGGAATAAGTCCGTGACGCCTGGCAGCCAGGACTTTCTGGCTAACGGTTTCATCTGTTTCTCCGAAATACTGTCTTCTCTCGGAATGGCCAATGATAACAAAATCACAGCCTGCTTCCTTTAGCTGGTGGGCAGAAATCTCACCGGTAAAAGCTCCTTCTTCCTCCCAGAAAAGATTCTGGCCACCGACCAGAATTCCACTGTCACCGACCGTTTTTTTTACTTCCTGAATAGCCGTAAAAGGCGGAATCAGAATTATACTTGCCATGGTCAGTGCTGGTGCCTGGCTGACAATTTCCGCTGCTAATTGTCTGGCTTCACTTATTGTTTTATGCATTTTCCAGTTGCCGGCGACTACCGGTCTGACCAATTCTCTCATTAACCTGACTCCCATTCTTATTTCAAAGCTTCAATGCCAGGCAGTGTCCCATAGGCAATATATTCGAGTGAGGCTCCGCCACCGGTTGAGATGTGGCTGATCCGGTCAGCTACACCAGCCTGATGAATAGCGGCTATTGAATCACCACCGCCAACTACCGAAAAAGCGGCTGAGTCGGCTACCACCCTGGCAATCTCCACCGTTCCTTTAGAAAAGGCCTTGACCTCAAAGACACCGAGTGGCCCGTTCCAGAAAATGGTTCTGGCCGATTTGATATATTTTTCATACTCGGCAATAGTTTTCGGCCCGATATCAACCGCCATCAGAGTCTCGGGCAGGGGATAAGAATCGGCCACCAGGGCTATTTCCTGGCTATCAATGGTTGAAGTTAATACATGGTCAAGCGGAAGAATAAACTTCACTCCTTTTTCTTCAGCTTTCTTCATGATGCTAGCAGCAATTTCCAGCTTATCTTCTTCCACCAGGGATTTTCCGACTCCGCGGCCCTGAGCCTTGATGAAAGTATAAGCCATTGCCCCGCCAATCAGCATGACATCAGCTTTATTGACCAGACTTTCGAGAACAGGAATCTTATCTTCAATTTTGGCCCCACCCAGAATGGCCACATAGGGTTTTTCCGGATTATGGGTTATACGGCTGAGATGTTCGACTTCCTTCTGAAGGAGAAAGCCAGCAGCCTTTTCTGGAATGTAAGCGGCGACCCCGACGACAGAAGCGTGAGCCCGATGACAGGAGCCGAATGCATCATTGACAAAGACCTGGCAGCCTTCGGCCAGCTTTTCAGAAAAGCCGGGATCGTTGTCTGTTTCTTCTTTATAAAATCTTACATTTTCCAGAAGCAGCAATTCGCCTTCTTTTAAATTAGCCTTCAGCTGATCCACTTCCGGACCGATAACATCGGGAGCCATGATGACTGTTGTCTCCGTTAAAAGCTCCCGCAGGCGTTCAGCTACCGGTTTCAGGCTCATTTTTGGGTTAAACTGACCCTTCGGACGACCCAGGTGCGAAGTCACCACCAGGCGGGCGCCATTTTCCAACAGATATTTTATGGTCGGTAGGGAAGCCTGAATTCTTGTCTCGTCTCTAATCTTGAGATTTTCATCCAGAGGAACATTGAAATCCACCCTTAGAAAAACAGCCTTGCCCTTGACCTTTATATCTTGTAGAAATTTCATTCTGTCCTCCGCTTATATTATCTAGTTTTCATGATATACTTAACAAGATCGACCAGCCGGCAGGAATAACCCCATTCATTATCATACCAGGCAAGAACTTTGACCAGGCTGCCTTCCATGACTTTGGTTGACTGTCCATCCACAATGGAAGAGTGGGGGTTGGCCATAAAATCAACTGAGACCAGAGGCTCTTCAGTATAATCAAGAATACCTTTTAACTCGCCATTGGCTGCCGCCTTTAGAGCTTCATTAATTTCTTCAGCGGTGGTTTCTTTTTTGACCAGAGCTACCAGATCAACCAGTGAGACATTAGGGGTTGGGACGCGGATGGCGATACCGTCTATCTTGCCTTTCAGATCCGGCATGACCAGTCCAATGGCTTTGGCTGCACCGGTTGTGGTTGGAATCTGGGAAACAGCTGCCGCCCGGGCTCGTCTCAAGTCCTTATGAGGAGCATCAAGAATTTTCTGATCGTTGGTATAGGAATGGATAGTAGTCATAAAAGCCTTGTCAATGCCATATTTTTCATGAATGACCTTGATCACCGGTGCCAGACAGTTAGTTGTGCAGGAAGCATTTGAGATCAGATGATGCTTCTCTGAATTATAATCTTTCTCGTTAACTCCCATGACGATGGTTATGTCCGGGTCAGTAGCCGGAGCCGAAATAACAACTCTTTTAGCCCCGCCTATCTCTATATGCTTGATAGTATCCGGACGCTTGGTGTATTTACCGGTTGATTCTACTACCACCTCAACTCCCATGTCTTTCCACTTCAGATTAGAGACATCTTTTTCAGCCAGAACCCTAATCTCCTTACCATTAAGGATGATGGCATCCTCAGTGGCTTTTATATCTTCCTTGAAAACGCCTAGAACTGAATCATATTTAAGCAAATGAGCCAGAGTCTTGGCGTCAGTAATATCATTAACGGCTACATATTCAATCTCATGATCATTAAATGAAGCCCTGAGCAAATTTCTGCCAATTCTTCCAAAACCGTTTATTCCTACCCGGATAGCCATAAAACACCTCCTTGTTATTGTATTAATTTACAATATTTTACTTTTTATAAATTTAACATAGAAGAAAAATCGAATCAAGAATCGGGCCGATTTTAAATTGTCAGATTAACTGTTATCTATGCCGGCGTTTTATGATAAAATTTTTCTTCAGAGAAAAGAGGTTTGCCATGAAAGTTTTGACTGCCAGCCAGATGAGAGAAATTGATCGCCGGGCCATGGAGGAGCTTGGTCTTCCCGGTCTGGTTTTGATGGAAAATGCCGGACTGGAAGTGGCTAATCTTATCTTGAACGAGTTAAGCATTGGGACAGGTTGGCCGGTTTTGATCATAGTTGGTAAGGGCAATAACGGCGGGGATGGTCTGGTGGTTGCCAGGCATCTTTTTAACCATGGAGTTGATTGCCAGGTACTGCTTCTTGGGCGGGAGGAAGAGGTCAGTGGTGATGCCCTGATCAATCTCAAGATAGCCAGAAAAATCGGGATAAAAATAACAGCTGTCCCAACTCCTGCTCTCTGGACTAAATATCGCCATCTTTTAAAAGAAGCGGCGGTTATCGTTGACGCTATATTTGGCACCGGTTTGTCGAATCCCCTGAGCGGCCTATTTGCCCGGGTGGTTGATGATATTAATAATTCAGGAGCGCTGGTGGTAGCCATTGATATCCCTTCCGGGTTATCAGCTGATACCTTTGAACTAATTGGCCCGGCGGTTAGAGCTGATTTCACTGTGACCATGGCGGCGCCCAAGATTGCTCACATCTTTCCGCCGGCCGAGGATTTTGTCGGCGAATTGTATGTAGCTGATATCGGTGTGCCTCCCTCTCTTTTTGCACGTTCCGATTTTTCTCTGGAACTGGTTGAAATCGAATCTCTCCAGCCCTACTTCGAGCCGCGGGAGAAAAACACTCATAAAGGCCATTATGGTCACTTATTAATTCTGGCCGGTTCTTATGGAAAAACAGGCGCAGCGTCTATGGCTGGCAAAGCTGCTCTGAAAATGGGCGCCGGGTTGGTAACAATAGCTACAGCCGACAGCTGTCTCCCCATCATTGCCAGCACCATGCCGGAGCTGATGACTGAACCTTTGCCCGAGACCAACTCCCGTTCAATCTCTGATCGGGCTTTAAGCCGGATGTTGGAGCTTCTTGAGAGTAAAGATGCCTTACTGCTGGGCCCGGGGCTGTCCACTCATCCTGAGACCTCTTCTCTGGTTTTGAATTTATTAGCCCGCATTAAAACAACCAGAATTCCGGTCATCATTGATGCTGATGGGCTTAATATCATCTCAGCCAGGCCTGAAATTTTGTCCTCTCTCCCGGAAAAGACAATTTTGACGCCCCATCCCGGGGAATTTTCTAGACTGTCTGGAATTCCAACCAGCGAAGCCCTGCGACGGAGGCTGGAAGTTGTACCGGAACTGGCCAGAAAATATAATCTGCATCTAGTTTTTAAGGGCTATAAATCTCTGTCTGTTTCCCCTGAAGGGAAAATCATAGTCAATCCAACTGGAAACCCTGGCCTGGCTTCTGGCGGAAGCGGTGATGTGCTATCCGGTTTTATTGCCTCTGAGGCGATGCAAACGAAAAATCTTACCCAGGCGGTGGTTAATGCCGTTTTTGTTCATGGGTTGAGCGGCGATTTAGCCGCCGTAGAAATCGGAGAAAGACCGCTGACCGCAACTGATATAATCGATTATTTGCCTCATGCAATTTCTCTTATCAGCCAAGGTGGAGAGGATGACGAAGATTGATTGCTCCGATTTGGCCTTTCTGACTAATTCGGAAGAAGAGACTTTCCTACTGGCCAAAAAACTCGGTCAAACCCTTCAGGGAGATGAAGTCATCTTATTCATGGGTGAACTGGGGGCGGGGAAGACCCTGATGGTCAGCGGACTGGCTGCCGGACTGGATGTCAGCGAGGAAACCTATGTCTGCAGCCCGTCTTTTACCCTGATTAATATCTATGAGGGCCGAGTGCCACTCTATCATATTGACCTTTACCGGCTGGAAGAGGCTGAAGAAATTACTGAGCTTGGCTTTGAGGATTTGTTGGGTAACGGAGTAGTCGCCATTGAGTGGGCGGAAAAGTTACCCTATGAAATTAAAGGGGTTAAACTGATAAAGATTTTCATTGAAGTCCTCGGTGATAACCAGCGTAAAATAAAAATTTCTGGACTGGAGTCTCGGGTTGATTTTTTTTCCCGTCTGGAAAACGGCAAAAATTGAAGCGGCAAGAATAATGGCCGACGAGAAGGCGATTCGCCATTTAGCTCAAAGTCAGATAAATTGTATGATTAAATAGATAAATTTTTTTAACTGAAAGGACAGGTGTTACGATGGACCTTAAATCAATGATCGTTGATGTTCCAGATTTTCCTAAAAAAGGAGTAATCTTTAAAGATTTGACACCGGTTATTCAGGACCGGCAGGCTTTCAATCAGGTTATTGACGACCTGGCAGCAATTGCCGGGAAGTACTCGCCTGACCGGATTGCTGCCATTGAATCACGAGGTTTTATTTTTGGTGCAGCTTTAGCCCGGGACCTCAAGCTTGGTTTCAGCCTGATCAGGAAAAAAGGCAAGCTCCCCCGGAAAACCATTACTATTCTGGCTCCTAATGAGTATGCCGTAGAGTATTTTGAGGCTCATGTGGACAGTATCGGGCAAGGTGAAAATGTCATTATTGTCGATGATTTGATTGCCACCGGTTCTTCCGGTATCAGTGCTATTGAGATAGTCGAGCAACTCGGGGGAAAAGTGGTTGCCTTTGAATCTGTGGTTGAACTGACTTCGCTCCAGGGAGTCAGCCGGATGGAAGCTGCTCACCCGGAAGTCCCTATCTATAACTTGATTAAATGTTGAAGTTTTAAAGCCAAAGGGAAGCCCAACGGACTGCAATTCCTTTATCCAGCCAGGAGAACTGGTTAAAAGCTTCATGTCTCGAAAGGAGGAGAGAGAATGAAGGCCTGGTTAGAAAAAACTTTTCATCTGCAGGAAAACCAGACTGACTTCAAAACAGAATTCCTCGGTGGTCTCACCACATTTATGACCATGTCTTATATCATCTTTGTCCAGCCGGCTATTATGGGAGGAATTGGCATGAATACCGGGGCAGTCATGGTCGCCACCTGTCTGGCCAGTGCTCTTGCTACTTTGCTGACCGGTTTGTTGGCTAATTATCCTATCGCTCAAGCCCCGGCCATGGGTCATAATGTTTTTTTTGCAGTCACGGTCTGTGGTTTAATGGGCTATTCCTGGCAGGTGGCTCTTGGGGCTAATTTCATCTCTGGTTGCATTTTTACTTTCCTGGCTTTGCTGGGAGTAGCCGGGAAACTGGTAGATATAGTTCCTGAATCTTTGAAACAGGCCGTTGCAGCCGGTATCGGGCTGCTGATTGCTCTGGTTGGACTCGAATATGCCGGCATCATTGTAGCTACTCCAGACGTGCTGATCGGTCTGGGCCGCCTGGGCAGCCGACCGGTGCTGGTGGCCCTTTTCGGGCTGGCGGTAATCGCTATCCTTATGACCAGGCGGGTTCCCGGGGCTTTGCTCTGGGGCATTCTATCTTCGGCTGTTCTTGGCCTGGCTCTGGGGATCGTTAAATTCCATGGACTGTTTTCGGCTCCACCCACCCTCTCCCCGACGCTTTTAAAACTGGATATAACGGGAGCCCTAAAAGGCGGCCTGATTCCTATTATCTTCGTCTTTTTCTTTCTCGATGTTTTTGATACGGTTGGAACGCTGGTTGGGGTTTGCAGCCCGGCTGGCTTTTTTAAAGACAAAAAACTCCCCCGGGCCAATGAGGCTATGCTGGCTGATGCCATTGGCACAGTTGCCGGCACGCTGCTCGGGACTTCGACGGTCAGTAGCTATGTGGAGAGTTCGACCGGCATTGCCCAGGGAGCGCGGACCGGGCTGGCCAATGTTTTCACCTCCATTTTCTTTCTGGCCGCCTTATTCTTGAACCCGCTGGCTGAAATGATTGGCGGTAGCTATGTGGATAACGGTCAGGTCCTGCGTCCGGTTATAGCCCCGGCTCTCATCATCGTCGGTTTTATGATGATGAAAACAGTGGGCCGTATTGACTGGGAAGATATAACTGAAGCCATACCGGCCTTTTTGACCCTGGTAGTTACCCCGCTCACTGTCAGTATCACTGATGGTATGGCCTTTGGCTTTATCAGTTACTCGCTGCTAAAAATTTTTAAGGGAGAAGGTAGAAAGGTTCACTGGCTGGTTTATCTCATCTCTATATTGCTTCTGGGGCGCTATTTTCTGAGATAAGTTCAAAACCAGGAGCAGGTTGGTGATCAGACAATTTAATGAATGGATTAAAGTCAGATGACATTAAAACAGAAGAAACTTTCAAACCCTGGAAGGGAAAATAAAATGACCATAAAGTCAAGCTTGAAACACCTAATTCCTACTATTTTAGTAGTATTTATGGCCAGCTGTCTGCCCACGGTTAAACCGGTGGAGGAATCAGGCCGGCTGGCTGATCAACAAAAATGGCTGGAAAAAACTCTCAAGCAGATGACCCTGGAAGAAAAGATTGGACAGCTGGTGGTGGCCCGCTACCATGGAGAATTTTATAATCGGCAGGATAAAGATTTTAAGCAGCTGGAGCGACTTGTCCATGACTATCATCTTGGTGGATTGATTCTTTTTGGCGGGGAGCCACTCGAGACAGCTTACTTTACCAACCATTTTCAGCGGTTGGCTAAAGTTCCGCTCCTCATTGCTTCTGACCTGGAAAGGGGTACAGGCAATCAGGTGACGGGAGCAACCCTCTTTCCGCCGCTCATGGCTCTGGGCGCGGCTGGCTCAGAAAAACTGGCTTATGAGATGGGCCGTATTACCGCTATTGAGGGCCGGGCTTTAGGCATCCATATGACTTATGCCCCGGTGGTTGATGTTAATATCAACCCGGATAATCCTATCATAAATACCAGGTCGGTCGGTGAAGACCCGGAACTGGTGGCTCGCCTGACCGGAGCTTTTATCCGGGGCTGCCAGTCAAACGGGATGATAGCCACAGCCAAACATTTCCCCGGTCATGGCGATACTGACCAGGATTCGCACAGTTTGCTGCCGGTCATCAGGGCCGACCTTGACCGGCTGCAAAAAGTTGAGCTTTATCCTTTTCAAAAAGCCATAGAGCAGGGGGTGGAAGCCATCATGACCGCCCATCTCTATGTTCCTGCCCTTGAACCTGAGTCTGGCCTTCCGGCCACTCTGTCGCCTCGCATTTTAGCTGATTTACTCAGGAACAAAATGGGTTTCAGGGGGCTGATTGTCACCGATGCCATGGAAATGGCCGGCATCGCCCGTTACTATAGCCAGGAAGAAGCGGCTCTACGGGCCTTAAAGGCCGGTGTTGATCTTCTCCTTCTTCCCCTTGATCCGGTCAAAGTCATTAACTATCTGAAAGAGGCGGTTGAACAGGGAGAATTACCAGTAGAGCGGGTGGATGAATCTGTTCGCCGGCTGCTGGCGGCTAAAGCCAGGCTCGGACTTCATCATCAATCTCTGGTTTCCCTTGATCGCCTGCCGGTCGTTCTTGGACAACCAGAGTTTAAAAAAATATCCTGGGAAACCTTCGAATCGGCTCTGACCCTGGTCAGAAATGAGAATAATCTCCTACCTGTACCACCTGAAAAAAAGATAGTTATTCTGTCACTTAGTAGCGATCCGGGGGATTTTTATGCTGGCAGAAGATTGGCGACAGCCCTGACCGGGCGATATCCTTCGGCCCGAACTTTTTACGCCGATGGCGATACCGGGCGGGAAAAATTAGAAGAAGCTCTGGCTGCTTCCCTTCAGGCTGAGGTGGTTATAGCTGCTCTTTTTTCCAGCCTTCAGGCCGGCAAAGGAAGTGTCGATCTTGAACCTGCCCAGGTTGAACTGCTTCAAAAAATAAAAGAAGCTGGACGTCCGGTTGTTGCTCTTTCTTTTGGCAGTCCTTATTTTATCCGTCATTTGCCCGGGGTGGACAGCTATTTCTGTCTTTATCGCAACACACCGGAAACGCAGGAGCTGGCGGCCCGGGCTATTTGTGGAGAGATTGGAATTTCTGGTAAATTACCTGTTTCGATCCCGGGACTTTACCCCCGTGGCCAGGGAATCATTCTGGAAAGAAAAATTACACAGGAGGAAAAATGAAATATAAAAATTTAGGCCAGACCGGTCTTAAAATTTCGGAGCTCTGTTTTGGAACCATGTCCTTTGGAGTTGAAGCTGATGAAAAAACCTCAGCTCAGATGTTTGCCGCCTGTCGTGAACAGGGTATTAATATCTTCGATTGTGCTGATCTTTATGCTCATGGCCGGGCCGAAGAAATACTTGGACAGTTGATTAAAAGCATCCGGGAAGAGGTCATCATTACCAGCAAAGTTTACTTCCCAACCGGGCCGGATATAAATGCCATGGGAGCCAACCGGCGGCATATCATGTATGCGATTGAAGGCAGTCTGCGGCGGCTTCAGACCGATCGGCTGGATATTTATTTTATTCATCGTTTTGATGATATAACTCCGCTCGAGGAAACCCTCCGGGCTCTGGATGACCTCGTCCATCAGGGGAAGATTGTCTATCTGGGGCTGAGTAATATGGCTGCCTGGCAGGTAGAAAAGGCTCTGGGGCTCTCGGCACTCCATGGACTGGCTCCCATAGCCTGTATCCAGCCGATGTACAATCTGGTCAAACGCCAGGCGGAAGTGGAAATTTTGCCCATGGCTGAGGCCGAAAGACTTGGCGTCCTGACTTATAGCCCGCTGGCCGGGGGCTTGCTGACCGGAAAATACGGGAAAAACAGGCGTCCCTCTTCTGGCCGGCTGCTGGAAAATAAAGTTTATCAAACCAGATATCAGGATGAGATGGGTCTGGAGGTGGCTGAAAAATTTACTGCCCTGGCTGCCGAGCTGGGTTTTAATCCGGTCAGCCTGGCTATTGCCTGGGCGGGCAGCCATCCGGCGGTGACGGCCCCCATTGTCGGGGCGAGAAATGTCGAGCAGCTTAAGGATATTTTCGCCGCAACTCAAATAAATATGACAGCTGAACTCCGTCAGCAAATCTCCAGTTTATCGCCAGAGCCGCCACCAGCCACTGACCGCAGTGAAGAAAGAACTGATGTTCACTTTCCTATCAGGAAGTAAATCTAAAGCTTTTATTTCCTGACTTTAGCTTCAGCCCAGTCAGCCAGATCAAAGCTGGGTCCATCTCCACCATCTTCGACTATCAGCCGCAGTTCTTTTACTCCGCTGATATTTACCCTGGCTTTTTTAGCCGGTCCCCGGCCTTTGATCAACCCACTTGTCCAGAGAAGCTGGCCGTCGCCGAAGATTTTAAATTCAACCGAACCTTTTCCGCCCGAAGCGGCATCCAGACCGACTTCGGCTTCAAAAATTTTAAATATTCCACCCAGGTCAAAGACAGCTTCCGACCCAGCGTTGGTTCCAATGCCAGTGCGGTAAGTTTTCTCTCCTATTTTAAGTGGAGTTCCACGGGCAGAGCGATTCATCCTGGCCTGACCCCAATTTGAAGTTAGGCGTTCGGGTTCAAGATCAGATAAATAGACTTCAGCTGGCAGGCTGTCAACCAGTCTGAATCTGATCGAAGCGGCTTCTTTACTGGTTGAGCCATCAAGCCAGATCGTCCTGACTTCAACCAGATATTCCTCCCGGGGATCAAGTCCGCTTAGCTCTCCCCGATTTACAGGTGTATAGAGATCTGGCTGACCATTGAGATAAATCAAATAACCGGCATTTAAATAGTAAAGCGGCTGCCAGTCAAGTTTGACCTTGTTCAGGCTTTTGATTTCTGTCTTCAGTCCAGAAGGAGTCCTGGCAGGATAATTATAAACATCACCTGCCTCAAAATAAACTTCCCACGAAACGGTATCGTTTGACTGGCTGATGATAGTAACACTGGCCCAGCCGTCATGATTTTCCAGATTAAAATTATAGCCGGGAACTTCGACTCTTTTTATTCTCAGGTAGCGTTCGTTCCTGGGAAAGGCGAATCTCAATTCATAGGGATCTCCTTTTATTACCCGGCTCCTGCCCCTGATCACCCTGTCTCCGGGCTCATAGGTCAATGATTCCAGCTCTACCCATCCCTGAGTAATATGACGGGAAGTGGAAATCAGCTGGGGCTGGCCATTATCCTTGACCAGAGTTAAAACTCTCACTCCAGCTGGCGGAACCGTGACATAAATACCTTTCTCAAAGCAGCCTAAATATTCTTTATTCCAGAAATCAAAGATATGATAAAGGGAGTTATCTTCGAGACCGAGGTCAGCCCACCTGACCTGGAGGTCCTGACTTTGATCCTGATCATAGTTGAAACAGCCAACAACATCATATTGACGGCCAAGATGATTAATTTTAAGATCCCAGAATTTTTTAAGGCGATTGGATGAGAACAAATCCAGAGGCCGGATATCAACAGCTGGATAAACACGCTTCAGGATCTCAACTCTTTCTGCTGGCAGGTCATACATCCGATCTGAAGCCATTAAGGCCTGGCCGGTTAAACCCTGCAAGCTGGCCCAGGCTCTGGCCATATCCAGGGTCAGCGGATAGCGAACCAGCATCACGTCCGGGTCGCAGTACCAGACGATGTTATGAAGGAAATAGTATTTCATGGTGGCTTCAACCGCCACTTGAAATCCTTCCCAGGTTGGAACAATGTCGCCGCCGGTCCGGGAGCCATTATAAATGCCGGCTCCTTCCAGGGGAGTTCCCCAGCAGCCAAGGAGATAGCGATTGGGTCCAATAGTCTGCCTTATAGTCTCAAGAGTCCGCCGGTAAAGCTGTTCAGGGTCTCCGGGAGAAGCCATAAACTGCTGTTTTTGGCGATACTCTTCGACCACAATTGGTTGACCATCAATTTTGAAATACTCGAATCCCCAGTCGGCTGAAAGTCTGGAGAAAAGCTGGCGTAAGTAGTTCAGAGCTTCAGATTTGGAAGGATCGATCAAAAATTTACCTTCCCAGGTGGAGGAAGCAGACTGCCCGTCTGGAGTCAGAAGAAAGGCCCCGGTAGCTTTGACCACCTCTTCGTTGCTCTGGCCATGGGGAGCCAGCCACAGGCCGGGGACGAGCCCTTGAGCCTTTATAAATCTGGCCAGACTATCCAGGCCTTTGGAAAAACGTGGATTAACATTTGACCAATCACGATGATCAACCGGACTGCCCAGGCCGCGCCCCTGCCAGCCGTCATCTATCTGGCAGTATTGCAACCCATAATCTTTAAGATTTTTAGCTAACCAGGCTGCATTTTTCTCGACTTCTTCCTGATTAATTTCTCCGTAATAATAATACCAGGTACACCAACCCGAAGGCGGCAGTGGGAAAATAGTTTTATCCAGTGGCTGGTAATATTTTATCCCCAGTTTATTTTTAAAATAGTCAGCTATTTCCTGGCCGTTGTTAAGAACAATTTTGTCCTCATAAGGATAAAAAGTTCCCTCAGCCAGAGGTGTGTTGACCTGGCCCAGAGTCATAACCATTAGCTCCTGGTTGGGCCCGTCAGTTATTCTGGCTGGCAACCTGTCTGGAAGCCTGATTTCAACCTGCTGTCCTGCTGTCTTTTCGACCTGCTTTGTCCCCTGGCAGCTCGAATGCAAACCAGCCGATAAAACAAGAATGGCCAGCAGCCAGAGGATGTTGATTTTGGGGCCTGGGAAATAAAAGCAACTTTTCATTTGGAGCTCCTGAAATATTAGATTAGATTTTAGATTATAGCTTATATCACAATATGGAAGGAAAAAGGAAATTAATCTGAAGCCAGCACAGGGTCAGGCCAAAGATTAATCGGGCATGGCCAGATCAAGAATGGCACAGGAGCTCATGGCCGGATCATCTTTTTCTCTAACGGAAAGGAGCAGGCTGGCCGGACTTGGTTCAAGCCAGCCCAGGAATCCGGCGTGGCCATTGATAGTTATGTTTACCGGTTGAGTTAAATCAATTAGAGTTTCGTCCAGGTAAAGCCTCAGAGCCTTTATATTTCTGGTGACCAGTTTGATGTCATTGTGCTTAACCTCAGCCTGAACTTCGGCTGGCAGGCTTTCATAATCTGTGACTTTGATCCAGTAACTTTGAAGATATTGCGGATCGGTTAAGATCAGTTTGATCTTAGCCGGGAAGGGATTGCGGACATTCCGGTCAAAGATGTCGGTGATCAGATGGATAATATCGGCCGGGTTAATGTTATGCTTTTTCTTCTGAAAGGTTTTAAAATAGACCTCAATATCGTTCTCTTTGAGATAGTCATAGGCTTTTTCGTCCCCCAGTGGTGTGATATTTTCATCGGCCAGACCGTGGGCCAGCAGAACTTCGCTGTTCAATAAGTTGCCAAGCTTGCTCAGATCTGAATCAAGATCGAACTTATTTGGTTCTAACATCGGGAAGCCCATATTTTCAGCCAGAGCTGCTAAGCGATCAGAGAAAGAAGTTGCATAATAAATCGTTCCTATCCCGCCGTTTGAACTGCCGGCTAAATAAACCCGGTTGGTATCAATACTGTAAGTATCGAACACCTTACGCCAGATCCTTTTTACCGTCGTCTCTACCTCTTCATCCCACCAGTAACCGAAAGCTTGAGGAACGAGAAGAATATATCTGGAGAGGTGGTTGTCAAGTTTAAGAGCGCTGTAAAAAGAAAGAAGTGACAGATCTCCCCGGCCTTCTCCCATGCCGAGATAGATGATCAGCGGAAAATTTTCAGCCGGGTCATAATCGTCTGGCAGGTAGAGATAATAGGGCCTCTTTAGGTCTTCCTCTGAATCTGACAGAAAAAATTTAAAGAAGCCAGTTTGCTTTTGACCTTCAGGTTTTAAAAATTTAATCAAACGGTGCAGCTTTTCTACAGGGAGATTCTCCAGCTCAGGCAGCAACTCCCTGCCGGGATTATAAAACCAGTCTCGGAGGCTGGCGTAAAGGTAGCGGTCTTCGTCTTCCAGCTGGTAATTACTTTTTTCCAGGAAAGCCTTGGCCCTCTCCCTGAGGTAGCTGTCCGAGCTGGTCAGCAGCTCCTGCATTGGACTGCCATTGCCTCCATAAAGATAAAAGGCTTTGGCCAGGTTGAATCTGACCTCCGGATTTTTGGCTTTAAGGTAAGACTTAAGATTAAGTCCTGGCGGCAGGCCTCTCAGGGCGCAGGCTGAGGCCGCCAGAATTTCGAGTTCGGTGTCTTTCGATTCGAGCAGCTCCTGAATCAGGTCGGTCGAGACAGGCAGATTATTATCGGTTAAAGCCGCTTTAAGCACCGCCACTTTAATTTCCGGATCTTTATAGAGTTCGGTTAATTGATTTTTCTGAGTACCGGCCAGAAGCAAACTGAATTGTTCTTTCCGGTTCTGTCCTGCAGCTGAATAGCGGACGTCGTATTCAAGTTTGTCGGGCACTCCCAGTTGCTTATTTATCAGGTAAATAATCAGTCCGGCCGGATGGAGCCCGGTAAAATAATAGAGATCATAGGGCGGGCGGCTTGTTTCACCAAGATAATCAACTTTGATCTCGGTTTCTCCCTTAAGTTTATAAGCCTGTCCATTTTCTATCTGGCTCTCCGGCAGTTCGAATATTTGACAAATGGTATTATTGACGAAGGAAAACGACTGCATGAAATTATAAGAGGAATCAAGGATTTTCCCCCGGTCATTGATTGAAAAACTCCAGATATAAACCGGGCTGGCTTGCTCATAAGGCAGAAGGATATTTCTGGCTTCCTCCTGGCCCAGGATTTCTTCCAGTTCCTTTTTTCCATAAATATCTTTACTCTTTAAGTTATACTGTGTAACTAACCTGATGGCTTCTCCCTGCTGGCTAATAACGGCCGTCTTAACCAACCAGACAAAACTTACTCTGAATTTAGCAGCGGGATTGTCCACCAGGGTGATTAGAAAATCGAGGTTTTGGAGATAGGTTAGAACTTGTCCTGGCTCAAGATTATAACGGATGGAGACAGGCTGGGAAGAACCAGCCTCTTGCCCGCTGGTCAACTGGGCTCCGCCCAGGCAAATAAGGATTAATAGCCCGGATAGTATGAGTAGATTAATATTTGGGGAAGGAGATAATTTTGAACTTTTTCTTTTGATAACCATGATATCCATCCTTTCAGAGCCATAAATAGAAAAAACTGAAAGAAATCTATAAATCCTGGCTCAAAAGAACCTCTAAATTTCTCCTGCCATAATTCTGACGAAAATTGCTTGCAATTCTTCCTGACCGGCTGGCCAACGGCCAGAGAACAGGTGGTTGAAATCATTTGGGACAAAAGATGTCCGGCTGATTTATTCGGGGCTTTACTCTATGCCCTTAACTTTTAGCCTGATGTGCCTTATCCGGATTGGGCAATGACCTTAGAACAGGAAGATGATGACTGAAAAGGGGAGAATCGTGGCTAGCCGCTGTCAACCGAAGCTTAGAGATTTAAATGGCAATCAAACTCAAAAAGGTTTAAGATTAAATCAACCGGGAGGGAAATAGCTTCAAGAAAGCCTGAGGAAGACGGAGAGCAAGATGAAAAAAATCTTGACTCTGGTAATAGCCAATTTTTTAATCCTTTGTCTGGCCGGCGACCTGGCCGGGATGGCAGTTGGCTTTAAAGGCGGATTTAATCTGGCCAGCCTCAAGGTCAGTCCGGCCATGCCTGATCTGCCTCAGTTCAAGAACCGCTCCAGCTTTACTGGCGGGATCTTTGTTTCGTTTGATCTGGGGCCTTTAGCTATTCAGCCAGAGATTCTCTACGCGCCTTACGGGACGAAATTTAATCTGATTATTGATGATCTTCCTTATCGGGCACAATACCAGTTTGATTATCTGCAAGGGCTTCTCCTTCTGAAATGGAGGGTGGTTACAATCGGGCCGGTGCAGCCGGTCATTATGGTTGGGCCCTCTTTTGGCTTTCTAACTAGAGCTAAAGCTGTTCTCAACCCTGCTTCCGGCGGAGAGGGGGAATCAGTTGATCTGAAAGATATGTATAAGAAAAGTGAAATCGGCCTGACCATGGTGGCGGGAATCGAAACTAAAGCTAAGAAAATTAAATTGTCGCTGGAAGGCCGCTTTCATCTTGGTTTGACCAATATTGCTACCCCCGATTTTGAAGGTGATACCATAAAAAACAAGGGTCTGGCTGTGCTGGCCGGTATTGCCTTTTGACCAGCAGCAGGACAGGTTGTGCCAGTTATGAATACCAGGTGATACTCACAGGAAAAAATCCAAACTCTAAAATATATGAGGGGATAAGAGCTGGGGTGAGTGAGGGGAATCGAACCCCCAACCACTGGATCCACAGTCCAGTGCTCTAACCTTTGAGCTACACTCACCGCCCGAAAGATTAAAATTCTCTCATCAAATGCGCCAGTTGTCAATAAGCCGAAGCTAAACCTCAACTTCCAGGGCTTTGATCTCCGGGGCTGGCTTTCTATTCTTTTTGTTCTTCGATGAGATCAAGAACTTTTTCTGAATCGCGCCATTTCTCTTTGACTCTAACACTTAATTCCAGAAAGACCCGGCTCTCCAGGATCTCTTCTATTTCTTTTCGAGCCTGACTGCCGATGGTCTTGATCATTGAACCCCGGTGACCGATGATGATGCCTTTGTGATTTCCCTTTTCAACCAGTATATCGGCTTTGATCCTGGTCAGGGGCCGACCGCTGAAAGACCTGGCTCTGGAACTTTCCTCTCCCTCAACCTGGCTGTTTTCCGTTTCCGGCCGCTCAATCGAGCGGATAACCACAGCTGTCGTATAGGGCAGTTCCTCTTCTACCTGATTCAAAAGTTTTTCTCTGATTATTTCTGATAGCAGAAACTTTTCTGATTGATCTGTTATCTCTTCATCCGAGTATATTTTTTCTGCCAGCGGCAAATAATCGTAGATTAAGTTTTCCAGCCGGTCGAGGTTATCACCCTTCAAAGCTGAGATGGGGATGATTTCCCGAAAGGGAAAAAGAGCACTGTAGTTAGCAATGATGGGTAAGATTTTTTCCTTTTTGACCAGGTCAATCTTGTTAATTAAAAGAAAAACCGGCCTGTCGACGTTTTTCAACATGTCCAGGACATATTTATCGCCCTGACCGAATTTTTTATTGGCCTCAACCAGAAGTAAGATCAGATCGGCTGTGTCAAGAGATGAATAGACATAATTCATCATTCTTCTGTTCATCAGGTGTAGAGGCTTATGAATGCCGGGGTTATCTATAAAAATAATCTGGCCGCGGCTGGTAGTCTTAATACCCAGCAAACTGATTCTGGTCGTTTGTGGTTTATCAGAGACAATAGCAATTTTCTGGCCAATAAGGGTGTTAAGCAGAGTAGATTTACCGGTATTGGGCCGACCGATTAAGGCAACAAAGCCCGTCTGAAACTGGCTTTTCTTCTCTTTTTTTCTGGCTGGCATATTGATCACTCCTCTTGCTCGGTTCCACTATGGGGTTCTGAGGTGCTTCTGGTCAGACGAACCCTTTTGATACTTTTTTCATCTACCTCCAGCACTTCAAAATTAAATCCACCTATTTTCACCTTTTCACCTTTTCTCGGCAGCCGGCCAAGGTATTGATTAAGCAATCCGTTAACCGTCAGATAATCGGCCTCTGCCAGATCTGTTTTCAGAATCTCTTCCAGATCTTCTATTTCAGTTTCTCCTCTGATCAGGAAGGTTTCCGGCTTCTCAACTATGATCTGCGGTTCTTCCACGTCATATTCATCCTGGATATCACCAACTATTTCCTCCAGGAGGTCTTCCATGGTGACCAGACCAGCCACCCCGCCGTATTCATCAACCACTATGGCCATTTTTTGCCTGGCTTTTTTGAATTCCTTCAGCAGTTCTTTGACCATCATTGTTTCCGGAACGAACACGACCGGCCTGATCAGAAAATCTATCTTTCGGCTGATCTGCTGTTCATCAGTGTATTGCAGCAAATCTTTCGCTATCACCATACCTTCGATATTATCCAGGCGGTCCTTATAAACAGGAATCCTGGAATATTTTTCGCGGCAGATTAATTCTTTTAGCTCCCTGATGGTTGCTTCTCGTTCGATAGCTACCATCTTGGTTCGTGGGGTCATAATCTCACGGACCAGCTGGTCGCCAAACTCCACCACCCCCCGGAGGAGTTCATTCTGATCTTTTTCAATAATGCCTTCTTCTGTTGCTTCATAAATAAAAGTGTCTATTTCCTGATCTGAGGCCTCGTGAGTGTGGACAGCCGGCTGCCGCTTTTCTTCTTTTTTTAACAGAAAACGGGGCAAGATTAGAGCCGGTGTCAGGAGCCAGATCAAACCGCGTAAAGCTGGCAAAAAAATAAGCAGACCGCGTTCTCTGAGCAGATAAAAGGTGAGGCGCGGCAAATAATCAAAAAGAATCAAATAAATAAGAACCAGTCCAAGGAAAAGCCACAGGGGCCACAGATTAACTTTTGGCCAGAGAAGAAAAGCATAGACTAAAAAAGCCAGAAAGAAAAACATTCTGGCATAATCAACGGCTATTTTAAGTTCGTCATAATGGTCGAGGATCTTTTGTTTAACCTGGTTCTTTTCCTGACCCAGAAGGCGGGAAAAACCGATCCGCGAATAGTAGGAAAAAGTAGTATGAAAAAGAGACATAAGAAAACAGAGTAAGGCACTGAGAATAAGTCCAGCTAGCTCAAGGGGAGGTAATCTCATCTGGTTTTCTGGCCTCCATCAGCTATTGATTTATAATTTTTTAGCAAGCTCGACCTGGCCTTTTCTTCTTCCTCTTCAATTCCAGTGCAATGCTCAAAGCCGAGAAGATGAAGAAAACCATGAATAGCCAGAATCTCCAGCTCGCGGCTCAAGGAGTGCCCCTGCTTTTTAGCCTGACCACTGGCCACCTGCGGGCAGATGATAATATCGCCCAGATAATACCTGCCATCTGGTCCCCTTTCATTCATGGCAAAGCTCAAGACATCAGTGGGCTTATCCTGATTGCGGTATTGCCTGTTGAGCCGACGAATGGTTTGCGTGCCAACAAAACTGACAACTACTTCGGCCTCCTCCATTTTATATCTCTGGCTTAGTCTTTCCAGAAGGTCTTTAATTTTTTTGCTTGGTACCCGTTTTTTCTTCAGTTTGTTTATTATTATGACCATTGTTCCTTTTTACTTCTTCCTTTTTATCTGATTTGTCAGTCTTTTTTTCAAAATCAAACCCCGGATAGGTGGGGCGCGGATGATAAATAGCATAAAGAGTAGTCAGGTAAGAATTAGCAATAACCCGTAAGTCCTTGAGGGAAAAGCCACATTCATCCAGCTGACCATCCTGAAGGTGGGCATTGAAAATCTCGGTAATGACCCTCTTGAGATTTTCTCTGGTGGGGGATTTAAGGCTTCTGGCTGCAGCCTCGACTGAATCGGCCAGCATGATCAAGCCGGCCTCTTTGCTTTTGGGCATAGGCCCTGGATAACGGAAATCCTCAGCTTCAATTTTATGCAACTCAGGATTATATTTTTCTTTGGCCTTATGATAAAAATAACGGACAATGGATGTCCCATGGTGCTGAGCAATAATATCAACGATTCTCCTGGGCAATCTGAGCTTTCTGGCCATCTCTACTCCGTCCCTGACGTGATTGATAATGACCAGGGTGCTGAGTGACGGAGTTAGCTCGCGGTGAACATCATAACCAGGTGTCTGATTTTCGCTGAAGTATTCAGGCCGTTTTAACTTGCCGATATCGTGATAGAGGCCACCAGCTCTGACCAGGACCGCATCAGCTCTGATTTCTTCAGCGGCTTTCTCAGCCAGAGTGGCCACAATTAAAGAATGATGATAAGTTCCAGGAGCTTCCAGAGCTAAACGGCGAAAAATGGGCAGGTCAGAATTACTGAGTTCATACAACTTGGATGGAGTCAGGAAGCCAAAAATGCTTTCAAAAACTGGCATCAAGACATAAGCAATTGCTGCGCTGAGCAGACCGCCTATCAAGCCGCTGGCTATCTCTGTACCTAAAAAAGACAGATTCTCAAAGCTCTGTTTAATCAGATGAAAAATCAGGACCAGTATGACCTGGAAAGGAGACAGAACCATCAACCCTGTTTTTAAAACGCTGCTGCGGCTCTGAGGGAAGAAGTACTTAAGGCCATAGATAACAGAGACTCCGCCCAGAAGGATGTAGATAATCAAAAAATAATCACCATTGAGGAGATAACCGGTAAGCAGGCTATTAATAACACAATAAACGACGGCTGTTTCGGCCGAAGCGGCCAGGGTAATCAGAAAAGCTCCAAACTGAAGGGGAAAGGCAAAGACCAAAGCTTCTTTTTCCAGGGTAATGATAGCAGCAGAATGGCTTAAAGCTTCGGCCAGGAAAAGGCTGGCCTTGGTCACCAGAAAGCTGAGAAAAAGTGTCAAGCCCATCAGAACCAGTATGGATAGCTTGTTTTCAGCTTTGGAGGCTGACTGAATGACCAGCCAGATAAAGTAGAAAAGGATGAAGTATAAAATAGCCAGGCCAAAGAAATTGAATAACCAGTGAGGCTGCTGGCTGATTTTCTGGTTAATCAGCATAATTTGCTTGAGACTGTCAGCTGTGACCTCGTCGCCTTTCCTGATGATGACTTTGCCTTTTTTGATGGTATAAAAAACTGGTTCAACTGAATTTCTGATTTTAAGCTTTCTGGCCTCGGTTTCTACCTGATCATAACTGATGGTCGGAGCCAGCAGGACTGGCAGCCACGATTTAAGTATTGATTTTGTTCTCGCCGGTAATTCCAGGCCCTCAATTTCTGACAGAAGTTTCTCTCTGGCCTCTTTGATATCAATGATTTCTCCGGCCTTGACCAGTCTTTCTTCATTTCCTTTAATGACCAGAAGTCCTTTTTCTAACTCTCCATGGTTCATCAGCTCGCGTGATAAAACTATCTCTTCATCCAGGATGGAAGCCATAATCTGAGTGGACAGATTTTCCAGTTCAACCGGAAACTTTAATTTGAGGAGCTGGCCAACAGTCCGGTCATCAAGATCAATAGCCAGGTTTTCAGATAGTGATTTTTGTAAGTCTTTGATGGTGCTGTCCGTCGGACTGGCCGTCGCCGACTGGCCGAGGACAAACATCTGTTTTATCTTTTCCTGGACACTGGAGATAATTCTCTGATTATAAAAATAAACCGGCGGAACCGTAGCTTCGGCCTGGCTTCTTCTTTTCTCTGTCGCCTGGACATCCTCAACGGTAATTTCAATCGGGGAGATAATATCCTTGGTGGCAATTTCGCCAAGCTTAATCAGGGGTAAAGGTCTGGCCGGGAAAAAAGAAATAACAAAAGAGAGTAGAAGGGAAAAAATGATTATATAAAAAAATGGACTGGAAATGATTTTTTTAATCCAGGAATATTTTTCTTTAGAGGATGGTTGCATCTTTTTCCGGAAAGGTATAATTTCATCAGTCTTAAAGAGGCGAAGCTGTCGAAACCGGATAATTTTCATCTGCTTCTATAATTAAAGTGATTGAGATTCGGATTTCGCATAAGCCTTGATAATCCTGGCAACCAGAGGGTGACGGACGACATCCTTCTCAGTAAAATAAACGAAAGCAATCTCCTTCAGTGAGGACAGAACTTTAATGGCCTGGAGCACACCCGATTTTTTCGGCTGAGGAAGATCGATCTGGGTGATATCGGCGGTGACGACCAGCTTGGAATCAAAACCCAGCCTGGTCAGAATCATCTTCATCTGTTCCCGGCTGGTGTTTTGAGCTTCATCCAGAATAATAAAGGCATTGTTTAAAGTGCGGCCCCTCATATAGGCTAGAGGGGCAATTTCAATCACTCCCTTTTCAATCAGGCGGGTAGCCTGTTCGTAGGAAGTAAGATCAAATAAGGCATCGTATAAAGGTCTCAGGTAGGGATTAACTTTTTGAAACATATCTCCTGGCAAAAACCCCAGTTTTTCCCCGGCTTCGACTGCCGGCCTGGTCAGGATGATGCGGCTAACCTGTTTGCTCTGTAAAAAAGACAGGGCCAGGGCCATGGCCAGATAAGTTTTGCCTGTCCCAGCAGGACCAATGCCGAAAACCAGATCGTATTCTTTAATTGCTTCCATATATTCTTTTTGATTAAGGCTTTTAGGAGCGACAGATTTCCGTTGAAGGTACAAAGGCTCGGCCGGAGCATAGTCTTCGAGCTGACCGCGGTTTTCTTCCATCAGATCAAGGGCTATCTGGAAATCTTCTTCTTTTAACTCGTAACCTCTTTCTTCCAGTTCCTGGAGTTTATCAAAAAACTTCCTGGCAAACTGGACTTTTTCCGGCTGCCCTTCGATAATAAGTTTATCTCCACGTAGAGACAAGCTGATGCCTAACCGGCTTTCCAGGCGTTTGAGGCTTTTATCAAGGCTACCTGAATAAGAAATTCCCTGAAAAAAATGACGGGTAGTTTTTTCCATCTTAAAAGGTTAATTTACCTCTTTCCTATTTTCTGTTCATCCAGGTAGAAGCTAAACTAAAAAAATTAAATCACGCCCGTCTGGTTTTGTCAAGGAAACCTGACAGGCCGGCTGTGATTTTACTGGTGGCTGATTCGGGGCCGACCGGACAGCGAGGCTGAATGCAGTTGAAAAAAAAATCAGTCTGTTATATAAGAATTTCTCAGGAGGAACAATGGAAAAAGAGTTTACTTCAGTTTCCATTCCAACTTCCCTTTATAAAAGGATTGAAGAAAAAATCAAAGGCACCGAGATCAGCTCAGTCTCCAGTTATGTGGCTAAAGTTCTAAGAGAAAATCTTTCTAAGGAAGAAGAAAACAAAGAGGTTTTTACCCCTGAAGAAGAGGAAAAAATCAAGGAAAGGCTAAAAGCTCTCGGCTATATCGACTGAGCGGTGACCTCGAACCTGCTAACCAGGATCTTAAGGAGAATTTGATGATTAATCCACATGGGGGAAAATTAAAAAATTGCCTTATGGATGAGGCTGAAAGGCAAAAACTGCTAAATGACTTTGACCGGCTTTCCTCTCTTACTCTCGATTCAGATCTCATCTCAGATGTGGAAAATATCGCCACAGGAGTTTATTCGCCCCTGGAAGGCTTTATGACGAGTTCTGATTTCGAAAGTGTTTTGAAGAACATGAGGCTGGCCGATGATCTGCCCTGGACTATTCCCATTGTTATTGATATTGACCGTGAAACAGCTCTGAAGCTGAAAATCGGTGAAAAGGTGGCTCTGCGGGCGGAAGACGGACAACCAGTAGCTGTGCTCAATGTTGAGGACAAATATTCTTATGATAAAGAACAATTTGCCTTGAAGGTTTACGGCACTACTGACCTGAAACATCCAGGAGTGGCCAGATTGTCGGCCATGAAGGAAATTTTGCTGGGCGGAAAGCTGGAAGTGATAAATCTCCTGCCTACTCCATTTGATGGCTTCCGTCTGTCGCCCAGGGAAACGAGGCTTCTTTTCCGCGAGAAAGGCTGGAAGACAGTTGTTGGATTTCAAACCAGAAATACCCCTCATCTCGGTCATGAATATGTTCAGAAGACGGCCCTGACTTTTACTGATGGCCTGTTCATTAATCCAGTCATCGGTCGGAAGAAAAAAGGTGATTTTAAAGATGAGGTTATCCTGGCTTCTTATGAAGAACTGATCAAGCACTATTATCTTAAAGACCGAGCAGTCATGGCTATCTTGAAAATGGAAATGCGTTATGCCGGGCCGCGTGAGGCTATCCATCATGCCATTATCAGAAAGAATTTTGGCTGTTCTCATATTATTATTGGCCGGGATCATGCCGGCGTTGGGAATTATTATCCTCCTTATGCCGCCCAGGAGATTTTTGAGGAGTTTCCAGACCTGGGCATTGTCCCGCTTTTCTTTAAATCATTCTTTTTCTGCCGGAGATGCCAGTCGGTAGAAAATGAAAAAACCTGCCCGCATGACCGCTCTGATCATGTGGAATTTTCCGGGACAAAAATCAGAGAAATGCTGGTTAAAGGTGAGATTCCACCACCTGAACTGATGCGGCCGGAAGTGGCGAGGGTAATATTGTCCTTTAAGCATCCTTTTAATGAATGAGAGATTATTAGGGCTGGCCGGCAAATGAAAGGTATTAGCAATTGAAAGACAAAAGACTTCTAATTATTGGTCTCGATTGTGCTCCTCCTTCTTTGATTTTTGACCGGGTCGACCAGCTCCCACATATTAAGGAACTTATCACCCGTGGAATTTACGGGCCTTTGCGGAGCTGCGATCCACCAATTACTATTCCAGCCTGGATGGTCATGGCCACCGGTCGCGATCCAGGCGAACTCGGTCTGTATGGCTTTCGCCACAGAAAAGGTTACGAGTATAACAAGATGTGGATTGCCAACTCGACGGCCGTCAGGGCCAGGACTGTCTGGGACTATTTAGGTGAACAGGGTAAAAAGAGTATTCTGGTTGGTGTTCCTCCGAGTTACCCTCCGAAACCGGTTACAGGCGAGCTTGTCTCCTGTTTTATTACACCTTCCAAAGAAAAATCATATACTTATCCGGAAGAACTCAGGACGGAAATAGAAGAGCGTTTCGGCCCTTTTGTTTTCGATGTTGTTTTCCGGACTGAAGACCGCTCTGAGGTTTTAAAAGAAATATACCAGATGACCGAAAATCATTTTCAGGTGGTTGATTATCTTCTTGACCGCCAGGACTGGTCTCTTTTCTGGCTGGTAGAAATCGGGGTGGACCGGATGCACCATGCTTTCTGGAAATTTATGGATAAAAATCATCATCTTTACCAGCCAGGGAATCCTTTTGAATCAGCTATTTATGATTATTATCAATTTCTTGATGAAAAAATCGGCCAGCTTCTGAAAAAAATAGACCAGAAGACGGCGGTGCTGGTAGTCTCTGACCACGGGGCGAAGGGAATGAAAGGCGCTTTCTGTGTCAATGACTGGCTGATTGAGCAGGGGGATCTGGTCGTTACCGAGCCGCCAGCTCGCGGTCAGAGTATTGATAATCTTAAGATTGACTGGAAGCGAACCAGGGCCTGGGGCTGGGGCGGATATTATGCCCGCATTTTCCTAAATGTTGAAGGACGGGAACCTCAGGGCATTATCAAGCCTGATGATTATGAAACGGCGCGCGATGAACTGTCCTCACGCCTTAAAGCTATCCGCGGGCCAAAAGGAGAAGAATGGCAGACGGTGGTCATCAAGCCTCAAGAACATTATCCTGTAGTCAACGGAGACTACCCAGACCTCATGGTCTATTTTGATGACCTGTACTGGCGTTCAGCCGGGACTGTGGGCTATGGCCGGCTTTATCTTGAGGAAAATGATACCGGTCCGGATGATGCTGTTCATGATTATAATGGAATCTATATTCTTTATGATCCTGATTCCCAGGGCGGCAAGGCCAAGCAGGCTGATATTCTCGATGTTGCCCCGACTGTGCTAAAAATCCTGGACGGGCCAGATGTACCTGGTCTGAAAGGTCAGGTTATAGGCTGATTTTAAATTTGTAAAAAACGAAGGTACTTAAGTCTGATTATTTAGCAGAAAAAATATTTTAGTGAGGCCGGATAACTCCCTCAGCGAGGGATGATGAAAAGAATATAAAAAGGAGTTGCTTAAATGTGCCAGGAACAGAAAGGTTTTACCCTGTGGTTTACCGGATTGCCCTGCTCGGGCAAAACGGCCATCGCTGACCGGGTGGCTGAAATTCTTAAAGAGGAAGGCTTAAAAGTCGAACGCCTTGATGGAGATGTTGTTCGTCAGAGCCTTTGTCGGGATCTTGGTTTTTCCCGTCATGACCGGGATGAAAATATCCGCCGGGTGACTTTCGTGGCTAAGCTTCTGACCAGAAACGGAGTAGCGGTTCTGACCTCATTTATTTCTCCATACCAGGAAATAAGAGATGAAGCCAGGCGCGAAATAGGGGATTTTATTGAAGTCTATGTCAAATGCCCGCTGGAGGTATGTATGACCCGCGATGTAAAAGGCATGTATCAGAAAGCCATCAAAGGGGAGATAAAAGAATTTACCGGCATCTCCGATCCTTACGAAGAACCGCTCAAGCCCGAACTGGTGTTAGAAACTGACCGGGAAACCATTGAAGAAAGCGCCAGAAAAGTTCTCAATTATCTCCGTCAGGCAGGTTATCTGGAAGACCATGTCTGATCCTGGAAATAGAGAAAATGCCAGAATATAAAAAATATTTAGTGACTGGCGGAGCTGGTTTTATTGGCTCGCATCTTACGGAGGAACTGGTCAAGTGCCAGTGTCAGGTCAGGGTTCTTGATGACTTTTCAACTGGGAAGGAAGAAAATCTGGCCGGATTCGAGGGGCAGATTGAAATCATAAGGGGTGATATCAGGGACCGAGAGCTATGTTTCCAGGCAGCCAGCGGAATGGAGGTAATTCTCCACCAGGCAGCTCTGGCCTCTGTGCCCAGGTCCATCTCGGAGCCTTTCCTGGCTCACGACATAAATTTAACCGGAACTTTGAATTTGCTTCAGGTGGCAGTTAAAGCCGGGGTTAAAAGCTTTGTTTTAGCTTCTTCCTCGGCTGTTTACGGGGATGACCTGGTTTTTCCCAAGCAGGAGGGGAGTGAGGGCAAGCCTCTATCTCCTTATGCTGCCCAGAAACTGGCTTCAGAGAAATACTGCCAGGTGTTCAGCTATCTTCATAATTTTAATGCCGTCTGCCTGCGCTATTTTAATGTATTTGGACCCCGCCAGGACCCAGATTCTCAATATGCAGCCGTCATTCCCATTTTTATCAGACGGATGCTGGCCGGACAGGCACCTGTCATTTTTGGTGATGGCCAGCAGACACGAGATTTTATTTATGTGGGTAATGTGGTTAAGGCTAACCTGCTGGCGGCTCAGGCCAGCCATTTTCGGGGAGACGCCTTTAATATTGGCTCTTCTGAACGGATTAGCATTAATGATCTGGCCAGGGAAATTGCCCGCTGCCTGGGGCAAACTATTGAACCAGAATATACCCCGCCGCGCCCCGGTGATATCAAAGATTCCTACGCCAGCCTGGAAAAAGCCAGGAAACTTCTGCGGTTTGAACCTGAGATTGATTTCAGACAGGGCTTAAAGCTCACCGTTGACTGGTATAAGAAACAGGCCAGCTGATTCCAGCTGGTAGGCTTTAGCCCTTAGCAAATTCTGGGCAGCAATTCTGAGGTCAGAGGCTCGAGCAGGCGTAATCCACCGCTTGAAGTTTCTAGCAGGGCTTCACCCGGCTGACCAATTTTATCCTGAACCTCACCGATGATAGTGGCCTTTCTTCCCCCTGGATTAGACCTGAGCTTTTTTAAAATCGCATCTGCTTTTTTTGCTGGCACCACCAGGATGGCCCGACCCTCGCAGGCTAAATAGAGAGGGTCAATCCCGAGAATTTCCACTGCTCCCTGCAGCCTGGTCGAATAAGGGATTTGATCTTCATGAATCAAGAGCGGATAAGAAATGGTCTCAGCCAGCTCAGCCAGGACAGTGGCCAATCCTCCCCGGGTAATATCTCTCATCCACAGGACTCCCTGTTTCCAGAGCGGAAGAAGGAAAAGCAGAGGGGCACAATCGCTTTTTACTCCCGCCACTAATGGAAAGTTATTTCTGATCAGCATGATGGCCAGGCCATGCTCTCCAACCTGGCCGGTGACCAGAATTTTATCCCCGGGCTTAATTTTATCCGGGCGCGGCCTGCCCAGCAGCCGCCCCACTCCGGCAGTATTGATATAAATCTTGCCTCCCTGTCCCTGAGGAACAACCTTGGTATCACCGGTCACGATCTCTACGGAATTCTTTCTGGCTGTTTTTTTGATTGATTGGAGTATCTTTTCGAGCTGCTCGAGCTCAAGTCCTTCTTCTATAATCAGAGCCAGGGACAAATAAGCTGGCCTGGCTCCAGAGACAACCAGATCATTAACTGTCCCATTAATACAAAGAGTGCCAATATCCCCGCCAGGAAAAAACAGTGGGTCCACTGTATAGGAATCAGTGGTCAGAGCTATTCCCCACGGAAGATGAGCGGCATCATGGAGTTCTCCTAAAATCGGATTCTTAAACAGCGGAACAATTTTGGTGGCGATAAAGTCTCTCATTAATCGGCCGCCACTACCCATTTCGAGACTGATTTTAGCCATGGTGTTTTGCTCCAGAAAACTTGTATTCTATCAGGCAGGCTCCCTCATATGAGACCATGCAAGGTCCCTGTGGGCTGTCAGGACGACAGTTCCGGCCAAAGAGAGGACAGCCAGCAGGACCAACCAGGCCTTTAAGCACTTCTCCACACCGGCAGGCTGTTTTTTTCACCCGGTGTGGCTGCAGCTGGAGTGAAAATCTCTTGGTTGCATCAAAATCAGAGTATTCAGGTTTTAATCTTAGCCCGCTGTCTGGGATGACCCCCAGTCCGCGCCAGATAGCAGCTTCTTTTGTCAGGTATTTATCCATTAAAGCCAGAGCCTGGACATTACCTTCAGGTTGAACCACTCTCTGATATTCATTGGCGACCCGTGGCTGGCCGCTTCTTATCTGCTTAACCACGGAAAGAACACCAAGAAGAACATCTGCCGGCTCAAAACCGGCAATAGCTCCTGGCAAATGATATTCTTCAGCTATAAAGGCATAAGGCTTTTCACCAATGATAGCACTGACATGTCCGGGATAGATAAACCCGTTGATGGCCAGCTCTCTTGACTCGACGATGGCTTTTAAAGCCGGTGGAATAAGCCAGAAAGCTGCCATCAGTGAATAATTTTTAAGTCTTTCCTGGCAGGCCTTCTTAATAGTAAAAGTAATAGCCGGGATGGTTGTTTCAAAGCCAGCTCCAAAAAAGATAACTTCCTTTTCAGGATGGTTTCGAGCTTCTTCCATTGCCTCCTCGGGAGAATAGACTATTTTTATTTGCGAACCCTGCTTCGGAACAATTGTTTGTAAGGAGCCTTTTCTGGTAGGCACTCTGGTCATATCGCCGAAGGTGCAGGCCAGAATATTATCCCGGCTGGATAACAGATCAATCATTGCCTCGTGATAATAATCAGGTGTAATGCAGACCGGACAGCCAGGACCTGAAATCATTTCAATTCCGGCTTCTCGCAGAAGAGGTTTTAGCCCCGAGCGATGAAGCGTCATGGTATGGGTGCCGCAGACTTCCATTAACTTCAAAGAAGCAGAAAGATGCCTGGTTTCAGCTTCAATGGCTTGAAGCAAGCGGTTGGTAGTCTTTCTGGTTCTCCAATCAGAGAAAGGCGAGCGGTTGGCAGATGACGGGGGCATAGAGGCCATCCTAAGACTGCTTTTCCAGTTCTTGGAAAAGCTTCAATGTCCGGCGCGCTTCTTTTTGATCAAGCCTGGAAATAGCAAAGCCGGCATGCACTATGACCCAGTCACCAATTTTGATGCCAGGCAGAAGAGAAAAATTGACCAGGACCTGGCTGCCAAGGTAGTCAACCCATCCTGTTCCATTATCATTAAGACTGACGACTTTTCCAGGAACAGCCAAACACATGTCATCCTCTTTTTTAAAATACTACCATAGACCTGACAGCCTGTCTATAAACCCGGCCTTTTTTGACAAATCTCCTCAGGCTACTTATAATGTTTTGCATGTTTGATAATCTTAAGGACTATATTCAGCCTGGCAGTCCTGAGGAAGATCTGGTTCGCCGGATAGACTTCTCTCGCTTGCCTGTCCATATTGCTATTATTATGGATGGTAACGGACGCTGGGCTCTGAGAAGAAATTTACCCCGGACAGAAGGTCATCGGGCAGCAAAAGTTGCAGTCCAGGAAACAATCGAAGCTTCGGCCCGCCTGGGCATAAAATATCTTACACTTTATGCTTTTTCCAGGGAGAACTGGAAAAGGCCACCAGATGAGGTCCAAACCCTCTGGGAATTACTGGCAGAAAGTCTCAGTCAGGAAAAAAAGACTCTGATTGATAACGATTTGAAGCTGAAGGTCATAGGGGAAAAAGAGGGCATCCCCTTTTTTGTCCGTCATGAACTAAACCACCTGGAAAAAATAACCAGGAATAATAGCCGAATGGTTCTGGTAGTTGCTTTGAATTATGGCGGCCGGCAGGAAATACTGAAGGCCTGTCAACAGATGCTAAAAAAAAACATTAGGCCCGATCAGCTTAACGAAAAGACCTTTTCCCAATATCTAGACACGGCTAATTTGCCTGATCCCGATCTGTTAATCAGGACCAGCGGTGAAATGAGATTATCAAATTTTCTGCTCTGGCAATGTGCCTATACAGAATTCTGGATTATCCCCGTTCTCTGGCCTGATTTCCGCAAAAAAGACCTGTTTGAAGCCATTATTGAATATCAGAAAAGGGAAAGAAGATTTGGAGGCGTCGGCCAGAAAGAAGATCAATTGACATGAGTTTATCCCAAAGAACAAAATCAGCCTTAATATTAATCGCTGTCTTTTTTTTAATCATTCAGTTCACCCCACCTTGGATTTTTTTTCTATTAATTCAGGCGATTATCATCGGCGGCCTGCTGGAATTCTATAACCTAAGCAACCGGCGCAAGTTTTATCCAAAAAAATTGCTCGGCTGTCTGTTTGCTTTAATTATTGGTGCGACTTTTTATTTTGACCGGTTTCCTTTTTTGCTTGGCTTCACTCTGATTACTATTATTGCTTTTGTCTATTTTGTTATTGATACCAACAGTCTGGAGAAGCTGGCTCTTTTCCCTGGTTCCTTCAGCGTGACCTTCTCGGGAGTGGTCTATGTCAGCCTGACCATAAACTTTTTTTACTGGATAAGGAGGGACTTCGGCCTGCTCTGGCTCTACTTGTTGTTTGCAGTGGTTCTTCTTGGAGATACAGGAGCTTTTTTAATCGGTGAACGTTTTGGCCGGCATAAAATGACCCCAATCGCCAGTCCTAATAAGACCTGGGAAGGTGCTATTGGCGGGATTGTCTGGGCTGTGGCTGGAGGCTGGCTGGCCAGAACTATTCTTCTGCCACGTTTTCCTGCGCTGGAGGTAATGGCCTTAAGTGCTATTGTCCATGCTGGTGCTCAGGTGGCTGATCCCCTGGAGTCCCTTTTTAAAAGGGCAGCCGGCGTTAAAGACTCATCCAATCTAATTCCCGGACATGGTGGCATCCTTGACCGGATTGATAGTTTTACCCTGGCCTGCCCGCTTTTTTACTATCTGATGAAGTTTTTAATCATTAAATAAAATAATTCATGATCTGCTAACTGAAGATGAAAAAAACCAGAAAGAAGATAATTATCCTGGGGAGCACCGGCTCGATTGGCGGCAGCACGCTTGATGTCATCCGCCACTACCCGGAGAAATTTGAAGTAGTGGGGCTGGCCGCAGGGAAAAATATAAATCTTTTGGCGCAACAGATTCAGGAATTCAGGCCACGGACGGCGGCGGTTAAGACGTGGGGTGATTCGCTTCGCCTGCAAAAAGAATTTTCTAAGACAGGGACAGATATTTTAGCCGGTGAAATTGGACTGACTGACCTGGTGACTGACCTTGAGGCCGATCTGATTGTTTCGGCCATTACCGGCATAGCCGGGCTGAAACCAACCATAGCTGCTCTTGAGGCCGGGAAAGATATTGCTCTGGCTAACAAGGAGTCAATGGTGGTAGCTGGCCCATTTTTGAAGAAGATTGCTGCCAGGACAGGGGCCAGAATTATCCCGGTCGATAGTGAACATTCGGCTATTTTCCAGTGCCTCCAGGGTCAGAAGGGGAAATACCTCAGGAAGGTTTATTTAACCGCTTCAGGGGGCCCCTTTTTCCGGTTGCCGTTGGCTGAGCTGGCTGACTGCAAAGTAGAGGAAGCTTTGAAGCATCCTCGCTGGACTATGGGGAAAAAAGTGACAATTGATTCGGCCACACTGATGAATAAGGGACTGGAGCTCATCGAAGCCAGGTGGCTGTTTGATTTACAGCCGGAGCAGCTGCAGGTACTTGTCCACCCCCAGAGCATAGTTCATGCTCTGGTTGAGTTTCAAGATGGCTCAGTTCTGGCCCAAATGAGCCAGACGGATATGAGAATTCCCATTCAGTATGCCTTAAGTTATCCCGAACGGCTGACCTCTTTTCTACCGGCTTTGAATCTGGTAGAAATAGCCGACCTGGAATTCTATCCAGTTGATGATGAACAGAGATATCCATTATTTTTCCTGGCCAGAAAAGCCCTGCTGGCGGGCCAGAGTTACCCGGTCATGCTAAATGCGGCTAATGAAGTAGCGGTGAATGCTTTTCTTGATAGTAAAATTAAGTTCGGCCAGATAAATTTAATAGTCGAGTATTGCCATCACCAGCATCAACCTGCTGAGCTCAATTCGCTTGAGGATGTTTTTGAAATCGATCGGAAGACAAGAATTATGGCCAATTGCTATCTAAATAAATTAGTCAATATGAAGGGAAAGCTGATATGACCATCATCGGGACAGTAGTTGCCTTTATCATTGTTTTTGGTGTCCTGGTTTTTATCCATGAATTCGGGCATTTTTTTACCGCCAAGCTGGTTGGGGTTAGAGTTGAGGTTTTTTCTCTGGGCTTTGGTCGGCGCCTGATTGGATTTAAAAAGGGAGAGACTGATTACCGGATTAGCTTGATCCCTCTTGGGGGGTATGTGAAGCTTCTGGGTGAGGGCATGTTTGATAAAAGCCGGGAGATAGCTCCTGATGATTTTATGGCCAAAAATAGATTCCAGCGGTTTTTGATTCTGGTCATGGGCTCAGTCATGAATATTATCCTGGCCATAGTCCTGGTGGCCATCATTAACATGGCCGGTGTTACCGTTCCAGAATATCTGGAACAGCCACCAGTTATTGGCTATATTGATCCAGGCTCGCCAGCCGAAAAGGCCGGATTAATGATTGATGATGAAATATTGAAGATAAATGGGCGACCGGTAAAAAGCTGGAATGAAGTGGATATAACCATTGGCTCGAAGCCTGACCGGGTGTTAACCCTGGAGATTAGAAGAGCAGATCAAATCCTTAATGCTCCACTTAAGACAGATAAGGTCACTAAATATGAGATGGGCTATGCAGGATTTCGGGCGAAAATTCTGGCTCAGATCATGATGGTCAGCCCGGGCTCTCCAGCTGAAAAAGGCGGCCTAAAACCGGGAGACATTATTCTGGCCATTAATGGCCAGCCAGTATTTTTATATAATTTTGTCCAGCAAATAGAAAAAAGCGCCGATATCCCGTTAACCATCACCGTTGACCGCCAGGGACAAAAAATCGATTTGACTGTCACCCCCAGAAAAGAAGGTAATATTGGCAAAATTGGGATTATGCAGGGGGCAAAATCTGTCACCCAGAAATATTCTTTTTTCCCGGCCATTGCTCGCAGTGTTGAGGAGAATGCCAAGAATACCTTTCTGGTCATAAATTTTCTAAAAGATTTGTTTACCGGCGAGGCTTCGGCCAAACAGCTGGGTGGCCCTCTCGAAATTGCTAATTTTTCTTATGCTGCCATGAAGATGGGGTTGTTGGCCATGCTGAGCTGGATTGCTATCATCAGCTTGCAGCTCGGTATTTTGAATCTGCTGCCCATCCCTGTTTTTGATGGCGGTCAGATTTTTGTCCTGATGATTGAAGCCATTATCAGAAGAGATCTCAGCCCGAAGATGAGAGAAATCTGGCTGCAGATTGGCTTTTTACTGGTTATTTTTATTATGGGCTTTGTCATCTTAAATGATTTAATGAAGACCATGCCGGCTGGCTGGAAAAGCCTGAGTGACATTTTTAAAAAAATAGCTGGCAGCTTGGGCCGTGTTTTTAATAGAGGGTAAAACATAGGGTAAATTGTCGAAATGAGTGAAGCTCTTTTCCCCCGGCGAAAGACAAAGGTAGTCAGAATTGGCCAGGTGGAAATTGGCGGAGGTCGTCCAATTGTTGTTCAGTCAATGACCAAAACGAGAACTGCCCATGTCGAGTCGACGGTCAGACAGATCAAGAGGCTGGAAAAAGCCGGCTGTCAGCTTGTCCGGCTGGCCGTACCTGAGATAGCTGATGCCCTGGCTCTCAGGGAAATTAAAAAGAAGGTTCAACTGCCGCTCATTGCCGATATTCATTTTGACCCGCGCCTGGCTATGGCCTCGATAGAAGCCGGGGTGGATGGTCTTAGAATCAATCCAGGGACTTTTGGGCCGAAAAGCAGGTTAAAAGAGGTAGTCGAGAGAGCTAAAGAGAGAAAAATCCCGATTAGAATTGGCATAAATTCAGGTTCACTGGAAAAGGATTTAAGGTCCAGATATGGAGAGGTTACGCCGGAAGCTATGGTCGAGAGTGCCCTGCGAGAGATAAAACTCCTGGAAGACCTGGGCTTTTATGATATTAAAATCTCGCTAAAAGCTTCAGATATCCAGAGGACGCTCAAAGCCTACAGGTTACTTGCTACCCGGGTTAATTATCCTTTTCACGCCGGTATCACCGAAGCCGGGACTTTGTTTAGAGGCAGCCTAAAATCAGTGGCTGGCCTGAGTTTGCTAATCAGAGAAGGTTTGGCCGATACAATTAGAATCTCGTTGACTGCCCCGCCAGAAAAAGAAGTGGAAGTAGCCAACCTGCTACTGCAGGACCTGGGCTTAAAAAAGGCCGGGATAAATTTTGTTTCCTGTCCTGGTTGCGGCCGTAGCCAGGTCGATATCCAGAAGCTGGCGACTCAGGTGGAGCGAAGAATTTCTTCTTTGAAAGCCAGCTTGACCGTGGCCGTAATGGGTTGCCCGGTCAACGGTCCAGGTGAAGCCAAAGAGGCTGATATCGGGGTGGCTGGCGGACAGGGAACAGGTATAATATTTAAAAAAGGAAAAATTATAAAGAAAGTCCCTGCCGATAAGATAGTCGATGAACTGGTCAAAGAAGTATTTAATCTCGTAGATGAAGAAAGAAAAAGCGAATAAGAAGAGAATAATCGTGCCGGAAGGCTGCACGCAAGCAAAAAGATGTCAGCCTCGGAGAAGGCAGGCCCCGGTTCAGGGAAGAAGAACGCCAGGATTGCCGGAAACAGGTCTATCCCGTAAGTATGAAATATTAAAAGAACAGCTAAAATCAACTGGAAGTGCTATGGTGGCTTTTTCTGGCGGTGTGGATAGCAGTCTGCTTTTGCGGGTAGCCGCTGATGTCCTCAAAGATAAAGTTCTGGCCGTTGTCATTGACAGCCCTGTTTTTAGCCGTGAAGAAATTCAGGCGGCGAAAAAATTGGCTAAAGACCTCAAGGTCAGCTTGATGACCATCAAAGCTAACACTCTGGAAGTGCCCGAGGTAATTAAAAATACTGACCGGCGCTGCTATTATTGTAAATTATTCCTTTTTTCGAGGCTTCGGAAGATAGCCAGGCAAAAGAGTTTGAATGAAATACTGGAAGGCTCAAACCTGGATGAGGCAGGTGATTATCGTCCTGGGAGAAAGGCCCTGGAAGAGCTTAATATCCGCTCACCTCTGGAGGAAGCCGGTTTCACCAAAATAGAAATCAGAAAACTGGCTAAATATCTTGGTCTACCTAACTGGAATAAGCCTTCGGTGGCCTGCCTGGCTTCCAGAGTTCCTTATGGGCAGCCGCTTAATGTGGACATTTTAAGCAAAATAGAAAAAGGGGAAAAGATACTCAGACAGCAGGGTTTTAGCCAGGTCAGATTGAGACATCACGGAGAAATAGCCAGGATAGAAATTGACCCGGGAGAATTCTCCCGGTGGCTTGAACCGGTGGTGAGGGAAAAGGCAGTTGCTTCTTTAAAAAAACTCGGCTATCGCTATGTTGCTCTTGACCTTGACGGTTACAGGATGGGCAGTCTCAATCCTCAGGGCAGATAAGCGGCAGTGCTTTTCCGTTAGTCTCAGCTTTATGTGACCAGGTTGGCCGGTGTCTTCCCGGCCAGGACCTCCAGCAGATTATTGACAGCCATAAAACTCATCTTCAGCCTGGTTTCATAGGTGGCGCTGCCAATATGAGGCAGGAGGACCACGTTTTTGAGTGAGAGTAATTCCGGCTCAATCTGTGGCTCATGTTCATAGACGTCAAGACCGGCTGCCCAGAGCTGGCCGGTTTTTAAAGCTTCGGTTAGAGCTTTTTCATCAACGATGGCGCCGCGGGCGACATTGATCAAAACAGCCGATTTTTTCATCAGAGCCAGCTTGTCCCGGGTAATTAAATGGTCTGAATCTGAATTGAGCGAGGCATGGATAGATACAATATCGGCTTCAGATAAAAGAGTATCAAGCTGGCGATATTCTGCCTTTAAAGCCATTTCTTTCTCCTGGCTTAAGCGATGACGGTTATAATAGATGATTTTCAGTCCGAAAGCCTGAGCTCTGCGGCCGACAGCCTGCCCGATCTGTCCGAATCCGATTATTCCCAGAGTTTTTCCCTGTAGACCCTGTCCGAGGAAAAGGTCTATTCTCCAGCCCTGAAACCGACCCTGACGGCAGAATTCATCAGCTTCCACTATCCGTCTGGTAGTGGCCAGGATCAGTGCTATGGTTAAATCAGCTGTGGGCTCAGTCAGGATATCTGGAGTGTTGGTAACGATAATTCCACGACTTCTGGCCAGTTTAAGATCGATGTTATTAACTCCCACCGCACAATTAGAAATAGCCCTCAAGGCTGGAGCCCTATCCAGCACCTGCCTGTCGATTGTATCAGACAGAAAACACAGGAGGCCTTCTTTATCTTTAATTTTCTCGACCAGCTCAGCCGGGCTGAGAAAGTCACTGCTGGTGGCCAGTTCAAGCTCTGTTTGCTGAGCTAAATAATCCATAGCTTCTTTTAGCAGGGGATGAGTTAAAAGGACCTTTGGTTTCATATGATTTACCTCTTAATTTAATATTTTTTTAAGGCTCGAAAATAAGGGGCAGAAAATAATTCTCAGTAGCAGATTTGACCCGCTGGCTGCCCATCAGATTATGCCAGGAAGATGGAGACAGCTGATCTGAGACAATAAACAGGCCTGCAGCTTCTATACCGTAAAATTCTGAAAAAGCTAGAACAGCCGCAAGTTCCATATCAACTGCTACCACCCTTTTTTTTTGCACTTTTATTAGCCAGGCGGCAGTCTCCCGGTAAGGAGCATCTGTAGAAACGATAGTTCCCTGAGCATAAGGTAAATCCCTGGTGGTCAGATAATCAACCAGCTGCTGTCGGCTTCCGGTTTGGAGCTGGTATAGCTTGTCTTTCCTCGGCAGGTAATGGTTGGATGTCCCTTCGTCGGACAGGGCGGAAAGGGGAAGGAAGGCCTGGCCAATCTCGAGCTGTTCAGATAAGGAGCCGCAGTAACTGAGGACAATTATTTCTTTCAAATTTCCCAGTCTGATTTTTTCCAGTGTACTCACGCTGGCCGATGCTCCCACCGGGCCGTAAAGCACAGCCCGATCCTTGAAATAAAAAAGCTCACTCTGATGAAGGAGAACTTTCTGGCTGGCTTTTTTCCTCAGGTCTGAAATAATTTTCTTTAAAGGCATAAAAGGAATAAAGATCAGGTGTCCAGCTGGAATTTCCGGCCCGCGAAACTCAGGCTTGGCGATTGATTCCTGTCTCATGATTTCACATTAAATTACCAGATTTCAGTCTAGCTGGCAACCCTCTAAGGGTGGCTGTGTTTACAAAGTTGAGGGTGTTCTTTAGAATGGAGTCATGGAGCTAAGACAGATTTGCCTGAGTGGAATCAGGTTGGGTGATACCCGTTTCAGGTTTACTCTGGATAAACCGGATGAGAAGCTTATGGTTTCTATCCAGGAGGCAGGAATAGTTGAGCCGGTGATAATTAAAGCCAAAGATAATGCTTTTATTCTGGTTACTGGCTGGAGAAGGGTAGAGGCGGCTCACGCCTCTGGATTAAAAGAAGTTCCAGCACTGGTGCTGCCATCAGAATTGACTGACCTGGATATTTTCAGGCTGGCTTTTTTTGAAAGTTACGCCCAGAAAGATTTTTCTTTAGCTGAAAAGGCCTTGATTATAAATAAATTTATCGATTTCGGGCTTGGTCAGGAAGAGTTGATTAGAAAACTTTTGCCCCTGCTTGCCTTGCCGCCAGAAAGAAAGACAACTGATCTTCTTGACCAGCTGGCTGGTTTAGACTGGGCCCTGCCCGCCATACACCGCTGCCGCTGGAAACTGCCTACCGCCAGGCTTTTCCTGTCATTTACCCATGAGGAGCAAAAACTTATTATTAGCTTGACTGATGCCTTTAATCACAATCAACAGGCTGAATTCATTGAGCTTCTTTTTACCCTTAAGAAAAGACATAGAATGGGAATTGAGGCTATCCTTAGTGACAGAGAGATGGAACAGCTGGTTCGGAAAGCTAAAGAAGGAAAACCTCAGGCTGGCCAGGAATTGCTGGCTGCCTTAAAGAAAAGGGTTTCGCCGCTGGTCACTAAGATTAACAGGGAAATACAATTGGCTGTTAAAGAGATTAATTTGCCAGACAAATGCTGGCTCGACTATGATCATTCTCTGGAACAGAAATCTATTTCTATTAGCCTTGAGGCCAGAAGTGCAGAAGAACTTGACCTGGCTCTTAAAGATCTGGGGCAAAGTCTGAAGGCTGGTGAGTGGGACTTTTTATTTAGACAGCTGAGTAAAAAGATTGATGAGTAGCTAACCGAATGCAGCAAAATAAGCAGATTAAAAATATCTTTGTGGACAGGCAGGTTAAAAACTTGCCTCAGGTAGAAAGAATATTAAGCCAGCTGCAGCCTCTTCCAGTTCAAGTTGTTGACACTGTGGAAGAAATTAAGGAGGATCTTTGTCTGTCCCCCGATCCAATCGCTGAAAGCAAAAAAGTCCTGTTTTTAACCAGGGAGAAGTCCGTTATCCGCCCCTGTCCGTGCACTCAGGGCTGTGTTTGCTGCCATTACTGGACACTTGATCTTAATCTCAACTGTCCGCTCGATTGCAGCTATTGTATTCTCCAGGCCTATTTAAACCTGCAGCCCCTGACCCTGGCTGTGAACCAGGAAGACCTTCAAGTCGAACTTGATACTTTTTTCAGCCGGCAAAATGGTGAAGTTCTAAGAATCGGCACAGGTGAGCTCGGTGACTCACTGGCGCTTGATTCAATATCGGGCCAGGCCTCTTTACTGGCTGGTCTTGTTGGCGGGAGAAAGAGAGTCTGGCTGGAACTTAAAACAAAAACTGCCGGTATTGACTCCTTGATGGCCATGCCTGCGCCAGAAAATGTAGTTCTAGCCTGGTCACTAAACTCGAAAAGAATAATTAATTCAGAGGAAGGCGGATCAGCTAATTTCGAAGAAAGGTTAAGGGCAGCCTTCAGGGCAGTCGAGCAGGGCTACAGAGTGGCCTTTCACTTGGATCCAATAATCTATTATTCAGACTGGGAAAGAGAATATGAAGATATAATTGTGGAATTGCTGAAAAAGATACCTGGGGAAGCCTTAGCCTGGGTTAGCCTGGGGACACTGCGTTTTCCAGCGAAATTAAGGGAGATAGCCAGGTGGAGGTTTCCTCAAAGCATGATTTATGAGGGGGAGTTTATCAGGTCATGGGATGGGAAATTCAGATATCCGCGCCCGTTAAGGCTAAAACTTTATGAAAAGTTTAAAAAAATATTTCAAGAGTATGGCTTAAGTCACAAGCTATATCTGTGTATGGAATCGTCTGAAGTCTGGCGGGAATTTCTTGGACAAAATAAAAAGGGGAAGCTCTACACTTCCCCTTTTTGTTGGCTTGATTAATAAAAACTTAAATCAAGAAATCAGGTTTCCTCAGTCGCTTTCTTCTCTGTGATTATACCCACGAGCTCTATCCCGGCCTCACGAATTCTGTCAATAACATCGACAATCTTGCCAAATTCCAGGTTCTGATCAGCCCTGAGATAAAGTTTCTTTTCTTTAGCGGTTATAAAAGCTTCTTCTAAAGAAGAGGCCAGGGCATCTAGAGCTACCCGCTGCTCTTTAAGATAAAGGGTGCCATCAGCTTTAACTGATAGAACTACGTCAGGGTTGTCAGGCATATTAATGCTGTTGAGAGCTGTGGGCAGCTGGACATCGACACCTTTTTGAACCAGGGGAGTAACAACCATGAAAATAATAAGTAAAACCAGAAGGACGTCACAGAGAGGAACGACATTGGGTTCAGACTTGACGCTTTCTCTTACTTCTGTTCTCACCGACTTAGCCATTGTGTTTCTCTCTTTTAAATAAAATTTGCTAAGTGCCGTTACTTAGACTCGCCCACCCGCACAAAATAGTCAGTCAACTGAGAGGTCGTGTTTTCCATCTCAGTGTCATAGACTTCAATCTTGGTATTTAGGGTATTAAACGTCCACAGGGCAATAACAGCCACACCAATACCGAAAGCGGTGGTAACCAAGGCTTCGGCAATACCGGCAGCCACAGCACCTATTCCACCAGAACCAGTCAGAGCCATACCGCGGAAGGCATTGATAATACCAAAAATGGTTCCGAACAGGCCAATGAAGGGTGACGAGGTAGCAATGGTGGCCATGACGCTTAAGCCTCTTCTAAGTTCTTGAATGAAGAGTGACTGTGCCCGTTCGCAACCTCTCTGAGCGGCCTGGAGCTGCTCGTCAACTGATAGGTTGGCAGACTTGCCGGCTAAATACTCTTCAATACCAGCGGCTGTGACTCTGGCCAGATGGCTGCCTCTGAATTCCTTTTTGGAAGCGAGGGCCAAAGCTTCTTTCAGCTGACCATTCTTTAACAGCTCGGCCAGTTTGGGAGCAACTTCCATTGACTTTTTTCTCGCCCTGGAAAAGGCTAGCTGTCTTTCAATAAACAAATAAATGGTGATAACAGAAAGAAGGATCAGAATTATGGCAACTGTTTTAGCCACAGCGCCCATCGACTGCCACATTTCAATCAAACCGAATTGCATGTTGAAAACCTCCTTTTAAATATGGAAAGCCATTATAAGCTTTTCTTACTTTAATTTGAATTGAACAGTAACGGTAAAAATGACGCCACGCGGACGGCCATTGATGACCATCGGCTCGTAAACCCATTGTTTAACGGCGTCAATAGCTGCTTGATCAAGCAACGGAACTGATCTCAGGACTTTGACATTCTGGACACGGCCATAAATATCGGTGGTCGCTTCCAGGATAACGGTACCTTCAACCCTGGCCTGTCGGGCGATTTCGGGATAAACAGGCTCAACCCGGTGGATTAGCTTCGGCTGTTTAATCTCGCCAATAGCTCTTACTGGTTCTTCCTGCTGAACCTCGCTGCCAATAACTCCGCCGAGGACTCCTCCGACGACTCCGCCCAGGACTCCTCCGATGACTCCGCCTTCGACGCCACCCTCAACTCCGCCTTCAACTCCGAAATCTGAAATTGCTTCCTGGCCAATTTGATCAGGTATCTCAACTGGGGCGACCAGTCTGCCCGGCTCGACTGAAGTACTGGCCTGAACGGCCCTGATTGTTCTGGTGGAAGTGGACTTCTTTTTAGCTGGTGGTGGTGGCGGCGGGGGAGGAGGTGGTGGGGGGGCAAGAAAGGCACTATAAACTTCTACTTTGGGGAGTTCATCTACAGACAGCAGAGGAATAACAATAATAGCGGCAACAAAAACAGCGTGGAGTATAATTGCAATAGGTAGAGCGAATGCTTTTCTTTTAATCCCCGATTCGGCCTGGAAGAAGGAATCTTTGAAGAGTTCTGGTAACTCTTCTCCTTGTTTAGGCCTTTTTGCTTCTGGCATGTTAAACCTCACGCTTTTAAATTAGATAGACTAAATTATAAGTTAAATTTATCTATTTTACAAGTCAAATATTTAACTATTTTTTACCTTTCTTCTGCCTTTTAAACAGCCGATTCCAGAAGAGAACAACGGGGCAGGCCATAAAGACCGTGGAGTAAACACCTTCAATTGTACCAACCAGCATGACGAAAGCAAAATCATTGATGACCTTGCCGCCGAAAAGAAACAAAGCCAGAACGGCAATGAAAACAGTTCCGGAAGTAATAATTGTTCTGGTCAGATTGATATTGAGGGAGGTGTTCATTATTTTTTCCAGTGGTTCCCGGCGCATAGTTCTTTTTAGTTCGCGAATTCTGTCAAAGATAACAATGGTATCGTTGATGGAATAACCTACAATCGTCAGAAAGGCCGCAATAATTGGCAGATTAATTTCCCGGTTGGTAAAAGAATAGATGCTGAGGCAAATTAAGACATCCTGAGCAAGAGTAAAAATAGCGGCTGCCCCGAATTCAACGCCCTTAAACCTGAAAGCAATATAGACGAGCATAGCCACCAGAGACCAGACAACTGCCTGGGTGGCCTTTTTTCTCAGCTCTTTGCCTGCCTGCGGGCCGACAGTTTCTTTGCTCAGAACCGTCATCTGTCCCAGAAAAGCCCTGGTCTGAAGCTTATCAAGAACTTCATCCGACAAAGAGACGGGCTCTTTTTTAAGTTCACTCCAGTCGACAATGATACCGTGCTCATTCCGATAGGTCATAATCCAGCTGGCCAGTTGTTCGCCCTGTTCAGGGGAAATTTCAACTAATAAGGCAGTCAAAGAACGGCTGTCGATATTATTTAAATCGACGAGCCCCCGGGCTAAATGTTGCTGGTCTTCTTCGCTCTGGAGGCAGGAGATGACTTTATTAGCCAGGATTTGATGGCTCTCAAGTTCCTGGTCTGGCTGGGTTGTCGATTTGGTTTCGACTGTCCTAATCTGAAATTCCCGACCGCTTTTCCCTGACTCCTGAATAACACTATCACCAAGGCCGACATCGCTTAGCTGCTGTCTTATGTCGGAGATTGAAACTGGTTCTTTGAACATAACCCTAATTAGAGTTCCCTCGCCAAAATCTACACCCATCTTCAAACCGTGACCGATGGTCATGTTCAGGACGCCAGCCAGAATGATGGCAATCGTCAATCCCAGAGCTATCCATTTAAACTTAAGAAAATCGATGTTGGTAGTTTTTTTGAATATTTGCATGTTAGATACTCAACTTTTTAGCATTTGTTGGAACTACTAAATCAAAGATAAGGCGTGAAACAAAGACTGCAGTAAACAGATTGGCCACCAGGCCACAGATTAAAGTTACCGCATAACCCTTTATTGGTCCAGTGCCGAACTGGAAAAGGAAGATACCTGAAAGAATCGTGGTCAGGTTGGAATCAAAAATGGCGGAAAAAGCCCGGCCGAAACCGGTATGGATGGCACTGGCTATATTTTTCCCCAGAGCCATCTCTTCCTTTATCCTTTCAAAAATAAGGATATTGGCGTCAACGGCCATGCCGATGCTCAGAATGATACCAGCAATGCCAGGAAGAGTGAGGGTAGCTTTAAAATAACTGAGAGCACCAAAAGTCAGAAGAGTGTTTAGTAACAAAGCCGTAACCGCATTCAAACCGGACAACCTGTAGTAAAAAACCATAAAAACCATGACCCCAAAAATAGCGACCAGGCCGCTCATTAAACCCTGGCGGATAGAATCAGAGCCAAGCGAGGGTCCAACTGTTCTTTCTTCAAGATATTTGATGCCGGCGGGCAAAGCCCCGGCTTTTAAAATAACTACCAGGTCATCGGCTTCTTCCGGTGTAAACCTTCCTTGAATGATACCGGAATCAGATATACGGGAATTAATAACAGGAGCTGACTGGAGTTTTCCATCAAGAATAATAGCCAGCTGCTTTCCAATATTCTGGCCGGTTACCTGCTCAAATCTCCTGGCTCCATCCGGGGTCAAAGTAAAACTCACTGCGGGATTATTCCATTCATCAGTTCCTCGCCGGACACTTCTTAGATCCTTACCTGTGATCGAGGCTACTTTGCTAACCAAATAATAGCCTTGCAGGCCTCTTCTCGGGTCACCTCTGACCACTTCCACATCATCAGGCACTTTTCCCCCAAACTCCTGCAGAAGGGTTTCCTCATCCGGAGCTGGCCCGGTTTTGACCAGCTTAAACTCCAGCACAGCTGTCACTTTAATCAAATTTTTGACTCTTTCCGGGTCATCTATGCCTGGAAGTTCAACTACAATTCGATCAGAACCCTGCCGCTGGATAACGGGCTCGGATACGCCGAACTGGTCAACTCTATTTCTAATGGTTTCAAGAGTTTGAAGGACAGCTTGCTCCCTCAAGAACTGCTCGGCAGTCTGCTTTAATCTAAAGTTAACCCTGTCTCCAGTAAAGGTATAATTCCAGTCTCTGGTATATTGATCTATTAAATCCCTTATCTTTCCTTCCTGGTCAGCGCTTGTTCCTTCAAAATAAAATTGGCCAGGTTTCTCTTTGGTGGCCCGTGTATAGGTAATATTGTTTTTCTTAAAGACTTCTTCAAAGCGGGCAATCTGCTGATCGGTTTCGACGTTAATGGCATCTTCGGTCAAGACCTGCATCAGCAGATGAGTTCCCCCTTTAAGATCAAGACCAAGTTTGATTTTGTCTTTAGGGGGATAAATCAAATAGATACAAAGAGCTATAACAGCCAGAGTTAATGCTATTCTCCATTTAACATTCTTTTTCATTTGAGCCAACTCTTTCTTTTTTATAATTTATGTAGGCTTAAGGCTTAACTGGTTTCTTTATGTTCAACCTTTTCCTTTTCGGAGAGAACGACGCCGACGGCACTTTTCAGAATATCAACTTTAACATTAGAGGCGATTTTTAACTCGATGCGGTCGGGGTGAACATCCATAACTGTTCCGAAGATGCCACCGCTGGTAATGACGCGGTCACCGGGTCTCAGATTGTCCACCATCTTTTGATGCTGCTTCTGTTTCTTTCTCTGGGGGAGGATAATCAAAAGATAAAAGATAACGAAAACAAAAATCAAAGGCAGAAGTGTTAGCAGGGCATTACCCTGAGCAGGAGCGGCTGCCTGTTGCTCTGAAAGGCTAAACATCGTTAATAAGCTCATCTTTTCTCCCTATTCATCTAAATTTCTTTCTATGATTCTTTTCTTGAATGATTGAAATAAATTAGATTCAATAGCTTGCCTCATTTCTCGAAAGATGTCAAGGTAATAATAAAGATTATGGATAGTGTTCAGGGTGGCCGAGGCAATTTCTCCTCTTTCATATAGATGGCGGAGGTAAGCCCTGGAGAAATTCCGACAGGTATAGCAGCTGCAATTTTCGTCGATGGGACGGGGATCGGCCTCGTATTTCTTATTCTTAATTGATAGGCGGCCATGACTGGTAAACAAAGTGCCATTCCGGGCATTCCTGGTCGGCAGGACACAGTCAAAAAAATCAACGCCTCTTTCCACTGCCTCCAGTATATCTTCAACATAGCCCATGCCCATCAAGTATCTTGGCCTGTCCTGAGGTAAAAGAGCATCTGCTCTCTCCAGAGTTTCATACAGCTGACTTTTT
>DCDG01000027.1 GCA_002316315.1 Candidatus Aminicenantes bacterium UBA1061 | reverse complement strand
CAGTTTTTGGGGAGCATTTCAATTTCGGATTTGTAAGGTATGTATTTAAAGTCAGGTCAATTCCTGATACGTCAATTACTCAAGAGCTTTTAGTGTCTGGCGCCCATAAATTAAAAGGTTCAAAGGATTCAGAAATGAAAAATCACAGTCAGGAATAATCATATGTTATAATTGCTTAAGCCTTCATGACATATAGGTTTTCAAATATGGGTCAGTCAACAGCAGTAGAAAAAAAAGGAACAAAAACCGCCTGGATAGTAGGGTCGAACGACCCTGTTCTCGTAACCGGATCATCTGGATTTATTGGGCGTCATGTCGTCGGCGCTTTACTGGGAAAAGGGTTGAATCAGATAAAATGCCTGGTTAGAGAGACAAGTGATATCTGGCCCCTTAGAAAGATTATCGATGCGCATGATGGCAGAGAAAGGGCTGAGATTATCAACGGCAATCTGTTCTCTTTTGAAGATTGCCTGAAGGTGACAGATGGGGCCAGGGTTATTTTCCATTTGGCTGCAGGCACGGGCACCAAGTCTTTCTCAGAAGCTTATCTTAATTCAGTTATAACTACCAGAAACTTAATTGAAGCTGCCCTTCATCATGGCTGTCTCAAATGTTTTGTCAATGTTAGTAGCTTTGCTGTTTACACTAATCGGGGCAAGAAAACGGGCCGCCTTCTGGATGAAACCTGTCCGGTTGAGAAATCGCCCGAAACCAGAGCCGAGGATTATTGTTATGGCAAGGTAAAACAGGATGAACTTGTCATAGATTATGGTACCAGGGTTGGCCTACCTTATGTTATTGTTCGCCCTGGTACTGTTTATGGCCCAGGCAAGAAATTCATACCTGGTAGGGTAGGTATAGATACGTTCGGAGTTTTTTTACATTTTGGCGGGTCTAATCCTCTGCCCCTCTCTTATGTCGAAAACTGTGCTGAAGCCATAGTGCTGGCCGGGCTAATCCCGGGAATTGACGGAGAGGTTTTTAATATTGTGGATGACGATTTGCCTACTTCCAGAGAGTTTTTGAAGCTGTATAAAAAAAATGTTCAGAGTTTTAGATCAATATATGTTCCAAAACCGTTCGGTTTTTTATTTTGCTTTTTCTGGGAAAAGTTTTCAAAATGGTCAAAGGGACAGATACCTCCGGTCTATACGCTCAGAGAGTGGGAAGCCTACTGGAAAAAGACTTTCTATACCAATAAAAAGTTAAAAGAGAAAACTGGCTGGTCACAGCGTGTAAGCACTGCCGATGGGCTGCGAGCGTTTTTTTTATCATGCCGCCAGACGGCCAGTGAGAAAGATAAATGATTGAAGTTATTTTTAGCCTGGATTATGAAATTTATGGAGATGCGACTGGTTCTCTTCGGCAGCTTATTTTAGAGCCCACTGAATCGCTGATGAATCTTTTTCAGAAATGGCACTATCCTCTGGTTGTATTTGTTGAAGTGGCTGAACTGGAAAGAATCTATCAAGAAAAATCGGATCAGGATATAGAAGTAGTTTTTAATCAGATTCAAGAGTTGAATCGTCAGGGGCATGAAATCGCCCTTCACCTCCATCCCCAATGGTCTGGAGCCAAATATCAAAATGGCCGGTGGGAAGTTGATCTTTCTGAATATAATCTTTGTTCTTTACCCGAAGAAAGGATCCGTGAAATCGTTTCTGATGGAATAAAATTTCTAAGATTCATCCTGGGAAAAAGCAATTATGTGCCAATTTCTTTCAGAGCCGGCAACTGGCTTTTCCAGCCCACTCAGCCTGCCGCCAGAATATTGTGTGAATACGGGATAAAGATTGATTCTTCGGTCTTTAAAGGGGGGCGCTTCAAAATATATGGAGTTGACTATAGAAAAGCCAGCCGAAATGGATTCTTCTGGAGATTCTGGGAAGATGTGGCAGAAGATGATTCCCAGGGGCAGATGATTGAGATTCCTATCTATACCACCCTGGTTCCATTCTGGGAAATGATTTCCAAAAAAAGACTTGAGATTGAAAAAAAAGGTCAGGAAGAAGGTAAAAAAGCAGGCCTGTTCTCGAAACTAAAGAACCACCTTGGTTTGAAATACCCTAAAAAGCTTGATTTCTGCCGCTTGACGAAAACTGAAATTGATGAAATGCTTAAAGAAATCTGGGCTGTGGACCGGAAATCTCCATCTGTCCTTAAACCAATAGTAGCTATTGGCCATACCAAGGATTTGAAAGATATAGACACTGCTGATTATTTCCTTAGTGTTTTAAAAGAATCAGGACTGAAGGTGACAACCTTCAGATCAATCTATGGGGAACTCATCAGTGATTAAAAACCTTGGTAACGCTGCCAGGCCAGATTCACCGAATTGCTGATATATTTTAAATCTTTTTCGCGGAGCTTATAGTGGACAGGAATAACCAGAGTTGCCTTTAACAAATGCTCAGCTAGTGGGCAATCTCCCTTATAGCCATAATATCTGGCAGCTCCTTCTATAACGTCAAAGTAGGGTCTGGAAGTGCTTATATTTTTATTAAATAAAAAATTTGATAAGAACTTATACTCTTTTTCTGAGCGAAGCTTAATGGGAAACATAAAGCGGTTGTAGGTATAGCCTGGTGGTTCATTACAGAACATTTCCTGGGGGATCTTCAGATTTTCAAGATAATATTGAGCATGCCGTTTTTGCATCTTTATCAGGTTTTCAAGATGGGTGAGTCTTCTCTTAATCGTCATCAGGTCAGATCTAAAAGTCTGGCTTAAAACGATCGGTGACTTCTTTATAAAATCAACCTCTTTGTTATATATCTTCCATATTTTTGATCCGGCCAGACCCCACAGTGGCCAGCTTCTGAGCTGGCTACGAAGGTAAGTTTCGACAACATGCTTTATTTCCTCACATTGGGCGGGTTCGGGGAGACTCCGAATATCGTTTTCCAGACGCATCTTTAACCCCGGCTCCCGGCAATATATAGCTGCACCCTCTCCAGCGCTGATGTATTTCCCTGACCTGAAACTAAAAATGGAAATTGATCCAAATGTTCCTGTGAGCTTACCATTAATTGAACTTCCTAGCGATTGAGCACAATCTTCAATAACCGGCTTGTCTTCCATAATTTTAAGTATAGTCGGCATATCTGCTACATGGCCAAACATATGAACTGCGATAAGAGCCTCTATTTTTGGTACCTTGGCAGCCAGATCTTGGAGCGATAGACAGTAATTTTGAGGATCAACGTCAATAAAAACCGGATAATATCCCGCAGCTTTTATAGCTTTAAAAACGACGGGGCAACAATAGAGCGGAACACCAACCCCAGAGTTTTTCTTTAAGTTTAAAGCTTTAAGAGAAAGCAGGATACCGACCCTGCCTGATCTCACGGGAAGACATTCACCAATTCCTTTTAAATTGAGATGACCGTCTCTGTCTTTCTCAAACAGAGAGAGAACTGCTGTTAAAGCATCGCCAACAGCATATTCCCAGGCTTCGGTTGGTATCAGAGAAATTGACACCGTTTCTCCATTCCTCTATGATTTTAAATCAGCCATCTTATGTTTTTCTGCATCGACAATGTCGCCGCCGCTTCTGAGTCTAGCCGCCAGATTATATAGCTTGTATTTAACTGGATTAAGAGGATATTTCCAGATATACCCCTGAACTAATTGGCCACCAAAATGCCTTTTGAAAGAACTGAGTGCATCCTGCTTTGACCCTTTCTCTGGATTTATTCTGACTCCGACAAAATCGAAGTCTTTCACTCCTAATTTTTTAAATATCTTTATTGCTTCCCACAAAAGATATTTATTTGCACCTTGAATCATGTTAGCAGCATTGCCTCCATAGACAGCATAGGCTCTATAATCACTATAAGGAAAGATAACATAACTTTGAGATAGACCTTGATGCTCTGCTTTTAAAATCAGGCCAAACTGGCCGAGGCCATCTATATATCGCTTGAATGAATTGAAGCTCATAAATGGGAGCCTGGATCTTTTGAAAGTCTCTTGAATAAGTTCATAAGCAGGTTTAATCTCTGCTGGGGCTTCTTGAATAGCAACGCCAAGCTTTATGGCTTTATTTATATTCTGTTTGGTTTTACTTGCTAGATTATGCCAGAGTACCTCTTCGGCCGGTTGCAGGTCTATTATATAAGTTCCATAGGGAGCGGCGACCGCCCCGTCAGGATAGGTACGGAATATGGAATTAGTCGTGGCCGGTATGATGACATCTGCTTTTTTAGAACGGAAAAAATCGAGGCAGCTATTTAAAAAAGCCTTCTCTTCATCGATAGAAAAATTTTCAACTTGAGGGATGGTCTCCACTCTGAATCTAACAAATTTAAACGATAGCTTCTTGATGATGGTATAAGGGAGAATACATAAAAGTTGTCCGCTATCGTCGAAACCACCCAACCAGCCATATTCATCACTTACTGCCTTGAGAAAAGATTCAGAGGCAAAAACAGGCAACCTTTCATGCCAGCGAATATCTATCGGTATGGCTTTCATCAGGGCCTTCCTTGCCTGCTTCTTCGTTTTCGTTTCTTCATGATAAAAGCTTCCTTATATATTCCTTTAGCCACGTTATCTGTTCTTTTCTTCTAAATTCTACCACTTCTTCTGGAACTGCCCACTGAGCTCTGGTCAGCATGGCCCAGACATAACCGGATAAAAGCAGTGCCCCGGAGATGAAAACAGGTCTCCCCGTCATCTGATAGATTGACCTCATGAATTGCCATAGAGGGTGGACTCCAAACTGATAGTCACCGTAGCCACTTCTAAAAGTGTACTTGACGAAATTAGGGTCGGCTTTTCCCATCGGGCGATTATGAATACAGTATTTTTCAGTAAAAGTTTCAGTTATCCAGCCTCTCATCCTGACCGTGAGAACGGCAGCCAGATCAACCCCACCTTCTTTCCTCGGTATATATCCGCCGATCTCCTCAAAGCACTCCCGGCGGAAAAGCTGGCAGGCGCCCGAGACATGTTCTTTCCTGGAAAAACGATAATCATACTGTCTCGAGTCTTCTCTAAAAGGAGTGCCCGCCACGCCCAGTTTTGGGTTGGCTGCAAATTTTGAGATAAGAAAAGCGAAATAATCCTTATCAAAGGAAATATCAGCATCAAGATTTCCGATGAGATCAAAATCGAGATTCTTTATTCTTTCATAACCCTTATTAAAGGCCACGGCCTTACGGCCAAAATGCCTTTCTCTGCTCTCCGGCAAAACAATTGGTTCTATCCATTCATATTTTCTGGCATATTGCTCAATTATTTCCCCGGTATTATCCGTTGAACCGTCATTGATGATGACCCATCTCAGAGGAAGTACTGTTTGATTCACTACTGAATCAATCGTCTTTTCTATAAACTTGGCTTCATTCTTGGCAGCGGTAATCAAAACGTAGCTAAGAGTCTTCTCAGTCATGGTTATCAAACTCTGCCTTTTCGCTCAACTTACCGGAGGATCATTAATATCGACCTTCAGCCATTGCTCTATCAGCTTATAAAGAGTTTGAGTGAGCTAATAGTTCGCTTAGAGCCAGGAGCATCCAGGCCTCAGTCCAGCGCATATAGGGAATCAGGTTGGTGTAGAAACGATTCCGCTGGTAATAAAAATAACCTTTCCCGCTCCACATATTCTCAAGTCCCCATTTGAGCACTGACAGAGAAAGCTGTCGGGCATCCTTGTTAAGTTCTCTGAAAGCTTCAAGGGTAATTATACTCTGAGCCAGGCAGTGGCTGTCAATTGGATACACCCGATCGTGGTAATACTTCGGGGCTCCGTCCTGGCGAAAAAAGTTCTTGATGTAAAAGCTAAAGCCTTTTTTAATCGTTTGATCAAACTCGTCAGTTTCAGCATATTTCTTTAGATCCCTCAAAGCTATCAGGTTATAGCCAGTATGGAAATTATCTATCCATCTGCTCTCAGCCCTTTCCCCATAATACCAGGAGCCATCTTTATTCTGGCAGGAAGCGGCATAACCAGCCACGGTGAGTGCAGCCTCTAAATAGTTCTTTTCTCTTGTAACCTTCGAAATTCTGCTAAGTAGAGCTGCGCCTAAAAGATTGGCATTATATGTATGTTCTTTTATGCCCGGCTGTGGATAGCTGAAACCGGCACTTCCTTTTTCTGACCAGAAAAGTTCATTAAAAATATAGTCAACAGCTGTTCTGGCCATTTTCAGGCACTCTGCCTTGCCTATAATGTCATAGGCATCCAGTAAGGCATCGGCCACAAAAATGGTACAGACTAGATTTGGTGCTCCACGCGGGACAAAAATTGTTCTTGTCTGCCAGGGGAAGTTGTATCCCCAACCGTAATAATTAGCTTCTGCTGTGCGCAGTTCAGCTATCCTTTTAATCAAGTACTTTATGATTTCCATATTTTCGATTATCCCGGCTGAGGTTAATCTCAAAGCAGCTTTTAGAAAGATAGCCAGGGCTTTGGGATTTTGAGTTTTGGGAATCAGTAAAAGAGGTCTGATATTAATTGGCAGGCGCTTTAATCCCTGAGTTGCTGCCAGCCTGACTAACCTGGATCTGGCCCATGGCCCATGGCTGAAAAGGGGACTGTTCAGAGCGTCATAAGGGTCATAACCTGAAAAGTCATTTTTAAGGCAATATACCCAGAGTCTTCTGGCCACCTCTTCTATTTCTGAGCGACCTGGCGTTTTTTGCTGGCTCAAATTTTGTCCTTCTATTTTTTAGTCTTTTCCTGCCGAATAAAAATTGTTTTATTCCTTGCCGTCGCGAGCTCCTTCAACCAGATGCCTGACTATCCGCTGAGCTGTCAGGCCATCCCAATATCTGGGAATTTTTCCTTTCCTGGTCTTTCCCTCCAGGATCTCCTTTATATCATCATCCAGTTTTCTAATGTCCGTCAGCTTATTGGTTCCGAGTTTAATCGTAATTGGTCTTTCGGTATTAGCTCGCAGAGTCAGACAGGGGGTCTTAAAGTAGGTCGTCTCTTCTTGAAGCCCTCCTGAATCGGTCAGCACCAAAGAGGCATTTTTGGCCAGCCAGAGTGAATCGCTATAACCGATAGGCTCTATAAGTTTTAGCTTCTGGTAGGCTTTGGATTTAAAATTTATTTCCAGCAGATTTTTCCGCGTTCGGGGATGTACGGGGAAGACAACTGTCATTTGGCGGGAGAGGCTCACCAGCTTTTTCATGATGGCCTTAAGTGTTTCCGGGTTATCGACATTAGATGGGCGATGAAGGGTGATATAGGCAAACTGCCTCGGTTTAAGATTCAGCTGTTCAGCCAGCTGGCTTCTTTCGCCGTTTCTTAGCTGATAAATGAGAGCATCGATCATGATGTTTCCGACAAATTTTATCTTTCCAGTTGGCACGCCTTCTTTTCTCAGATTTAAATTGGCGTCAGTTGATGGTGTAAATAACAGGTCAGACAGCCTGTCAGTTACCACTCTGTTTATCTCTTCCGGCATGGTCGAGTCGAAGCTTCTCAGGCCAGCCTCAACGTGAGCGATCCTGAGGCCAAGTTTGGCCGCCACCAGAGAGCAGGCTAAAGTCGAATTGACATCGCCTACGACTACTACCCAGTTAGGCTTGAGCTGCTGGCAGACCGGTTCAAAGGCCAGCATGATTTTAGCGGTCTGTTCTGCCTGCGAGCCCGAGCCAACTCCCAGATTGAAATCAGGGGCAGGAATGCCCAGCTCCCGGAAAAAGATATCAGACATATTGTGGTCATAGTGCTGACCGGTATGGACCAAAACCTGTTTAATTCCTGTCTTATTCTTACTCTCGTTATTATAAGAATGGATGGCTTTAACAAGAGGGGCGATTTTCATAAAGTTAGGTCTGGCCCCCGCTATCATCAAGATCTTCATTTTATTGATCTCATATCCTTCTTAATTTCAGCCAGATTATTTATTTTTAATTCAACTTTAACTTATCGCTTTCAGCATGGATTCTTATTATATTTTCAATGCTATTTATAATGTCCTCAAGGGCTGGCTTCAATTCTTTTTTAAAGCACGTATTCTTTTTTCTTCGAACAAAACTTATTTTATTCCAGATTTCATCTTTATTTTTTATCAGTACTAATCGTCCCTGAGACTCTAACATTTTATCTACTTTTCCTGTTTTGCCTCGGAATATACTGAATACTGGAACACCTAAAGCTGCTGCCTCTCTGTTCATAGTGCCACCACCGCTCACTACAAGGTCTGATATCCACAGAACTTGAAGACCGTCTAACGCTTCATGTGGGACTATCACCTTATCATTTACAAACCAGTGTGGATATGTTCGGCGGAGTTTTTGTTCCTGAATTTTATGCCTTGGCAGAAGGATAGCTCTAATCCCTTCGGCCTTGGCAATTCTTTCCATTAGTTCGATAAATAGGTTGGTACTCTCTGGATTATAATAATGTGCTTCTTCAGCCGGTGGCCTAACGGTTATAATGATTTCATCTTCCTTTAAGCCTAGTGCCGAGGCAAGCTCAAGGTCTGGTTCAAAATCTGTGACATAGACTTCTTCCTTAATTCCACGATAATAGTGAATGCGATTTGCCTGGACTTTTTTAACCTGGCCCATCAGGATCTCGGGGACAATGAGCCAGTGTGCTCTGGCAGGATAAATTGTTTGGGAGTGCTCATAGTCGGTGAGAAGTATTGTAGGAATTCCAAGGATATTAGCTATCAATATCTGGGATCTGGCGCCATGAGATAATGCTAGACTGGGTTTGTTCTTCTTTGCAAAAGGAAATAACTGGCAGCCTCTCCAAAACAGGCCGATTACCTTCTTTAGTGGATTTTTCCCATAATGCTTACCGATGCAAGCATAACTCAATCCTTTCTTATTGGCCAAGTCACAGACTTGAAAGGCATCTCTGGCACTAAGAATCACTTCATGCCCTCTTTTTCTTAGCTCCCGAATAATAGGAATAAAAAAAGGCACATGAGGGGTATTGTCAAGGTCAATCCAGATTCGACGTGATGGTACTGATATTGATTTCGGCTTTATTTCAGCAACAATATTTCTTTCTAGACGAAATCTTTCTTCTTTTGTCCTCAACAACTTTTCACCATCACCAACCTGATTCTGCAGCCAGAAATGGGCGATTTCCCTTGGTAGAGCCATCCAGTATTGCCCAGAATATTTTTCTTTTATATAATTAATAAAATTTATATAGTGCTGAGCAGGATATTTTTCTATACCCTTTTCGTCATCGAATAAAATGTAATCGGGGTGGATATTAAGGAGGGCCATACCTCCTGTTGCTGCAATCCAATCCAGCTTTTTCTTCCAGATCTGATTGGTTCTTTCTTTAAGGATTATATAAAGACAGTGATCCTGGGGTAAGGTGTAAGGTAGTTCCACATAGCCGCTCTGATTGTTCTGGTCGTTTACAAAAAAAGGGAAAATAGTATGGACATCTTGACGCTGCGGCTCAAAAGGGTCTGTATCAAAACTGCTGCAGGCCCACTCTATTTCCAGCTCGGTTAGCCATTTTTGGTTGCAGATCATTGAAGGGGCAACAAATCCAGTAATCTGCCAGTCGAGCAAATAACTCTGGATTTTCTTGTGGCTTTTATCGAATTTTTTCCTTGACAGAAAAATGCGTCCGTCATGGGTTAAGCCATGAAGGCCGACCTCAAAACCATTCTCAATTATAATTTGTCTAAACCATGGGGGAACCCAGTAATCTTCCGGAACAAAATTGAATGAGGCCTTTACACCCAGCTGTATATCTAGTTCCATAAGCTTTAGGCAGTTGGCCATCCCTTGAATGGTATCAACGTCATGAATTATAGCCAGAGCAAACTTCTTGTTATGTGGCCAGCCATTCCAGTCTTTAGGCAAGGCGCCTGCTTTTTCTGAAATGGGCCAGATGTCCAGATTTCTTTTTCTCCGCAGCTGAGCAACACGCCTTCTGGTTTGGATCTGAGCTGATCGGGGAATGAGGGGTTTAAGTGAATAATATAGATTTATTAAACTCATCTGCTTTTTCCTGTGCTTCTTTTCCCTGCTTTACTCACCAAGTCATCCTTGGGCCTGGGCTGTAGGGTTGTTGTGCCTAAGATCTTCCCAAGCTCCTTTTACCTAAAACTATTATACTAATATATTTTTTCCTCAATTTAGTCAAATGTCAGTCTTTCTTTGCCGAACTGAAGAGATTCGCAATTCTTTTGCCCGATAAAAGAGGAGAGATAATTGTATTGATTTTATCTTGGTTATACCATGTCGAAACCACATACCCCTGGAATCCTTGACTCTGAATTGGATGATATTTTAAAATTAAAACAGAAAAAAATATTATGCCTATAGATATAGTCCATCATTTGCCAAGAAAATCGTGGTCTCAATTTGTTAATGAAAACCATTCTAGTAATATCTTTCACACCCCTGAGATGTTCGATGTTTTTGAAAGAACAAGGTATTATGAACCCGAATTATGGGCAGCGGTTACCGAGGGGCGGATTCTTTGTATATATGTACCGGTTAATATTAACCTTTTTTCCAATCCACTTCTAAGAAAATTGACGACTCGTGCGGTAGCTTTTGGGAGCGTTCTTATAGAAGATAGCCAGGAGGGGCAGAGAGCTTTAGAAGAGCTCCTAAGGCAATATTCAAGGCAGGCTAAAAAGAAAGCAATTTTTACCGAGCTAAGAAATGTTATGGATTTAAGCGATCTTAGGTTATTTATCAACAAGACCGGTTTTTATTTTGAGAATCATTTAAATTATCTCATTTATCTTGACAGGAATTCGGATTGCGTTTTTAGAAAAATAGGTCCCAGGACCAGAAAAAATATAAAAAGAGCAATCAAAAAAAATATTGTCCATCTAGAATCTGTTGACAATCTGGATAAACTTGAAGAATGTTATAACCTCCTAGAGAATACCTACAAGAAAGCGGCAGTGCCTCTGGCCGATAGAACCCTGTTTGAAGCTGCTTTTGAGATTCTGCTTCCGAAAGGAATGCTTAAAATTACCTTGGCCAGGGTTCACGGTAATGCTGCGGCTGTTTCGTTTGATCTTTTGTATAAGAAGACAATGCTAGGATGGTATGGAGGATTGGATCGAAGGTTCAGAGCTTATATGCCCAATGAGGTTTTAACCTGGGAATTGTTAAGATGGGGTTGTGAAAACGGATTTGAACTCTATGATTTTGGTGGAGCGGGTCGACCTTCCCAGAAATATGGTGTCAGAGATTTCAAAGCTAAATTCGGTGGCCAACAAGTTGATTATGGACGTTTCAAAAATATTCATTCTAATTTACTGTATCGAACAGGTGTATTTTTTTATGAGATACTACGGCCTTCGTTATTAAGGATGAAACTTGGCGAAAGGAGTAATAGATGAGCTGGGATTCAATAGAAGTGGAAGAGCACAGACTCAAAGGTGTTGAGAGAATAGAAGATTATCTTTGGTTTAAGGAAAGGCACAGGGTCTTTCCTGCTGTATTTGAAAATCGCAATCATAAAAGGATTATCGATCTGTCCGCCGGGGTAGGATGTGCTGCCAAGCGAATAAATGAACTATATGACGCTGAAATTATCTGTAATGATATTGCGCCGACTTGTCTTAAAGTGTTGAATCAGCTTGGGCTAAAAACCGTTTCTTTCAACATTGATGACCCGGAAACCCCGTTTCCTTTTGACAATGCTTATTTCGATGCCGTGCTCTCTCTTGCTACCATTGAGCATTTGCTATATCCAGATCATTTATTAAATGAAACCAGAAGAATCCTCGCTCCTGGAGGATTTTTCTACATATGCGCACCTAATTATGCTGCTCCGGAGTACTTGATTAGACCTTTATTCCAAGGACGTTCCTTTCATGAACCCCTGGGCTCTGAAGAAGAAAAGTATGAATTCTATGCTCATGTGCGATATTATACCTATAAGACTCTAAGAGATTTTGTATCCTTATTTGGTTTCACCTTGGATACGGTTTATATTGCCATGCCTGCAGGAAGCAGCAGGTATAGAGAGCTTTATACCAGGTCCAGGTTTAAAGCCCTGGCCTATAAGAACATTATGAGATTTCGCCATCTTATCTTATCGGCTCGCTGGGCATCAGAGCCTATTTTGTGTTTTAGAAAAGATCTACCCACCAAGAAACGAAGAGTCAGAAAGGTCGTACTTTAATGGTAAAAAAGCTCCCTGAATCTTTGCAAGGATCTGGCAAGAAGTGGGAGCTATACGAAGATGTTGATTATGAAGCTTTTTGGGATGATCCTGCCCAGATACGTCAGGATCGCCTAGAGAAACACCTGATATCGCGTCTACTCCCATTATCCGGCCATAGAATTATTGATGTTGGGTGTGGATACGGGCGTTTATATCCATGTTATAAAGACAGGTTTTCGACTGTTATCCTTTTTGACGGATCAGTTCAGCTATTAAAAAAGGCCAGAAGCCAATTGACTGGAATGGCTTATTTTGTTGCTGGAGACATAAATAACATTCCTTTCAAGGATTCTGCCTTTGACTGTGTACTGATGATAAGAGTTCTTCAGCACGTAAGTGAGTTAGGATCCACCCTGTCTGAAATCTCCAGGATTTTAAGTAAGGGTGGTTCGTTCGTGTTTTCTTATCACAATAAGCGCAATGCTCACCGCATTTTAAAATGGATTTTTAGGCAAGAAAAAGATAATCCCTATTCCCTACAGTCAAGAGAAGTTAGCCCAGCTTTGTTATCTCATCATCCTGTTTTCATCAAGCTAAATCTCGAGCAGGTTGGATTTACCAATCCATCTTATCTCGGAGCCGTATATATCAGACAGCTGGCTGATATAAAAGAAAAAATCTCAACAAAAGTCCCTTCAGGGTCACGATGGTCTTCATTGATGGGGAAATTACTGGCGGCTCCATGGCTTATTGGCACATCAAAAAAGAGGATAGGCTCCGAAGCTGAACTTGGAAACGATCTAATTAATATTCTAGTTTGTCCAATCTGCAAGAGTTCTTTGCAAGAGGAGAACAATGGCTTTTTCTGCAGGGCATGCCGGCGCCAGTTCCCATTTAGAGAAGGAATCCTGGATTTTAGACCATAGTAATAAAATGGGAGTACCAATGAAGAAATCATTTTCGGGGGAAAAACCGCCAGCCGTAGTTTGCCCTCTGGATGACCATATGGGTCTCGATATTGCTAGAATTCTGTCTTCCAGAGGTGTTAAGGTCTATGGGGTTGACCATAATAGAAATATACCAGGTAGGTTTTCCAATTCATGCGAATATGTTTATTGTCCGTTTTCAGAAAAAGAGGGCGATAAATATATAAGCTTTTTTGAAGAGTTTGGGAGTACTTTAACTGAAAAGGCCGTACTATATCCTTTGAGCGATGAGCATGTTTACCTATTTTCAAGATACCGAGATAAACTTAATAAGTATTTTTCATATGTTATGCCTGAACATGCACTGGTTGAAAGACTGATTACTAAAGACGGTCTTTACTCAATTGTCTGTAAGCATTCTATACCTGCCCCACGGACCTTTTTTGTATATAATGAAAAAAGTTTTAATTCTGTTTCCGAGGAACTGATCTATCCCGCTATCATAAAGCCTGAAGAAAGTGCTTTCTGGCATTCAGAAGAGGCAGGACGGCTTCTTAGAAAAGGTTTATTTGCCGGTAGACCAAAGGTCGTCTATTGCCGTGACTGGCAGGAGCTGAGAGTGGCGTTTAACCAGATCGCCTTGATCGATCCACGGGTTGTGATCCAGGAAGTAATACCTGGGGAAGATAAGAATCTTATTTACACTGCTTTTTATTGTAATTCCCAGTCTGAGGTTCTTGGCTATTTTTCGGGCAGGAAATATAGGGTAATACCTAAAGGATTTGGCTCGGCCAGCTACGTCAAGAGTTATGATGATCCCGAATTGAAGGAAGTGGTAATCAAGTTTCTAAAGGATATCAACTATCAAGGACTAGGTGGCATCGAATTTAAAAGGGACTCTAGAGACGGAATCTATAAAATAATAGAATTCAATCCAAGGTTTGGTATGTGGGATGGGTTGAGCGCTTACTGTGGAGTTAATCTTCCTGAGATTGCTTATCGTGATGCCTTAGGCCTTGAGGCAGAGAAAAAGCTCAGTTTTCAAAGTGACATTATCTGGGTTGACTGGCAGCGCGACATCCGAGCCTTTTTCGAGTATAGATCAGCAGGGAAGCTAACTTTCTGGCAGTGGTTAAACTCTTTGTTAGGAAAGAAGGTTGTGGCCATTTATTCGTTTTCAGACTGGAAACCAGGTGTTTTTTTTACTCTTAGTCTTCTATGGAAGTTCGGGCAGAGGATGAAGACTGAAATTATTCGAACTTGGAACTTGCTGATAAAGAAAAGGATTCAATCTCGGGGGGCTTAGAATTAAAGATATCTTTTGATCCAGTTAATTTTTTCTGGTTCATTTCCAAATTGGTTGTTGTATAAAACTAAAAGAAAGATGAGTCTATTCTTATAAAAATCTTTTTTTAAAAACTTAATAAGAGACTACACATGAGGACCGGGCAGCCCGGGCTGTTCTGGCCTCTGGCTAAACAGCCTTTTTTATTGACTTCTAAAATCTATTTGTGATAGAAAAAAACCATATCCGGCTGGCTTCTAATACACTGAGGCGGCAAAAGATTTTGAAGCTTTTTCAAAGGATTTTAAGACGATTAGCCTATCTAAGCCCTGGTGGCGCCAGAATTCGTCCTGGTCTGCACCGCCTGCGCGGTGTCAGGATAGGGCAGAATGTCTGGATCAGCCAGTATGTTTATATTGATGAGCTTCATCCCGAGGTGATCAAAATCGGCGACAATGTGACCGTTGGCATTGGCACCTCCATTATTTCCCATCTTTACTGGACAAAGTCAAAAGAGGCCGTGGTAAAACCGGTCGTCATTGAATCGGATGTCTTTATCGGACCCCATTGTGTTATACTGCCCGGTGTTACAATTGGTCAGGGTTCGGTAATTCAGGCTGGAACTGTTGTCTCCAGAAATGTTCCAGCCGGGACATTTTTTGGGCATGTTCCGGCCACTGTTCTTGGTAAGGTAACAGTGCCGCTAACCCCCGAGCATTCTTACCAGGAGTTCGCCCGGGGTTTGAGGCCGATAAGAAGGAAAAACGAAGACGATGATTAAAGATGAAATAAAGCAGTTCATTACTGAGAAATTTCTTTTCAATTCTGATGATCCGCCAGCCGACGACGTCTCCCTGCTGGAAATGAATATTGTTGATTCGGTTGGCATTCTGGAAATAGTTTCCTTCCTGGAAAACCACTTCCAGATAAAAGTTGAAGACGAAGAACTCACCGCCACTAATCTCGATAGCATCAATAAAATCGCCAGCTTCATTGAGAAAAAGCAGGGTTAAGGTAAATGCAGTTTGATCCGGTGCTTGTATCTGACTGGCTGAGCCGGACCGCCCACCGTTTCCCGGATAAAAATGCCCTTGTTTCCAGGGACCAACACCTGACCTACTGCCAGCTTGATGAAAAATCTACCAACTTAGCTTCCGCTCTTATCCTCCTTGGTTTTAAAAAAGGTGACCGGGCGGTAATCTGCCTGGACAACTCGCCAGAAGCTGTGATTTCTATCTATGGAATTCTAAAGGTCGGCGGGGTCTTTACTGTTATCGATCCCAAAAGCCCCTGGCTCGTTATTAATTCCATAATAACCGATTCAGCTGCCCGGCTACTTATCACTGCCAGGCGAAAGCTTTATGAGGGGGATGGCCCGCAATTTTCTACTGCTGATTCCCAGCTAATTATAGTCGACGGTCATAAGTCTTCTCCCCGCCATTACCCCCAGGCCTTGATTTTTGAGGGTCTTGTCGAGAAATTAGATGCTTCGATCACTCTTCCGCGCCTCCTGGAAAACGACCTGGCCTGTTTGATTTATACCTCGGGCTCAACCGGCAGGCCTAAAGGCATAATCTGCACCCATCACAATATGGTCACGGCTGCCAGAAGCATCATCCAGTATCTGGAAAATACCAGGGATGATGTCATTCTTGATGTCATGCCTCTGTCTTTTGACTACGGTCTCTATCAGATCATCATGTGTTTTATGTTTGGCGGAACCGTTGTTCTCGAATCATCCTTTGCTTATGTCCAGGATATTTTGGCCGCCATCGAAAAAGAAAAAGTCACCGGCTTTCCGCTTATCCCCTCGATTTCCGCCATGCTTCTCAAACTGAAAAAATTTCCGGCTGTCCAGCTGAAATCCCTGCGTTACATCACCAGCACCGGAGCGGCCTGGCCTGTTTCTCATATCCGTCATTTCAGGCAGCATTTGCCTCAGGTCAAACTCTATTCAATGTATGGCTTGAGTGAGTGCAAAAGGGTCAGTTATCTTCCGCCTGAATTGATAGATAAACATCCTGATTCAGTCGGTATCCCCATGCCAAATCTCGAAGTCGCTATCGTTGATGGTCGTGGCCACCCGTTGCCAGCTGGAAAGCCTGGCCAGCTCATTGTCCGTGGCCCGACAGTCATGCAGGGTTACTGGCGGGATGAGAAGCTAACCAGAAAAGTCTTCAGACCTGGCAGCTACCCGGAAGAACGCTGGCTTCAGACCGGAGATATTTTCCGCCAGGATGAAAACGGCCTGCTTTATTATGTTGGTCGCCGGGATCGGCAGATTAAATCTTTCGGGCACAGAATTAACCCGTCTGAAATTGAACGGGTGATAGCAGGCCTTGATGGGCTCATGGAAGTTGCCGCTGTTTCAGTTCCGGATGAAATCGGCGGGGAAGTCATTGCAACTTTTGTGGTGGTGAAGAAAGGGAAGAAAATAACTGAGGATCAAATAAGGCAATTCTGCCGGCAATATCTTGAACCATATAAAATTCCCCGTCGAATTTGGTGGCTTAAGTCTTTACCGAAGACGGCCAACGGCAAGATCGACTATAAGAAGCTTCTGGACTCTCTTAAAAGCTCGGAAACCGGTCAGAAAGCCGGTCAAAAAGAGATAGCTGCTATTAATGCCGGTTCTCTCCCTGTTAAAGAGCCTAAAAAGCTTCATTTTAACACTGGGGGCCACTGTCCTGGCGCATCGGGAAAGGGGTAAGCCAATGTCAGAAGTTACTGGCGCTAAAGAATTTTCTTATAAACTTCTTAACCTCGACTGCCAGCAGGAGACAGCCCGTCTTACTGCTTTTATCTCTGAAATTCTACCCGGTCGCTTGCACCGGCAGGGAGTGGTGGTTGGCTTATCAGGAGGCATAGATAGCAGCGTTACTGCCGCTCTCTGTGTCAGGGCCCTTGGACCAAAGCGGGTCATCGGTCTCCTCATGCCAGAGAAGGCTTCTCATCAGGATACTCTAA
>DCDG01000030.1 GCA_002316315.1 Candidatus Aminicenantes bacterium UBA1061 | reverse complement strand
CCCATGTTTATAACTTTTATCCGGGGACTCTGTTTTTGTAAGATCTCGAAATATTCTACAATTTTATCCCAGCGGGCTATTTTCTTATCCGTCCCGAGCTTAAAACCAAAAAAAGCTTCAGGGGTGGTGATTTTTTCTTCAGTCCCTGTCTGCCCGGAATAAGCCAACGACAGAGTAGTTAGCCATATAAAACTTAATAATAACCAGCAGGTCAGATAAGTTCTGGCTGCCCTTATCTTTGTTTGTTGCTCAGGCCTGAGATTTAATTTCATTTTCTTCCTCCTGATAGAATCTATTATCTTAATTTTGGTAGTATTTCGCCAATCTTTTTTATATTTATCGAAAGTTGAGGAGGATCGGCTTTATCATTCTCTACATAAAAACTCGAAACTTATCCAATTCAATAAGAACAAGTCGAGATACTAAAACTGCCAGGTGAGGTGATTGTTTACGGCTTGGAGCAGCTTTTTCTCGATGAGAGGATATGATGATCTATGATGGCTGGAAGTATTTTAATTATGATAACAACTGTACCACCGCCTGAAACGGAGGCTTTTATTTGAGTGTAATTGCTGCTCATGAATTTGGACACGCTATCGGCCTGGAACATAACGGCTGCCCAACTTCAATTATGTATCGCTATGCCAATAATTGCGACACCGCTCTGGTTCAGCCAGTGGATAAAACCTGTGCTGATACGATTTATTGATTGAGGAAGGGCAGGAATATTTTGATGTAAAGGCTAATTCCCATTAAGGCCGAGAAATATTCGAGGAAGAGAGGATAGTAACAAGGTATTGGAGATGGTGCAAAACGAACGGTGGAGCCGGCAATAGGAAAGTGGAACACATTTATGAGCAATATACGTAAAGAGGATGAGAATCTACATCTTTGTTTGGCTAAGTGATTTACTAGATTGAGGTGCTCGATTGAACCTGAAAATGAGAAGGGGACAACAGCTAAATCACAGAGTTTCTTAATATAAGCTTTATAGACAAATTAATCGCTCGGATTAATTATAAGTTAGCTTTGGGATCCGATAGTGGCTATAGATGCACGCCTCTTTTAATTGATTCATTAAGTTTTTGCATCATGTAGCCATTTCTTTTACATTCGCTCAAGGGAGTTAATATTTTTTTTGAGTGGAAAACTGCCCGTGCTATATCGGCATAAGCTTTTCCAGCTATAATCACAATTTGTTGATATTCGTTCAGGCCCTTTTCAATAATCTGGTCAGAAAGTTCTTTTAAGGTTATTGGGTTTGTCTTGGGATTCTTAAAGGTTGCCTCGTATGGGCCGGGAATAAGTTCATCAGGGAATATTAACCCATATTTCGCAGAGAGAATACACCAGGACTTTGAGTAAAACTTGGTAGCATATTCTCTGCACTTATTAAAAAAATTCCCGATGTATGCCGATTCTGCCTTAGTAGGTCCCGCCTTTGGATTCTTATTCCAGATCTTCGTTTTTCCACAGGAAATTATACAAAGTGTTTTCATGTTTCCAGCTCCACCAGGCCGTTTCCTATTTTGATTGTTCCCATAATGCAGAACGCTTTTGCTTCGCATCTATTAATATTCGGGCAATAACCTGTTTGCTTATCTCGGTATGAGCAACCGTATTTGGATAAATGCCACAAGGGTTCGTCCACATCTAAAGCAATCATAGGTCTGCTTTCGATAGTGAGTCCTTCTACACTTTTGAACCAGGCTTCTCTTATGCATTCGAATAGCTCGTCTAGCCTGCCTTTAAACCGTCCGGTCACGACCCCGGTAGCTAAGGTTGCTCTTGCCACATGAATGTCTACTGGAATCGGAACCTTTTCCAAATTTTTTAGTTGCGCTATTTTAGCATTGTCTCTAAGTATCCTTAGCCATAAGGGAGCTATTTTAGGTCCACGAAGATATGGATAATCTGCAAAATTTCTCCCATTACATACGTGAATTTCATTTCTTAGCCGTTCTAAAATGATTAGTGAATCGCAATTACAGTGCTCAATAAAGTTTCGCGGATCCCCGCTCCATTTTTTGTAAATACTGGTACCGATCGTTCGCCAGATAGATGCATCTTTCCTGGGTTTCTTCGACAAGTTGTACTTTTGCATATCTTCAATAATTTTTCCCATGGGGATTTCATTTAGTGCTTTCGGATCAAATAAATATCTTGTTTCTGGGTCTTCAAATGTTTTCCTTGAGCTTTCCCACAAGGCCGGTGCGTCCCTTTGATAGTCAATTGATACTGTCAGCGTCAAAAACAATAAATGTTCGAGAGAACCTGTTTTTACGGAATCGGGCAGTGCATCTTCCGGCATAGCCGTTTTCCCGAGAATGCCAGCAGTGCCAAAAGACTCGTAAAGGAGTTGTGCTACCCTTTTCCCTCTTTCGTCATCGATTTTGCATTCCATATTTGTTACTCCCCCGGGGATTTTCAAATACGGATCTTTAGGTCAATTTATTCTCCCACCTTGGGAAATCATTGCATAATATACTCAACATTTGCAAGTTCGATTTTTGGCTCATAAAAAAAATAATGTTTTTTCCTTAATAGACATACAAAAACTGAAAGTGCATGGACACCGTTGTTGATCTATTCCAGCTCGTCCTTTCTGTGGCTATTAGACGAAACGCTGGGGTTAAGAATATGTATTGATGCCACGAACATTTGAAGAAGCGCATTAACGCTTTGAGCTACAGAGGAGAAAAGTTATTTTAATGCAAGGCGGAAAAACCAATAAGCAGATAAAATTAGAGTTGAACAATAACTTGATTATCGGGCTAATGCTATGATAAATTACTCAATAAAGTAAGGAAAAAGGGGCTTAGATAAATGTCATCTCTGTTCTACAGCGCTCGGTTTGAAAAGAAATTACGGTTCATGTTCATGGCAAGTAGGTTTATGTCAGGCAAAGTCTTTATAGAGGCCAATATATAAGAGGAAAAACTAATGGAAAGGCGGCAATATTTGAATTTAATGGGACAATTTTTCTGTTTGTTATTTCTTTCGGTTTCAATTATCGTTCCATGCCATGCCCAGGAAACGTTACCTGAAATTATTAAAAAAGTCCAGGCATCAACAGTGCTAATCCTGACCTATGATGAGGCAGGAAAAGTAAAAGCACAGGGTAGTGGTTTTTTTATTAGCAAAAACGGCGATATTATCACCAACCGTCATGTGCTTGAAGAGGCCAGCAAGGCCGAAATCAAAGTGGGCGAGGGAAAAGTGTATGCCATTACTGGCATTGTGGCAGAAGACAAAGAACACGATCTCATTCGTGCTTCTGTAGATATACCGCCAGAAATAGTCAGCCCTATCGAACTATATTGTGCTGTTCCCGAAGTTGGAGAGCGGGTGATAGTAATCGGAAGCCCGCTCGGACTTGAACAAACAGTTTCGGATGGCATTATCTCGGCAGTTCGGGAGATTCCTCATTTTGGTAAAATTATTCAAATCACAGCACCACTGTCTCCTGGTTCAAGCGGTAGCCCGGTGGTTAATATGAAAGGGGAGGTTATTGGTATAGCAACATTTCAAATTCTTGAAGGACAAAATTTAAATTTTTCCATTCCTTCGGAAAGGATAGCTAAACTTGAATCAGGTAAAGTGAAGACACTTGCTGAATGGAAATCAGGAAGAACAGAGGAATGGCTGTCTTCTGCGAAAGGACTTTTTGTAATAGGATTGCTCCATGCCGGTGCAGAAGATTATGAAAAAGCCCTTAGTTATTTAGAAAGGGCGGTAAAGCAAGACCCAAATTTTGCCGATGCTTATTTTCTAATAGGCTGGTGCCACGATATGCTTGGAAAATATAATGAGGCAATAGAATCTTATAAGCAGGCAATACGGATAAAGCCTGATTATGCAGAGGCGCACCGCAATTTAGGTGTGGCTTATGTGAGTCTTGGACGCTACAACGAGGCAATAGAATCTTGTAAGCAGGCAATACGGATAAAGCCTGATAATGCAGAGGCGCACTTCACTTTGGGCCTGGCTTATATCATTATTGGGGATAAAGGTTCTGCTCTGGATGAATACAAAATTCTCAAAGAGATTGACAAGGAACTCGCTAATAAGCTTTTTAATGCGATTTACCAATAAGATTGCGAGAAAAAAGACTGGATACATCCACTATCGTTAATGTATTTCCTTTTATGTTTCTACTCAGTTAGACGCATCTTATTTCAGCCTGTCGTGAAGGCCGCCGAAGACGGGCTTTTGCTCGGGTAAATACTTTTTGGGGAATTTGACCAGAATAGTGTAGTTCGGATCAACCATCTGCGAGACTTCAGCCTTCATCACCTGCGAGACCAGCTGGTAAGAGTCCATCATGTCGAGACCATAATCCTCAGCTATCCATAGCACCATATCTTTTGTAGCAATCCGGAAAGCATCTTCGAGCGGGCGATACATGCCCAGGGTCATCAGGTATTCATCATTTTCAATCCGGGGCCAGCCAATTTTTTTGCCCTTGATGAGGTCAACTTTTAGCTCGACATTAACTGCCGCCTCGACGCCGTAGCCAATGATTTCTCCATCTCCCTGGACGAGGTGAGCATCTCCAAAATAAAGCAGTGCTCCAGGAACGCTGACCGGTAAATAGATAGTATTGCCGGCGCAGACCTCTGGGCAATCCATATTTCCCCCGTAAGCTTCAGGGGTGACGCTCCAGCGCCATTCATTCTTAGCTGGCGCGACGCCCAAACAGCCGATCATCGGCTTCATCGGGATGTCAATGGTCAGATCTCCTTGGAGAGCCTTATATTTGACCGTGCCCTTTTCTTTGTCAACTTCATACCACCAGACAAGCTCTGGCAGGGGAGACTCGAGGATGGCGGTATATTCTGTCCCGGTGATAGCTCCGAATCCTGGTGTATAACTGCTGATTCCATGGGACCGGGCTGGCTCGATTTTTCTAATATGAACCGCCAGGATATCGCCCATCTCTGCTCCCTGGATGTAAAATGGACCGGTCAGAGGATTGTCATGCCAGAGATCCACCACTTCTGAAGGCTTGTCGCTGGGCTTTTTGACTTTGCCATCATAGCAATCTTCCGTTGAAGAAATTATGACTGTGCCTGGCTTTATCTTCATGACCGGCTTGTGCTGACCATAAGTGTATTTAAGGTCACCTGGCTTGGGGAAATATTTGACCACCTCTTCAGCCAATCCCATATAGGTGAGGCAGAAAATGCTAAATAGGATAGCTGGAATCCTAAGTTTTAAATGGCTCATTATTCTCTCCTTTTTAATCTATTTCTTCAGTTTATCCAGATTATTAAAAAATAATCCAGGCTCAGGTGCTTTGTTCCCGACCGGATTGATTATCATCGGGGCAGAATCTGGGGACACGAGCTGCTTTAAGTGAAGTTTCATGCGTAATGTTCGTAACCTCCTTGGATTGAAGAAGATTGAAGAAGACAGAATCCAAACTCGAAATTTCACCACGATTTACCATCTATTTTTAAGCTAAAGCATAGGGCCTTCTGCTTTTGGTGCGTGTGAAAATCGTATCATCTTTCCTTTTTACTAACAATCATGATTTAACACCTCAAGGCTTGTTTCACTTTATCAATATTGCATGCGGCCTTAAAAAGAAACAATCATTGTGAAAGGATTCTTATCAGAATCACCCCGTGCGGGGCAACTTCGGCTTCAAAATGCCCGTCAAAAGTGCCGAGGTCTTTTTGCCGCCACAAATCACGCACGCGAAGTGAGCCACCGCCCAGGCCCAGCGCCTCAAAATCAACCCGAATTGTTTTGTGGTCATACGCATCGAGGTTAAAGAGGCCAACTGCCTTCGAGCCGTCCTCCATCTCCTTGGCCCAGACCTGGTATCCTTCGCCTTCGACGATTCTATCTGCCTGGCGGCCCAGTGGATCCTGGTTGACTTCCAGAACTTCAACATTGGTCAGAAGGCCCATGGTAAAATCATCTATCTGCTCGATTGGGCAGCCAATCAGTAACGGTGCGGCCAGCAGACACCACAGGCTGATATGGGTATATTGCTCATCGGGGGTTAACCGTGCCGGGTGGAGTTCCGGTCCCCAGCCGACATTGCCGACGACCAGCATATCCGGGTCATTCCAGTGACCGGGTCCGGCATATTTTGACAGCCCAGCTTGACCGAATCCTATCCGCGACATGCTGCTCCAGGTGTCGGTGATATCGCCAGTTGTCCGCCACAAATTACCGCCGACGCTTTCTCCCCATTCCCAGGGATTGTTTCGGCCCCAATTACAGATACTGAAAACAATGTCCCGTGGAGCTCTTTTTATGGCATCGCCAAATAATTTATAGGCGACTTTTGGATCCTTACCTTCGCAATAACACCAGTCAATTTTGACGTAATCATATCCCCATTTGGCATAGGTCATAATATCCTGTTCCTCGTGGCCTTCGCTGCCAGCATAACCAGCACAGGTTTTCGGCCCGCAGTCAGTGTAAAGACCAATTTTCAGGCCGAGGCTGTGGACATAATCAGCCAGAGCTTTCATGTCGGAGAATTTTTCGTTGGAGCGAATTTCGCCGGTTTTTGGGTCGCGCTCGCCGTGCCAGCAGTCATCAATATTTATGTAGGTCCAGCCATAATTGATGAGGCCTTTTTCCACCATAGCTCTGGCGCTCTGGCGAACATTTTCATCAGTCACCGAACATCCCCAGCAATTCCAGCTATTCCAGCCCATCGGGGGAGTCAGGCAGATTTTGTCACCGACCTCAATGCGCAGATTTCGCTCGGCTGTGCCCAGGCTGTTTTTGGCAGTGAGCTTGACATTGTAGGTGCCGGCCTTGACTATCACGCCGGTAATGTGGCCGGTGGAGCTATCAAGCTTAAGCCCCGCCGGGAGGCCTTCGGCCGAGAAAGTCATCGGTCGGGAGCCAGTGGCCGGAATGGTAAACATAAAAGGCGATCCGGGGCGAACACCAAAAACCTTCGCTCCATTGATCCTTGGTTCGGGGCCGGGGAGGGGTGTCAGGACGTAGGGCTGGCTGGCATAGGGTTTAACAGGTTCTGGCTTGGTTCCCCGGTATTCTATCTTAGCCTCGCACCAGTCGGCGTGATCATAACCTGAGCCATCGCCAGTATCAGAAACTATGAGGTCGAGATAGAGGAGGCCATCCAGGCTGACATTGACCTCTTTGGCTGGCTGACCGGCTTTTATGATACCGCTTTTCCATAGCGTTTGAGTGATGTTATTTTTATCTCGAGCCGAAACAATAAATTCAACCGAAGCTCGTTCGTTGCCCTTTATCTCGTCATCGATGCCAACCAGAGCGCTGAATTGGGTAGCTTTGCCATCCAGTTTTATTCGGTACATACCTTCAGCGTGTGTGCCGAGGCCGCGCTCATAGACCTGGCCGGCTATGGTCAGCGGATTGCCGTCGATTGATTTATTAGCCTGGGCTTCACCCCAGCCAGAGATAGCATACTCAGGGCCAAGCTCATCGAGCCAGACGACATTAGCCGCCTGCCTGGAGCAGCTATAAGTAGAAGCAAGCGCCACTAAAATAAGCAACACAGACAAAGCTGATAATGCCCTGAAATCGGTACTTATGGCTCGACGCCGTTTATTCATGACTTTCCCTCCTCATTTTTCTTCGGTTCCAATGATAACAAATATTGCGACGGAAGATAAAGAAAAACAAAAAGTCCTCCGTTGACCAGCCATTATGCCTGACATTATGAATCAGCAAAAAACTTTCGCTAACATTTTGTTTATATATATCTACGGAGTGAAGCTGGGTATCTCTTCCCGAGAAGACAAATTGACACCGAAGATTTTTAGATGCTGGTCATTGCTCAAAAGCCAAATTGAATAAATCGCCGTAAATGCAGGGCAATGTTTAGCCCTTTCTTAATTCATAAAGCAGATTAACCTGCATTATATTTTAGGCGAACAATCCAGGTTAATCGTCGCCTGTAAATGTTTCCAGTTCTCGAACCTGCTCCTTATCAAACATAAATAAATTCTCACCTGCTGCTCTGGCTTTTTCTGCTGCCGCATTGTAAACAGAGAGTAAAAGCCTGTAGTCTCTGGCTACATTTTTAGCTTCTTCCAGTCCGAGGTATCTTTCAATCACTGAAAACATATCTGAACCGAGAACATAGGCAGCTCCCTGGAGTCCACTCACCCATTTTTCAAATATTTCTTTCTGCCCGATCTCTCCTTTCATATTTAGCTCGATATCTTTTTCTGCTTCCTGGTAAAGTTCAGGCAGCCTGGAAAGATTCTCTTCCCACTGAGAGGCCAGCTGCCTGGAAATTTCGTTAGGACTGGACTTCAGCAAATGAAGATTTTCTTTTACCCGGTTTATAAAATGTGTTGGCATACCTTCAGCAGCCAGAATTCCAGGCAGCATAATTCTTTCCTTATTTTTAACCTCAGACATGTGTTGATCAGTGCAGTTGAGAAATCCTGAATGATGCATTTCGTGAGCGAAAGTTTCAACTATGTTCTGCAGATCAAGTTGTCCGTCAGGCCCTTTTGGAAGCTGCAAGAGGTCATAGCCATTCTCTTCACCAACTGAAAAGGCGCTGGAGGCCCCGAATAAAACCACATAAAAGCGATTACTTATATCTGCCTCCTCAGGGAGGTATTTTCTGGCTAGATCGAGGGCAGCCTCTCTCAACCTGGCCTCTTTCAATCTCTTAAGATCCGCTCTTAGTCTTTCAGTGTTGTTAAGAGCCTGAAGCCAGAGACTTTGTCTCAGCCCGAATGAAGTCAGTGAACCATCTTCGTTTTTTAAAGACTTATCTGTTGGAATTCTATTTAAAGCCTCCATAGTAAAATTGAAAAATATGTCTTCATTCCAATTTCTGAAACGTTGCCAGTGTTTGATAATCGACTGGCAGCCCTCAGTTGGGGCAACTTCTGTCATAAAATACTTCTTAATTTTCTCCAGATCATGTTCGTCTTTTATGAATTCCAGCCATTCTATCGCCTTCTCTGCCATCTGGTAGTCAATAGTTACAGTCTGTTCCACCGTGTCATTATTTTTAATCTGGCTCTGGCCTTGAATGAAAAATAGAATAATGAGTGAGACTACTACCCATGAACGTTTCTTCATCTAAATCTCCTTACAGATCAAAAGCAAATACAGACTTAACATAATCGGGCTTATGGTCTGATAATATCTTCCTCGAAAAGGACATACCTTTATTAAATATATTTCTCTAGCAATAGTTGCAATCAGAAGCTGTCTGAACAAACAAACTTTCCTCAAGGGTTAGAGGCGAGGCGGCCTCTTTGGCTGTTTCAGGTTGATCTGTGAGGTTCTCCCCACATAGTTTGGGCAGAAAGATGGCTTGTATAAGTTGAACTCTTGAGCAGCCTATTTTGACTTATCTTGACCGTTCCATGGCCTTGCTTCAACCTGATATCCGGCTTTAAAATCTCCAAAATAGACCTAAGACGTTGTTCGATGGACTAAGCTTTGATGCAACTGCTCGGTGTTATAGAAGTAAAAATAAACCATATTAAGAACCGCGTCTCTGACTATTCCTGGTCAAATTCACCATGCAACCCAGATTTAGAATAGTCTGAGCCGCCTCAGGCCACTGCCCAGTATTCAGACAGGTTCCGCCTTTCCTCACGCCACCGCCCAGTATTCAGACAACAGTTCAGCCTGGCTCAGTACTGTCTGAGTAGCCTTTTCCTGTTTATCCGGTGGGTAATTATATTTTCGCAGAGTTCTTTTAACGAGCGTCCTTAAGTAGGCCCTTCTATCTTCTCGGACTGTCCAATCGACTGTCACATTGGCGCGAATCGTCTTGACCAGAGATTGAGCTATTTTCCTCAGCGTTTCGTCGCCCAGGACTTTGACCGCACTGTCGTTAGTCTCCAGAGCGTCATAAAAAGCCAGCTCCTCCTCGCTCAATCCAAGTTCTTCGCCTCTTTTATCTGCTTCCCTCATCTGTCTGGCAATAGCGATTAATTCTTCGATCACCTGGGTAGCTTCAATCGCCCGGTTCTGATAGCGATTTATGGCTTCTTCCAGCATCTCGGCAAACGACCTTGATTGAACCAGATTTTTTTGTTTTCTGACCTGAATTTCTCCTTCGAGTAATTTGTGGAGAACCTCAACAGCCAGGTTTCGATAAGGCATATTGCGCACTTCGGCCAGAAACTCCTCAGAAAGAATTGAAATGTCAGGCTTTTTGAGTCCCGCGGCGGCGAATAAGTCAATGACACCCTCGGGGGCAATCGCCTTCGATACAATTTGCTTGACGGCATGGTCAAGCTCATCCTCAGGTCTTGGCAATAGGGGAGATTTTTTGGCCAGGCTATTTTTAACTGCCTGGAAGAAAGCAACGTCGTCTCTGATCTTTAGAGCTTCTTCATGAGGGACGGCCAGAGCAAAAGCCCTGGAAAGATCGTTGACGGCGTTTGTCAAACGCTCTTGGCCATTTTCCTGAGAATAAATATGTTCCTGGGCGGCAGGCAGCAAATTAACTCTCTGCTCGGGCGTCCCGCTTCGCCACAAAGACCAGTCAAACCCATGGAAAAGCCCAAGACAGATTTCATATTTCTCGAGCATAAGCGCGACGACCATATCCTGGTCTATGATGGTATCGCCCTTGCCACCACTCTCAGTATAAGCCGCCATAGCCTCTTTAAGCTCGTAAGCCAGCCCTAAATAATCTACAACCAGACCGCCAGGCTTATCTTTGAAAACGCGATTCACCCGGGCTATGGCCTGCATCAAGCCATGGGCTCGCATGGGTTTGTCCAGGTACATCGTATGCAGGCTCGGGCAATCAAAACCGGTTAGCCACATATCTCGTACTATAACTATTTTAAACGGGTCGTCGGCCTCTCTAAATCTGATAGCCAGTTTTTCTCGCCGCCGCTTATCTCTTACATGCTGCTGCCAGTCCAGCGGGTCAGAAGCAGAACCAGTCATGACCACTTTGATCATCCCCTTATCGTCGTCTTCATGATGCCATTCCGGACGCAGCTTTGTTATTTCCTTATAAAGCTCAACGCAGATTCTACGACTCATACCAACTATCATGGCTTTACCTTCGAGAACTTCCAGGCGTTTCTCAAAATGCTCGACTATATCCTCAGCAATGAGCTTTATCCGTTTCTCTGTGCCGACAATTGCCTCGAGTTGAGCCCACTTGGTTTTAAGCTTTTCTTTCCGTTCAAGTTCTTCGCCCTCTGTAACCTCTTCAAATTCCGGATCGATTTTCGGTTTTTCACTTTGATCGAGGTCAAGCTTGGCCAGGCGGCTTTCATAATAGATGGGAACCGTGGCCTTGTCTTCAACCGCCCGCTGAATGTCATAGACGCTGATATAATCTCCGAAAACTGTTCTGGTATTTCTATCGGCTCTTTCGAGTGGAGTTCCGGTAAAAGCTATAAACGAAGCTCCGGGCAGAGTATCTCGCATATGCCGGGCATAACCGTCAATAAAATCATACTGGCTGCGGTGGGCTTCATCGGCTATGACCACAATATTATTTCGAGTGGAAAGAACCGGGTTTAACTCGCCTTTTTCTTCAGGCAAAAATTTCTGAATGGTGGTAAAAATCACCCCACCACCTCTAACTGTAAGTTTTTCCCTTAAATCCGCCCGGCTTTCGGCCTGGACTGGTGGCTGACGCAACAGCTCATGGCAGCGGCAAAAAGTTCCATAAAGTTGATCGTCGAGATCGTTTCTGTCGGTGATGACGACAATCGTCGGATTCTGCATTGACGGTTCTCTTATAATTCGTCCCGCATAAAAGGCCATGGTCAAACTTTTACCTGATCCCTGGGTGTGCCAGACGACACCAATTCGCCGGTCTCCTAATTTGCCACCGGGCTGGCGGCCTGCCCAGAATTCTCCATATTCGGCAGAAAGTTGTTTCCATTTCTCAGGCATGGCGGCACGCAGGGTTTCAGTCACAGCCACCCGCACAGCGTGAAACTGGTGATAACCGGCCATCTTTTTGCAGAGAGCTCCGCCACCGTTGTCCTCAAAGACTATAAAATCATGGATTAATTCCAGAAAATTATTTTTATTGAATATTCCCTTGAGCAAAACCTCAAGCTCGGCTCTACCAATATCCTCAACTTCTTTACCTCCGATTGTTCTCCAGGGTTTAAACCATTCCCGGCCAGCGGTCAGCGTTCCAACCCGGGCCTCGACACCATCCGATATAAGCAGAAGTTCGTTGGAAGCAAAAAGACTCGGGATTTCAGCCTTGTAGGTTTGAAGCTGGTTAAAAGCACTGAGGATGGTGGCTTTTTGATCAGCCGGATTTTTCAATTCAATAATAGCCAGAGGGATCCCATTGACAAAAGCGACTATGTCAGGTCTTCTGGTGTGTTTGTTCTCGACCACGGTAAATTGATTAACAACCAGCCAGTCGTTGTTATCAGGATTGGAAAAATCGACAACCTTAGCTTGAGCTCCGGCAATTGATTCGTCCGGGCGGCGGTATTCGATATTAACTCCGTCAATGAGCATTTTATGGAAGGTTCTGTTCCTGGCTTCGAGTGTGGCTCCTTCAGGGTGGGTGAGGCGACGGTAAGCGTCTTTTATCGCGTCTTCGGGAAGTTCAGGATTCAGTAACCGGAGGGCATCGATAAGACGATTTTCAAGGAATACCTGACTGTAATCCTTTCTTCCCGAGAAAAGCCTGCCCGGAATCATATCAGGATCTGAACCGGAGATAACCGTCCAGCCCAGTGATTCCAACCAGTTCAGCGCCGCCTCTTCTACTTCCGACTCAACAAATTTAGTCATTCATGCCCTCTTCCTCAATTTTATGTCCAGGATCAACCAACTTTACCATTGCAGAATAATGAACCGGATCCAATTTTTTCATCAGCTCCATAAGGTCGGCAAGTACAGAAGGTGCCTCAGCAAGAAGGCTCGGGTCATGTTCCATTTCTGACATTTCAGAACTATGCGAATAAGTATGAACAAATCTGAGGATTCTAAACTTTTTAGCTTCGTCAAATTCAACCTTTTGCATCTTGTTCGTTAACCCTCCTGCGATATCCGGCATGCGAAATGCCAAAAAGGTCTCTAATAAGCGCCGTGCCATATTAGGATAGATATAGTTCTCCTCTAAATGATCCTCTTTGTTTAATGAGGATGCTCTATAGAGGCGAGAGAATATATAGTGATATTCTGAGTCATATTTTTCAAGCAATGGATCTAACGGCTGAATACAACCACGGCGACCATCTTGCCCTCCTGTGCATTCCAACATATAAAACCTTGATGGACGGTTACCTATGGCACTGCTTTTTGGTACTTTCATATGGTAAAACCAGTTGTGTACTTGGCGGAAGAACGAGAAATCATGCGTAAGAATAAACAACTGACCTGCGTTCTGGGTGCGTGATCTAATGAAACCAAAAGCTAGATAGAGGGCATTAGCATCAAGACTTGAGACTGGATCATCGAGGACCACAATACCTCTCTTAAGATCGAACTGTCTATCTTCAAGCGATTTGAGAAAATAGAGGAGGGCTATAGCTGTTATCTCTCCTTCGCTCAGCAAACTGGCAGTAACGCCGTTCCTGGTGATTGAATATCCAGTTTCTTTGATCTCAAATTGAAGTTCATCATGTCCTAGATAGCTTTTAAGCTCTTCGTTTAAGTCCTCAGCCGGTTTCCGATGCTGAATAATTTCTCTTTCCAAAAGACTGATATCATTGTTAAGCTGTTGTATTTTCTGCTGGGCTGACTGCTCCTCGGTAGTTGCTTGATCAGCTTCATTTTTAAGTCTGATAAATTCCTCGATACTTTGTGCTATCATATCGCGTGCTAGGCTTTCTCGAGCAGATTTCACGCGCTCATGCAAATCATCGCAAGATTGATTGTGTCTCTGAATCACCTCATTTAATCGGTCAATTGATTGAGCATCAAAAACAGGAACATCAATTCTTTCGGTGAGTGAGTCAAAGATTCTATTTTTTTTATTCTCCAAAAGTTTCTGTATCTGATTAAGAAACCGATTCATTGTGTTAAGGGCTTCCTTGAAAGCTTTGCAAGCTTTCTCATATTCAAACGCAAGAAAATCGTAAATATCACCATTGCTATGGACGCTTACCTTAGAAGCCTCATCCAACATCAGTTTAATAATTTTTATCTGCTTATCGATGCGATCGATAAAGTTTTCATACTCGGTACTAAAATGAGCTTCAAGATTAGATAAATAGTTGTTTGGCAAAGGCTGACCACAGAAAAGGCATTGTTCTGAATGCCGCTTTTTATGAAGCAAAAGTCCGTCTCGGGTCCATTTTGCTAGTTCGGTGTCGTTCTTTAGAGTTTCAATTACTTTTGAAACGACAGTTTCAAGCAATAGCTGGTTAGTTTTTTGTGCTAATGCCGAAAGGTCGGGAAAATGATATTTGATTGTTTCTACCTTTGACTTCTGGGTTGCACGGCACTGAGACAGAAGGCTATTTCGATCGTCTTCAGTAAAGTGAGGGGACTTAGCACCACCTTCTTTTAATATTAATTCTGCTTGTCTGCGGTAATCTGACTTGTCATAATTGTTATAGGGGTTTGGCCCTGGAGATAAAAGAGTGTCTTTGATTAATTTGGCATGGTCAATACAGAACCTATCCAGGTCTCTATTCGCATTCTGTTTTCTTGCTTGAGCATCTACAAGTACTTTTTGTTCTTCCGCTAAGTCTCTTTTTAGATTTTCTAAATTTTGTTGTTTTTCGATATTTTCTTTTCCGACCATGAAGATACCCGGTAAATCTGCGCCATCAAGCCTAAAGACGTTTTCATTAATGAAGTCACGGTTGAAAACCCGAATTGGGATTGTAATATTTGGGAAATCATCACCTTGAATGTCTTTGTTATCAATGCCTATGGTCACTTGACCGACGTCAGGTCTAATCCTTAATTCTAAGGCGCGGAATATTCTACTTATAGTTGTCTTCCCCGTGCCATTCCAGCCATATATTAGATTATATCGTGCGAATTCCGGTAAATCATGGATCCATGTAAAATCTCGGAATATGCCGCAATCACGTAAACGAGTTATGGACGTAATCTTCATCATTTTCTATTCTCCATCAATTCTCCTATGTCATTTAGTTGGATTGCTTCTCCGATAAGTTTTGGCAGCAAAGCGTCACGAACCAAAGAAAGACTGAGGGACTCAAGGCAATTTTTAAAGATACGGTCAAATATAGGTTTAACGATCTGGTCAAACTCGTTCACAATTTCGTCTAAAGGCTGCAGTAATGGAAGGCCATTTACGCCAGCTTGGTTGATTCCTGGCTGAGCGGAGTTGGAGTTAAGAGCAACGATTTCCTGTGTAATTGCTGGTAAATCTAACCATAAGAAGAGGTACCGTTGCACCCAGCGATTTTTTGTTCGTAGTATGAATACATGTTCATTTATTGCGCACTTCTTATGAGGAAAAGAACAATCAAAATAAGTTTTTCTGCCTATATAAGCCCCGTCTTTGTAGAGCAATACATCACCATTCTGAACATTGGCCCTTCTGGATTCTAGCTGCTTAAAGAATTCTTCGGGGATATATTTTTCTTTTGAATAATCGTAATGCCCAAGTCCGATTATATTCTCGGCACCTATGCTCGGCACACCACTCAGAACAGCACCTCCTTTAGGGCGAGCACCTGTTACAAGTTCTGATAAAACATCTTTAATTGTTCCAATTATCCACCCTTCAGGAATATCACCTAATTCGGAGGGAACAAGGCGGTCGGGGAAGAGGTCCCAGAGGTGGGCAGGGAGGCCGGGCAGGGACTCGCCCTTTTTCCAGCGGCCAGACATTTTAGCTCGAACAGGCTCGAAATCAACAAACCAGGATTTAAAAATTGCCCTGGCCATTTGTTCGAGAGTTTCATTCATCCGGCGATTCAGATCAATTTTGTCATCTAGCGTGCCAAGGATATGTGCAATAGCCTGTTGCTCTCTTATATCGGCTGGAATATTTATTTCAATATCTGAAAATCGCTTTTTAGATAAATTAGTGTATACAGATCCCCCACTTCCTGCCGACTCAATTTGCTTACTTATTTGTGTAAACACATAATAGAGGAACCTTGAATCAAATTCATTCTTTGGTATTACGCTATTGATCTGCTGATTGGTAAAACTAGGCTTCGTTGTAATACCACATTTCCCTACCGTTGCTATGCATGACATCATTACAGAACCTGGGGGTAGTAAACAACTCTTAATAGATTCTGCACCTTTAATTGATAGTGTGCGTTCTGAGCTCTCAATATGTACTCTTCCATTAAGATCAGGTATGGTAATAAAAGGATACGGACCACCAAAGTTAGACTTGTCCAAGGTAGAAGGAGTCTTACCTGTTACGACCCTCCCAATTGAACCTATCTTACAAACTATCCATTTGCTCAATATTTTCCCGCCTTGGTTATCATGCAGCCAAATTTATTAATAGATAGACTTAATCGTATATTTATAAAAAGAAAGATATGGGATTTCTTCAAATTCACGTTTCGCAATGGCAAATAACTATTCTCAACAGATTGAAACATCTTATACATCTCAGATATTAATCTATCCACGATAATGCTTTTCCTTCAAATAAAATTTGAAAAATTTTATAGGCATTTCGATGTTGGCAAAATTGCATCTAGCATCTTGCTTTGGAGGGTAATTTTGTTTAAATCTCAAAAAATTGGCTATGAGCATATTAAAAAAAAATTCTATGTCCATTCCTTCAGCTGGCACCCGGGAATATTTTTGAAACTCCTCTTTAGAATTCCATAATTCTTTCTTAAGGCCCATTTCCTTATTCCATCTTTCAATAATTCTTTCTGTTGGTTTTATGCGGTATCTTGGCAGGTTGCTATTTATAAATTCATGGATCTTCTTTTCCTTATTGTTTAAGAGGGCCAAATTGAGATCTCTATCGAGGTTTTGATCTATTTCATCAAACCAGTCTATTATCATTGCTTCAAACTTCTTTAACTTGAACCCTAAAGTTTTTGTATTTAAATATAAGTATGCTTTCCATAAACCGCCTAAAATAGTGATTATAGCGGCTATTACTCCTATTTTTCCCCACATTAAATATCACCGTTTCAAATTTATGTTATCTAAAGTGGTTAAAGTTTCGCAAATTTATTCCCTTAATTATCCTTTAATTAAGCCATTCGCTATTAAACGATAAGGCGTTATCCTTTAATAGCTGGGCATGGCCTATAAATGGACTATACCAGTGCATCCTTATTTATTTCTCCTCATCATCAAGAGGAAAGCCAAGGTTCTTGAGATTGTTGGCAATGGCCTCGTCGAGTCTGCGGGCTTCGGCGCGTTGCTCTTTTAGCTGGGCGACAAGGCGCTGCATTTTTTCTTCAAATGGCTCGTCATCGTCTTCTTTAATCTCGGCCCCGACGTAGCGCCCTGGAGTCAGCACATGGCCTTGCTGGCGGACTTCTTCTATGGTTGCACTCTTGCAGAAACCTGGGACGTCCTGATAATCACCACCCTCTGCCTCCCCACGCCAGACATGATAGGTTCGAGCAATTTTCTGGATATCTTCATTGGTTAATTCACGGTGAACACGATCGACCATAGTGCCCATTTTTCGGGCATCAATGAACAGGATATAGCCGCGGCGATCACGCAGAGATTTTGTTTGGCCGGCAGGCGGACGCCCGCTTTTATCCCGGGAGAGAAACCAGAGGCAGGCCGGAATCTGGGTTGAATAAAAAAGCTGACCGGGCAGGGCGATCATGCAATCTACCAGGTCGTCTTCAATAATTGCCTTCCTTATTTCACCTTCACCTGATTGATTTGATGACATTGAGCCATTAGCCAGGACATAGCCGGCCAGGCCGGTCGGTGCCAGGTGATAAATAATGTGCTGGACCCAGGCAAAGTTGGCATTGCGCACGGGCGGCACTCCATATTTCCAGCGCTTATCCTGACGGAGCCGCTCGCCACCCCATTCTTTCATGTTAAACGGGGGATTAGCCAGGATAAAATCTGCCTTAAGGTCTGGAAAACGGTCGTTATGGAAGGTATCTCCTTGCTCAATTTTCCCGTCGATGCCACGGATGGCCAGGTTCATTTTAGCCAGACGCCAGGTGGTGTAATTTAACTCCTGGCCGTAGATACTGATCTGAAAGCGGGCAGGTGGTCGGTTGCCTGCTCCATATTCATTGTTGTTTCCATTGCTCGTGGCGTGAGCATCGATAAATTCCACAGATTGGACAAACATCCCGGAGGAGCCGCAACAGGGGTCATAGACGCGGCCTTTGAAAGGCTCAATCATCTCTACCAGCAGGCGGACAACACATCGCGGGGTATAGAATTCACCACCTTTTTTCCCCTCGGCGCTGGCAAAGCGGCCAAGGAAATATTCATAAACCCGGCCCAGGACGTCCTTCGAGCGAGCTTCTTTATCGCCGACCTTTATATTGTTGACGAGGTCTATGAGCTGGCCGAGGCGTTGCTTATCGAGTGAAGGGCGAGCATAGTCTTTGGTGAGAACACCTCGCAGGGTAGGATTTTCTTTCTCTATTTGCTCCATGGCTTCATCGAGAATTTTCCCGATCTGGGGCTGACGGGCGTTGTCCTGGATACGCTGCCAGCGAGCCTGCTTGGGGACCCAGAAGACATTGACCGACCGGTATTCATCAGGGTCTTCAGGGTCGGCACCTTCGGCTACCTGTTCCTGAAGCTGGTTAAAACGTTCTTCAAAGGCATCTGAAATGTATTTGAGAAAGATCAGGCCAAGGACGACATGTTTATATTCGGCGGCATCCATCGAGCCACGGAGAGCATCGGCCATACGCCAGAGTTCGGCTTCATACCCGACGGTAGCGCCGTTGGAGGAAAGGGAGGCGACTTTTTTGGAAGAATTAGCTTTTCGTGGTGACATATTTACCTCTGAAAGGACAAAAATTGGGGATTAAGGCGGGCTGAATTAGCCGGGTTTTGAATTGCCGGAGACAGCAAATTTTTTAGCCCATAATTTGGATAGCATTTAAAACAACGCAATTTATGGGTTGTTGGGCCGCCGCTCCGGGGAGGCATAAGCAAGACAAGGTAGAAAGGGAGACAAAACACCGGGCCTTCGATTAATCGGTGTTTCCCCCGAGGCTTCAATTCTCTTCTTTCCGTTTAGTGTGTTAAGAAAGCATTCTAAATGTGACTGATATTTCTGTCAAGAAAATTTTCATCTTGGCCGGTGCCATTTGGATTCGTTAATACTGATTAAAAAATGACTTAACTGTAACATCAAATATTAACCCATAATAAACATTGCGTTTATTATGGACAATAATTGCCGCCCTGTTCAACTAAACTTTAATATGATAGAAATCCAGGTTCTCTGATTTACTACATCTCTTGAGCACCGGGCCAGACTGCAGTTTTCTTTACTTCACCAAAGAAACAGAAGTTACTATTATGTCGCTCATCCAATAAGCCACTTCCAGGCAGGTATGACCTTAATTTTCTTTTTCTCTATGGTTTCCTCGCCTTCTTCATCCAGGGTTACCACTTTTAGTTCGGGACATTTAAGTTCATTAGAAGCGGTGACTAATGCCCGGAATTCTCTTTCCTTTACTTTTATATCCGAAAGATTGGTGCAGACCTGGATAAGATCAACTGGATGCCCGCTTTCGGTCACGATGCAATCTACTTCGCGCTTGCGTATATCCTTCCAGAAAAGGACATCCAGTCTGGGGTATTTGTTCTTTCTTCGCATCAGCTCTATTACGACCGTGTTCTCAAGTCTCCTACCGGTGTCCCGGCTCTGGCCGAATCCAAATACTTCTTTCAAGCCGACGTCTACCACATAGACTTTTTTCGGACTCAGTACTTGCTCTTTGAGTGAGGATGACATCCTGGCCAGCATAATGAACAGTCGTGAATCCTCGAGATACCTGGCATAATTGATGACTGTCCGTTTGGTAACCGGGTAGGTGGTCTTAATCCAGCGATAAAAGGCATTAGCTGAAAATTGAGAAGCGATGCTGGTGGCTAATTGTCGTACCAATTCCCTTAAAACAGCTTGATTTCTTATCTCATATCGTTCGATCAAGTCGCGAATAAACATAGTTTCCATATAAGACTTGAGAATTTTGAATTTCTGTTCATCTGAGTCGGCCAGAACAACTTCCGGGAAGCCACCATAAGTCAAATATTCATTAAGAGAGTGAGCCAGGGAAAATCGGGTTGCTGAGTACTGGCTTACCTCATTAAGAATTATCCCCCGCACCTTGAGAAATTCAGCGAAAGAAAAAGGAAAAAGCTCATAAGTTAGTGCCCGGCCACGAAGCTCAGTGGCGATGTCATAGCTCATTAACCTGGAAGAAGAACCAGTGATATAAATATGAAATTTCCTGGTTTCGTACAGCCGACGAACCCCTGATTCCCAGTTTCTGCCAGCCTGGGCTTCATCCAGGAAGAGATAAGACTTAAGAGAACTGTCCAAGGCACTACTGGGGTATAGCTCCCGGTAAGCTTCAAGGAAGATTTCAAAGCCAGAAGTATCGAAAGGCCAGAGGCGTGGGTCTTCTAAATTGAGATAGACTATCCTTTCTGGAGAAAGACCGCTGGCCAAAAGCTCCTTTATCAGGCCATAAAGCAGGTATGTTTTTCCGCTTCGCCTGGGACCAGTCACCGCAATGATCTTGTCCGGATTCTTCGGGAGCTTTATATCCCGAGGCAGTATCTGAGGCAGAGATGCCTCCTGGAATTCCCGAATTATTTGTTTCATAAGGGTCTTGTCAATCTTCATTCTGGTCTCCTATAGGGAACCATTGTGCTATCGAAATGGTATCATATAGAGATACAAAATGCAAGGCGATTTACAAAGGTGACGTGATACTCTGTCCTGAAAAAGTTACCAGCAGGCAGCAGCTTATTTGAATGATCAGCCCGAGAATTGTATAAAATATAAACATAAAATACAAAGGGCGCCGGAGGAGGTGTTATGCTTAATTTGGTATTAAATTTAATCTTAGGTTTTCTTTTAATGGGGGAGAATATGGTGATAAAACTGCCAGCTCCAGCGACAGATAGCAGCTTTTCGGTTGAACGCGCCATAAACGAGAGGATGTCCATAAGGAGTTATAAAGATACCCCGCTAACTCTGAAGGAGGTTTCGCAGTTGTTGTGGGCTTCCCAGGGGATTGTGGCGAGCGGGAGAAGGGCGTCTCCGTCGGCTGGAGCCACTTATCCTCTTGAAATTTTCCTTGTTGCCGGGAAGGTGGAAGGATTGAAGCCAGGGCTCTACAAGTACATAAATAAAGAGCATAGCCTTGAGCTTATAAAAGAGGGAGATTTGAGGCCAGCGCTGTCTGCTGCCGCCCTGGGACAGGATACGCTTTTAAAAGCACCGGCCACCCTGGTAGTGACGGCTGTTTTTGAGAGAACCAGAGCCAGATACGGGGCCAGGGCCGAGCGCTACGTCCATATGGAGGCAGGACATGTTGGTGAAAACATAATGCTTCAAGCCACAGCCCTCGGTCTCGGAACTGTGCCGGTGGGCGCCTTTGTTGATAGTGAAGTGAAAAAGCTCCTGGGGGTAAAAGAAGAACCACTGTACCTTTTCCCAGTGGGCTGGAAGTGAGCCGGAAATAGGCTGGAAGTAATAAAAGCCAAATATCCCTCGCTATCTTCATACCCAGAACGCCTATCCTGACTTAAACAACGCCAAAAAATTATGTTTATTTTGTTTTTTATTTTTATTATAAATATCGGGATGTACAAAAAATGTATTGGGATAGCTAAGCAGCTGGATCGAAGGGCAGTCGACACCACACGGATAGCCATCGGCTCTGATGTCAGTTTTCTCTCGCCAATTGCCCTCAAGAAAACCTGGCCATGTAATTAATAGTTAATAATTAATAGGTATAAAGATCGGCATTCGATATAAAAACCTGGCTTACAAACAGACGACGAGGAGTCTTAAACATGGCTGGACAAAACGATAACTGGAGCAGTCGGGTAGGTTTTATTCTGGCTTCAATGGGTATGGCGTTTGGAGCCGGCAATATCTGGCGTTTTCCCCGGGTGGTCGCGGCCAATGATGGTGGGCCATTTCTCATTGCCTTTTTCGTCGCTACCATTGTCTGGGCGGTTCCGATGTTGATGATTGAAATGATCATGGGGAAAACTACCAGGCAGGGGACAATTGGTGCCTTCAAAAAGTTTGTCGGACCGCGGTCCACCTGGATGGGGGCCTGGATTGGGTTTTGCTGCATATTTATCATGTTCTATTATTCGGTCGTCACCGGCTGGGCCATACGCTATCTAACCTATGGGGTGACCGGAGTCATTCGGAAAGGAATTGATTCAGAAGCTCTCTGGAAGCATTTCACCGGCTCGCCCGAACAGACGATCTTTTTTCATTTTATCGCCATCGGCATCGCTGCCTTCATCATCATTGGAGGCGTCCAGAAAGGGCTGGAAAGAGCCAACAAAATCATCGTCCCCAGCATTATCGTCCTTCTGGCTATTCTGATGGTCTGGGTGCTGACCAAGCCTCATGCGGTTGAAGGCCTGGAATATCTCTTTCGACCCAATCTGGCCGGTCTCCTCAAAGCCAAGGTCTGGCTTAACGCCTTCACCCAGGCTGCCTGGTCAGTCGGCGCCGGCTGGGGGCTGATGCTGACCTATGCGGTCTACATGTCCGATAGGGACGACATCGGGGCCAACTCTTTCGTTATTGCTCTGGCTGATGCCGGTTCGTCTCTGCTGGCGGCGATGGGTATTTTGCCCCTGGTCTTTGCCGTTTCACCCAGTCGGGACGTAGCTCTCCAGGCTCTACAATCGGGGGATACCGGACTGACTTTTATTTATTTAGCAAAATTTTTCCCTAATCTTCCGGCCGGGTCGCTTCTGGCCGGGCTTTTCTTCCTGGCTCTGGCCATCTCGGCCCTGGCCTCGCTTCTGTCCATGGTCGAGCTGGCAGTCTTGAACCTGGGTGACTTTGGAATAAACCGCCGGAAGGCAGCTCTGATCACGGCGGCGGTCGCCTTTATCCTGGGCATTCCCTCTGCCTGGAATATTTCCTTTCAGGACAACCAGGACATGGTCTGGGGAGTCGGGCTTCTGATTTCTGGCATTTTCTTCGCTTATGCAGTTTATAAAAATGGTATCGACAACGTCCGGGGGATGATCAATGAGAGCAGCTGGATTCACGTCGGGAAATGGTTCAATTGGTGTGTTATTGCCATTCCAGTTATTTTCATCATCATCTTTGGCTGGTGGGTTTTTCAGGCAGTCACCTGGTATCCTGATTCCTGGTGGAACCCCTGGAAGAAATTGAGTCCGGGGACAATGGTCCTGCAGTGGTCGCTGCTGATCATTGCGGTTATTCTTCTCAACAAATGGTTTTCTCAAAAGATCCGGTTGACTGAAACCGATTTGCCAGATGAGTTAAAAGAAAAAAGATAAAAAAAAAGAGGCAAAAGAGTGAGTATCACGAGCAAAAGGAGAAAAGAATCAAGATGAGCACCGGAGCGGTGATTATGATGGTCTTAATGCTAGGGATATATTTTGGCGGGTTTATCTATTTCTCGCTGAGAAAAGAGCCGAAAAAGCGTGGCTCAGCGCGAAAATAAGCCGAGCAAATGTCTGCCGCCCCAGCAGAGATAAGCTAACTCTTAATTTTAGTAGCCAACCACGGATTGATTAGCCGGCGGTTGAATGAGCCGCCGGCCTTTCCCATTCTGGAGAACAAGATCCGTTGTGTTGGGATTGCAGGTAATAGAAAAAAACTTATCTTCTTGTAGGGCGCAATCAAATCAATATTTTGCTACCAGGTCTAGATAGGGCATTCCCCAGGTGGATTGTTTCATTCGCACTTTAACTGCCAGGATGAGTAAAGCTGAAATTATTGCTGTCAATAATGAGTTTGAAAGGCCGCCTGAAGAAACAAAAATTAACTGGATAAGATAGCCGATAGGTCTTGACTTCTGGTTTTCAGGAAATAAATTTTAAGTATGAAGCTCAGGAAAGGGGGAAGGCCTTCGGCGTCATAAGGGCGGTCTGGCGGATTGAAGTTGCTCTCTGGCGGCGCCATTCAAGTTTAATTTATTGCCTTTTCTCTCTATCTATCTTTTCAAGTATCGATAAAGCAAAAAAATTTAAAGTTTAAAAGGAGGTTAAGCCATGTCTGATGGAAGGACAACAAACCAGAGAATGAAGGACTGCCAGAGAATAAGGGAGCCAGAAAAAGTCATTAGCTGTTTGACTGAGCTCTTTAGCCAGACAAATGATGGCTGGGTTGCTTTTAATATTGGTCTCGAGTATGAAAAAATCAACCAGCTGGAAGAGGCGCTGGATTTCTACCAGCGGGCTGAAGAGCTGTTGCCACTGCCTGATTACCGAGAAAGAGCGAGAGAGGCCATCAACCGCATCAAGGCCAGATTGATAGAAAAAGGCCTGGATAAATATGCAGAGCGGGCAACGGTTAGCCTGCCTGAGATTTTAAAGTTCGACCCGGCCGAGACTCTGTTGATTATACCTTGCACCCGGGAGAAGGTCTGGGAGAACGATCCAGGTGCTCCAGATTTTGTGCCTGCCAGGTATGCCTACCGGGGGAAGAGGTTCTATGATTTTCGCCTCTGGGCGGAAGAAAACCAGATAGAGAAGAAGGGGTTTTTCTGGGTCATATTGAGCGGGAAATATGGCTTTATTGAACCGTGGGCGCCCATTGGCAGATATGAAGTGAGCCTCAGTGATCAGAGGGATTTTTCTATATCGGCTGAGACGCTAAAGAATCAGGTTAAACAGAAAAGGTGGTGGCGGACCGGTCCAGAAAGTCTGGTAGAAAAGAGAATAGCCGACTATAAAAGCGTCATTCTCATCAACTGCAGCAACTTACATCAAGACAGAATCAAGGAGGCTTTCCCCGAGGCCCATTACCATGAGGCAAACAGCTGACCGCAGAACAGCTATCTGAAGCTCGAAACTGGATGGCTTGACATTCTGGGAAATAGACTTTAGCATAAAAAATGAGGAAAAGAAGCGCGAGAAGGTCATTTAAACTGACCAAGTTTAGTTAATTAATTTGATCTTTTGAACACAGGCAGGTTACTGGGTTATAAAGAATTATAAAGATAGTATCTGAATCGACACTCAGGCCAGTACAGTGTCAGGATAAAGGTCGATATAAGAGTTATCAGGCGGGGGTCTGAGGGTAGGGGCGTCAGGCAGTTAAGCGGCGAAAAGGCAGGGATGCCTTCTGCCTTAAATGATCAGGTCAATGGAAAAGAAAGTCTTCTGCTTCCCAAGAATAGGAAAATACACTCCTGTCTTTTGCGATCTACTGGAAAGTTTAGGACTGACGGTCCTGCCGCCTCCACCCATTACCGAGCAAACGGCGAAACTGGGCGTGCGGCACTCGGCTGATATGATGTGCTATCCCTTTAAGATTACCCTGGGAAATTTTATTGAGGCGATTGAAGCTGGGGCCAACAGTCTGATTATGTTTGATTCCAGGGGCAGGTGCCGGTTGAGGCACTACTGGGTGCTCCATGATCTGACGCTTAGGCGGCTGGGTTATAAGTTTCAGCTTTATCATGTCAACTTTGCCAACATCTTAAGGCTTATCAAAACTTTTAATCCGCATCTTTCTTATGCGGCTATCGTTAAAAGTCTGGGTCGTGGCTGGGCAGAGTTGAAAAAAGTGGAAGGTCCCTGGCCGGAGCTGGAGAGGAGAAGGGTCAATATTGGCCTCGTCGGTGAAATCTTTACCTGCCTGGAGCCGGCCATCAACCTCGACATCGAAAAAAGACTGAAAGAACTCGGAGCAAATGTTTTTAATACTGTTCGGATTTCAGATTTTGTCAAAGCCTGTCTGCGGCTCGAGGCGGGTGAAAAGAGAATCTATAAGAGACGGGCAAAAACTTATTTAAACGGGAAGCTGGGAGGCCATGGTTTTGAAAATATTTATAACACGATGTATCTGGCCGACCGGGGGATTGATGGCCTGATTCATCTTTTGCCACTGAGCTGCATGCCGGAGACAACTGTTGAGCCCATCCTGGACAAAATCTGTCTTGAGCATAATATTCCGCTTTTGAGGCTGCCCATTGATGAGACCCGAAGCGAAATGAATTTCGAGACGCGCCTGGAGACGTTTGTCGATTTAATAAAAAGGAGAAAAAAGTGAAAGAAGTCTTCCTGGGCATTGATGTCGGGAGCACTTCCGTTAAGTGTGTTTTGCTGGATCAGGATGGGAAGATTACTGGCTCGGTTTATCTCAGGAATAAGGGCATAACCGAGAGTCTGGTCGAAGCTTTAGGCCGGCTGGCCAGGGTGACGGAGACGGGGGATGGCGGAGGAGGAGGTGGAGTGGCAGCAGCGCCAGGTGAAGAAATAAAAATCGCCGCCTGCGGAATCACAGGTAGTGGCCGGCATTTTGCCAGTCTGCTGGTTGGAGCCGACATCGTCAGGACAGAAGTGTTGGCCCACACAGTGGCTGCCCTGTCTTTTTACCCTGAGGTCCGGACAATTTTTGAAATCGGCGGTGAAGACTGCAAGCTGATGATAGTGGAAGATGGGGCTCTGGCTGACTTCAGCATGAATAGCATCTGTGCCGGCGGGACCGGGGCCATGATTGAAGCTATCGCCAATAGAATGGGCATACCGATTGAGGCTGTCGGCGAGATTGCCTTGAGAAGCAGAAATCAGCTTGATTTGCCGGGGAAGTGCGGCATTTTCTGTCAATCGGCGGTGGTGAGCAAATTGAATACTGGAGCCGATAAGAGTGATATCTTGATGGGGGTCTGCCGGGCACTGGTCAGGAATTACCTGACGATCTGCAAGACCAACAGGCTAAAACCACCTTATGTTTATCAAGGGGCAACCGCTATGAATAAAGCCCTGGTCAGGGCACTCGAGGAAGAAGTCCAGCATGAGGTTATTGTCCCGCCGGAATGTGCTTTGATGGGGGCGATCGGCATAGCTCAGATGGCCGGAGAAGAGAGACCGGCGAAAACCAGGTTTAAGGGGCTGGAAGCTGTCACTAAGGCCAGATTTGATGTTTCCAATTTTGTCTGCCAGGATTGTGCCAACAGATGTGAGGTCATCCAGATTTATCAGGACGGACGGCTGGCCGGCTCGGTCGGCAGCCGCTGCCGCAAATGGGAACGGCTGAACGGTGACAGGATACTCCGTCCCTCCTTTTGAATGGGTGACAGGATACTCCGTCCCTCCTTTTAGTAATCTTAACCTGTTGATAATCAATAAATTATAAATTAGTGACGTAATACCCTGTCCCCATTAAATTAGTGACGTAATACCCTGTCCCCACCGCTGTTCATCCGGGATCTAATGGGGAAATGTACATAAAACAGCTTTTAAATCAATCCTGAGCCCGTTGGATTCAATCAGGATAAACTGCCTTATTCTCTCAATAAAATCAGGACAGAATCTTTGTTTATCCTATCCTATCCTATCCAGTCTTAATTTATCTTGTCTCTTATTTCATCGTATCTCTTGCTTTAATCTTTCGACAACACTTCTGACCTGTTTAATGTCCTGATTATACTTTTGTTCAGGGGCTATTTCTAAAAATAATTCCAGGTATTTTAAGGCTTCTTCTTTATTGCCTGATTTCAGGAGGGTTCTCCCCAGATTATAAGCAGCATCTGCCTGTTTGGGATCGAGGTCAAGTGCCTTTTTCCAGCAAGTCCAGGCGCTACTCACCTCTCCCTGGTTATAATAAGTTACCCCTAGTCCGTTGTAAGCAGCGGCCAGTTGCGGATCGATAAAAATGGATTTATTGAAGGCTGCTATAGCTTCTGAAAAACGTCTTTGAGCCAGATGAACGTTCCCTAAATTGTTATAAGCCATAGCATAATCTGTATCCAGTTCCAGTGCTTTTTTGAAGGCCACCTCGGCCTGGCCCAGATCTCCAGCCTTAAAATAACTGACCCCCAGATAGTTATAAGCTTCGGCGTAGTTTGGATCATCTTCGACGGCAGCCCTGAGCAGATCAATAGATTCCTGGATTTCGCCTGCCTCTTGAAGATATAAACCGAGTCTGGCCTTAATGGATGCAGTTGCCAAATTTAAACTCAAGGCCTGACGAAGTAAGGATATGGCCTCAGTTAGGTTGCCCATTTTATAGAGATTGTAGGCAGCATATTCATAGCCGATGGCCAGATTAGGCTGTTTTTCCAATAGGGTTTTGTAGATGCTTTCAGCCTCTTCTAATCTCCCTGATTCAGATAGAATAATGGCCTCATTAAATAAATTATCAATTTCGATCATCGTTTTGGGGTCGGGCCGGTTCTCGTTTACCTTGATCTTTCCACCCGCTATGTAGCCTAGAGACCTCAATTTTTCATCGGTTTCTCTATCCATTGGTGGCCGCTCGACTTTTGCCAGTAGTTGGAAATCTTCGCTCGACATTAGATCAGCTAGCTTTTTTCTTAGCTGGCCTGTCATCCCCGGCTCTTTTTCATACAGATTATTAAGCTCTTGTGGGTCCTTCTCCAGATCATAAAGTTCCGGTTGCGGAGCTTCGATATACTTCCATTTTTTGGATATTAAGCCCTGTAGGGGAGCCCAATTCCGGTCGAACATAGCTCCAACGGATTCTATATAGATATCCCTGGCGTCAAGCTTTTTTTTCTTCAGGATAGTGGCTTTGAGCGATCGCCCCTGAATTTCCTTATTGCTTACCCCAATATTTAAAAGATCAAGAGCTGTCGGAAAAACATCACTTAGACCGGTCAAATCAGTTATCACCCGGCCCGAAGGCAAAAGTTTTTGGTTGAAAAGAATCAGTGGCACCCTCATGGTCGAATCATAGATGAAAATGCCATGCGTTTTTTCCTGATGTTCTCCCAAGGCTTCGCCGTGATCAGAAGTAACGATAATAAGTGTTTTCTCAGTTAGGCCAAGTGAATCCAATTTGGACAGAAGTTCGCCCAGCATTTTATCAGTATAAGCTATTTCGCCCTGATACTCCCGGCCGCGGTAGTTATGGTCAAAAGGTGGCGGTGGCTCGTAAGGTGCATGCGGGTCAAAATAATGCAGCCACAGGAAGAAGTGTTTATCTTTGTTGCTTTCCAGCCAGGTCGAAGCCCTTCTGGTTACTTCTTCTGCTTTTCTTTCTACAAAGCTCAAGTCGCGCTGAAGATTACGGCTACCATAGTTGTCATCATAAAGGTCAAAACCTTTATCCAGCCCGAACCTCGAGTCGAGAGGAAAAGCACCAACGAAAGCAGCTGTCACATAGCCATTATTTTTTAAAATTTCGGCCAGGGTTTTATTCGGTCTAGTAAACCTGAAACCGTTATCTCTTACTCCATGAACCGGTGGAATTGTTCCTGTCAATAGTGAACAGTGAGAAGGTAGGGTTAGCGGAACGTGGGTATAAGTTCTGGTAAACATCACTCCCGTTCTGGCCAGTTTATCCAGAACGGGGGTCTCGGCCTGGCCACCATATATCCCGACATGATCAGCTCTTAAGGTGTCAATAGTAATCAGAAGCAGATTAAATTTTTTTGCCTGACCAGAGAATAGAGATTGGCCTAAAAAAAAGAAACTCAGTACAGAAATTATGACCACAAGAAATGTTTTTAGAAATTTAATCGCCAGCTTCATCCTTTTAAAATATGACCATTATATTCTATTCATCAGCTCAATGTTTAGTGCATCAAACGTTGATATTTAATGATCTTTAAGTGGCAGGTTGATTATATCACTCTGAGGCAAAAAGAGGGGAGGTCAGAACCGGCCTCCCCGTGTTTTTATTACTTCAGTCTTGAACAGTTCAGCTCAGAAATTCCACTTGACTCCAAGTCTGAATATTCTTGGGGCTAGAATTTCTGTAACCTGCTTGTAACCTTCCCACGATTCGTTGTCCCAGCTTAACGGAGTATGGGCATTAAAAATATTGAAACCATCGATCATGATCTCGACTTTACCATATCGTTTCAGGTTAAAGATCTTGCTCAGCCTCAGGTCGAAGAGGGTCAGGTCGGGATAGCGACTTTCACCAAATTTCTCGGCAGCCACATAGACATCACCCTGATTTAGATCTTCATAAAGAAAATATCTTTGGGTGGGATAGCCCCGCCGATAGTTAAAGAAGGCTCCGATATAAAATCCCCAGGGCAAGTCGTATGAGCCGCTCAGCTTGATAATTACCGGGACATCGGAAGAAGTGACGACATCATCGTTGAATTCTCGATTATTTGGATCGTCAACGGCAGTGATGGGAAGCCTGACGTTAGACTTACCATAAGTTATAGACCCCATGAACTGCCATTTATTAGCATACCTCTTGGTCAGGCTGAGTTCCAGGCCCTGATAGGATGTTTCGTAGCCTATCTGCTGGGTCACATAAGGATCGTAAGCACCAAGTTTTTCAGGATCCAGATTATAGACTGTAATGATTCCTCCATCATCGCTTGTTCCCCAGCTGCCATCAGGGCCGGGATCCTGTACCTGGACTGGAGTATAGTCAAGCTGAGGATCGATAGCTAGATTATCATTCCACCAGAATCTTTTTGTTTTCCTGCTGATAAAACTGAGCCGTGCGCCAAAATCTCTGGTGATTTTCCGCTCATAGCTGACTACAATCTCATTGGTGTAGGGTGACTTTAAATTCGGGTCAATCACCAAAGGCTGACCGATACTGGTATAGATAATATCTCCAAATTCATCTGTCTGAGGCTGCTTATCGCCATTGGCATCATTCCATCTATAATCTACTTCCCAATAGCCGGTGGAGATAGCTTGATCTACTGGACCGTAGCTCATCTGCCAGAAATAACGGGCCGCATAAACCTTGAAGATGTTGACCCCATTGTTTAGGGGATCAAATGTTAAACCAATCCGAGGAGCAAGAGTATTCCAGCCGATGACATTTTTCACCTTTGGCTGGTAGGTAATCTGAGTTTCACCTGTCCTTTCATAGTAATAATTGGTCCACTCATTTGGCTCAACCCGTGATTCATTGATGTTCATGTGGGTACTATCAAAGCGTAAGCCTAAGGTAATGACAAAATACTTTTTGAATTTCCAGGCATCAGTAAAATAGGCTGAGTAAACGAGGTTAGTCTGTTTCCAGATATTCTCACGAAATGTCCAGACTTCTCTGGGACCTGTTAAGTCGGGATATGACCAGTAAAGAAGAATATTGCCCGGGTGTCTTCGAGTTGTGTGGTAAGGTGAATTCTGATACTCAAATCCAACTTTCAAATCATGATCCCCACCTAAAAAATCATCCAGATAATAGTCGGCGAAGGCATTGAACTGATAACGGTTAGAATAATACCAGGTGTAGTTATAATAGGCATTATGATACATGTTGCGATACTCATCATTCCGGATACGGATAGCTGGTTGACTCATATCGACGCCGGGTTGGGGCCCAGTCTGGTACCACATATCATTTATTCCCAGTTTGAAATTCAAAATGAGGTTGTTATTCACCGTCCAGGTATCTTCCAGGTGATAAAAATAGGACGGAGACTTCTGGTAAAAAGTGGTTTCAGGTGGTCTGGTTGTACCAGCTCCGCGATTCGGCTGGTATTTATTATCGTAATAGAACCAGCCGGCCAGTCTGTTTTTATCGTTCATCTGGTAGGTCAATTTGAAGGTAGTATGGGTTAGAGATGAATAGTCAGTTTGAGGCACGCCGTCCAGTTCATAGCCAATAATATAACGACTTATAGCTGTCTTACGAAATGAACCGTAGAACCATAGCTTATCTTTAATAATTGGACCACCGAAATCGCCGCCATATTCATAGTAATAGTCCAACGGATTACCTGAGCCAACGTCCGCATATTGAGGATGAGTCGCAGGGTCGGGAATATTGTTCGATTGCAGGTCTTTAGTTTCTCCATAGAAGCTTAAACCGCCGCTGAATTTGTTACCGCCTGACTTGGTGATCATATTGACGACTATTCCGCCGGGCTGAATATCGGCGCTATGAGCACCTGTTTCGACTTGAATTTCCTCGATAGCATCAAAGTCATAATACATGGCCGAAGCACCGTTAGCGGCGGCATCGGTCATGTTAACACCGTCCATATTATAAACAGTCTGGCTCCTGTAGCTGCCATAAGCATAACCGCTGCTCTGATTGCCGGCGGTACTGCCGCCGACATTCTGCCGATCCATCACCACGCCGGGTGTCATTTCCATAATGACCCAGGGATCGCGGCTACTGGGGAGCTTTTGTAATACTTCTTTGGTAAAGTTAGCCGAGACGGTGTAAGTCTTTAAATCAACTACTGGCGATTCACCCAGAACGGTAACTGTTTCTTCAACAGGTGAGACCTCCATAGTAATTCTGACCAATGTAGTCTTTCTTAAGGTAACCTCCACATTTTTGGAAATGGTTGTCTTAAAGCCGGGCAAGGAAAAGGTCAGGTCATATTTACCCACCGGCAAAAAGGAGAATCTAAATTCACCATTAGTGGAGGTAGTGGTGGAAAGATTCTTCTTAATGAGAGCCTCGCCAGAAATAGTCACCGTTACTCCAGGCAGGCCGGATCCGCTGGTATCTACCACAACCCCTTCAATGCTGCCTGTCTGTAAGGTATCCTGGGCCATCAAGGGAACAATTAAAACAACCAGACCAAGAAACAAAATCCCTAGTCTTTTTTTCATTTTTCCCTCCTTATGGGTTTGGTGTCATCATGAAAATAATTATTCATCTTTATAAGATGGTGAAACATTATTTACATAGGCAAAATAAACTTTAGATAGCTATTTGTCAAGCTATTTTTTATAGGTAAAACCTAGGATTCAGGCAAGAAAACCATTTTTTTCCAGCTGATTGAGCAGGTCAAGATGAAGAACAACTTTTTTCTTGTTCAAGAAAGCAATGTCGGTGGCAATAGCGTTGAGCAATACTACTACTGCGCCGATCGAATTGGTGAACATTATATTCTTAGTACTGACCGTCATGAAGCTATGGGAATATTTTATGATAGGGGCAGTGGGTTTATCAGAGATAGAAAGACAGGTCAGGCCGCGTTCATAACAAAATTTCACAGCCGAAATGGTTTCTTTTGAGTATGGTGGAAAAGAAAAAGCCAGGATAGCCTCCTTTTTATTGAGGTTGATCAGCTTTTCCTCAAAGTAGTGTTCTTCTTTTTGTAAAAATTGAGTTTTCAATCCAGCTTGATTCAGGAGGTAGGCTGCCAGGCGTGCTAAGATCGAGCTGATGCCAATCCCCAGAGTGTTGACACAGCTGCTTTGTCTGAGTCTTTCTATAAATTCTTTAAAGTTCTGAGGGACGATATTGTCAATAGTCAGGTTTATATTTTTTACTTCGTTTTCAGCTACTTTAATAACTGTCTCCACAGCATTGTTATCTGGCACCAAAAGCTTGAAACGTTCTTCTGGATTTATTTCTTCTTTAACCTCTTCGATAATCTGGCTTTTTAACTCTTGAAAACCGGAGAAACCGAGGCGCTGCGAAAAGCGGACGATAGTAGCAGAACTGACATCTGCCTGTTCGGCCAGGCTATTGATGGGGAGAGCGAAGGCAACATGAGAATTTTGCAGGATATAATCAGCAACTTTTTTTTCTTTACCAGAAAAAGATGAATAGCGACTTAGTATCAGTTCTCTTAATGGAATCCTTGCATTCTTATTCATATTGGCGTAACACTTCGCCTCTAATATTGCCCTTTTATGGATTTCAAGTCAAGAATAGTTAATGGGACGAAAACCGGGGACGTGATACTCTGTCCCTCTTTTTAACAATCCTAATCTGTTGATAATCAATATCTTATAAAATTGGGGACGTGATACTCTGTCCCCGGGACAGAGTATCACG
>DCDG01000015.1:15636-23496 GCA_002316315.1 Candidatus Aminicenantes bacterium UBA1061 | reverse complement strand
AGAATATTCAGTAGCTGACAGCGGGGCACCAATTATCGACAACAACGGCATTATTCTCGGTGTTATTCTGGTCTTCAGGGATCAGACGGCTGAAAGGAAATTCCAGCAGGAAATTCTCGAAGCCAGAGAAGAACTCAAAGAAAGAAATAGATTTCTGGAGCATTTGATTGCCAGCCTGCCCGGGATGATTTACCGCTGCAAAAACGATCGGAACTGGACGATGGAATATATTGCTGGCACCTGTCAGGAGATCATCGGTTATGAACCCGAAGATTTAATAAATAACCGCAAACTCGCTTTCAATGACCTGATCTTCCCAGAACACCGCGAATTTCTCTGGAAAAGATGGCAGGAGGCTTTAGATCAGAAAGAGGCTTTTGAAGATGAATATAAGATTAAAACAGCTGATGGAAAAATAAAATGGGTCCGGGAGAGAGGTAGTGGCGTCTATGATGAAGACGGGCATCTCATCTGCCTGGAAGGCTTTATTACTGACATTACGGAGAGGAAAAAAGCTGAAGAGGAACTGGTCAAAAGCGAACTGGAGAAATCAGCAATTTTTGCCACCATTTCCGAGCATGTGCTGGAATTAACACCTGATCTGACCGTCGTCTGGGCAAACCGGGCGGCAATTGAAGCCCTCGGTGGAAAGGAAAATGAGGTCATCGGCAGGAAGTGTTATGAACTGTGGTTCGGACGGGACGAGCCGTGTCCCATCTGTCCGGTTCTGGCCGCCTGCCAGTCCGGCCACCCGGAAAGAACTGATTCTATTACTCCCGATGGTCGTTGGTGGCACGTCAGCGCCTATCCTCTAAAGAACGAGCAGGGCCAAACCGTCCTCATCATTGAAGTTTCTCTGGACATAACCGACCGGAAAAAAGCAGAAGAAGCTATGAAGCAATCGCTTCAGGAAAAAGAGATTTTGCTCAAAGAGGTTCACCATCGGGTTAAAAATAACCTGCAGGTGATCTCCAGCATTCTGAATCTGCAGTCAACACTGCTCACTGACCCCCAGGCCCGGGCTGCGATCAGGGAATGTCAGCACCGGATCAAATCGATGGCCCTGGTCCACGAGAAACTTTATCGGGCAGGGGATCTGGCTAGAATTGACCTGGCCGGTTATTTGAGCAGTCTGGCCAAGAGCATTTTTCTTGAGCATCAGGTTAATTCTGACCGGATCAAGCTTCACGTTGAGATCGAACCGGTTGACCTTGATCTGAATGTAGCAGTGCCTCTCGGTTTGATTCTAAACGAGTTGATCACCAATGCCTTTATTCACGCTTTTCCAGACGGGAGAGAAGGCAATATCTGGGTAAGTTTTAAGAAGAGGCCAGATGGTCTGGTTGAGCTGCGGGTTAAAGATGATGGTGTTGGCTTCCCGTCCAAGGTGGATTTTAAAAAGTCAGAATCGCTGGGGCTGGTCATTATCAATACCCTGGTCGAGCAGATTGAAGGCCAGCTCGAAATGAAACGTGGAGAAAAAGAAGAAGAAGTTGGTACTGGCGGCCCGGGCACCGAGTTCTGCCTGACCTTTAAAGGCTAAAGCAGGTCCTGGCCAGAATGAAGATTTGCTGGTAATTATCAGGTAAGTTTATTTTCTTTTTTCTGGAAGAAACAGTTTTCTCTTTCCGTCAAAATGTTAAAATGCTTTTTTAATCAGAAGATGGAGGTCTTAATGAAAAAGCGTCTCTTACCGGTAATCGTTCTGGTGCTGGTCATGACAACTTTCTCCTTTCTGATGGCTCAAATGCCCCAGCAGATGAAGCCTGAAGAGGTGAAGAGAGCTCTTTGTTTGGTCAGTGAGACCCAGCCAGTTCCAGACAAGTACAAAGTCGGCTTTGATTCCATTACTCCGGCTGATGTCCTTAACATGCTTGGCTACATTTCCTCAGATTGGATGGAAGGGCGCGACACTGGCAGCCGCGGTTTTGACACGGCCGCCGATTATGTCGTATCACTCTTCAAGATGTGGGGGGTCAAGCCAGGCGGTGGCCCGGCCAGAATGGACATGGGCAGGTTGAGAGCAATGGTTGCCCGCGGAGATTTTGCCAATCAACCACAGGAAAAAAGTTACTTTCAGGAGTTCTCTCTGAAAGAAATTTCTGACACCAAAGCTTCTCTGACCATAGAAGTGGCCAGAGGAGGCAGTCTGAAGAGCCGCACCTTCCAGGGCGGTGTTGATTTTATGAGTATGTTTTCTTCTGAAGAAAGAATCGAAGGGCCGGTAGTATTTGTTGGCTATGGCATTAAAGAGCCTTCTATCGGCTGGGATGAACTTAAGGGTTTAAACCTCAAAGATAAGGTGGTGGTGGTCATCAGCGAAGCTCCAGGCAAGGATGATCCGAAATCACCCTTTAACCAGAAGAAAGAGCTGAAAGATAAATATTTCCCTCAGGCTCAGGCCGCACAGATGATGGCTATGATGAGAGGCCGCGGCGGCCGGTTATTTAATAAACTCGATGAAATCTACAAGCAGGAACCGGCAGCAGTGCTGATTGTTCAGAATGCGGCCAGAGATTCGGACATCTATAATTCGCTGAGCACCGACCAGAATGCCCTGCCGCCTGATGATCGGCCGATTATTAAGAGACCAAGAGCAAGATTGGTTATTCCTGGAGCGAGGGACATGATGGCCGGAATGATGGGTGGGGGAAGTGCTCCGACGGTTAATATCACGAGGGAAATAGCTAACCTGCTGCTGGAGAATACCGGTAAAACGCTGGATGAGCTTAAAAACTCAATTGAGAGTACCTATAAGCCAGCCTCACGCGATATACCAGGAGCCAGGGTGATTATTAATTCTACGGCCAGTTCAAAACTGGTCAGAGCTAAAAATGTAATTGGCTATATTGAAGGTTCAGATCCAAAACTTAAAGACGAGTACGTGGTGGTTGGTGCCCACTTTGATCACCTGGGCCGGTGGGAAGATTATGTTTTTAATGGTTCAGATGATAACGGCTCGGGTTCGGTCGGGGTGATAGCTATTGCCCGAGCTATGGCTCTTAATCCAGTTAAGCCCAAGCGCTCGATTGTCTTCTGCCTCTGGACGGGTGAAGAAAAGGGATTGCTGGGCAGCCGCTATTATGTGCAGAATCCGACCTTCCCGATAGAAAAGACAGTTGGCTATCTCAATTACGACATGATCAGCCGAGCCTTTGACGACCAGACTATGGAACGCTACAAGAAAAGGCTGGAAGTGGCAGGGGTGGAAGAGCTGGTCAAAAAGGTTCGTCCTGCTTATTTTGTTTCGGTTAATGCTACCAAGGATTCAGGTTTTTATGAGCTTCAGCAGGAAATGAATAAATATGTCGGGCTGGATCTGTTCATTAACGAACCTGAACTGGGGGCAGGCGGTGGTGGATCTGACCATTCGTCTTTTGCTGCGGTCAAAAAACCCTACGTTTACTACATGACTGCCATGCATCCCGATTATCATCAGACCAGCGACACAGTGGACAAAGCCTCTGGTGATCTTTTCTCCAGGGTGATCAAGCTTGGTTATTTGAGTGTTTTCGGTTTCGCTGACAGATAAAAAAACCGGGGGGCACCAGGGTGTGCCCCCTTTTTTCTTATTTTCAGAGCCGGTGATAACTGAGTTCGTAGCTTTTGTTTTTGATATAGATTTTTATTTCCTGCTCAGTTTTTCCGCTTATCTCTGATTCATCTAACTGGTCAGCAGTCAGCTCGGGCGCGGGCAGCTGGCATGAAATCAAATAATAATTTTCCGTCTGTTCGAGAATTTTTTTGAGCTGGGCAGCCGGCGAGGCTGAGGCTTCCACCAGACCACCGGTGGCCTGGGCCAGTTTCGCATAAATATCAAACATATCTACCGATAATTCTCTCATCTTGATATCCGGCCGGCGTTTGGGGCCAGCTTTGAAATAAATAAGATTCATGGACATGCTGGCCTGCTTCAAGTCTTCTATAGTAGAATCAACCACCACTGAAATATCGGAAGGTATGGAACGGAAAAGTTCGCTGGCCTGAAACATAATGCCCTGATTGGCCAATAATTGATCCATCGTTTGATCATTGGGAATAGGCAAAAATTCTTGCTGATAGACGACAATATATTTTTTTATGGCTTGCAGCTCGGCAAACCTGACGGCAGCCAGACTGATCGTCTGAGGATTAAATTTCCTGAAACTCTTGAGACTTTCGAGATTCTGCTGATACTGAGTCAAAGTTTCTTTAGCAGATGAACCCTGCTGAAGATCAAGAATCAGCCTGGTTAATTCATCTATGATTTCATTTTCAGTTCGACCGGACACAGACACATCTCTTTTCAGGATGGTCAGACCAGCCTTAATAAGTTCGTCTGGAGTTTTATTCCGCAGGTCGTTAGAAGAAAAGCTATAAATATTAACTGGAGTAACAAGAGAAATTGCGTCGGAGGGATTATAGGGTCGGCGGAAAAGATTTTCCACTACCTCGCCCATTCTCTGGTGAAAATCATAAGCCTTAAATTCGAGAATAATTACTCGGGGAAGTATCGGGGAGGGAATCTCCTGACCTTCAGTTCTTTTGACCTTGAGACCCTTGACCAGAGTCAAACCGGTGATATTCAGAGGTTGGTCTTCCAGAGCTGCCACCAGGTCAGCTAGAGTTAGTGACTCGACAAATTTCCCCTGATCATAAGCCTGAAGATAAAAAAACCCAGTCGAGACCTTCTCCGGCTGATCCTGACCTTTAAAGTGTAAGGCGGAGATAGCAGACAGTGAACCCGAGCTGGAGTTCAAGGCCAGATCTCGCTCGCCACCGGCCGCTGCGGACTGGACAGAATTACCTTCCGCTGAGCGCAGGACCGAAGGCTCGGTGCTGCGAGCAGTTAAAGAAAAGTCAGCCAGAAAGGCCACCATTAAAACCAGAATTAAAACAAAAAAGAATTTAGGCTGCTTCATTTTGCCCCTCTTTTCTATTTCTATTTCAATTAAGATGTTAAGCTAAAATGAAGCAGAGGTCAATAATTCACTGTTTTCACAGGTCGAAGCGGTAGGAGAACTTCAGCAGGAAAATATTGTCGCCGGGAGCAGTTAGTACGTCCCCCAGATCGCGCCAGAGCGACAGATCTCCCGGATGACTGTAGTCCGCCCGGTTCTGCGTCCAGACCACATAGAAAAGAGACCCCGGCCGGTATTCCCATCTCAAGACAGCTGTCCCTCGCCATGACTTATAATTAAAATCTGGATTGCCGATGATAAAAGATGTGGCTGGTCCCTCCGCTCCATCCGGATCAATAAGATAACCACCCTCGATTGGAACAAGAGTTGAGTTCGCTTCCTCCCCGAAAACCAAATAATCATAAGCACGCGGTCGGTTAAGCTGCTTGAAGCGGTCATATTTACCCACGGCGATAAACGGCTGGAGATAGACCTGCAGGCTGAGCTTCGGGGTAAAGATCCAGTTAACCCTGATTTCGCTGGCTATCACCTTCTGATCAATCCGGCCAAAAATATACCTGACTCCATAGGTTTCGGTCATCAGGGGATCGGTTACCTTCCTGACCCACTGCGTTTCGTTGGTTTCAAAGCTGACGGCCGGTCCGAACGACAGGCTCAAACTGGCCATTGGCTTCCAGCGCAGCGAGAGACTCGCCGACCAGTAATGAGAATCATTTTTAACCCATTGATAGGAAAAATTGCCCGACAGAACAACCGGTTGCCTCGAATCGCTGCTCAAGAAAAGCTGATGAAGAAAGCCCGTTGGTGTCTTAGCCAGGGGCCCTCCCCGGGTTAACTGGTTGGTCAGGGTAGCGGGTAGAAAGAGGAAAGTGTATTCAAACTGCCACCAGTTGGTAAGGACACCGTTAAAATCACCGAATAAACAGCTGAAGAGCTTATTACCGCCAAAGTCATACTGCTGGGTCAGGCCGACAAAAGCCATTGACTGCCGGAAGACTTTACCCGGTTTAAGCCATTGATAACCATAGAACCCGTTTAAATCAATTAAATCCGAGCCCATGCTCTGGAAACCAGCATCATTGGGATCAAAGCCTGGCGACAGAGCCCCCACCGACAGCAGAAAAAGCGAATTTCCCTGTTGCTTGCCCAGTTTGAATTCGCCTGCCCAGCCGTTGAGAGTCGTAGCGTCCGGATTAAGGCTGACATGAGTCACATCGGGCCGCTGGAAATAATGCATCGGACTTTGCTGCAGCCGGTAAATATCTTCCTGGCTGCCCTCAATAAAAGACCCGCCCAGCCAGCCGCCGACCACCCAGGTGCGCTTTTTGTCCAGAAATGACCAGCCATCAGCTGCTAAGCTAAAAGCATTTTTATTCAGGATAGCTGACAGGCTCTCGTTATTTATGTCTCTCATCACGCCGGTGGCCATCAACCCCAGTCCCTGCTGCCCGCTGTTTATATCCTTCTGAGCGCGGAGGACGCCATAATAAGTCAGTGGCTCGACCTCATCCTGGTAGCGGTTCTCCAGATCATCAACGGTCGCGTATTCGCGGGCGGTAACAGCATTAATAAAACCTACATTCCAACCGCTGCCCACCCGTCCGGTCAGTTTAAAGGCACCGAGGATGGTGGTGCGGTCAGGGAAATTAACATAGCCATCATGAAGCGGAAAACCCTGGGGCTCACGTCCAATCCGCCGGCTGTAGAAAAGACGTGGACTCGGCCAGTTGACATTAACATTCATATAGATCCCGCCCCGGCCGAAGTTATTGAAAATCGAAGCACCTTCAATAAAGAAAGGTCTTTTCTCTTCGTAGTAAGTCTCATAGGCAGTGAGGTTAATAACCGCCGGATCAACTTCCACCTGGCCAAAATCAGGATTGACGCTTACGTCGAGATTGAGATTGCTTTTCAGCCCAACCTTAAGATCAAAGCCGGCATTGCCTGAATAATCATGACCGGTCTGGAAGGGATTACCGGCTTCGGCCGGCTCGAACTGAGCCTGACCTACCGTATAAGGATATAGCTCAATGCGCCGGCCAGGATTAATCTTCTCGATTCCTTCCAGGCGGGCAAAGCGCGAGACATAAGCATTGTCTTCCTTGGGCACCCAGGCGTAATAAAGGCGCTCGTTTTTGCGTTTGATCGTCCGCTGAAAATTGACGCCCCAGACATAGCTATCTTTTTTGGGGAAACGCAATTGATTAAAGGGGATGCGCATCTCGACTGTCCAGCCATCGGCTACCCGGGCGACTCTTGGCCTCCCAGATGCCGTCCCAGCTCTGCATCTTCATTGACATCGTTGGACAGGACCTCATCCACGATTGAACCGGAGGGATTGACGCCGAAACAGATAACCGCTTCGTCGGTCAAAATAGGGATCAACTCGCGAAGAAAAACCAGTCGGAATCGACAAAAGAATCACGCCGGCCGAGAAGACCCTTAATCCCCTGAGGGTCTGAGTCATGACAGTAAGCAGCCACGTAAAGGCTGGAGTCATCGTAGGCAACCCAGACTTCGGTTAACTCGGTGGGCGGAGCTCCATCCAGTGGATCTTTTTGCAGAAAATCAGTCACCGGTTCGTTCTTCTTCCAGACTTCTTCCTCCAGCCGACCATCCAGCTTGATAGAAGTCTCGTTGAGGCGGATGGCTTTAACAACTTTTTCTTCCTGGATTTTTTTCAGGGCTTCTTTGTCAATCTCATCAGGACGAAGAGCTTTTTTATCAGCGGCCAGGAGAGCTGGGGCAGAAAAAATTAATAAATTGAAAAATAAAATTAATGAGAGCAGCGAAAAAAATAAAAAATGGAAAAGTTTTTTAGGGCCAGGGAGATGGAAATGGCAAGGAGAAATGTTATTGGCTTCTCCGGCCTCGGCAGTGGTTGCTAAGGGCAGTGAATAATTCCTGGAGGTCGGAGCCAGAATAGTGGGTGAAATCCAGGCCGCTTCTGTCTTTTCGG
>DCDG01000015.1:0-15424 GCA_002316315.1 Candidatus Aminicenantes bacterium UBA1061 | reverse complement strand
CGTTGATTAAAAAATTTCTCCATGTTCTGTTTCTCCTGACGATTGATTAAGGGCAAAGGAGCGAAAGGTAAATTAGCGATAATATTACCATATATCCATCTATCAGACCGCTCTCTCTCATATACGAAAAATAAAAGAAAAAGGTTCATTTAAAATTTATAAAATGGGGGCAATATCTATATTTTATTTTCTAATTGTTTCTAAATATTTAAGCTATTTAAGGAAGCGAAACCAGGACCGAGCCATAATCAGATCGGCCAGATCGGCCAACTGGTAATTTGAATTGATGAAGAGTCTACTGGTCCAAAAATAAGGCCTGGCCCGGAGATGTTACTTATTATCAATAGGATAGAATAAATAAATTAAAATAAGATGATAAGGACTGGTCAGGTGGTCGAAACAACTTACATTATCCGTTTTCCGGTAGAGAGATACCTGGCCAGGGGCGTTTTCCTGGTTTTTCCCCGGTTACCTATCATTGGCCGCCTCTTCAAGAGCCAGTCTCAATGTTCAGTTTCAAGCCAGTCTGACCCGACAAAGGATACGCTAAAAATAAGCCAGATAAGCAAACAGGCTGAATGGGCTAAGAGAGGAGAGGCTAAGATAATAAGATAAATAGAATAAAAGAATAAAACGGCTAAATTGGGTCAGGCCATGTAAACACGGCTGTCAATATCGCCAGAAAAACTCAGAAAATATAGATCGTGCCGCCGGTTGCGCAGTTTTGTGCTTACTCCAGGACGACCGCGACTTCATTGCTCAGGTTAGGATCATTTTTGGCAGTCACTCTGATAATAACTTCGTCGCCTTTTTTGAAACCAGGATTTTTAAAATAGCATCTGGTTCGAAAACCAATATTGCCGGTCAGGAGTCCCTCATCCACCGGAGCCGAGGAGCTGGCCTGGAGAGGGAAAAAGTCCTGGTTGGTGGGGAACTTGTAGAACCGAACCCAGGTCGAGGCCAGGCCTTCCCGGCCGCTAATCTGGTATAAATTAGTATCCCGCATCTGACGGTGATATTTCTCACGAAGCTCCTTGACCGGCGGCATATTGTATTCCTGGTCCTGATAAATCATGGTAATACCGTCACGATGAACGACGATATTCTGCCCTTCTTCTCCAGCAGCCATGTAAAGTATAAACAGTACATAAGGACTGTTTATATCCCTGATAGCCACACTGGCATCGACTACCAGTTTAATGGGGCCATAGGAATTGGCAAAGACACCCTGTCCGTATCTTTCTGTTATCACCTGAGCAGAAAGAACAGCAGGCCAGACAAGAATCAGGCCAAGGGCCAGGATCAGAGCGGCCTTTTTAATCTTCTTCATTTTTGTCTCCTATTAATTTTATTATACTCCTGAACTCACAATTATGCGGTCGGCGCACGCCCAACCCGATAGAGTCAGGCCAGCCGATTTGCTTTAATATCAATATAAAAGCACACTACACGGATCCTGCTCTGTTAAATACCCTGTAAGCAATTCTTCCGGTAATATCTTATAATCTTTTTGAGCCATCGTCCGTAAACTCCTCCTTTTTTGAGATTAAGTTCTTTAAAAGGAGATTCTTAGCCGGCTAAGTCCTTTACTGCAATTTGCAAACTATCTTATACACTAGCTCATTGAGCATGAGTTTTAATTGACTGGCTTTATATACTTATCATTATTTTATAATCAATAAAATCCTCCCTGACCTGGGGCTTGGCTTCCTCAGCTTCTATCCGGGCTTTTTCTCACCGCCCCCAGCATCTTTTGTTGCACCTGTCTTTTAATTATCCTATCAACTGATCCAAGCTGACCACAGCAGCTGGAAACACGTGGCTTCCACAGGTCATCTTTAAAGACTCTAATAGTGGATGCGATAACCGGCATAATCGGGTAACGCGTTGATTAGGAAAGAAAGGCGCTGGCTCAACCCCATTCTCATTCTGTCCAAAAATGGGGTAGTCAGGCTGCTGCCTGAAAAAAAGATAACGCCGTCAGCGCCAGCGGCCCGGGCCAGTCTGATTTCTTCCAGCATGAGGTCGGGGGTACTCTGATTGTGCGAGGTGCCAATACCTATCCCCGGACAGACCAGGAGTCGTCTTGATAATTTTGCTTCGGCACCAGTCTCAGGAATCTTTCCCCGGACGGCTACTGAACTGGCTTCTGTCCTACCCTTCGCCCCGGCCTCAGCTTCAACCGGCAGTTCAAGCTCACTCTCCTGGCGAGCGAGGGGGTCAGCACCAACTGCCGCCGGCAGCGGCGGAGCGGTCCCTTCTATTTTGTCCTGTTTGTCCTGCTGGTTCTGGCCACTGACTTCCAGGGCGAAGTTATAGCTATTGGGACTGGGGCAGCTATTGACATTGAAACCACCAGAGCTATGGCTATCGGACATGATATCACCTGTAATATCATAGAAGATATCAGAGGCGATATCAGTTTTCATATTAATTTCGGGTCGGGCATTTTCACCGCTGACTCTGGCTATGGCATCTTCTCTCTTTTTCTCGGTCTGTTCCTGCCCAGCCCTGATTTCTTTTCTGCTGAGGCTCTCTCTGCTCGCCACTTCGCTACCGGTACCTTCTCTGCCGCCTGCTAATTTTCCTCTTCCCACCTCGCCTTGAGCCTGATCGCCACCGCTTCTCAGGCCAATGGCCACTGCCCGCTTCGTCAGACGGTCGAAAAGAGCCGGGTCATTGGTGTAAAGCATCGGGCAGAGCATATCGATGAGTCCTTGCTCGGCCCAGCTGGCCCAGTCCTGACCGATCAGCACGCGAGCATTATCGGCATCGGAAAAAACAGCCGCGCTTATCCGGACCTGGCGGCCGGTGGTCTGCAGCTCGTCTTTTAACTCTTTGACAAATCTCGTGACCTGCTGGCGATTCCATTCGAGCCAGGCATTCCAGTGAGGATTGCCCGAATCGCGGGCCTTAAGGCTGGTAAAATCGATGCCGGTCTCGTCTTTAAAAAGCTTGAGCGTCTTCGGGTCGTGGCTGAAATAGGGTTCAGTCGGCTCGCAGGGAAATCGGATATAGTCGAGGTGAACCCAATCGACGCCGTATTTTTTAACCAGTTCGGTCATCAAGCTGATTTCGTAGGCGCGGACTTCAGGCAGAGCCGGATTGACCGTACGGACCATTTCGCGGTTCGGCCCGACAATCAACCATTCCGGATGCTGCCTGACCTGACCGAGGAGCGCCCCTTCCGGGAAAACACAGAACCAGGGATGAACTGTCATATTTCGCTGACGGGCTTCGCTCAGGAAAGCACCAAAGAAATCCCAGTCATAAGCCGGATCTTTAACGCCGATCTCGCTGTCAAAATAGACATAGCCGCTGGTGTCTTTGACCAGCATGATGAGCGTATTAATGCCGGCCCGAGCATAGTCATCGAGCACGGTCCTCATCTTAGAGACGGCTTCATCCTGCCTGGGACCGAACAGTCCGGGATGCATCCAGACTCCGCTGATCCAGGCATCCTGAGTCCGGCCTGGCGTTTTTGTTTTTGTTTTAGTTTTAGTTTTAGTTTTAGATTGCGCCTGAGCTGGAAGTAGAGACGGGGCTGGTTTTTGTGCCAGAGTTGTAGCTTGAAATACGGAATCAGCCTGATTCTGGAGGGCAAGAGGAGTTTGAGCTGGAGTCGGCGTTTGAGCTGGAGGCTGCTTTGGCGTGTGAGTCTCGGTCCCTGTAGAGACGAGGGTCTGAGCTGGACGCTGGGGTCGCAGCCGCAGCCGAACTGGCGTCTTAATCGTAATCGGCGTCTGGCCAGGGCTCTGCCACCAAGTCCGGGGCAGCGCGGTCTGGACCCAGCCATAAGCCTTTATCTGTAGCTGATCCTGAAGCACTGGCTGTGTTTGATCCAGCATCCAGGCTTCGACCCCAACTCTGGCCCAGGTCTCAACGGCCGATGAAAGTCCTTCTGTAATCTCTTTAATCTGAAAAGACTCACCTCTTCCCTCACGGCTCACAGCACGGTTCACAGCGGCCGCCGCCCCGGCTGAGGCTGAGAGAAGCCAAATTGCCGACGTCAATAAGGCTATGGCCAGCACCAGGCTATTTGCCGACCTGGCAGCCCGCCACTTGAATAGCCCTGACCTCATCCCGTTAAGATGTGATGACCTGGATCTCCAACCCGATTTAATTTTCATGCCGTCACCTCTCAGTCCAATTTTACTAAATGCTGCCCCAGCATAGAAGAGGAAACACCCGACACCGGTGACGTAACACTCCGTCCCGGGACGGAGTGTTACGTCACCGAAACCAGATAATTCTGGCAACCTTGTTGCCGTCTTATTCGTCAATATAAATGATCTTTGAGCTTGGACTGATTGTTTTTCCTTTGGAAGAAAATCAGATCTGGCATTAGTCCGGTCCCGGTATTAAGCGGCCGATGGCCGCCCTAAAATCTTCAGGATGAGAGGTAAAGAACGCTGATGAAATATAAGTATAAAAATCTATTTGAATCCGTTGAATCTCTAAAATCTCTTCCACCAAAGTCTCCCCGGCGAAAGCCTGACCAGCTCGTCACGTTTCTCCGCCGCCCAATTCTCTTTGCTCTTTTTCTTTCTTTTTCTCTTTCTTTTTCTTCACTGATTCTTGTTCTACCGGCTCTGGCTTCAGGTCAAGAAGCTCAGTCGCGGAAACAATCCCCCGCCACTCCTCCCAATTCACCTCAGAACTCAATCTCGAAAAAAACTGCCTTCGCCCGCCGCGTCAACCCTCATCCTCCAGCCATTGACGGCCGCCTGAACGATCCCGCCTGGCAGGATGGCGAGTGGTTTTCTGATTTCATCCAGTTTGACCCGGAGGAAGGCCAGCCTCCCTCCGAACCCACCGCTTTTAAAGTCGTCTATGATGATAGCCATCTCTATTTAGCTATACGTTGCTATGATTCACAACCCGGATCCATCGAGCAGCGCCTTAGCCGCCGGGACAGTCTTTCTGGCGATTATCTCCTGGTTTTCATTGACAGCCTTTACGACCAGCGGACAAGCTATTGTTTTGCCGTCAATGCCGCCGGGGTTAAAGCTGATCAGCTTCTCTTTAATGACGGCTTCGATGAAAATACAGTTGACATCTCCTGGGATCCGATCTGGGAAATTAAGACCGCCATCGATGATGACGGCTGGACAGCCGAAATGAAAATCCCCTTCTCTCAACTGCGCTTCGGCCGCCGCCAGGAGCAGATCTGGGGTTTTCAGGTCATGCGCCAGCTATTCCGGAAAAATGAGGTTTCCCTCTGGCAGCGCATTTTGAAAAATGCCCCCGGTTGGACCAGCCAGTTTGGCGAACTGCGGGGAGTGACAGCCATCAAGCCGCCTCGCCAGGTCGAGATGCTTCCCTACACCGTCGGCAGCCTGCGTAATTATCCCCGCCAGGAAGGCAATCCTTTAGCCACCGGCCATGATAACCGGCTTTTCGGCGGACTTGACGGGAAGGTTGGGCTGACTCACGATCTGACCGTCAACTTCACCTTAAATCCCGATTTTGGCCAGGTCGAAGCTGACCCCTCGGTCATCAACCTGACGGCTTACGAAACCTACTTTGAGGAGAAACGGCCTTTTTTTGTTGAGGGACGAAATATCACCGATTTTAAGATAACCAGCGGGAGCGGCGATTTTTCTTTCGACAACCTTTTTTACAGCCGGCGCTTAGGGCGTGAACCTCAGATTTACCCTGAGACCAGCGGCTATTACCGCCTGCCCCAATCAACGACCATCCTGGGAGCACTGAAGCTATCGGGTAAAACCAAAAATGGCTGGTCAATTGGCCTGGTCGAGGCTCTGACCGATAAAGAACAGGCCTCCATTTACCTGCCGGAGAGCGGCACCTATGAGAAGGCCGTAGCCGAGCCGTTAGCGAATTATTTGGCCTTCAGGTTAGCCAAGGATTACCGCCAGGGAGCGACCGTGGTCGGGGTGATGTTCACCGGAGTCAACCGCCAGCTGGATAACGAGACCGACAACCTGCTCCACCGCTCGGCTTTTTCCGGCGGATTTGATTTCTATCACAGCTGGAAGGACAGGCAATATTATGTTTCGCTCAAAGCGGTAGGCAGCGGAGTTCACGGCACACCTGAAGCTATCAGCTTAACCCAGGAATCTTCTGTCCATTATTTCCAGCGACCGGATGCTGACTACCTGACTTATGATCCGGACAGGGCAGCTCTTTACGGGCATGGCGGTTCGATTGACTTCGGGCGGGCTGGAGGCTCGGACCTGCTTTTTTCGACCGGTTTTACCTGGCGCTCACCCGGGCTGGAGTTGAATGATGCTGGCTATCTGAGAGCAGCTGATTCGTCTATGCAATATTTCTGGGCAGGTTACCGTATCCATAAGCCCTTTAGCTTTTTCAGAAATCTCCAGCTCAACCTGAATCAGTGGACCGGCTGGAATTTCGGCGGCGAGAAAACTTTTGCCGGAGGGAATATCAATGGCTGGGCTGAGTTCAAGAATTACTGGACATTTAATTTCGGTCTGAACCGGCAGTTCACCGGACTTTCGACCAGCGCTTTGAGGGGCGGGCCGCTGTTGCGCAATGCTCCTGGCGTCGGCTTCTGGGGATCTTTTCAAACGGATATGCGCCGCAAATTAAGACTGAGTGTCTACGGCGATTGGACGAAAGCCTTTAATGGTGACAGACTGATTTATAGCTTTGGGCCTAAGATCACCTATGTGCCGGTGTCGGCCTTCAACCTGTCTCTTCAGCCGGACTATTCTTATTTCAGAAACGAACTGCAATACGTTAACACGGTTGTGGCGACCGGCGGTGGAGGAGCGAAAAAATATATTGTGGGAAAAATTGACCAGAAAACAATATCGCTTACCGTCCGCTTCAACCTGAGCTTGACGCCGGACCTGTCGGTTCAGTTTTATGGCATGCCATTTATTTCGGCCGGTAAATATGACCGGTTTAAACTGATCACCGAGCCGCGGGCCAGAGACTGGGAAGACAGGTACGAGCTGTTCGGAGAAAGCCAGCTGGAGTATGAGGTGGGGGAAGAGCTTTATTTAGTAGATGAAAACGGCGATGGAGAGACGGATTATTCGTTCGCTAATCCCGATTTCAACTTCCTGCAATTCCGGGCCAACCTGGTTTTAAGGTGGGAGTACCGGCCAGGCTGCACTCTGTTTCTCGTCTGGTCTCAGGGGCGAACTGAAGCTGGTCAGAATGGCCTAATGGATTTTAACCGGGACATAGACAGGCTGTTCAGCAGCCGGCCGGACAACGTCTTCCTGATCAAGCTCTCCTATTGCTTGTATTGACGGTGACGTAATACTCCGTCCCCCTTTTGTCCCAACCTATCTATTTGATAATTAATAAGTTAAAAAATGGTGACGTAATACTCCGTCCCGGGACGGAGTATTACGTCACCGGATAAAACCGCCCCCCAGGACAGCCTCGCCTTCATAGAAGACAGCCACCTGGCCCGGCGTTATAGCCTTATAAGGAGTCAGAAGGATAACCTCGGCTGAGTTTTCCGGGGCCCCCTGACTTTCATCCTGACTGTCGCCCCTACCGCTTCGATTATCGCCCATTATCACCCGGCATTCGAGCTCGGGCGACCGGTAACGCACTTTGACTGTAGCCTCGATGGTTTCACCCCGGGCAGGAATTCGTCCGACCCAGTTAATCCCGTCGACACAAAATTTCGTGGCGAGCAGGTCCTTTTCCTCACCGATATAAACTGTATTGGTAGCTGCCTCAATTTTGACGACGTACAGACGGCCACAGCTGCTGGCAATCCCGAGGCCTCGGCGCTGACCGACCGTATAGTTTTCTATCCCTTCGTGCTGGCCCAATATCCGACCGGTCAGGTCCTTGATCGGGCCGGGCTGGCCTTTCGGCAGGAGGTCACGATAATCACCGGCATAAAAATCCTGGCTCTCTTCTTTATCACTGACCGGCAAGCCATATTCTCTGGATAGACGACGGACTTCGCTTTTGGTCAGCTCGCCAAGAGGAAACAGCGAGCGGGCCAGTTGCTCCTGACTGAGAAACGAAAGAAAATACGACTGGTCTTTGGCGGCATCCCGGGCTTTAAGAAGCTGCCAGCGGTGGAGGCTTCCATCATATTTGACCCGGGCGTAATGGCCTGTGGCGAAAAAATCATATTCAAGACCGAGCTGCCGGCAGCCATCGAGGAGCAGACCAAATTTAATTTCGGCGTTACACTTAACACAGGGATTGGGAGTGCGGCCACGGGCATATTCAGAGCGGAAATAATTCAGAATGCGGGCCTCATATTCACGGCTAAGATCAACCACATAAAAAGGAATATCGAGCTGGCGGGCGACGGCCGCCGCCTCGCTGATTTCCTGCTCTTCATCATCACCAAAACACGAGAGGCGAAGGTGGCTCCCGGAAGATTTGAACGAAACTTGAATAAAGCCAGAAGATGGCCCGGAGGCTGAAGGTGAGGTGAAACCACCAGAGGCGGAATCAGCCCTATTTTCTGGATCCGGCTTGATGGGCAAGTCACCAGCAGGGGTCGCTATCTTCATAGTTACGCCGGTGACTTCATAGCCGGCTTGCTTTAGCAGCAGGGCGGCCACAGAGGAATCCACACCGCCGCTCATCCCGACCAGCACTCTCTTCTTATCAGTCGCCATGCTAAGATTATAACATTTCAATCCGGTGACGTAATACTCCGTCCCGGGACGGAGTATTACGTCACCGTAGAACTGAGAATTTTCTCACTCTCCTTTCGTCTATGATGATACAAAGACACGCATATAATTAACCTTAATCGACGAACCGAGGGCGGCAGACGGCAGACGGGTAACTACAGATGAATGTAAATCAGACGGATGTGTTTTCCAATTAGGGTTGACACTTGACTATCAGCTCAGAGTATACAGTTCAGTCCCCACTACAGCTGATCAACCGACTCAGAGCCACTTAACGCTAAGGCAACGCCTAAAATGGCCATTGAATTCATCGAATCATTGAAAGTAGCGAGGTGATTATAGATGCCGAGAATGGCTAGAATTGTTGTTCCTGGAATCCCTCACCATATAATTCAGCGTGGGCATAGAAGTGAGGTCGTCTTTTTTAAAAAGGAAGACCGACAAACCTACCTAAAGATTCTGGCTAATTTCGCCAGGAAATACGGCGTAGAGATCTGGAGCTATTGTCTGATGACTAACCATATACATCTCGTAGCAATCCCATCAACTTCAGACAGCCTGGCAAAATTAATGCGGCAGGTCCATAAAAATTACACCATGGTCATAAACATTAGAAACAACTGGAAGGGAACATTATGGCAGGGAAGATATCTTTCTTACCCAATGGACGAGAGATATTTATATAAATGTGTCAGGTATATTGAACGAAATCCGGTCAGGGCAAAAATCGTCGAAAGACCTGAAGATTATCCCTGGTCGAGCGCCCGGGCGCACGTTTTCGGCCTGGCAGATGAGGTTCTATCAGACTCTTCTTTTCTGCAACAGATTCACGATTGGCGAGCTTATCTGGCTGAAAATGAAAGCAAAAATGATCTGGAAGAAATCAGAAAGAATCAAGGATCTGGGCGTCCTCTCGGCAACGAAGTCTTTTATGAAACAATCGAAAAGCTGACCGGGCGAAAATTACGGTGACGGAACACTCCGTCCCCACACTCTTTCTCCCCGCACTCCTTCATTCCACCCTTAATTAGTCCTTCTAAAGCTTTTTGAAAAGGGTGGGGACGGAGTGTTCCGTCACCGTCTCTAAAAGAAGAAGCGAGCGGCAACAAAGATCAAAAATACCCCATAAAGGACTTTAACCAGTTCTCCAGAGATTCTGATATTGACTCGCGCCCCCATTACTGTCCCCAGCACCAGCCCGATAGCCAGCATTCCGGCCACCCTTAAATCCAGCGTTCCGGCCTTATAATAATAGATCACTCCTGGCAGCCCGACTGGCGCCAGCAACGCCCCCAGTGAAGTAGCAATGGCCCTCTTGGCTGGATAATGAAGAAACAAAATCAGAAAAGGTACAATAATATTCCCGCCGCCAATGCCAAACATCCCGGACATGATACCGGCTACGAGCCCAACTCCAATTAAGGCAATAGCGCTCGGATGTGGCACGACCGGCACCTGATTCGAAGCAGAAGCAGAAGCGGAAGCAGAAGCAGAAGCGGAAGTAAGCGTTGCCGCTCCACCGACCGGCGAAGACACTACCGCCGGGCCCTGGCCAGGAGGCTGACTCGCCGCCAGACTCTTTCCATCTTTGGTTCCACCGGTTCCGCCCGCTATTAAATCCAGAGCGGAAGAGGCAGACAAGCCTGGCTCCCCCGACTTCACCCCAAAATTTTCTGTTGTATTTTTAACAGGCACCTGCGCTGAGGCATTAATGGCCTTCTCTTTATCCGGGCGCCCAAAGTATTTCTTAAACTTCTCCACTGGCTTGATAAAAGTCCAGCTAACATAAAGACAAAAAATTGCATAGAGCTTCTGCACCAGCCCAGCGGGTAGCCTATGGGCCAGCCAGGCACCGACTATCACCGAGAGAACCATCCCCACCGCAATTAAAATTGAGCCGCGAATGTCAATTAGCCTCGCCCGGTAATAAGCAATCACTCCGAGAATCCCAACCGGCAGCAAAATCGCCGCCAGCGAGGTACCAGTGGCTTTGATCAGCGGGAAATTGGCCAGGACCACCATCGCCGGCACCATGACAATTCCACCACCTATCCCGAACAACCCGGAAAAAATTCCGGCCAGAAGACCTATGGCTACAATCAGCAATGAATTCATGGCCTGAATTATACTAAACTTTTGTCCATTTCAGAACCGGTAATGATTTCATTTTTAACAATTGGGGACGTAACACTCTGGTCCCCTCGCGCCCTGGTCCCTTCCCGCCAACCAGGATGACAACAATCTCTCATTCGGCACTTTTCTTCCCTGCGCTTCCTCTGCGTCTTCCGCCACTCGCTGACCGAGCCCTTTTTTGACCTGTTCGCCGTTCCGCCTTCTGTTCAGCCTCCGCTGCCTCTGCAGCTAGCTCTGCCCCCGCCTCTGACACCTCCGTTGCCCCCGCTAATGTCACCGCCGACATGACTTCGCCTGTTGCTCCTTCTGCCACTCGTTTCATTTGGGCCTGTGCTGATTTCCCTTCTAATTCTTCTTTGCTCTTTAGATATTTACCTAATACTATCTTTTCAGCCTCGAGCCAGTCTTCAACCTCATGTCCTGGCTCCTTGCCGCGCAGCTCGTAAAGCTGGTAAGCTATAAGCCTTATTTCGTCTTCAAGTTGCTTGAGCGTAATCATAAGCCTTCCTCCTTTTTATTCTTTTATCGACGGGGTCCGAACAACGTCCATCCGTCTTGTGTCAATTCTTTTTAGGCGATGCCTGGAAGCATCGGACCCAGCCCCGGAAAAGCTGGCCTCATGTCTTAGCCCTGAGACCATTAACGGAGCTTTTAGCATTAAATCTTATAGATGCCTGGATGCGTGCCTTTGATGCCTTTGATCGCTCGGGATAGCATCGGTGCTCTATTTATTATTATAGACCATTAGTAAAGAGGTGACGGAACACTCCGTCCCCTTTTTTCTGGCTCTGGCCCCGGCCTTCACCATTTATTATCCCTGGCCTCTTCTTAATGCCCAATATTTATTTATTGATTTAGATTTTATCTAATTTGATGTCGCTCTAGTCCTGGCCAAGATGAGATGGAATAGATGTGAACCAGATGAACATGGTTTCATTTGTTTCAGGCAAAGGCAATAAACTGATTAGAAATGGCGAGTGGCAAAGAAAAAGCGACAGATTATCACCTCCCCTTTTTGTTTGATCTGTTAAATTATAAAATGAGCTAAAGGAGGAGTAGAGTATCACGCCCCGACTAAAAGTCCAGACTATGTTTGCCCTTAACGCCTGGGATTTTAGCCAAAAAAGTATCTGGTTTTAGAACGAGGCCAAAAAGATCAAAGGACAAAGACAGGGAGGTAAAAAATGAAGCGGGCCAAGGGCCAAAGATAATGGGTAAAAAAGGGGACGTGATACCCTGTCCCTCCCTGTCCCCCCCTCTCTGCCTGGGGCCTGGGCCTTTTATTCTTCCTTCTACTTAAGATTAAAAGATTAAATTCGGATAACTTTTAGTTATTAAATAATCAATTGATATGATGTAATTATTTAATTGACGTGATTTAAGAACAGACTGAAAAACTCAGGCCAGTTAAAAGTGCCAACAGCTTGGGAGATGAAGCCTGGTGACGTAATTAGTATGGCCTTGGCCTTTAGATAGCCTTGGCCTCAGGTAATTATGTGGTCAGAAAGGCTGTGTGTCGCTTATAAAAAAAGAGGAAGGAAAGGGTAGCAGGGCAGCACGTCCCACTACATTTCAGGTCCCGCTCCATTCCACCTCCCTATTCATGCGCACGCGCGTTAAGGATGCGAAGATAGAGTTCCTGTGGGCTGAGTCCGTTCTGTCGGGCCGTCTCTTCCAGTGTACTCTCTGGCTTCAGCCACCTTAACCCCTTATCCTCGAGCTCTTTCAGCACAGTCTCTGACCCGAGTCCAAGATATTCGGCCACTCTTCTCAAGGATTGCTTTTCGAAATCGGCAAAGGGTGTTTCGATCTGCAGGCCTCGGGGATAATTCTTAAAATTAGTTCTGCCTTCCATCATCCAGGAAGCAGGGGGCACCCGCCAGATTACCACCAGGGCCAGCACTACCACCAGACCAACCGCCACTGCCAGCTCCAACCAGTTTTTTCGTCCATTATCGAGGCCTGTTCTTAAGTAGACCACTATAGCCTTGAAGTTCAAAGCCAGATGAAAAATAGCGGCAATAACAAACAACGCGCAGAAGACAATGTGAATTGCCTCCCAGCTACTTTTGTCAAGCCCGAGAAACTCCCAGCTAATCCACCTGGCCAGACTACCCTCTGGTCTCACATACAATACTATTCCGGAAAAACTCAGTATAAAAAAACTAAACCCCGTGAGAAATGAGACAAAAGGTTTGAGCCTGAACGATAGGCTGTGACGGTGACGGAACACTCCGTCCCCAGCAACCTCTTGCTTATTACTTCTGACCACAAGATGACTGGATAAAACTGTCATGACCAAACCCTACCTTAAATAAAGTCATAAAGCCATACTGGAAAAATAAGAAGTGAGCGATCATAAAATCTCCTTCTAACGACGCCAATCTCAAGAAAGATGGTATTTAGTTGCGTTGCCTCAAAGGGTTCAATAGGAGCAAAAGGAAATTCTGACTGTTGAGTGCATTTCGACCTATATTCCATTTTATTTACAGAGACCGGTCAGATCAAAGCCGACACCACTGACCCGGGACCCCGGACCCCAGGACCCCGAAAAAAAGCCAAAAAGGGACGGAGTGTTCCGTCACCGGGTCAAAACCACCAGATCGGTGGAAGGGGAATGGAAGCGGATGGAGCCGTCGGCCAGACGCTCGCCCTTAATCTCCTGCCCAGCCCGGTCATAGGCTTTATACTCGAGCCCCAAGCCGCTCACCACGAGCTCCACCTCAGCCATTTTAGCCCCGTCAATTTTTGCCCGACCCTCTTCCCCTCTCCCCTCGATCTGAAGAATAATCTCGGATAAATCCTTCTTAATGACCACGGCTTTTCCCTTGGCCAGCCGCCCCTGCTCAAACTCAACATGAAGCCGCCTCTCCGGACTCGCCATCAAATGAAACCGCACCCCCAGTCCATCCCGCGGCACAACCTCGATTCTATCCCCCTTATCCTCCAGCTTCCCTCCCAGCGCTACCAGTCCAAAGACCGGGTCATTCGCCACCACCGTCGCTGCCGTCCTGATCGCCCCGCAGTAACCCACATCCTCCTCAGCACTGTAATACCAGGCCCCTCGCTCAATCCATTTTCCCAGCCAGCCCCGCGCCCGAGCCATTGGCTCAAAGCCGCCCCCCGCTCCGCCGTCATTTTCCTCACCCGGAAACCAGAAGCCATACCCTGTCTCCGCCCGCCCCGAATTGACCAGCGCCCAGCTGCTGAGATAAGAAGCATAGCCCAGCCGCAGATAATCAAACAGGTGCGCCCGCGCCCCTGCCCAGTTCAGCCCATAATCCAGGATTGACCAGCCGCCCATCGGCGACATATAACTCAGCGTATAGCGCAGTCCTCCCCCCGCCCGATAATCGCTTCCGAGATAATAATAAGCTGTCTCGAGCCAGCCCCGCGCCGCCACATTCAGCCTGACCTGCTTCTCCATAAACTTCTCAACTCTGGCCCGCTCCCAGCCCGGCCTGGCCTCAACGCCTTCCCCAGACTGAAGTTCGGGGCCAGCTTCTCCCACCAGCAGCCGGGTCTGAACCATTTTTACCGGCGCTATTCCTTTTGAAGTTGTTGTTCCGACCAATCCTTCGCCGGGCGATTTTGCTTCTGTTTTTTTCAAATTTTCAAATTCGGCTCTTTTATCCCCTCTTTCACTACCCGGCCACAAACTCCTCTCCTCTTTTCGCTCCATTTCTCCTTCCACCACCTTCTCCATCGCATATCTCGCCATAGCTCCGGTCGCCTCGAACCCGGTCGAATCAAAAGCAAACTCCGACCCGAACAAATAGGGATCATCTTCGACAAAATGCCACACCTTTTTCTCCCAGTGCTGCCTCAGTTCCGCCTCCTCCTTCTTCCAGCCTTCCTGCTCGAGCGCCCGTAGCAAATCGCTCATGACAATCTCATTCATGGTCGGCGTCTCATAGGCTGACCAGCCCTCGACCTCGAGCGGTACCGTGAAATAGGCGATAGCTGTCCGGTAAGCCCGCCGCAGATATTCATCGGCCGTGAGCTCGGTCTTTATCTCCGGGTGGAGCTTCGCCACCTGATACATCCGGTGATAAAGCAGCACAATGTGCGGATAATCATAGATCCGCCAGATATGCTTCTGCCCGTTTCGCCCCGGGTCCGGGCTGTCGCGATTGACCTTCCAGTTGGGAATGCCGTAGATGGCAAAAGGATACGGCTCATCGTCTGTCTGCTGCATCCCGCCCCACAAATAATGCTTGATATAAAGGTCAACGCTGGCCACTTCCGCCTGCACCGGGAAATAGACATTCTTCGAAGCAACATAAGCCGGCCTGGCATTGCCCGCATCATCACAGGCATCAACCAGCCAGGTTGGCAGACCATCGCGGTCCTCGGGGCTGCGCAGCACGCGGTTCTTCATATCCCAGTCGCTGTAAACACCGTAATACCATTTCGACGGATCCCGGTGCTGCTGGCGGGTAGTCAAAAAGTTGGCCCGCTTTTTGATAACCGTCTCCAGGTCCTCGGTCACAAAAAATTCCAGCGGCATCGAGCCTGCGCCATCATCCCCGGCAGCGGTAATCGCAATGCTTTCCCCGGCAGCGGTGCCCTTACTCAGGCTGGTTCCGGGACTTCCATATTTTATTGTCACGATGTTTTCGCCGAGACGTGAAAATTTTATCCGGAACAGCCGGTAGCTACTATCTGTCCTGACGTCT
>DCDG01000007.1 GCA_002316315.1 Candidatus Aminicenantes bacterium UBA1061 | reverse complement strand
TTTTATTCCATAAAGACAGCCATGGAATTCGAGGAATTGTTCGGCAGTCATAAAATCGGGAAAAACTGTATATTCAGGAAGATAGCCTATCATCTTTTTTACTTCATTACTCCTGTTAGTCATACCATTTACAAAAACTTCGCCTTCGGTGGGAAAAATTAAACCCAATATAATCTTTAATAGAGTTGTCTTTCCAGCGCCATTCGGACCGATTATTCCGATAACTTCATTTTGATAAATTTCTAAGCTAAAATTGTGAAGTGCTTTTTTGTTCTCTTTATAGACCTTGCTTACGTTCTTTATGCTAATTAAGATGTTATTCATTTCTATTAGTCTTAAATATGGCTGCTTGTCCTTGAAGTCTAGAACCTATACCTTTGCTTCTGCTTTGCATAATTTATATTTACCGTTTTTTCCTCATAAACTAGCCAATAATAATAACCATCTTTAAAAGTGAAACTAATTGCTTCAGGAAGCATAATTCTTTTAAGTTCATTGCCTTTTGTGTCTAATACAATAAATCTAAATTCATCCTTTTCCTTTTCATACGTTTTTACATACATAAGTTCATTATCAATAAAAAAGGAATACAGCGCCGGAAAATATTCCGGAAAGACAATTTTCTTCTTTATCTGATCACTAAGGGGATTTTTTGATATGCTTTCAAATATTCGCGCCTTATACCAATCTTGAAATTTTATCTTAGGATAGTTCTTCTTAATAAGATAAAGATTTTTGCCATTATTGTCAAAAACCTCAATCACAAATCCCTTTTTGGATTCAGTGATAAAAATAAAGCTGCCGGTTACATCAAAATCTATATTATTCTGAAGAAGATTAAGGCGGTTTGGGTCAGGGCCCGGTTCCTGGTAAAGCGCCTTAAGTTTATTAAATTTATCATCATATAAATTGATTTCCATATAATCATCGCTAATATATAACCTGTCTTTTTCTACAGCTATCTTTCTTGGATTAACCAAGTTTATTAATCCATAATCAGCTTGAACATATTCCCAGCTTAATAGAAAAAATAAAGGAATAAAAATTAATTTGTTCATCCTTTTCTTCTTTAATCTCATTTTATTTTTTTTTGTTATTAAAAATCAATATTCAAAAAGCACGATAGGTAATTATACTGACCCATTGCATGCGCGTCCGCAATTATCATGCCAGAAAAGGAAAAATAGTATCTCGTTGATATTAAAACAATAACGGAGTTATAGAGTCATAAATAAAAATTTCAAATCCCCATATTATGTGGATTTTATCCTCTTAAATCGAGGATTTATTCTGTTCGCATTGGATACCTTCTTGAACCCCTCATAATCAATTTTATGTGGCCGGGGTTAAACAGATCAATCAGCCTCCTGTATATGCTTACCTCCTCAGGAGGTCAGCATAAAAATCTAACGATAAAAAGTTTTTAAAGATCATTTTTCGCACTACTTTTAATGTAGATCGAGGGGTGATTTAAATAAACGTCCATCTCCGCGACATTTTCTCTTTGAAAAAGGGGCGGGAGTTAAATAAGATAAGAGTTGAAGTCTGATTAATTTAAGGAATTTAAGGAGCTTTAAGATGATTGAAGGGCAGGAGAGCATAAGCCAGATTCCTGAGCTAAAATACGCCATGATTGGTGGCGGGCCAGGCTCTTTTATCGGCGATGTCCACCGGAAAGCTATAGCTATGGACGGTAAAGCCCGCTTAGTCGCCGGCTGCTTTTCCCGAAATTATGAGGATACCCTCAAAACGGGGGAAACACTCAGGTTGGATAAAAACCGCCTTTACCGGAACTATGAGGAACTGCTCCAGGCCGAAGCCCGACATCCTGACCGCCCTGATTTTATCGTCATTGTTACGCCTAACGACTCGCATTATCCGATTGCCCGACTGGCTCTGGAACTTGGGTTTCCGGTAGCCTGTGATAAGCCTTTAGCCACCAGCAGCTCGCTGGCTCAAGAGCTGGCTGATCTGGCCCGCCAGAAAGACCTGCTTTTCTGCGTCACCTACACTTATTCTGGTTTTCCAATCATCAAACATCTGCGCTGGTTGATTTCACAGGGCGAGTTAGGCAGCGTTCGTTTTGTAGCCGGCGAATATCCGCAGGAATGGTTAGCCACCCTGGTAGAAAAAACTGGCCAGAGGCAGGCGGCCTGGCGGACAGACCCGGCCCGGGCTGGAATTTCCAATTGCGTTGGCGATATCGGGACGCACCTTGAACATATGGTTTCTTACCTGACCGGACTGGAGATAGAAACACTTTGTGCCCGCCTTGACCATTTTGGCGAAGGGCGGCCGCTCGATGACAATGCCTCCATTATGATTAACTTTAAGGGCGGAGGCACCGGGCTCTACTGGTGTTCGCAAATTGCTATCGGCCACGACAATGGTTTCAGAGTTAGGATTTATGGAACCAGAGGTGCGGTTGAATGGTATCAGGAAGATCCAAACCACGCTAAGATTTCTTACCTTGACCGGCCGGTGGCTTATCTTTCCCGGGGGCGTGACCCGATGTGCCCGCGAGCCCAGGCCCTGTCGCGTATTCCCTCCGGCCATAATGAAGGTTACTTCGAAGCTTTTGCCAACATCTATTCGACCTTTCTGACCGCCCTCGACAAGAAGCTCCATGGTCAGGAGCTTACCGCGGATGACCTTGATTTCCCGCAGGTAGAAGAAGGAGTGCGCGGGGTAAAGTTTATAGAAAAGTGCGTCGAGAGCTCGGAAAAGGGAGCAGTCTGGGTAAAATTTTAAGCGGGCCAACAAATAATAATCTTAATTCTCGGGAGGAGAAAAAATGGCAAGACCAATAACACTATTTACCGGACAATGGGCTGACCTTCCCTTTGAAGTCGTCGGTGAGAAAGCCAGCTCCTGGGGCTATGACGGGCTGGAAATTGCTACCTGGGGAGATCATCTGGAAGTCAAAAAGGCAGCCGAAGATCCTGGCTATCTGGCAAGGAAAAAAGAAATTCTGGCCAGGTATCATTTAGAGTGCCGGGCTCTCGGGGCTCATTTAGCCGGCCAGTGTGTCGGTGATCTCTATGACCTCCGTCTTGATGACTTTGCTCCGGCTGAGGTGAAGGGCAAACCGGATGAAATCCGGCGCTGGGCTATAGAAGAAATGAAGCTCACCGCCCGGGCGGCTAAAAACTTCGGCTGCTATGTGGTCAATGGCTTTATGGGTTCACCTATCTGGAAGTTCTGGTATTCGTTTCCAGCCACGAGTGAGGAACTGGTCGAGAAAGGCTTCGAGCAGATAAAAGAACTCTGGACACCAATTCTGGATGAATTTGATCGCTGCGGGGTGAAATTTGCCCTGGAGGTTCATCCCACTGAAATCGCCTTTGATCTCTACACGGCCAAACGGTTGCTCGAAGTTTTTGATTACCGGCCAACACTCGGTTTTAACTTTGATCCCAGCCATTTACTCTGGCAGGGAATGACGCCTCATCTTTTTATCCGTGAATTTCCGGACCGGATTTTTCATGTCCATCTCAAAGATGTGGCCCTGACGCTGGATGGCAAGGCCTCTGTTCTCGGGTCGCATCTCCCCTTTGGTGATCTGCGGCGGGGCTGGAATTTCCGCTCTCTCGGTCATGGGGATGTCGATTTTGAATCGATTATCAGAGAACTCAATGCGATTGGTTATGAGGGACCCCTGTCGGTGGAGTGGGAAGATA
>DCDG01000046.1 GCA_002316315.1 Candidatus Aminicenantes bacterium UBA1061 | reverse complement strand
ATTTCGGTGACAGTACCGGCACCGACCGTCCGGCCACCTTCTCTGATGGCAAATCTTAATCCCTTCTCCATGGCCACCGTCGTGATCAGCTCCACCTCCACATTCGCATTGTCCCCGGGCATCACCATCTCTACCCCGGCCGGTAACTTCACTGACCCCGTCACATCCGTCGTCCGAAAATAAAACTGTGGCCGATATCCATTGAAAAACGGCGTGTGCCGACCACCTTCATCCTTTGTCAAAGCATATATCTGAGCCTTAAACCGCTTGTGCGGCGTGATCGTCCCTGGCTTGGCCAATACCTGACCACGCTCTACCTCATCCTTCCCTACTCCCCTCAATAAACACCCTACATTGTCTCCAGCCTGACCCTGATCCAGGATCTTCCGAAACATCTCTATCCCCGTCACCACCGTCTTCTTCGTCTCACCAAAACCTACTATCTCTACCTCATCTCCTACCTTAACCACCCCACGATCTATCCTCCCGGTCACCACTGTCCCACGCCCGGTGATCGAAAATATGTCCTCTATCGACATCAAAAATGGCTTGTCTACCTCTCGAACCGGCTCAGGTATAAAATCATCCAGTGCCTTCATTAAATCCCAAATCGGCTTCCCACCTTCACCCTCCGGATCAGCTATGGCCTTCGTCGCACTACCACGAATAACCGGCGTCTTGTCACCAGGAAAATCATACTTGCTCAATAACTCCCGAACCTCTAACTCCACCAAGTCAAGTATCTCAGGATCATCCACTAAGTCCACCTTGTTGATAAATACCACTATCGCCGGGACATCTACCTGTCGCGCTAATAAAATGTGCTCACGTGTCTGAGGCATCGGACCATCATCAGCCGCTACCACCAGTACCGCACCGTCCATCTGCGCCGCCCCACTGATCATGTTCTTTATGTAATCTACGTGACCAGGACAATCTATGTGCGCATAGTGCCGCTTCTCCGTCTCATACTCAACATGCGATAGCGCTACCGTCAAAATCTTCGTCTCGTCCCGCCTGAACATCTTCGCATCTGCCTTCGCTACCTCATCGTAACTCTTGTACTGCGCCATCCCCTTCGTCGATAAAACCTTCGTGATCGCCGCCGTCAATGTCGTCTTCCCGTGATCTATGTGCCCTATCGTACCTATGTTCACATGCGGCTTCGTCCTTACAAACTTTTCCTTAGCCATCTCTTTTTACCTCCTCGCTTCACTAAAGGGAATTCTCCCTTCTACTCTGGCTTTTATTTCTTCCTGAACGTCAGGCGGCGTTGGTTCGTAAGCCGAAAATTCCAGGGAAAAAGCTCCTCGTCCCTGAGTTATTGTCCTCAGGATGGTAGCATAACCAAACATTTCGGCCAGAGGTACAAAAGCTCTTAAAACTCTTGAACTGCCTTTAATATCAATGGCCTCGATCCTGCCCCGCCGGGCATTAATATCTCCAACCAACCCGCCAACATATTCGTCAGGAGTTACTATCTCAAGTTTCATAATAGGTTCAAGAATAACCGCGCCGGCCTTCTCGCCGGCTTCTTTAAAAGCCATCGAGGCGGCTATCTTATAGGCAATAGCGATTGATTCGTCTTCACGATAACTGGCATCGAGCAGACTCGCTCTGAGATCAGTAACGGGATAACCAGCTACCAGACCAGCTTCCATCCCTTCCCTTATGCCTCTTTCGATTTCAGCGATAAATTCTTCAGGAATAATACGGGATTTAAGATGGTTAATAAACTCAAAACCTTTACCGCGCAGCAAAGGTTCAATTTTTATCACACAATGCCCAAACTGCCCTCTCCCGGCCAGCTGTCGGCTAAAAGTACTTTCAGCTTGAGCTTCCCTGGTGATCGTCTCTTTATAAGCAACTTGAGGACGGCCAAGCTTAGCCTGGAGTCCAAATTCCCTGGAAAGCCTATCCATAATTACCTGCAGATGAAGCTCTCCCATTCCTTGAATCAAAGTCTGTCCGGTCATTGGATCCTGTACCAGCCGGAAAGTCGGATCTTCGGTCATAAATCTTTCCAGAGCAGCCAGCAATTTCTGGTGGTCAGCCTTAGCTCTTGGCTCAATCGTGGTCGAAACAACGGGCTCAGGAAAAGTTGGAGGCTCAAGCAGAATCGGCCGGCTTTTAAGGCAGAGGGTATCACCGGTGGATAGACTCTTCATGCCTCCAAAAGCAGCTATATCACCAGCATAAATCTCTCCAATTTCGTGCCGCTTATTAGCATGCATTTCGAGCAGCCTGGTGACTCTTTCCTCCTGATCTTTGGTGGCATTATAGACGTATGAACCAACCTTTAGCTTGCCAGAATAAACACGAAAATAAGCCAGGTTGCCCAGGAAAGCATCATTCATAATTTTAAAAACCAGAGCACAAAAGCTCTCACTGTCTGAAGCTTCTCTGGTCTCTTCCTCATTAGTTCTCGGATGATAGCCTTTGACAGGAGGAATATCTACTGGCGAAGGAAGATAATCAACAATGGCATTGAGCAGAGGTTGAACTCCTTTGTTGCGGAATGAAGCTCCAAAAAGAACAGGATAAAATCTAAGATCGACTGTTCCCTTCCGGATGGCTTCTTTTATTTCCCCTGACTCAATGTCCTCATCTTCCAGATATTTCTTCATGAGCTCATCATCTACTTCACTCAGTATTTCCAGCATGTCCCTTCTTTTTTGATCAACTTCCTCTTGATGCTCAGGTGAAACAGGCCTCACCTCGTATTCAGTTCCGGCCAGATCGTCTTTCCAGACTATTTCTCTTTTACCAACCAGGTCAATTACTCCCTGGAAATTATTCTCAGTGCCAAGAGGAATCTGAAGCAGCAATGGCCGGGCACCCAGACGGGTACTGACTTCGTCTACAACTCTTCTTGGTTCAGCACCTAATCTGTCCATCTTATTCACATAAATAATCCGGGGTACCCGGTACTTATCGGCCTGCCTCCAGACCGTTTCTGACTGCGATTCAACACCGCCGACAGCACATAGAATAACAATCGCCCCGTCAAGGACCCGTAAGGACCGCTCAACCTCAGCGGTAAAATCAACGTGCCCCGGGGTGTCTATTATATTTATCCGGTGGTCTTCCCAGAAACAGGTGGTGGCGGCGGCAGTTATGGTTATGCCACGCTCCTGCTCCTGAACCATCCAGTCCATAACAGCTGTACCTTCATCCACCTCACCCATCTTGTAGGTGATGCCTGTAAAGTACAGTATTCGCTCCGTGGTTGTAGTCTTGCCCGCATCAATATGGGCCATAAGGCCAATATTCCTGACTTTTTCGATCGGGCACGACCGCATGAACTTTCTTCTCCATTTATATACAAAAATATAAAATTAATAAGATGCTTAACCGATTGATAATTTACCATTTATAATGGGCAAAGGCTCTGTTAGATTCAGCCATCTTATGGGTATCTTCTCTCTTCTTAACAGCCCCTCCCTTATTAGCCAGAGCATCAAGAATCTCAGCTGAAAGCTTTTCTTCCATGCTTCTCCCGCTTCTCTCTCTGGCATATTTAATTAACCAGCGCATGCCAACTGAAATTGATCGGTCTTCAGGCACCTCCACTGGAACCTGATAGGTAGCTCCCCCGACTCTCCTGGATTTGGTCTCAACCATCGGCCGGACATTATCAATAGCCTTTTCAAGAGCTTTCAGAGGTTCTTCCTTGGATTTATGTTTCACAATATCCAGAGTATTGTAAACAATACTTTCAGCTGTACTTTTCTTGCCTTCTTCCAGAATCAGGTTAATAAACTTACCAACCAGCGCTGAATTATACAATGGATCAGGTTGTGGCTTTCTTTTTCTGACTATCCCGCGTCTTGGCATCTTTCATCTCCTCGTTCTGGTTACTTCCCGCCACCTTTTTTCTCTTTGGGTTTCTTGGCTCCATACCTTGAGCGACCCTTAAATCTATTCTGCACACCTTCCGCATCAAGCGCTCCGCGAACAATGTGATATCTTACACCAGGCAAGTCCTTGACCCTTCCACCTCTGATGAGAACTATGGAATGCTCCTGTAAATTGTGACCGGTACCGGGAATATAAGCTGTGACTTCGACATTATTGGTCAATCTGACTCTGGCTACCTTTCTCAAAGCAGAATTTGGTTTCTTGGGAGTGGTGGTAAATACGCGGACACAGACACCTCTTTTCTGCGGACAGGCATCAAGGGCGGGCGCCTTACTCTTATACCTTTTTGGCGTTCTGCCTTTTCGCACAAGTTGGTTGACAGTTGGCACTTAAAATTCTCCTCTAAAATAGAAAAACTTACTCTCTTCTTCTCGGGATGAACTTCCCGGGAAATATGTTTGAAGAATAGCAAAAACAGCCCTGCTTGTCAAGAAAATCACAGGCTATTTTGCTTTTTTTACATCAATTATGGACTTGAGCTTCGAGTTCTTTTTCTTCCCTGGCAATTTGTTCTGTTTTCAGAATTACATTGCGGTAGTATGGAAAGCCCGTACCGGCCGGAATTAACCTGCCCATAATGACGTTTTCTTTTATCTTGCGGAGATAGTCGATCTTGCCATAAAGAGCGGCTTCAGTTAAGACTCTGGTTGTTTCCTGGAAGGAGGCAGCAGCAATAAAACTATCCGTACTCAGGGCACTCTTGGTTATACCCAGAAGCAAGGGCCGAGCTTTAGCCGGCTTTCCACCTTTTTGCAAAACCTTGGCATTTTCTTCCTGGAATTTGAATTTGTCAATCTGTTCATCCACCAGAAATTCTGTATCACCAATTTCTTCAATCTTTACCCATCTGAGCATCTGCCTGATGATAATCTCGATATGCTTGTCATTTATAGTGACCCCTTGAAGCCGGTACACCTCCTGAAGTTCTCGCAGAAGGTATTCAGCCAGTTCTTTTTCACCCAGAACTTTCAGGATATCATGAGGATTTATGGGTCCATCCATCAAAGGAGTTCCGGCTTTTATCTTTTCATTATCTGACACCAGCAAATGGGCACCTTTCGGAACAAGATATTCTCTGGCCCCGCCCCTTTCATTCTTGACCACAATCCGGCGATAACCGCGGACGAGATCTCCGATCTGAACAATACCGTCAATTTCTGAAATAACAGCCGGGTTCTTTGGCCGTCTGGCTTCAAATAATTCTTCTGCCCGGGGCAAACCACCCGTAATATCCTTGGTTCTGGCTACTTCTCTCGGGATCTTGGCTAAAATATCGCCAGCACACACCTCATCGCCATCTTTGACATCCAGATTGGCGCCCTTGGGCAGAAAATACCTTTTTTTAACAACCGGTTCGCCTTTATCATCTTTCAAGTCAGAATCAATAATCTCAACCATCGGCTGAAGTTTTTCATCCTTTGGATCAGTAATAACCTGGCTTATTAGCCCGGTAAAATCATCCCTGATTTCATCCATGCTTATGCCCAGAACCACATCTTTAAATCTTACCAGGCCGGATTCTTCCGTCAGAATAAAAGTACTAAAAGGATCCCACTCAGCAAATTCCTGGCGTGCTTTCACCGGTTCGTTGTCTTTTAACAGAATTTTTGCTCCATAGGGTACCTGGTAATGTTCTATCTCTCTTCCGCGATGATCAAGGATAGCAATACTGGCATTACGGTTAACGACGACCAGCGTCCCTTCCTGGTTGACCACCCAGTTCAAATTGTTGAACTTGATAATCCCATCATTTTTAGCTTCAAGTTTTGACTTCTCAGTCCCACGCATAGCTATACCGCCGACGTGGAAGGTTCTCATGGTCAGCTGAGTGCCTGGTTCACCGATGGACTGAGCACCCATGATTCCAACTGCTTCTCCCAGGTCAACCAGGCGGCCAGTAGACATGTCACGCCCATAACAAAGTTGACAGACACCCCGCTTTGATTCGCAAGTTAGAATAGAACGAATTTTAATTCTTTCAATCCCTAGATTTTGAATTTTATCGGCGACAGCTTCTGTTATCTCCTGATTCATATCGACAATCACTTCCCCCGTATCAGGATTAACTATTCTTTCCAGGGAATATCGGCCAACAACTCTATCGACAAAAGGTTCGACAATTTCACCATTCTCAACAATGGCGCTGACATTGACCCCTTTGAGTGTCCCGCAGTCATGCTGATCCACTATCACTTCCTGGGCAACATCAACCAGCTTTCTGGTCAGATAACCGGAATTGGCCGTTTTTAAGGCTGTATCAGCCAGGCCTTTTCTGGCGCCGTGAGTGGAAATAAAATACTCCAGGACGTTCAGCCCTTCTCTCAGATTGGAAGTAATTGGTGTTTCAATAATCTCGCCTGATGGTTTGCTCATCAGGCCTCTTACTGCGGCCAGCTGTCGGATCTGCTGTTTGTTTCCTCTGGAACCAGAATCGGCCATAACATACAGAGGATTCAACATCTTTTCCTCAAAACTGACCTTCCTCATAGTTTCCAGCATGGCATTGGTAACTTTCTCTGTAACTGACGTCCAGATCTCAACCACCCGGTTAAATCTCTCGCCTGAGGAGATGGTGCCTTCACGGTATAGCTTTTCCACTTGAGCCACTTCTTTTTCGGCTTTTTTAATAATGTCTTCTTTCTCGGCGGGAATCATAAAATCTTCTATGCCAAGAGAGAAACCCGCCTGGGTTGCATAGGTAAAACCTAATTGCTTCAGTTTGTCGAGCATCTCAGTGGTCTGTCCAAGCCCTGACTGCAGATAAACATAGTAGACAAGACTTTCCAGGCCTTTCTTTTTGAATAAGCCGTCGATATAGGGCAGCCCCTTGGGGAAAACACTGTTGAAAATTATTTTCCCGGGGGTAGTTTCAATCAGTTCACTAGTCAGATTATTCACTGGGCAGCTTAAAACAGCCTGATCATCATAAAAGGCCTTCAAATTCATAAATGGACCGGAGTATTTGACTTTAATCCTGCTGTGAAGGCTGACCTCATCTGCTTCATAAGCAAGCAGAGCTTCATCAAAAGAGGTAAAGATACGGCCCTCTCCCTTTTCATTCGGCAATTCAAGCGTGAGATAATAGCAGCCTAGAACCATATCCTGGCTGGGAATAGCCAGGGGGCGACCATGAGCCGGAGATAGAATATTGTTAGAAGATAGCATCAAGGTGTGAGCTTCAATTTGCGCTTCCACCGACAGAGGAATATGTACGGCCATCTGATCACCATCAAAGTCAGCATTAAAAGCTGCGCAGACGAGTGGATGGATCTGAATAGCTTTGCCTTCAATTAATATTGGCTCGAAGGCCTGAATGCCCAGACGGTGCAGAGTCGGAGCACGGTTAAGAAGAATCGGATGTTCTCTGACCACCTCTTCCAGGCAATCCCAGACCTCATGCCTTTCCTGTTCATGCCATTCTCTGGCCACCTTAACAGAGGGGACAAGACCTTCTTTTTCCAGCTTATGAAAGATAAAAGGCTTAAATAGCTCCAGGGCCATTTTCTTGGGCAAGCCGCATTGATTAAGCTTGAGCTCCGGGCCGACCACAATGACTGTCCGTCCAGAATAATCTACTCTCTTTCCGAGCAGATTCTGCCTGAATCTCCCCTGTTTTCCTCTCAGAGCTTCACTTAAAGACTTAAGCGGGCGGCGGTTCGCACCTAAATGAACCCGGCCACGCCGGCCGTTATCAAACAGGGCATCAACCGCTTCCTGCAGCATCCTTTTTTCATTTCTGATGATAAGCTCAGGCGCTTTAAGTTCAATCAGTTTTTTTAGACGATTATTACGATTTATAACCCGGCGATAAAGATCATTTAAATCAGAAGTGGCGAAACGGCCGCCATCCAGCCTGACCAGTGGCCTTAGATCTGGCGGAATAACTGGAATAACATCCAGAATCATCCATTCAGGCCTGTTACCCGATTTCTTCAGTCCTTTAAAAACTCTCAGTCGCTTGGCATTGTGAAGCTTCTTCTGCTGAGAAGTATCCTTCTTCATCGCCCGGCGCAACTTTTCACTTTCTTTATCTATATCAATCTTTTCCAGCAGTCTTTTGATGGCTTCGGCTCCCATGCTGGTTTCAAACTGGTTGCCAAATTTTTCCCGTGCTTCGCGATATTCCTCTTCATTGAGAAGCTGCTTTTCTTTAAGGCCGGTATCACCTGGATTGATGACTATGTAAGATTCAAAATAGAGGACCTTTTCCAATTCTTTGATGGTCATATCCAGGATGAGGCCGATCCGGCTGGGCGGACTCTTGAAAAACCAGATATGAGCCACCGGGGAGGCCAGTTGAATATGCCCCATCCTTTCCCGACGGACCTTCGACTTGGTCACTTCCACTCCGCAGCGCTCACAAATGATGCCCTTGTACTTCATCCGCTTATATTTGCCGCACAAACATTCATAATCATTAATAGGGCCGAAAATCTTGGCGCAGAATAAGCCGTCTTTTTCCGGCTTAAAAGTTCTGTAATTGATCGTTTCAGGTTTGGTAACTTCTCCCCACGACCAGCTCTTTATCTTCTCAGGAGAGGCAATGCTGATTCTGACCCGGTCAAAATCGATTTTCGGTCTCGTCGTTAAAGATTGCCTGAACTCCATTATTAATCTCCTTTGGCTGCCTGCGGTATACTAATACCCCAGGGCAAAGCCTCGTCTCTTTCGCCTTTAAGTAATTCAATATTCAAGCAGAGGCCCTGTAGCTCACGAATCAAAACATTGACTGATTCGGGTAAACCAGGCTGAAAATCAAGGTCTCCCTTAACAATAGCTTCATATATTTTGGCCCGCCCTTCAACATCATCTGATTTGACGGTCAGAATTTCCTGCAAAGTATAAGCAGCCCCATAGGCTTCAATCGCCCAGACTTCCATTTCACCAAATCTCTGACCACCAAATTGAGCCTTACCGCCCAGCGGCTGCTGAGTAATCAGTGAATAGGGACCGGTTGATCTGGCGTGAATTTTATCGTCAACCAGATGGTAAAGTTTCATCATATAGATAAAACCGACAGCCACTTCCTGGTCAAAGGCCTGGCCAGTCAGACCATCATACAACCTGACCTTGCCCGATTCAGGCAACCCGGCCTGCCGCAGTAAAGCCTTGATTTCGCTTTCACTGGCACCGTCAAAGACGGGTGTCGAAAGCCACAGATTCAATTTTTTGGCTGCCCAGCCAGCATGAGTTTCCAGAATCTGTCCGAGATTCATACGAGAAGGCACCCCGAGTGGATTCAGAACAATATCCACTGGTGTTCCATCAGGTAAGCGAGGCATATCTTCGTCCGGAACTATTTTGGCGATAACTCCCTTATTGCCGTGACGTCCAGACATTTTATCGCCAACCGACAGCCTTCTTTTCATAGCCACAAAAACCTTAATGGCCTGAATGACTCCCGGTGACAGCTCGTCGCCTTTTTTCAGGACATCAACGTTTTCCTTAAACTCGGCTTTCAGGGCATCAATCTGCCTTTTAACCTTGCGATCGAGATCTTTAATCTTTTCATCTCGCTCAGGATTGGCAGGTAATTTCAGTTCATCCAGATCCTTTAAGTCTTTAAATTCAATAACTTCCAGTAATTTTTCAGTTAATTTTGTTCCCTTATCAATAGCCCGACCGTTGATCTTAGCATTTTTGCCAAGAACCTCGCCTTTGATCAGGTTTTTAACCCGGCGCCACTTTTCTCTTTCGAGAATGGCTACCTCGTCTTCCAGATTGCGTTTTAACTTGGCAATTTCCTCTTTTTCTATAACCCTGGCTCTCTCGTTCTTTTCCTGGCCACGGCGGGTAAAAATTCTGACATCAATGACTGTGCCCTCAACACCAGGCGGGCAATAAAGCGACGCATCTTTCACATCGAGGGCTTTCTCACCGAAGATAGCTTTTAACAACTTTTCTTCTGGTGAAAGCTGGGTCTCACCTTTAGGTGCAACTTTACCAACCAGAATATCTCCTGGCTTGACATAAGCACCAATTCTGACAATGCCATTTTCGTCGAGATTGCGGAGAAGATTTTCTGAGACATTAGGAATATCACGGGTAATTTCCTCTGGCCCGAGTTTGGTATCGCGGGCTTCTACCATTTCTTCGACAATATGGATGGAGGTGAAGACATCTTCCTTGATAAGTTTTTCGCTGACAATAATAGCGTCTTCAAAATTATATCCACGCCACGACATAAAGGCACAAAGAATATTCCGGCCCAGAGCCAGCTCTCCGCGGTCAGTACAGGAACCATCAGCCAGAATCTGCCCTTTCTCCACCCGGTCACCACGCCTGACAATCGGCCGTTGATTAACACAGGTATTCTGATTAGTCCTCAAGAACTTGGTCAGTGGATAAAGATCGGTGCCAAGCTCATAAAGACTGTTTTGTTTCTCATCTACCCGGACAATGATTCTTTCGGCATCAACAAATTCAACAACACCGGAGCGCCGGCAGACAACCACATCGCCAGAACCCTTGGCCGTGATATGTTCCATTCCAGTTCCAACCAGTGGAGGTTCTGGTTTGAGAAGAGGGACACCCTGCCTCTGCATGTTAGAGCCCATCAAAGCCCGGTTAGCATCATCGTGTCCAAGGAAAGGAATAAGTGAGGCAGAAATTGACACTAACTGCTTCGGAGAGACATCCATAAAATCAATTTCACCGCGAGGAATGATCTTAAATTCTCCCCTGTCTCTGGCACTGACCATGTCTTGCTTGATAAACCCACGGTCATCGAGCTCCACGTTAGCCTGAGCAATCTTATAATGTTCTTCTTCCCAGGCAGTTAGATAAAAAATATGAGGCTCATATACCGGCAGGACTTTTCCTCTCTGTTCTTTTAAACTATTGACCGCCTTTTCAACCTCATCTTTTCTAACCAGCTGATTGAGCCGATAGTTTGTCGAGCCAGGATGAATGATCCTGACATAGTCAACGACTCTGGCTTTCTCGACTTTCCGGTAGGGAGTTTCTATAAACCCATACTCATTGACCCGGGCATAGCAGCTGAGAGATGAAATCAGTCCGATATTTGGCCCTTCAGGCGTTTCAATCGGGCAGATTCGTCCATAGTGTGAGGCTTGGATATCTCTGACTTCAAAACCAGCCCGCTCCCGGCTCAAGCCGCCCGGACCCAGAGCACTCAGCCGGCGCTTATGAGTCAGCTCAGCTAGAGTATTAATCTGATCCATGAACTGAGACAACTGCGAGCTGCCAAAAAATTCCTTCAGGGCTGCAATGACTGGCTTCGAATTAATTAAATCCTGAGGCATGGCCGTAGATAGATCACTGCTGACAGTCATCTTTTCCTTGATGGTCCTTTCCATCCTGGTCAGGCCAATCCGAAAAGCATTCTCCATCAATTCGCCTACCGGTCTAACCCGGCGGTTGCCCAGATGATCGATATTATCTACCTCACCTTCACCATTTTTAAGATCAATGAGGTATTTAATTACCCTGATATAGTCTTCCTTGGCCAGAATTCGGTCGTTCAAATCCTCCGGACCAGATTTCTTTTCTGTTTCAGTAATAAAGTCCTCCTGTCCGCCATCGAGACCGAATTTAATATTGAATTTCAGCCGGCCAATTCGAGAAAAATTAAACTTTTGAGGATTAAAGAACATATTTTCAAATAAAGATTGAGCGCTGTCTTCAGTATGAGGTTCCCCGGGCCTCAGTTTTTTATAAATTTCACTTAAGGCTTGCTGTCGGTCTTTCTTCAGATCTTTGTGCAGGGTATTTAGAATCATCTGCAAACCTTCTTCCTCAGCCGGGAAGAAGACCTCAAAAGACTCGCCTCTGGTTATCAAATATTCAATCTGCTCAGCCGTCAGCTCTTCGCCAGCTTTGACCTTGCCTTTGACATTGGTCAAAGAATAAGCTCCAACCAGATAGGTAGGGGAAACTTTAATCCGTTCAATCTTCTGGGCCTGGAGTTTGTCCAGGACGTCCTGATCAATTTTCGTGCCACCTTTGACTAACGGAGTCCTGCTATTACTTGGCGCATAGATATCTTCTCTCAGGGTCTTGCCGATGAGCTGACTGTCCACTTTGAAGTAAAGCTGGCCATCTTCAGGAGTTAGTTGATAAACCTTAAAGAATTGCTTGATAATATCCTCATCGCTGCCATAACCAAGAGCTCTTAAGAAAACTGTAGCCAGAAATTTCTTTTTTCGATCAAGACGAACCCAGAGAATATTCTTGGCATCATTCTCAAATTCCACCCAGGCCCCGCGATAAGGGATAATTTTGGCCACAAACTGACCTTTGACTTCCCCTGGTCTGAAGAAAACCCCTGGCGACCTCTGTAACTGACTGACCACCACTCTTTCTACACCGTTAAAAATAAAAGTCCCCTTGTCAGTCATCAAGGGAATATTGCCAAAGTAGACTTCCTGTTGCTTGATGTGTTTCAGCCTTCTAGTTTTGGTGGCCGGGTCTTTTTCCCAGGAGACCAGCTGGACTTTTAGCTTTAGGGGTGCTTCATAAGTATAACCTTTGCGGATACACTCAAGGGGGCTATATTTAATTTTCAGCCCAACTTTATCGCCGCAATAATCACAGAGCGGGAGTTCAATTTTCTTATTTTCTCCGCAATAAGGACAGACCTGGTTGTCGTGTTGAGCTATTTCTGAGGGCAGGAGGGCCCCACAGGTCAGGCAACGCGGCCTGGACTTTTCAACTCCTTTAAGCCGCCCGCATTTGCATTCCCAGTCACCGATGGTATAGCTTAAGAACTGGAGCTCGGTCGTCTCTTTAAAATCGCGAATGGGAAAAACGTCTTTAAAAGCCGCCTGGAGACCAACGTCCTTTCTTTCTTCTGGGAGCAGGTCAATCTGCAAAAATTCTTCATAAGATTTTTTTTGAATCTCGAGAAGGTCAGGCAACGGAAAAACCGTTTTGATTCTAGAGTAGTCGACCCTCTCTACATAAAAATTGTTTTGTTTTTCAGGCATTCTCGCTCTCTACAGACAGAGTTTGATGGATAAAAATATATTTCCATCAATAATTTAATTTCTCGCGTCAAGGTTATTGAATCTCAACAGTTGCCCCAACCTCGACAAATTTGGCTTTAATCGCTTCAGCCTCTTCTTTGCTAACATTCTCTTTTAAAACCTTGGGTGCGCTATCAACGAAATCTTTGGCTTCTTTTAAACCAAGATTGGTCACCTCGCGGACAACTTTAATCACCTGAATTTTCTGGCTGCCAATTTCCTTAAGAATAACGTTGAAAGAGGTCTTCTCTTCAGCCGGCTGGGCTTCAGCCTGGGCAGCGGCTCCACCAGCCATCATGACCGGAGCAGCCATAGCCGCACTGATCCCATAACGGTTTTCAAATTCTTTAATGTAATCAACGAGTTCCAGAACTGTCAGATGGTCAAGATGAGCGAAAAACTGCTCTTTAGTAAGTTTTTCTTGGTTTTCCATGTGTCTCTTCTCCTTTTTTCGAGCTTAATTCAAGGGATTTTCCCTCAACTCTCTTTTTTTTGCTTGAGTACACTCAACAATCTACCCATGTCAATCAGGGGAGCTTGGAGGGTCCTCAAGAACTGAGTTAACGGATATGACATCATATACCCAATACGGGCAATTAAATCCATTTTTGAATTTAATTTAGCGATCTCGGCGAACATGTCGGGTGAAAGATAATGAGCTTCAATAATACCAGCTTTAATCTCCAGAACCTTGCCCTGTTGAGAAAAATCTCTCAGCAGCTTGGCCAGAGCAATTGGATCTTCGCCGGCCAGGGCGATGGCCGTCTTCTGACGGAAATAAGGTCTGAGCTCAGGAAACCGATCACCCAGAGATCTTAGAGCCAGCCTGTTTTTGACGACCCTAAGCTTGAAACCATGGCGTTTAAGAGCTTTTCTGAGTCCAACCATTTGCCAGGCCGTCATCTGTTTATAATCTATAAGGTAAAATGAATTGTTCTGGCTAATAGCTTCTTCTAACTCAGTGACAATTTTGTTTTTGGTCTCTTTTTTCACGCTCTGACTCCTACTTTTCAAGAATTTGTTCAGACAGCTTAAAAGATGGCCCCATCGTGGAGGAAATATACATTGATTTGATATATTTACCTTTAGCTGCCGGTGGTTTGGCCTGGACCACGGCCTGGATAAAAGCCTTGATGTTCTCACTCAACTTATCTTCAGGAAAGGAAACTTTCCCTACAGCCGCATGGACAATTCCTGTTTTATCCACACGGAATTCAACTTTGCCAGCTTTAGTCTCCTCAATAGCCTTTTTAACATCAAAGGTCACCGTGCCGGTCTTAGGATTGGGCATTAAGCCCTTCGTCCCCAGGATCCGTCCCAGCTTACCTACACTTCTCATCATATCAGGTGTGGCAATGACCACATCAAAATCAATCCAGCCAGATAGAATCTTTTCTATCAGGTCCTCACCACCAACATAATCGGCACCTGCTTCCTCCGCTTCTTTGATCTTTTCTCCTGAAGCAAGAACACAAATCTTTTTTGTCTTGCCCGTGCCGTGAGGCAGGACAACCGTTCCCCTGACCATCTGGTCAGAATATTTTGGATTGACTCCCAGCCGCATGGAAATATCAACCGACTCATCGAATTTGGCATAGGCTGCTTTTTTTAGCAGGCTGACTGCCTCTTCTACCGTGTATTCCTTCTCTTCTTCCTTTAGACTTTTAGCCTTTTGGTAATTCTTTCCGTGCTTACTCACTGACAATCTCCAATCCCAGATTTTTGGCTGTCCCTTCGATGGTTCTGATGGCAGCTTGCAGATCATCGGTATTAAGGTCAGGCAGCTTGATCCTGGCGATATCCTCGATCTGCTTTCTGGTCACCCGCCCAACTTTTTCTTTATTGGGAGCACCCGAACCCTTGGCGATACCAGCTGCCTTTTTCAATAAAAAGGAAGCTGGCGGAGTCTTTAACACAAAAGTAAAGCTGCGGTCCTTATAGACATTTACAATAACAGGTACAATTGTTCCTTCTTCCATGTTTTTCGTCCGGTCGTTGAACTGGCGGACAAAATCCATCAGATTAACTCCGTGGGGAGCTAATGATGGTCCAACAGGTGGAGCCGGACTGGCCTGGCCAGCAACTATTTGCAGCCTGACTTTCGCTACAACTTCCTTAGACATCGCTTCCTCCTAAATTTTTTCAACCTGCAGGAACTCAAGCTCTACCGGGGTGGAGCGACCGAAGATGGTCACCATGACCTTGAGTGTATTCCGCTCGTGGTTCACATCCTCCACGATGCCGTTGAAATTATAAAAAGGTCCATCAATAATCCTGACCGCCTCGCCCTTTTCGAAGGTATGCTTGGGTTTAGGCTTCTCAGAAGTCACTTCCATATGATGAATAATCTTGTTAACCTCTTCCGGACTCAATGGAGTAGGATTGTTGCCTGAGCCAATAAAACCGGTTACTTTGGGTATCTGCCGGATCATCAGCCAGGTCTCGTCACTCAACTCCATTTCTACCAGAATATATCCAGGGAAAGGTTTTTTAGTGGTAACAACTTTTTTACCACCGCGGATTTCAATCACGTCTTCCGTTGGGATAACGATTTGACCGATGCTATCTTCAAGCTTCATCTCAGCTGCCTTCAGGCGGATAGATTCAGCCACAAAATTTTCAAATCCCGAGTAAGTATGAATCACGTACCAGTTTTTGGCCATTTATTATAATCCTGTTTTTTCCAATTTATCCAAACAAGGCTTTTATCTGGGTGATCAGCCAGGAAGCCAAAACGTCAACAAAAAAAAGATAAAAACCAAAAAATAAGACGGCCACGATCACCACTACCGTCGTACCGTAAACCTCTTTTCTCGGTGGCCAGGTAACCTTCTTGAGCTCAGACCTGACATCTTTTAAATAGTTCCACAGTCGTTTGTACCAGGCTAATTTTTCACTCATGTCTCTTCATGCCTTTTATCATTCTGACACTGGCGGGTGAGGCAGGACTCGAACCCGCAGCCTGCGGTTTTGGAGACCGCTGCTCTAGCCAGTTGAGCTACTCACCCTCAGTCCTTTTACCTTTCTACCAAAATTATTTAACTTCTTTATGCAGAGTATGCTTACGGCAAAAAGGGCAAAATTTTTTGACCTCGAGCCTTTCTGTTTGTGTTTTTTTATTTCTGGTGGTGCTGTAATTGCGGTGCTTACAATTTGAGCACTGAAGGGTAATGATTTCTCGCATCTTTCTAGTTCCTTCGCTCTAAATAAGGGAACGGGCCTAACGCCTCTATTCCAGGATTTCGGTGACAGTACCGGCAC
>DCDG01000052.1 GCA_002316315.1 Candidatus Aminicenantes bacterium UBA1061 | reverse complement strand
TTTTTGGTTTTCTGAGTTTAACTTCCACTTTTTATGGCAAGTATCGCTGGGCAGCTTGGTGGATAATTTTTGCTGCCTGCCTCGATGGCCTGGACGGACTGGTAGCCAGGGCTACCAAGACCTCTTCTGATTTTGGACTGCAGCTTGATTCTCTGGCTGATGCTGTTTCCTTTGCTACTTCCACCTCTTTGCTTATTTATTTCTGGGCATTAAAACCAGCCCATTATGCTGGTGTTTTTTTTAGCTTTCTGTTTGCTGCCGCCGGCCTTTTAAGATTGGCCAGATTTAATGTAAAAACCAAAACTGCTCCCGACAAAAGGTATTACCAGGGCCTGACTGTTCCTTCGGCTTCTGTTTTTATCGCCTCTCTGGTCATTTTCCACCCGGCACCTAATTATGATCTGCGAGTTGCCCTTTGCGTGGCATTTATCGTGGTCATAATCAGCCTGTTAATGGTTAGTTCTATTCGTTACCGTAATTTTATCAACTACTTTGTAAACCGGCCGATTGATATCAAAAACGCCCTGGCTCTGGCCGTTATTATAGGCGGTTTACTGTTCAAGCCAAAACATGCCTTGCTCATCTGCTTTACGCTTAATGCCCTTTCCGGACCGGTTAATTATCTGGTAACCAGCATCAAAAAGACGTTGTCGAAGAAACGACAGGCAAAAAAGTCCCTGAAAACAGCCGATTTAAATCATTAGCTTTCCCGGATTGCACAGTGAAAATGAATCGCAGGAAAGTCAGGCGAGTAGCTTTATTTTTTTCTCTGGTAGCAGCCATTGTTCTGATCTTATTCTTTTCTATCACTGATAGAAAACAAAAACCTGAAGCTAAAGCCCAGCCAGCTGACGTCATATTGAACGAGGTCCCGGTTACAACTGAGAAAATCACCGTACTTTCGGGTCAGACAATTACTGACCTTTTAACGGCCAGGGGCTTTACTGTCTCTCAGGTATTGGATATCCGGAATCAAATCAAACCGGTCTATGATCTGGCCCGGATTCCAGCCGGCCGGGAGCTAAGACTGCTTAAGAAGGAAGATCGTTTCATCGGGCTTCAACTTGATCTTGATGCTGAACGCTATCTTGATATAAACCTCAAGGAAGGTCAGGCGGTGGCCAGAATTATCAATTATCCGATAGAAAAAAAACTGGTTTTAATGGAAGGAGTCATTGAAGATTCTCTTATTTCTGCCGTTAATAAAGCGGGAGAACAGGATCTACTGGCTTTAATGCTGGCCGACATCTTTGGCTGGGAGATAGATTTCTATATTGATCTTAGGAAAGGAGATGTCTTCAGGCTTCTGGTTGAAAAAAAATATATCAATGGCCATTTTGGCAGTTATGAGCAGATTCTGGCCGCTTGTTTTTTAAATCAGGGGCGCCTCTTTGAAGCTTTTCGATTTACATTTCCTGATTCGGGCCAGACAGATTATTTTGATTCTAAAGGAAATTCACTTCGCCGGGAATTTTTGAAGTCACCATTAAAATATACCCGGATTTCATCAAGATTCAGCCTAAATCGTTTGCATCCGATTAGAAAAATTTACCGCCCTCATTATGGCGTGGACTTCGCTGCGCCAGTTGGTACTCCTGTTCAGGCCACAGCTGATGGAGTCGTGACCTTTGCCGGCTGGAATGGTGGAGCCGGGCGAATGGTTAAAATCAAGCACAAACGTTCTTACGAAACTATGTATTTACACCTGAGCCGCCTTGGCCCCGGAATTCAGCAAGGAGTCAGGGTCAGGAGTGGTCAGATCATTGGCTATGTCGGGTCAAGCGGCGAATCAACCGGCCCACACCTTGATTACCGCCTCATTTACCATGGCCAGTATGTCAATCCTCTAAGCTGGAAATTTCAACCGGCTGAACCTTTAAAAGAAAAATACAGGGGTGAATTCAATCAGCAGGTTACAAACAGCCAGCAGCTGTTGTTTTTTCCGCTGCCACTGTTTAAATACAATTAGGGCTGTATTTCCCTTCAAACCTGTGCAGGCATTATTTACAGACAGATCAATACATAACAAGCTAGGGGCCAGCCCTCGTTCTGAAAGCCGAACCAATAAAAAAGAGATTTTAAGTTGACTTTATTTCTTCTGTGTGTTTAAAATTCTGCTTGCCAGAAAAAGATTTGAGGAGGTGTTTTATGAAAATCACCATCAGTGTTTTAAAAGCAGATATCGGCAGTATAGGTGGGCACATCAAACCCAGCCGAAAAGTTATGGAAACCGTCAGAAACTATGTGGATTCTCAGTCCAAAAGTCTGCTGATCGATTACTACTTGAGTTCGACTGGAGATGACATCGCCATTTTGTGCACCCATACGAAGGGCACCGGTCATCCTGATGTTCACCGCTTAGCCTGGGAAGCTTTTTTAGCTGGAACGGAAATAGCCAGAAAGACCGGCCTTTATGGTGCTGGTCAGGATTTATTGAAAGATTCTTTTTCTGGTAATGTCAAAGGGCTCGGACCGGCCGTAGCCGAATTAGAAATTGAAGAAAGAGAAAATGAAGCTTTCCTCTTTTTTGCAGCTGATAAAACCGATCCCGGTGCTTATAATCTTCCCTTTTATTTAGCTTTTGCTGACCCCATGTATTGCTCTGGACTGATTTTGAGTCCAAAAATGAGCGAGGGATTTCAATTCCGGGTGATGGATGTCAGTTATATTGAGAAGAATAAAACCATAGAACTCAATGTGCCCGAAGGCCTGTATGATCTCGCCACCCTTCTTAGAGATACTGAAAAGTATGTGATTGAAAGTATTTATTCGCGCTCAACCGGCCATCAAGCAGTAACTATTTCGACCCAGAGACTTCATAATATTGCCGGCAAATATACCGGCAAGGATGACCCGGTAGCCCTGGTCAGAGTCCAGGGAGAATTCCCGGCAACAGGAGAAGTCCTGGCCCCGTTTAATATTGGACATTATGTCGCCGGTTTTATGCGTGGCAGCCATGTCGGGCCCTTGATGCCCTGTCCACTTAATACGACCATTTCTTATTTTGATGGTCCACCAGTTGTGACCGGAGCCGCCTTTTCGATGAAAGAGGGTAAGTTGTCAGAGCCAGCCGATGTTTTTGATCATCCCTACTGGGAGGCTATCAGGCTTGATATTGCCAGGAAAGCAACCGAAATAAGACGCCAGGGCTTTTTCGGCCCGTCCATGCTTCCCTACTCTGAGCTTGAATATGGCGGAGTGGTAGAAAAGCTCAAACAGCTGGAAAAAAGATTCGTTATCTCTGATTGACTTTTGCTGGATCAGCCTGTATTTTAGCTTTGAAAGCTGGCCTGAAACATGACTGAAAGAAAATATCCACTTCCTACTGTAGACCTGATTATAGAAACAACGCTGCCTGACGGGCGGGCGGGCGTTGTTTTGATAGAAAGAAAAAATCCTCCACCGGGATGGGCTTTGCCTGGTGGCTTTGTAGAATACGGGGAAACGCTCGAACAGGCTGCCATCAGAGAAGCTAGGGAAGAGACTTCGCTTGATGTCCGGCTTGTTCAGCAGTTCCATACCTATTCTGATCCGGGCCGAGATCCGCGGTTTCATACGATTTCAACTGTTTTTATTGCCACGGCGGCTGGCCAGCCCCAGGGCGGTGATGATGCAGATCAAGCCGGAGTCTTCAGTCGGCAGGAGATCACTTTTCCACTGGCTTTCGACCACAGTCAGATCCTTGAAGATTACTTCTGCTGGCGAGATAGGCAGCAGAAAATCCCTGGCGGTTACTCCTCAGTCGAGGAATCAGAGGCAAAGTCTCCAGGAAACGAGGAAGAAGCGGATGAACTAAAGGAAGAAGATCTGATTGAACTGACCCGGGTCTGGAGCCTGGCTGAAGCTGAAGTTATAAAAAGTCTTCTCGGAAGTAATGGTCTGATGTGCTTGCTAAAAGGTCAAATTGTCCATTCGATTTACCCGTTTACTCTGGACGGGCTGGGAGAAACCCTGGTTCTGGTTTTAAAAAAGGACTTCGAGCGGGCTAAAGAACTGCTTGAAGACTATACTACCTCCCGGTCAGATCAATAGACTGAATCCCCCATATTTCCCCCTCTAAAAATATTTTAATCTTAGAGGCTGTTTTTTCTTGACTTTTATATTTTTCTTTCTTATATTTAACTCAAAACGGGATAAAACGGGATAAAATGGGAAGAGAAGTCACTAACAACCAGTTAATTGGAAGTTATTCTGCCAGGCTTGACCACAGCGGAAGGCTGAAGATTCCGGAGAAATTCCGTGACATTATAGAAAAATCTTATGGCCAGGATGTTTTTGTCACTTCTCTCACCGATGAAGCAATCCAGATTTATCCCCTGTCAGTCTGGGAAGAAATGACCAGGGTGGCCAGTGAGGGTGCGCTACATTTGCGTCCCGATGTCAGAAAATTTTTATTAAGGGTAAATTTGAAAGGCAGCCATCATCAGATTGATGCCAAAGGAAGGATATTAATCAACCAGACACTCAGAGAAAAAGCCAGGCTAAACACAGAAGTTGAGGTGATCGGCCTGAATAATCATTTAGAAATCTGGAATAAGGATGTTCTCAATTCGGTCATTGAGGGAAAACCCCTGACTGATGAGGATTTTGAGAGTATTGCCCGTCTTGTCCCTCGAGGAAAGACTGAATGAAAGGCTATGGGCATACGCCGGTTCTGCTTGAAGAAACCCTGTTTTTTCTTCAGGCCTCAAGGCCAGGGGTATATCTGGATGGCACTTTTGGGCTGGGCGGCCACAGCCTGGAAATATTAAAGAGAAACCCCTCCGCCCGGATTATTGGTTTTGATCGGGATGAAGCCTCCCTCCGGGCAGCGGCTGACCGGATAAAGGGTTATGCTGACAGGCTAAGCCTCTATCAAGCCGATTTTCGTCAATTGCTGGAATTGGAAGACCTCATTCCCTGGGATGAAGTCAGAGGGGCATTGTTTGATCTCGGCCTGTCTTCCTTCCAGCTGGCTGATCCGGCCCGGGGCTTTAGCTTTAACCAGGAAGGACCGCTCGATATGAGAATGGATACCAGACAGAAAATTACGGCCGAAAAAATCTTAATGACTTACCCGGAAGACCGGCTGGCCGAACTATTTAAAAAATATGGTGAGCTACATCAGGCAAAACTTCTGGCCAGGAAAATTGTCAGCCTGAGAAAACTCGGGCTTTTAAAGACAACAACTGATTTGAAGAAGCTGGTTGAGGGAACCTATCACTGGGTTCCCCAGAAAAATCGACTTCATCCCGCTGCCAAAGTCTTTCAGGCACTAAGAATTGAAGTCAATCAGGAACTCGACGGTCTTGATGATTTTCTGGAAAGACTGGCCAGAAAATGCCTGCCCGAAACCAGACTGGTGGTTATTTCTTTCCATTCATTAGAAGACAGGCTGGTCAAGAGGACCTGGCAGCAACTGGCTTTCTCTGAAAAGGGCCAGCCGGTAGTCAAGATTTTAACCAAGAAGCCAGTCAGGCCAACTCCTGAAGAAACTGAAGCCAATACGCGCAGTCACTCGGCTAAACTGCGAGCAGTGGAGAGGATTTGACCATGGTCAGAAAAAAATATTCGTTGAAACGAATCCTGCTGGTAGCCGGGCTGGCCATACTTTTCCTAGGTAATATAACTTTTTATATCTGGTACCAGAGTGAATCAATCAGGCTTGGCTATAAAATCCATGATCTCGAAAACCAGGCGGAGAAACGGCAGGAAGAAATCAAGCAACTCGAGGCAAAGAAAGAAGCACTGCTCGCTCCCGACCGAATTGACCGAATAGCCAGAAATGAATTGAATTTGCAAGATGTTAAACCAGACCAGATTATTTTTGAAAGCCAGATAGAAAAATGAAAATCGTCGTTGACAGAAGTTCAGTGCTTTCCGGACAGAACCGGAAAAAGACCAAGTTGATCTTTGTCCTGCTGCTTTTCTGGTTTGTGGTTATTACCTTTAGGTTGATCGACCTTCAGGTCTTGGAACATAAAAAATTAAAACAGGAAGTAATTGAACAAAACCAGGATTTAATCACCATTTTACCCACCAGGGGTACAATTTTTGATCGCCAGGGACGGATTCTGGCCCGAAGTTTACCGACTGCTTCCGTTTTTTTTTCGCCGGTCAAAGGTGAACCCCTGGAAGAACAGCTCAAATCCGTCTATGAGTTGAAAGCTATCTTAAACCTCTCCGGGACTGAAATTAACCGTATAGTAAATTCTATTGAAAAAAGAAAAAGATTCACCTGGGTGAAGAGAAAAATTCCTCTCGAGCTGGCTGAAAAAATCAAGTCACTTAAGCTGAGCGGTATTTACCTCTTGAATGAAAACAAGCGGTTTTACCCCCAGGGTCGGCTGGCTGCTCATGTTCTGGGCGGGGTTAACATAGATGATAGAGGGCTGGCCGGGGTAGAGTATTATTATGATTCAGCTTTACGAGGCCAGGAAGGCCAGCAGCTCATCATGAAAGATGCCAGGCGGAAAGAATACTATATTGAGACTATTACAGAGACCGAGCCCGGACAGGACATTTATTTGACTATTGACTCCAATCTTCAATATCTGGCTGAAAAAGAGTTGAGGCAGGCCATAGAAAAATTCGGAGCGAGCTGGGGAACAGTCATTATCATGTCTCCGGCCAGTGGAGAAATTCTGGCCATGGTCAGCTACCCGGATTATGACCCGAACAATTTTCCTCCAGCAGAAGAAGCCATGGTCAACCGGGCCATTCAGTATACCTATGAGCCCGGATCAACAGCTAAGGTGGTCACAGCGGCTGCTGCCAGGGAACTGGCCAGTATAGGTTATGATACTTATTATGATTGCCGGACCGGTTCAATTACTTTTGGAGGAACCACGGTCAGAGACCATGTCCGGCTGGGAGTTCTAAGTTTCGCCGATGTATTTATTCATTCTTCGAATGTCGGCTCAATCAAAATGGCCGAGATTATAGGCGAGCAAAATCTTTACCGGATGTTTAAAGCTTTTAGATTCGGGGAAAAGACTGGAATTGATCTGCCAGGTGAGGAGGCCGGGATCGTTCACCCGGTAGAAAAATGGAGGAAATCATCGCTGCGGGTAGCTATTGGCTATGAGCTGGCCGCTACTCCTCTACAGATTCTTCGGGCGATGAATGTTTATGCCACCGGCGGATATCTGGTCAGGCCAAAAGTCAGTTTGAATGGTTCTATCCTTGACGGAATGCTTTCCGAAGCTAGTTTGAAGCCGGCTGATGTCTCCCAGCCGGTAATTTCCGGAAAAACTGCCCAGGAACTGGTTAACCTGGTTTTTAAGGAAGTCATCGAAAGGGGCACGGGCAGCCAGGCTAAAATAGACGGCTATGAGCTGGCCGGCAAGACGGGCACGGCTCAAAAATTTGATCCTGCCCTCAGAACTTATTCTCCCACCAAGCATATCGCTTCCTTTGTCGGTTTTGCTCCGGCTGACCAGCCAGTTCTGTCAATGATCGTTGTTATTGATGAACCTAAAGGCCCTCAGTATGGTGGCCAGGTGGCAGCTCCAGTTTTCAGAGAAATTGCCAGAAAAGTCTTACTTTATTACCATGAATTTCCCCTGAAAGTGCCTGAAAAAATGGCTATAGCCAAGCAGAATTCAAAAGAGACAGGAGTAACTGACTGAGATGAAACTTAGAGAACTTCTGGCCGAAATCAAGCTGGCCAACTTTTCTGATCAGGCGGATGTAGAGATTTCAGGCATTGCCTATTCTTCCAGCCTGGTTGAACCGGGAAATATCTTTGCGGCCATCAAAGGTTTTAAAGCAGATGGCCATGATTTTCTGCCCGAAGCCATAAAAAAAGGGGCAGCCGCTATTATCTCTGAGCGTCAGAAACCAGAAAAAGTGGATATCATCTGGATTCAGGTGACGGATGCCAGAGAAGCTCTGGCTCTAATCTCGGCCGCTTTTTATGGTTATCCGGCTTTTAACCTGAAGACCATAGGCATTACCGGGACTAAAGGTAAAACTACAGTCAGTTATATTCTTGAATCTATCCTGCGGGCCGCCGGTCTAAATCCAGGAGTCATCGGCACAATTGATTATCGCTGGAATGATCAGCGGTTCGCGGCCCCCAGAACCACTCCAGAAGCTCCTGACATCCAGAAGATATTAAAGCAAATGGTCGAATCCAGTGTGACCCATTGCATGCTGGAGGTTTCATCTCATTCTCTCGAACTGAAAAGAGTCCTGGGAATAGGTTTTGACCTGGCCGTTTTTACCAATCTGAGCGGTGAGCACCTCGATTATCACCAGACCATGGAGAATTATTTTGAAGCTAAAAAAAAGCTTTTCTTTCTGAATCACAAAAGACAGGCATCTATTGTCAACATAGATGATCCCTGGGGGCAGAAGCTGATTTCTGAACTTCCGATGCGGACTATCACTTTTGGTTTCAGGCCAGAAGCGCTTGTCCGGGCTGAGAACTTTGACATTGAAGGTCGGGAAATGAAAGCTCAGGTTTCTTATCCTGGCGGACGGCTCAATTTCAGAACGAAATTAATCGGGCGTCATAATCTCTATAATTTTCTGGCCGCCATTTCGGCTGCTCTGGCTTTATCGGTCAGCCCTCAGGCTATTATCAAAGGGATAAGCCAGCTTGAATCCATTCCGGGTCGGCTCGAATTTGTCCCTAATTCCCTCGGCTTCTCAGTCGTTGTTGACTATGCCCATACAGACAGTGCTCTCGAGAATCTCCTGCAGGCTGTTAAGAGTCTTAATCCAGCCAGAATCATTCTAATTTTTGGTTGCGGCGGTGATCGGGACCGGAGCAAGCGTTCCCGGATGGGAGAAGTCGCCGCCAGGCTGGCTGACTGGACAATTATTACCTCTGATAATCCCCGCTCAGAAGAACCAGAAAAAATTATCCAGGATATCGAGCAGGGCTTCGTTAAGACCGACAGCAGGAATTATGAACAGATGGCTGACCGCCGGGCAGCGATTCAAAAAGCAATAACCATGGCTGCTCCTGGCGATTTTGTGGTTATAGCCGGAAAAGGTCACGAAACCTATCAAATTTTTAAGGACCACACCCTATCCTTTAGCGATTATGATACAGCCTTGGAGATAATAAAAAAAATTGAGGAGAAAAAATAGAATGGACTCTCTGACCCTTGCTCGCCTGGCCGAGCTTACTGACGGCAAGATAATTCAAGGGGAGCCGGAAATGAAAGTGATGGCCTATACTTTTGATTCAAGACAGGCCACACCAGGCTCCTTATTCTTTGCTCTGAAAGGGGCCAGAGATGGGCATGATTATATTTCTGATGCCAGGCATCAAGGGGCCGTAGCGGCCTGCGTCTCTAAGAAAGTAGCCGGTTTGCCACCGGACTTTGGCCTCATTCAGGTGGATGACACACTGAAAGCCCTGCAGCAGCTGGCGGCCAGAGTGCTGGCTGAAAGCCAGCTTAGAGTAGTCGGGATCACTGGCAGCCTCGGCAAGACTTCAACCAAGGAATTGACCGCCTGGTTGCTTTCAACCAGATTTGGCGTGTTGAAATCCCAGGGAAACTATAATAACGAGATCGGACTGCCGATTTCGATTCTTTCCCTGACCGATTCTCACCAGATTGCTGTTATTGAAATGGGGATGAATCACCCCGGCGAGATTAAGAGGCTGACTGAAATCGCTCCCCCGGAAGTGGCAGTTATTACCCGCCTTGCCCCGGTTCACCTTGAGTTTTTTGAGAGCCTGGAGGAAATTGCCCTGGCTAAAAAAGAAATACTGAATGGGGCCAGGCCCGGAGCTACGGCTGTTCTTAACGGCGATGACCCTTTTATCAGGAAAATAGCTGCTGATTTTCCACAGGATAAAATAATTTATTTCGGCAGAAACGATAAATATTCTGTCAGAGCTGAAGATATTGAATATCACGGTTGGTCCGGTCTGAGCTTTAACCTTGTTTACGGTCAGGAAAAAGCCAGGGTCAAGCTTCCGATCTTAATCGAAGGACTTATCATCAATGTCCTGGCCGCCTGCAGTGTTGCCTATTATTTTGGCCTTGGCCTGACCGAAATTCTTCCTTCCCTTCACCACCTGCCGATACTCAACCATCGTGGCCAGCTCATTGAACTAAAAGGGGGAATAGATATTTATGACGACTCTTACAATTCCAATCCGGTCGCTCTCGAAGAAGTGCTAAGAAGTTTAGGCAGGCTGCCGGCTGGTAGGAAAATTGCCGTCCTTGGCGACATGCTTGAGCTGGGATCAGCTGAAAACCAATTTCATCAAGAGATAGGAAGCAGAATCCCGGACTATGGCTGGGATTATCTGGTTACAGTCGGTCCCAGAGCCAGGTTTATAGCCCAGGGGGCTCTAGCCCATGGCCTTAATCCCTCCAGAATTCAATCTTTTGCCCAGGCTGATGAGGCAGCTGTCTGGCTTAAATCATTTATAAGACCTTCTGATCTTGTTCTGGTCAAAGGCTCGAGAGGTCTTTGCCTCGAGACGATTGTCGAACATTTAAGGAAAGAGATGGAGACCTGAGATGCTTTACTGGCTGCTTGTTCCACTCAGAAAATACATGTTTTTCTTTAATGTCTTCCGCTATATCACGGTCAGAACAGCCCTGGGTGGGATGACGGCCCTGCTTTTTGTCTTTATCTGTACCCCTATTTTTATCAGGCTTCTCCAAAGGCATCAGATTGGCCAGGAAATAAGAGAGGAAGGGCCCTCGACTCATCTGGCTAAAAAGGGGACCCCTTCCATGGGCGGAGTGATCATTATTGGCGCCACGCTTATCTCTACCCTATTGTGGGGGAATCTCAGCAATATTTATGTCTGGCTGGGTATCGCTGGTCTTTGCCTTTTTGGCCTGATTGGCTTCGTGGATGATTTTATTAAGTTCCGGGCTCGTCGTTCCCTTGGATTGAACACCAGACAAAAATTAATCCTTCAAATCACCGTCTCAGGCTTAATTGCCCTCGTTCTTGTCCTTATTGGCTTTAAAGGAAAATTTGATCTCCATTTGACTTTTCCTTTTGTAAAAGAATGGGCTTTTTATTTAGGCTGGCTGTATCTGCCCTGGATTCTATTTATTTTAGTCGGCTCATCCAATGCTGTTAATCTGGCCGACGGGCTTGATGGCCTGGCCATAGGCTTAACACTGATTTCAGCCGCCGCACTGACTGCCCTGACTTATGTCGCCGGACATGCCATCTGGTCTCAATATCTGAATATACTGAGAGTGCCCCTGGCGGCTGAACTAACAGTTTTCGCCGGCGCCCTATCCGGAGCCTGTCTCGGCTTCCTCTGGTTCAACTGCCATCCAGCAGAAATTTTCATGGGCGACGTTGGGGCTTTATCTTTAGGCGGGACGCTTGGCCTATTAGCCATTTTAATTAAACAGGAGTTTTTGCTCTTTTTTGTGGCGGGAGTTTTTATCCTGGAAGCTTTATCGGTTCTCCTTCAGGTAACTTATTTCAAGCTATCAAGAGGACACCGTATCTTCCGCATGGCGCCGTTGCATCATCACTTTGAACTGATCGGCTGGCCTGAAGAAAAGGTTGTTATACGTTTCTGGATCATGGGGATTATCTTCGCCCTGTTCAGCCTGACCACCTTAAAGCTGAGGTAAAAATGGAGTTAAAAAATAAAAAAGTAGTCGTGGTTGGTTTTGGCCTGACCGGCCAGGCTGTCTGTGATTTTCTGCTCAGCCAGGAAGCCTCAGTTCTGGTCTCCGACAAAAAGCCGGAATCAGAACTGGACAGGGTTAATGTCTATAAGGCCAGGGGTGTTCATTTTGATACCGGGGCTAACCGTCTGGAAATTTTGTTACAGGCCGATCTGGTTGTGCTGAGCCCGGGAGTCCCACCATTGCCGGAAGTTATGGCCGCCAGGGAAAAAGGCATCAAGGTCATCTCAGAAATAGAGCTGGCTTATCCCTATTTGCAGGGGAAGCTCATAGGAATTACCGGTTCAAACGGTAAAACAACCACCACCACTCTGGTCTATTCTATGCTCAAAAAAGCTGGTTTTAGAGTCCATTTAACTGGTAACATTGGACGCCCTCTTATTTCATTTGTCAGCAAGGTTAAGCCCGATCATCTGGTCGTGACCGAGTTGTCAAGCTTTCAATTAGAATTCACCGAAAAGTTCAGAACCGATATCTCAGTCTTTCTTAATGTTTCACCAAATCATCTTGACTGGCATAAGACATTTGATTCTTATCTTCAGGCCAAGAAGAAACTTTTTGACCACCGTCAACCTGGTGATCAGGTAATTATCAACCGTGATGATCCACACCTGTGGGCCTGGAGACAGGAAGAAAAGCAAGAACTTTATGCTTTCAGCCGAAAGCATTCAGTACCCCGGGGTTGCTACCTCCAGGGATCACAGATCAACCTGAAACTGGGGGAAGAAATTCCGGTCATAGATGTGAAGGAAATCAGGTTAAGAGGGGTGCACAATCAGGAAAATGTTATGGCCGCTACTCTGGCTGCCTGTTTAGCCGGAGCCAGCCTCCGTTCCATCAGGCAGACCATTCGCAGCTTCAGAGGTCTTGAACACCGCCTGGAAGAAGTCAGAAAAATAAAGGGCGTGTTGTTTGTTAATGACTCCAAAGCGACCACTGTCGATGCCACCCTCAAAGCCATCGACAGTTTCAACCAGCCGATTATCCTTATCCTCGGGGGGCGCGACAAGGGGGGAGACTTTGCCCCCCTTCGCCGCGCATTAAAAGGAAAAGTTAAACAGGTCTTATTGATAGGCGAAGCCCGGGAGAAAATCAAACAAGCCCTCCAGGGAGTTTGCCCGGTAAAAGAAGCTAGCAGCTTTAGAGAACTGGTAGAGGGGGCTTATCTTCTGGCCAGACCAGAAGAAGTAGTTCTCCTGTCACCGGCCTGTACCTCCTGGGATATGTTCAAAAATTTTGAAGAACGCGGCCGATTGTTTAAAAGAGAAGTCAACCGCCTGGCCAGAAAAGTTCAGGAGAAAAGATAATGGAAGTTTTCAGGCGGTACTCTTTTGATAAGACACTTCTGGCTACTACTATGGCCCTTGTGCTTATAGGAATTATTATGGTTTTCAGTTCATCGGTCATCCTGGCCGCCGAGAAATACCATCAGAGCTTCTATTTTTTGACCCAGCAAATCGTGGCTGCCATCTGTGGCCTGGTCATAATGGTGATCACGGCTTCTATCCGGCAGCCGTTCTTCACCCTAAAACGCCTGGTCTATCTGGCCACTGGCTTCACCTTTTTGCTTCTACTGCTTTGCCTGGTTATGCCCCCGGTAGCCGGTGCCCATCGCTGGCTTCAATTTTCCAGTTTTCGTTTTCAACCTTCAGAGCTGGCCAAAATCGTTTTAGTTATTTTCCTGGCCAGTTACTGCACAGAGAAAGCTCAGACCCTTAACCAGTGGAAAACATTGCTTGTCCCGGCAGGGGTCATTCTGGCTTTTGTTCTGGCTGTTTTGTTCGAACCTGACTATAGTACGGCCGTCTTTCTCTGCCTGATCTCGGCCATTACCCTTTTCCTTGGCGGGGTAAAGCTTAAATATTTTATTATTCCTGGTTTACTAACCTGTATCATCTTTACCTTATTTCTTTTTTCAGCCACCTACCGGCTCAACCGGGTTCATGGTTTCCTTAATCCTGAGCATGATTTGCTGGGCAAGGCTTTTCAGGTACGACAATCGCAGCTGGCTATCGGGTCAGGCGGTCTGCTGGGGGTCAGTCTCGGAGCATCGACACAGAAACTCTATTTTCTGCCCTGTGCTCACACTGATTTTATTTTTGCCATCGTTGGTGAAGAGACCGGACTGATCGGTACTCTGCTGGTTACTGGGCTCTTTTTCGTTTTTCTGCTGCGGGGCTTAAAAATTGCTGACCGGGCTTCTAATCAAAATTACCAGCTAATTGCTTATGGTCTGACCATCAGCCTGACTGTTCAGGCTCTTTTAAATATCAGTGTTGTCCTTGGACTCGGTCCCGCGACCGGTATTCCTCTACCATTTATTTCCTATGGGCGCTCGTCCTTACTCTGCAATCTACTGGCCGTTGGCCTGCTGTTAAATATCTCTCAGAGAAAAGTGGAGGCTAAGCCGGTTCTATGAGGAAGACAACAGTTCTGATCAGCGGAGGAGGAACAGGCGGACACCTCTATCCAGCTGTGGTTCTCGGCCAGAAGCTTAAAGAATTCAAACCCGAAGTCGAATTGATTTATATCGGCAGCCAAAGAGCAGTTGAGAAAAAAATTATGGCTGAACAATCTTTAACCTATCTAACTTTGCCGGTTGAGGGGCTAAAAGGACGGGGCTGGAAAAAGCTAAGAGGTTTTGTCCTTCTGCCGCTAGCTATGGTCAAATCGCTGGCTATTATTCTAAAATATAAACCTGCTCTGGTCATAGGTGTCGGTGGTTTCAGTTCAGGACCAGTCGTTCTTCTGGCTTCCTGCCTGAAAAAGCCGACCTTGATTCTCGAGCAGAATGCTCTGCCTGGCTTTACCAACCGGCTACTCAGCCGCTTCGCCGACCAGGCCGTTGTTTCTTTCCCATCCTCACTTCAATATTTCAAGGGAAAGGGAGTCCTGCTTGGCAATCCAGTGAGACCTGAATTCTATAAGATTCCGCGCAAGCAAGCTGAAGAAGCTTTGACCCTGCTGATTTTTGGCGGGAGCCAGGGCTCGAAATTTTTAAACGACAGAATTATTGATAGTCTGCCCTACCTCATTGACCTGAAAAACTCTCTTATTATTTATCATCAAACAGGAGAAAGAGATTTTGACCGGGTTAAAGAAGCCTATGAGCAGGCTGGCTTTGAGCGCGTAACGGTCAGTCCCTATTTTTCACCGATGCCTGAATATCTGGCTGCAGCCGATCTCGTCCTGTGCCGGGCAGGGGCCACCACCTGTGCCGAATTAATAGCGGCAGCCAGGCCAGCCATCCTGGTTCCTTTTGCGGCAGCAGCCGATAATCATCAGGAATGGAACGCCAGGGAGCTCGAACAAGCCGGTGGAGCAGAAGTCGTTTTAGAAAAAGATTTTAGCCCCAAATTCCTTTCGGACCGTCTCAAGTTTTACATGAATAACTATGACGTTCTGATTCAGATGGGAGACAATCTCCAGAAGCTAAGACAGGAAGATAGCGCCGCTCGCCTGGCCAGTCTGGCTCTGGACATGATCAAAGTGGCAGAAAGGAGAAGATAGTGGTCAAAAAAGGTTACAAAAAGCTGAACAGGATTCACATGATTGGAATTGGCGGGACTGGTATGTGCGGCATTGCCGAGGTTTTGCTTAATCTTGGCTACCGGGTCTCGGGGTCAGATCTTCAGGAAAACGAAGCTACACTTAGATTAAGAAATTTAGGATCACAGATTTTTATCGGGCATTCAGCTGATAATCTGAAAGAAGCAGATGTTGTCGTCATTTCCTCAGCAGTCCAAGAAGATAACGTGGAAGTCGTCCAGGCCAAAGCCTTAAAAATACCGGTTATACCGAGAGCAGAAATGCTGGCCGAGTTAATGCGCATGAAATACGGAATTGCTGTGGCCGGAGCTCATGGGAAAACGACTACTACTTCAATGACAGCTCAGGTGCTGGAGGCCGGTGGTTATGATCCGACAATTATCGTTGGAGGGCGATTAAACACGGTTGGTTCGAATGCCAAGCTCGGCGAGGGTGATTTCATTGTGGCCGAAGCGGATGAAAGTGATCGGTCTTTTCTTTATCTCTCTCCTTTTATTGCCGTCTTAACCAATATCGACGAGGAACATCTCGATCAATATGGAACACTGAACGAAATTAAAAAAACATTTGTTTATTTTGCCAATAAAGTACCCTTTTACTGTCCGGTTATTCTCTGTCTTGATGATCACAATTTACAGAGCATTATGCCTCAAATCGAAAGGAAAATTATTACTTATGGTTTTTCACCCGAGGCTGACATTCAGGCCAGAGACCCTGAATTTGACGGTTTTTCCAGCTATTCGACTCTTTATATCCATGGCCGGAAAGCTGGCCGGCTGAAACTTAATGTTCCTGGCCCGCACAATATTTTGAACGCCTTGGCGGCCACAGCTGTTGCCCTGGACCTTGATATAGAGATGGAAACAATTATCAAAGCCCTGGAAGATTACACCGGCACCGGCCGCCGCTTCGAATTAAAAAAAATTGTCAACAATATCATGATTATTGAAGATTATGCCCATCACCCGACCGAGATTAAAGCGACGCTGCAGGCCGCCCGGAGCGGCTGGAACCGGCGGCTGGTAGCAGTCTTCCAGCCACATCGCTTTTCCCGTCTGGCCAGGCTTAAAAATGAATTTATCACCGCCTTTCATCAGGCAGACCTGCTCATCCTGACCGAAATTTATCCAGCCGGAGAAAAGCCGATTCCAGGAGTCAACGGCCAGTCTCTTTTTGAGGAAATCCAGCGGGCTGGGCAGCCCAACGTCTGGTTCGAACCAGAATTGTCGCGCCTACCGGCTTTCCTGGCCGAAAAGTTGCGGCCCGGAGATATGTTGCTTGTGCTTGGTGCCGGTCATGTCAACCGGATTATTCCAGAAATCATAAAAATTCTCGAAAGGGAGAAGAAAAATGGCAGTTGAAAATAGATATCCCTTGACCAGGCCGTTATTTTCGGGCTTTCCGGCCGATCAGCAAGCTTTTCACCGCCCGGGTAAAAAATTTACGGCAAAAACCAGAAGTTCCGGGAAAATTCTCTCGCTAAAGCACCTCATCCTGATTTTTGGATTGTTGACTGTCTTTTTTGCTGGATTGGCCGGACTTTATTACTATGCAATTTCCTGTGAGCAGCTGGAGATAAAAAAAGTAGAAGTCATCTCAGCCAGTCCCAGGGTCAAGCAAGAAATAGAGAATTATCTGAGCAGACAAAACCTGGGTAATATTCTTGTTTGCGATTTGAATTATTTAAGGTCGATTCTAATCCGCCTGCCAGGTGTTAAAGATGTCAGGTTAGAAAAAATTCTGCCTTCATCCATCAAAGTTGAGGCTTTTCCCAGGATCCCGAAGTTATATGTCCGCCGGGGAAATTTTCAGTTAATAGATGAGGAAGGAGCTATTATTGCCTCTTACTCTGAACTGCCTGACGAGGCCTGGCCCCTCCTCGAGGATAGCGAGAAGTGGCACCTGAATTACTCAGAGAAAGTCACCCGGGTCTGCCAGGTTCTTGACTGTCTTGAACCCGCTTTAAGGGCCAAGATCAGAAAGATTAAGCTTCTGGATCAAGAATCTCTGGAAATTCAACTGACTGGAGACCCCGTTAAGATCATGACCGCCGACTCTAACCTGGCTGAAAATTTGACTTATTATCTTTCCAGCCTCAATTACTGGGCAGAACAGTTTGGTCCGGTGGAATACATTGATCTCAGATTAAGTGACCGTATTTATATTAAACCGCTGACTCTACAGGCAGAAAAAACTCATGCCGGGGAAAAGGAGGTAAGTTAAATGGCCAGGAACAATTATCTGGTAGGCCTGGATATCGGCACCAAGAAAACAGTGGCTATTATCGGAGAAATCACTGAGGAACATAAAGTCGAGATTATTGGCATTGGCATGGCTGAATCGAGAGGCATTCGCAAAGGAGTTGTAGTCAATCTGGACCAAACCATTTCAGCTATCAAAAAGGCTCAGGAAGAAGCTGAACTTATGGCTGGAGTAGAAATAGATTCAGCTTATGTGGGCATTTCTGGCGCCCATATCAAAAGCTTCAACAGCCGTGGAGTGGTGGCTGTTTCGGGCAAGAACAGGGAGATTTCAAGAGAAGACATAAAACGGGTCATTGACCAGGCGCGGGCTTTGTCTATCCCTCCTGACCGGGAAATTATTCATATCATCCCTCAGGAATTTATTGTTGACGAACAGGACGGAATTAAAGATCCTCTCGGAATGAGTGGCATTAAGCTGGAGGTCAATGTTCATATTGTGACTTCGGCTATTACCTCGCTTCAAAACCTGAAAAACTGCCTTGAAAAGTCAAATATTGGCGTTCAGGAAATCGTCCTGAACCAGATTGCCACCAGCTATTCCACGCTGACCCAGGATGAGAGAGAACTCGGGGTGGGTTTGATCGACTTGGGAGCCGGAACAACCGAGGTAGCTATCTTTGAACGCGGATCGCTCTGGTATACCTCGACCATCCCCCTCGGTGGAGATAATTTTACCAATGATATTGCTGTCGGGCTGAGAACACCTATACCTGAGGCCGAAAAAATCAAAAAGAAATATGGTTGTGTGGCTCTGCCGGTAACAGAAGAACAGGAAACCATCGAAGTTCCAACGGTCGGCAAAAGCAAAAAATCCCGGCTCCTTTCCAGGCAAATTTTAGCTGATATTATCCAGCCGCGAGCCGAAGAAATTTTCAGGCTGGTTGATGGAGATATTAAAAGGATGGGTTATGAAAAATCCCTAAACTCAGGACTGGTTTTAACTGGAGGAACGGCCCTGCTTGACGGCTTGGAAGAGGTGGCAGAAGAAATTTTTGATCTGCCGGTAAGGCGGGGAGATCCCAATTATATTGGCGGGCTGATAGACCGGGTTAGTACGCCGGATTATGCCACTGCCGCAGGACTCATTCTGTATGGTTATAACCAGATTCAAGAACGCGGCTTTTCCAGAGACAAAAAGAAAGGTTTCTGGACAAGAATCAAAGACTGGTTCAATGAATAAGGAGGAGAAGAAAATGAGAGACGAGCCGGGCAATAAAATTAAGTTTCATCTGGCTGAAGAATCTTCTGGAGCCAAAATTAAGGTCATCGGGATTGGTGGCGGCGGCGGTAATGCTGTTAACCGGATGATTGAAGCCGGAATCGAGGGGGTGGATTTTATTGTTGTTAACACCGATAAACAGGCACTTTCCACTAACCTGGCACCTGTTAAGATTCAAATCGGCAACAAATTAACGAAAGGATTAGGCTCGGGTGGAGATCCCAAGGTTGGTCAGCAGGCAGCAGAGGAAGATACTGAACGCCTGGCCGAGATCATGGAGGGCGCTGATATGGTTTTTCTGACGACTGGACTGGGCGGCGGAACCGGCACCGGAGCCACACCGGTTATCGCTAACCTGGCTACCGGGATGGACATTCTGGTCATTGCCATTGTCACCATGCCCTTTAATTTCGAGGGCCGGGTACGGTTCCGCCAGGCAGAAGAGGGCTTGCAGGAACTCAAGCAAGTTGTAGACACGGTCATTGCCATTCCCAATGAGAGACTTCTGGAAACTGTTAATCTTAACACTTCTATCTCTGAATCATTCCGGTTGGCCGATGATGTTTTGCGTCAGGCTACCCAGGGCATCTCAGATTTAATAACGAGGCCAGGTTTGATTAATCTTGATTTCGCTGACGTTAAATCGATCATGAAAGGCATGGGCATGGCTTTTATGGGCACCGGCCTATCTTCTGGAGAAAACCGGGCAGTAGAAGCAGCCCAGAAGGCCATTAGCAGTCCTTTGCTGATTGACACTTCCATTGAAGGGGCTAGAGGGGTTTTGATTAATGTGACCGGTGGAAAAGATATGACTCTACATGAAGTCTCCAAGGCTTCTCAGCTGATTACCAGCCTGGCCGATCCGGAAGCTAATATTATTTTTGGCACGGTCCTGGATGAAGAGATGAGAGAAGCCATCAAGATTACAGTTATTGCTACCGGCTTTGATCATAGAGAAAACAGACGCCCAACAACTGAAGAAATAAAAACCAGACTAACCAAGTCCCAGCCGGCTGTGCCGGTCAACTCACCCACTCCTCCTTATGTTTTTGAGCCAAAAGGAAATCAGGAGCTAAGAATAGAAGCCGGCCAGTCTGAGATTGATTGGAATGAAATGAACATCCCGGCTTTTATGAGAAAAACAAAGCAGTCTGCTATCAGGAAGACACCCAATGATTTACCCTGACACCGTTATCGCCAATATCTCCGAGCTGGTTACCTGCTCCGGTGAAAAGCCTAAAACTAAAAAAGCCATGCAGGAAGCCGGCCTGATAGAAAAAGCCTGGATCGCTGCCTCCAATGGACAGATCGTCTTTGTCGGCCAGGAAAGAGACTTCCAGGCTAATGTCTCTTTAAGTGAAAAAGCCCGGATCATTGACGCTACCGGTCTCATCGGCCTGCCGGGCCTTGTTGACTGTCATACTCACCTGCCTTTTGCCGGCGACCGGGCCAGGGAATTTTCCCTGAGAATAGCTGGCTATACTTACGAGCAGCTGGCAGAGCGCGGACTGGGTATCCAGACGACAGTTAAAGCCACCCGGGCCATTTCGGCTGAAGATCTGGAAACTATCTGCATGAAAAGGCTCGAAACAATGCTCCTTAATGGCGCCACAACCATTGAGGCCAAAAGCGGCTACGGCCTTAATCGCGACGATGAACTCAAGCAGCTACGGGTGCTAAGAAGCTTAGCCACTCGCCAGCCGGTGTCCATTGTGCCCACTTTTATGGGAGCCCACGAGATAGCGCCTGAATTTAAGTCAGATCGTCGTGCTTATATCAAATTATTAAAAGAAGAGATCATGCCAGAAGTCAGGCAGTCTGACCTGGCTGAGTTTTTTGACATTTTTTGTGAGCCGACAGTTTTTAACCTCGAAGAAACCAGAGAACTGGCTCTTGAAGCTCTGAAACTTGGCTATAAACTTAAAATCCATGCAGATGAATTTGTGCCCATCGGGGGGACCGAGCTTGGTGTCGAGCTGGGAGCCAGGTCAGTTGAACATCTGATCAATATCACTCCAGCCGGTATTGAAAAACTGGCCGCGAGCCGGACAGCAGCGATTCTTCTCCCTGGAGTTTCCTTCTTCCTGATGTCTGATAAAAAGGCCCCGGCTAGAGAGCTGATCGACCGGGGAGCCATCGTCGCCCTGGCCAGCGATTTCAATCCAGGCAGCTCTAATGTGCTGTCGATGCTTTTTGTGCTGCAATTAGGCGTTTTTACCCTGAAAATGACCATCGAGGAAGCCCTGAATGCCTGCACAATTAATGCTGCCTATGCTATCGACAGGCAGGATAAGGTCGGCTCTCTTGAGCCTGGCAAGTCCTTTGACCTTGTTTTATGCGAACTACCGTCATATGCTCACCTGGCTTATGAACTCGGAAGAAATCCTGTCAAGACAGTTATTAAGCAAGGCAAAATAGTTGTTGAAAACGGCCAGATAAAAAAATAAATAGCGGCTGTGGGCTGGCTTCTCAGTCTTGCTGTTTCTTCTTCCAATAAAGATAAGCCGGGGCACCAAGAAGAATAATCCCCAACCCAGCCATGGAATTTAAGAACTGTTTGATTAAAGAATTAACTGAAATGGCCAGGGTCGCCAGAACAAAAAGGGCTGGAGCCCAGGGATAACCCCAGGTTTTATAAGGTCTGGGCAGGTCAGGCCTTTTCCGCCTTAAAATAAAAACGGCGGCTACAGTCAGGCCAAAAAAGATCCATTCACCAAAAATCACATAAGTAAATAACTGTTGAAATGTCCCTGATAGACTGAGAACTATACTCCAGAGACTGATAGCGATGATAGAAACATAGGGAGTCTTAAACTTAGGGTGAAGCCTGGCTATGGCCTTAAAAAATAGCTTGTCCTGGGCCATGGCATAATAGACGCGTGGAGAGCAAAGCATATTCTGATTGGCTGAGCCCAGGATGGAGAAAAGAATAATGATACAGATTATAGAGGCTCCAAGAGGTCCGACGGCGACCATCATGGCATCAGCCGCCACTCGCTGCGAAGAGGCAATAGCCGAAGTTGGTAAAACGTATAAATAGGCCAGATTAGCCAGTAAATAAATGATAATGACACCAAATAATCCAATCAGAATTCCCAGCGGAAGGTTTTTTTCTGGATTTTTTACTTCACCTGCACTGTAGGTAGCCGTTTCCCAACCTTTATAAGCCCAGAAAGTGGCAATCAGGGCAATACCAAAACTGCTCATTAAATCCAGAGAAAACTTTCCGGAACCGGGGTTAACAAAATTGGCTGGATTGCCTTTTCCAGAGAAGAAAACAGCTACACATATGCCGATGATTCCTGCTGTTTTGATCACGGTTAACAGGTTCTGAAGATTCCCACCCTGGCGGGCACCAAAATAATTGACAGTGGCCAGGAAAATGACAAAAGCAGCTGCCACCAGCCTGGTAGCCAGTGGAGACATCTTTATAAAGTAGGGAAGATAATTAGAAGAAAAAGCTACAGCCAGAGTAGCAATAGCCCCCGAATCAATAACGAAAAAGAGCGTCCAGCCAAAGAGGAAAGAAATAAAGGAGCCATAGGCCTCACGTAAATAAACATAAATCCCGCCGGCTTCAGGCATGGCTGCACCCAGCTCAGCCAGGCCGAGGGCTCCGAGAAAGCTTAAAAACCCCCCGACTACCCAGACAGCCAGCATCAGCAAGGGTGACTTGACGGTCCCGGCGATTTCGGAAGGAACCATAAAAATCCCCGAACCTATAATTCCTCCAATCACAATCGAGGTAACATCAAACAGTCCAAAGACCCGCGGCAATTGATTTTTTGGCTGGTTGAGGCTTAACTTAGATTCGGTATCCATGGCTTTTTATTGAGGTAAGATAAATAAAAGATGCTCAAAAGTCAAACGTTGTTAAAAAATATCCAGGAGGCGATACTGGACAGCTTCGCCTATGGCTGGAGCTGAGAGCTCCTCCTGCCCGGAGAGATCAGCAATTGTCCTGGCTACCTTCAGAATCCGGTCATAGGCTCTAGCACTGAACTGGAACCTTTTCATGGCCGTCTCCAGCAGTTTCTGTCCCTCAGCTTCTACCCGGCAGAACTGACGCAGGTCCTTAGAGCCCATGTGTGAATTAGCAAATACCTTCCGCCCCTTGAATCTTTGCCATTGAATATTTCTGGCCAGCGAGACCCTTTTTCTGATTTCGGCCGAAGATTCGCCTGGTGGCCGCCCGACTATATCCTGATATTTAACGGCTGGGACTTCGATTTGAATATCAATCCTGTCCAGGAGCGGTCTGGATAGTCTTGAATAATATTTTCGTCTTTCGAGCTCTGTACAGTTAACTCCAATTCCAGAGCTGAGAAACACATCACTGCAGGGATTCATGGCCGCCACCAGCATAAAAGAACAGGGAAAAGTCAGGCTGCAAGCCACTCGTGAAATGGTAACATATCCATCTTCAAGAGGCTGGCGCAGACTCTCTAACGGCTGACGACCAAACTCAGGAAACTCGTCCATAAAAAGAACCCCCCGGTGAGCCAGGCTGACTTCTCCCGGCCGGGGAAAATTGCCCCCACCCACCAGCCCGGTATTGGTAATAGTGTGGTGTGGGGCCCGAAAGGGCCTCTGGCTGATAGCTGCCCTGGCACCTAGAAGTCCAGCTGAACTATAAATCTGAGTGACTTCAATTATTTCTTCAAAGGCCATATCGGGCAGAATAGTTGGCAGACGCCTGGCCAGCATGGTTTTGCCTGAACCTGGCGGCCCGATGAGCAAAATATTATGCCCGCCGGCGGCGGCCACTTCCAGAGCCCGTTTGGCTTGTTGCTGTCCCCGGACTTCCGAAATATCCACTTCCTGCTTGACTTCTCCGACTAAATCAGAAATTGAATAGCTGGCCGGTTTTATTTCTTCTGATCCGTTAAGCAACTTTATGACTTCCAGCAGGTGTTCTAAGCCATAGACAGGCAAATTCCTGACCAGGCAGGCTTCTCGTTCATTTTTTCTGGGCAGAATCAGTCCGGATAATTTTCTTTCTGCTGCCAGAAGTGAAAAAGGCAGCGCCCCCCTGACCGACTTAAGGCTTCCTTCCAGGGTCAGTTCACCCACAAAAAGAAAACGCTCAAGGCTATCCCTGTTTACCACTCCGAGAAAAGCCAGCAGCCCCAGAGCCACCGGCAGGTCAAAAGAAGAACCTTCCTTCTTCCGGCTAGCCGGAGCTAAGTTGATAATGATTTTTTTTGCAGGAAAGTCAAAACCGCAGTTACGCAGAGCTGCTCTAACTCTTTCCTTGCTTTCACGAACGGCAGCATCCGGCAAGCCAACAATAATAAAAGCCGGCAGGCCAGGAGAAATATCAACTTCAACCTCTACCTGATAGGCTTCTATCCCGTGTAACGAAGCACTTGGAATCCTTACCAGCATTGTCCCTTAAGAAGGGACGCCTCAGAGTAACAACAATTCTCAGTGAGTTTCTTATTTTTTCTTGGTCAGGCCAAACTCTCTCGACAGACGCTCAATTTCCTGCTCGATATCCTCTATTGATTGAACTTTAATCTTGGTCGTCGGAAATGGTGACTCATGGCCCGGTTTGACAAACTCAACTGGAGCCTCTTCCGGCTTCTTCTCAGCCTTTCGTTTAGACACGGGCCGATCGACAGCTGCCTTCAGTTCGGAGGTAGCCAGAATCTGGGCTGGTTCGGTTTTTGTTTCCTTAGATTTCTCCCTCTGGGGAATCTTTTCACCGAAGACACTGGCCCTGACTACAGGGACAGTCAGTCTGGCAATTTCTTTCAGAGTCTCCAGGACCCCCCGGCCATTGATGGCTTCGGCTTCAATATGAGGGCACTGGCGTGAATTCAACAAACGGTTAATCGTCTCAATCGGAATAAGGTTGGGCAAATCCCTTTTATTATATTGAAAAACAAGAGGAATCCGGTTGAGGTCTATTCCCTGCTCGAGGCAGTTTTTTCTCAGGCCGTCAAAGCTTTCCAGATTAGCCTCAAGCAGCGGCAATTGAGAATCAGCTACAAAGACGATGCCGTCTACCCCCTTGAGCACACTTTTCCTTGAAGCTTCATAAAAAACCTGCCCCGGGACAGTCAACAATTGGAAATGAACCTTGAAATCTTTGATCAGGCCAGCCTTGATCGGCAGGAGGTCAAAAAAGAATGTTCTTTCGGCTGGAGTTTCCAGGCAAACCAGCTCTCCCCGATAAGCCGGTTCGAGCTTAAAATAGATATAACGAAGATTGGTGGTTTTGCCGCTAAGTCCTGGACCATAATAGACAATCTTGATGGCCATATTCTTGGTCACATAATTAACATAGGCCATTTGTTCTCCCAGATTCACTTATTGATATCATATTCATTTAGCTTTAGTCAAATTTCCACAAGTTTAATTGAAAAATAGTTAGTCTTTGAACTGGAATAATAGCTATGATATTTTTTACTTCTGGCCTGTATCAGGTGCCACTTTCTAATGGATAATACAGGTTTTGAAAGGAGAGATGGATTGATCGAGAAAAATTTAAGAAAAGCCAGAAGGGTGGCCGTTATTGGAGGCCACCAGCCAGATAATGAATCGCTGAAAATTGCTTATGAAACCGGACGGAGGCTGGCCGAAGGTGGCGTCATTCTGATCTGTGGCGGCCTGAGCGGTGTGATGGAAGCAGCTGCACGGGGAGCAAAAGAAGCCGGAGGCCTGACCATAGGTATCTTACCCGGGACCAGACCAGAAGAAGCTAATCCTTTTATTGATCTTGGCCTGGTCACAGGCTTAGGCTTCAACCGGAATTCCATGGTGGTCCTGAACGCTGATAGCGTTATTGCCATAGACGGTGAATATGGTACACTGTGTGAAATTGCCTTTGCCCGCATATACAACAAAAAAGTTATCGGGATAAATACCTGGGAAATCGAGGGGGTAATATCCACCAGCTCAGCCAGGGAGGCCGTCGAGCTGGCCCTGGCCACGGGGACAGAACAAAGTCACAACTGAGAGGGACAATGGATATAAGGCCAGTTTTAAGTCCTCCCGAAGACAGCCGACAGCTGTCCTCACCAGATCTCGTCTTGCCCGCAACTGAAAACTTTAAACTGATTATATCCTATGACGGAACCGATTATCACGGCTGGCAACGGCAGCCAGGGAAAATCACTGTTCAGGGTCTAATAGAAGATGCTCTTAGACGCCTGACCGGGCAATCAATAAGCCTGCAGGCCGCCGGACGAACAGACGCTGGCGTCCATGCTATCGGCCAAGTAGCCAATTTCAGGGCGGCCTGTCATTTTACTGAAGTCGCCCTCCTCCGGGCTCTTAATGCCCTGCTGCCCCCTGATATCAGAATCATGACGCTTACCAGAGCACCACAGGATTTTCAGGCCCGCCGATCAGCCCGTTCAAAGATTTATCGCTATCGGATTAAGACTTCAGCCATCCTCAGCCCATTTGATTATCGCTACGTTTTCCATTACCCCTATCCATTGAATAAGCAAGCGATGTGCCTGGCAGCCGGGTTGTTTGAACGTGAGGATGACTTTACAGCCTTTTCTTCCGGCCATTATCAACGCCCGGTAAGACACGTCTACCACTCTGTCGTGGAGGAAGTGGACCAGGAGTTGGTTTTCACAATCGAAGCTAATGGCTTCCTTCGCCACATGGTGAGGACAATTGCCGGAACACTCCTCATGGTCGGGCGCAACCGGCTAACTTCAGAAGGAATAGAAGAGCTTTTCCTGGGTAAAAAAAGAACGAGGCTGAGCCCGACTGCACCGGCTAAAGGTCTTTATCTGGTGCAGGTAAACTATTGAAAAAGCACCTCAACTAATTCAAGATCAGGCCCATCAGGTAAGCATCTTCCACCGGATTTGTATAGTAATTCTTTCTGATTCCAAAAATATCAAAACCGAGCTTGCGATATAAAGATATAGCCGGCCGGTTGGAAGTTCTCACCTCGAGTGTTACCAGCTGGGCTTTATTTTCTCCCAATCGCTCAATAACATACCTCAAGGTCAGTTCCCCATAGCCTTTACCCTGATAATCTGGATGAATAGCCACATTATTAATCTGAGCTTCATCACCTATTAGCCAGAAAATTATATAGCCAATAATCTTCCGCTCTTCAAGATTAATCACGACTATTGGGAAAGACAGGGCTTTGTTTTGAATTTCTCCAAGAAAAACATCATAGCTCCAGGGATTGGAGAAACAAAGCTTCTCTATGGCCAGGACTTCTCTCAGGTCTTCCGGCCTCATCCGGCGGAATAAGAGCGGGTTATTTTTTGGCCTTTGCAGTTCTTTTCTCCTCCGCCTGGGATGGGCGGTAATAGATGGGTTCAATCTCCCCCGGCTTCAGGCCTTTCCCCTGACTCAAAAGGGCTTGACCCAGCTGACCGATTTCTGAAGCAAGGTAATAGCTTCTATCTGTTATCATGGCCCGAGGGCCAAGTCTTTCTTTTATGAAGGGTAAATAAAGATCGACTCCTGTTCCAATAAAATAAACAGGCTCACTGCCAGGAATCATGGCTAAAAATTTTTCCGGTTCATAGGCACCGGCTGGCACCACCTCCTGCAGCCTAGAATTTTCAATCTGATAAAGGCAGGCAAAGACCTCGCCTTTTCTGGCATCAATAATCGGCGAAATCATTTTTATTCCGGGCAGAAGCAATTTGCTGGCCAGGGCCTGGAGGGAACAAACTGAAGCTACAGGCCAACCAGAAGCAAGTGATAAAGCCTTGGCTAAACTGAGGCCTATTCTGATGCCGGTAAAAGAACCGGGGCCAACCGCTACGGCCAGCCCATCAATATCATCAAATTGTTTTCCGGCGATCTTTAATAGCGTCGACAGGGCTCGAAACACCTGGCGGGAATGAGTGGAGGGCGAAAGGTAATTAATTTCAGCTAAAAGCTGTCTTTCTGAGACCAGTCCGACTGAACCATAACGGGTGGTGGTATCCAGGCTTAAAATAAGCATCTTTGGTCCAGTCACCAGGCCTGACAGGCGGTCAGGCTTACAGTTTAGCTGCTACTGCTTCAGCTATATCCAGCGTCTTAGCCGAACCGCCCATATCATAAGTCCTGACTTTTCCCTCTTTGATGACCTCGGCTATAGCCTGTTCGAGAGTGCGGGCCAGATTTGTTTCGCCGAGCCAGTCAAGCATCATTTTAGCTGCCAGAAGTGTAGCGGTGGGATTGACCTTATAAAGACCGGTATATTTGGGAGCTGAACCATGGGTTGGTTCGAAGAGGGCATAATTGTCTCCGATGTTACCGGCACAGGCAAAGCCTAGACCGCCGACCAGCTGGGCAGCCAGGTCGGAAATGATGTCGCCAAAAAGGTTCTCGGCCACCAGCACATCATAATCATATGGGTTTTTGATTAGCCACATGCACATCGCATCGACATTAGCTTCAAAAAACCTGATATCGGGATATTCGGCCGCCACCGTTCTGGCTTCTCTCAGCATCAATCCACCAGTTTCTCTTAAAACATTAGGCTTTTCGACTAATGTGACTGATTTCCTTTTATTCTGACGGGCATATTCAAAAGCTGCCCTAACGATTCGCTGGCAGCCTTTTTTGGTCATAATCCTGGTAGAAACAGCTATTTCATCGGCCGGGGTATCCTTAAAATCCTTCATTTTAGGATGCAGGAGCAAAGCTTGCCTGACTTCTTCTGGCAAGGGAAAAAACTCCACACCAGCATAACTCCCCTCAGTATTTTCCCTGAAAATGACCAGGTCAATATTATCGCGATAATTAAGGGGATTACCAGGATAAGCTTTACACGGTCTGAGATTTATATAAAGGTCGAAGAGCTGGCGAAGTTTGACAATCGGGCTGACGTAAGATAATCCTTTTCCCTGAAACTCAGGTGCAAGTTCCTTAGCGGCGTCTTCTTTGGGTTTAGAAGTAATCGCCCCGAACAGGCAGGCATCAGTTTCCTTCAAAATTTTAATAGTCCGGTCAGGCAGGGGATTCCCTTCACGACACCAGAATTCCCAACCAATATCACCATAAATGTATTCAGCATCAAGATTCAAGCGTTTAAGGACGATCATGGCAGCCTCGATAACCTCTTTGCCAATTCCGTCACCCGGTAGAATTGCCAAGCGATATTTTGCCATGTTGAATACTCCTTGAATAAAAAATAATTTGGTATTTAATTATCCATAAAAAGCGAGGCTAAAGTCAACGTCCCGAATTCAAAAAACATGATCTGGCTGAAGGGTTGTCAATCTCAGTTTATCCCTGATTCGCTATTCATCCGATAAAATTCATCCAGAATAGATATAAAAAAGAAGCCCGGAAATCCGGGCTTCCCAATCACACCTGTTAAAAAGTTAAAAGTCAGCTGGCTTATTCAATCCAGATCTTGATCATCTCTTCTTCATCGTTCACTTCGATGATCGACATTGGCCCGGCTTTTTTCAGCTGGGCCATTAGCTCTTCGACTTTCATAGAATTATCTTTACCATTCATTTTAATATCTTTGTGCTCAGCCCAACGGGCAAAAATCTCGACCAGAGAAAGAGGCATGGTCACTTTTACTTTTTCTTTACCTGTAGTCTTGTCCACTACCAGGACTTTAAACCATTTTGCCTCCCCGGCCGGTTGGCTTTTAGGGTTTTCCTGAACGGCCTTTTTTATCACCTGATAATCGTCTTTGTCTGAGGCGAAAAATGGCCCGGCCGTCAGATAAAGAAATACCACCATCAGAACGGCTATCAAGACTTTCTTTTTCATTTTTATCCTCCTCATATTTTATGAAATTATTCAATCCAGATTTCAATTAAATTGCCATCTTCCTCTATCCTGACCAGCTTTTCCCGAGACCTGGCCAGATCGTCAAGAAGCTTATCGAGATCATATCCCTGTTTCTTGATCCGGTTCTTATTTTCTTCAGGCATAGCTTGAAGAGCCAGATCAGCCAGAGCCAGAGGAAAATTAACTGAAACACTGGGGGTTTTCTTGCCTTTTTCATATATTCTGATTTTAATCAGGCGGCGTCCACCCGATTCGGGGCGGTCCTTTATATCTTTAAAAGACTCCGGCGAAATTCTGAGCATGGCAATTTTTGCCCTGTCAACCAGCTCCTGGTCCTTTTCTTCCTCCATCAATTTTTTCAAAACAGGGACAGCTTTTATAGCCAGTTTTTTGTCCTGAAGATAACTCAATTTAAAAGCTGTATAGTATCGGATTACCCGGGAAGGATCATTCAGCCTATCCGTCAGTATCCGGCCAAAACTTGCCTGCCCGCTGTTATAGAGATTAAAAGCCAGATCAAGGCAGGCAATCTGAGCTTCTTCCACCAGGCTTTCAGGCTTATCCGGCCTGTTCAAAAATTCCTCAAAGGTCTGCCAGGCCTGAAGCTCTTTGCCCTTCTGTTCTGCCAAACATTTCCCCTTATAAAAAAGAGCTTGGGCATAACAGGTGCTTTGAGGATAACGGCTCAAAAGCTCGCTCAGTTTTTGTTCAGCCTGACTCCATTTTTTATCAAAAATGAGCAGCTTGGCTTCCTGTAACAACTGCTCATCCGGCTTTATTTTTTCTCCAGCTGACTGGGCAGCAAGTCCGGTGTAAAGCACCAACAAGATGCCCGTTAGAAATACAAAAATCTTAGTCCGGTTTTTCACCTTAGACCTCACTTGTCTGTAATTCCCTTTTGATCAGATTGATTTTTAGCAGAAGCTGGCGGTTTTCAATAATCTCCCTGAGGCTTGCGAGTTCAGCCTCTGACATTTGCGGGCTTAGCTGAATAAGTTCTAGAAAGAGCATTTCAATCTGATCGCAGAGCATTTTGGCCTTGGCCAGCTTAACCTCCTCCAGCTGATTATTTAAATATTTTTTCTCTGTCAATAGTTTTTGGACCTTATCCTGGGTCAGGAAGGCCGAAGCCTGACTGGCGCTTTTCGCCTGGAGGAGTTCCAGCAACAAGTACTGGCTGCGGTCAAGGTAATCTATTGTTTCCCTCTGAGCCAGGGCCAGGTCCACTTTCTGCACAAAGCCAGCCGGTAAATTAACCTTTGAATTCCCCCTGCTGGCCAACTCAGGCCATCTTTCTGGCCGCAGCAAGAAATAACTAAAAAACATACCCAGCAATAAGCCGGCCAGCAGGCCAGCCACGGCTGGCTGCCAGCGACGATGTTTTAAAGCAGCTGCTGACCCGGCTTCTGATTGGCTTTCTTTTTGCCTGAAGACACTTTCGGTAATAGCCACCTGCAGCCTGTCCCATTCAATGTCGGCCATCGTTCTCCCGAGTTCGTTTTTCAGATCATCCGTCTGGGCAATGAAATTTTTTATTTCCCTTAATTCTTTCTGGCAGCGGTAACAGTGATTTAAATGCTCGCTCATGACCTGCTGCCGGTCTGAATCAAGCTCTCTGAGAAGAAAGGCCAGACAGTCCTGACGGTAATAACGGCATTTTTTCACGCTTCACCTCCCAGCTGCCTGGCCAGAAGCTTTCTTAATTTTCGCACAGCTTTATAATGCAATGACTTAACAGTACCGGTTGAAATTTTTAACTCCTCTGCAATTTCCACGTACTTGAGCTCCTGGTAATGATGAAGAATAAAGACTGCCTGTTGTTTGGCTGGCAAGCTGACAACTGCCTGATGAATAAGTTCTCCAGGATTGAAGCGAGAAGGATCATCGTGGCCGTCACCTAAATCAAGCCGTTCAGGGTTTAAATTATCCAGGCTTTCTTTTTTTCTGGCTTTCTGCCTTCTAATAAAATCAATACAGATGTTTCTGGCTATCTTCATCAACCAGGCATTAAAATTCTCGCCTGAACGGTAACTGTTGATTTTTTCATAAAGCCTCAGGAATGTTTCCTGAACCAGATCAAGAGCATCCTCTCGTTCCCTCACCATCGAATAGGCCAGAACATATATTTTTTGCTGATAAAGACCGACCAGTTTCATAAAAGCCTCTTTATCTCCCTCTTTAATTCGACCAACCAGAAATTCAGGATTTGATTGACCGTAATCAGCATTTTCCTGTTCCATTCTCAAGTTTTATCCTTTGTCTGTTTCCCTGGCTTTTAATATACATTTATTCCTGCCAGATAAGAATCTTTTTCCTTATTGGTTGAGAGATTCGCTGAAGGTCTATCAGGCATGAAAAGCCTGGAAACTTTGCTCAGCTTATTCCATTTGGATTTACAACTGATTAAAAGCCGGTCTGGCCACCAGTAGACAGACTTCAATGCAGTTCCAGGTCCATAACCATCAATTCTATTGTCGTCGAACTGAAGATCAGCCAGGCAGGATGCCAGACTAGAAGTCACCAGCAGGTAAAAAGAAAAGAAGGAAAGGGCTCCCGCCCCTGTTGCTCTCCACCTTGGCCAGAAAATCATCCTTTTCTCCTTAATTTCTTTCTCATATAAAGACTACGGAAGAAATGAAGAAAAGGTTTATTCTGGCTTTTTACCTTATGGACTGCCCCTTTTACCAGACTAAGAGAGACCTGACTGCCTTAAGGGACAGCACCGATTTACTCCCGACAGAAGAGATCTTTAAAGCTTATGATTATAGATCAGAGGCTATTAATAGCGGTTGAAATTTCTTCCGCCCCGAGGTCCAGACCCCTGGTGGCGGTCACCGCTTCTTCTTTCCCCCTTAGGCCTGGCATCATTAACAATAATTTTGCGACCATCAAACTCAGTTCCGTTTAGCTTGTTCTTAGCTTCTTCGGCCATCTCTTCAGCTGACATTTCAACGAAACCAAAACCCCGACCCTGCAGGATGTTAACTGAGGTAACTTCTCCAAACTGAGAAAATAGATCCTTCAGTTTTTCCTCGGTAGTCCTGTAGTTTAAGTTACCTACATAAAGTTTTGAAGACATTAAAAAAACCTCCTCGACCTCTTCCCGCCGGCTCTCCCCGTTTCAGTCAGAGATCACTCGGTGAAAAAGGCACGGCTAATAATGACATAAGAAAAAACTAAAATCAAGAAAATTTTGCATGAGTTTAAGTGGGGGGATGCAGGCGTTTTTTAAACCAGATACGGACAGCAGCCATTTTTTCCCGTTGAGAGGGTGGGGCTTGTCCTCGGCAGGTAGAGTATTCTTCTGACCCGGGGGAAGCTCCCCAGCGGTATTCAACACAATCATTGGGGTTGTAGCCTATTTCTAGGGCCTCCTCCCTGCTTATTACTTCCTTAAGCGTCAATGTCCAGAGACTGCTATCAGAACGGTGATAGGTAATTTTCAACTCATCGGCCAGGCTATCCGACAAGTGAGCCAGCCTGGCTCTAATTTTTTCAGGTGATTCAGATCTTTTTACTCTATACATCTCCGGGTGTTTAAGAACTTTGTCGGGGAAATTCTTGATAGTATCAATGGCGATAAGAAGACGCAGATCACGATTAGGAGTTGAGTAATCTTCCCAGGGGCCACTGGTCTGAAAGATGGCTGCCCCGGACGGCATCGGAATGATGTAACCCGGATGTTCACGTTTAAACTTTTCTGCCATCTCGACAGAAGCGACTCTAACCAGCAGCTGCTCATGTAAAGCCCGGGAAAGCTCCCTTAAGACAGCTTCTGGGGGGAGCGGACGGGGATTAATCAGCCGTTCCATCCGGTCATAAAAATCTTCTGGCTTCAAGTTTAACTGATCAAAAGAAACATTCCCGTAATCCGGATTGGCCTCGATCTCTTGATTAGTCATTAGATTGAGCTGTTTATTCTTCCTGATAATAGGCCTGAAAGCTTTAAATCCCGGCTGTCCAACCACCTCCTCAGTAGCAAAAAGGAAGTTGCCTGGCCAGAACCTTTTGATACCAACCGTATTATCAGGCTGAGCATCAACAGCCAGCAGTTCTCCCGGCTTGTCTCTGGTCTGTTGACTCCAATGGACAATAACCAGGGTGTGACCATAGGGATCGGCAAAAACTGTCCCTGGACGCAAGTCCTGCCGGGCCAGAGGCAAAGGATAATAATCTGAATACTCAGTCTTTAAGGCGGTTCTGGCTGTTCCCGAGTGAACAGTATCCATCACCAGGCGCATCAGCCGGTAAAACCTATAGGTTTCATTTCCCTTTGGGGCAGGCATTTCATTATTAAACCATTTCTGACAGTCAGGCAGCTTGCCTAACGAACCGCGCGAACAAGCGTGAAATCCAAAAGGCAATCTTAACTTCCAGGCAAAATATCCCCTCAGGGCAAATGGATTATCAGCACAGTCCGGCCGGAGATGATATTGATTCTGGTCTTCTTTGAGACCGAGATGGTCATAGAGAAAATTCCGGTCTGGATCATTCAGAACTGAACTCAAATTTGGCCAGGAATTATGTTCATCGCTATCGCCAAAGAGGGCCTCGATCCAGGCAGAATAGAGATTCTCTTTTTCCCTGTTCCAGTCGCATTCTGCCCGCCAGTAATATTCCAAGACTTCAGGCTGAGGCAGGGTGGAGGAAACTTCAAAATATAAAGTCTTGATGCGCTGACGGCCGCGTCTAATTTCCAGTCGGTGTTGACCGGGATCATTCACCTGACCTGACCACCATTGCCAGAAAGGTGGTCCGCCATTCTTTTTATGCAGAGTCAGCCGGCTTTCTTTATTATTCGGTTCAAGCAAAATAATATTCAGGTTCTTTTCCATAAATTTCCCTTGAGTTTCTGAAAGGACAATCAAACTGAACTTCATGCCCGGCTTTAGATCTGAGGGAGAAAAAAAGATCGAAATGTTTTCTTCTCCGGCCAGGCACAATACGTTGAAAACAATGAGGCTAATAGCCAGTGGCCAGCCCTTCTTTTTAAAGAGATTTAATAGTTTCATGACTCGAGGACAGGCTTGATAATTTTAAGGTGTTATCTTATCGCAGGTCAAACTTTTGTCAAACATGAGGGACAGCCAAAAACCGGGGTTACTCTTAATAAATAGAAATAAATAGATATGTAAATATTTGACCCGCCAGAGTTCAAAATTATACTTGTACCACTTGTTTATTTTTAGAGCTACCTAAAGTAGAATAATAAAATAACAGAGAGGAGTAAAAATGAATAAAAAAGCTGCCTGGCTGGTTATAATTTGCTTTTTTGCTATTCTTATTGGGCTTTTAATTTTTTCATATATCTTTTCAAGTCTTTCTCCCCGGGAAATCAAAGTGGCTAGCCATTCTTATCTGGAAATACAGCTCAATGGCCGTCTGGAGGAGTTTGTTTCTTCTACCCCCCTGACTGATGTCTTCGAAGGTAGAACTATTTCCCTCTTTGATACCTGGATGAATCTGAGAAAAGCCGCCATTGACCCGAGGATAAAAGCTGTTGTGCTTAAATTCGGCCTGCTCGATGCTGACTGGGCCAAAATAGAAGAGCTTCGCCAGGCCGTTCTGGAATTCAAGAAATCAGGTAAGCCCGTCATTTCTTATTTTGAAGAATCTCCGGAAGCCGATAAAGAATATTATCTAGCTTCTGCCTCAGACCAAATATTGATGCATCCTCTCGGCTGGCTGGGAGTAAATGGCCTTGCAAGCTATGTTCTATTTTTTAAGAATACCCTGGCTAATCTTGGCATCAAAGCCGAATTCGAACACATTGCGGAATATAAAACTGCCTACAATCAGTTTACAGAAGACGGTTTTACTCCAGCCCATAAAGAAATGATGGAATCTATTTATCAGGATATTTTTGACCATTACTGGCACGAAATGGCTGACGCCAGGAAAATATCGCCAGAAGAAATGAGACGCCTCATTGACCGGGGCTTCTTTCAAGGAAAAGAAACAGTTACCGCTGGATTGGTTGATGCCCTGGCCTATGAAGATCAGCTGTTGGACTTTATGAATCTCAAGGATGTTAATCGCCTGCAGAGAATTTCCAATGAAAAATACACGGCCATAAAACCGTCTTCTGTTGGCCTTGAAAATGGTAAAAAGATAGCCATGATTTTTGCCTCAGGAACAATCATCAGCGGTGAGGAACAGACCCTGGCTCTTGGCAGCGATACCTTTACCAAGTGGCTGAGATCAGCGGTTAAAGACGACTCCATCAAGGCCATTATCGTCAGAGTAGATAGTCCAGGAGGTTCGGCCGTCGGTTCAGACATAATCTACCATGAGCTGATTGAGGCCCGAAAGCAAAAGCCAGTAGTTGTTTCCATGTCAGGTCTGGCTGGCTCTGGAGGCTACTGGCTGGCTCTTAGTGGCCAGGAAATTATTGCCCAGCCACAAACGCTGACAGGTTCAATCGGTGTTATTGCTGGTAAATTCAGTTTCAGCCAATTGCTGGACAAACTAGGCATTAAGACCGAAAAAATCATCATTGGCCGCGAAGCTGACGCCTTTTCGATTTATAAGGAATTTACTCCTGAGGAAAAAGAGAGCTTGCAAAACCAGCTGGCCTCTACCTATGTGGAATTTCTGGAAAGAGTGGCAGCTGCCAGGAACCTAAACATAGAAGAGGTTGACCGGATAGGCCGCGGCCGGGTCTGGACAGGAAAACAGGCTATGGAGCTTCATTTGATTGATCGCCTGGGCGGTTACTATCAGGCAATCGAGGCCGCTAAAAAGCTGGCCGGTATCAGCCTGGAAGAAGAAGTAAAATTGATAGTCTGGCCCAAAAAGCGCTCCTGGCTGGACATTATCCTCGGCCGGGGCAAAGATCCCAATGCTGTAAATCAGACGGCCACGTTCATTCAAAGCTTTAAGACTTGTTTAACCTATGGTTCCCAGCCAAGAGTCTGGTCTTTAATGCCTGGCTGGCTATTGCCCTGAGGCTCCATCTTTTCTTCTGATAATTAGCTTTTCTTCAGGTTTTATCAGCCAGAGCCTTTCCCTGACTTCCTTCTCCAGGATCTGGGGATTAGTCTCCAGAGCTTCTATTTCAGCTTTTAATTTTTCTATTTGCCGGTCAAATTCTTTAATCTGAGCTACCAGCTCATCGTATCTTTTTTTCTGTTTTTGAATATCAAGAAAGCCCTTTTTACCAAAAAAAGTCGTTACCAGACTGGCTAGAAGCAAAATGGCGGTTACTAAATAAAACAGCTTTTTACCGACAGGACTTTTCTTTTTACCGGAGGCCACATTTAACATAGAAGCCTGACTCCCGAGGTGAGTAAAGCCTGGGCTTCCTGTTTGGTTTCGGCTTCACTGTAACAACGCACCACCGGCTCAGTACCAGAGAATCTCAGGGTGAGCCAGCTATCTCCGGGAAAAACGAGCTTCAGGCCATCCATAGTTTCGACTGCGATAACCCGCCTTTTGCCCACGGTCTGAGGGGGATTTTTTATCAGTTCGCTCAGCCGTCTGGAAATTCCAGCAGAAAGGGCCAGATTAGTCTGAGCGCCAACCATTTTCCCATATTTTTTAAACAACTGAGCCAGAAGCTCGGTTAGACTCTCACCATAGACAGCCACCATTTCAGCCACCAGCAATCCGGCAAAGATGCCATCTTTTTCGGGCAGATGGTCTTTGACTGCCAGGCAGGCGCTTTCCTCACCGCCAAAAATTATCTTGCCTTTAATAAAAAGGTCGGCCAGGTACTTAAACCCAACCGGAGTCCGGTAAACCGGCAAATCATAATATCTGGCAATTCGGTCAATCAGGTGAGTCGTGGTCACAGATCTGGCTACTCCGCCCCGCCAGCCCTTAACCCTCAAAAAATACTCTAGCAGGAGAGCCAGCATATAGTTAGCAATGACCAGTTTTCCTTGTTCATTTACCAGTCCGAAACGATCGCCATCAGCATCCGTGGATAGACCAAGGGCGCAACCTCGGCCAGTAACCAGTTTTTTCAGCTCAGCCAGATTTTTTTCGGTGCAAGCGGGAGAAATCCCGCCAAAATAAGGATCAATATAGCCATGAATAACCTCAACCGGGATGCCATTCTCTTCGAGGATTTCATCCAGATATTCCCGGCTGGTTCCATACAGGAGATCAATTCCGATTTTTATCCCACTCTTTTTAATAGTCTCGAAATCAATTTTCTTTTGCAGATAGTCCAGATAACCAGTTTGGAGATCAATAAGATGCATATAAGAACGGTCAGGGTAATATTGAGGAAGGACATCTTTAGCCCTGACCCGCTCAACCTCTTTTTCAATCAGATCGGTCACCTCAGGCAAGGCCGGCGCCCCGGTTTCCACATTAAACTTCAAACCATTGAACTTAGGAGGATTGAAAGAGGCAGTGAAATTTATGCCCCCGGAATGGCCTCCCCTGATAATTTGATAGGCCAGAGCCTGGGAGGGACAATCCCGTTCAGTCAGGTAGACCTGAATTTTGTTTCTCGACAGGAGGGAAGCCGCTTCCCGGGCAAATCTTTCAGACAGAAATCTGGTATCATAACCAACTACCAGGGAAATATCCTGCCCGGGAAATTTCTGCTTTAAATAATTGGCAATAGCCTGAACTACCCGGCGGACATTACTAAAAGTGAACTCATCTCCCATCACCGCCCGCCAGCCAGAAGTGCCAAACCTAATCATGTGCTTTATTTCTTATTTTAGATTAAAACTACCATAAGAAAAAGATGAAAGCAACGTTTTAGCCACCAGATGTCCAGAATTCAGCTCACCTCTGATGATGACCCAGGACAGGAAAAAATCATCATCGTTCTAACCACCTGTGGTGATTGACCTGGCTGTCTGCCCGAATAGGCTAAAAGCATGAGTCAAAATCAGGTAAGGTCTTCTCTAAAAAATTGTTTGACAAGGAGAACCTTTTTTGATAATTGATAATCAATTGTAAGAGGAACTGATAATCTGAATGGAAAGAAAGGCAATTTATCCAGGGTCTTTTGACCCCATCACCAATGGGCACGTGGATATTATTCGACGGGGGAAGAAGATTTTCGACTCAATCATTGTGGGCGTTCTTGATAATCCCAAAAAAGAGCCGCTTTTTTCTACTGAAGAACGTTTAGAATTGATCAGACAGATCTTCAAAGGAGATCGGGTAGTTGAAGTTAAAAGTTTTGATGGGTTGCTGGTTGACTTTGCCCATAAAAATAAAGTAAATATAGTCATCCGGGGATTAAGGGCTATATCGGATTTTGAGTATGAGTTTCAGATGGCTTTGATGAATCGGAAGCTGGCGAGCGATATTGAGATTTTATTCATGATGCCTAGTTTGAAATACTCTTTTTTGAGTTCTAATCTGGTCAGAGAAGCTTTTCAACTTGGCGGTTGCGTGAAGGGGCTGGTGCCTCCTCTGGTGGAGGAGGCTTTAAAAAATAAATTATCCAATTCTAAGAGAAAAAGGCGGTAAAAATGTTTGGTTTGGCCAAAGAAAAGAGTTTAGTGGGCCTCGATATCGGGTCCTACTCGGTAAAGGCAGTTGAGTTAAAAATCAAAGAGAAGAATGAAAATATTCAGTATGAAGTCCAGAAGATTGGTTATGAGCCTCTTCCCCATGATGCCATAGTAGAAGGCACCATTATCGACTCAACCGCAGTCAGTGAAACCATCAAACTGCTCTTTGATAATGCCAAGATAACCAACAAGGATGTAGCCATTTCCATCTCTGGCAATTCGGTCATTATTAAGAAAATTGCTTTACCCAGCATGGAACCACAGGAACTGGCAGAATCAATTATCTGGGAAGCCAAGCATAATATTCCCTACCCTTATGAAGAAACCAACGTTGACTACGCCGTCCTGAAATCTCCCAGGACATCTGAAGGTAACGTCGATATTCTTCTGGTAGCAGCCAAAAAAGATAAAATTGCCAACTACAGTAATGCCATTTCTATGGCCAGGAAGAACCTGACCGCTATTGAAGTGGATATCTTTTCGGTGATCAACGCCTTCGAAGTTAACTATCCTGAACTTTTTAAAGAAAAGACAGTCGCTATTATAAATATGGGAGCCAATATTACTAATGTAGGGATAGTGGAGAGAGGCTTGCCTCAACTTTTCCGCGATCTGTCACTTGGCGGTTATTTTTTCACGGAAAATATCAGAAAAGAATTAAATGTCAGTTTTGAAGAGGCGGAAGCGGCTTTAAAAGGTATCCCCGGTAAGAATATTAATGCTGATCAGTTTGCCGCTGTTCTGACCATGAACATCAGAGATTTGTTGGATGAGATGGAAAAAACCTTTTCCTTCTATGAAGCTGGAGAAAAAAGAGACCGGAGAATTGAACAGATTTTACTCTGTGGCGGCCTGGCTTTGATTCCTAACATGGTCAGCGCTTTTGAGCTGAAATTCAGAATTAAAACCGAGCTGTTTAATCCCTTCAAAATGATCAAATATGATGAGAAAAAGTTTGATTCCATCTATTTTAATGAAATGGCCCCGGTCTTCGGGGTGGCGGTTGGACTTTCAACAAGAAAGGCAGAGAAATGAGCCATGATCAGGATTAATTTATTAAAACCGGAAGTCAAAGAAGTCAGGGAACCGGCAGCCGCAGGTTTACCCAAGGCAGCTAAGGAAAGAAAGAAAACCAGCCTCGGCACAATCATTTTTCTGGTCCTGCTGGTAAGCCTGGCCGGTTATTACTTTTATCAGAACTGGGAAATGCAGAAAGAAAAGCAGTTGATCGAACAGGCTCAGCAGGAAAAAAGCCAGCTGCAATATGTTGTAGCCAAACTGGAGGAAGTTAAGCAGCAGAAGGCCCAGCTGGAGCTCAAAATCAACCTTATCAGGCAACTGAAGAGCAATCAGGATATTGCCGTCAGAATTATGGATGAGATTAACCGCCGACTGCCTGATTATGTCTGGTTGAAAGAAGCCAGCTACGATGGTCAGACACTCAAGCTTAAAGGTGAAGCTATCTCTAATAATCTTATTGCTGATTTCATTACCAATATCGAGCGCAGCGAGACCTTCGGTCCGGTCAACTTAATTGATTCAACGCAAAAATCTCAGGGAGGAGCTGTCTTCCTGGAATTTAATCTGACCGTCCCGGTTAACAAGCCTCAACTTCAGCCAGTTGAACAGCCGAAGCCCAGGGCAACCCCCCAGTCAACAAGAAGGAGAGCATCATGAGAAACTGGCCATGGTGTGGACACCTGATACTGGCCGTGATTATTTTTGCTCTGGTTTTCTTTTTCTTCTTCAAACCGCGTAATGCTGAATTGGAAAGCCTGCGCGAGTCAAGGCTGAAACTCGAAAAAGAAGTAGAAGTCTTGAAAGAGCAAAAAAAGGAACTTGATAAGATAGAAGCTGAACTGGTCGTACTCAATGCCACCCTCAAAGATCTCGAACAGATTATTCCTCAGAAAAAAGAAATCGCTGACATTCTACGGCGGATTCAGCAGCTGGCTTACGATTCACGACTGAATGTTCTCAGGTTTCAGCCGAGAGGCGAGGTTAATAAAGATTTTTATGCTGAATGGCCGATCAATATCGAAATTTCTGGCACCTACCACAATCTGGGCATATTCTTTGATAAGCTCAGCAAGTTTTCCAGACTGTTTAACGTCAATAATTTTTCCATTTCAGCCCTGAACACTCAGACAGATGAACTTACTATAAGTTCCAAATTCATAGCCACCACCTATTATTTTATTGAAGAACAGCCAGCACCAGCCAAGACCACCACGGCAGCCAGAACTCAGAGGTAACAACATGAAAAAGAAGCTTGTTTTTATTTTGGTTGTAGGCTTAGTAGGCGGAATCGGCTTTTTTAATTTCAGCCTGACACAGGAAACCCAGAAAAGCGACCAGCAGTCAACTGCCACTACTATCCCACTAACTCTTGATAATCTTCGTCCACGCGCTTCCTATGATCCAGGCGGCCGTCGTGATCCGTTTAAAGATTTGATTGGCAAAGGAAGGGTAAGCGGTCCGGCCTCGACCGAAGGCGGACAGCTCAGTATAGAAAATGCTACCCTGGTCGGTATTGTCAAAACCCAGAAAGGCTATGTAGCTGTTATCAGTGGGCCTCAGCAAATGCCTTTCTTTTTGAGAATCGGAGATAAATTAGCTGATGGCTATATCTTTGATATTAATTCGTCCCAGGTGATTTTTAGAAAGACTCATGATAGGGGGTTTCCCCTGATGAGGCCTATAAATGTGGTTAAGGAAATCAATCCGGAGGAGCGTTAACATGAAAAGGAAAACTTTTTGGCTTGTACTGGCCATAATAAATCTTATTATGGTTCCTGGTCTGACCCTCCAGGCAGCAGCCGCGGCCACCGATCTCAATAAAATAGAGATCATACCCGGAGCTTTATCGACCAGAGTGGTAATGGTAGCTGATAAGCCGCTCAGTGTCCGGCAGGTAGCTTATGTTTCCGAAACTCCCCCGGTTCTTGTCCTGGAGTTAAGCGGTGTCCGGCCGGTGGAAATCCCGGCCCGGCAGCCAATCGAGAGTCGGCTGGTCAAAGAAATCCGGGTTGAGCCAGCCGGCGAGAATCTCAAAGTTTTATTATCATTAAAGGAAAAAGTACCTTACCGCCTCGGCCTGGAACAGGGAAAATTATTCCTTGAGTTGAATGAAATTCTGAAAGCATCCAATTATCCGATAGACCCGGCGATAAATAATTTACTCAAGCAGGAAAGCCGGGTTTACTTCAGTGACATGAAAGTCGAAACAAACCCGGGTAAGGTCAATTTCAAAATCTCACTGAGTGGGGAAGCTCCTTTCCAGACCTTCGCCCTTAATAATCCTGACCGTCTGGTTATAGACTTGCTCAACACTCAATATCCAAGAGGCAGCCAGTCTTACCAGGTAGGCCAGGCTAACGTAGACAAGGTGCGGGTGGGGCAATTTAAACAGTCTGATCCCTGCCCGATAACCAGGCTGGTTTTCGACCTGAAAGAGGCGGGCTGGTATGCTCTCGACCGCTCGGCCGATGGACTGAATATAACCTTTTATTCTCGGGCCGAAGCCATCTCTGCCGACAACAAAGTCACCCCCAAAGAAAACCCTTCCCAGCCGGCCGTTAACACTCAGCTGGCTAATGCCCTGGCTGTTCCGGCTGCTCCCAGAGAGGTTAAAGTGGAATCCACCCCAGTTTCTGAGCCAGCCAGAATAAAACCACAGCCGGCAGAAACGAAAATTGAATCAGAACCAGAACCAAGAAAATTAAAAACCGGGTCAGCCCCTGAGCAAACACAGCCGCAACAGGAAAAATTTAAGCCGAGAGTAATTCAGTCAAAGGAAGAAAAATATACGGGTGAGATTATAAGCCTGAAATTTAAAGATGCTGATATCAGAGATGTTGTTCTCTTTCTGGCCGATTTGGCCGGTCTCAACGTTATCTTTGATCCCGAAGTCAGAGGAACTGTTTCCTGTAATCTGCAGGCCGTTCCCTGGGATCAGGCCCTTGATGTCGTTTTAAGGCAAAATAAACTCGGTAAGTCAATAGAGGGAAACGTTTTAAGGATTGCCCCGGTTGATATCCTGGCCAGAGAAGATGAAGATATAAGAAGAATACAGGAAAGCAAGGAGCTAGCCGGCCCGGTTCAGGTCAAGACGGTTACCCTGTCTTACTCTAAGGCCAGGGATGTTCAGAGCTTGCTCAAAAGCAAACTTTCCAGAAACGGTGAAATTGTCATCGACGAAAGAACTAATACGTTAATTATTTCTGAAGTCAGAGACCGGATGGAGCTGTTAGAAAAATTAATTGGCGTCCTGGATACACCTACTCCCCAGGTTTCGATCGAGGCCAGAATAGTCGAGGCTACATCTACCTTTATCAAGAATCTCGGGATTCAGTGGGGCATTAAAGGTGTTGTTGATCCTTTCTATGGAAATCAAACTTCGCTATCTTTCCCGAATAAAGTTCTGGTTGATGGAGCTATGATACCTCAGGGCATTGTGACTAAAGGTATTGGCGGCCCCTTGGGGGGTTATGCTGTTAATCTGCCCGCTCCTGCTTTCAACACTGCCATCGGCTTTTCTTTTGCCAATGTTCTTGATACTTTCAGGCTGGACGTGGCTTTATCAGGGCTCGAAACTTCAGGCAATGGCCGGATTATCTCTTCTCCGAAAGTAACTACTCAGAATAATCAAGCAGCTGAAATTATTCAGGGCCGTCAGATCCCGGTTCAAACGGTAGCCAACTTCACTGTCACTACCAGGTATGTTAATGCTGCCCTTGAACTAAGAGCTACACCTCAGATTACAGCCGAAGGTACGATTATTATGAACATAGAAATCCAGAACAATGCCGCCGATTTTGCCAACCTGGTTAATGGCATTCCTCCTATTACCACTCAGAGCGCCAAAACCACGGTCATGGTACCTGATGGAGGTACAACGGTGATCGGCGGAATTTATAGGACAGAGGACTCTATTACCAGAGACCGGACCCCTTACCTGAACAATATTCCGATTCTAGGGACTTTATTCAGATCCTTCGCCAGAACCCGTCAAAACAGGGAGTTGCTGATCTTTATAACTCCCCGGATTATGAAATAATCAGAAGGAGAAAAGCAGATGAGTAAACTTAGCTTATCAATAAAGATAATCAGTATCCTAACGCTCAGCTTTCTGTTATTTTCGTGCAACCCCCTGGAAAACGATTCAGATTCCAGCAGTTTTATTGTGGTGGAAAGTATTGTCGGCAAAGACATTTCAGGCAATGATTCGACGGTTGTTTTCTCTGATGTCAGCAATGGTCTTCCAGATTTTGCCACTGCCACCCTGAGAGCAGCCATGCTTGATCCAAACCCGATCAACGGGGTTTCTCAATACAGTGACATTATGCTGACCAGATATGTCGTCACTTATACCAGAAGTGATGGAGCCTCCACCGAGGACTCGGAAGTTCCCTATCATTTTGAGGGTTCTCTTTCGAATCTTCTGCCCGTTGGTTCAAGCGTCAGCCTGCCGCTGATGATTGTCAAAGAAACTGCTAAGGCCCAGCCACCGCTGGCTGCTCTGGAAGACACAACTGATATCCTCGAATGCACCATCCGGATAGACTTTTACGGCCATGATTTAAGAAACAAGAATGTCACACAGAAGGCCTTTATTACCATTCGCTTTGGTGATTTTCCAGATGTGACACCTTAAGAGTAGGCACGATTAGAATCAGAAGTCCCGTGCTTTGCTTTTCAGTCAAGCACCCTATAATATAGATGTGCCAAGTTTTCGTTTTGACTAAAGTGTTCAAGGAACTGAGAGAGGTCGTTTAACTTTTCTGTTTCTCCCAGTCTCAAGTAAAGTCTTACCTCTTTTTGCGCCTTTTTCCATAACCTGGGCTTAATTTTTGGCCCGATTATTTCCAGAGATGGAAATCTCTGGCCAAGTTCTTCCATCAGGCGTCTGGAAGCTTCTGCTGCCCGTCTTAGACTCTGGCCGGTCAGAGTCAGTCTGACCAGCGGGTTAAATGGCGGATATCTTAATAATTTTCTATATTCTAATTCCTGCCGGTAAAAATTAAGGTAATCGCCCCGAGCACCATATTTTATGGCCGGCTGGTCGGGCATGGAAGTAATAATGATCATTTTCGACGATGGACGGTTCGCCACAAGTTCTGAGGTTTTAAAGACCCTGACAAAAGTTCCTTCCGCTGCTTTAAAATCAGGCAAATTAAGCCCTATTTCCGGTTCAACCATGACAACTCTGGAAAAATTTCCGGGCTGAAGCCGCGGCAGGGCATATTCAGTCCCGATGGCCAGCTGTATTTTCCCTGACTTTATTTTTTGCAGGCAACCGTCAATTTTGTCTTTTTTCTCCCCTTCTTCCAGCAGGGCTAAGCCATAGTCAGGCAAAGCTTTTTTCAGACGCTCAACTAGAAATTGACTACCCTTAATCTTACCTGGCTTCAGCTGATGACCGCAAACTGGACAGGTATCCTGTCTGCCAAGACTTTGCCCGCAATAACGGCAGACCAGTTCATCTCTCTTTTTGTCAAGTATTAAAGCAATCTGACAGGCCTGGCATCTGGGAACATAGCCACATCTCTGGCAAACCAGATAGCCGGCATAGCCTTTCCTGTTGATAAAAAAGAAGACCTTCTGCCCGGCCTGGAGGCAGGGCTCTATCTCTGCCTTTAGTTCTTCTTGCAGCCAGCGGCCAATGTCCTTCTGGCTAAACTGGCAGGGATAGGTTCTTTCGGTCTGTCCCAGGTCAATTAACTCACCAGATTGCTCTGCACGATAGTATAAGCTAACCGGCGGACAGGAAGAGGATAAGAGCAAAACCGAGCCTTCTTCTCTAGCCCTAATCTGAGCTCCTTCTCGGGCATCGAAAGGTGGACTTTCGGCCTGATCATAAAGGTCATTTTGCACTTCATCTACAACGATCAGCCTGACGGGATTAACGGGCAAAAAAAGCACGACTCTTGTTCCAATGACTACCCGGCTTTTGCCTGAAATAATTCTCTCCCAAGCTTCCTTTCTTTTTTTCTCAGTCAGCCGGCTATGATAAATAACTGCCTGACCACCAAGCTGGTCGGCATAAGGCAGCCATCTACTGGTCTGTTCAATTTCAGGCACCAGAATAAGGGCATAACCGTCACCTTCCAGGACCTGATTGACAGTCTTAAAGATTGCCTCCTGCCTTCTCTGCCTTTCACCGGCCAGAAGAAACTGCCGGAACTCGCTAACTGGCAGAGCCTGAAGAATTGGACTGGCCGGGCTATCTTCAACCGGGTAATCCACTGGCAAAGATAATTGTCTGGGGGCCGGTGGAGCTGGAATGGCCGGGCTCTTGCTCTTAACTCGCCGGCCTTTCCGCTTGATTTCTATTAAACCCGCCAGCTCAAGAGATTTCAAGCGGCTATTCAAATCGCGCCATTTAAGTCTATTTTTCAAAAAGACAGGAGACAGGGCTTTCTCGCTGACCAGCTCAAGAAGCTGGCGGTTTTTCCCTTTTAATTTTCCTGACTGCAGTTCTTCTTTTCCTTTTGGAGTGATTATAACCTGCTGCCTGATTTCAGTCATCCTGCCAGGGTCTTCAGCCAGCTCCAAAAAGAGGCCCGGCGGACTAAGACTTCTGGAGGCCAGCTTTTTGATGAAGTTTATGAAAGCCGGAGGCAGGGCTGGACGGTTTTCCAGTACCTCGCAGATATCTTTAATCTGAAAGCCGGTTGGGGTGACCGATTCAGTTACCTCCAAAACGTAACCTTTTATTTTTCTCGAACCGAGCGGAGCCAGAACCGGCGTCCCCGGCTTCACCCGGTCCTTCAGTCCTTCAGGTAAACGGTAAAGAAAAGTCTGATTGACAGGTAAAGGGAAAGAGAGGCGGCAATAAGTGGTCATGAAGATTCCAGTAATTTCATAACTTTCTTCATGTCTTCCCATACCAGTCTTTTTATTTCTCTGTTGCCTTCATTCCGGACGAGATAAGAAGGATGAAAAGTCGGCATGACCGGGATGTCTTTAAACTGCCCGAAATGACCGCGAATCTCAGACATGCTTTTATTAGCCTGAAGGAAAAACTCAGCTGCTATTTTTCCCAGAGCGACGATGACCTTAGGATTGATCAGATCAATCTGACTCAGTAGATAAATAGAACAGGCTTTAACTTCATCGGGCCGGGGAGTACGGTTTTCAGGCGGCCGGCATTTAACGACATTGGCGATATACACTTCCTGGCGCTTAAAGCCCATCGCTTCAATAATCTTGGTCAGCAGCTGGCCAGCCCGTCCAACAAATGGCCGACCCTGCAAATCTTCGTCCCGGCCAGGAGCTTCACCCACAAACATTAATTTAGCCTGGTAATTACCCTCCCCTGGAACAGCCTGAGTTCTGCCCTGAAAAAGTGGGCAGAAACGGCAGCCCTTGATACGCTGAAGGAGTTTTTCCCATTCGCCGGACTGGACGATTTGATTTTCAGGTTCGTTCTTCAGCCCGATCAAGCCTCCTGCCGGTCTTTCTCCACCAGCTGGCCTATCAGGCAGTACTAAAAAATCAGCTCCAAGCTGCTGGTAAAAACGCAGCTGCTCCTCGATGTCTTCCAATTTCTCAATTATTTCCTTTTCTTTCATTGAGCATCGCTCCGATTTCAGTCAGAATTTCCTGGCTTACTTTTCTCTTACTGGTTTTGCCGATTAATCTCTCCCGGCCATCTGGCCAGAATAAATAGACTTCATTTTCATCCCGACCAAACCCAATGTCTTCACGAGAAACATCGTTGGCCACTATCAGGTCAAGTTTTTTCCTTTTCATCTTATCGCTGGCTCTGGTTTTCAGGTCAGCCGTTTCGGCTGCAAAACCAACCAGGAGCTGTCCTCGTTTTAAATGGCCAAGCTCTTCAAGGATATCAGGCGTCCTTTCCAGCTCGAGGTTAAGGGTAAGCTTTTCCTTTCTTATTTTTTTAAGGCTGGTCTGCCTGAACCTAAAATCAGAGACAGCCGCCGACATGATAACCACACTGGCTTGGTCATAATATTTAAACACAGCCTGGCGCATTTCCTCGGATGAGACAACCGTTTCGACTTTAACTCCGGTTGGTGGTTCTAGTTCAACCGGTCCTTTGATCAAAACAACCTCTGCCCCAAGTTGATAAGCCTGGCGGGCAAGTTCATAGCCCATTTTGCCAGAAGAACGGTTAGAAAGGAAACGGACAGGATCGAGGGATTCTCTGGTAGGGCCGGCGGTGACCACTATCAGCTTATCCTTAAAAACTGGCTGCCGGCGAATAAGTCTAAGACTGGTCTGGACTATTTTTTCTGGTGAGGCTAACCGGCCACCACCCGTCTGGCCGCAGGCCAGATAGCCCGCCTCCGGTTCAACAAATTCCACTCCGTTGTCTCTCAATTTCTTTATATTGGCCTGGGTCTGAGGATGAAGAAACATAGCCTCATTCATAGCCGGGGCAATCAGCACTGGTGATTTAACGGCCAGGTAAAAAGTCGACAGAAAATCATCGGCCAGCCCCGAGGCCAGCTTGGCAATGATATTAGCCGTGGCGGGAGCAATAAGCAATAGCGAGATCTCATCCGCCAGGGCAATATGCTCTATCGGCCGCTGCCGCCTATCAAAAAGATTGACAATGGTTTCTTCGCCGCTTAGAGCCGTAAAAAAATCAGGCTGAATGAAACGAGTCGCCTTCTCGGTCATGATAACCCGGACAGCCAGATCTTCCTTTTGAAAAAGGCGTATGATGTCGGCGGCTTTATAAATACTGATGGAAGAAGCGACACCCAGAGCTATTTTGTTCATGACAGCACCTCGCCTTTAAAATCCAGAGTCGGCCTTAAAACTTATTAAGATTTCTTGAAATTCCTTCTGTCTTTCTTTAAATTGACAGCGGTGAGCAACAATGATTGACCGGAGTTCATCAACCGCTCTGGCTAACTCCCCGTTTATTACCAGATAATCAAAAACATCAGATTCAAGGATTTCTTTCCTGGCATTTTCGAGACGAAGAGCGATAGCTTCCGGGCTATCAGTTCTTCTCTGTCTTAATCTTTTCTCAAGTTCAGGAAAAGACGGAGGAACAACAAAAATCAGTCTGGCTTCCTCGAGCTTCGATTTGATCTGCCTGGCTCCTTGAACATCTATGTCGAGGACAAGATCTCTGCCCTCCGATTTATTTTTAATTTCTTCCAAAGAAGTGCCATACATTTCTCCGTGAACAATGGCCGATTCAGCGAAGGCGCCGGCTGATTGCATCTTTTGAAATTCCTGATGGCTGACGAAATAATAATCACGGCCGTTGACCTCATCAGCCCGTGGCAGCCTGGTCGTATGAGAAACTGAGAATTCCAGGTCAGGGAGAATAGATAGAAGATGCTTGATGAGGGTAGATTTCCCACAACCGGAGGGACCTGAAACAACAAAAATCATCCTGGCTACTAGCCTCTCTTTACCTTTTGTCTTATTTTATCTTATTTTAACAGATTCTTATTCTAGATTCTGAACCTGCTGGCGTATACTTTCGATTTCATTTTTAATCAGCAGACAGTGTTTGATGATATCAGGATCCTGGGCTTTAGCATTCAGCGTATTGGCCTCCCTCGATAACTCCTGCGCCAGAAAATCCAGCTTTTTGCCGACTGGCTCATCCACCCCGGGATCAAGCAATTCGGCCACAGCCTTGAGGTGGCTCTTCAGCCGGTTAATCTCTTCCACCACATCAAATTTCTGCATCAGATAGGCGACTTCTTCTGACAGCCTATCTTCAGACAGCGAGTTATGGTTAAGGTCTTTGAGTTTCTTAACCAGCTTTTGCCGGAGCTCATCAGGCTGTTTTTTAAAAAGGCTTTCTATAACCGCCAGCGATTTTCTTATCCGTCCAAGATGACGATGCAATTGCCGGCTGATTTCACGCCCCTCTTTTTCTCTCTGCTTTATAATTTCCTGCAGCGTTTCATCAAAAGCGGCCAGGATAAAATTCTTATCCCCCCTGGTCAACTCTCGCTGATTAATACTGATGATGGGCGGAAGCCGCAGGAGCTGATCAAGAGTCAGATTAAAAGGCAGGCTGGCTTCTGCTGCCAGAGACTTGAGTTCACTCACCATTTTATTTAACAGCCCGCGGTTAATAGTAAATTGCCAGCTGTCCGGCGAGAGAAAATCAATTTCCATCTGAATTTCCACTCGCCCTCTCAGGATTTTTTTCTGGCAAGCCATTCTCAGCTGATTTTCCAGCTCGCCCAGACCGGGCCCTTTTAATACCCAGTCAAAAAAACGGTGGTTTAAAGTCTTGATAAAGATCTTAACCTTTAAGTTACTGGAATTAAAGCTTTTTTCAGCAAAGCCAGTCATACTGCGAATCATCTGGGCTTCTCCACTTCCGCTAGATTCATTTGACGCCAAGGATTTTTCTGGCTAACCCCAGGGCATTGACAGCTGAGCCAGCACTCAAGTTATCAGCTGCTACCCATATCCAGAAACTCCCGGGGCAATCCGCCTCTTTTCTAAGATGGCCGACAAAAATTTCGTCTTTACCGGCCGCCAGTTTATTTGATATCAGCTGGGAAGAATTTGCAGGAAAATATTTAAAAAGGCAGTTTTTCCTAAAGACATTTTCAACTTCTGATAATTGCTTGTTTTCTGCTAGTTCAGTATAAATCATCAGACCATAACCATGAAAAACCGGAACTTGAACTATGGACAGGCTTAAGTTTATATTCTTGCCTGCCAGAATATTCTTTATCTCCTGCTTGACCTGCTCTTCTTTCAGGCTATAACCATCCGGGCCCATTTTCTCGGACAAGGGAAATGAATTGAAAGCAATCTGTTCAGGGAAGATCTTCCGTTCATAATTACCGCTGGACAATAGAGTAAAACTTTCTTCAGCTAACTCCTCAATTCCCCCATAGTCATAAGCAGAAACTGGTTGAAGAACAACAGCCGCAGATCTGACCACCGGCGCCAAGTTGGCCAGGGTGGACAGCACCTGGGAGAGGATAATGGAGATAGGATGAGGATTGGCTACCAGAAAAATTTCCTTATTATCAAGTATCTGATCATTTACGCCACTTACAACCGCCGGCACCTCCGAATCCCCTCTGAAAGTTCCAGCCAGATCGATTGCCCGGAAACCCTTGTCTTTGGCCAGCCGGCCAAATTTAAGATTAGTCTCTCTATCAGCAACCAGAAAAACGAGATCTAAACCTTCCAGCAAATAGGCATCTGGATGATGGATGACTCTGGCCTCACCTTTAAATTCAGTCAGCTGGCTGTATTCTTCTTCAACTCCAGGATCATAAAACTCAATTGATTTAAGCGGTAAAGGATCGGAGGCCAGTGCCTCTCTGATTTCCCGGGAACAAAGAGAATCAGTACCAATTAAAGCTAGCCGGAACTGACGACTGGAAGCTTTACTCATGTGACTCCATTTTTATTTTATATTCTATGATTCTACGGTAAAGCTCGTCTTTCAGCCTGAGTTTTCTTTTTTTTAACTCTTTTTCAGCCATTTCTTCTCTGGATGTCAAGACATTTTTTTCATTTAAATTCGACAGGGATTGTTCTATTTCCTGGTGCTGCTCATATAGCCGGCGAAAACTCTGATCTTGACAAAGAAGCACTTCTTTTATCTGATCTTCATCCATTTCTTTCTCCGGCAAAAAGAATAACACATGACCAGTTTGATTTCAATTTTACCTCAGAGGAGAAGCAGTAAAAAGACTCATACTTCCAAGTTATACGAGGCTTAATCCCCGGAAAAAAGTAAATCCCCTGTTGACATTAATAGCCGTCATTAATATACTAATAAACGATTTTCAAAGCGCTTTAAATAAACGGCCAGGTAGCTCAGGCGGTAGAGCGAGGGACTGAAAATCCCTGCGTCGGCGGTTCAATTCCGTCCCTGGCCATTTTATTTTTTATCCTCTTTAATCTTCAAGCAGAATCCTTAATTTCAGAATTTATAAGAAACTGAGATGGTAGGTATAACCTGGTACATTTTATAAGTACCGGGCATGGCCTGCCAATGGCCTGACTCCGATCCGATACCTTCCAGGGTTATCTGCCGATCCTTACCCTTCAGATATTCAAATCCCCAGTTGATGGATAAACCATTCCAGTCATAACCGAATCCAGCTGTTATCCCATTACAATCGAAGGTCGGCAAAAGGACATGCATAGTCTGATCTGGCCCCGGAGCAGGATCATGATAATAGCCGGCCCTCAGGGCAAAATGCGGGCTCAATCGGTATTCAGCACCAAACCGCACCTGGCAGGCATCTTTCCAGTCAAATTTCCTGACATCAGCCATATTGGTTGCTATTAGGTCAGCCCAGATTGGATCCAGATAGCGAGTGGTTATATTATTAAGCTGTGACCAGTCAGTCCACTGGACATCAGCATTTAAAGTCAGCTTGTTCACCGGCTTAATAGAAACTCCGCCCCCAATAAACCAGGGCCACTTAACTTCCCTTCTAACTTCAGAACTGGCCGGGTAGCCCATATCACTCAGGCCATACATATTGATTTTGCTTCTGAACTTGATAGTTGAGGGAGTCTTAACGGTCAATCCAACGCTCAGCCAATCAACCGGTTTGGCCAGCAAGCCAAAAGTCAGGCCCCAACCAAAGCCATGCAGGCCCTCTTCATACTGGCCAGGATTAATATAAGTCCCGGGAGATACCTCGAACTGGCCGGACCATTGACTCCATTTCATTTGGCCATAATTCAAATTAAAGGTCGCTCCCAGGCTAAGTCGATCGCTGATTTTCCAAGCCACCAGGGGGGAAACAGTCATCATCCCGATCTTGCTTTTCCAATCATAATTTATACCGTTGGCCAGTGGTGTAAAATCTTCACCTTTCCAGCTAGTTCCCATCTCAGTCGGAGTATAAAAGCCAAGGCCAAGAACAATATGCTCGGAAAGAGGCTGATAATAGGCAAGAAGGAAACCAAGATAATGAGAAAACTTGGTTTTGGCCTCTAAAGACGTATCCGGGGACAGGTTAACCTCATAGCGACTGGTCGGTATGATATCTGTAGCCAGGACGCCAAATAGCGGCCGGGATAAAAATCCTGCGCCGGCCGGGTTCCAGTAAACCAGGCTGAAATCATCAGCCAGCCCGATGAAAGCACCACCCATAGAAACGGCTTTGCTGCCAAGGCCATTCAAACTGAGACCATTCGCCTTTAACATGCCGGTCAGGATAACGAGACTTAAGATAAGCATCGTCGCTTTTTTTCTCCAGCTAGGGGACATAACAAGCTCCTTTCTTATTTATCTATTTAGCTTTAGCTTTTCTTGTTTACTTTTTCTTAAAAACGATTTCTCCGTTAGGGCTGACATCAATTAAAACAGTCTCTCCTTCTTTAAATTCACCTGCTAAAATTTTCATGGCCAGTGGATTTTGGATATCTTTTTGAATGACTCTTTTCAGCGGTCTAGCTCCATAAACCGGGTCAAAGCCACGCTCAGCCAGAAGTTCTTTGGCTTTGTTTTTAATCTCCAGATTAATCTTTTTATCAGTCAGACGCTGGCGCAAAAGATCAATCTGAAGGTCAACAATCTTTAAAATCGTCTCCTTCGACAGTGGCCTGAAGAATATAATCTCATCAATTCGGTTAAGAAATTCCGGTCTGAAATGGCTTTCGAGAATCTTGCGAACTTCTTTTTCCATCGTCTCATAATCCTGGCTTAATTCCTTAATGATCTGGCTGCCAAGATTAGAAGTCATGATAATCAGAGTATTTCTAAAATCAACTGTGGTCCCTTTGCCATCGGTCAGGCGTCCATCATCGAGAATCTGCAACAATATATTAAAAACATCAGGATGAGCCTTTTCCACTTCGTCCAGCAAAATCAATGAATAGGGTCGCCTTTTGACCGCTTCCGTCAGCTGGCCACCTTCCTCATAGCCTACATAGCCAGGCGGAGCACCGATTAGCCTGGCCACGGTATGCTTTTCCATATATTCAGACATATCGAGCCGTACCATAGCTTTTTCATCGTTAAATAGAAATTCAGCCAGAGCCCTGGCCAGCTCAGTTTTACCCACACCGGTCGGCCCGAGGAAGAGAAAAGAACCTATTGGCCTGGTTGGCTCCTGCAGGCCGGCTCTCGCCCGTCTGATTGTATCAGCCACAGCTCTAATCGCCTGTTCCTGACCGATGACGCGATTGGACAGAAGCTCTTCCATCTTGAGCAATCTTTCCACTTCGCCTTCGAGCATTTTCGAGACAGGAATCCCCGTCCAGCGGCTCACCACTTCGGCTACATCCTCTTCATCCACCTCTTCCTTCAACATTTTGCCCTGCGCCTGCAATTCAGTCAGTTGCTGGGATAGTTGATCGATTTTTTTATTCAGCTCAATCAAGCGCCCATAACGGATTTCAGCCACTTTTTCCAGATCCCCGTGCCGCTCGGCCTTTTGCTCTTCTACACGGAGAGCATCACGCTGCTCTTTCAGCCGGTTTATCTGCTCAATCAGGTCTTTCTCCTGTTTCCATTTAGCTTTCAGCGCATCTCTTTTTTCAGTCAGCTCGCTCAGTTCCTTTTCGATTTTCTCCAGCCTTTCCACAGAGGCTTCGTCCTTTTCCTTTTTTAAGGCTTGCCGTTCTATTTGTAGCTGCGTAATCTTTCTTTCCAGTTCATCGATATCTTCAGGCAGACTGTCCAGTTGAACCCGGATACGCGAAGCAGCCTCATCAATAAGGTCAATAGCCTTATCTGGCAAGAAACGGTTGGTAATATAGCGATTCGACAGTACAGCCGCCGCCACCAGGGCCGAATCCTTAATTTTCACTCCATGATGAACTTCATATTTTTCCTTAAGCCCCCTTAGAATCGAAATAGTTTCTTCGACCGATGGCTCACCAACATAAACCGGCTGAAAGCGTCTTTCCAGAGCCGGGTCTTTTTCTATGTATTTTTTATATTCATTGATAGTCGTGGCTCCTATGCACCTCAGCTCACCCCGGGCCAGAGCTGGCTTAAGCATGTTGGAGGCATCAACGGCTCCTTCGGCTGCCCCGGCTCCAACAATCGTATGTAGTTCATCAATGAAAAGGATGATGTTACTCGATTCTTTTATTTCCTTAAGCAGAGCTTTCAACCGATCTTCAAATTCTCCGCGATACTTGGTACCGGCCACCAGAGCACCCATATCGAGGGCCATCAGTTGCTTTTCCTTGAGTGATTGGGGCACGTCACCGTTGGCAATCCTTTGTGCCAGCCCCTCAGCAATGGCTGTCTTGCCGACACCGGCTTCGCCTATTAATACCGGGTTGTTTTTTGTCCGTCTGGATAAAACTTGAATTACCCGCCTGATTTCTTCTTCCCGGCCAATGACCGGATCGAGTTTACCCTGCCTGGCCAGAGCCGTCAGATCGCGGGCATACTTTTCTAAAGCCTGGTATTTAGACTCAGGTTCAGCATCGGTGATTCGCTGGCTACCCCTTATGTCCACCAGAGCTTTAAGAACAGCTTCTTCATTTATCTTGTATTTTTGAAGAAATCGACTGATGCTCAGATGTTTAAGCCTGACCATGGCCAGAAAGACATGTTCGGTAGAAAGGTATTCATCTTTCAATTTCTCAGCTTGCTGCCAGGCATCATTCAGAACTTCATTCAGTTCACCAGACAGATAAATTTCTCCCGTTCCCTGAATTCTCGGGAAACGGCTCAATATCTGATTAAGTTCACGCTGAACTTCAGGCGGGCTAACTTCCAGTTTGGTCAGCAGGCTATTCACAATATTCCCTTCCTGATTTAAGAAGCTCCACAGCAAATGTTCAGGCCTTAACTCCTGATGGCTAAGTTCCTGAGCCTTCGATTGAGCCAGTTGAAAAGCTTCCTGCAGCATAACCGTTAATTTATCCCATCTCATGTTTAACCTCCTTTCCTCATAAACTTATATCTTCTGACTACCGGTGTCAAAAAAGTCATCTTTTTTATAATTGTTGACTGAAATCGACGGATTCTTTTTTTAATTTTACCTCGATTGTCTTGCTTAGTAAATACCCGGCTAACCAGCCGGTAGCTGTTGCCCGCCAGGACAGAATAAATTTTCCATTTACCCCTTGACAAGCTATAAAAAATAAATATTTTCTGGTGAAGGAGTGTGACATGGAAGAAATAGAAATATCCAGCTGGGCGACTCTGGATGCTCTGAAAAAAGCAGCTGATGTGGTAGAAACAGTCGGCGATTTTCATTCAGACCAGGAAATGTATGTTTTCTGTGTTCTTGATGAAGATTATCTTGAACTTGGTTACAGCACAGCGGGCCCCAATTATTTAAGGCATTATGCCGATGAGGATGAATTTACCGAAGCCATTGAAAAGAGAAGAGAAGGCCTCGACGATTCGTTACTCGATGATGGGGACTATGACGATTTTGAAGACGAAGGTCTCGATTTCGATGATGAATCTGATGATTTATAGGCCAAGCTGGAGCCAGTAAGTTCTTCCTTTAATTTAGCTATTAGCTCCAGGGCCTGTAGGGGCGTCAGCTGGTTGGGGTCCAGCTGGAGCAATTTTTGTTTAATCTCTTTTAGAGCAGCCAGTTCTCTATCTTCACTGAAAAGCCATAGCTGGGCAGGCTGGTAGTTATTGATTTGATGATAAGCCAGTCGCGGCTTTCCCTGCTCATCAAGTTCTAATTTTTCCAGGTTAAAGAGAATTTCTCTGGCTCGCTTGATGACTTCCGGCGGCAGGCCGGCCAGCCTGGCCACCTGCAGCCCATAACTGCGATCAGATGGCCCGGGACTTATTTTCCTGAGGAAAATAACCCTGTCCTGACTTTCTTTTACCGCCACATGGTAATTTTTTATCCTGGAAAAAGTTGAAGCCAGCTCAGTTAACTCATGGTAATGAGTGGCAAATAAGGTCTTTGGCCTGACCGCCTCCAGCTGGTGAAGATATTCGGCTATGGCCCAGGCCAGGCTTAAACCGTCAAAAGTGCTGGTTCCGCGGCCAACTTCATCCAGAAGCAACAGGCTCCGCCCGGTAAGACTGTTTAAAATACTGGCTGTTTCCACCATTTCCACCATGAAGGTAGATTGACCGGCTGTCAGGTAATCGGTGGCCCCAACCCTGGTAAAGATTCTATCGACCAGGCCGATTCTGGCCGCCTCTGCCGGAACAAAAGAGCCAATTTGAGCCAGGATGCAGATTAAGGCCACCTGCCTCAGATAGGTTGATTTTCCGCCCATATTGGGGCCCGTAATGATCAGAATCTGATGATCATCTGCATCAAGATAAGTATCATTAGGGATAAAGGGTTCCTTTTGAATCACCTCGATGACCGGGTGGCGGCCGGCCGTGATGGAAATTATCTGGCTGCTGTCCACCTCTGGCCGCCGGTAGTTTCTCTCATGGGCGACCTCACCCAGACTTAAAATGACATCCAGCCGAGCCAAATTCTCACCAATTTGCTGCAGTCTGACCACCTGCTGGCCAATTTCTTCTCTTATTTTGATGAAAAGCTCATATTCCAGTTCATTGATTCTAACCTCTGCCCCCAGAACACGTTCTTCATACTCTTTTAGCTCAGGAGTGATGAATCTTTCGCTATTAACCAGCGTCTGCTTACGGATATAATCTTCAGGCACGGAATGAAGGTTGGCTTTGGTTACCTCGATATAATAACCAAAGACTTTATTATAACGGACTTTAAGTGAAGAAATTCCCGTTCTATCTCGTTCTTTCTTTTCTATCTGGGCAATAAAACTCTTGCCAGAGTGGCTGATGGCCCGCAGCTCATCAAGCTCCCGGTCGTATCCATCTTTGATGATGCCGCCCTCCTGGAGCAAATAAGCCGGCTCGTCCAGAATGGCCCGGTCTAAAAGGTCAACCAGGTCCGTTGCCCGATCCCAGCCTGCCTGTAATTCGAGGAAAAAGGGGGCAGAAAAATTTTTCAGCTGGGTTTCAATGTCAGGCAGGGGCCACAGAGATTTTTTCAGAGCAACCAGATCTCGCGGATTGGCTGCTCCCAGTGAGATTTTCGTGCTTAAACGCTCTATGTCCAGAATCTTTTTTAACTGATTCCTTATTTCCTGCCTGACAATAGGTTTCTGGACTGCTTCCTCCACGGCTTGCTGGCGATTGGAAATTTCCACGAGATCGAGCAGCGGATGCAATAACCAGTTTTTCAACAATCTTGACCCGGGTGAAGTCAGCGTATAGTCGATAACTCCAAGAAGTGATTCATTCGCCTGACCCGTCCGAAGATTCTTAACCAGCTCCAGGTTCCTGACGGCCACGGCGTCCAGGACCATCGTCTGGCTTGATTGAACAAAGCTCAACCGCCTGATGAAGCTAAGAGACTCATGCCGATTTTTCTTAAGGAATGAGAGAAGAGCACCGGCTGCCCTGATGGCTAGGGGCTTATCCCCAAGTCCAAATCCTTCCAGTGAGGCTACCTGATAGTGTTCAAGCAAGCAGGAGGCCGCTGGCAGATAATCAAAAGACCAGTCTTCAACCGGGCTCATAGCCAGATTCAAAAAATCACTGCCGGCCAGGATTTCTCTCACCACCGCTTCATACGCCTGCGGATAAATTATCTCTTTGGGAGAAAAACGCCAGATTTCATCCAGAACCAGCTTGTCGTCTGAGGACCGGCCTTCCAGAGTACTGATTTTACCCGTCAATAAATCAGCATAGGCCAGACCCCATTTCTCTTCTTCCAACAGCAAGCTGGCCACGCCATAATCTTCTCCAAGTTCATCCGTTTCAATTTCGACGGCTGTCCCTGGAGTCAGTACTTTGAGAACCTCCCTCCTGACCACACCTTTGGCCAGACGCGGATCTTCCACCTGTTCACAGATGGCTACCCGGTGGCCGGCCTTGAGAAGCCGGACCAGATAAGAATTCACCGCATGATAAGGAACCCCACACATCGGGACATTCTGCCTGGAGGTCAGGGCAATACCCAGAACCTGAGAACCGGTATAAGCATCTTCATAAAACATTTCATAAAAATCGCCCAGCCTGAAAAATAGCAGGCAATCCCGGTACTGGGCTTTAATCCTCTGATACTGCTCCATCATCGGAGTCAGATTGTCATCTTTTTTCAGCATCTCATATTCACTTTATATCCTATAAACTATATTATCAGTAACCTTATTTTTCAACCAGATAGCCAGGGCTAGCCGCAAATATCAATTGACATTTGTGCCATGAAGTTTTAATATTAAGCATTAATCCTAATCTAGGATTCAGATAAATGAATATACCTATGCTTTTGACCATTACCAGGATATTGGCCATACCCGTCCTGGTGGTCATTATGCTAACACCATTTCCCCGGCAGGAACTGGCTGCTTTTATTGTCTTCATTTTGGCCTGTCTGACTGACATGCTGGACGGTTTCTGGGCCAGAAGAAAAAAAATGACAACCGTCCTGGGTTCACTGCTCGACCCAATAGCGGATAAATTGTTGATGGCTTCGGCTTTAATCTGTCTGGTGGAAAGACACGTAGTTGCTTCCTGGATAGCCATTATCATTATTGGCCGGGAAATTGCCGTGACCGGTTTTCGGGCGATAGCCGCTTCCCAGGGATTAAATATCCCTGCTTCCAACTGGGGCAAACTAAAAATGACCCTGGAGGTTATTATCATTTCCATTCTGATTCTTGGTCCCGGATATTTAGGGATGCTTTATAAACTCGCTCAGACGGTTGGACTGTGGTTGATTGTGGCCATGGCTCTTTTTTCAGCCGTTGAATATTTTGCCCGTTTTGGCCCGAGGGTTCTTTCTCAGGATTCACCATCCTGATTGTGCTTGCCTGAATTTTTCCAGCGAAGCCATATCATCTATATTGTGCAGAGCAGGAGGATTGGGCCAGCGGCGGGAGATTCTTCTTAGCATGCCGGTGAGAACTTTTCCAGGGCCAAGTTCGATGACGACTTCAACACCCTGCTCCCCAGCTTTAATCATGGATGGATACCAGCGAACCGGATTAACTATTTGTTTGGCCAGGGATTCTTTAACTTCAGCGGCAGTAGTCATTATTTTCCCAGTAAAGTTCGAGATAACTGGAAACTCAGGATCTCTGATGGTGACAAGGTCAAGGTCGACTTTAAGTTTTTCAGCTGCCGGGGCCATCAGGTTGGTATGAAAAGGACCGCTGACCTGCAGAAAAACCGCACGCGGGGCTTGCAGTTTCTCGACTGCTTCCTCTACAGCCTTTTTTTCACCGGCAATGACGATTTGTTCATCTGAATTCCAGTTGGCTATCTGAACCAGGCCGCTTTTTATTTCTTTGAGCACTTCTTCTATTTTCCCGTAGTCTAAACCCATAATGGCCGCCATCGTCCCCAGTCCAGGAGGCACGGCTTCCATCATATATTTGCCTCGATTAGCCACCAGCTTCAAAGCCTGTTCAAAACTCAGGCTACCGGCTGCTACCAGAGCTGAATATTCACCTAAGCTGTGACCGGCTGCTAAATCAGGTTTTTCCCCGAGAAGACGGTAGGCCAGATAGCTCACCGTGAGAAGAGCAGGTTGAGTATTGGAAGTCAACTTTAGTTCTTCTTCCGGCCCGTTAAAACATAACTGCGACAGGCTGAAGCCAAGGAGATCGTCAGCCTGTGTAAATATTTCTCTGGCTTCCTGGCTTTTCTCATAAAAATCTCTTCCCATGCCTACCACCTGTGAGCCCTGCCCCGGGAACAAAAATAGTCTGGTCTTCATTCTTCCTCCTTAATTTCAACTTTTTCCAGGCAGTCATAATTTATAATTACCCTGGCCTTCTGGCTGAGTTCCTTCATCCATCGGGTCAACTGTTCTCTGGCTTTTACCGCCTGCAAATGGTTCTCAAGTTCATTCAAAACATTAACCATGTCCGGCACTTCCTGACCTCTGGCTCTGACTTCTGGAGCATAAACATTATTATAATAGCTTTCCATTTCCTGAAGTGAAATATGAACTTTTTGGCTAAATCTCGAGTTAACAATCTTTTCAAAAAGCAGCTTATTTTCAACATAGGGAATAAGTTGATCAACCCCTATCCCCATAGTCTGACACTGTTCTTCAAATAGCTGGCTGCCCAGCCTGGTCTTTATTGCCTCTATTTCCCGGCTAATTTCTTCCCGGCTGATATTGACCTGTTCTCTGGCTAAATTGACAACCAGAATTTCATTGATATAAATATTGACGAGCTCTTCTTTATTTAAAGGCTTTTCTGTCAGAGCAAGCCCGGGTTCAAGTGTGAACAGGCTGACTATCTTTAAATCATAAAGAGAAACAGGAACATCATCAACTATGGCCACCAGGCAATTGACCAGAACCTGGGCTCCCGCCGGCTGAAAAGACAGGAAAATGAGTAATAACCAGAAAGCTGATCTCTGTCCTGAATTCTTTAGTTGTTTAAAAGTGCTTTTATCCATTTTAAACCAGGCTCAGAACATATTTCCTATGGTCAAAAAGAATAGCGGCTTCCATTTTTTCTCGGTGGCATTTAGATTCCAGCCCATATCAAACCTGATCGGACCAAGCGGCGTTTTAAAACGGAGGCCCAGACCAACAGCCTGCTTCAGCTCCAGAAAATTAAAATCTTTCATTTCAGAAAAGACATTGCCCATATCATAGAAAACCGCTCCATAAAGACCGGGTATTTTTTTAATCAGTCTGAACCTCGCTTCCATATTGAAGAGAAAAACAGATTTTCCACCCTTGGGCAGGTCTGACGCTGGATCCGTCGGGCCAAGCATTTCAAATGAAACCCCGCGGAAAGAATTACTGCCTCCGGCAAAGAATCTTTCGGGAATTGGCACCAGGCCCGAGGCCAGCCCGAATCTGACCGTCGTATAAAAATTCACATTGGCTACCAGAGGATAGAAATATTGGAATTTGGCAAAAAGTTTAAAGAAATCAGATTCTGTACTGAACAGTGGATAAGCCCTTTCCAGAGCCAGGCTGAAAAAGTAGCCGCTTTCCGGGTTAAAAGTATCATTTCTGGTATCCCTGATGAAAGTCATTGAGCCATAAGCTATAGAATAAGGCAGTCTTTCTCTCTCCACCTGCGACTCATCTATTTCCAGATGGGTCAGCCAGGTCTTCAGCATGCCTCCGGCTAAAGCCAGTGAAAAGTCGCCAGGAAGATTCCTCATGGTAGACAGACTGAAACCCTGCCGGGCATAGCCAAAACTCGTTCTCTCTTCCCTTTCCAGGTAGCCGCTCAGCAGAGTCCTCATTTTTATCCCGAAAATATATGGCTGCTGATAGGTGGCGACCAGCCTTTTATCAATCAGGCTCAACTGACCCACCAGACTGAACTGGGAAGCGTTCCGGAAAAAGTTTGATCCTATATATTCTGCTGTTATCCTTGGTCTCAGGCCATTTTGCCAGAGAGCAATGGTTCTAACCTCTTCCCTGGTTTCCAGTCCAAGCCCCAGGCCGCCATAGTTCTGTTCCCCTTCCCGGACCTGAACAGACACATTGACTGTCTCGGGGCCGGCCGTCAGCTCTTCGACTTTGACCTCAGAAAAGACTCCCAGGCTGTCCAGCCGTCTTTTGGTCTCAAGCAACCGGTCGTATCCAGCCCAGTCTCCCGGTTTAAGCCTTACTTCTTTAAGAATTATGCTCCTCTTTGTCTGATGATGGCCGCTGATGAAGATGTTGGCTACCTTCATTCTCCGGCCCTCAACTATTTTTATGACCAGATCAAAATTATTATCTTTGTCCGGTACGGATTCTAGACTGATCTCTGTTCCCCGGAAACCCTTGTTGAGATAAAGCAGGTTAATTTTTTCCAGGTCTTGCTGCAAATCTGGTTGATAATATGGCTTACCTGGCCTGACTTCGATCTCCCTCATGATTTCCTGATTATCAACAGAGTTATTCCCCTGAATCTCGAGGCTTTTTATTATCTGTCTGTGGCCTTCTTCTACGTAAATAACCGGTGTAACTGAATTATCCTGCCTGACAAAGTTCAGGCTGGCCCGGGCCTGAGCAAATCCCTGTCTTTTATAAAATGAGCTAACTTTTTCTGGTAATTCATAAACTTCCTGGCCATCAAGGTAGGGAAGAAATAAAACCTTTTCACCGAGGCCAAGAGCCTTTTTCAAGCTTTTTTCATTAAAAGCACTGTTACCTTTAAACTGAACCTCTTTAATACTGAATTTTGGCCCCTGATGAACCTGATAGGTAACATAAAAATCGTTTTCTTCTTTGGTGATTTTCGATCTAACTGTGGCGAAGATATAGCCCTTCTTTCTAAGATGTTTGAGCAAAACTGCTTCCCCTTCAGCTAGAGCCCATTCTTCAAATACTTTTTGTTCCCAGACCGGCTGAACCAGCTTAAGAGGAAGATCGGCGCCGGTAATTTCCAGGTGAATTCTAACCGATGGATCAATAAAAAACCTGAGGTTAACCCTGCCCTCTGACTGATCATATGGCTTTGTGTCCAGTTTGATTTCGGCCCAACGGTAACCAAGCTCATTATAGGCCTTCTTGACATTGTTCATTCCTTCTGACAATTTTTTCGGCAGATAAAAGTCCCCAGGTTTTACACCAAGATGACGTTCAAGCTCATCTTCCGGCAAAATGTTCTTGCCCTCAAACTTTACCTCATTGACCATCAATCTTTTAGAATCGGTCAGGTTTATTTCTACCTGAGCCAGATTGGAGTTTTCCAGTTTTATTATTTCAAACTCGATCCCGGAGGAAAACCAACCTTCTTCCTGTAGAATTTCTCCGATCTCCCTGATGGCCCTATCTTTAACCGCCTGATCAATGATGCTACCTTCCCTTAAATAAGGCAGCCGTTTTTTTATGCTACGAGCCAGGCCAGACGGGGCCTCGATCTTTAGTTCCTTAATCAAGGTATTTCTGGTCAAATTAAAAGTGACCACCAGTTCCGGCTCCTGGCTTTTATAAATGACCCCACTGGCATAAAGCCCGGTTCTCATCAGGCGTTTTAAAATCTGGTCAAGCTGATAATCAGAGAGAGGCTCCCCTGGCTTTAAACCGACGAGATTAACAATCGTCTCGTCTGCCGGCAAGCCGTCAACCAGGACAATAACCTTACCGACTGGTCGCTGGCCGTAGCCAGCAGCAGGCAGCAAAAGAGCTGAGATGAAAAAGATAAGTAACAAACCAGCCCGGCCTGTTCCAGTCATTAGAACCTTTTCCTTATTTTAAAATCAATACTGATCCGGCCAACTTCGTCCCGGATGGCGACCAGGGATAGATCCCCGCTTAACTCCCATTCCAGCCTGACGATTTCCTCCCTCTGAGTGGCTAAATTGGTCGAATAGACAATCGAAAAGTTTCTGGATAATCTTTTTCCCACGGTCAGTCTGGCCGTCATTTCCGATGTTGAACCCATGATGAAGGGATCCAGCCTTAGACTATCCAGGCTCAGCAAATTTTCGGGCCCTCTGGCCAGCTGAGATGTAATTAAAGAAGCGGTACTCATCTGGCTGGAATCAAGCGAATATCTTCTTTGATAGGATTCGCCGAGAGCCAAAAGAGACAGGATTTCCTCCTGGGGCAAAGGCGGCGAAGAAGAAAATTCAGGTTTTAAATTGCTGATGAGCCCAGTCAGGTTAAAGACTACATGATAATCTTTAACATAAGTTTCGCCCTGAAAATCTATATAGGGATCAATAACCAGAGGATTAAAGAAGCTGAGCCGACCTCTGACCACCTTAAAATCCCTGTCCTGGAAAAAGAACGTTCCGGAGAGAGTATCAATTTCTCCGGTGATAACCGGGTTGGCCGCCGGGCCAGAAATGGTCAGGTCAAGTCTGGCTCTAATCCGGCCAAGAGAATTTTCCATCCAAACGTTATCATTAGCCCTGAGCCTCAGGTTTAAGCTGAGGTCACCCAGGGGAGATTTTTTGGCCTCATCTCCTCCATAGGGTGAGGTTGAAAAGGACAATTTATCCCACAGTTCCCTGCCCCACCAGACTTCCTGGAAAAAAAGGTCACCCTCAAGAATATTCTTCCCTTCTCGCCGTACATATCTCAGAGTGCCATCAGCTACCGTCCTGGTTTTCTCAAAGACTGACAACCGCATATTCTGACCCACGAACTGGATATCCGCCTCCTCTACACCTTTTTCTCCAAACCGCACCTGCCCAGAAGCCTGCACGGGGCCGCCACCCAGTGAGGCCTGGAAAGACCTGATATAGATCTGATCATTTTTGATAAAAGCCAGGCCAGAAAAATCATTTAAAGCATGTGCAAAACCAGGTATGGGCAGGACACTGCCCTTAATTTCAACTGCTCCGCCGAGCTCCGGAGAAGCTACCGGCCCTTCAAAGCTCAATAGAAAATTGATCGAACCATTAGCCCCTTTCCAGGGAAGAAGAAAATCGAGACGATTTAGCTCACCTCTGACTTCACCCCGGATGAAATCGCGGTCAAAGGGGATATCAAGTTTAAGTTCATAATTGTTGTTTCCAGGCAATAGCTGACCTTTTATCTGGAGATTCAGGTTATTATTAAGAAAATTGAGGTTAAAATCTCCTTTAACGGAAGAAACCTTGATAAAATAGACGGTGGCCTGCTCGATAGAAAAATTACCGTGAGGCTGGTCCTGACCAAAAATGCCCTGGCCTTTAAGACTGGCCTCCAGCCGGCCGGCAAAAGAAGAAGAAAACGGATTAAGTTCTACTCCAGAAGCTTTAAGATCAAAATCATAGCTATTGTCGGACAGTCCCAGAGCCATTTTCCCTGAAACCAGACCCTGGTTCAGATTAAAAGAAATCTGCGGCAGCTCAATAGTATTATCTCTCCAGAGGAGTTGACCGCTCACTTTTTCAATCCTGGTTGAAAGTAAGTAGAGCTCAGGTGCAGAAAACTCTCCCTCAAAAAAAACGTTTTCCCCTGCCGTCTTATAAATGAAGTTCCCGGTAGTTGACCCTTTGAGTGGAAAACTGACTTCCAGGAGAGGAAAAATATTTTCCAGCACTCCCCTTTCTGCAGCAATTCTGGCCTCCGTCCCGGTATCATCGGACTTGAGATTTATTTCTCCCTGAAAAGTTCTATCCAGGACATAAACCTTACCGGTGGTCTCACCACCCTTGACTTCGACTTCACCCCGGGCGGTAGTAACATCAAATCTTTCAAATCCAGCCGGTGAGCAGGAAAAATTCAGGCTGACATCAGGATGGTAATAATCTCCAGTCACCATGATAGTGGAGCGGCCGGCACCTCTGATTTCCGGAAAGCCAAACTTCTCGTTAAGTATTTTCTCCGCAAACTCCCGGCCTTCCTTTATATCCACAAATTGTCCGCCGATAGATAAATCAAGGTTCTGGCCAATAAGTATCTGGCCATTGATATCCAACCGGCCAAAAGAAGAAACTAAACCCTTGCTTTCGAGTTTCAAGTCTTCCTGTGGAATATTAAGGGAGACGTTAACCAGGCCATTAAATCGCCGGCCGCTATCTGGCAGTTTCTGCTCAACCCTATCGCGGAACTCGGCTGAAGCTGTTAGCTGTCCATGGATCAAAGTAAAATTTCCCCAGACAGGTGAAGTTACCGGCCAGGGAACCGAAGCATATTTCATAATTGAATCAAGGTGGAAGCCAGAGAATTCTCCAAAAACCCCCTTAGAATTAAACCTGATAATGGCTTTTTCAACCGGTTTGTGGTTGTTTTTTATTTCGGCCAGAACCTCGCCACCCTTCCCACCCTCCACCGTCACCTGCCCTTCCACTCGCCCGAGATTAACCTGATTAAGGCTCAAGTTGGGCGCCTTATAATCCACCTGTACCAGCAGGTGGCCACTATCATTGCTTACACAGGCTTCGCCCGTGGCTTTCCCTTCCCATCGAAAAGGAAGATCAAAAACACTCATGATGAAGGCTGTCTCAAGATTAAAAAGAGCTTTAAGATTTATCTTCGTTGTCTGGAAGCTGTTAATCTGTCCTTCCACCCTCAGGGCAGAGTCTTCACCCTGAAAAAGCAAGCGGTTGATATTAATTACTCTACCCCGGGTATTGACCAGAGTTTCTAACTGGCCGGTGACCGGCATTTTAGCTGAGAAAGGCTTGAGGGAAGTCTCCTCAGAGCGAAGCACCAGGTTCAACCGCCCTGCTTCCAGGCTAAAAAAAGCCGAGACCCCTTTAAAAAGAAAATCACCCTGCTTAAGACTCAATGAAAACTGGCCATTATGGATATAGCCGCTTTCAATCAGGAGTGGTAAATCCAGTGGCAACTTCAGACCACCGGCCGAGCTGCTTTTTTCCTGAGCCAGCCTATCTTTCTCATCATAGATCACAACGGGTCGCTCAATCTCAACTGCCACCCGCTTTTCCTTACTGAAAAGGGACAGAATCGAGATTGAAGCTCTTAAACTATCCAGAGATACAACCGGATTTGTACCTCTGAAGCGCAAATTTTTAATTGTCAAAGCTGGTGGCAGGTAAGACAGTTCTATCTGGCCGATTTCAAAAGTCTTTTGCAGGTGCTCCCCAACTTGCTTGAGAAAAAAGCTTCTGACTAAAGAAAGGGCTAAATAAAGAAAGCCGGCCACCATAATGGCAGCGATTAAACCCTTTCTTTTTTTCCATACGGTCATTAACTCATCTCGTTATATCTAATAATGTGTTCCGCTCTCACTTTACTTAAGTGAGACTTTCTTCCAATCAGCCAGAAATCTTTCGATGCCAGTGTCGGTCAGCGGGTGTTTGACCAGCTTTTCCATCACTGCATAAGGCACGGTAGCGATATCGGCACCAAGCAGAGCGGCTTCGACCACATGACCTGGATGCCTGATACTGGCTACAATGACCTCCGTTTCGAATTGATAGTTCTCATAGACAGTTAAGATTTGCTCCACCAGCTCCATGCCGTGATGAGAAATATCATCCAGACGACCAATAAACGGGCTGACAAAAGCCGCGCCAGCTTTAGCCGCCAGAAGAGCCTGCGAAGGAGAAAAGACCAGGGTCATGTTGACTTTAACCCCGCTGGCCGCCAGAATTTTAGTTGCCTTTAGCCCATCCAGAGTAACTGGTATTTTGATAGCGATGTTGGCCGCCATCTGGCTGAGTTTTAAGGCTTCAGGCACAATGTCCTCAGCCCTGGTAGAAATACATTCTACGCTGACCGGTCCATTTACCATACGGCAGATGTCTTTAATTAATGTTTCAAAGGGGACATTCTCTTTTGAGCAGAGGGTTGGGTTGGTAGTTACCCCGTCCAGGATCCCCCAGCTGGCCACCTCTTTAATCTCTGATAAATTAGCTGTATCAAGAAACAGTTTCATCCTACCTCCTCATATCTATTTTTTAACGAAATTTGACAACGTTCCGATGCCTTCAATCTGAACTTCAATCCGGCCTCCTGGTTGCAGCGGGCCGACACCGGCCGGAGTACCGGTGGCAATTACATCTCCCGGCTCAAGAGTCATGATGCCTGAGACATAACAGAGAAGAAAAGGCACAGAAAAAATCATGTTCCTGGTATTTCCAGATTGTACCAGTTTCCCGTTTAAAAATGTCTTTAAATGCAGCCCTTCCGGGTTTAAATCGGTTGCCAGACAAGGGCCAAAGGGAGCAAAAGTATCAAAAGACTTGGCCCGGGTAAACTGGATATCTTTAAACTGAAGATCGCGGGCCGTCACATCATTAAAGCAGGAATAACCAAGAACATAATCAGTCCAGGCTTCTTCCTCCTTCAGGTTTTTCACCTTTTTTTTGATGACGACGGCCAGTTCCCCTTCATAATCCACTCTTTGAGATATCTCAGGATAAATTATGGCCTGGTCGTTTCCGATGACTGCGCTGGGCGGTTTTAGAAAAATTAGAGGCTCGTCCGGCACAGCATTTCCGAGTTCTTCAGCATGTTCACGATAATTACGGCCAATACAGACAATTTTTGATGGTGAGACAGGCGGCAACAACCTGACTTCACCGATGGGGATAGCACTATCCTCCAGTCTGAAATCCTTAAAGACCGACCCTTTAATCGGAAATAAAACATCCTCTTTGAGAACTCCAGACATGATCTTTTTGCGGTAACGGAAGCGATAAATTTTCATTCTCTTCTCGTTTTTTATCTAAATTTCTTTTTTTAACTCTGACCGCCGGGTTCTCCTTTGCCCGGTTTATCCACTGTCTGTCTAGGATAAGCCTAGGAGCGGTTCTTTTCAACCGCCAGAAGAGAGTGCCCTTCTGACCAGAGAGCAAAAGAAGGTAACCTTTGCCCGTATTTCATTCTGCCTGAAGTTTGGGCAGCTGGCTGTGCTTCTGTTTTTATAACAGCTGGATTAGAAAACTCTGACCAGCCACCTTTTTTACCTTTAACTTTTAAAGCAAAAAGATATGTTTGTCCCTTCAATTCATCCGCTTTCAGGCTAAGCACAGCCTGATTCTTATCTATTGAGAGCTGGCCTCTGGCTGATTCTCTGACCGGCCTGGCCCTTTTTAGAGCCATCTTCAATTCCTGTTCTGTAGAAGGTAGCTCGGTCAACTCCAGGCCATAAATTTCATTGGCCACCACTTCCAGCGGGCGGCCATCGAGATATCTCTCAGGAGGACCCCAGGAAAAAATTATTCTATCTCCCGTCTGGACAGCCTTAAAATCTTCCACTTTTTGAGGAACTATCGGCACCGGCTCCTGCAGCGGACCTTTCCGACCGCAGGAAAAAGCCAAAAACAACAAACAGCCGCCTAAGAAGACCCTGACAATTCTTTTCATCACAGGATGAATTTTCTCAAGTCCTGATTGACGAGAATTTCGCTCAGTTGCTTCTGAACATATTCCCTGGTAATCAAAATTTTCTTTTCAGTCAGATTGGGGGCCTCAAAGGAAATGTCTTCCATCACTTTTTCCATGACGGTATGAAGACGCCTGGCTCCAATGTTTTCTGCTTCCTCGTTAACCTTTTCAGCCAGAGCTGCTATTTCTTCAATCGCTTCATCAGAGAAATCCACTTCTATGCCTTCCGTAGCTAACAGGGCCTTGTATTGCTTGATCAGAGCATTTTCTGTCTCTGTCAGGATACGGACAAAATCCTCTTTGCTCAGCGGAGTTAGCTCAACTCTAATCGGAAATCGCCCCTGAATCTCAGGAATGAGGTCAGAAGGTTTAGAGACATGGAAAGCCCCGGCGGCAATGAATAGAATATGGTCAGTACGAACCAGGCCAAAACGGGTGCTGACCGTTGTCCCTTCAATGATCGGCAGCAGATCTCGCTGGACGCCTTCCCGGCTGACATCCGGTCCTGTACCTGATTCCCGACCAGCAATCTTGTCCAGCTCATCAAGAAAGATAATTCCTGACTGCTCAACCTTTTCAATAGCCAGCCTGGCCACCTGGTCCATATCAACCAGGCGTTTTTCTTCATCTTCCAGTAAAATTTCCTTTGCTTCTTTAATTTTTACTTTTCGCCTTTTGGTTTTACCACCAAAAATGCCAGGCATTATTTCCTGAATCTGAATGCCGATTTCTTCAAAACCGTTGCTGGTAACAAACTCAAAAGGAGGTGACGACTTTTCCTTAACCTCTATATCTACAAATCTTTCCTCCAGCCGGCCAGATCGAAGCTCATCTCTCAGATGTTCTCTGGTCCTCTGAAATTCCATCTGCTCTTCAGCCGGCGTAGCCGGTTCCTTCCGGCGATTATGGGAAAGCCGGCTGGGCAGTAGAAGATCCAGGAGTCTTTCTTCTACGTTGGCTCTGGCCTTAGCTTCAATTTCCTTGATTTTCTCCTGTTTGACCATTTCGACTGCGATTCTCACCAGATCTCGAATCATCGACTCCACATCACGGCCGACATAGCCAACCTCAGTAAACCGGCTGGCTTCGATCTTAAGGAAGGGCGAAGAGGTCAACTTGGCCAAACGCCGGGAAATCTCCGTCTTCCCGACGCCCGTAGGCCCAATCATCAGGATGTTTTTCGGGGCAATTTCATCAGCCAGTTCAGGCGGCAGTTTACGGCGCCGGAAGCGATTCCTTAAGGCAATAGCCACAGCCTTTTTTGCTGCTTTCTGGCCGATTATGTATTTATCAAGCTCAGCCACAATTTCGAGAGGAGTAAGTTCACCTTCACCCTTTCCAAGGATAGGCTTCTCTTTGCTTATAATTTTTCCCTCTAATTCAATAGCCATCAGAGTTCCTCAATAGTAAAGTTATCATTGGTATAGACGCATATTTGAGAGGCAATCTTTAAAGCCTCAAGGGCAACTTCCCGAGCTGAAAGGTCAGCGTGCTTGATAAGGGCTCTGGCTGCAGCCAGAGCGTAAGGGCCACCTGAGCCAACAGCAATTATACCGTCATCGGGTTCAACCACATCACCTGTCCCCGAGATAAGAAAAGTATTACTGGCGTCAGCCACAATGAGCAGAGCATCCAGCTGACGCAGAGACTTATCCAGGCGCCAGTCCTTGGCCAGCTCAATGGCCGCTCTTGATAAATTGCCACGGTATTCTTCCAGCTTGGTTTCAAACCGCGAAAAGAGAGCAAAAGCATCAGAAGTCGCCCCGGCGAAACCAGCCAGGATCTGGCCCTTATAAAGGCGTCTGACTTTCTGGGCAGTGCTTTTTAGGACTGTCTGGCCCATGGTTACCTGGCCATCTCCAGCCATCACTACCTGACCATTGTGTCGAATACAAATAACCGTTGTTGACCTGATCATAAAATCACCTTTTACTTTTAAATTATACAATAAATGTCCATAGCTTTTAAGCCACCATAGTACAGCTTCAGTTTACCACTTAATGCTTCTGTCCCGCTGATTGTTCAGGCTGGAGTGGGTGGTGAGGTTAGAGGTCAATTCGGGCCGCCTTTCAGAGGAAGTTATCTCTCTTAAATTGACAGTATCTTTCTGTTTTTAATACAATTCTTTCCTGGGGTAATTTTGAGTTTTTTATAACTGGATGTCCCCCTGACTTATCCTGGACAAGAGCTCGCAAGCATAGCCAAATGGCAGCTTAGCTCATGAAAAGGACAAAAATTCTTTGAGAAAAATGTTTGGATTAACAAACAGAACATTAAAGATAGGATCGATTATTCTCTTCCTATTTCTGTCATTCAGCTGTTCACCAAAAGAACCATCCCGTATTTCTATATCAATAACCCCTGAATGGACCCTGGGAGAAAATGAAGGCGATTTAAATTGCATTTTTGGAGGTATTTCAGGTATAGAAGAAGACCTCGAAGGAAATATCTATGTTCTTGATTTCAAATTCTGGAATCTGCGAAAGTTTGATAAGAACAGAAAATTCGTCAAGACCATAGCTTCGCGGGGAGTTGGGCCAGGAGAAATCTCGCAATTTCCGGTGGCCATGACTTTAAAGAACGAAAAGATTTATGTCATCCTGATGAATCCCGTTTTTATCTATGACACCGAAGGAAACTTCCTGAAGACCTTTAAGCCAACCATCCTTCCCATGTATATTGCCGTTGAGCCAGCCGGTAATGTAGTTCTGGCTAACGCTGAGGTCCGGCCTATGCGCCAGTTATTTTATATCTTTGACCCTGAAGGACAGCTTAAGACCTCTTTTGGGGAAGGATTCCCTGCCCCCAATCAAGATTTCAAGAAAATTACCGAAAACTGGTTACCCTCTTCTATTTTCATTTCAGGAGACGGTAAATTATATGTAACTGATCCTTTTGAGTATGCCATTTACGTTTACTTGGGGACGAAGCTAGAGAAAAAAATAACAAGAAAATCCGCTAATTTTGAGCCACCTCAAGTAATTAAAGATGAAAAGGGAAATTATTATAAAAGTGGCGGTCTCCGGACGGTCGCTGAATACGGAGATTATCTTCTGGTTTTTCTCGAGGGAAAAGAAAAGGGCTGGTCCATTGAAGTCTTAGATAAAGAAAGCTACAAATATTTGGGCTCAACTGAAATGGATAAAAGGGGATATTTGATGAATGTATCGGCTGGCGGAAGTATTTTTGTCTGGGATGAAGACGAGGCCAAAATTATCAAGTATAAGCTGTCCATAAATCCGTAGGCGGCAGTGAATCCTTATTATTCTGAATTCTGAGCCAGTTGGCCGCAGGCTCTTTTTGCCCGGTTTCCGGTTAGGACCGGTGCAGGCTATAATTTGTTCTGATCAACTCGGTTGAGCGACTCTTTAAAAACCCGAGGGCATAATGATGTTAGGGCGCCCTGATCCTATTTGGGGTATATCTATCAGAAAAAGGCCGGCTAAAGCAAGATGGGGATAGAGAATAAAATAAATAACCTGATTTTTCCCTAAGGTGACCCGGTAGAGACCGGGGGACACCCCGGGATATATAATTATCGGAAATAGGATTCCTCGGAGGCCTGTCGCCGTTTATGACCAAAAAGATCAAACTGAAAAAATACTCTGGTTCTTTGCCTGCTATCTGCTTTTGTGATAATAAATCCAATAAAGAGGTAAGATCATGGACAAGCTAGCAATGGTGATCATGGCCGCGGGCATCGGCAGCCGCTACGGCGGACTGAAGCAGATGGACCCGGTTGGCCCCAATGGGGAAATAATCATTGACTATTCCCTTTATGACGCCTGGCGGGCCGGGATTGAACAGGTAGTTTTCATTATCCGGCCTGACCTGGAGCAGGTTTTTAAAGAAAGAATTGGTTTCGAAGCCGAAAAACATTTTAAAGTCTCCTATGTTTTTCAGGAAATTGACAGCGGGTTGCCGTCTGGCTTCCAGGTGCCTGTTGACAGGAAGAAACCCTGGGGGACAGGTCAGGCTGTTATGCTCTGCCAATCGGCCATCTCCGGCAACTTTCTAGTGCTCAATGCCGATGACTTTTATGGCTATGAAGCCATCAAAAAGCTGGCTGATTACATGAGAACAGTTAAAGATGAACCGTCTTATTATAATTATGCTCTGGTCGCTTACCGCCTGGGCAACACCCTCTCTGAGCACGGTCATGTGGCTCGTGGCATCTGCCAGCTTTCACCCGATGGTTACCTTCTTGACCTGCGGGAAAGGACGAAGGTTCAGAAATTTCCTGATGGCATAAAATACACAGAAGACGGTCAGGCCTGGCATCGGCTCTCACCCGATGACCTGGCCTCCATGAATATTTTCGGGCTAACGCCCAGCATTTTCTCCGAGCTTAAAGCCCGCTTCCACTCATTTTTGACTGACCCGGCGATTGATTTGACCAGGACGGAGTTTTATATTCCCGAAGTTGTGGGAACTCTGGCCAGGGAGAAGAAAGCCAAAGTCAGAGTGCTGACCACTGAGGAAAGGTGGTTTGGCGTCACCTATCAGGAAGATCGCCCCTGGGTTCAGGCCAGCCTTCGCCAGCTGATCAAGGAAGGAAAATATCCAGAGAAACTCTGGGCCTGATCACTCTATATATTTTTTACAGGCAGATTTTAGCCCTTGATTTGCTGCAGTTGGGCTCGAGCTGTCTGGATTGCTTTTTTTATTTGTTCATTTTCCGGATCAAAAGTTAAAATGCTTTCCCAGATGGAAATAGCCCCTTTTAAATTTCCCTTCCGGTATTCGATCATTCCCTGATTAGTTAATTGCTGACTGCAGACTTTAATGGCTGAGCTGAGATCTTCCAGCTTAAAAGACAGCTGGCCAGTATAAGCTTTAAATTTCGTCCAGTTTTTTCTAGCCAGGCCGTAATACCAGCCGGCCCGGGCAAAATCAAGATCAGCCAGTGATTTGTCACCTGAACTTTTGAGTTCGGTCAGCAGCCTTTCCGCCTGTTTTTTCAACCTGACATCACCGGGACTTTCTTTTGAAGCTTCCAGAAGGAGGTTTGAGGCCTGTTCATATTTTTTAGCTTTCAGGCTCTGCTCGATCTGCGTGAGATAATTTCCCAGACGGCATTCTCTGAGATGCTGTTCGAGCTCCTCCGGGCTGAACGATAAATCAGGCAAAATGCGCGAAAAATAATCATAGTCTTTAAGCAATAGCAAATAACCATCCATAGCCAGTGCATGGCGGTCCTGAATTCTGGCTTGATCAGACTGCCTTTTAATTTCTTCCAGAGCACCACTGGCAGCTGCCTGGATCTTTTTATTGTCCGGTTCCCGATCTAGCTGGGTTTTATAGATATCAAGGGCCTGTGCATATTGGCCTGAAACCAGAGCCTGATCGGCCTCAACCAGCGGTTGCTCCTCAAGCTCGATAACTTCTTTTTGAGTAACCTTTTCCAGTGGTTTAGCCACCGGGTTAACCTCTTTGTGTTTAATAATTGAACAAGCCCCAGATAAACTTAAGCCCAGAGCTATTATGACTGCGGTTAGCAAATTATATCTTAAATTTTTCATACCAGTCTCTCGCTTTGATTTTCTTTAACCTCGTCATCTATTTCTCTCTTTTCTATGATCTTAATCATAAGTCTGGCCAGCTCTGGATGAAACTGGCGACCAGAGTTTTTCAAGATAGCCAATCTGGCTTCTTCCACACTCAGAGCCTTTCGATAGGGGCGGTCTGAGATCATAGCATCGAAGGCGTCAGCCAGGGAAATAATCGCCGCGGCTAAAGGGATATCTTCCCGGCTCAAGCCATCCGGATAACCATTGCCGTTATACCACTCATGATGATGACGAACAGCTGGAATATATTTGTAAAGGCAAGGAGCCTTGCTCAAAATTTCTGCCCCGTATTCTGGATGCTTTTGCATTTCTTTGATCTCTTCTGCCTCCAGCCGTCCACGCTTATGCAAAATTGAATCGGGAATGCGGATTTTACCAACATCATGGAAAAGACAGGCAATTTCTATTAAATCAATATCTTCTTTTTTCAACTCGGCTTCTCTGGCCAGGGCCATAGCCAGTTCAGCTACCCTGGTTGAATGGCCCAGAGTATATCGGTCTCTGGCTTCAATGGCTGCAGCTAATATCTTCACAGTTGACACATAGGCTTCTTCCAGTTCCTGGGCAGAAGCTGCCAATTTTTTCTGTTGATTGGTCAGAAGACTGGTCATTTCATTGAAGCTCTGAGTCAGACGGCCAAGTTCATCTGAGGAATAGACGTGTAGCTGTTGGCTCTTTCCCTGCCGTTTCATGTCCTCCACTCCACGGGCTAGTTCCCGGACTGGCCTGGTCATCTGCCTGGAAAAAATGAAACTCAAAGCCAGCCCGAGAAATAGGATCAAAACAAAAAAAGGCACTATCTGCCTCCTGGCCTCAAATTGAGCCTGGTAGAGTACTGACCAGTCCACTTCCAGGCGCACCCGGCCCAGGTTTTTATCAAAAAAAACTACCGGGCTTTCAATAACCAGAGTCTTATTTGAACCTTGATCGAGTCCGGAGATGACCAGATTGTCAGTCATGACTTCAGGCCAGGAGCTGGAGGTCTCGCTCTCCAGGCGGCTCCCGGCTTTTTCGGCCTCACTATTGACAATAATCTCTTCATCCGGACTAATGACAGCGATAGAAGTAATATCAGGATTGACTGTTTTAACTTTATAAACCATATTATCAAGAGCTAGCAGGTCTTTAAGAATTAAATGATAGCCGGCAGCCGAGGCAATGCTCCGGCTCAATGATTCAGCTCTTTTGATAATGCTATCCCGAACCTGGCGATTGATAGTGTGAATGGTCACAAGATAGGATGAAACCACCGAGGCAATTAACAGGGCCAGAACAAAGGTTAGAAATTTAGCATTAAGACTTCGCACTTCAAGTATTTTAAGACCCAGTCGAGAGAGAGCTATCGCCTGGTAAAATGATTTACCGGGTGATTTTCATCAGGTACGTTTCACCCCTAAAGGCGATGGGAGATAGCAGCCCGCAGGTTATCAGATAGAGGCAGGTTTAAAAAATAAAATTGTTCATGTCTGGTTTTTAATTGGAGATTTCATCTTTAATACATGTTAAAATTAAAAACATACTGGTAATGATTTACCAGGCAGGGTCAGGAAGCTTTCGATGGTTTCTCTGGTAAAGCTGGTTTTTAACAAATAAAAGGAGCAGGAGATGAAGAATAAGTATAAACCAAACTTAAAGAAGTTAAAGTCATGTTCAGCCAAATTTCTGCTGGTCAGCCTGTTTCTTTGTTTTTCTTTCACAGCTGGACAGTTCCTTTTTTCTAAGCCACAAGAAGCGATCAATGACTGGGAAAATCCAAAAGTTTTTTCTGTAAATACCGAGCTTCCTCATGCTACCTTTATTCCTTTCCCGAATCTTAATCAGGCACTTCAGGTCAAAGCTAAAAACTCACCGTGGTATAAATCTCTTAATGGGCAGTGGAAATTTAACTGGGTACAAAAACCAGCGGATAGACCTGTTAATTTCTGTCAGCCCGACTTTGATGACAGCCAGTGGAAAGAAATCGAGGTGCCCTCGAATTGGGAACTTCAGGGCTATGGCATACCAATTTATGTCAACAGCGACTATGAATTTGCTCCGGACAACCCCCAGCCACCCCACATTCCTCACGACTACAATCCGGTTGGTTCTTATCGCCTGTTTTTCACGGTGCCGGATAGCTGGAACGGAATGGATGTCTTTATTCATTTCGGCGCGGTTAAGTCTGCCTTTTACATCTGGGTCAACGGACAGAAAGTTGGCTACAGCCAGGATTCCAAAACACCAGCCGAATTCAAGATTACTCCCTATCTTAAACCCGGCCAAAACCTGGTAGCTCTGGAAGTATATCGCTGGTCAGATGGTTCTTATCTTGAGGCCCAGGATATGTGGCGAATTTCTGGAATAACCAGAGACGTCTTTCTCTATGCTGCTCCCAGGGTAAGAATACGTGACTTTTTTGCTCACACTCCACTTGATGAAGAATATAAAAATGGCCTGTTCAGTCTAGAAGTGGAAGTAATAAGTGATCTGGATTCAAGCAGCAAACAAAAGAGTCTTTCGGCCTATACCCTGCGGGCAAGCCTGTGGGATGAAAGCAGACAGCCGGTTTGCCAAAAAGATATAACTTTCACTTTGCCCCTCCATGGAGAAAAGACTATTAGCTTTAGCCAGAAAATTGAGGGTGTTAAATCCTGGACAGCCGAGACACCGAATCTTTACCAGTTAACCATTGAACTCCTGGACAGAAATAACCGGCCGCTTGAAGCTCTAACGACCATGATCGGCTTCAGGACAGTCATCATAAATAATGGTCAGCTTTTGATTAACGGGCAACCGCTTTATTTTAGAGGCGTTAACCGGCATGAAACTGACCCCTGGACCGGTCAGGTCGTCTCAGAAGAATCTATGATCAACGATATAAAGCTGATGAAACAGTATAATATTAATGCCGTCAGGACAAGCCACTACCCCAATGACCCGCGCTGGTATGAGTTATGCGATTATTATGGAATTTATTTGATTGACGAGGCAAATATTGAGTCCCATGGCATGGGTTATGGAGAAAAGAGCCTGGCTAAAAACCCGGACTGGGGCCCGGCTCACCTTGACCGGATGAAGAGGATGCTGGAACGGGATAAAAATCATCCGTCAGTCGTTATCTGGTCAATGGGCAATGAAGCCGGCAATGGCATCAATTTTGAAGAAGGTTACCGCTGGATCAAGCAACGTGACCCAAGCCGTCCAATCCATTACGAACGGGCTCAGCTCGAATGGAACACAGACATTTACTGTCCGATGTATGCCCGCATTGAGCATTTAGAAAAATATGCCAGAAGCAATCCCGCTCGCCCCTTGATTCTGTGTGAATATGCTCATTCGATGGGTAACAGCACCGGCAATCTTCAGGACTACTGGGATGTTATCGAAAACTATCCGGTCCTTCAGGGCGGATTTATCTGGGATTGGGTTGACCAGGGATTTGCTAAGAAAAATGAAAAAGGAGAACTTTTCTGGGCCTATGGCGGTGATTATGGCCCGCCCGGTACTCCGTCTGATTCCAATTTTTGCTGTAATGGCCTCGTGGCTCCTGACAGAACCCCGCACCCGGCTTTGTGGGAAGTAAAAAAAGTCTATCAGCCTGCCAGCTTCAAACTGATTGAGCCGGTTGGAGCCACAGAAGCTAAAATCAGAATTACCAATAAATATGATTTTCTTCATCTTGATCGAAATAATTTTATCCTGCACTGGGAAACGCTGACCAATGGGGAAAAAACAGCTGAGGGGACTATTCCTTATCCGGTCATTAAACCCCGAGGGTTAGCCGAAGTCACAGTGGCCATTCCTGCAGAAATCCTCAAACCGGGCGAGGAAGTTTTCCTCAATATAGAATTAAAATCTGTCAACGACATGGCTCATGGCATGATTCCGGCTGGACACACCCTGGCCGCCGAGCAGTTAAAATTAGCCGGTGGAGAAGCGAGTCAGCAACTTGGTCCCCAGACTTCTAAATTGCAGACTAAGCTGCCAAAGTTAAACATAAAAGAAAACAAAAACAACAGGAATGAAGTCATAATCAGCAGCCAGAATTTTGAGTTGACTTTCAACCGAGCTGAAGGCCGCTTAACTTCCTATAAGTTTCAGAAAGTTGAACTCATAAAAGACGGACCCCTGCCCAATTTCTGGAGAGCGCCGACAGATAATGACTTTGGAAACAGAATGCCCGAGAGGTTAAAAGTCTGGAGAGAGGCCAGCCAGAACCGCCAGGTTAAAGCTTTTCAAACGAGCAAGGATAAAGCCGGGCAGGCAGTGGTCAAAGTTGAGTTCTACCTGCCAGCGGTTGAGGCCATTCATGCCATTACTTATACGATAGCCAGAGATGGGGCAATTAGGATAGATAATGACTTTAGACCGCAGAACCCAGAAAAGCTGCCAGAAATTCCCCGGGTTGGCCTTATGCTGGCGATGCCTGATGGCTTCGAAAATATTGAATACCATGGCCGCGGGCCTCATGAGAATTACTGTGACCGTAAGACTTCAGCTTTCACTGGAATTTATAAAACCACCATGGCCGAGCAGATTATCCCTTATGTCAGCGCCCAGGAATTCGGTCAGCGGACCGACACCAGATGGCTGATTATCAGCAACAAAGATGGCCTTGGCCTGAAGTTTAGTGGCCAGCCGCTTTTTGAATTTTCGGCTATTCCTTATACACCGGAAGATCTAACTTTAAGCAAGCGCGGGGAAAAACACTTTATCGATGTGCCGAGGCGCAGCCACTTGTACATAACCATAGACCTAGCTCAGATGGGTGTAGGTGGCGACACCTCCTGGGGAGCTAAGCCGCATCCTCAGTATTTGATTAATCCCCAGGCCTATTCCTGGTCCTTCATCATCGAGCCGGTGAAATAACCGCTGAATGATCTCTTAGAATAATGGGCCACATTGAAATAATCAGGTGGCCTGGCTTTTCCATGCTCCCCGGGGAACCAGTCCCGTCGATTCCCCCCCATTGTCAGGGCAATGGGTTCCCCTCCGCTAGGCCAGCATGGAAAGACCGCGCTACCTTTATTTCCCTTAGTCCAATAATTGCTAAGAACACCAACGAACGAGTCCTCTACTACACTTGAAACTTAAAAAACAACTCAGCCCCTTAGCCACTATCATCATAAGGAAGCATTTGTATCTGGACCTGGCAGGGAATCACCTTAGAATCAGGAATGAGTGAACCATAAGCAGTCGTAGGTTGTATATACATAGCAACGCCTATCTTTCTTCAGGTGTCACAAAAGTGTCTGGCCGACACAGTGTGAAGAGGAAACCAAATTTATTTTATGACCGGGAAAGCGAAATATGCTAAAAATATAGAGTGTTTTTTTCTGTGATCAGGAGACTGACTGATGAAAAATAAAAAAACAAGAAGAGTTTTGAATATCAGAAGCTTTGCCTTTTTTTGCTTTCTGGCCCTGGCCATAATTTCGGACCTGGCTTTTCTCGCCGACCAGAGTAAAGCTGAAAAAACCAGTCAGGTCGAGATAGCAAACAGTAAGAAAAATGTCACCACCCTACCATTTTTAAATCCGGACTTGCCGCTTGAAGCCAGAGTCTCTGACCTGGTCAGCCGCCTGAGTCTGGAAGAAAAAATCGGTCAGCTGATGAATGACGCACCGGCTATAGATCGCCTGGGCATTCCGGCTTATAACTGGTGGAATGAATGCCTTCATGGCGTGGCCCGGGCCGGACTGGCCACCGTCTTTCCTCAATCTATCGGTCTGGCCGCTACCTGGGATACTGACCTGATGTTCGAGCTGGCCACGGTTATCTCGGATGAAGCGAGGGCGAAACACCATCAGGCTATCCGCCGTGGCGAGCGGGGCATTTATCAGGGTTTAACCTTCTGGTCGCCCAATATCAATCTTTTCCGTGATCCGCGCTGGGGACGGGGCATGGAAACCTATGGAGAGGATCCATATCTTACCGGCACGATGGCGGTGAGCTTTATCCGCGGGCTGCAGGGTGATGACTCTAAATATTTTAAGGTTATTGCCACCGCCAAACATTATGCTGTTCATAGCGGCCCCGAGCTTGATCGCCACACCTTTGACGCCGTGGTTGATTTTCCTGACCTCCGCAGCAGCTATCTACCGCATTTTGAAATGGCCGTGCGGGAAGGTGGAGCTTATTCGGTCATGTGCGCCTATAATTGCTTCCGCGGTCTTCCCTGCTGCGGCAGTCCGCTGCTGCTCAATGATATTCTCCGTCACGAGTGGGGTTTTGAAGGCTATGTCGTGTCAGATTGTGATGCAGTTGATGATATTTATGCGACTCATAAACTCGTCCCGACTCTGGCCGAAGCAGCCGCTATGGCTCTTAAGGCTGGCACCGACCTCAACTGCGGGCGAGCTTATGCAGCTTTGCTTGAAGCCGTAAAGAAAGGACTGGTTGATGAGGCTACCATTGACATCGCCGTGAAACGGCTTTTTACCGCCCGCTTTCGCCTGGGGATGTTCGATCCGGAAGAAGGTGTCCCTTATGCTCAAATCCCTTACTCAGCGGTGGATAGCCCGAAACATCGTCTACTCGCCCTCGAAGCCGCCCGCAAATCCCTTGTTCTTCTTCAGAATAAAAACAATGTTTTGCCGCTTCCAAAATCGCTGAAATCAATCGCCGTTATCGGGCCAAATGCCGATGATGTCGAGGTTCTTCTTGGCAATTATAATGGCTTCCCGGCTGAGCCAGTGACACCTCTCCGTAGCCTCAGAGAGAAAGCCGGCTCTCAGACCGAAATCATTTATGAAGCGGGAACGGATTGGGCTGAAGGCATTCCGGTTCTGACACCCATTCCGGCCGAATTTTTAAAGCCGGCTCTAAACTCAAAAGACAGGGGTCTTTGCGGTGAATATTTTGCCAATCAAGAATTAAAAGGAAAGCCGGTCGATACGCGCCTTGACGCCGGCCTCGATTTTAACTGGTGGGAAGAGGCACCGCTCCCCGGTCTTGAGCCCGATAATTTCAGTATCCGCTGGACAGGATATTTGTTCCCGTCCGAAAGCGGCGATTATTATCTGGGCGGAGAGGGTTTTAACAGCTTTAAAATCTTTCTGGATGGAAAGCTTATCGGAAGCTTCAACGGCACTCACGAAACCCGCCAAGTTTATCAAAAAGTCCACCTGGAAAAAGACCGGCCGGCGGCTTTAAAAATTGAATACAGCCACCGGGCACGGATGGCCAGAATGCATCTGCTGTGGAAAAAACCAGCCGCCGATAGTCTCGAGCGAGCGGTCGAAGCCGCCCGGAAAGCCGAAGCGACTGTCTTATTTCTTGGACTTTCGCCGCGGCTCGAAGGTGAAGAAATGAATGTTGAGATCACGGGTTTTAAAGGAGGCGACCGCCTGACTCTTGACCTTCCGGCCAATCAGGAAAAGCTGCTAGAAGAAGTGGCAAAGGCGGCAGCCGGCAAACCGGTTGTCCTGGTTCTTCTAAACGGCAGTCCCTTAGCTGTGAATCAGGCAGTTGAGCTGGTGCCAGCCATCGTTGAAGCCTGGTACCCGGGTCAGGCGGCTGGTCAGGCTATAGCTGATGTTCTTTTCGGCGATTATAATCCGGCCGGGCGGCTGCCTGTCACCTTTTATAAATCGGCAGACGATCTTCCTGATTTTTCCGATTACCTGATGGCTGGGCGGACCTACCGCTATTTTAAAAAAGAGCCGCTATTTCCTTTTGGCTACGGTCTGAGTTATACGAGCTTCAGCTACTCAAAACTTTCCACCCCAAAAAGCCTCAAAGCCGGGGAGGAACTGACCGTCTCGGTTGAAGTTAAAAATACCGGCCGGCGCGATGGCGAAGAAGTGGTAGAATTTTATCTCAGCCGGCCCGATTCTGCTTCACCGGTTAATCCACTTCGCTGGCTGGCTGCCTATAAACGTCTTTTCCTCCGGGCTGGAGAAAAGCAGAAAGTTACCCTGACCGTAAGACCGCAGGAACTGGCTTCTTATGACGCCGCAGGCAATAGAGTGATTGAAGCCGGAAGGCTGATTGTTTCTGCTGGCGGACAGCAACCAGGCTTCGCTGGCCGTCTTTCGGCACCAACCACCGGCGTTCTGACTGCGGAAATTAAAATCAAGCGCTGACTAACAAGTCTAGTGAATAAGCTCAGAACAGTCTAGCCTCTACCCATATTTCAATCGGATTGAGGATCAGACTATGAACCTGCTTTAGCTCAAAAATTGCATCGCTTTATCTCATTATACAGAAAACATCAACAGGGAAACGTGGCCTCCGCAGCCTGGCGTAAAATTATCACCTTGTTGATCTTAGCCTCTACCTGTTTTATTGAGCCGGAACAATCGATGTCAAATAATGTCAATCTAATTGGGGCCCGGGTCTCCCCATGCCCCCTGGGAACCAGTCCCGTCGGTTTCCCACGTTGCCAGAGCAACGGGTCACCTCTCCGCTATAAGGGCATTTGGGGAGACCCGAACCCCTGTATGACTGAACATTGCTTCATTTCATTAGAAATCAACATAAAGAAATTTAACTGGCGATACTATGACACTCAACACGCCTGTTCCCTTCAACCCCGGAACAGGCAATAGCCGGCAGCACTTTTAAATATTATTTCTTCCAGGTAGCCTGATAACGGCAGATATATTGATAACCTTCTTCATCTTTCTCTTCCGTATATAACTTGCCATTCTTCATCAGAAAAGGCGTCCCGACTAGCTCACAGCGGTAGATAAACTTCCCCTCAGGGCTAAAAATGTCTATCAAATAAGAATCCTTAGTCTTTCCTTTTTCATTGGTCCTGACATAAAGCCTGTCCTTCTCGTCCACCAAGAAACTCGAAATAGCCGGGTAAGTATCGGGGAAGTCAAACATCTCTCTGAAGTCCACCCCGGTGTTCTGTGGCATCTGCTTGAGCATTTCTTCTTTATCCTTTTCGGTTAGAGGTTGCGGCTTATATTCCTTGTGCACTATCTTGAATAACTGTCCGGTGGGGGTGAAGTATTTGATTTCATAAGCGCTCAGTCTGGAGTAAATAATATTACCCCGGTTATCCAGGCAAAAATCATAAATGATACTAAACGGATTAATCCTGGTTCCTCCTAAAGGTACCGGCATGGTCAGCGTCTCAATCTTAAAAAGCTGGTTAAATTCAGCATCGTATTTAGCGATGGTGTAGGCTATCGAATTCCCTTCCACCCCCGTTTCGCAACCTACATATTGACCGCCGCAGTCAATGATTTTCATCATGGCCAGTTTCTTGGCATAAGAAACTTCCTTTAACATCTTCCCTTCAAGGTCAAGATAAACCAGCTTCCGGTTGCCAGCATCGGAGACCATTATTTCCCGGTCAGAGATAAGCTGAAGGACAATCGGCGAAGTCCACTCTCCCGGACCCTGGCCTTCCTGACCAAACTCTTTAAGCTTCTGGCCAGCTGCATCAAATATTTTGATCTTCTTGTCTTTGGAATCCAGAGCTATGATGCGCCCGTCAGAGGTAACCTCAGCCCCTCCCAGACCATTAAAAATGCTTCCACCTTCCTGGAGCTTCCCGATGGTAATTTCCTTAGTTAAAATCAGCTTCTCTGGACCAGAAGGCTTGGCTTTGTTCTCAATTATCTGGACATCAGTTTTATCTGCCGGGCTGGCCTTGATATTTTCCGCCGCTGAATAAGCCCGGGTTGAAAAAGCTAAAGCCAAAGTTGTAACCATTATTGATAAAGAAATAATCCATCCGACGCTCAAGTCTCTTTTCCTCATCTTTCCTCCTCAATTACTGTTTTTGTTTATAGCTAACATTTATCAGGGATTAATTCAAGTTTCTAGATCGTTATTACATGAGTCAAGTTCATTGTTTGTATCTAATGCCTTTCCCCCCGGTTAGAGTTGATTTTAATTTTCAGAAAGGTGTTAATCTGAATTTTAAACGCAGAGAGTTTCGCCATCTTATCTGGTCTCCGCCCGATGCTCTAATTATTCTGCCTGAATTTTTTAACAGGGCTATTAAACAAACCGACAGCCATAAACTAGACTTGAGCAGAAAATATCGACGTTTTTGAAGAATCGTTGGCATCAAATTGATGGGGGTCAGCTAGAAACTGAAGAATGGTTTATAGAAGACAAGAACGAACGAAAGCTCCTTAAAACGAACCTGATTATAAAGCTTATTAAACACAGCAACTCACTAAGATTATTCCCTTTATCTTAAATATGAAAACGCTTACCCGCCCCCTTTTTCCGGGCCAAAGAGATTAGTAACTAAATTGCATCTTTTTTAACTAGTCGTTGAATATTTCTTTTTCTTTATAGAGTCAATAAGTCAAGCGAAATGTCTTGGGCAGCGAGTCCAAAAGCATTTAACCCAACTTTTTTCTGGCTCTCCACAGCAACCCCTATCCTCATTTTTTTCCGACAAAGAAACCCATTCTATAATTCCAAAATTTGTGTTACCTAGTGCAGGTTACACCGTCCCAAAATCCATATTTATCTTGTGTGCAGTATATATGGCAATCCTCCCCTTTCCAACCGGATCTGCACCGCAGCCTCCCTGGGTGCAATTTCCAGGGAAAACATCCTTGCAAAAGATATTTCCACCATGTACAGGATCGGCGGCCATACCGAGCGACAACAAAAACACAAAAATCGACAGACAAGCAAAAGCTAAGACACCAATAAGCTTCATTCTTTTCCCTTCGTTACCTCCTTTTTAAATATTCCAATTAAATTGGTTTCATTAACCTTGTCACAAAAACTAGCGATAAACCTGATGCCATCTTCCTTGGCCAGATTTATTACAGTCATATTTTCAGGTTGGATACCTCCTGGCAGGAGAAATCTTTCTTTTATTCCCCGGCCATCCCTTGATAGGGATAATATTTGATATGGTCCGTCTTCTACATATCCAAGCATTAGCAAATATATATTTCCACTTGCTAGATAGGAATCATTAAAAATAACGCGTTCTGTTACAGTTCCATTTTTATTCCTTTTTATCCCTCCTTCAAAAAACAGATGCTCACAGTCCTTTCTTATCTTTTCCAGGTTTTTGATCCCCACTATTCTCTTTTTCATAACAGACTTTCCTAAAAAATCAAAAACCTGTATTTCCCCAAAGACATATGAAATGTAATAGATATATTTGCCATCAGACAATACCTTCCCATTGTTAGCCATCAAGTCAAGATAAGCAGGTTGAATTTCTTTACTAAGCGCATAGTTGGCCTGATATTTCTCGCCAAAAGATGAAATCAGCTTGCCCTGGTTGTCATAAAAATTTATCATCTCTTTTTTATCAGCAGCCGGCTGCAGAAGGAGAACTCCACTACGGACAGCACATAAACTAATGGGAGGAACAAAAGTTCTTATTTTGTGGATAAATCTGCCTTCTGGATCATAAATGGAAATTCCTGTGTTGTCTTTAATAAAGATCTGATTTGATTCCTTTTCTATAGAGACCTTAGACGGCCATTGCAGCTCCCCTGGGCCCTGTCCCCAGCCGCCGAAGGTCAGCAACTGTTTCCCTTCCAGGTTGAACTTAAAAATTGTATGCTCTCTGTTTCCAACTGCATAAATGTTTCCGTTAGAATCAACATCTATCCACGGAACAGCTTTGGTTGGCAACCCATCTTCCGGAAATGTTTTAACCAGGACCAGTCTTTCTTTTGGAATTTCATGGCTATATATCTCTGGTTGAGCTCCAAAGGCCAAAAAAACTAACAAGATGATGATGCTGGTCTTTTTCACTCAGAACCTCCTTATCTCATTAACCTTGCCTTCGTTAATTAGAATCAAAAAATTATAATAAAAAGTCCATTTATTTTTATTGCATTTTAAATAGAGTCTCTTCCAATCTGAATCCATTCTTCTTACTTCATCTCTCATGGTGAGGTCAAAGGCTCTTCTAAAGTTATCTATATCTGCATCAGAATAATCAGATTCTAATAAAAATATTATTCTCCTGTCGGGATCGTTTTTTAGTTGATCATATTTAGTTTAGCGCACGGCCGGCAAAAAGTATTGACAGAACTTATCAAGTAAATAGCGGAATAACGATAATAATCACGCTCATTTTTTATCATCAGGTTGAGGCGGTGGGCGCAGGTGTCAACAAATTGGTGATAAGCGAACAGTCCAGCAGAAATCAAAATTAAAAGAATTCCCAATCTAATCAGCATTTTTTCTGGCATTGATAGAACGGCTGAAACAGGAGGTTTTTCCCCTTTGTGCTTTTTCATGATGTTCGACCTTTTATAATGTAAAAAAAAATGACTTTGTCAAGTTTTTTTCGGCCAAAAAAATAACAGGCATCAGGCCAACTTTCTTTTGACAAGCAGGAAGCTTCCGATTTATACTTCTGGTGATGTTAACGATAACATTGAAGGCAGGACTGAAAATTAAACGATACGTTTCCGTCGCCACCTCTAATGTTTTCCGTTTTTACATGATGAGCCTGATTTTTTACCGGCGGGAAAAAGAAAGATGTGCCTGAGCCCTCAAACAATGATAGAATTTTATGACTTAAGGCTAAATTTTATATATCAGATTCTATTTACCAGGAGGTAAATGCATCATGCTTGGCACCATAGACTGGATAGTGATTATTGGTTATTTCGCTCTCATCGCCGGCATTGCCTGGTGGTCAATCAAAACCCAGAAACAGAAAACGACTGACCAGTATTTCCTCGCCGGCCGGCATTTAGACTGGTTTATTGTCGGGGCTTCTATTTTTGCCTCCAATATTGGTTCGGAGCATTTAGTGGGGCTGGCCGGTTCCGGAGCAACTGACGGTGTGGCCATGGCCCATTACGAACTCCATGCCTGGTGCTTGCTGATTCTGGGGTGGGTTATGGTGCCATTTTATATGCGCTCTAAAGTCTTCACCATGCCTGAATTTCTGGAACGCCGCTTTTCGCCTAAAGCTCGAACCGTTCTTTCCGGTATTTCCCTCGTGGCCTATGTCCTGACGAAAATTGCCGTCGGCGTTTTTGCCGGAGGAGTGGTTTTTTCAACCCTGCTGCCCGATGTCAATTTATTCGGTCTGGATAGCTTCTGGGTAGGTTCCATTGTAGTTATTCTAATCACCGGACTTTATACAGTCATTGGCGGATTAAGAGCTGTCGCCTATACCGAAGCCATTCAAACCATTATCCTGGTCATCGGCTCTGTTCTGGTCGCCATCTTTGGCCTCCATTATATCGGCGGCTGGTCAAAGCTGCGGGCGATTGTCGGGCCAGAAATGTTCAATCTCTGGAAACCGCTTATCCCCGACGGTGTGGCTTCAACCTGGGCACCAATCAAAGAAGCCGGAAGAATGGCTTGGTACTTTAATGACAACTATCCCTGGCTGGGGATGCTCTTTTGTGCTCCAATTATCGGTTTATGGTACTGGTGTACAGACCAGTACATTGTCCAGCGCGCTCTGGCTGCTAAAAATGAAACCCACGCCAGGCGGGGCTCGATCGCTGCCTCTTACTTTAAACTCCTTCCTCTGTTTATCTTTATCATTCCCGGTATCATCTGCTACGGGCTGGCTGTGAGTGGCGAGCTTCCGGTGCTGCAGCAGCAGCTCATCGGTCCCGATGGGAGTATCATCAGAGATCAAGCCCAGCAGGCTTTTCCCTTAATGGTAGCTCATGTACTACCCATCGGAGTCCGGGGCCTGGTGGTGGCAGGACTGCTGGCTGCCTTAATGAGTTCTCTGGCCGGCGTCTTCAATGCCTGTTCAACGCTCTTTACCATTGATTTCTATTCGCGACTTAAGAAAGGAGTAAGTCAGGAGAATCTGGTTCGAATTGGCCGGATAGCCACTATCGTCATGGTGCTCATCGGTCTGGCCTGGTTGCCGGTCATTCGTGGCGGGAAGGGACTATATGACTATCTGCAGGGTGTCCAATCCTATCTGGCTCCGCCTATTTTTGTCGTGTTTTTCGCCGGCATTCTTAATAAACGATTAAATGCCAAGGGCTGCCTGGCCGCCCTGGGTACAGGCTTCATGCTTGGCTTGTTCCGGCTAGCTATTGATACGCCGGTCAAGCTTATACCTGGATTCCAGTATTCTGAGGGTTCGTTTTTTTGGATTATAAATAACATATTTTTTCAGTATTACAGCCTGTTCATCTTCATTGTCTCCGTCGTGGTGATGTATGCCGTTAGTTATTTAACTGAGGAGCCAGACTATCAAAAAATTGCCGGCCTGACTTTTGGTACGGTTACCGAAGAGCACAAAAAAACCACCCGGGCCAGCTGGAACAAAGTGGACGTAGTCGCCTCGGTCATCGTCTGTCTGCTAATCGTGGCCATCTATATTTATTTTTCAGGTATATTCCAAAAATAAGACAGGAATTGATAATCATAGCCAGCTGCTCGTTAAGTCTTCTATTCTAGAAGAAACTAACAGTAAAGTGATTGTTCCCGGGCTCGCAACAGCCTGAAGCCAGGACTAATCAGGCAGTTGTCTTCCGGTCAGGCTCTTTAGGATTTCTGCCTGAAGGGGAGAGGGATGAGAAACAGTCCTCAGACGGAAGCTTTTCTCCAGTTGGTGGCCCAGAATGACTTCGACCTCAAGATTTTTATCCCCTCGAGATAAGTCGAGCTTTATTTTATCACCGGGCTGTTTAGAAGAAATCAGTTGATTGAAGTCTAAGTCCTTGACCTGGCGGCCATCCACCGTTTTGATCTCGTCAGAAGTCATCAGCCCGACCTTTTGGGCAGGAGAATCGGGCTCAACAGCAGCCACCACTAATCGGCCAGTCTGATCTTCAACCAGGGCTCCCAGATAGGCGTCCGGTAGCTTTCTTGGTTTATCCAGTTCCAGACCGGCATAAGCCAGATACTTAGGGTAATCAATAGCTTTCGTGGTGGAGGCATACTCAAATATCTCCGGCAGAGGACAGCCCGCCACGTTTTCACAAACCTGACGAAATTCTTCGTCGGTGAAACCTCTTCGTTTCTCCTTATAAAAGGTGTAATACAGCGTCCTCATAACATCATCGAGTGACCGGTAATTCTGCGTTGCCTGGCGGATATTTAAGTCAAGCAGAAAGCCAAGGATAGCACCTTTATCATAATATGAAATTGTTTTCCGAAGGCCACCACGCCTGGCACCGAATGGTCCCTGAGTCCAGGTGTTGTAGCTCGACTGGGTTGCCGATTGAAAGAAACGCCCGGGGTTGTTCTCCTGGGAAGCAATTATTTTGCTCATCGCCTCCATAAATTCCTCCCTGGTCATGAGTCCGGCCCTGGACAGCAGTAGGTATTCATAATAGACAGTAAAACCTTCAGAGACCCAGAGCATATTGGTCAGATTGGGCTGGCTATAGTCAAACGGCCCGAGGGCTAAAGGCCGGTTACGCTTGACATTATAGTTATGAAAATATTCATGGGCTAAAAAAGCCAGGGTGCCGATTCGCTTTGGCCTCTCGTCCAGACCATCCCCGCTGAAAGAAACAGCAGCTGAATTGAGATGCTCGATGCCACCCTGCCCGGGCCCAATGCCAAGAAACGTATAATGCCGGTAAGGGATTTCGCCAATAACAGAGATACCCGCCGCGACCACAGCTTTTAACTCGTTCATGAACAACTGCCGGTTAAAGTTCCCCGGCTTGTACCCGATAAAGTAATGGGGTACCCCCTGTATTTCAAACGGCGGCAGTGATTCCAGATTTCCCATCAAAATGGGACTGTCGTAAAGCTCATCAAAGTCCGGGGCGAAAAAGGTCTGGGGCTCCCCGGCTGAAACAGGGTCCAGACCGGTGGCAATCGTACTCCACAGAGGGTTCAAATTGATCTTGACTATCACCGGGCGCCGGATTAGATCGTCAGCATACAGACAGACGGAGGCGGGCAGAATATATCCCCTGTCTTCTCCCAGATAACTCTGGCCTACAAATTGGGAAGCAGCCAGGACTTCATAGTGTAAGACGATGGACTCAGCCTGATCGGTTATTACCCTCCAGATGCTTGACCCGGTTTTTTCCCATTTTAGCAGATTACCCTGGCCATCCTCGGCGCGAAAGGCCCGAACATTCCCGGCAAAGTCAAAAAGGCCATAGTATCCTGGAGACCAGACCGGCATCTTAAAATCCTGGGTGATGCCTTCCAGCCCTTGGCATCCAAGAGTCACCTGATAGCAGTGGGAAGCAGGATTCTCCATCGAGATGGTAAAGACCGTCTTCACGGTTCTTGCCGCTTCGACCGTGTGAGTCGAAGTCTGCCCACCCGCATAAGACAGAATGACCGATAAAGCTACACCTAAAATTAACCAGCGCCGTTGCTTCTTCATGTGAACACCTCGTGTCAAAGTCACTATCACCTCACCTCTTTCTCTTTCCTGCCTGGAGAAATAAAATTTTCCGGGCAGAACACCATCCTGAATTGTCAGCCGCTCCAAAGCACCAAACCTGATGATGGGAAGAGCTTTCTTCTACATCAAGAAAGAAACTATCATAAGCTTGCCACTATTTTCAATTTATTATCCCCTTTTATTTTTTAAAACAGGATATGTCTTCAGGCAATTAATCCACTGGCCGGCTACCAGATCCCGGCCACTGTGTCCCCCCATACTGGGTATTAATCCAAATAAAAATAGTTGTTGACGGCCAGAAGGAATTTTGTTTAAAAATAGGTCTACTGTCTTTTTAATTTTTAACCCCGGGAGGTACTCATGAAAGGCTTTAATTTTAAAAAGCGCTGGCCGGGTCCAGCTGTTGTTACGATATTTTTCCTCTGCCTCATTCTGACTCAGGCTTATGCCCAGACGGCTAAAAAACCCCTGACTTATGAGGTGTATGATTCCTGGAAATCAATCCAGGGGACCAGAATCAGCGATGATGGCCGCTGGGTGGTTTATTCTTTAGTACCAGGAGAAGGAGATGGTGAACTGGTTGTCCTTGAGCTTCAAACAGGAAAAGAAACTCGCTATCCGAGGGGTAAGGAAGCGGTCATTACGCCTGATAGTCTGTTCGTAATATATACCATCGCCCCGCCGAAAGCCGAAGTTGATAAAGCCAGAAAGGAAAAGAAAAAACCAGAAGATCAGCCTAAAAACGGGCTGGGAATTATAAATCTGACAACTGGCGAGCTGGTTACCGTTGACCGGGTTAAAAATTTCAAGATAGCTGAAGACTCAGCTAAATATGTGAGCTATCTACTGGAAGCACCACCCGCTAAAGAAGCCGATAAAGATAAAACGGAGAAAAAGGAAGAAGCCCAAAGCCTTCAGGAAGAAAAGAAAGAATCCGGTCAAAAGCCGGCTGAAAAAAAGGACGAAAAGAAAGCCGAAAAGAAAAAAGAGCCAGGGACAGAACTGGTTATCCGCCAGCTCGAGACGAGAAAGATAGTCTCTGTTCAAGAAGTTTCAGAATATACCTGGAGTAAAGACGGCCGCTATTTAGCTTATGCCACTTCGTCTAAAAAGCCAGAAGATGATGGAGCTTTTCTCTATGAACCAGCCGCTGATAAAACAATTGCCCTGCTGAAAGGCCAGGGCCACTATGTGAAGCTGGCTTTTGATGAAAAAGGCCAGAAGGTGGCATTTCTGAGTGACCGCGACTCCTACCAGGAAAAGATTTCTCCTTATAGACTTTATCTTTGGGAGGAAAAGATGACCCGGGCTGTTGAACTGGCTGGACCTAAAACACCTGGGCTTCCAGCTAACCAGGCCCCGAGTGAAAACCGGGCCCCTTCTTTTTCTAAGGATGGCAACCTCCTTTATTTCGGTTATGCACCTGTTTCAGAACCACAGGCAGAGGATGCTCCCGAGCCAGTAAAAGTTGACATCTGGAGCTCCTCTGACCTCGAACTCCAGCCGATGCAAAAAGTTAGGGCCGAGGAAGAGAAAAAAAAGAATTATCTGGCCGTTTGTCACATCAAGACCAAGGACAGGCCTGTTGTCATCCTGGCTTCTCAAGACTTACCAGAGATAAGGCTGTCTGACGATGGCCAGAAAGCGCTCGGCGTCAACAACCTTCCCTACCGCCACCTTATTTCCTGGGACCGGGAATACGCCGATTACTATACAGTAGATATCCGGACTGGCCGCCGGACCAGAATCCTGGAAAAATTTCCCGGCCGGGTCAGCTTTTCACCTGGAGCCAATTATCTGATATTTTATGATGACACACCCCGTGCCTGGTTCACCTATCGCCTGGCTGATGGGAAAAAGTTCGATCTGACCTCCAAACTCGCCGTTAATTTTTTCCGGGAAGAATGGGACACGCCAGGCGAGCCACCGGCCTATGGTCTGGCCGGCTGGTCAGAAGACGACGCTTCCGTCCTTATTTATGACCGCTATGACCTGTGGGAAATAAGACCCGAAGGGTCACAGGCCAAGGTACTAACCGCCGGGTTCGGCCGGGAAAATGACCTGGTTTTGCGCTACCAGCACCTTGATCGATCCGAAAAATCAATTTCCTTAAAAAAACCTTTACTGCTTTCGGCCGTCAATGAAAAGACCAAAGCTACAGGCTTTTTTCGTCTCGATCCCGCCAGAAGTGCGCCACCTTCCGGGCTGATTTACCTCGACAAAATGCTTGGTTCGCTTCAGAAGGCAAAAAAGGCCGAGGTCTATATTTTCACAGCTCAGACTTTTGAGGAATTTCCCGATCTCTGGCTGGGCGGGCCTGGTTTTAATAATGCCAAAAAGATCAGCCAGGCCAACCCCCAGCAGGCTAATTATCTCTGGGGAAAAGCCGAGCTAATCAGCTATCTCAACGGTGATGGCCAGGAACTTCAAGCCATCCTTGTTAAGCCTGAAAACTTTGACGCCAACCAGAAATACCCCTTGATGGTCTATATCTATGAAAGGCTGAGTGATGGGCTGCATCGCCATTATGCGCCCGGGCCAGGGACAAGCATTAATTTTACCCGCTATGTTTCCAATGGCTATGTGCTGCTTATGCCGGATATTGTCTATGAAATTGGCTACCCCGGTTCAAGTTCTCTTAAATGCGTTGTCCCGGCAGTGGAGCAAGTCGTCAACCTGGGCTTTATCGATCCAGGCCGGATTGGGATTCAGGGTCATAGCTGGGGAGGCTATCAGATTACCTACCTCATCACCCAGACTGACCTTTTCGCCGCCTGTGAGGCTGGAGCGGCGGTGGCTAATATGACCAGCGCCTACGGCGGTATCCGCTGGGGTACGGGCATGTCGCGGGCCTTCCAATATGAAAAGACCCAGAGCCGCATCGGGGCTCCCCTCTGGGAAAGATCGCTGCAGTTTATTGAAAACTCACCGATTTTCTGGGTAGAAAGAGTCAAAACGCCTTACCTCACCATCCACAATGATGAAGATGATGCTGTGCCGTGGTACCAGGGCATAGAATTTTTTACGGCAATGAGACGACTCGGGAAGAAAGCCTGGATGTTCAACTTTAACAGCGAAAAACATGGCCTGAGACAGAGAGACAATCAAAAATACTGGACAGTTCATCTGGATGAATTTTTCGATCATTATCTGAAAGGCACGCCCGCTCCCACTTGGATGACCGAGGGAGTCCCCTATCTTGAACGTGGCAAAAGAGATGTCTCCCCCCTGTTCAAGCCGAAGGAGGAAAAGGCTGAAAAATAGCCACCCAAATTTACTAGGCACAAGTAGCTGAAATTGAACCGGCAAGAGCCAGCTTTTTTGGCTACGATAAGTAGCCAGTAGGAAGGGTGAGTGCTTAAAAAATATCAGAAATCTTTGATAAAAACTTTTAACTTATTGAAATTAACTTTCCTATTCTGATATATTAGTTTTCTTTATTAATTTAATTAAAAAGGAGCGGAATAAATGAACATCTTTGTCTTAAATTGCGGTAGCTCTTCTGTCAAATTTCAGATCATCAATACTGACCTGGAGATGTTTGAAACCGATAGCGACCGGCGGGTAGCTAAAGGTTTGATTGAAAGGGTTGGTAAAGAGGATGCCTTCATCAACCTGGAAGCCGAAGGCCAGGAGTCGGTGAAGGCTGTTGAACCTATTCTTGACCACCGGGAAGCCATCTTGAGAATCAAAAAATGGATGGAAGACCCGGAGACTAAAATCAACGGCATTTGTAGCTGGGATGATATTCATGCCATCGGTCACCGGGTAGTTCATGGCGGTGAGAAGTTCACCAAATCAGTTAAAATTGATAAGGAAGTCCTGGCTCAGATTGAAGAATGCTCAGACCTGGCTCCCCTGCATAATCCGGCCAACCTCAAAGGTATCTATGCCTGCTACGAAATATTCGGTGATAAGATTCCCCAGGTAGCTATCTTCGATACGGCTTTTCACTCCACTGTGCCGGGAGAGGCTTATATGTATGCCATTCCTATCGAGTATTATGAGAAATACAGAGTCCGCCGCTATGGATTTCATGGAACATCACATCGTTATTTAGCTTATCGCTACCGCAAACTGGTCGGAAAGCCCAGAGAAGAGGTGAATATCATTACCCTTCATCTGGGAAACGGCTGTTCGGCTGCGGCCATCAAAAAGGGCTATTCCGTCAACACCAGCATGGGCCTGACGCCACTCGAAGGGCTGATCATGGGCACTCGCTCGGGCGACATAGATCCTGCGGTTGTTGAATATCTTTATAACAAGGAAATCGGCAGTGTCGCTGATATTTTTAACATCTTAAACAAAAAAAGCGGCATGCTGGGTGTTTCCGGATTAAGCAATGATATGAGAGATATAGAAAAAGCTGCGGCTGAGGGTAATCACCGGGCCCAGCTGGCCCTGAAGATGTTTGCTCTCAGGGTAAAAAAATATATCGGTGCTTATCTGGCTGAGATGAACGGGGCCGAGGCTATTATCTTCTCTGCTGGAATCGGTGAAAATTCCGCCTTGATAAGAAAGATGGTCTGTGAGGGTCTGGATAATCTCGGTATTGAGCTGGATGAAGAGCTCAACCAGCAGGCAGTTGGCGGAAAGTGCCTGAAGATTTCCAAGCCAAGCAGCCGAGTCGCTGTCTGGGTCATTCCGACCAACGAAGAACTTCTGCTGGCCAGAGATACCGTTAGAGTGGTCAGGGATGTGCCACGGAATTGGTGATAAATCCAGGAGGACAGGAGGATAAGATGAGTGGAAGCAACTTTGTTAAAGAAATCAGAGAAAAGGCAGCCAGAAGATTTTTAAAAATCGCTTTTCCCGATGCGGAAGATGTCCGGACATTGCAGGCAGCCAGAATATTAATCGCTGAGAAAATCGGCCAGCCGGTTCTTATCGGCAATCCAGAAAATATAAAAAAGATAGCCGCTGAAAACAAGCTCAACATTGATGAACTCGAAATTATGAATCCGGTAACCTCTCCCTGGAAAGAAGAATTTGCTGAGCACCTCTATGAGCGGAGAAAAGCTAAAGGTATGAGCCTCGAAGAAGCTACGGCTCTGGTTCAGACTCCGCTTTATTTTGGCGGCTGTTTGCTGGCTAAAGATAAAGTTCAGGTAGTGGTCGGTGGTAATATTTCAGCCACCGGTGATGTCATCAGGGCTGCTCTTTATACTGTGGGGACGGCTCCAGGTATTCAAATTGTCTCCAGCTATTTCATCATGGCCTTTCCCGATAAGTTGCTGGGCTTTGCCGATTGTGCCGTGGTACCGGACCCGACTGACGCTCAATTAGCCGATATTGCTATTTCTTCAGCTAAAAATTTTCAGGCTGTTACCGGCCAGGAGCCGCGAGTGGCCATGCTGTCTTTTTCAACCAGGGGTTCTGCCAGCCATCCCTATGTAGATAAAGTAATTAATGCTACGAAAATTGCTAAGGAAAAGGCACCCGAGCTTCTAATTGATGGTGAAATGCAGGCTGATGCGGCTTTGGTCCCTTCCGTTGGCGAAAGAAAATGCAAGGGCTCACCGGTTGCCGGTCGGGCCAACGTGCTTATCTTCCCTGATCTAGATGCAGGGAATATTGGCTACAAGCTGGTGGAAAGGCTGGCCGGAGCAGAAGCCATTGGCCCGATTGTCCAGGGACTGCTGAAACCTTATTGCGACCTGAGCCGCGGTTGCTCAGTTGATGATATAGTCAATGTGGCCGCCATTTGCAGCCTGATGGCCTGAATGACAGATTAACCTTAAAATCTAAATTAAATCTGAACTGTCATTTTTATTTATATTTATATGGGAAATTTAAAAGGCCAGCCATCAGCGGGTTTTATTCAGGTCCTTATTTCTGTTCATTTCTCATCCCGACCAGCAGGGCAGCCAGGCCAATAGAATAGAATTTTGACAGCTCACTATCTCCACGTGAAGTCAGAATACAGGGAGCCATGGCTCCGGTAACCATGGCGGCCAGTTTGGCACCTCCAAAAATAGTGCAGGTTTTATAAAAGATATTGGCCGCTTCAATATTAGGGAAAATAAGGATATCAGCCGCCCCTGCTCCCTCTCCATTAAAGCCCTTTATTTCGGCGCTTTCCTTAGAAATGGCAATGTCAATCCCGACCGGTCCCTCTACCCTGGCTCCTTTAATCTGACCTCTTTCGGCCATAACTTTAATCAGGGCTCCATCAACCGTAGAAGGAACTTTCTCGCTGACTGTCTCCGCTGAGCTGATAAGATAAGCATATGGGTTGTCTATACCCAAGGATTGGGCAACTTCAATGGCATAACCCAGCATTTTCACTTTTTGTTCCAGGTCAGGAAGAACCAGCACCGCCACGTCCGAAACAACCAGAAGCTTGGGATAGGCTGGAACCTCGATGACCGTCACATGTGACAACAGTCCACCTGGAGGAACAAGTCCACTTTCTTTATTCAGGATAGCTCTCATGTAATCAGGCGTGGTCATCAGACCCTTCATCAGAATATCCCCTTCTCCATCTCTCACCATCTTAACGGCCAGACTCAAAGCCTTTTTAGTATCTACCTCATCGATAACTTTATAAAAAACCGGAGATACTCCGTGTTCCCGTGCCACTTTCTCAACCTTTTTTTCGTTGCCCACCACTATGACTTCCACCAGCCCCTCACTCTGAGCCTGAGCCACTGCTTCGATAGTGTGATGATCCTCGGCACAGGCCACAACCAGCCTTTTTTTCGGGCTGCCTTTAACTTTGGCAATTAAATCTTCCAGTTTTTTTATCATCAGCTTTCCTCCCTTATTTCCTGTTCGTAATTCTTAGCCTGCTCTTCCCCTCTCAATACCCTCAGGGCTCCCTCAGCCAGAGCTCTCATCTCGTCCCCGCCGGGATATAAATAAAAAGGAGCAATAAACTGGCATCTCTCTTTGACCCAATCTACAAGCTGCTGGTAATAAGCCAGACCTCCGGTCAACACGATGCCATCGACCTCTCCTTTCAGGACTGTGGCCATGACACCGATCCATTTGGCAATATTGTAGGCCATAGCCTTGACCAGGAGTTCTGCCTTTTTATCTCCGGCTTTAGCGCGCTTTTCCACTTCTATCATATCGTTGGTCCCCAGATGAGCCACCACCCCACCTTTTCCGGCCAGCATTTTTTTTATTTCAGCTTTAGAATACTGGCTTGAAAAGCAGAGTTCAACCAGATCGCAACTCGGCAGGCTGCCGGCTCTTTCCGGGGCAAAAGGCCCCTCTCCATTAAGAGCGTTGTTGACATCAATAACTTTTCCCTGCCAGTGAGCACCAACACTTATGCCGCCGCCCATATGAACAACGATAAAATTGACTTCTTCATAGCGGCGCCCCAGATCCCTGGCTGCTTCCCGGGCCACTCTTTTTTGATTCAGGGCGTGGAAGATGCTTCTCCTCTTTATAAAAGGCAAGCCCGTAATTCTGGCTACGTCTTCCATTTCATCCACAACCACCGGGTCAACAATATAGGCCGGGATATTGAGCTCAACGGCCAGGCTGTTAGCGATCAGAGCTCCCAGGTTGGAAGCATGCTCGCCCTGAACTTCCGCCCTTAGGTCCTCAATCATTCTGTCCGTAACGACATAGGTTCCACTGGGAATAGGACAAAGCAAGCCACCACGGGCAACCACCGCTTTGATTGATTCTTTCGGAATCCCCGCCCTGTCTAATTCCTCCAGGATGACTGCCTTCCGGAAATTAAATTGCTCGATCACCCTGGGGTATTGTTGGATTTGCTCGACCGGATGAGAAATATTGATCTTGAACAACTCTGTCTCATCCTCAAAGACAGCTACCTTGGTCGAAGTAGAACCGGGATTAATGGCCAGAATTCTCCAGCTCATCTAAACCTCCTAACCTGACACTGAGAGGCAAACGCCTGTCATTTAACCATCCAGACCGGGTAAAGGCCCAGCACCGCTCTTATTCCCGGTCTTAAACCTCTTTCCTTAAAGAACTAGTATTATAATCAAAACAGCCAGCAAAGAAAAATTGATTTTATGCTTTCTAACTGCTTCAGCCGGTATGATAATCCTGGCTAGAACCGGTAAAGATTATATTTCTTGAGCAGGTGGTGCGGATGGTAAGAAAGCTTGGCGTGCCGCAGGCCAGGCAGTCCGGCATCCTGCTCGCGGTTGATGTAACGAAATTCCTTCCAGGCAGTCCGGGCACATTCCCGATTTAAGAACTGATAGAGTCCCGGAAATTCCCGGCTGGCCACTTCGATATGAACTACAGCCGTTTCGGGATTTAATTTTTCACCGAGACAAAAGCCCTCGACCCGTCCATTGATAAGGACAGCCATTGTTGAGAAACCAAACAGGTCAAAATTGAGGAGAGCTTCTTCCATCGCCCGGACAGCTGCCCCGGTATGACTGTCTTCTCCCTCCTGCTCCTTCCGGTCGGCACTGTCCTGACCCCACTCCCTGACCAGCTCCAGGCAGCTCTGTAGATAATTTTGATTGATAGCTGACAGCTCATATTTAAACTGCTTTTCGAATCTTCTAATCCAGTTTCTTTTACCATCAAATTTTTTGCCGCTGAGCTCAGCCAGCTCTTGAGTTAGATAAACATAGTCAAAATTATCCCGGTCTTCTTTAATCACGTACTGGCCATGAAGCTTTCCCAGAAACTTCTCAGAAAGGCGAGACCAGCGTGGAGCCAAAGTCAGACCGAGATTAACCGTCTCATCGAGTTTGTTTTCACCGACCGGTTCGAGAAAATAAGCTGGTTCATCGGGAGGCGAGCAAAAGACACACAGATTGCCATTAACCTTCGTCAGCCGAGGTTTCTCCCATTCTCGCCAGATATAAATATTGGCAAAAGTTAGTTCACAGATGTCGGGCGGAAAAAGCTCCAAATACCTTTGAACTTCTTTTCTATCTTCAAGACCAATTGGTTTTAGCTCCGGGTAATCAGGAATCATCTTTTATCCGGTTTTATCTCCTCAGGTACAGTTTTGAGTTTTACTCTATACCTGTTATCAATTCGCTTCAGGTTTATTCTCATTCAGGCTAAATAGAGCATAGCCGTGCACTTTTCCCTTTGACAGCCGGCACACCAGTCAGGATCTTTTTTCAAAGCAGGAGGAACTTTATCAATTTTTTTAAAGCCCAAAGGCTCATAGAAGCGAGGTATAGTCGTCAGCAAATAGACCGGCCTGCCCTCGAGGCTTTTCAAGGCTTCTGCCACCAGTCTCCGGCCCGACCCTATTTGCCGGTATTCTTCAAGAACACCAACGGCCCGCATCTCCAGAAACTCGCCAAAATCTTTGAGACCGAGAATGCCAATAATTTTTCCTCTTTCTTCAGCGACAAAAAAGATATCATTTTCCATACCGGGATAATCAAGGGCCAGCCGCCAGGCTATCCTGGTAATATAGGGCATATCTTTGTTGTTTGCTCTTCTGACTATCATCACGGTCAATTATATCAGATATCCGGCAAGCCTGAAAAAAATGCAACTGAGAAGGCCAAATAAGCAAGTCAGGACTTGGCTTCTATGTTTGTTTTTGATTCTCTTTATTATTTATTCAGATAACCGGCTTATCCGGCCAGCCATTTGTCCGGAAAAAAGAAGCAGTTAAAGTGCTTAGAGAAGAGAATCAAGCTGGCAACTAAGCTTATCTATTTCTTTAGCTGCGGGAAAATTTCCGGGCAGTTTTTTATCACATATTCTTCATAAACCGGATATTCGCCTTCAGTATTAATCAACGAGAAGCCGGATTCCAGGAAATCCATCGAGCTCCATTTCTCTAAAAACCGGTCGGGAAAAACCAGAGCGTAGAGGTAGGTTCCTTCCCGGTCAAAGACATCGAGCTGCCAGCGGTGAGGAGCTGTAATTCTAAAGACACCCATCTGGCCGCCTGGTAAATAAGTCAGGTTGAGCATGATCATTAACTTATCAGGGTAAACAGGGAGCATTTTCTTGATTTCCTCTTCGCTGCCTTTTCTTTTACCAACAAGGGCCTGAATAAGCTTTGCCTTGTCTTCTCTTGAAATTGATACCCTTTCAGCCGGGACTTCTATTTCCATCACCTTTAGCCCATCCTGGTCAAAAATTTTTAGCTGGTAGTCTGACTTAACAGCCACTGCTATTCTGGCTTCAGCCTTATTTATTGACCAGATGATATCATCAGTTCCGTAGGACTCATAAAAGCCCCCGGCCCTGTCGCTCCAGCGGATCATACCCAGCTCGGGGCCACTTAATAACTCTACCGTGGCCGCTGTTCCGTTTTGATCTATCTTTTTAAGCAGCAGCTTCTTAACCCGTCTATTATTTTCCATAACGGTCAGGTCAGTTAAATAACAATCAGGCCGGAGGAAATAGGCTGGCAGATCTGGAATCTTAAATTCCCCGAGAAGCTGGCCGCGGCGGTCGAACCTGGCCACCTTCATATTGCCCACCCCCCAGATTTCGTCGCCCTCAAAATCCAGCTGGAAGAATCCGGTATAGGAGGGGAACTCACCTGGTCCCTGGCCAACTCTTATAAAGCTACCGAGATAAGCTCCATCCTTTGAAAAGATTTCAGCCGCCGGTTCATTTGGATCATAAAGAATGATCTGCTGGCTATCCATTAAGACCCAGAAGTATTTCAAATTAAAGTCGGGGACTTTATAGGGATTGAGTTCAAAAGTTTTCTCGGCTTCGACCTGAATAGTGCCTTTTAGCGGGCGAGCCGGATTGATGACCTGCCTCACTCCTCCTGTTTCTTTGATCTGAGGCTTTTCCGCCTGCTGCCGGCAGGCCAAAAAGCTCAGAACAAATCCGCTCAGAAAAAGAATAAATACTACTGAGAACCATGGAAAAATAAACCTCAATTTTTGCCTTTCCATTTTTGTCCTCCGCAGAGTATCTTTTATGCCATTCTAATCCAATCTGACTCGTAGAAAAAACTATTTTTTAACCGGAACTGGCTTGAGCAGGAGGTCCTGAAAATCATAGCTAAAATCAGTATCCGGTGAAAATGGCTTCATTCTGGCTTCAGCGATTGAGCCATCAGGATTCAGAGAAAAAGTCACATAGGCATCAGCTCTGAGTTCAGGGTCGGACCAGCGGGCCACAAAGGTATCATACTGCCAGTGTTCAAGCGGTCCGGAAAGATCAGGCGAGTGCTTGAAATTCATCAGCAAGCGGCCGTTTTCATATTTAATCTCAATTTCTCCATACCAGGCATCACGATAAAGGCCAGCATATTTTTCAAGGGGGAGCGAGGGTTTCGAGTCTTTGTTCCTCTGTTCATAAGCCTTTTTAATTTCATCTTCGGTCCTCTGGCGGCTTCTCTCTCTGACCTTGGCCATAGCTCCAACCCAATCAACAGCCGGTGCTTTCAAATAGTAGTCAGCTATCTCATAGGTAAGAGATTGGTAGGCTTCGCCCGACTCCTGATTGGTCAGGATGGTTATCCCCAAGCCTATTTCAGGCATCAGCCAGACCTGAGAAACATAGCCAGCCAGGCCACCGGTATGAGTCACCACTTGGTGACGACGAAAATCCCTTAGCCTGACACCCAGGCCATAACCATTAAAATTCATGACCGCCGCAGCCAGCTCGGAAGCTGGCTTGGAAATTGGTATAGGTGTCTGCATTGAAGTTATTTCGTTCATAACCTTCTCCGAGATTAACTGGCTTCCGTCAGAAAGCTTCCCTTTATTGAGCAGGAGCAGCATCCATTTAGCCATGTCTTCAGCGCAAGAGTTAATCCCGCCGGCTGGATTGATATTGTCAGGAAGATAGGGCTTGATCGCCCTGACCTGTCCTTCGACTGGAGCATGAGGCCAGGCGACATTGCTGGCTTCAGCCACCAGCGAGCAGCGGGTGTTGCTGTACATCATTCCAACTCTTTTCTGGATTTTATCCTGAACATAATCTTCCCAGGGCAGCCCGGTTACCTTTTCCAGCAGCTCTCCCGCCACCACAAACATCAGATTGCTGTAAGCATAAGTTGAGCGAAAAGAATAGGCCGGCTTGATAAAGCGGACCCGGCCAAGAATCTCCTGGCGGGTCAGGTTGGTGGCTGGCCAGAACATCAGATCACCTGCCCCCAGGCCCAGCCCACTACGATGGCAGAGCAGGTCTTTGACCGTCATTTCCCTGGTTACATAGGGATCATACATCATAAATTCGGGAAGATAATCAACCACCCGACCGTTCCAGTCAATCTTGCCCTCGTCAACCAGAGTTCCCAGGGCAACAGCTGTAAACAGCTTGCTGTTAGAAGCAATGCCAAACAGCGTTTGAGCATCAACCGGAGCTGGCTCACCCAGCTTTTTTACCCCATAACCTTCGGCCAGCAGTACCTGGCCATCTTTGACAATAGCCAGACTCAAACCAGGTACTTCAAAAGTCTTCATGACTCTGGCTACCAGCTCATCCAGGTTGGGCGGCAGGGAGACTCGGGCAGCCTTAGAAGCAATTTTCTGACTTTGAGCACCGAGCTGGAACGGGCTGGAGAGTAACAGGATGGAAATCACTAAAAAGACTATAAAGCTTAAAGGTTGTTTAAAGGCGCTTCGTTTAATGTTTGAAGATCTTAAGAATCTATCATGTTTCTTCATTTTAAACTCCTTTCTTTATAAATATATCTGTATCAATCTATTTTCGATTTTACCACTCTTTTAAATGAGCAATAAAGGAAGAAATTGCCGCGGCCAGTCGTTCAGTCTGATTAATCAGGCATCTTCTCAGCAGTATTTGGTCCTGGAGCGCAGGAGGTCAGGATTAATATCACAAAAAAGACAAGAGTCGTAACCGTCATCTTGTTCTTGTTCACTTGTCCTCCTCTCATCTGAAGATAGTTACCAGGGTTTTTATATCCCAATCCACCTATCCGCTGTCAAGTTACTTTCCTTGCAGGAGAAAAGAGACATCTTGCTATGGATTTTCAAACCAGGGGTGGAGAGACAGTTTAACCCGGGCCTCAAGGCAGGACATAGTAGATCTTCTCCACCCCTCTCCATCTTAACTCTACCCGGCTGCATATTATGAACCATAAATCTATTAATACCCTTAACATATAAAGACATAGTATCCTGGATGGACACAGGAGTAGAGAGGTTTGATCTCGAGGTGCCGGGCAGCCGGTGGTAGAGACAGAGGTAGAAGAGGCTCGGAGATTTATAAGCTCTGTACTTGAAAAAGCAGGGTTCCCCCCATTAAAAGTCTTATTGAAACTCTTAAAGGAAAGGAGGTGAGCCCTGAGTAGCAGAATATATATACCTCAATTACTGCGATCTTTTCAAAGGGTCAGCGGATTTAGCCAGGAGACCATGAAATAAAACAGATGCACTGGCAAATGCTTTATTATCAAGCAGTTCCTGAGGCCCGACCCCATTCAGGGCAGGCCGGGCAAGCAGAAATTTATCTGATAGGCATTGCCGCACTGCTGGCAGGTAAGATGGAAGACAGCCTGTCGACACTTAACCCCCTTCTCCAGGCTTTGCTTTATTTCCCATTTCCCACCGCATCGGTCACATTTTCTGGGCATGACCAGAAAAGCGCCAATTTTAGCAGCCGATCTTTTCTGCCGGTCAGACGGCAGAGCTACCTGTCTTTTTTTAATTTCGTAGGACAGCCCATGGATGTCCTTTAATTCCTGCAAGAGGTTTTTATAAAAATCTAGGCTCTCGGTTGATTTCTTCATGGCCAGCTCCCGGCCTGCCTCAGTCCTCATATTAAGCGGGAGAGCAGCCGCATAGGTCATTTCTTTACTCAGATGATTCATAATCGCCCCGTGTAAATTCCGGCCACGCAGAGTTGTCTTAATAAAAAAATTGGCCACACCAACCAAACCGAATTTGGCCAGAAAATCAGCATCATGAATAATATCAGTCAAAGGATCAGCCGCTGCTCCCTCCAGGTGAAGATTGATAATAATGTCTTTTAAACGCTGCCGGTCCTTTTCCTTAATTCCGGCGGCCTTTAAAATGTCGGCCGCCACTCTGACTGAAGCTTCTTCCTCAGGCAGATTATCCTGATGATAAAGACCTCCTTGAAACTTGCCAGCATCATGGAACAAAGCCGCCAGGCCTGCCAGGGTTGAGTCTTTTTTTTCAGCTCTGGCTATTTTCCAGGCCAGGTGAGCTACATGCAGGGAATGTTCCCAGAGGAAGCTATCCTCATGCTCACTGCCCGAAAATTCTCTCTCGCTTTTTTCTATGGCTTGCCTTATTTTATCTGCAATACCAGGATAACGCCGGTCAAGAGCCCTCAGAAATTCTGACTGCTGCGCTTGGTATTTTCTGACCGGTTTCTTTTTAACCGAAGACTTCATGGCCATTGGCTATCCTCACTTTAAATTTGTCTGCCAGTAAATCACCCTGACTATTATTGCTTGTTACCTGTCAAAAAATCAAGCTAGGTTTCCCATTTAGTGATACTATAATTTCTGAAATAAGGTTAATAAAAAATGAATGATGAATTTTTATTCAAAGATCTGAGTGTCATTGTTCTGGCCGGGGGACAGAGCCGGCGCATGGGTCGCGACAAAGCCAGCCTGCCCGTGAATGATCGGACTCTTCTTGAACAGGTCATCCAACAGCTGGACGGACATTTCAAAGAAACAATTATAAGCGTTTCCAATGGTCAGCATTACGAGCTAAAAAATGCGCGTCAGGTCGAGGACAGATACGAAGGTGCCGGGCCCCTGGCTGGTATCCTCGCTGGTCTGCAGGCCTCTTCTTCCGGTGTATCCCTGGTCATTCCCTGTGACCAGCCTGAAGTCGATCTCCACCTGGTCAGGCAAATGCTTCAAGCCCTTGGACAGTATGACCTTGTATACCTGAGGCTGGATGGCCAGATTCCCCATCCTCTTTTTGCACTCTATCGCCGCTCGCTGGTGCCGGTCATTGAGCAGTTAATTAAAGAAGGAAAACTGAGCGTCCTTTATCTCCTGGCTGAAGTCGAATCCTTGGCTCTGGATCTCCCTTCCAACAAAATTCGCTGGCACCTTAACAGTCTCGAGGATTATCAAAGTTATCTGGAATATCTTCGAAGGAAAAGCCAGAAATAAAGCGGCTTTTAAACCCCCAGCCGTTCGTAGAGATTGAAAAATACCGCCCGCCCGATTATCTCTTCGATGATAACAAGGGCCAGGATTAAAGCTGGCCAGAAAAAGCCTGACAACCAGCTTGAGCTGGCCGGCCAGGAAAGGAAAAAACTCGACAAAAAAGCCAGAATTAAAAGCCCCGGACGAATTTTTGAAATTTTCTTAAGAGATTGAAATTTTTCAGGCTGAATCTCACTTTTTAGGGAAAAGAGCCCGACTACCTGATCAAACAGGAGCAGGCAACCTGTGGAAAAAAACAAACTTACTTGAAGAATAATTATTGTCTGGCGAGCCAGAGTTGAGCCAGGCCAGGCGCTGAAAAAATAGCGACCGGCAAGAGGCAAACAACCAGCACCGGCCAGAAACGTGGTCAGATAAAATGACAGAGTAGTACGGCAGTTGTTCCAGGCAGGTACAGCTGGCAGGCGATATATTTTTGACATGATAAAAGGCATAGCCAGTCCAACCAGAACCTCAAGGAAAGCTATGATCAAAATCAATACCGGTGAACAGCCAAGAAAAATAAAAACGGTGAGGAGAACCAGCCCGCCAAAAAACAGGCTGGAGCCCAGTATTTCCCGGCTGAGCCAGGAACTCTTTAAATTAGTGATGGCCAGATAAGCCGCTGAAGGATGACCGAGGTGAAACAGAGAAACAATAAGGCTCAAGCCCATCAGAAGAAGAAGGCTAAGAGCTGGCCGGAATAAACGGGAAAAAGGCCCGATAGAGGCAGACCCAAAGAAATAGTGCCTATTAATCACCACCAGAACAAATAGGAAAACAAAAAATCCGACGACTGTCTGCACCAGTACAGTAAAAATAATTAACGGCCATTCTTTTAAGCTTATTTTCATTTGTTCCCCCCGGCCGGTGCCGCCGGCTGAATAGCCAGCTTTATCGTTTTAGAAGCCAGACACAAGACGAGGAGAGTCCCAAAATACTGCGGCTCGGGGGTAGCCGCCACCAGTAAAAAAGTTATACCGGAAAGCAGCAAGGCAGTATACAGGCTGATTTTATGGCTGAAGAGAACAACCAATAACAAAATTAAGACCGCCCAAAAGCCATAAAATTCAGGCCGCCCAATTAGAAAGAAAAAGCCCGAGAGAACATTAGGATAAAAAGCGGTGTAGGTGTTTCTTTCACCCAGGTTAAGATTATAAAAAATGGTGCTCTTAATGACGTTTAAAGGTCCGAAGGGCAGCATCAAAAGCCAGGATACGGCTAGCGACAGAAGGGCTTGCCCACCAACCCGCAACCAGCTTTTAAGGTCCCGCAGCTTTAACTGCCAGAAATAATAAGTAGCCGCTAAAGGAATAAAGAAAAATTTAGCACTGAGACCCAGTCCGATAACTATGGCCAGCAGCAGGCAGTTAAGGCTGGAGGGCTTTCTTTCCTGGCGATAAAGTAAGGCCATAAAAATTGAGACCAATAGCATATTCATGGCTGGATTGGTGGTAATTTCAGAAAAAACAAGAAGTGGTAGAAAAGCCAGCAAATAACGGTGGCCTGAGCTCCTGAAGGTTAAGACCAGAATGAGGGCCGCCAGAAGCTGAATAAACATTAAAAACAGGCTCAAACTCGTCAGGTCCCAGACGTGAAGCAGGCGGTAAAAAAGCCAGTAGGGGTAAAGTTCTAAGGGTGGATAATTGAAATTCTGATAAACAACCTGGTCATTTCCATTGCGATGATAAATCCTACCACTTAAGTAGGGATTCCGTCCTTCTTCCAGATCCTTAAAAACAGATTCATAGGTCTTGGTAATTTCCGGATCTGGCCTGGGCCGGGTGAGCTGATAAAAGCCAAGGGTCAGCCCGGCTAACAGGATCAGGGCTAAAATTAATTTATGGTTGAGAAACTCAGGCCGGAGAAAATATATCAGCCAGACCACCAGGAGCTCCAGGGAAAGTTTCAAAGCCAGTTCATAATGATGGCCGGAAGGCAGAGGGCGGGCAATAAATAAGAACAGGGAAAAAAGCAAACAAATCATTAACCCGGCTGGCAAGTAATATTTGATCAATTTTTCTTCGGCCCTGGTTGAGAGAGAGGAAGCCAGGTTGGGGGTTGAAAAGTTTGAGGTCATCTTCCTCGCTTCAAAAAATCAACTTTTTATTGGGAAAATTCTGCCAGATTCTATTTAGATTTTCTTTCGGCCGGTTTCTGATATTTTTTGGGTCCAAGAGGTTGCCATTCGCCGTAGGATTCTTCAGACAGGCGACACCGGCCTTCTGCTGTCCAGGTATAACCGTAGTTATAACCGAACCATAGATACTGGTCACCACCGCCATTTTCCGTGGTGATAATGTAGCGGGCAGCTACATTGCCAATACCGAGGGCCCGACCGCCGGGCGCCTCAACATCGCCTTTGTTAGCATCAAAGGGAATCCAGCCGTAGGGCGGAAGATAAACTTCATTCCAGCGGTGGAAAACGTCATCATAACTGGCATCGTCGCCACGCAGGCTGACTGTCCCCACATAGCGGGCAGGCACGCCAAGAGCCCGGCAAAGAGCAATGAGAGAATAGGTGTATTCAGAGCAGGAAGCTGTGCCACGGCGAAGAACGGTTGGGGCTGGATTCCAGCCACCGACTGGCTTCAGGTTATAGCTCAGGTGGTCAATTAAATATTCATAAATTTTCCTGGTAATCCAGTAGGGATTTTTTTCATCGCCAGCGATTTTTTTAGCCAGATTTTGAATGAAGGGATCATGGATACAATATTTATCGCCATCGGCCAGATATTTTTCTTTGATCTCTGCCGGAATCTGATCGAGGCTGCCAACTCTGTCCGGGTAAATGAAATACTCAACCGCATAAATTTTAGCCCTGGCTGTCCAGCCGGTTTGAATCAGGGCAGGGGCCTTTAAATTTTTGAAATTAAAATGAGCCAGCTGCTGTCCCCAGCTGTCCCTGATCATTTCTGTCGGTTTGAATAGAAATTCAACTGGAGAAAGAAGTTCCTGATTATCACGGCTGGCCGGAAGCGGCAGGTAGATATCAAGGTTGGTGACCACACCGGGTCCATAATTGCGGAACTCCTTGACGAAGCGAAGCTCCAGCTCTTTTTCGTCCCAGAGGGTCATGATGTCATTATCGAAAACTTTCACCCGGTAGAGTTCATCATTTTCGTAATCAACATTCCACAGATATTCGCCGTCGAAGGCCAGGCCAGCCGGGAAAGGCCCGTAGGAACGAAGTGAAGATAGGCACCAGCCTGAAGAGGGATCAACCAGAAAAATTCTGTCCATCGCCCGATCTGTCACCCAGAGATAATGGCCATCAAATTCCAGACCGGTTGGTTCGCTACCAGGTGCCGGAAAAGTCTGGATCATCATACCGTCAACCGGTGAAACCCGCAGCAGGCTTTTCTGACGGACATCGGTCATCCACAAATCGTGGCCGTCCCAGGCCAGATCTCGCGGCTGCTCGCTATTGGATTCCAGAGCCTTGAGAACCTGTCCGGTTTCAGGGTCAAGGCAGTAAACCAGTTTTTCGGCTGAATCTACGTGCCAGAGATGCTTTCCGTCCCAGGCCAGGCCTTCCGGATGAAAGCCAGGTGCATCAAATGATTTAATTACCTGACCTGAAGCTGGGTCGATTTTAAAAATCTTATCCAGCCGGCTATCAGCCAGCCAGAGATAGCGGCCGTCATAGGCCAGGCCGGTCGGACAGGGTCCGGGAGTTTTTATGACCTTAACCACCTCTCCAACTCTGGCCTGGGCCAGAGAAAACAAAAGAATAACTGTTAAGGTAAGACAAGCTGCCCTCTTCATTTTCTCCTCCTAAAACAGGGGACTCAAGCTATATTTCCTGATTTTTTTTGTCCCCATGCCTATTATAAGAATGAAACCTTTTTTTGCCAATGATTTTTTCTCCGGCCGGATCTCTTTTTCAGGTAGCAGCCGACTTCAGACAACCTATTTTTTTATAGTCCTAACCCTGAAGTTAGAGACAAAAAATGATAAAAAACATTTTGCTGAAAATACCAAATACAGGTTCTCTCTTCTGTGGTCAGAAGCTGAGGCCCAGGCCACCATTGAGCCGCAGACCACCCAGGTCAACCTCGATGTCATAAGGCTTGACCTTCAGGCTGCCATATTTTACTTCAGCTGAGATGAAGAGCCTTTTCAGTGGAAAATATTTAATTCCGCCGGCTACAATCAGGCCTGTTTTATTCCCATCGACCGGATAATCGCTGACATATTCGCTATCAACCACCTGCTTATAGGAGTAAAAACCCAGGCCAATCCTGGCATAAGGAGCGACATTTCTCAGTTTTAGCTCATAGCCAGCAAAAATTTCGCCCCCTTTGACCGTTAGCTCGGCCGGTTCTTCATAAATCCCAATCAGCCCATCTTTTTTAAACCCGGCTTCATAGCCACCCCCTATCATCAGCCCTTTCCAGGTCAAGGTGACAGTGGGGAAAAAGTTTGTTCCTGAGCCATAGACATTTTTAAGTTCCGAATTATTCAAGGTTCTCAAGCCGAAAGACAGCCCAACTTCAATCTCTGGTTTAATTCCTGCCGCCAGGCTTTGACCGGCCAAAAAAGCTAAGGACAAAGCCAAACAGACCATGATTTTAATATTTTTGATATTTCCCGCTATCATTTTTCTCTTCATTTTCTTCCCCTTATTTCGAATCAGACAGGTTCCTGGCTGCCACTTTGGTCCGGTAAGATTTGGTCTTTAGAACTTTGGCCGGCGTTTCGGCTGAGCCCGAAACTGTCACTGGATCACTTTCTCTTTCATATTCATCAACCACCGTTACCTGATAGGAATAATTACCAGGATTCTTCAGCCCACGGTCGTCAAAAGTATACTGGGTCCCACTGACCGTCGCCAGCAGTGAGTAAATGCTTTCATTACTGGCTTTGCGATAAATCTTATGGCTGACAATATTCGTCCTATTAGCCGGATTGGCCGCCCAGGTCAGGCGGTTAATCTTTTCCTTAAAAAAGATAAAAGTGTTCTCAAGCGATGCTAAGCGGAGGTTAATTGGTGGGTAGATAGGAGTCAGCCCGGCAAAAGCCTTGAGACAAATATCATAAGGCAAACCAGCATCAGACAGAACCGTCCAGCCAGTCCCATTACTACTCACCAGGCACATACCCGGGTTAGTTGTAGCCCCGGAGCTGTAGCCCGACATAACTCCTTCTATCGGGATTGGCCAATCATAGCCAACTGTTTGCAATTTGACCACTACCGAGAAATACTGGCCAGCCGTTAGAGCGACAGGATTATCCAGTTCTATGGTAAAGAACCCGGGCGAATTTATAACCCCGCTTTTAGTAGCCACTGGTTCACCTGCGATGGCCACCCTGGGGGCTGTATTTAAATAGATATAAATCTGATAATTATTTACTGTCGAAGCAGTATAGAAGCCAACCGCTCGAAGTGGCAGGTTGGACTGCGCCTGATAAACATTGGCCATCCAGGCGGTGTCACTACCATAGCTCAGGCCGGTCATCCACCCTAAGGGATCGTACTGGTAATTGACCAGATATTTTGTTGCGTTTTCAGCTTTGACCACCGCATTCGATTCATTACCAAGAAAATAATCATAATAGGAGACATAAAAATAGCCATGATCTCCCCAATTAGCACCCCAGCTATTCTTAACAATAAAGGCACCATTGCCTGGAGGAGCTGTATTGAATTTAGAAGCCTCAAAATTATCATCCCAGCCAACTATAGCTACGGCATGCCCACCACCGAGAGTGCCAGAATTATAATATGTTTTATAGGTTGAATTATAAGCACTATCAAGCCAGGACATAGTGGTATAAACTGCTCCATAATTCATAATGGCGTCCTTAATGTTGTTATTGTCTGACACGCTAGCTCTACCAGGAATCAGCATGACTTCTTGAACATGCTTTCTTACTGGATAATTAACAACCCCGGCACCGCCACTACCAGAAATATAAGGATCATCGGCCTCGCTGATAGGACCTCCCCATCTGGTCAGATAAGCCATGGACATATTAATTTGGCCACCATCACAAGGTCCATAGTCAAAACCATGGCTATCTATAAGGTGTTGTTCCGAAAAATCATTCGGCTCACCGGGCAGCAGGAAAGACTCCAGCGAACCATAAGTGGCAAAGGCCCAGCAGGAACCACAGCCCCCTTGATTCTTGACTGAAGTTAGCTTATTCATCGTGCGTAAATCATAGGAAGCTGGGATAGCCTTCACTACCTTAGGCCTCGGGATACTTTTCCCTTTTAAATAGGAGAAATCGACAGGCCCCGGAATCAAGCCCAGCGGATGCCCTTCGGCTGTATAGCGTAAGACCTTCGATGGTTGAGATCTGTACTCAACGAAAGCCTTATTGAGCGGGGCAAGAGTCAGCTTATGGTCATCTCCCGCTACCAGCCCGGGGAAAAACCCAAACCCAATAAATAGAATAATAAAGGCGGCAGCTAATTTTCTTTTTTCCTTAGTAAAAAGAAAAAAAGACTCCGCCTTCCTCTCTGTCTTGATCTTCATGTTTATCCCTCCTCCCTGGATTAGCTTTAAGATAATTTTAGCTTAAAAAAAAACATAGATATTTGTCAAGTTTAATTCTCATTCAGGTTAAGACAAAGTATCCAGGGAGGATGGAGGAGTAGTGGGGTTTGTTCTTGACGGGCTGGACAACCGGAACAGGGGTAGAGAGAGAAGAGGCTTGGAGATTCATAAGCGTTTTAGCTTCAAGCAGACTAAGCAACTATTTGATGGCTCATGGGCAAAGTGTGGCCATATCGCCACTGCTGGCCAAAACCATCTCTCCATCAAGAAAAGCGCCAGAGTTCACTTTTTAACCGGATAATAGTTCACCTTTCAACTTTTGCTAACAGCCTAATTTAAACTTCTTCGCTGTTGTTGACAGTAACTTTTCCTGGTCTGGCTTTTGAGGCAGAAGGATGTAGCCTGATAATAAATGCTGGCTCAGTTAAGCCTGCCTCCGCCAGAGGAAACACAGTTCTTGCCTCGCCGTATTTTTCAATAAGCTTATCGAGCGGACCAAAGTCCAGCGCCCTCATCGGGCAGGCGTCAACACAGGCCGGTTTCTCACCTTTATCAACCAGGTCGTAACACATATCGCACTTGGTCATTCTCCTGGCCTTCACATCATACTGCGGCGCGCCATAGGGGCAGCTCCACTCGCAATAGCGGCAGCCAAGGCACTTTTTCCGGTCAATGAGGACTATCCCATCCGGCCTTTTGCTTATAGCACCGGAAGGACAGCCTTTAAGACAAACAGGCTCCTCACAATGATTGCAGCCCAGCGAAAGATTATAGGCAATAAGATCAGGCACCCAGTTATTTCCAACTCGCAGCCACTGGCCGCCGCTCAGCTCATAGACCCGTCGCCACCTGACTCCGGCCGGCCAGTTGTTTTTATCACGACAGGCCAGGACACAGCTTTTGCAGGCCGAGCAGGCACTGGAGTCAAAGAAAAAGGCGTACTGAACCTGGCCCGGCTGGCTCTTTTTCTCGTTCTCGGTTTCTCTCGCTTCTTGCTTATTTCTCTTCATATTTTTCAACCTGAACCATGATCGTGTGCTGGGTATTGCCAAAAGCATATGGCGACCAGCGCTCGGAGGTCAGCACGTTGATATTTCCCCCGTGATCGAGACCCTGCTCATCCGGCTCCCACCAGGCTCCCTGCGGAATGGCCACTACCCCCGGCCTGATTTTGAGCGTTACCCGACAGGGCAAGGCCAGCGCTCCTCGGTCATTAAACACTTTAACCATCTGCCCGGTTTTTATACCCAGTTCCTCCGCATCAACCGGATTGATAAAGACTCTTTGTGGAAAAGCTTCCCGCAGCCAGTCGTTATTGTAATGGGTTGAATGAACCCGGGCTAAATAATGATGGCCGATTGCCTGGAGTGGATATTTTTTGGCCTCCTCGCCAAACGGACTTTCCCATTCCTGAATATACTTGGGCACCGCCGGAATCTCAGCCGGTTTTCCCAGTCCGTGGAGTCTGGCCGAAAATATTTCAATTTTCCCGGAAGGCGTCGGCAATGGATACTTTTCCGGGTCACGTCTGAAGTCTTCAAAAGCGACGGCCGGATCTATGACAGGTCTGGCCCAGACACCAAGATTTTTCTCCAGCAATTCATCCAGCGAGGGTAGATCCGGAAACCGCGTCTGCCGATAGACATCGAGTATCCACTCCACCCACTGCTTTTCGTCCCGCCCTTCGGTGTATTTCTCTCCAAAGCCCAGTCGCCTTGCCACTTCAGCACAGATGGCGTAATCGCTTTTAGTTTCGGGTAGCGGCTCAAGTATTTTCGGCATGAGGATAACTTCATCGCCATATTTCCAGCCATCTTCGAGGCCCCAGGTTTCAAACTGTGTACAGGCCGGAAGGACCACATCAGCGAAACGGGCAGTTGGTGTCATGAACTGTTCATGGACAACAATAAATTCAACCAGGTTTTCATCGCTCAGGATTTGAGCAGTCCTGTTGACATTGGCATGCTGATTGATCAGGCAATTGCTGGCGACAACATAAAGTAATTTGATATTGTTATCGAGCTTCGGTACGCCAACGACGCCATCTGCCAGCCCCATTTCGCAGCCGCGGATGACCGCTTCTGTCCAGAGGAAACTGGGAATCGAAGCTTTTACCGGGTTCTCACCAACAGGAAAAACCAGCCAGAATGGACCGCCATCTGGAGCCTGATTGCCCAGGCCGCTTGCCCAGCCGCCATGAATTCCGATATTGCCGGTCAGGGCAGCCAGAACACAGGCGGCTCTCACTGCCTGCTCACCATAAGCCCGCCGCTGGAGGCCATAGCCCAAATAGAGCATAGCCGGTTTGATAGTGGCATATTCGCGGGCTATCCGGACAATGGTCTCGGCCGGAACACCGCAGATATTCTCCGCCCAGCCTGGTGTTTTGGGCACACCATCCCGCCGTCCCAGGATATAATCCTTATAAGTTTCTTCAGCTTCAAAACCAGGTGGCATCTGAGTTTCATCAAAGCCGACACTATGGGTGCGGATAAAATCGGCGGCATAAAGATTTTCGGTTATCATCACATAGGCCATAGCTGACATCATGGCGGCATCTGTTCCCGGTCTGATCGGAATCCATTCATCAGCCAGGGCAATCGCTGAGGGCGTTAAGCGCGGGTCAAGGCAGACCACCCGGGCTCCTCTTTCCCGGGCCAGCTTGACAAAGTAATCGCTGTTCGTACCATCACGCATTTCTGCCGGATTCCAGCTCCACATCAAAATATAGCGGCTATTCAGCCAGTCCTGCCGCTGGTTACCGGTCGTGGTGGTACCATAAACAGTTAAAGTTGCCGGCGTGATGCAGGCCCAGGAATAGGAGTTATAAAAGCCAAGGCAACCACCAAAAAGATGGAGAAGACGAGTGGCTGTTTGACGGCCATTGATCTGATTGTAACTGCCTGTGCCGTAGGGGACAAAAAGGGCTGAATTGCCGTATTTCTCTTTGACACGGCTGAGTTCCGAAGCCACCAGATCGAGGGCTTCGTCCCAGGAAATTCTTTCAAACTTTCCTTCGCCTCGCCGCCCGGTGCGTTTGAGTGGATAACGCAGGCGGTCAGGATGATACTGACGCCGGCGGTAGGCCCGGCCGCGCAGGCAGGGGCGGAGTTGCGGAGCTTTAATCGTATCGGGCCGGTCATCACCATCAATTCTGGTAATGACCCCATCTTTAAGATAAACACGCAGGAGACACCGCCCGCCGCAATTATGAGAAGGACAGCCGGTGCGAATCATCCTCTCGCCGGCAGGAGAGGGCTGGCCTGCCGTTTTATCAGGCTTTTTCTGCCTGGTTCCTTTTATTTCTTTGAAAATTGTGCTCAACTTGGCCACCTAAAAATTTACCAGGACCAAAGCTGAATTAAATTAGCTAGAACCGCCAGGATAAAAACCGCCAAAGAAACATCTGGCCGGAAAGGAGCTTGTTCGATGCAATTCTTCAGACGGCAGGCGGCCTGGAAGCTGGAAGAATCCATGTACAGGCTCTCTTTGTCTTTTATCCTTTTAGCCCGGCTTCTAATTATGGATGCCGTCGCCAGAAGGCCGGCAGTCACCAGAGGAGACAGCAAGAAAAATTTAACCAGGCGGGCCGGCTCAGCCTGAAAAATATTACTCAGCTTAAAAGCCAAAGACTCTGCCAGAGTCATCAGCCCATAGGCGAGGTTCGAGCCAAAAGAAAATAACAGGCCGGTGAGAATGAATTGTGACTGGCGGCACACTTCCCGGTCAAGAATTTTCAAACAGGCCGCGGCTACCAGACCTTCTAAAATGATGGCCTGAGCTGGATTAATAATATCCATAAAACCCAGCGGGCTAAACATTATATCCAGACCTTTCAAGCCCGCCGCCATTAAGCTGGCAGAAATGACAGAAGCGGTAGAACCTGTCTGCCGGTAAAGCCGGTAAAGCAAGTAAAAGGCCACGGCCGGCATGACGGCTCCGGCCAGACCCGGTATCTTCGAGACATGCAATAAATAGCCAAGAGTAGCCTCAGCTAAACCCCAGATTGAGCCCCAGAAAACTGCAGCTGAGAATTTATTAGCTTTAATGCAGCTTATATCTGATGATTGTCCTTTTTTAAAATTATCAAGACTCATCTTTTTTATGGCCTCATTCTTTATAATTTCTGTCTTCTATTTTATCAACCAGAAAAATCAGGTCAAATGATCACAATGGCTGGTACACCTGGTCTTAAACTTCTATAAATTAAGCCGGAAGCCATTTGCCCTGAGCCATCGTCTTCTTTCTTTATAATCCGGCACAAACTCGGCTACCAGCTGCCAAAAAGCTGGCGAATGATTTTTTTCTTCAGTGTGAGCCAGTTCATGAACGATGAGGTAATCTATGATTTCAGGCGGAGCCATCATCAGCCTCCAGACAAGTGAAATTGTTCCCCTGGCTGAACATGAACCCCAGCGAGTGGACGCTGAGGAAATCCGAAGCTTTTTATATTTGAAACCCGTTTTCTGAGAGATGGTTCTTGCTCTCGAGGTTAGATAGGTGCGAGCCTGTTCCTTGAACCAGGCTTCAAACAGCTGCCGGGCTGAAGCTCTAAATGAAGCTGAGAGCTCAAAACTCTCCCCGGTAAAAACCAGCGAAGGCCTGGCCCTCCCGGCGATTTTTAGAGGATATTCTTTCCCCAACCAGAAAAACTTTTCTCCCTCTTCAAATTTCCTGGGCTGGAAAAGCTCCTGCCTCTTTCTGGCCTCCGCCAGCTTCTTTCTGATCCATGGCCGGTGACGTTTCAAGATGTCGTCAATGACCGAAATATCCAGGCCATGGGGAGCCCTGACCATCAACCCCCCATGTGGATTAATTTCGAGACTGACTGTCCGCCGGCTGGACCTGACAACCTTTACTCTTATTTCATCCATGGTCAAACTCAAAGCATCTTCATCTTTTTAGTTTCATCATCTTTTTTGATGGTTGACAAGCTAAAGTATACCACAAGGAAAAATCCTGAGGACCAAAATGGGGACACAATCTATATTTCCTGATTTTCTTAAAACTTCGGGCATATTATAAGGATGAAGGATCAGTTTCGCCAATGGTCTTTCTATCTCCGTGCATCGAGCCTAGAGCATCGGTTGCAACCAGCAATGAACTTTTTAATGAACCTTAAGTAACCAATGACCCGCTTTAAGTCATCAATCCGGTTAATAAATTAATGGATAGAGTAAATAATAAATAGATAAGCGGTGTCAAAAAAACAGGAAATATAGATTGTGTCCCCTGTTTTTTGATTGTCTCCACTGTTTTTTAGATGTAAGCTAAGGAACAGCGAAGACATGGCAACTGGAGACAGGACATGACTCAGAAGCCTCAACGCCATTATTTTTTAGTCTGCCTGATATTTTTAATCTTTTTTGTTGTCTCTTTTCTGACCAACATTATCGGTCCACTGGTTCCTGAGATCATTGACAGTTTTAAATTGAGTTTAGCCCTGGCCGGACTTCTACCTTTTTCGTTCTTTATTGCATATGCGGTCATGTCGATTCCAGCCGGTTTTCTTGTCGAGAAATATCGTGAGAAAAAGGTCATGCTGGCCGCCTTTGGCCTGGCTTTAGCCGGGGCACTGCTCTTTGCCCTTTTTCCCGCTTATTTGATTTCAACCATTTCACTTTTTCTAATTGGGCTGGGCATGGCCATTCTCCAGGTTGCCATCAATCCTCTCCTCCGGGTAGCTGGCGGCGAAGAACATTTTGCTTTTAATTCTGCCCTGGCTCAGATTATTTTTGGCAGTGCTTCTTTCCTCAGTCCTCTCCTCTATTCCTATCTGGCCAGAAACTTGCCGGTCGTTGAAAAACAAAATCTACTGCTTAACAGCCTGCGCCGGCTTGTTCCGCCCAACCTGCCCTGGGTTTCTCTTTACTGGGTTTTTGCTCTCATCGCTTTCCTGATGATCCTCATTGTTTTTGCCTCACACTTTCCCCGGGTTGAATTAAAAGAAGAAGAAAAGGCCGGCACCTGGGCCATCTATAAAATTCTTTTAAAGAAAAAAATTGTCATTTTATATTTCTTCGGAATTATGGCTTACGTCGGCACCGAGCAGGGTGTAGCCAACTGGACCTCTCAGTTTCTTAAAACCTACCACGGCCTTGACCCTCAAACAGCCGGTGCCCAGGCTGTCTCCTATTTCTGGGGCTTGATGACCATTGGCGGGCTTTTTGGTCTGCTCCTGCTAAAGCTGGTCGATAGCCGCCGCATTCTGATTGGAGCTGTATCTTTAGCTCTGGTCTGCCTGACGCTGGCTCTCTGGGGACCTCCCTGTCTTTTTTCCTTCTCAATTAAACTGTCCGGCTCCAGCCCCCAGACTATTAGTCTTTATAGCTTTTCGCTTATCGGATTTTTCGCCTCGGTTATGTGGCCAATTATCTTTTCTTTAGCTCTTAATTCGGTTGAAGCTCATCAGGGAGCCTTTTCCGGCCTGCTCTGCACCGGCATAGCTGGCGGGGCCCTCGTCCCGCTGCTTATCGGCTGGTTGGGAGACCACTTTGGTCTTCGCCCGGCCATGCTTGTTCTTTACCTGACTCTTGGTTATATTCTGAGCATCGGCTTCTGGGCCAGACCTCTCATCAACAACGAAACAATTCAGATGAGACGAAAAAAGAAAACGGCAGCGAGTGAGCTGCTTCAAAGTTGATGAGCTCAAACTGGCTTAAAACCTGAGGAGGATAGAGTGGCTTTAATCGGCGTTGACCTGGGGGGCAGTTATGTCCGGGCTGGCCTGGTCGAAGCTAACCAGCTGGTAAAAATTGTTAGCCGCGCCATTCGGAGCACAGGAACAGAAGAGGAAGTTCTATCTGATCTGACCGCTGTTCTGGATGAGGTCTGCCATTTCGAAGTTGAGGGCCTCGGCCTGGGGATTCCAAGTGTCGTTGATCTGGAGACCGGCATCATTTATGATGTCCAGAACATTCCTGCCTGGAAAGAAGTGCCGCTCAAAAGAATACTCGAAGCCCGCTATCAAGTCCCGGTCTATATCAATAATGATGCCAACTGTTTTGCCGCTGGTGAAAAGTACTTTGGCTTCGGACAGTCCTATAATAATTTTGTCGGGTTAATTATCGGGACAGGCCTGGGAGCCGGGCTAATCATCGACGGGAAATTATATTCCGGACCGAACTGCGGTGCCGGTGAATTCGGGATGCTGCCTTACCTTGAGTCTAATTTTGAGCGCTACGCCTCGGGACAATTTTTTCTGAAATCTCATGCCTGCTCGGGAATGGAGTTTTACCAGCGGGCTAAAGCTGGCCAAAAAGAAGCTCTGCAAGTCTTCAAAGATTACGGCTATCACCTGGGCGAAGCTATTAAAGCCATCATGTATGCGGTTGACCCTGAGGCTATAATTCTCGGCGGTTCGGTCAGTCAGTCTTATGAATTTTTTAAGGACTCGATGCTGGCCACTATTTCCTCTTTTGCTTACTCGCCAGCCGTCCGTAGAATTGAGATTAAAGTTTCAACCACTGAGAATATTGCCATCCTGGGAGCAGCCGCTCTTTATCTGGACAATCTAAAAGCCGGGCGATAATTAGCTGCGAGTCTGATCCTACCTGTTATTTAACCACCAGACGGGAGCTAAAATTTTTCAGTACTTCATTCAGGAGGCGGTCCGAGTTATTACCTTCAGCTGTCAGAATAAAAACATCGACTCCATTAACTATACCGGCCACTGATTTTTCTCCGGAGATAACCAACGGACACTTCTTTCCCCAGATTGACTGATAGACCAGCCGGCCATTTTTAATCATGTTCTTCAGCTGGCCAGCCAGATAGTCGTCGAAATTAGAGGCCGGGAACCAGCCTTCCTGCGTCAATTTCACAATCTCGCCGTCCGGGCCCTTCAAAGCCACGATTGTTTTATCCGGCCAGACTTTATCGGTATCATAAAAAGTGAATCCGGCCGGTGCCTTCAGACTTAACTGGAGTCCCCGGTTGGAATAAATTCCGTCCTTAATTTCATAGATTAGCTGGGCTGGCTCAACCCGGTAATGATGGCCGTCGAAGCTATATTCCTGAATTTCAATATTGACCTGGCCAAATATCTTCTGGGCAGCCGTCAGGCTTTCCCCCAGGCCTTCCTCCAGGCTGCTGGCGGCGATGACCAGGCGAGCAGCGTCAGCTATTTCTGGGCTCGCCACAGCCGCATCGAAGGGCACCCACCGGCCGTCCAGCCAGGCCTCTACCCAGGCATGTCCGCCCCAGACTCCATTAACATAAACCAGTCCCATCAGGTATCGAGAGGGGATACCGGCCGCCCGCAATAAAGAAGCCAGCAGAGCCGCATAGCCAGCACAGGTGCCTCTTTTATTCTTTATAATCTCCGCACCCGGGGCAAAAACAATTCCCAGGTCAAAAGTCATGTTGGTGGCAACCCAGTTTCTAAGGTGTAATGCTTTTTCATACGGTTTCTTAATCTGTCCGGCAACTTCTGCTGCTACTTTTTTTATATCAGGGTCATCGGCATCAAGATAAGCATTGGCTTGAAGATAATGCTCCAGCTCCTTTTCAGATAATTTATGAGCAGCCGGGCTTTTGAGATTGACCTGGTTAATGGCCAGAATGGTAGTCTCTGATGTCTGGCTGATGACTTTCTGGTAATCATGATTCAGATCAGGCCAGCCCAGTTCGGGCTTTTTGGTCTGAATTTTAATCACCAGCCGGTTACAGGCTCTGGCCTGAGGCAAACGTATATTGGCTTTAATTAGACTGACCTGATATTGATCCTCACTGATAGAAAGACCTTCGACACCTCTCAGAACTTCCTCTTCAGTTGAAGCTATAACAATCAGATCACCAAAAGGGGAAGGTTCAATGGATTTAATTTCATGTCCGGCTTCATCAATCCACACCTGGCGGCTCAAACCCAGACCTGACATTTTTTCTTCGATCCTCCTGGCTCTTTTTTTCTCTCCCCGAAATTCAATCTCCTCTTCCCCGGCCAGCTTCCTCTCAACGGAAGCTATCTGCGAAATTTCGGCCAGAAGTGTCCTGTATTCAATTTTATCGCCTGGCTGTTTAAGGCAAGTCTGAGTTAACTGGCTGATACCTTCCGGACCAAGCAGTTGACCCATATAGGGTAATTCACGGGCAAAGGTCCGGCCAGAAGCAGTCGTTTTGATGACAACTTTTCCTTCTTCCACCTCAGCCTCAATTTTGACCGGTTCAGAAGACATCACCTCCGCCGCCATAACTTTCTTCAACTGGCCATCTTCAGTCTCCACATATTCAGCATTAAAGACAATTTCAACCTTCTTTCCCAGACGGTTAAAAGCCATCTTTGATTCACTGTAACTTTTAAAAAACAACTGGCCATTTTCTTTTATCTTTTGACCGGATTCCTTGATGTAACCAATTTTTTGCCCGCCGAGGGTGATGAGATACCACTGAGTTTCTGTTTTCCCTATTGAGGGAGAAGTGGCGGTGGCTTGAGCCGGCCGGCCATAGACAGAAGAAAAACCCAACAGAAAGAAAAGGACCAGAAAAAAAACTGGGGTAACGAATAAATGTTTGCCGGCTTCCTGCTTAATGGCAAGGAACTTTGTCTTAATTATCTTAATACTATTATTGCTGCCAGTCTCAGGCATTTTAGCTCCTCCCAATTATTTAAGATACCTCTCTCTTTCCCTTCCTTTTATATTTATATTATTTATATCTGGCACCATTTGCTATTATGCTCTTTCCTCAAGCTTTAATTCTATCTTATTCTTTAAGTTAATATTTATCCAGCCCTGCTGCCAGACAGGCGGAAATATCTGGCTTTATCTTGCCTATCTCTTCAGTAATATCTTAATTCATGGCAGGTAAAAAGAGCTAACAGGCAACTAACTACAACGACTTAATCAGCTCAGCCAACAAAAAACAGCGAAAATTTATAACATAGAGCACCGATGATTGCCGCCATAGGAATGGTAAAAATCCAGGCCCAGACAATGCGCAGGGTAACCTGCCATTTAACCGATGAAGTGCTTCTGGTCATGCCGACTCCGGTTACAGCACCGGTAATAACATGAGTGGTGGAAACAGGAATGCCTAAATGAGTAGCCATGAAGATGCTGATGGCGCTGGCCGTCTCAGCACAGAAACCATCAATCGGGCGCAAACGGACAATTTTTTGACCCATAGTTTTAACAATGCGCCAGCCGCCGCTTAACGTTCCAAGAGCAATAGCCGCTTGAGCTGAAAGTACAATCCATAGCGGAATATGAAAAGTTTTCATGTGACCAGAGGTAAAAACCAGCGTAGCAATAATTCCCATGGTTTTCTGAGCATCGTTGCCACCGTGGCCAAGGCTATAAAGGGCAGCTGACAGCAATTGCAGCCGGCGTGACCAGTAATTAATGGTTTTTAGAGGCTTGTTTCTCATCAGCCATGTAGTTATGATCATAATCAAGCTGCCCAGAATCATACCCATAATAGGAGCAATAAAAATAAACAAAATAACTTTTATCCAGCCTTTTACAATAATTACTCCCCAACCAGCTTTAGCCACAGCCGCGCCCAGGTAGCCGCCAATGAGCGAGTGAGATGAACTGGAGGGCAGACCCCAGTACCAGGTAAGAATATTCCAGATGACAGCTCCCATCAGTCCGCCAAAAATGACCAGTGGATCAACTACCCTGATGTCAATCAGGCCGACGCCAATCGTTTTGGCAACTCCTGTTCCAAAGACCAGAAAGGCGACAAAATTGAAAAAAGCCGCCCAGACGACAGCCTGCCTCGGACTTAAGACACGGGTGGAAACAACGGTGGCTACCGAATTGGCAGCGTCATGAAGGCCATTGGTAAAATCAAAAGCCAGAGCTAGGGCAATAACAAAGACAATAAAGCCAAAGCTCCAGCTGCCTGCCGCCATTATCAGCCGCTTTTGACCACAATGCTTTCGACGGTATTGCTAACTGCCTGATAGACATCCATAATTGTCTCCAGGTCATACAGTACATCTTTCCATTTGATGATATTGACTGGATCTTTTTCCTCTGCAAATAATTTCTTGATAGACTCGGCATAAACCAAGTCGCCCATATCCTCAAGATCATGAATGCTACGGATTAACTCGCCTATAAGCGGAGTATATTTCTGGGAGCGGAAACATTCAGCAATCAGTCGATTAAGTTTATCTGTAGCTTCCTTGGAAAAAGAGGCAAATTTATCAAAGAAATATTTTTTTTGATCAAGATTATAGAGATAAACGATGTGAATAGTGTTTTCAATGAGGTCAATGATGTCATCAAGGCGATGAACGAGGCGATAAATATCTTCACGGTCAAAAGGAGTTATAAAGCATTGATTCAACAATCTGATGACTTCATGGGTGATACTATCAGCCCGGTGTTCGACCTGTTTGGCTCTTTCCCAGTAATGGCCAGCGCTCTCGAAATGATGAGAGAAATCATAAAAAATATCAGTTATCTCCGACAGGCATCCGGACAGCTTTTCAAAATGCTCAGCAAAGGCCGGTTCCTTAGGTAAGAAAAATCTCATAATTACAACCTGAAATTTATGAAGTGATAATCTAACTCAAAAAATAAATAATTTCAAGGTGGCTGAACCTTCCTGATATTCTCTGATGAACCCCGACATTTTTTTATCAAGAATAATGTTTTTAGCCAGAATAATATCTTTACTTTTACAACCGGCCTTACTTATGATAAAAAGAATAAATATATTTTATTGACCATAATCATTAAAGGAGATAAAAGTGGCAAATGATGGCCTGAATACCAGAGGAAATTGGGGTTCTAAACTAGCCTTTATTTTTGCTGCCTCTGGCTCAGCAATAGGTTTGGGCAGCATCTGGCGTTTTCCTATCATGGTTGGTTTAAATGGGGGAGCAGTCTTTGTTTTTGCCTATCTCCTGGCTGTAATCCTGATCGGCTTCCCTCTTATGCTGACTGAGTTGACCATTGGCCGCCATACCCAGAAAAACCCGGTAGGCGCTTTTAAAGCCCTGAGGCCCGGCACTCCCTGGAAGCTGGTCGGTTATACGGGAGTGGTCACCGGTATTTGCATACTTTCTTATTATTCAGTCATCGCCGGTTGGAGTGTCGGTTATCTTTATAAAACCTTGATTGGTGCCTTCCGGGGAGAAATGACCTGGGCCCGATCAGACCAGATTTTTTCTTCTTTTACCTCAAACCCTCTACAAGTCCTGATTTGCTTCCTTTTAGTCATAATCCTGACTACTTATGTCATATCAAAAGGGGTAAAAGGCGGGATTGAACGCTGGTCGAAAATACTCATGCCGATGCTTTTTATTCTTATCATCATCATGGCCATCAGAGCTCTGACTCTAAAAGGAGCTGGCCCGGGAGTTTCTTTCTATCTCAAACCTGATTTTAGCAAGATAAATCCTAAATTATTCTTTTATGCAGTTGGCCAGGCTTTCTTCTCCCTCAGCCTGGGCATGGGCACCATGATAACTTATGGGAGCTACATTTCAAAAGATGATAATCTCTCTTCCTCGGCCGGGTGGGTCTGCTTTTCCACGACGCTGGTTGCCCTTTTAGCCGGAATTATTATTTTCCCGACTCTTTTTGCCACACCAGGAATTAACCCTCAGGATTTTCAGGCTAATACCGGCCTTATGTTTCAGGTCTTTCCTCTGATTATATCCAAACTGCCTGGTGGATATATCTTCGGTCTTTTATTCTTTATATTGCTTTTAGTGGCCGCTTTAACCTCAACCATTTCCTTGCTGGAAGTTCCTACCGCCTTTCTGATTGATGAGCATAACTGGAAAAGAGAAAAGGCGGCGGCAGTCATCGGAACGGCGGCTTTCCTGCTGGGTATACCTTCCGCCCTTTCTAGTGGAGCCTCCCCTTTCTTGACCAGAATTGACCTGATGATGAAAATGGATCTGGTCTTTGGCAACATTATGCTGGCAGTAGGCGGTTTATTTATAACTATTTTTGTGGCCTACGTCTGGGGTATACCTCAGGCCCTGAAGGAAATTTCTCATGGTAATCGCTCGTTCAAGATCAAACCTCTCTGGATTTTCAGTGTCAAAATTCTGGCTCCACTGGCCATTATCGCCATCCTTATTTTCACCATAATCCTTGCCTGAATGGGGTCGGGCCAGCACAATTCTTTCATAATCAATAAGATAGCTGCCATACAGGTCTATCCGCACTCTGATCGAGAGGTTTTTGACCGCCACCAATCTCCGCAACTTATTGATAATAAACTAAATCGGCTAGCCCGACCCCGTTCAGTAGATTTTTTTATTAATTGTGGTAAAATAGCCAGGCGAGTAGCGATTGGCAGTTGACGTCGTCGTTGCGCACCTGTTAAGGGCTTTAAAAATCATAAATCGGTAAATTAAGGTGTTTTTTTATATGGATAGCACATTAACTAAAATGAGAAATATCGGCATCAGTGCCCATATTGATTCCGGCAAGACAACTCTCACCGAGAGGATTCTCTATTACTGTAAAAAAATTCACCGGATGCATGAAGTCAAAGGGAAAGAAGGTGGTGGGGCAACGATGGATTTTATGGAGCTCGAAAAAGAGCGTGGCATCACCATCTCATCAGCTACGACACATGTTCGCTGGAATGATCATTCTATTAACATCATCGATACTCCCGGCCATGTTGATTTCACCATTGAGGTTGAAAGGTCTTTGCGGGTCCTTGACGGAGCTATTCTGGTCCTCTGCTCGGTCGGCGGTGTGCAGTCGCAGACACTGACCGTTGACAAACAACTGAAAAGATACAAGGTGCCCATCCTGGCCTTTATTAACAAGCTCGACCGGATAGGCGCTAACCCCTTTAAGGTCAAAGAGCAGATGACCGATAAACTGGGCCGGCAGGCAGCTCTAATGCAAATCCCCATTGGTCTTGAAGATAATTTTCAGGGTGTAGTTGATCTCGTCTCACTCAAAGCGGTTTACTTTGATGGCCCAAACGGCGAGACAGTCAGGCAGGAAGAGATTCCTCCCGAACTCCGTGACGAGGCCAGGCGCTACCGTGAGCAGCTTCTGGATATGGTCTCTCTAACCTCTGACGAGCTGGCTGAAGCTATCCTCGAAGATAAAGTCACCCCTGAAATTCTCCATAAAGCCATCCGTCAAGCTACCATCCGTAGGGAATTTACACCGATTTTTATTGGCTCAGCCTACCGTAACAAAGGCATTCAACCCCTGCTGGATGGGGTGGTGAATTATCTTCCCCACCCTGGCCAAGTCGAAAACATTGCTCTTGACCTCGACCGTAATCAACAGCCGGTCGCCCTCACGGCTGACCCGGAACTTCCCTGCGTCGCCTATGCTTTCAAGCTGGAGGAAGGCCCCTACGGGCAGTTGACATACGTCAGAATCTATCAGGGAAGCATAAAAAAAGGCGACGAGCTTTTTAATACCCGTTCCAGGCAAAAATTTAAAGTCGGGCGCCTGATAAGAATGCATGCTGATCATATGGAAGATATCATCGGTGCTATCGCTGGTGATATCATCGCTCTGTTCGGCGTTGACTTTGCCTCAGGGGATACTATCTGTTCGCCAGGACTCAATTACACTCTCACCTCCATTTATGTCCCCGAGCCGGTTATTTCTCTGGCTATCGAACCAGTCGACAAAACTTCCTCCGACCGGCTGTCCCGCACCCTGTCACGTTTTACCAAAGAAGATCCAACCTTCCGGACTTATCTCGATCCCGAATCGCGGCAGACAATCATTCAGGGCATGGGGGAACTTCATCTTGACGTCTACATTGAAAGGATGAAAAGAGAATACAGGGTGGAGGTGATCACCGGTCAGCCTCAGGTGGCTTACCGGGAAGCCATCACTGCCCGGGCAGATTTTGATTACATCCATAAAAAGCAGACCGGTGGAGCCGGCCAGTTCGCCCGGGTGAGCGGCTACCTCGAACCTTTTGAAGGCAGCTATGAGTTTGTCAATGAAGTCAAAGGCGGTCATATTCCCCGCGAATTTATTCCCTCATGCGACAAAGGTTTCCAGGCCTCATTAAAAAAAGGTCAATTGATAGGAAGTCCCATCATCGGGATCAGAGCTGTACTGACTGACGGCCAGTTTCATCCAGTTGATTCCTCGGACCTGGCTTTCCAGCTGGCTGCTCAGGGGGCTTTTAAACAAGCCTATAAAAAAGCCAAACCTCATCTGCTTGAACCCATTATGAAAGTCGTCGTGGAAACGCCGTCAGAATACTCCGGGCACGTCTTTGCCAGTCTCAATCAGCGGCGGGGTATAATTATCAGTTCGGTTGAAACCGGTGTTTATTCAACCATCGAAGCTGAGGTGCCCCTGAGTGAAATGTTCGGTTATTCTACTGTTCTCCGCTCCATGACCCAGGGCAAAGCTGAATTTACCATGGAATTTTTAAAGTATGCCCGGGTTCCTCAAAGTCTGGCCGAAGAGCTAATAGAAAAACACCGGCAAAAAATTGAGGAAGAAAAAAGATAAAATAAAAACCATAAGGAGTCAGGGGATGGTCAATAATATCCTTAGCTCAAAAAGCCCGGTAAAACTTCTGGAAAAAAGCATTACTGGTGGCCTCGGACCGGGTAATCTGGGCGTCTTTGCCTCGCGCAAAGGCGTGGGGAAAACAGCCTGCCTGGTTCAAATTGCCCTTAACCGCCTTTTTGATGGTCAACCAATTATCCACGTTTCCTATGCCAGCCGGGTTGATTATATCATTGCCTGGTATGAAGAAATGTTTAAACACCTGGCTACCAGCGAGAATCTTCAGCAGGTCATGGAGATGCATGATGAAATCATCCGCCGGCGGGTTATCATGAATTTTCAGCAGGCGGGAATGAAGACCGAACAGGTCCTGAAGGGCCTGGAAGCTCTTCTTGTTCAGGGAAGCTTCCCGGCCAGAACCATTATCGTTGATGGCTTCAACTTTTATCTACCGGCTTCAACTGACGTTAAACTGTTCAAACAGTTCGCCCTTGACCGCCAGCTTGAATTCTGGTTCAGTTGCTCTCTTCGCGGTGATGATCCGTTAGTTGACGAGCGGGGAATCCCCTATGTTCTTAAAGACTATCTCGACTCATTTGATATTATCTTTACACTGGAAAACGAAAAGGATCGGGTCAGGGTGAATCTGGTCAAAGACCACGACCTCCTTAGCCTGAAAAAATTAAACCTTGAACTTGATCCCCAGACGCTCCTTCTGGCCAAAGCCTGATCCCTGACCGAAATCCAGGCTGAAGCCTGCACAACAAACTGAAACTAATTTGGACGGGCTGATTATCATCTTTAACCTGCTGACGGCCATCTTTTAGTTCCGCACTCTGATTCCTTGACTGTTTTTTAACCCCGGCTTATGATAGGTTCGATGTTTTCAGGCTTTAAAGAAAATTCTGGCTTAACTGGCAGCCACCAGCTGTCTGTGCTGGCTACGGGCTGCCCGTTATTTAATTTTAGCAGGGGAGGTAGCAGATGCCTAAAAAAATTGTCATTTTTATTTTCAGTCTCTGCTGGCTGACTGTCATGCTTCAGGCTGCTTTTACAAAAGAAGATATTAAAGTTTTCCAGCTCGACAATGGACTGAAAATAATTCTTTGTGAAGACCACAAGATTCCGAATATTTCCTATTATACCTTTTTCAAAGTCGGTTCCCGCTGTGAAAGACCGGGCCTGACCGGTGTCTCCCATTTCATCGAACATATGATGTTTAATGGCACCCAAAAATATGGCCCGGGTGAATTCGACCGCCTGATGGAATTTAACGGTGGAGCTAATAATGCTTACACCGGCGACGATTTCACCGCCTATACTGACTGGTTTCCCTCGACTGCCCTGGAAAAAATTGTTGAGCTGGAAGCAGACCGGATGCAGAGCTTGCTTTTTGACCCGGAAGTACTCGAGTCAGAGAGAGGAGTGGTCGCCTCGGAACGGCGGATGAGTATCGAAAATAACAACGAAGCTATTCTTTATGAAAATGTCAGAGCCACGGCTATTATGGCCCATCCCTATCACTGGGACGTAATTGGCTGGATGAGTGATATTCTGGGCTGGCGTCCCGATGACATCAAGCAATATTATAAGACTTACTATGCTCCCAATAATGCCGTTCTGGTGGTGGTGGGTGATTTTGAAACATCAAAACTCCTCGAGCTAATAAAAAAGTATTATGCTCACATTCCAGCTCAAGTGCCTCCCCCACCGGTTATTACCGTCGAGCCGCCTCAGCTCGGACGCAAGGAAGCTATCATCAGAAAAGAAGCCCAGACACCGTCCTTTATGGTGGCCTATCATGGTCCGGACTGCACCAGCCCCGACTTTTTTGCTCTATCTATCCTGCAGAAGCCGCTCCTTGAGGGTGAAAGCAGCCGGCTCTACCGGCGCCTCGTCCGAGAAGAGCAACTGGCCCTGTCCGTTTCAGGTAGTATAGAAGAGAAAATTGATCCCTTTCTCTTTTTCATCGAAGTTAAACCCAGGCCGGGAGTTGATCTGGCCAGGATTGAAAAAATCATTGATGAAGAACTGACTAAAATAATTCAGGACGGACTGACCGAAACCGAGTATGAAAAGGCCCTCAATATTGTCAGAAGTAGCTTTTACTCAAGCCTTCAAACTAATTCTGGCAAGGCTAATATGCTCGGCGCAATGGAAATGCTTTACGGCAATTATGACCGGCTTTTTACTCTCATTGATAGCTATCTGACCGTAAAGCGGGAAGATATCCCTTCCATCGCCCGGAAATATTTTAACGATCTGAATAAGACTGCCGGTTACCTGATTCCAGAAGGAGGCCAGAAATGAGCAGATTTACAACGATCATGACCATTGTCTTTTTACTGCTGCCAGCCATGTTGTTTTCGACCGAAAGGCTACCCAGGCCCGAAAAGATTACCCTCGATAATGGGCTGGTTATTTATTATTTAGAAAACCCAGAGCTGCCTCTGGTCAGCTTCAGGCTGCTGATTAAGGGAGCGGGCAGTGCCTTTGAGCCTGACGGGCTTGACGGCCTGGCCAATTTTACCGCTGATATGCTGCTCAAAGGAACCAGTACCATGACAGCTGAGCAGATCTCTGAAGCCCTTGATTTCATGGGAGCCAGGTTGAACTTCGCCTCAGCAGAAGAATATGTTAGCGGCGGCGGCGAGTGCCTGTCTCAATTCCTGCCCAGGCTCTTACAAATCGCTGCCGATTGCCTGAGTTCTCCGGCTTTTAAAGAGGACGAATATAAAAAGGAGCTGTCGAGAAAAGTTGATACACTGAAGGCCGTCAAAGACAATCCAGGCCGGGCTATGCGGCAATATTTTAAAAAGGCCTATTTCGGGCGGCATCCCTTTGGACACATTTCTCTAGGCACCGACTCTTCCCTCGAGAAAATGTCCCTGGCGGAGCTTAAAAAATTCCACTCCCTAAGATACAGGCCAGATATGGCCATGATAGCCGTGGTTGGTGATGTTAATCGTGATGATCTCCTCAAAATTTTAAAAGAGACTTTTGGTCGCTGGCCGAAATCAGATGGCCCGGCACCTGCAGTCAGTATTCCCCCTCTCCCCTCCCAGGCTGGTCAGAAACTCGTCCTGGTGGACAAACCGGATGCTACTCAGGCCTATTTTGCTCTCGGTTCTCCTGGCTTTGCTCAAAAGGACGGAATAGCTGTGGCGGCTAACATTATGAATACCCTGTGGGGCGGGCGTTTCACTTCCTGGTTAAGCACCGAGCTCAGAATCAAACGTGGCCTGACCTACGGAGCAAGCAGCAGTTTCCAGTCATGGAAAAATGGCGGTTTGTTTATGGCCAGTTCTTATACCAGGAATGAGAAAATTGGCGAAATGCTGGACATTACCTTCGATTTGCTGAAGAAAGCCAGGGACCAGGGGTTTTCACCGGAAGAGATTGTAAGTGCTAAAAACTATATTATCGGCCAGTTCCCCGAAACATTGGAAACCAACGGCAGCAAGGCCAGTGCCTATCTTCGCCTTATATATTATGACCTCGGCTTTGATTACTTCGACCGTTACCTGGCCGATATCCAGGCAGCCAGTCCAAAGGAGATCAAGCAAGCCGCTATTAAACTCCTGCCAGAAAAAAATTACACCCTGGTCGTTGTGGGTAAAGCCAGCGAGGTTAAAAAACAGCTGGGGAAATACGGCCGGTGGGAGGAAAAAAAGATAACTGACCCTGATTTTTAAGAAAGAGTCAGGGTTAAGCTTTTTTATGAAAATGCCTTTGGCAAAAGCAAGAATAAGGTAGAGACTGCCAGAACATCTTATCTATGAAAACTCACCAAGCTATTTAAATTATTCCCCTTTTCTTCGGATTTCCTCTCTGACCGGCAATTATCGCTTCCAGATGTCTCTTACTTAACCTGCATTATTAATAAAACTGAGTTTAAGCTATATTCCGGAGCTATTTAAGAATATTAAGAAAAACCGTTATTATCAGAGCATTGGTGAAATCGATAAAAAAAGCCCCGACTATCGGCACTACCAGAAAAGCCCGCGGGGCCCGGCCGTAGCGTTCGACGATGGCTTTCATATTGGCCATGGCATTGGCTGTGGTCCCCAGGGCAAAACCACAGAAGCCAGCACTCATAACCGCGGCTTCATAATCTTTTCCCATCAACCTAAAAACCACCTGAGCCACCAGGGTTACCATAGCTACCTGAGCCGCCAGAATTACCAGGATCGGCAAGAACAGCCCGGCCAGTTCCCATAGTTTCAGGGTCATAAGGGCAATCACCAGAAATAAATTCAAGGCTACGTGACCAAGGTCATCTATGACTTTCTGGTCGAGTTTCAGAAGCCCGGTCAGGTCATCAAAGTTTCTGATGATGGCAGCCACCAGCATCGCTCCAATGTAAGCCGGCAGGGTGATGCCCAGGCTGGCAAACCATTTGCTGACCCAGGAACCAATCCACATAGCTACCAGTATGATCACCACACTTTTTAACAAAACAAAGGCACTTCGCTCTTCATCCTCAGCAGAAGCTTCCGCCTTCCTGGTCAACAACCCTTCCACTACTTCTTTGGCTTTTATCTCTGTCGCTTCAAGTTCTTTAGTTCTGAGTTTTTTAAGCTTATTTTTCTCTATTAGAAAAGTCCCGACTGGACCGCCAAGCAACCCGCCTGATATTATTCCGAAAATAGCCGCCGCTACACCTACTGTCGTGGCGGCTTGAACCCCGGCCTGCTCAAAGACCGGACCAAAGGCTAAAGCTGTAGCCGGGCCACCCGTCTGGGTAACAGAACCACAGATAACCCCAATTAAGGGATTAAGGCCAAAGGGCAAGGACATGACAATCCCCAGCAAATTCTGGAAAACTACCATTACTGTGGCCAGCAGAAAGAATATGAGCACCTGGGGACCGCCAACCTTAAGGAGAGATAAACTGGCCGCAAAACCAATGGTCGTAAAGAAGGCAATCATCAAGGGGTCACGCAGGGTGGTATCAAATTGAACCGGGGTTATTTGATATTGATGAAAAATCAGAACAATCAGAGAAATCACCAGTCCGCCGATGACCGGGGCCGGAATGTTGAACCGGTCAAGAGGTTTTATCCAGCGCCGGAGTCCATAGCCAAGGAACAGAACCAATCCGGCAAAAGCCACGGTTTGAATGAGGTCCAGCTTCAGCACAGAGTCTCCTTTCGAACCTGTCTAAGCTACATTATAATTCTTTAGATTTAACATTTTTCAGCCAGACACTCAACTTATTTTTACTGTCCTCAGACCTGATCTAAAAGCAGGATTGATCAACTTCCTGCTGTTGAGCAGAATTCTTTACTCTAAATAATAAGCACACTGGCCACATAAAATTTTATAGCTCGCTGCTTTTTTATCCATAGATGTCCCCAGATAAAAATAATTAAACTCATTCTTCCTGGGAAAGCACCGTCCTTCTGATACAAGGATCGGGTTTTGAGGAGATGACAATAAGCTGAGAAGGCCAGGCCGGTCAACCGGCAATAAAAACAGGGATTGGAGAAGCCAGGAGATTTGTAAGCTTCATCCTTAAAAAAGCAGGGCTTAAGCTGCCAGCCTGCATCGAGATAAAAAGCTCAGGCTCTGCCCTTCTTTTTTTTACCTTTTATGGATAGCAGCCGGAGCCGGGTATAAGGAATTAGACCGCCAGCATCAATAATTGCCTGTCTGGCCTTTGGCAGTGGCTCGACTGTAAATTCTTTGTCGGAGGTCTTGTTAATAATCTTATCAGCCAGAATTTCCAGCTCATCACCTTCTTCGGCCTCAATCTCCGGACAAACCACCAGCCGGAGCCCAAGATTAATAGCGTTCTGCATAAAAATCCTGGCAAAATTTTTGGCCACGACGATGAGATCATAGCCCTTGAGGGTAGAAGCAGCCTGTTCACGCGATGAGCCGCAGCCAAAGTTTTTACCAGCTACAATCACGCTGCCGGGCAAAATCTGACCGCTTCGCAACTTGGAGTTAAATTCAGGCAAATCTGCAAAAGCATATTGGGGAGTTTCCGACGGCAAAACCGTCGCCATATACCTTCCTGGATAAATGATATCAGTTGAAATATCGTCACCGAGTTTTAGAACCACTTTAGCCATGTTATTTGCCTCCTTTCCTGGGATCGGTGATATAGCCAGTCAGGGCGGAAGCAGCCGCTACCGACGGTGAGCAGAGATAAACTTCAGCCTTAGGATTACCCATCCGGCCTTTGAAATTACGGTTGGTGGTGGACAGAGCCACTTCACCATCACCCAGAGCCCCTTGGTGGACCCCCAGACAGCAGCCACAACCTGGATTCATCACCACTGCCCCGGCCTTGATAAAATCAGCCAGATAACCTAGCTGGAGAGCCTGCTGATAAATCCGGAAAGAAGCAGGGAAAACCAGCATTCTGACTCCCTTAGCTATTTTTTTGCCCTTAAGAATTCTGGCCGCAATAGACAGGTCATCAAGACGGCCATTGGTGCAGGAGCCAATGACAATCTGGTCAACCCTGACTCGCCCGACCTGATTGACCGGCTTAACATTGTCTACGGTGTGAGGACAGGCCACCTGCGGCTCAAGCTCCGATATATTTATTTCGACCACCTGATCATATTCAGCATCCGGGTCAGGGCCAAAAACATCAACCGGGCCTTTTACCTTTGCTTCTTCTTTGAGATAACGTAGAGTTTCTTTATCAGGCGGGAAAATACCAGAAGTTGCTCCAGCTTCGACTGACATATTGGCCACGGTCAGGCGCCCGGAAGTGGGCATCTTCTGGATGGCCGGCCCATGATACTCCAGGACCTTGTAATTAGCCCCCTCAGCTGAGATCTTGCCAATGAGATAAAGGATAAAGTCCTTGGGAAGAACATAACGTCCAAACCTTCCTTTGGCCACGACCTTAATCGTTTTGGGCACTTCCACGTTAAGAACCCGTCCCAGAGCCCAGACTGAGGCCATTTCTGTCGCCCCGATACCAAAACTAAAGGCACCAAGAGCCCCGTGCGTGGTGGTGTGGCTATCGGTTCCAACCACCACCGTCCCAGGCAGAACATAGCCATTTTCCGGCAAAATCTGGTGGCAGATGCCGCCTTCATCGCCGCGAATGTCATGGAACTTTTTGATTCTCTGGGCAGCCACGAATTCCCTGATTTTTTTCTGATTGGTGGCTGTCTTGGCACTCTCTGCCGGAACACGGTGATCCAGGATGATAGCAATTTTGTCGGGATCCCAGACCTTTGGTTTCAGCCCGGTATCTTTATAAATTTCCAGAAATTGATTTATGACCAGAGCCGCATTTTCGTGCGACATGGCCAGACTGACCTTTGGCTCGATAACATCGCCAGCTTTGACCGATTTTTGGCCGGTCGCCCGTGACAAAATTTTTTCGACCATTGTCATCGCCATAGCACCGTGACCTCCTTTATTAAATTATCTATTGATATTAGAAAAGCTTAAATAAGTATTAATCTCTGCTTGGTATTTATTATAACCGATTTTGCAGCTGCCGACTTAACTTTAATTTCAGGCCTAACGCCTGAGATGGACAGTTGTCTTTATAAACATCCCAGCTTTAAGCAGAGCTTACTCTTCGATGACCGCTACTCTTCTCTGATGCTTGTGATTCAACCACCACGAATTTTATTGGCTGTATTTGTTCTGAATTTTTTCTTTCGGCAGAAATTCCTCTTCAAGCTGACGGTAATCTTTCAAACCAACAAAAGTAGTGTAATCTTCAAAAGAGGTGATCCAGCTTGTTTGCCCGGATAGAATCCCGGTTGGCGAATTTTTTAGAGCGCTGAAAAATTCCATCAGGGCTTTATGCATGACCATGATTGAGGCCACTGGAATTGAGACCCGCGCAACGCCCATTCTGGCCAGTTCGGGAATCGGAATAAGCTCGGTTTTTACCCCGGTCACAGCATCCATCAGGTTAACCGACAGGGGACCTTTTATTTCTTTAGCCGCCCTCTCAATATCAGCTCTGGATCTAATCCCATCAATAAAGACCAGATCAGCCCCGGCTTCCAGATAAAGCTGGCAGCGGCGGATAGCTTCATCCAGTCCATAGACAGCGAAAGCATCGGTGCGAGCATTGATGATAAAATCCCTGTCGAGACTATCCCTCACCCGGGCGCAGGCTTTAAGTTTCCCGATCATTTCCTCGGCCGAGATGACTTCTTTTCCAGCCATATGGCCGCATCGTTTGGGAAAAACCTGATCTTCAATATTCATTCCGGCTGCTCCGATGGTGATCACTCGTTCCGTCACCCAGGCCGCATTGATGGCATTGCCTCCGCCGGTATCGAGGTCAGCCATGACCGGAATATTAACTGCCTGGATAATATTCCAGGTCAGATCAATGATATCTTTCATCTGAACCAGGCCTACGTCTGGCTTGGCAAGTAAAGAACCTGCCAGCCCAAATCCCGAGATCTGAACGGCTTCAAAGCCGCAGTCCTCAATGATCCTGGCACTTAAAGCATCATGGCAACCGGGAACAACCATTGCCCGCCGTTCCATAATTGCTTTTCTTAATATGGCCGTCTGTTTCATTTATGACTCCTTCGCTTATAAATTTTTCATTTATTATAATCTCAAACCTTCCTTTTTGCCATAAAATGGGGTCGGGCCAGCCGATCTCTTTTATTATCAATAAGTTATAAGATCGGATGAAAAGTTCTAACTTTTTCGAACTTATTACCCATTATTTATGTGAATTATTATGAATTATATGGCACTTATTTTTGTCTTTAGATTCTGGATCTTATTCTGGGTCTTAAACTTTTTCTCCAGTTTAGCTCTTTTATCATCATTTCTACCTGTTTCAGCTACTTGCTTTTAGTTTTATTTCTCTATGTAGTATTTGAATAAAAATTATTCAAAAGGCCGAGCTGCCGTTGTTTTTGTTCTGCACGCTGTGCCTGGCCAGTAACTTGCTTATCCCTTATATTATTGATTATGCGGAAGATCCGCTGGCCCGACCCCATCTGACAGCTTGGCTTTCGGCCGACGAAGAAAATAATAAATGAGGACTTTGAGCGTTTCCCTTACTTCTCCTCCGGATATTTTCGACCTGCCTTGAAACCGGTTGACAAAAGTTATAGGCATTTCCTCGATGCCTGCTCCGGCCAGCTCAAAATAATAGAGTGCTTCCAGATGTGATGCGTAACCATGGGCGATAAACTTTTCTATCGGCAGAATTTTAAGATACTCACTCCGGTAAGCCCGGAAGGCACCAGTGCAGTCTTTAGGTTTAAGACCCATCAGCCGCCTGGCCAAAAAATTGGCTGTCCAGCTGTTTATTTTCCGGGTAAGCGACCAGCCTTCTGTCCGACCACCGCTGACGTAGCGTGAGCCAATAACCATGCTGGCCCCCTGGAGTTTTTCGAGCATAACCGGAATGACCTCAGGCGGATGTGAAAAATCGGCATCCATGGTCACCAGCTGCTCATAACCTTGATCTATCCCCCACTTAAAACCAGCACAGTGGGCAGTCCCCAATCCAAGCTTTCCTGGCCGGTGAAGCACAAATACCCGACCTGCCAGTGTCTGACTCAAGCCTTCGGCCAGCTCACCTGTTCCATCCGGAGAATCGTCATCAACAATCAGAATATCAACCGCAGGCCTAAGATTTAATACTGTCTGCACCAGCCGCTCTATATTTTCTGCCTCATTATAAGTCGGAATTATGATCAGTGCCTTCTTTTCCATACGGGCATTCTATCAAAAGGGTGACCAGGCCGCAAAAATCCCTTTCCTTCCAACCGGCCTTAAGCTATACTTGTTTTTCTATCTTAACCAGAGAACATTCCGGCTGGAGGAAGAAAATGCCCCAGGACCGCTCAGAATTAATTTTAAGTTTATTTCAGGAAAGTAACGCCCTTCTTAGAGGACATTTCAAGTTGACTTCAGGCAAACATTCTGAATGGTATTTTGAAAAAATAAAGCTGATTGAACGCCCCCTCGTCCTGGAAAAAATCATTGACCTGCTGGTCGAACAAATCCGGCAGGACAACCTGGCTTTCGATTATGTCATCTCGCCTGCTTATGGTGGCATCGCCATTGGTTTTTTAGCCGCCCTGAAACTTAATAAGCTATTTGCCTTCAGCCAGAGGGCCGATGAAAAAATGACCATTCGTTCCGGCTTTTCAGGTCTGGATAAATCAAGAGCCATAATTGTTGAAGATATCGTCACCACCGGTGGTTCCATCCGAGAAGTTCTGCACTGTCTTCACCAGAAAGAAGTAGAGGTCGCTGAGATTTACTGTCTGGTTGACCGCAGTGGCGGCGAGGTTCTTTTTGAGGGTCAACCGGCCAGAAGCCTGCTGTCACTTAAGGTTGAAGCCTTTGAGCCAGAGGCCTGCCCTCTCTGCCAGCAAAACCTGCCCCTGATCAAACCTGGAGCTTCGGATAAGAAATGAAGGTCATTCTGGCTTCAGAATCTCCAAGAAGAATTCGCCTCCTGAAAAAAATTCTGAAATCTTTTACCGTTATACCCAGCGGCCTGGACGAGAGAGCCATCCAGGAAACTGATCCTGTCATCTACGCTCTGGAGACAGCCGCCGCTAAAGCCAGGACGGTAGGAGAAAAATATCCTGATGATCTCATCATCGCCGCTGACACCGTGGTCACCCTCGATGGTCTCATTCTTGGCAAGCCAGTCAGTCGGGAAGAAGCCCGGGAAATGCTGGAGACTCTTTCTGGTCGAAGCCACCGCGTAATTACTGCTGTAGTGCTTTTTTGTCAGAACCAACAAAGGCTTTTAAGTGATTATGAAACTACCGAGGTCAGCTTCAAGCCGCTTTCCACGGAGGACACGGAATCCTATCTGGACCTAAATAGCTATGCCGACAAAGCCGGAGCTTATGCCCTTCAGGATATCAGGGAAAAATTCATAGAAGAAATTAAAGGTGACTACTACAACGTGGTTGGCCTGCCTCTCAGTAAGCTACGTCAGCTCCTACACCATTTTTTCGAAGAACACATCACAGCTGAAGTTACGGGCTTTCTTCTGCCGGAAGGACTCGGGCTTATCGAAACGGCAGAGGGAGAGACATACCTGGTACCAGGCGCCTACCCCGGAGACCAGGTAGAAATTGCCTATGAAGCCAGCCAGCAGAAAGTTCACCAGGCTCGCCTGGTCTCGATCATGACTCCGTCTCCAGCTAGAAGGCCGGCTCCCTGCCCTCATTTTGGCCAGTGTGGTGGCTGCAGCTTTCAGGACCTGGTCTATCAGGAACAGCTTTGCCAGAAAAAAATATATCTCACCCGGGTTCTAAAAAAATATTTTCCGGCCGACTATCGCTACATAGAGGTGGAAGACGTCAGGCCTTCCCCCCTCGAATATTATTACCGTAATAAAATGGAATTTTCCTTTGGCCAGGCGGAAAGGGAAATTTATCTGGGCTTGAGGGAAAAAACCAGAATAAAAACCCGCCAGCGTCAGAAGAAAGTGGTCAGGCTTGACCGCTGTCTTATTTCCACACCTCTGGTCGAAAAGCTCTTCCTCTTATTCCAGCAACTGGCTAAAGACTCTGGACTGCCCGCTTTTGATCTTAAAACCAACCAGGGATTTTTCCGTCACCTGGTCATCCGAGAAGGAAAAACCAGTGGTGAAATAATGCTCAGTCTTATTACTACCAGCCAGGCTGAAATAAATCTAACGGATTTCTCCCGGGAGGTGGCCAGAGATTTTCCTGGCATCAGGAGTTTCTGGTGGGTCGAAAATAACCGGACAGCCGACGTTGTTTCCTATGAGAAGCCTCATCTGATTTTTGGTCAGGAGACTATCGAGGATTGCCTTCTTGGCTTTCGCTTCAAAATCCATCAGTCCTCCTTTTTTCAAACAAACCCCCGGGCTGCTGAGCTCGTTTATCAACAGATCACAGATGAAGCCAGAAGGCTGCGAGCGCAATCAGCTCTTGGACTCTACTGCGGTTCCGGAGCAATTGAAATCTGCCTTAGCCGGGTGGTAGGCGAGGTGGTCGGGGTTGATTGGGATCCGGCTAATATTAAAGCCGCCAATGAAAATGCCGCCCTTAATCAGGTTAAAAATGTCAGATTCATCTCCAGTCCAGTCGAAGCAGCCCTATCAGAAATCGGCCGCGGCTCTTTTGACCTGTTAATTATTGATCCGCCGCGAGCCGGGGTCAGCCCCCGCGGCTTGAAACAGATTATCTCCCTGCAAATTCCAAATTTGCTCTATGTCTCATGTAATCCTGAAACACTGGCCAGGGACCTCGTGCTTCTCATTGGCAGTGGCTATAAGTTAGAAAATCTGACACCGGTTGATTTCTTCCCTCATACAGCCCATTTAGAAGTTATTGCCTGTCTGAACCGCTAGAGACATCAACAGGCTCACCCTATCTCTGGGTCCCTGTCAGCAACACCTGGCCAGACTTAGTTTAAATAGATATTCAATCCTGCCCCGGCGTTATTGAGATAATTACATGCTTATTTAAAAAAGGCTGACGGCCCGCCGTCTTATTTCGTCTGAGTAGTCAAAAAGACAGGCAGAGTCATCTGCTTTATCTGATCCATCAGCTCTTCAATCTCATCAATATGCTTGTCTTCATCCTGAAGAATTTTCTCCAGCAGTTCTCTGGTGGCATAATCGCTAACTTCACCGGCCAATTTAATGGCCGCATTATAAGCTTTAATTGCATCAAATTCGGCCTTATGGTCAAACTCCATCATTTGCGGGACTTCACTGCCAATGAAGATTTTCCTGAGCTCAGAAACAACGGGCACCCCTTCCAGGAAAAGTATCCGGCCGATCAAGCTCTCGGCGTGTTTCATTTCCTGAATAGCTCTTTTTTCAATCGTTTCGTGGAGCTTACCATAGCCCCAGCTATCGCACATTTCGGAGTGAACCATGTACTGGTTTACAGCCGTTATTTCGTCAGCGAGAAGAGAATTAAGAACCTCAATTAACTTGCTATCACCTTTCATCCTAGCCTCCTTTAATTATTTTTATTTATTTTATCCTAGAACGGCTCTCCTTGCAAACCATTAGCATTTTAGGCCGTTTTCCTTTAAAATTAACTATTAATGATTAAAGCCAGACCTGAAGATTTCATTGTTGAGGAGATAGCCTCACTGCCGCTGGTTGAAAAGGGCGAATTTCGGGTCTATCAGCTGACCAAGAAGAACTGGACAACACCTGATCTCGTTCACTTTCTGGCCAGGTTCCTGTCAATTTCGCCTAAAGCCATTGCCTATGGTGGGAAAAAGGACAAGCACGGACTGACCACTCAGTACATCACCATTCGCAGCCAGAAGGATTTCAGCCTGGAAGAGCTTAATTTTTCCTTAAAGTCGGTAGGCTTTATGAGAAAACCAATGAGCCCGGCCCTTATCAAAGGCAATCACTTCCGCATCGTCATCCGTCAGCTGAATGATGTCGAGCCTTTGCTCAAAAATCTTAAAGAAGTCGAAGTCTATGGCTTCCCTAATTTTTTCGATGACCAGCGTTTTCGCGGCACCAATCAGGAACTAGGCTTTTTTGCTGACCGTGTCCTCAGAACACATTACAATGGTGCCCTCCAGATCTTTCTACAATCGCAGAATATTAAGGCCACCGACAAAAAAAACAAAGAAAGAATAGCTGAAATTATAGTTAATTGGAGAGACTGGGAAAAATGCCTGGAGCTGGCCCAGGGACTGACTGAAAAGAGAATTTTCCGGACGCTACTCCTCCGTCCGGATGATTATCTGGCTGCTCTGGAAAAAATCCCACGCGAAGAGATTTCCATGGCTTATGCCGCCTTCGGTTCTCATCTCTGGAATGAACTCCTGCGGCGACTGCTGCGAGCTAAAATAAACGATCTCAAAGAGGTAGAAGCTGAGTCAGGAACTTTCCTTTTCTGGCAGTCGCTGGATGAACCTGTTCTGACCTATCTTCGTTATCTAAAGCTGCCCACTCCCGCCGCCAGAATGCACTTCCCAGATGACTTCAGCCGCCAGCTATACTGCCAGGTGCTGGAAGAATATGATCTAAAATTTAGCTCTTTTCGGACAAGAGCCTTGAGCCGCGTTTTTTTCCGCTCTTTTGAACGCCGGGTTCTCCTTTATCCACAGGATCTGCAGGTAATCGGTTATGGCCAGGATGAGCTTTATCCACGAAAGAAATGCTTGATTTTATCTTTTGCTCTCCCACGGGGAGCTTTTGCCACTATGCTGATCAAAAGGATTATGCTGGAAAACTAGATAAATAGAATGAGCTGCCAGCCGGGTAACGGGAGCTGAAGGCAGTACCGCCAGGAGAAAAACAGAAAATGCAAGAAAACCAGAAAAAGGTTAGCCTCGAGATAAAAACCGCAGCCATTATTCTGGGCGGAGGTAAGGGAATAAGATGTGGTTTTCTCTCACCAAAACAATTTCTCCTTCTGGGGGACCGGCCTCTCCTTGATTATTCGGTTGAAAAATTCCTGGCACTGGGCATCGATACAATCGTGGCTGTTCTCATCAATGATTATGCCAGTTATTATCAACCTCATCCGGGGATAAGCCATATCGCTTTGGGAGGTGAGGAACGGCAGGCCTCAGTTCTGAATGGCCTCCGGGTCTGCCCACCTGGCATTGACCTTATCATCATTCACGATGCCGCCCGGCCTTTTTTCCCTCTGGATGGGGTGAGAGAAGGACTCCAACTTTTAGAAAATAACCAGTACGATGGGCTGGCCCTGGCCATTCCGACCGTAGATACTCTTGTAGAGGTAGCGGAAGGGAGAATAACTTCATTTCCTGATCGTCAAAAAATCTTTCAGACTCAGACTCCCCAGCTTTTCCGCTTCGAAGCTATATATAAGGCTTTCCAGCAGCTCGGTGGCCGGATGTCTTTTACTGATGATCTGTCGCTGGCTTATGCCGCTGGTCTCCGCTGCGGCCTGGTTGAGGGGAGCCAGATGAATTTCAAAATAACCACCAGGCTTGACTGGGAATTGGCCTCGAAGTTAACCGAGACTGGCTTCTAAAAAGGATCCCCATGACTCTTTAAATAATCTTCAGCCTGGCGAAAAGCCTTTTCATCATCGACATCAATCCAGAACCTGTTGCCAATATCCATCACCCTGGCCCTTTCTCTGGCTGCCAGCACCCTAACTCCGCCCGACAGAGTAAAGTTATTAGCCTTTTTCTGGCTTTCCTTCAGAGCTTCAAACAGGCCTTTCGTCGCATAAAATATTCCCGTATCAAAAGCGTTATAGGCGGCCAGCCCCTTGCCGATATTGACAATTCGGTTTTCCTCCACTTTTACCCTGGTCACATCATCCAGATCAACATAGGGGTGATCAGCAAGACGGTAATCAACAGCCAGAATCAGGCCGTCCTCTTCGATGGTCTGTTGCCTCAGACCGGTAATAATCTCGGGGTCAAAGATATGATCAGACATCAACAGGATAAATCTATCTCCGGCCAGATCCTTAGCCCGGTAAACAGACAGGCCATTCTCTTTCTCCCAGTCTTCATTTCGCACCCGGCCGACACTTACCCCGGCCGGATAGTTCTGCTCTTCCAGGTGCCTTTCGAGCTGTTCACCTCTGAAACCGGTGACGACCACGATGTCTTTTATGCCGGCCTTGATCAGAGAGCCAATCGATCTGTCAATCAGCGTCCGGCCGTTGACTTCGAGCAGAGGCTTAAGCGGGCAGAGGTTGGAAATTCTTTCTCCCCTGCCAGCTGCAATGATCAGTCCTTTTAAGTCACTCGTCATGATCTACTTTCCACCGGTTGCCCGGGACAGTTTAAAGCTTGAATTTTATCTGAGCTGAGCTTAAAAGTCTATCCCTCAGACTGCTTCCGGCCAAAGAGATTGTTACTAACTCCCCTCTTAAAGAGTTTCAATAAGACTTTTAGAGTGAGTCATTCTTTTTCAAGTATAGAGCTTATATACGTTTGCACCTTTTCTGCACCCGTCCCTATCTCTGGTTGTCCAGCACGTCGGCACCAAGCTTCACTATCCCTCCACCCACCCTGAATACCATCTCTTAATCTAAATGAGATAAAAAATTGACATACCTCCGGCTTTGTAGTAGAAAAATCACGTCATGTCAGGGGTGCCAGCGGCTGGAAGCAGCCGGGCTGAGAACAAACCCTTTGAACCTGACCCGGGTAATGCTGGCGCAGGGAGACACCTTCCTGGAAAAGAGGCAGCCTCCCCCGGCCGTCTAATTTGAGTGGTGGAGGAAGCAAGTATGTTTTCTTCTGAAACGGTTATTTCTGACCTGAATAAGATCAGGAGCCAGGCACCGCTTGTTCACAACATTACCAATTATGTCGCTATGAATATTACCGCCAATGCCCTTCTGTCTATTGGAGCTTCGCCCGTCATGGCTCATGCCCTGGAAGAAGTCGAAGACATGGTCAAGCTGGCCTCGGCTGTCGTTATCAACATTGGAACTCTCAGCCCGGCCTGGGTTGAAGCTATGGTCAGGGCTATGGAAACAGCCGCGGAGAAAAAAATACCGGTAGTTCTTGACCCGGTAGGAGCTGGGGCTACCTCATACCGGACAGAAACTGCCAGGTATCTGGTAGGAACAGGCCAGACAGCCATCATCAGAGGCAATGCCTCGGAAATAAAAGCTCTGGTCGAAGCCGGGACCAGAACCAAAGGAGTTGACAGTCTGGAATCTTCCCAAGCCGCCCTTGAGGCTTCGTACCAGCTTTCCAAAAAATTCGGGGTGGTGGTCAGCGTCAGCGGACCGGTTGATTATGTTGTGAAAGATGCTGATATTATCGGGGTAGCTAACGGACATCCTCTGATGCCCCTGGTGACCGGGCTGGGCTGTACAGCTACAGCTTTAACAGCGGCCTTTGCCGCCATTAATCCTGATTATCTTCAGGCTGCGGCTGGAGCCATGGCTGTCATGGGTCTGGCCGGCGAACTGGCCGGAGAAAGCTGCGCCGGACCGGCCAGCTTCCAGGTGGCCTTTCTGGACTGGCTCTACCGCTTGTCTGATAAAGAAATCTCCGCCCGATTGAAAATAAAATGAAAAACAACAAAAGACTGGACCTGAGCCTTTATCTGGTAACCGACCGGAAAGTGGCCGGCCATCTGGATATCACTGATTTAATTCAAAAAGCCATAAAGGGCGGTGTGACTGTTATCCAGCTAAGGGAAAAGGATCTGACGACGCGTGAATTTTACCAGCTTGGAATTAAAATAAAAGAAGTGATACCACCGGATGTCCCGCTCCTTATTGACGACCGCCTTGACCTGGCCCTGGCCATCAGAGCGGATGGCCTGCATCTCGGGCAGACTGATCTGCCCGCCGTTCTGGCCAGAAAGTATCTTGGCTCGCAGGCTATAATCGGGCTGTCGGTCGAGAATTTCGCCCAGCTCCAAGAAGCCAGCCGGTTGCCGGTGGATTATCTGGCTATCAGCCCGGTTTTTTCCACACCGACTAAAACCGATACCGGCCCGGCCTGGGGACTCGAGGGCTTGAAGAGCGCCAGGATTTTAACCGACTTACCACTGGTAGCCATTGGCGGTATTAATGAGGGCAATGCCGCTTCCATCGTTAAAGCCGGAGCTGATGGGGTGGCGGTCGTCTCAGCCATCTGTGCTGCCCCCGACCCGGAAGAGGCCGCCAGGAAACTTAAAAAAACAATCCTTGAAGCCCGAAAAAGCCATAAATTGCGATAAGTGGCTAATTGAAAAAAAGCAGAGAAAAAAATGAAAAATAAAGACCATCTTAAACTCTCCGACGTGGGGGAGTTTGGTTTTATCGCCCGCCTGGCCAGGATTTTTAATCAGCATCTACCTAAAGATGTTACTGGCATTGGCGATGATTGTGCTGTTCTACCCTGGAAAGGCAGCCAGAAGCTGCTGGTGACCACTGATCTTTTATTAGACGGAGTTCATTTTTTAAAAGAAAAAATATCTCCCCGTGATCTGGGCTATAAAGCCTTAGCCGTTAATTTAAGTGATATTGCCGCCATGGGTGGCCGGCCCCTGTGGGCTTTTCTATCGATAGCCTTACCGGTTGAAACCGAGCTTTCCTGGTCCAAACAATTCCTTTCAGGCTGGAAGAGCCTGAGCAGGAAAACTCAGGTAGGGCTTCTCGGCGGTGACACTACCAGAACGACCAGAGCCATGGTGATTAACGTGGCCATCCTCGGAGAAGCTCAACAGATATACATAAAATACAGGTCGGCAGCCAGGCCGGGGGACCTGGTAGCAGTCACCGGCCAGCTTGGCTCCTCCGAGGGGGGGTTACGCCTGCTGCTAAATAAAGAGTCAAAAGAGAGCAGCGGACGGGATGAAGAGTTTTTACTCCGACATCATTTCCGCCCACAACCGCACCTTAAGGAGGGTTATTTTCTGGCTCATCAGCCTGAAGTCGGAGCCATGATGGATATCTCTGATGGTCTGGACTCCGATCTCAGAAGAATAATGGAGAGCTCTGCTTGCGGAGCTGAAGTTTATCTGGAAAAATTGCCTGTCTCTCCGGCTTTACAAAGATGCAGCCAGAAATATGGCTGGAGTCTGGAAGAAGTGGCTGCCGCTGGTGGGGAGGATTACTGTCTGCTGATAACCATCGGGTCCGAAGGTTATCCAGATCTTGACCGCCGCTACCGGCAAAAATTCAGACGGCGGCTCCATCTGGTTGGCCGAATTACAGGGAAAAAAGGAAAACTTGTTTACCTGAAAGATGGCCGACGGGTCATCCTTCAAAAATCAGGCTTTGATCACTTTAAATCTTAAAACCTGGCTGTGGGCGGTCAGATTCGTTCGCTTAAATATATTATTTTTATTTTTTGGCAGAAACTCGCTTTGTTAAAGCACAACCCGTTCACTTAAGTACATCTCTCAGGACATCCGCTTCCTCATCGGAGATAATCTTGTCTCTGAAAACCACCTGGACACTAAACTTATCTCCAGTGGCTTCAACTAAAAGAAAATGATTTCCACCCCCATGTTGAACATACAAATTATTGATCCGGGGACCGCCGCCGCCGCTTAAATAATATTTTATACCGTCTATTTCTCTGATTGGGCCAAAGCGATGATAATGCCCGGCGAAAACGGCCAGGATTTTATTCTCCCGGAGAAGCGGATGAACTTTTTCAAGCCAGAAATCTTTATCAAAAGGAAGGACATACTTACTGGTTTTAGTCCAGTTCGGAACATGGAGAAAAATAAAAGCCCCTGTCCAATCATTTGATTTCTTGAGGTCAGCCTTTAACCAGTTATACTGTTGCCGGCTGATATGGCCAAGCCGGTTTTCTTCAACATTCCAGAGAAAAATCAAATGGTAGCCGTGCATGTCCACCGAGTAATAAGTTTGCCCATATCGCCGGAGATAAACTTCTAAGGATTTCTGGCTGTAAATATCATGGTTGCCGGGCACACGGAAAAAGGGGGCTTTAATTTTTGACACCAGACGGTCAAATTCATTCCATTGTGATTCAGCCCGCCTGAAGCCATAGCCGGCAATCATATCGCCCAGATGGACAACCGCATCAGGTTTTAGCTCGTTGATTTTCCCTATCATGTCTTTAAAAAAGGGAGTTTTCCGGCTGAAAAATTCAGGGCTGGTATCACCAATAACCACCAGTCTGAGATCGGCCGCCAGTAGCGAGCCAGGCAACCAGACAAGCAGTACAATAATAATTGTTGAAAATTGAAATAAGTTTTTGACTCTATCTTTTATCACTTTTTTGCTCAGTAGATTAAACTTCTGTTTTTAAGTCCAGTTGCAAGATTTAAATTAAAGCCGGTTAGGCCCCTCCCGTCATCATCTATTGATTATGTTTAGGAAAACGAATAGCATATTTTTCAGGAAAATCGCCCCAGGCCCATTCGACTTTCATTTTCCCACCGGCCACTTCTTCCTCGGCGCAATAACTAAATAATGCCTCATCGGCCACATAAATTCTAAATATTCAACTTCTATTTTCATGCGTTTGCCGGCTTTGAATTCATTCATTTAATATTTCGGTGCTGGCTGGCTGAAATCTATTAACCTGACTTTTTTGACCCCGGCCGGAAGAGAGGCAATTTTTTTTATTTCTCGCCAGCTCGAAGTTCCCGGCTGACCGCAGCGGACAGTATAATTACCCGCCCGGAAAACAGGTGGTGTGAATTCACTTCCCCTGACTCGTACCGTATAAACAACCTCCTGGCTGATTTCTTCGATCACCTGAACCAGCGGACGGTCAATTCCTTTAAATCTTAGTGTCGGAAGATAGGCAGCCGGTCGCCGGCCATCATTATCAAGGACAGAAAAAACCAGTGGCCAGCGAGGAAGAAGACGAGCTTCTTTTCCGGAAGTCGAATCAGCAGCTGACCAGTTTTCAAAAACGATCGTTCCGTCCTGTCTGAACCTGACCAGGCCGAAGCCCGAGGCTTGACTCCCACCGGCTTGATCAGTAGAAGTCACCGGATTGGCCACAGCTTTGACCGCCAGGCGGTTACCAAAGGCATCGCTAAAATTCCCGGTCGGGGTGGGCGGAGTTTTACCAGATGTGCCCGGTTTTTTGGGGAACCATCTTACCTGCCAGGCACTTATCAGTGGTCTGGGGAGGAAGGCGTAACCTGCCTCATCATACCGGCTTAATCCATACTTAAGAGTGGCTGGCGGGCCCCCGCTTCCAGCCAAATGAACAGCCAGGGCTTTCCTCAGGATTTTTACAGCTTCATCCCGGGCTTCTCCGGGCCAGCCGCCTGAATTGAAATCAGCTACCGGCAGGTCAGAGGAAGGATATTCTCCGGGGAGGGGGGGAGGTGATCTAAAGAGGGCCTCGTCACTTGCTGCCCCGCCTTGTACCGTTTCGAGGCAGGCCCACAGGCTTTGAGACAGAGCGGCTTTAAACTCTACCGTGCCAGACCAGTCTTCAACCCATCTTTTCAGAAAACCAAGCTGTTCCTTCCCATGGAGGCTGGCTCGCTTTGCCTTAGCCTCTCTGGCTATCTCCAGGCCTGGGTTGACCGGCCAACCATTCCAGACCTGGTCCGAGCCATAAACAGAAGCAGGGGGTGTCTTAAACATCCGGTCATCAAGAACAGCCAGACTTAAGCGGCCATAATTAATCTCACAATAATAAGGTTTCAGACCTGTCTCGGAAAGCTCTCTCCCTGGCGAGTCAGGCAAATGAGAGGTCTGAGTATCAAGGACAAGACGGATAAAGTCAGCCGGCAACAAAAACCCCCCGCTGTCCTGACCCTCAACTGGATTAGTGGCTGTCTCCCCGACTCCGGTTTTCCCACCATCGCCCCAGAGTTTAAGCTGAAAATAATCCCGGGCATCAGGGGTGATGATCGCCGGGCGGTCTTTTAATAAGTCAGAGAAAGCCCAGCCGAATAAAATCCACTGGCGGAGATATTCCTGTTTAAGCCTGTCGAAGGAAATTTTCTCCTGCCACCAGCCAGCTGGCCGGCCAAAGACCTGGCTACCACCAAAGAAAACCAAGGACGGATTAAGTGCTTTTAGATTAGCCACCACCCGGGAATAAGGATAATCAGCCTCACTTCCAGCGGCCAAAACGGCCAGCCTGGTTTCATCTGAAGTCACCGGTTCGGGAGAGAACTGGCCATAAAAAGGAAGAAAACTGGCTTCCTGGCGGGTCTTGTCTAAAACAACAAGCCGGAAGGCTACCGCTTCTTCCTGATTCCAATCCTTAATAAAAAAAAGGACGCCTGAATTTTCAGTCTGAATTTTTTCTGAGGCAACCCTCACCCATTGGCCACCGTCTTTGATGTCTAAGGCCAGCCAGCTTTCCTCCGGAAGACTTCCTGGAATAAGTTGAGCCCGGAGTCTGAGCTGCTGACCATTCAGACTGTAAAGTGTAAAAGCTACCGGCCCGAACTGTCGTTCTGGCCGCTTCTGGAGGAGTTCACCACGAAATCTAACTTCATTAAACTGGCCGACAGAAAAATCGGACGGATTGATTTTCACTTCGGGCAGGCTGGCTACCAGGGCCAGACCACCTTTAACTTTTTCAGATTGATTTCCCGTCTCTTCCAGCTCGTCGAGCAGCCTACCGCTCTGGGCTTCATGTAGACTAAGCTCCAGATGATAGCCACTGGCCTTGATTTCGAGGCCGATTTTAAATTCAACTCCCATTTTCAAAGCGGCTTTAATTATTTCCTGGGCTTCAGTCGAGCTAACGCTTTCCAGATCGCCAATAAATAAAAGTCCATCTGTGGTCAGGCCAAGGTCAATTCCCTCGCCGCCCACTGCCGCCTGTTTATAGTCTCCGTCCTTGCCCTTAATACCGAGTCGCAGGCTGATATAGTTTTTTAGTCTCGGCCGGGAAGGAAGAGAGTTAACCTTGGCTATAAAACTGGCCTCAAATCGGCCTGTCCGGCCAGCTATCTCCCCTGTTAAAAAATAAACATAGCGATTGACGGCCGGGGTCAGACAGTTAAGACTTCCATCCTTTGCCTGCCAGTCCTCAAAATTAGAGGCAAAAAAATCTGGCCCTGGCCAGGAGCGATCTGTCCCCGAAGGCAACTTTAGCTGGAAATCATCAGCTGCCAGCTGGCAAAAAATCCCGGGGGTGGCCAGCCCCATTACCAGGATTAAAAAACAGCTTTTTCTGGCCGCTGACCAGGCTTCTCTTGCTATACTCCAGGCAGCCTTTAAGTTTCTAAATTTAAGAAGGGCAACTTTGACTGGATTTTCCATTGTTCTTTATGGTTTCTGTTTTGAATGGCCTCAACAGCCTCGTTTTGTATTCTGTTTTATTTTAACATTAATCAGGGGGGTTGGGTAGCTGTAAAAACCAGGTCTGTAGCTTGCCTCTCAGTCCTAAAAGATGAAAGTTAATAATTCAGTTAGAGATTCAGGCCGATTTTGTTATAATTTTTGAGGCAGTTTTAACCTTTGAGGAAGTGAAAAAATGCTTCGGCAAGCGGTAGTTCTGGCTTTAATTTTTTCACCGGTGGCAGCCCTCTCTGCCTACCTGATCAGTTATGCTGAATATAAAAAGCATTTCCCCGAAGATGTCAAACGGGCCAGGCGAATCTCGCTTGAGTTTGCCCTGTCAGCTTTTGTCTTTTTTTTTATTTTGATTGTCCTGGCAGTGATTTTCATTAATAAATATTTTCCGTGAGCAGAGTTTTCAGAAAATAAGAGAGAGAAAAATTGTTCTAGCTTCAGCCAAGACCAAATGAATTGGGGAGAAAATAAGCTGCAGGCACAAAAGACTCCGGTGGTAGAGGAAAGCTTTCATAGTCTCTCTCTATCGATAATTATTCCTGCCTATAACGAAGAAAAAAGAATTGGCTCCACCCTCCGCCAGATCATTGATTGCTTAAGAGTCCGGAATTCAAGCGCAGAAATTATAGTGGTTAATGACGGCAGTACTGACCGCACAGCCAGCCTGGCCAGGACTATCCTGACTGACTGGCCCTGGTCGAAGATCATTTCATTCGAAAAGAACAGAGGCAAAGGAGCAGCCGTCAAAGAGGGTGTGCTCCAGGCGAATGGAGAACTGATTCTGGTCACCGATGCTGACCTCTCCACCCCGATAGAGGAACTGGAAAAATTTTGGCCGCTGGCTGCCGAGCACTATGACTTAATCATTGGTTCACGGGCTCTACCAGCTTCAGATATCAAAAAAAGGCAGAGCTGGCTTCGAGAAACCATGGGCAAGTTTTTTAACCTGTTGGTTAGGTGGCTGGTTCTTCCTGACTTCAAAGATACCCAGTGCGGGTTTAAATTATTTAGAAAAGAGGCATCACGAGAAATTTTCGCCAGGATTAAAACAACCGGATTTGCCTTCGATGTTGAGGTTCTACTGCTGGCCAGACAGCTTGGATATAAAATAGCCGAAGTCCCGGTCGTCTGGATTAACTCACCGGACTCGCGGGTCAGGCTTCTGGGCAGTTCGGTTAAGATGCTTTTTGAGCTTCTCCGCATCAGGTTTAGAAGAAATAGAATAGAAAATAAATTGACGGGCTGACCTTTATCCTATAAGGTAAAGGCAAAAAGGAAAGCAACGATGACAGTTTTTTCCAGAATGAAGCGGAGCCGGCTTCAACCGTTATTGATCTTGATGGTGGCAACCGGCTTTTTCCTGGCCAGTTCGCCGGCCTGCCAGAATAAAGCTCCACGTCCGGAAAACTGGGCAAAACCCATTAAGCTCCCTGGCGTACCAAATTTTTACCAGGTAAGTGACCAGCTTTATCGCAGCGCTCAGCCGGCAGCCAAAGGCTTCAAGGAGCTGGAAAAATTTGGCATCAAATCTGTCATTGACCTTCGCGGCGGGAAGCAGGATGAAAAATCTATGGTAGGAACAAATTTAAAATATTTTGCTATTCCTTCCAAAGCCAGCCAGGTGCGGGAAGAGGACCTGACGAAATTCCTTAAAATCGTCAGCAATCCAGCCGATGGCCCTTATCTCGTTCACTGCCACTATGGGGCCGACCGAACCGGGCTTTTTACCGCGGTCTACCGCATTGTTATTCAAAAATGGACTAAAGAGGAAGCTATCCGCGAAATGCAACTGGGCGGTTTTGGCTTCAACAACACCTATACAAATATTATCAAATACCTTCAGACTTTTGATCCGGAAAAACTCCGTCAGGCTTTGGAGTAAGACTGCCTTCAGCTACCTTCAGACATAAAAAAAGCCAGGTACCTTGCTCTTCCCGGTGAAACCAACTGGTGGCTCTGGCCGGGGAACAGGCTTAATACCTGGCTCTTACTTTCGGTTTAAGCTACTAACTTATCAAAATTAATAGCGGCGACCGCCAGAGGAACTGCGTCCACGTCCTCCGCCGAAACCGGTGCGGGGTTTATCCTGCCGCGGTCTGGCCTCATTGACGGTGGCGGTGCGGCCCTTCAGGTTCTTGCCGTTCAGGCCATTAATAGCAGCCTGGGCTTCTTCCTGATTGGGCATCTCGACGAAGCCGAAGCCACGTGATTCACCCGTATAGCGATCCTTAATGATGGAAACGCTGGCCACAACACCAAAAGCTTCGAAGGCTTCCTTTAACTCGCCTTCAGTCAGGTCCCTCGAAAGGTTTCCTGCGTAGATGTTCATACTCTACTCTCCTTATAAAAATTACGTTATAAAGGAGAGGAGTATGCCGATAAGGGCCCATGCCCTCTTCCTTTATAATCGAGGCGGTATTATAGCACATTATGCAAGAGAAATCCTGGCTGCAGAAAAAAATATTTCGCTGGCGGAAGTGGCCGGCGAAAAGGCCTTTTTGTAAGGACAAAGGCTATTATGCTATAAAATAATCACAAATTACAGATAAAAGCCCGGGCCAGTCCCGATTTATTGATCAATCGTGCTGAGCCCGGAGAAAGGAGACGATTATGATCGACCATAATATAAAAAAGGATAGAATCAAGCACCGGCCCACCTTGGATTTTGCCCTTTTTTTAGCGATTTTTCTGGTGCTCTTAACAGTGAATTCCTCAGCCTGGCTAGCTGCTTCAGCTAAAACCATATCGAAACAGGATAAAGCTACTGACCAGCTCAGGCCCGTTCGCGATGATGTCGGCTTTTGCTGGAACCCAGACAGTATGAAAATTCTCGTTGATTACCTGGCAGCTCATGAAAAAGAAACTTTCAGAAGTGAAGGTCTGGTGGCGGCCATTTCTCCTCACGATGATTACCTTTATGCCGGCCGCCTCTATTATCCTTTATTTAATCTTATAAGAGCGAAGGAAGTGGTGGTTTTCGGCGTAACTCATGGAACCGTCCGCCAGGAAATCAAAGGACTCGATAGTGTCCTGGTTCTTGATGGGTACAACCTCTGGCCGGGGGTCCTTAAACCGGTCAAAGTCTCGCCTCTGCGGGAATATATCAAGAGCCAGCTGAAACCTGCTTATTTTGTGGTCAATAATCGGGCCCATGAACTGGAGCATTCGATTGAAGCCCTCCTCCCCTTTCTCCAGTATTTCAATCCTGAAGCAAAAATTACCCCTGTCATGGTGGCTCCCATGCCTCTGGATAAAATGGAAGAAATAGCCGCCGACCTGGCCAGGGTGATTTCTACCTATGTGAAAGATAATCATCTGGTTCCCGGCCGTGATATTCTTTTCTTGATTTCTGCTGATGGTAACCACTACGGAAAGGATTTCAATAATCTGGCCTTTGGCGAAGGGCAGGCAGCTTGGGAAAAAGCCCTGGCTTTTGACCAGCAGCTTATAGCCAATTACATGACAGGAGTTATAGACGAGCAGAAAATAGCCGGGCTGGCGGGGGAATTCTGGGGCAAGACTTATCTCGACTATAAAAATTCCTACTGGTGTGGTAAATATTCCATTCCATTCGGATTTTTAGCCTCAGAAAAAATTATCAAAGAAACAACCGGCAGGAGATTGAAAGGAGAACTCATCCGCTATTCGGATAGCTACAGCGAAGGTGTGTTGCCGCTTAAAAAAATCGGCCTGGGGACAACCGCTCCTTTTTCCCTGCGTCACTGGGTGAGCTATGCGGCTATTGGTTATTATCTTGATTAAGCGCGAGCTGATCGGAACGAGAAAGTATCCAGAACCTTTCATGGAGGACCAGGCTGAGAAAGTTTGACTTCTCGGTACTGAGAATCAAGATAAAAAAGAAACAGTTAAAAAAACAAGTCCCGGCTTTTGATCAGAGAGAGGTTATTTATAAGAACAGAAGCATAGAAAACTGAAGCAAAGCAAAAATTGAACTTGCCAGCAATTTGGTTTTCACCTGATTATCAATAACACAATCAGACAGATACAGCTTAAAGTAATTTTTTCTCAGGCCTGGCCAGGTGTCTTAAAATTCGTTTAAGCTTTGCCGAGAACCATGGCCAGCAGGGCCATTCGAACATACAGTCCGTATTCCATCTGCCGGAAATAAGCCGCTCTGGGATCTTTATCCACTTCCATAGCAATTTCATTGACCCGCGGCAGTGGATGCATGATAATCATCCGCTGTTTGGCCTTTTCCAGTGTTTTCGGTGCGATGACATAAGCATCTTTGACCTTCTCGTAGGCTTCCAGATCATCAAATCTTTCTCTCTGGACACGGGTAACATATAGAACATCAGTTTCAGGCAAGATCCCTTCCAGGGTCCGATGTTCTTCCTGAGGCAGGCCCTTCTCAGCTACTTCTTCAATCACATCGGGCGGCATTCTCAGGGCATCAGGAGAAACATAATGGATATTAATGTTATCGAAACGGGTCAGTAATCGGGCTAAGGAATGGACTGTACGGCCATATTTCAGGTCACCGAGCATGGTGACGGTCAGGTTGTCAAGATGGCCAAGTTCTTCTCGAATGGTGAAAACATCGAGGAGAGACTGAGTGGGATGCTCGCCGACGCCGTCTCCGGCATTAATCACCGGCTTGCCGGCATAGCGAGCAGCCAGAGCAGCTGAACCAACTTCTGGATGCCTGATAACAATTACATCGGCGTAGGCCGCCAGAGTTCTCACCGTGTCAGGCAGGCTCTCACCTTTAGCCACCGAGGAATACCGCACCTCACTAATCGGGATGACAGCTCCGCCGAGGCGCTGCATAGCAGCCATAAAGGAAGAAAACGTCCTGGTCGAGGGTTCATAGAATAGGTTGGCCAGAATTTTCCCTTTGAGTAAATCAAAGGTGCCGATTCTCTCCACCATAACCCTCATTTCATGAGCGACACTAAAAATGTATTCAAGGTCCGGCCTGGTAAATTGCCTGACAGACAGGATATCTTTCCCGTACCAGGGAGCAGTCTGATGGTCGCCAAAGGGCAGATAAGGACTCTTTGGTTTGGTTGGCATACTATCTCCTTTTTATTTTTAACCTGGTTTTGTGTCTGTTTTTTTTGCCATAGAATAGATCAGATTTCTTTTTCTTTTAATATATAAACTGCTGAATCCCCTGTCAATTGACTTACTCATTTAGGTTAAGACGTAGTATCCAAGGTGCATAGAGAAACAATGAACAACCCGGGCCGGCAAAACCTGCGACTCCTGTAAACCTGCCTCAAAACCCGAGTCTAACTTCAGAACGGACTCAAAAGGTGCTTCAGGCTGTCGTCATTCAATCCCGAATCTTGCGGGCTTTAATTGCGAATTAATTGGCTTTATAATAAAAAGATATAATTGGGCATGTAAGACAAAGGCTACCTGATCAAGAATCAGGCAGGCTTAGAGGCCCAGATTAGACAAAAGAGGATAAAAGAGGAGGAAAGCCATGAACAGGCGATCAAAACGTGTGGCCAGGTGGCTGTTTTTTATAATTTTCCTTCTGACCCTAGAGCTTCTGCCGGGGCCAGCCCGCCTGTCAGCCCAGAATGTAAATCTGGGCATGTCTTTTGCTGATGGTAAGCTCCTTGGTTTCTATTTCTCGATTTCTAAATATTTCAATGTACCGTCTGAGAAAGTCATCGATATTCGGAATCGCTACCGGCTGGCCGATGATGATTTGCCTGTAGTTTTCTTTATCGCCAGACAGGCCAGAGTCGAGCCAGCAGTTATCATTGACCTCCGACTTAAAGGGATGAGCTGGTGGGATATTTCTGTACAATTCGGACTCAACCCGGAGATTTTCTTTGTTCCGGTCAGAGTAACCAGGGTCGGACCTCCATACGGTAAAGCCTATGGCTATTATCGCCGCTACCACGGCCAAAAGAACTGGGGCAAAGTCATTTTGAGTGATGATGACATTATCAATCTGGTCAATCTCAAATTCATCTCTGAAGCCCACCAGGCTGAGCCAGAGCGGGTGATGAAGCTGAGGACCAAGGGGCAGCGCTTTGTAGATATTCACGACACAATCCAGATGGAAAAAAGGCAGGGCCGCGGACAGGCTGGCGAGAAAAAGACCAAGCCAGAGAAAACTGGCAAAGGCAAAAATAAATAGACCTTAAGACAATAAAGAAGCTAAAGGCCAGGAAACAATGAAGAGCGAAGTAGAGGAAGCGCCGGTTGTCTAAAATTCCGAAATAGCAGACTGAAGCCCCGAGTTAATTCTCCAGTCGTCTGACCAAATTGCCCTTAACTTAACCTATTGATATAAATGTAAATGCGCTGGCCCGACCCCATTTTTAAAGATATGGTAGCCATTCCTCTCTCTTGAATATCCTGCTCTGAGCACGTATCGGAGTTAAAAGCAGAACAGAAGCCTCTTCTGCCGAGCGGGAGCGGCTGTATCTAATTGTCAAAAGGGCAGCTTTTTTTGCCAGGGGCTGGTCAAATATGTCAAGCTGGCGGAGAGCTGGATGGTTTTTATCTTTAAATCTAATGACAGTTAACGGCCCTTTATAGTCGGGAAGGGTAATGAGGAGATCAGAAGCCAGGGCCTTTTTTTCTATTTTCTCGTTTTCTTCATGGTGACGGCCAACAATTATAAGGCCATCATCATCAAAAAAGACGCGCCCGTGTTTGATAAGCTCAATGTCTTCCCGGAGCCAGCTGCCGCGCCAGTCACGCAGTTGCTTTAGCCTTTGAGAAAAAACGGAGTCAGTCAAAAGGCAGCCGCCGGCTGGAGTGGGATAATCAGTCAAGCCATAATGGCGAGCCAGCTCAATCTGCCGCTGGCGAGAGCGCCCAGCCAGGTCAAGCAACTTTTGACGATTCACCAGGCCCAGCTCCTCCGGACTGGTTGGGGGCAGAAGGCGGGCTGAAAGCGGGCGTAGGAGCAGTCCTCTGGCTCCGCTTAGCTTTTCGACCAGCCCAAGAGACTGACGATTCTGAGATTTTGGCCTTTCCCCCAGAACTTCGCCTGTTGACACAAAATCCGCCTGGTAGCGAGGGAGAAGCTCAGCGGCTAATCTGACCATCTGGCCATGGCAATCAATACAAGGATTGAGGTGGCGGCCATAGCCATAACCGGGATGCTCAATAATTTCAATTTGTTCCCCGGTGATATCAACCAGAATGAGATACCAGTTGAGCATTTCGGCCGCGGCTATGGCCCGGGCCGCCTCGAAAAAGACACTTTCAAAAGTCAGTCCTACAATCTCTACTCCCTGCTCTTCCAGAACTTTACCGGCCAGCAGACTATCGAGTCCACCGGAAAGAAGCAATAAGGTTCTCACCCTGGATTTTTTTTCGCCGGGGGGTCTGATTTCCTTGACGTTCATCTCAAGCTGCTATCAGCTATATGCCTTATTTTTTTCTGACGGGCAGCCCAGTGGGCCAGAGCGAAAGTCCAGGGGCAGCGTAAGAAAAAAGTCATGAGCTTGTTTTTTGTCCCTGGGACAATGATGACTTTATGGCCGGAGAGAGCCCGGAGAGAAATTTTTACCACATCTTCCGCCTTCATCCAGAACATCCCGGGAATGGCTTCGGCTTTAATTCCGGCCACCTGATGAAATTCTGTATGCGTTAAGCCAGGGCAGAGAGCCTGGACTTTTAGACCGGTATCATAAAGCTCGCTCTGCAGATTCTCGGAAAACATCACTTCAAAGGCTTTGGTCGAGCTGTACATCGTGCCAGAAAGCGGAGAAAAAGCAGCAACCGAAGCCACATTGATAATTGCTCCATGGTGGCGAACAAGCATGGAAGGGAGAGCGGCCCGGGTCAAAATAGTCGTGGCTAAAACATGAACCTTGATCATGCGCTCGGCTTCTCCGCCATCTTCCAGATGAAATTTCCCGTGACCGCCAAAGCCGGCGTTATTAATCAGGAGATCAAGGTTGCAGGTCTGGCGAATTTTCAGAACTACCTTTTCCAGGTCTTCGTCCTGGCTGAGGTCGGCCGGTAAAACTTCAATCTTAACTCCATACGAAGTGCTGAGGCCGGTAGCTAAAGCTTTGAGGCGCTCATGGCGCCTGGCCACCAGAATCAGGTCAGTCCCGGTTTGAGCTAGCTGGGTGGCATACTCCTGGCCAAGGCCAGAAGAAGCGCCTGTAATCAGCGCCTTCTCATATCCTTCCCTTTTCATCCACATCTCCTTTCAAATGGGGTCGGGCCAGCCGATTTCCTTTATTATCAATATGTTAAGCACACCTCGGCGCCTACCTCTACATGGTTTGTCGTCTCTTTCTGGCGAATAGAATTTACGGCAGGCGACACCATATTTTCTTATTTTCTACTCTCCACACAACACGCTTGATTTTTTATTTGCTATTATAAGCAAAAATAAAAATATTAATCATCTAGTCCGTCTGGCACCGATACCCTACCTCTATCTTATTGATTTAAAAGGAAATCGGCTGGCCCGACCCCATTTCTTTTTCCCATTTCTTTCGAACTACTTATTTTTAAGGGTTTCCAGAATTTCTGATAAGAGTCTGACCTCTTCTGAGGGAGCCGGAGCAGGCTGGGCAGCTTTTTTCTTATCTATTCTGTCGTGTAGTTTTTTCATCGGGAGCACAACACCAAAGTAAATTACTACAGCTACAATAAAAAAATTAACAACAGCATTAATAAATTTACCCAGCAAAATGGGGCCAAGCGCAATACCAGAAAAATCTGGCCGACCAAAAATGGCTCCAATGAGCGGGGTCAGCACATCGCCGACCATCGAATTGACGATCTGATTGAAAGCGGCACCAATGATGACCGCTACAGCCAGGTCAACCACATTACCTCTCATTATAAAATCTCGAAAGCCCTTAAACATATTCAGCCTCCACCTATCTCCAGGCTTTTATCATTGTAAAGAACAGCCGCACTTTTATCAATTATAATTTTGTGATAGGGTCGGGCCAGCGGATTTGCTATATTATCAATATATTAAGCTCCACCTGAGCGACTATATATCCATGCCCTATCACCTATACTTGGCGGCAATCAATTACAGCAGACGGCCCTGCTCTTTCTGATTTTCTACTCTCCATACGACTCACCTGTTTTTTTATTTGTTATGTATAAGCAAAACAAAAACATCAATCAAATAGCCTGCCTGAAACCACCACGTCACCCATATCTTATTGATATAAAATGAAATCGGCTGGCCCGACCCCATCTTGACCCCATCTTTACACTTTACCCCGCAGGCCGCTTTGCCCCTTCCGTTGACAGGGGGTGGCGATAATGTTAACCTGAGTTTAGAAAGGAAAATGAAGGCAGCAGCTGGCTGGAGACGCTGGGTATTACTTTCGCCGGTTTTGTTCTCAAGCCTATTTTATCCGTGGTACCTGGGCGCACGGCCCCCACTTTCCGGTCTTTTTTCTTCTCCTTTCTCATACGACTCCTGCCTGCTCTCCATTTTCCCGTTCGACACTTTTTCTCTCTCCCAAACCCAAGCCTCCGACCCCGGCTATTATTCGGATCCGGCTAAAGAACTCGAGCTCCTGATTAAAGTTCTCAAGTTTGAACGCAATTCCAGTTCCAGTTCCCGGCAGGGAGAGTCTCTTGCCATTGGTATTATCAACCAGAAATCTGATTCAATCTCTTCCTGGCTGGCTGCTGATTGGTTAGCTCTTAATGACTGGCTGAAACAACAACCCATGAGAATTTATAACCGGCCAATACGCATCGTGGATATAGACCTTGATTCTTTTGCACCAGATCTCCTCGAAGAAAAAGTCCGCCAGGAGGCAGTTGATTTTGTCTATTTAGGTACCCTCAATCCAAAGAAAAATCCAGAGCTACTAAAAAATATCTGCCGCCTCTGCTCGAAACTAAAATTAGGCACCTTTACTGCCAATCCAGAGCAGCTCGACTCAGGCGTCGCTCTGGTTTTCTCTCTGAAGGGGGAGAAACCACAAATTATCATCAATCTTGAAGCGGCCAGAGCTCAGGGCTTGAACTTTTCTTCACAGCTGTTAAACCTGGTCAATGTAAGGAAAGCCGATGGAAACACAAACCAAGACTGAATGGCAGACTCGATCTGATGCTCTTGATAATCCTGCCACTCTTGCAAATCCTTCTCCTTCTACTCCTACCCCGAATCTTCTTCCCCGGCGCGGTCGGAGCCCGATTGTTCTGAAATTCATGCTGGTCTCGCTGCCTCTTTTAGTTTTAGCTTGCCTGGCACTTCTCATTCTTGGCCCTCGGCTATACCGCCTTAGTTCACTTAGAAACCTGCAGGATAACGCCACTTCCCTGGGCCAGATCGTCGCTTATAGTCTGGCTCCGGCCATAATTTTTGACGATTATGATAACATGATCGAAGTTCTCAACAGCTTAAGCCAGATTCCGGAAATAGAATACGCTTTGGTTTTTGATGCCACCGGTCGAGAACTCGTTCGTTATCAGCGCCCGCTCGCTTCTCCACCGGCCTCTAAATCTGAATCCGAATCTGGATCAAAACCTCAGTCCGCTCAGCCTGCGACTTCCTCCAGATCGTCCTCGACTCCCCCCCCGTCAACTCTTCCTCCTCTCCCTGAGTTAAAAAAATCCACCATGACCAGCAATGGCTTGTATTATAACCTGTATACCGGGATTGAACATCAGGGAGAACCCATCGGTTCCCTCGCTGTCGGTTTTTCTTTAAAAATCATGAAGGCCCAGGTCACCCGTATAACTCGTGTCTTTTTTATCAGCTCTCTGCTCATTTTTGCCTTTGGACTTTTAACCCTTTATTTTTTAAGCCTCCTGGTTACCCGCCCACTTCGTAAGATGACCAGAACAGTTAACGAGATCGCCACCGGAAATCTGGACTCGAGACTCGAGGTAACTACCTCCGATGAAGTTGGTCAGCTAGCCTCAATTTTCAATTATGGACTGGATGCACTCCAGAATACCATGAGAAATCTGGAAGAGGCCAAGGAAACCTTGGAAAAAAAGGTAGAGGAAAGAACAGCCGAATTACAAAAGCAGGTGGAAGAAACGGAAGCCATCGCCCGTAAACTCAGAGAAAGCGAAGAGCTTTTTCGCAATATGGTTGAATCGTTGGGCGAAGCGGTAGTCACAGTAGATACTCTGGAAAGATTCGTTTTCGCCAATCCGGCTGCCAGGAGAATTTTCAACGATACAGAACAAAATCTTGAGGGCCGCAGCTTACGGGAATTTACCACTGCTGAAGATTTTGAATATGTTCGTCAGTATACTCTTCGCCGCCAGCAGGGCTTTCGCGATACTTACGACCTCGAGCTGACCCTTCCTGATAGAAGCAAAAAGGCAGTTATTGTCAATGCGGCCCCGCGGGTTGATGCCGATGGCTACTTCACCGGTACACTGGCTGTCTTAACCGATATCACTGAAAGGAAAAAACAGGAAAAAGCCTTAGCCGAAGCTAAAGATAAACTGGAAAAAGCTATTACTGACCTCGAGCAGAGGAACAGGGATATAGTTCAGTTGGTCGAAATGGGCGAAGCTATATCTATGGCCAGGTCTGAAAAAGAAGCCATAGATATCATTGTCAACTACGCTGAAAAACTCTTCTCCGCTGACTCGGGGCTTTTCTATCTCCGGCCAGAAAAGGAAAATTTTCTTGAACTTACTTCGGGCTGGAATCAGACCCAAAGGGCTATGCCAATTCTTAATCTTGACGATTGCTGGGCTCTCCGCCGATCAGCTCCGCATTTTGTTGGTTCCTCCAATGAAGCCTTCCTTTGCCCTCACTTAAAAAATATTCTGGAGCCGCCGTGGAGAACAGCCTGTCTGCCACTCATCTCAGGGGGAGAAACAATCGGCCTGCTGGTAGCCATATGCTGTCTTCAAGACGAAGCAGTCGACTATTCGGCAGGTTTGCCTTTGCCGGCTGACCGGATGGAATTTGAAGTCAGAAAGTCGCTCCTGACCGTCTTTTCACAGAGAGTGGCTTCCTCCCTGGCTAATATCAGGTTGAGGGAATCACTCCGGCAGCAGTCAATTCGCGATTCCCTGACCGGCCTTTATAACCGCCGCTACCTTGAGGAGACGTTGCAGAGAGAATTTGCCAGGGCTAAACGTCTCAGTCAACCTCTGTCCATCATCATGTTTGATATTGACCACTTCAAAGCGGTCAATGATCTTTATGGACATGAAGCTGGTGACCTGGCTCTTCAGACCATTGCCCGCCAGTTGCAGAAAGCTGTACGGGCCGAGGATATCGTCTGCCGCTTCGGCGGAGAAGAATTTACCATGGTCATGCCTGGTCTGGGCTTAGACCTGGCGGTCAGCAGAGCCTGGTCTATTCTTGACTCGGTCAGAAGCCTGGAGATGGCCTCTGGTGGGAGACTGCTTCAGAAGATAACCATGTCAGCCGGGGTAGCCTCTTTTCCCCTCCACGGACTGACACCGGCTGATGTTCTGAAGGCGGCTGATCAGGCCCTGTTCAGAGCCAAGAAGGAGGGTCGCGACCGCGCCCTAACCGCCGCCAAGTAAATGGGGTCGGGCCAGCCGATTTTCTTTGTTATCAATATGTTAGACTATGCTAAGCGTCACCCGGGAGAACATGTATCCTTGACCTATCGCCAGTTACCAGCAAAAAGATCAATTACAGCAGGAAGCACCGCTCTTCCTGATATCCTGCTCATCATTACAACACGCTTGATTTTTTATCTGCAATTTATAAGCAAAAATAAAAATATTAATCAAATACCCCTCCCAACGCTGCTGTATCAACTCTATCTTATTGATTTAAAATGAAATCGGCTGGCCCGACCCCATTCTTGACCCCATTCTTCCCATTCTTCCCCATTCTTCTATTGATGAAAACCTAAAGATGTGGTAGATAATTGTTTTAGAAGGGTAAAAAACAAAAAATGGTGAAGGCCTCAAAGGGCATGGTGGGGAGGCAAGCCATGAAAAGTTTTAAAGCCCGGCGGCTTCGATGGAAGAAGAGATTTAGCAGTCCCGTTTATTTAATCTCCATTTTCCTTATAGTTATTATTCTGATTATCGGTCTGGCCTTTTATCAAGCCGAGGAAAAGAGAGTAAAAGGCGTAGTTTTCAACCAGCTGTCGACCATTGCCCGGCTTCAGGCCGATGAAATAAAAGCCTGGCTGGACAAAAGTCGCGCCGATGCCGAAGAGACAGCGGGCAGCAAATTTTTTGCCACGGCCGTTCTCCACTTCCTGCAACAACCAACTGATAAATACCGCGAGGAAGTAGAAGAGCGGCTGAAGCTCACCGCTCGGGTCTATGGCTATTCTCGCTTGATGATTCTGGACAGAGAAAAAAGACCGCTTCTGGCGGTCGGAGAAGAAGCCCCGGAGGGGACTCCGGCTTCTTTTTCTACTGAGCTGAAGGAAGCTCTTGCTCAAACTGAAAAGAGTGGAGAGGTCTCAATCACCGATTTACACTTTCCCAGACCTGGCAGTAGACCGCACCTTGATATTGTCGCGGCCATTTATGCTCCTCAAGATACAGGAAAATTAGAAAAGGACCAAATCCGGCCCGAGTCTTATCTCATCCTGACCGCCGAGGCTCAAAACTCCTTATTTCCGTTGATAGAGTCATGGCCTATCACCTCTAAAACAGGCGAAACACTGCTGGTTAAAAAAGAGGGTGAAGAGATTGTTTTTCTCAGCGAACTTAAAGACCGGAAAGGTACCGCCCTGACCTACCGCCAGCCGCTCGACCAGCAGAAACTGGCAGCAGTCAGAAGAGCTCTCGACCGGCCCGGGCCGTTCGAGAGCCTCGATTATCGCGGCCAGAAAGTTATTGCTTTCCTTTCTCCTGTCCCTGGCACCAGCTGGTACATCGTGTCGAAAATTGACCGGCAGGAAGCTCTGTCTATCTGGCAAACAAGAGCGACTCTGATCATTCTTCTCCTGCTGGCGGTAACTGTGGCCGGCTTGTTGTTGACCTGGCTTTTCCGCCAGCGACGGGAAAAAGCCAGCCTGACTAAACTTTATCAAGCTGAAACCGAGGCCAGAGAAAGTCAGGAAC
>DCDG01000028.1 GCA_002316315.1 Candidatus Aminicenantes bacterium UBA1061 | reverse complement strand
ACAAAGCAGCTTATGATGGCGACAAAGGGCCCAATACCGGTGGAATGGGCGCTGTTTCGCCCTCACCTTTTGTTTCGGAGAAACTCTTCAGCCAGATCATGGACGAGGTTATTTATCCCACGATCACTCGCCTTCTGGAAGAGGGCCGCCGCTTTAAAGGCACACTTTATGCTGGCCTGATGGTAACTGACGAAGGGCCGAAAGTCCTCGAATACAACTGCCGCTTCGGTGATCCGGAAACCCAGGCCCAGATGCTGCGGCTGGAATCTGATCTGGTGGAAATTTTGATGTCAGTAATCGATGAAGATTTACTTCAGAAAGAAATCAAATGGAGCACGAGACCATCGGGTTGTGTGGTTCTTGCTTCCGGTGGATATCCCTTAAAATATGAAACGGGAAAATTGATAGCGGGACTGGAGGAAGTGGCCAAAGTGCCGGGCCTTGTTATCTTTCATGCTGGTACAAAGTTAGTTGATGGCCATTTTTATACCAGCGGTGGCCGGGTGCTAAATGTCTGTGCTTCAGAGCCAACCCTGACCCAGACGATGAAAAAGATTTATGACCATATTCCAACCATTTATTTTGAAGGCATGTTTTACCGCAAGGATATTGGAGCTGTAAAGGAGGCCAGATGATTGTTACCATTTTTTTAGGCAGCGATTCCGATTTTGATATTATCAAAGAAGGTCTGGATATTCTTCAGGAATTTGGAGTTTCTTATAATCTGGAGGTGACCTCGGCTCACCGCTCGCCGGAGAGAACCAGCCGGTTAATTAAAGAAGCCGAGCAAGGCGGAACAAAAGTTTTTATTGCTGTGGCTGGTAAAGCTGCCCATCTCCCCGGGGTGGTGGCTGCCCAGACTGTTCTGCCGGTTATCGGCGTACCGGTCGAGAGCCAGGCTCTGGCCGGACTGGATGCTCTCCTGTCGATCGTTCAGATGCCCAAAGGGATTCCCGTGGCCACAGTGGCGCTGGGCAAAACCGGTGGAGCCAATGCCGCTCTGCTGGCCATTTCGATTCTGGCTCTGTCTGATGATGGGTTGAGGGCCAGGCTTATCTCTTATCGTCAGAAGATGGCTGAAAAAGTTGAGGAGAGCTCGAGGAGGCTCAAAGAAAAATTATGACCCGGGTCTTCATTCATAATTTCGGCTGCCGGGTAAATCAAGCCGAAGCCTTTGACTGGTCTGAGAAACTGGCCGAAGCCGGATTGATGGTTGATAAGGACTGGCGGGCCTCAGATGTGGTTGTGGTTAATACCTGCGGTCTAACCGGCCGGGCCGAGGCCGATGTCAGACAGTTTCTCCGAAAACTCCATCGCGAAAAGCCTTCTGCCCGGGTGGTCGTGACCGGCTGTCTGGCTGAAAAAAACCGGGAAGAATACTGCCAGTTTGGAAATGTCTCGGCTATTGTTCCCAACTCAGCCAAGGAGAACCTGGTCAGGGAAGTGGCCAGCCTGACCGGAGAAACCCGACGGGCTCAGGAGAAAATTCAGCCGGTTAATTACCGTTCGCGGGCCCTGGTTAAAGTTCAGGACGGCTGCAATGCCCGCTGCACTTTTTGCCTTATACCTTATCTCCGGGGGCCAGCTCGGAGTGTTCCGGTTGAAGATATCATTACTCAGATAGAAAAAGCTGTTGTCCGCGGCTTTAAGGAAGTTGTCCTGGCCGGGATTCACCTTTGTGCCTACGGAGAAGACCTAACTCCGCCGGTGACTCTTCTCAACCTGCTTCAGGAAATAGTTAAAATGGAAGGACTCGAGCTCCTGCGCCTGAGCTCGCTTGACCCGCGGCTTCTACCCGAAAACTGGCTTGAATTTATAGCCGGCGAAGAGAAAATCTGTCCTCATTTTCACCTGTCTCTCCAGCATGCCTCACCCGAGGTGTTAAAGAAAATGGGACGACGGAGCCGGCCGGAAGAATATGCGGCGATTCTGGATTACCTCCATCGGCGTCGCCCTGAAGCCAGCCTGGGAGCAGACATCATTGTCGGCTTCCCCGGCGAGAGTGAAGAAGATTATCTGTTTTTAAAAGGCTTTCTCGAGCAATCGCCGCTGACTTACTTCCATGTTTTCTCCTATTCGCCGCGCCCCGGGACCCCGGCTGCGCACTGGGCAGGAGTCTCTGAAAAAATAAAGAAAGAAAGAGCCACTGAACTCAGAAAAATTTCGAGAGAAAAAAACCTGGCTTTTAAGATGAGATTTTTAAACGAAATGCGGCCGGCAGTCATGGTCAAGAAAAATGGTTCCAGGGCGGAAGCACTGACCGATAATTATATTAAGGTCGCTCTGAATGAAGTGCCAGCGGTCGAGGTTCGGCAGCTGGTTGAAGTCAGGATTAAAAAAGTGACGCCCCTGGAAGTTACAGGTGAGGTGGTTTAAATGGCCAGAATAAAAGTCCTGCCAGCGGAGATGGCCCAGAAAATTGCGGCCGGAGAGGTGGTTGAGCGGCCGGTCTCGGTCGTCAAAGAGCTAATCGAAAACTCCCTGGATGCCGGTGCAACGGAAATTAAAATCGAGCTGGAGGATGGCGGGAAGAAATTAGTCCGCCTTCAGGATAACGGCTGCGGCTTGAGTCAGGAAGATGCTGTTCTCTGTTTTAGACGCCATGCGACCAGCAAGCTGGAAACAGAGGAAGACCTCGAGCATATTGCCACCCTGGGTTTTAGAGGGGAAGCGCTGGCCAGTATTTCAGCTGTCTCCAGGCTGACCCTTAAGACCTATAACGGTGAAGGTGACCGGGGTTATCAGGTGGAAAGAGAGGGCGAGCGACTTATACGTTTTTTAGAGATAGGTTTCCCGCGGGGAACAATGGTTGAGGTCAGGGACCTCTTTTTCAATCTCCCAGCCAGGCGGAAATTTTTGCGGGGAGAAAGATCGGAACTCAATCTTATTACAGGTTATGTAACCCAGGCAGCATTAGCCTTTCCAGAGGTGAGATTTCTTTTAATTCATAATAACCGGCAGCTCTTAAACTGTCCGGCAGTCTCGAGTCTGCAGGAAAGGGTCTATCAGCTTTATGGGAGACAGGTGCTGGACGGTCTGATGGCGGTTGACTATGAAGAAGGCGGTTACCGGCTGAGCGGCCTGAGCTCGAGGCCTTTTGCCGGGCGAGCTGACCGCCAGCACCAGCTTTTTTTTATCAATCGCCGCCCGATAAAAGACAGAGTCCTCAGCGCGGCTCTGAACCAGGCTTATCTCGGCATGCTGGACAGACAAAAAAGCCCTGAATGTTTTCTCTTTCTTGATCTGCCCTACGAGCTGGTTGATGTCAATGTCCATCCGGCCAAAGCTGAAATCAGATTTAAAGAACCGCAGGCAGTTTTCCGGCTGGTTTTACGCGGAATTGAACTGGCGGCCAGAAGTGAAAGCCTGATCAAGCCGGTCATGATAGGCGAAGCCGGGCGCGGAGAAAAAAGACAGCCGTCGAAAGAAACGAGCCAGCCGGAGCTCAATCTTCAGGAAAAAGAGGAGCAGAAAGAGAATGACCGGGACGTTGAGAAAGAGCTGAGAGAAAAGATTCAAGCTCCAGAGTGGGCAAGACAAGCCAGCCAGACGTGGCGGCAGCCTGGCGAAACTCAGCAGGTAGCAGAAAACACAGCTACCTCCAGGGCAGGGCGGCACATTCTGGGTCAATATCTAAATGCCTATCTGGTGGTGACGGCTGAAGAAGGGCTGATGATTGTTGACCAGCACAATGCTCATGAACGCATCCTGTTTGAAAAGTTTAAAAAACTTGATGAGGAAAAAGGCTGGGCCAGCCGTCAGATGCTTTTCCCTCAGGTTCTGGAACTGAGTCCGGAGGAAGTTTTACATCTTGAGGAGCTGCAGGAGGAACTGGCCGGACTGGGTTTTGAACTGGAGCCCCTCGGAGAGAGAAGTTATTCTCTGCGGGCTTTTCCTGATGTTTTTGATGAGGCCAGGGCAACAGAAATTCTTCGGGGAATTCTGGCCGAGGGCGGGCCGGAGCGACTTAAAAGCAAAAGAGATAAAATGCTGGCCACCATGGCCTGTAAAGCGGCTATCAAAGCCGGTCAGCCTTTGAGTCAGGCCGAGATGGAATTTTTAGCGGCCGAGCTTTTTCAAACCTCACAACCCGGCGTTTGCCCGCATGGCCGTCCAATTATCGTTGAAATTTCTCGTGATAAAATTGAGAAGACACTGGGCCGCCAGCCGGGGCGGGGATGAAATGCTTCTGCCATTGGGAAATAATGTCAGACTAGCGAGAAAAAGATTGTAACGCATAACAATCTAACTAAATATTAGATCTGATTAGCTCACCTGCCTGGTATATAAGTATAAGATAGTAGCAAAAAAGATCTTCAAGTATTAAATGAATACCGGTCGAAAACAAATATGTTTATACGCCGTAAGCCATAAATAATTTATTGCACTCATTTTAATAAAAAAAACTTGACTTTTAAATTAAAATAACTTATTAACGGGATGAAACGAACTAGAGCCTGTGATTTATTGGCTAAAATGATGATATTTTTAAGCTTCTAAGAGTAAGGATTATAAATACGATAGAGGTGATTAGGCCTTCAAGACTATGTCGGTTGAAATCAAGGGGCATTTCAGATGCGTTTAGAATATTCTTGTCTGATAGATTAATTCTTATTAACGTTAAGAAAGCTATTATTCGCCATAAGGAGGTCACCATTATGAACACAATATAGTTATAACAGTCATATCATATTTAGGAATCTAAAATATTGATTAAGGAGGTTAGCAATGAAAAAGGTTAATCTTTTTTGGCTTATAGTCGGTATTTTTTTGTTCACCTTGGTATTAGGTTATGGTCAGGAGATGCAGACTGGTTCGATACGGGGTAAAATAATCGATGATAATGGCATGCCCCTTCCTGGCGTCTCAGTAACCATTAGGGGGCCCGCCTTGCTTGGTAGTATCACCAGTGTTACTAACCAAGATGGAATGTACCGTGCCCCTGGTCTGCCCCCAGGTTCAGATTATGAAGTAAAAGCCGAGCTGCCTGGATTTGAGAGTGTTGTAAGAAGGGGCATTATTGTCAGAATTGGCATGGTTGTCACCATTGACATTCAAATGAAACCATCAACTTTAGAAGAAGAAGTTACGGTTGTTGCGCCCTCACCCACTGTTGATGTGGTTAGTTCTACAAAGTCTACTTTGATTACCACTGAAGTGCTTTCTTCGTTGCCTCTTAGTCGCACTTTCGGTTCTATCCTGGCAATTGCTCCGGGGACAACCGGTACGAGCATATATGGGAGTGGAAGTGGCGAGACCGGAGCTGTCATCGATGGAATTCAGGCCAATGATGCCGATCAGAATATGGTTGGAATAGGAACAGACGTAGGAATGGCCTGGGACATGGTTGAAGAAGCTGAGCTGGTTACCTCTGGAGCATCGGCTGAGTATTATGGCTCGGCATTAGGTCAAACGGTAATGGTAATGAAGTCTGGCGGGAATAAATTAACCGGAGAGTTTTCCTTTTACTATACCAATGAGGACCTGGTGCAAGTCCATTTACCTGAAACAGACTTAGCAGTACTAAACCTGGCTAAACCTTCGGTTCCAATCTATTCTTACGATGGCTCGGCGGCAATAGGCGGAGCAATAATCAAGGATAAGATCTGGTATATGGCTGAATTCCGCTACATGAATTCTAAATATACAGGAAATTTCCGGCCAACGGTCATCAATGGGAAACAATATGATAACTATGACAGGACTTTTCCCAATTATATCGGTTATCTGAAACTGACCTTCCAGTTGGCAAAAAATGTCAGGGGCAGTCTCATGGGGCACTATAGCATGCAGGATGTTCCCTATTACTATAGCGGATGGAATCTGACTGCTGAAGCTAATAAGCATAATAAACCCATACGTTTCAATTATTCCGGCACACTTTCCTGGTTTATAGATAGTAATACTATCCTCAATCTGAGAGCTGGTGGGCTATATTTTAAGTGGACAGGAACAAACACCAAAGAAGCTGATCCAAATGGACCTCATTTTATTGATTCTTACACCGGCTATGTCTGGGGAAATACTGGGCCAGAAGAGTACACATGGAAACCTAAAGTCAATATTGTCCTTAGTCTGACCAAATACGTTGATAATTTTCTTGGTGGTGACCATGAATTTAAGGCCGGGATAGAATGGGAGAGAAATAGGGGCGACTGGGGTTTTTATATGAAACAGCCTTTATTCTGGTATTACTATGATGGAGATCCATATTACTGGAGAGCTCAGAATGGTGGAGTAACTGATCCAATCTACGGAGATGGCCTACTTGAATATCTGGTAATGGGAGACACTTACGGCTCCGGATATGAGAGCGGGATAACTTCGAGGATAGGAGGCTTTGTCCAGGATTCTTATAAGATAAAAGACTTAACAGTCAATTTGGGTTTCAGGCTGGATCATATTAAAGCCTGGAGTCCTGGTCGGGTAAAAAGTGCTACTGCTGACCCTGTTGCTCTGGCAATAGGCGAGACATACTTCAAGCCCGTTTATGGTTTAAACCCTTATGATGAAGTTGACTATGATACCTGGGATAATGCTTTTCCTTATGGAGTCTTTTTTTCTCCTCGTATTGGTTTGACCTATGATTTATTCGGTAATCACAAAACAGCTCTTAAAGCTTCCTTTGCTCATCAAGCTGAACCCTTTCCAACGGGGACTTTTTCAGCCATGTATCCCTTGACCTGGAGGTCTTTCACCTTCAACTGGTGGGATCTTAACAACAATGGTCAGCCTGATGTCCCCGGGACTGATGAGTATCAAGAAGCCTATGGAGAAACTCCACTGGCAATGATTTCGGATGCCTATCTTAAGGCGATAGATCCCAACGTTAAGGTTCCTTACGTTAATGAGTTCAATTTTGGAGTTGAGCATGAACTATTAAAGGACTTTCAGGTGAGTGTCCATTACATAATTAAGAAAAGAGGCAATTTGTTGGGGAGCGTCTTGTGGGATGAAGAATCCGACCGCTATTGGTACAGCCATGAATTAGCACCTGAGTGGTGGATACCGTTTACTACTATAGTTCCAGCCTATGGAAGTTTTCCCGAACAAGAAGTAACTATGTATTTTCTTTCAAATGATGCCCCTGACCAGTTCTACCGTCTGAAAAATGTTCCTGAAGCCAGTTGGAAATTTAGGTCTTTAGAGATTGCCTTTAATAAAAGGATGTCTAATGGATGGCAGCTAGGCGGTTCAGCCAATTTTTCCAAGAATCCCGGTAATTATCCAGTGAGCTGGCAGAGTTCGAGTTCTTTTGGGGTTTTTTCTAATGCCAATAGTTTCGTTAATAGATATGGCGAAATGCCCTATAGCCGTCCGACTATAATAAAGCTATATGGAACTTTCAATCTACCTTATCAGATTATGTTTTCTTTCATTTTCCAGCATGTAGATGGATCTCCATGGGGAAGAACAGTCAGAGTCTTGCCTCCTGAGCAGTGGGCTGCAGAACATAATGTTAGCTCAACTGGTTATAGCATTAACGTGGAGACTCCAGGAACGAGATGGAATGAACCTTATGATAATCTTGATATCAGATTTCAGAAAGATTTCCGTCTTGGGCCAGGAAACCTGGGATTCTATGTTGATATCTTCAACCTCCTTGGTGCTTATACGCTGACAATCAACAAAAATCCGGGTGGGACCTGGAGGCCAGTGAATGAGGCAACTTCAGAGGGTAGCTTTACGCCAGGTTCTCTCGGCTTGAGAGGTTTTTCTGGATCCAGACAGATAAGATTCTCAGTACTTTACCGATTCTAATTCTAATTGTATGGAACAATGAGCCAAGCTGATGGGGGAGGCGAAAAAGCCTTCCCCTTGCTCTATATATGCTATTTGCTTTTATATAATCGGGTTGATAATTAGAAGTTGCTTGATGCTGGCTGTGAAAAATTGAGGGCACCGTGGATTATATCATTATGAGAGATAACCTGAAGTTGACATGATATAGATTCTATTATACCTAGATGTTATTCGCAAAAAAGAGTATGAAGAATAGCAAGCGTTAAAGCTGTAAAGCGGGTAGTTGTATTTAAAGAATAATTAAGGAAAGAATTTATTAAGGAAAGGAATATCTGATGTTACCGGTTGGAAACTCCAAATACATACTTAAAGTCAATAAGAAGAAGATCTTGAACCTCATTTATAACAGTCAACTTATTTCCAGAGCAGAAGCTACTAAGAAAAGCGGGATAAGCGCTCCAACCGTTTCCAGGATTGTTGACAGCCTGATAAAGGATGGATTGGTTCAAGAGATAGGAATGGGTAAATCGACTGGGGGACGCTGCCCTCGAATGCTAAAAATGGCAGACACAGAAAACTATATAATTGGAATAGACCTGGGAACAACTAATATCTATGGAATACTAGCAGATCTAAATGCCAGGATAATCTACGAAGAGAAGAGACCAACTAAACTGGAAGAAGGCTTCTATAAGATTATGGACCAAACGGCTGAGATTATGGAAATACTCATTGATAAAGCAGAGCAGAAGAACAAGCGCCTGTGCGGAGTCGGCTTGGCCGTAGCTGGTCTGATCAATAAACAAAGGAACATTGTAGAGTTTTCACCTAATTTTCACTGGCACGATGTAGATATAATAGGATATCTTGGGAAAAGATTTGATCTGCCAATTTTTTTTGATAATGTCACTAGGGTTATGGCCCTAGGCGAACTTTGTTACGGAATAGGAAAGAAGTATAAAAACTTTATTTTTGTCAATATCGGGTACGGGATAGGAGCAGGAATAATTCTTAATGGGCATCCTCTGCTTGGGGCCGTTGGGATGGCTGGTGAATTTGGTCATATAACCGTAGAAAAAGACAGCAAAATACAGTGCGATTGTGGAAATTTCGGTTGTCTGGAAGCCTTAGCCTCGGGCCGAGGCATTGCCAGAGCTGCCCAGCTAGAATTAGAAAAGGGGACACAGAGCATTTTATTGGGTATGTGTGGTGGCGATATACAGAAAATCACAGCCGAGATGGTTGCCAATGCTGCCAAGAAAGGAGATATCTTGGCGTGGAATATATTCAGACAAGCGGCAGAATATATAGGCATAGGAATATCGGCCCTTATCAATTTGTTTAACCCTGAAGCGATCGTTTTGGGCGGTGGTGTCATTCAGGCCGGGGAGATTCTTTTTGACAATGTCCGCAAAACGATCAATGCCAGGTCTTTAAACCGGACTTCTAGAGGTATTCCGCTGCTCCCACCGACATTTAAGTTGAAGGCCGCGGCTGTCGGCGCTGTTGCTCTTGTTATGGATAAACTGTTGGACCTGGAATTAGAGGATTTTCTTAAGAAAGGCAAATAAAGTAACGAAAAAGGCCTTTTAAGATGGCTGCCTAAATTTTTTAGAGGTTTTTTTAAAATTCTCAAAAAGAAGTTGACATTATAAAAAGTTATTTATAAATTACTAACGTTAAGAAAGAAAGATTCATCAAATGATCTTTTTAGTCGCGGCAAAAACAATTTTTTCTGCGTGTTTCTCAAACATCCTTTTTAATAAGTCAAACAAAACCTTTATGCTTATGAACATTGTTGATAATTTTCGTTTTAAAGAACAGAACAATTAATTTAGAGGAAGATATCCATGAATGAAACTGGTCTTGTGATGCCTCTTTTAGACCTCATCATTATTGTAATTTACATTATCTTGGTTTTAGCTTTAGGACTTCTCTCAGTCCGAAAAACAAAGCTATCGAGCCAGCAATATTTTCTGGCGGGAAAATCGCTTCCGTGGTTCATGGTAGGAGCCGCCCTGTTTTCTGCGAATATATCCACTATACACCTCGTTGGACTGGCTGCTTCTGGGTACAATGAGGGACTCGTTTGGGGGAATTTTGAGTGGATGGCCACTTTCTGCTTGATAATCCTGGCTTTGGTATTTGCTCCTTTTTATTTTAGGACAAAAATTTCAACCCTTCCTGAATTTTTAGAAAAAAGGTACAGCAGAGGTGCAAGGTTGATGGCAGCTTTTATGGCCATCATTGCTGCCTTATTCATTCATATAGGCATGAGCATTTATGCGGGGGCTATTGTCTTTAAAAAGTTTTTTGGTACAGATGTGGTAGTCTCAATCATCATAATTTCTATCGTTACAGCTATCTATACAATCTTAGGTGGTCTCAAAGCAGTTGTTGTAACTGAGACTATCCAAACAGTTATCCTGATTTTCGGAGCTTTGATTGTAACTGTTTTCTGCCTGCTGGCCCTCCCAGCTCATGGGATTACCAGTCTGGCCCAGTTAAAAGGAGCAATGCGGCCGGATCAGCTGAGCATGCTCCACACTAATAGTCAGGTAGGATTAAACTGGTACGCTGTCTTTCTGGGGTATCCTATCCTGGGAATCTGGTACTGGTGCACCGACCAGACGATAGTTCAAAGGGTTCTTGGCTCCAGAAGTGAGCCTGATGCCCAGCACGGCGCACTTTTTGCGGGCCTGCTAAAGATAACTCCAGTTTTTATAATGGTTTTGCCTGGTGTTTTTGGCTATGTCCTTTTTAGAGACATCATTGGAAACAATGCCAATGAAACCCTTCCGATTATAATCATGAATTTAATTCCGGTAGGTATCAGAGGAATAATAGCTGCTGCTCTACTGGCCGCTCTTATGAGTACTATCTCAGCCGCTTTGAACAGTGCGGCGACACTGGTGGCCATTGATATAGCTAAAAGTATTAAACCAAATCTCCGCGACAAAGCTCAGGTAAACATCGGCCGAGTAAGTGCAGTCCTCATAATGATTTTAGCAATTATCTGGTCAACTCAGGGTGGCAGATATTCGAGCATTTTTGAGGCCATTAATGCTATCGGCTCGGATCTGGCTCCCCCAATTACGACGGTTTTTCTCTGGGGCGTCCTCTGGAAAAGAGGAACAAAACAGGCAGCTATCACTACCCTTATCTCAGGCTTCTTGATGGGGATAACTGCTTTTGTTCTTGACCTTCCAGTGTTTGGGACAAAAAAAATTATTACTGAGGGGCTCGGTATCCATTTCTTAATGCAAGCCTGGTGGATGTTTGTTATCTGCAGCATAATTTATGTAACTACCAGCCTCCTAACCCCGAAACCGGAGCCCTCCCAAATAGAAGGTTTGACCTGGAAAAGCCCTAAAGAAATATTAATCGGCAAAAGGATAACGGGGATCGCAGATCCTAGGTTGTTAGCTGCATTTCTTTTCGCTTTGATGGTGGTTCTCTATTTTATTTTTAGATAAGTAAAGTCCTTGAACTATGAAGAGAAAAAAGAGTTGTAAATGAAAAAAAGCGCTAAAACGATTTTCAGTCTTGGGGAGATTTTATGGGATATTTTCCCCGAAGGAAAGCAGATTGGCGGGGCTCCAGCTAACGTTGTTTTTTATCTCTCCAGACTGGATGAAAACCCGGTTCTAGTTAGCAGGGTTGGCACAGACTCTTTGGGAGAAGAAGCTCTAGCTGTTTGCCAGAACTGCAGTCTTAAGACCGATTTTATCCAAAAGGATGAAGTACATTGCACAGGAAAAGTAAATGTACACTTAGATAGTCAGGGGGTACCTCGTTTTGAGATCCAGGATAATGTTGCCTGGGATTTTATAGAAGAAAGTCCGCCGCTTTTTTTGGCGATAAAGGAAGCCGATGCTGTTTGTTTTGGCACCTTAGCTCAACGCCACGAAAAAAGCAGGACAACTATTAGGAGGTTGTTAGAACAAACAAGAACTGATTGTTTAAAGGTCTTGGATCTAAACCTCAGGTTCCCTTATTTTGATAAAGAACTGATAGAGGCTTCTCTAAGGATGGCCGATGTTCTGAAGCTCAATTCCGACGAATTGGCGATCGTCTCCGAACTTTTTTCTTTAAATGGGGTAGAGCTCGAATTATTAAGAACTTTGCTTGAGAAATTTTCCATTAAGGTGATTGGCTTAACAACTGGTGAAAACGGAAGCATCCTGCTTTCAGACGAGAAAGAATTCCGGCATCCTGGGTACTGTATTTCTGCAGTTGATACAGTTGGTGCAGGAGATGCCTTTACCGCAGCTCTAGTTCATGGCCTTCTATCTGGCCTGGAGCTTGAGGAAATAAATGATTTCGCTAATAGGCTGGCAAGCTTGGTCTGTACTAAAAAAGGAGCCTGGGTGGAAATAGGCCACCTCGAATCTATTAAATTTAACAATTTATAAGAGAATAAAAAAAATCAAATTAACCTGGAGGACATCATGAATTCATTTAATTATTACCAGCCGACTGAGATTTTGTTTGGGAAAGGTAGGCTTAAAGAGGTTGGTAAAGTTGCTAGCAAATTTGGATGCCGGTGTTTACTTGTCACAGTTCCGGCTTTCCAGGAAATTGAACCAGCCCTTCAATTGATAAAATCAGTTTTAAAAGAAAACGGAATTGAAGTAGTACATTTCGACAAGGTTATTCCTAATCCCACAACTGAGGTTGTCACGGCTGGTGCCAAACTAGCCAGGGAAACAGAAGTGGAATTTGTAATCGGGTTAGGCGGAGGGTCCAGCATAGATACTGCTAAGGCTATTGCTGTTGAAGCCACTCATCAAGGCAGTTGCTGGGATTATCTCTATTTTAGACAAACACAACCTACTGAGAGGACCCTTTCGATAATCGCTATTCCGACTACCTCGGGCACAGGTTCAAATGTAACCGCCGTGGCGGTAGTTACCAATCCCTTAGAAAGAAGTAAATCTGCTCTTTCTAGCCCAAGACTTTTTCCGCAAGTCTCAATAGTTGACCCCGAGTTGATGTTGACTCTGCCACCTTATATGACAGCAGTTACTGGGTTTGATGCTTTCTCTCACGCTTTCGAAAGCTACATCACTCCGAAATGCTCCCCCTATACAGAAATTCTGGCCCTGGAAAGTATCAAGGTGATTTTCCGGTATCTGGATGCAGCTGTCAGGGATGGCCAAGACCTTGAGGCTCGGGGAAAAATGGCCTGGGCTGATACTCTGGCCGGGTTATGCATCGCCAATTCGGCGGTAACATTGCCTCATGGTATTGCTATGGCGCTAAGCGGAATGTATCCGCAGGTAGCTCACGGTCAGGCCTTGGCTTCAATCTATCTACCCATTATGAGATTTTCCCTGAAATACGCCACTGAAAAATTTGCTACGATAGCCCGTTTATTGAATCCTGCCGCGGTGGCTATAAACGATAAAGAAGCGGCGAGAAAATTTCTTGACCAGCTCGAAGAATTCATCGAAAGTTTGGGGATTAGGAAATCTTTAAAGGAAATCGGAGTAATAAAATCGGAGTTGCCTCTTCTGGCCAAAACCTCACTTGTTCTTCCTGACTATACAAATCATCCCTATATTGTTTCAATTAGCGAAGTCGAGGAGCTTCTTAATGAGAGCTATGAATTATAATGAGTCAAGTTCCTGGTTTAAAGAAAGTTTCTCATTCGTCTGGAGGTAATCGAATGAAAAATAAGCTTTGTCTGTTTTCCATTTTTTTATTGATTCTAGGGGTTAATCTATTAGCTTTTTCACAAGACAAAGATGTCGGCAAGAAGGATTTAATTGCCTGGTGGAAACTCGAAAAGGTTCAGGATGGGAAAATAACAGATGAAGTTACAAAAAAAGACGACCTGATAACAGGAAATTATAAACAGGTAAAGGGGATTTTAGGAGAGGCCTTGAGATTTGATGGCTTTACTACTCTTATTACCAGAAAAGCTTCTGATTTACCGAGTCTCGGTCGGGAGTTTTCTATTGAAGCCTGGGTGGCGCCAGCCGCTTATCCCTGGAATTGGTGTCCAGTGGCAGCTCAGCACAGGGATCAAAATGCCGGATTTTATTTTGGAATTGGGCCGAGAGGAGAAGTTGGCCTGAGCCTGGCTATAAACGGACGCTGGGAAATAGTAGCTTCTGAGGCTAAGATTGCACTTAAAAAATGGAGTCATGTCGCAGCTACTTATAACCAGAAAAGCGGAATCAGGCTTTTCATAGATGGCCAGTTGGTAAAGGAGGCTGCTGTTACCGGAGAGTTTATTCAGGCAAAAGATAAGGACCTGATTATAGGGATGAATTATGAAAAACTTGCCCCGTCTAATCCCGTCAGGCCCCAAGCAACACTGCCTGCGTGGTATTCTTTTGACGGCTTAGTAGATGAGATAAAGATTTATGGCGAGACAATCAAGAGAGAAGAAATATTTAGAACCTTTGAATCAGCCCAGCCGCTTCCTGAACCCGACCTTCCTCTACGAATTCTGCCTTCAGGAAGGAGTGGGCTGGGACGATTTGGCGCCTATTACACCAAGCTCAAATATTATGAAGAATGGGATGCCTTGTGGAGAGCTGGAGACTATGCCGATGTCGTAGTGGAATTTGATAATTCACCTATAAGGGTAGTATTCTGGCGTGGAACGAGATATTCGCCAGTCTGGGTCATGGAAAATGGACAGTGGATGGCTGACCAAAGCGCTGAATCTTTTACTGAAAAAGACGGCTGTTTTGAGCATATGTTAGATGCTAAATGCCTTTATTCTAACGTAAGGATTATCGAAAATACCAGAGCTAGAGTAGTTATCCACTGGCGATATATTCCAGTTAGCGTTCAGCAAAAATTTTCTCAGGTAAATGAGCTAACAGGGTGGCCAGACGCTGTCGATGAATACTATAGTTTTTATCCAGACGGAATTGGAGTGAGAAAAGTCGTGATGTATACGTCAGGAAAACCTCTGGGACCTCAGGAAACCATAGTCCTGTGTCAGCCCGGCACCCGGCCAGAAGATAATGTGTACCTCGATGCTATAACTCTGGTAAACATAAAAGGGGAAAGCCAGGTTTATTCTTGGGCTGAAGGGCCTCCACAGCTTGACCCCAAAAAACCTGAACATCCAATTATTCAGGTGGTGAATCTTAAATCGCAAGCCAAGCCTTTTCTGATTTTTGAGCAGGGTTGCAGAATGAGAGTTTTTGGAATAGAAGTCCGTGGCAATGTTTCTCCCTTTCCTTGGTGGAATCATTGGCCAGTAGCTCAGGTTCCTTCTGACGGACGGTATACCCAAGCCCCTGATAGAGCCTCTCATTTTTCATTGGCCTGGGGAGGGCCGCCGATTCATAAGGGACAAGGCCTTGAATACTGGGGGGCCTGGATTTACGGGACGACTACAGGAAGGTCGGAAGAACTGGCCGTACTGGCCAGGTCTTGGCTGAATCCACCACTTTTAACAATTGAATCTGGAGACTATCAATATAATGGCTACGATATTTCTCAGAGGGCTTACATGATAGAAAACAAACAGCCCGGCAAGTCTCCAGCCTTAAAAGTCAAGGTTTTTGCCAGCGAGGAATCTCCGGTGGTCAATATGTGCATTGTCATAAAAGGCTGGGGAGAGACAGGGGCCTTAGTGATGATCAATGGGCAAGTCCAGAAAGAAGATGAGAATATCAGGTTCGGAAAGATAAATAAAATTGATGGTACCGATCTTCTAGTCTGGATAAAAAAACACTCTGTCACTCCGGTGAATATTGAAATAAAACCAAAATTAGGTGATTAAAGGAGCAATTAATGTGGCAAGCGGTTCTGGAGAGACCAGAAAAAATCATTTTTAGAGAGGTTAAGAAACCTGTTGTTTCTGATAATGAGGTTCTGATCAAAGTTAAGAGAATAGGAATCTGTGGATCAGACATCAAAGCTTATTATGGGAAACATCCTTACATAAAATGCCCGATCGTCCAGGGACATGAATTTTCCGGTCTAATAGTAGACAGAGGTAAAGCGGTTAGAAGCTTACACTTAAAAGATAGGGTAACTGTAAGACCGCAGCTAGTCTGTGGCCAATGCTATCTTTGCCAGCAGGGTAATTATCATATCTGTAACGAGTTAAAAGTGATCGGTTGTCAGGCTGAAGGAGCTGCCCAGGAATATATTAAGGTGGATGAGAGCCTGGCAGTAAAGCTTCCAGAAGGAATAAGTTATGAAGAGGGGGCAATGGTTGAGCCGGTGGCTGTGGCTGTCCATGCCCTGAGCAGGGCTGGCCGGGTCCGAGGCCGGAAAGTTCTAGTGCTGGGAGCGGGAACAATCGGTAATCTGGCTGCTCAGGTGGCAAAAGCCCTGGGGGCAAAATCGGTTGCGATTACTGACCTGAGTGATTATCGGTTAAAATTAGCCAGAGAATGTGGAATAGACCACACTATAAATGTGAATCAGGTCGATTTACCTTCTTTTTTAGAAAAAAGTTTCGGTAAAAATAAAGCAGACTTTATCTTTGAATGTGTCGGAGAAGCAGAAACAATAAACCAGGCTATAAATCTGGCCAGAAAGGGCAGCGATATCATCGTAGTTGGAGTGTTCGATGAAAAGCCAAGGTTGGATGTAGGCCTTGTCCAGGATAGAGAGTTGAGGTTGATTGGAAGCCTGATGTATAAGAGAGAGGACTATACCAGGGCAATTAAATTGATGCAATCTAAGAAAATTAGACTCTTGCCCTTAATGTCCAGGACCTTTAGCTTTCGTGACTATCCCGATGCCTATAAATTTATAGAGAAATCCAGAGATAAGGTTATGAAGATTTTCATAAAAATCTAAAGGAAAAAAATGAAAAAAAGACTCATAAAGAAAAAAGTTTTTTATTTTTTAGTGGCCAGTTTTCCGGTCTTATTATCTTTTGCTTTTTTACCAAGTCAGGAAAAGACTTTTAGTCCAGATCTGACTTTAGAGAGAATCTTTGCCAACCGTGAATTTGTCCAGGAAAGCTTCGGGCCAGCTCAATGGCTGGCTGATGGCCAGAGCTACACCACGCTCGAGAAGTCTGCAGAGATCGAAGGAGCAAAAGATATAGTCCTTTACGAGGGCAAAACTGGCAGGCGCCAAATTATGGTTTCAGCCGCTTCTCTTTCCGATCCAGAGCAATCGAAGTCTTTACGAGTAGAAGCATATAGCTGGTCAAAGGATAACAGCCTGCTGTTAGTTTTCACCAATAGCCAGCGCGTCTGGCGTCAAAACAACAGAGGAGATTACTGGGTCCTGGATAGGACAAATGGTCGCTTGAAGAAGCTCGGCAGGAAATTTGAGCCCTCCAGTCTGATGTTTGCTAAGTTTGCACCTTCATCGAGAAAAGTAGGCTATGTCTATAAGAACAATCTTTATGTGGAAGAGGTTGATGGCGACAAGATTACTCAGCTCACATTTGACGGTTCCGAGACGGTTATCAACGGGACTGCTGATTGGGTTTATGAAGAAGAATTTGGTTTGAGAGATGGTTTCCGCTGGAGTCCTGATGGTCAGCACATAGCCTTCTTCAGGTTTGATACCAGCCCGATCCAGGATTTTTATCTAATTAATAATACAGACTTTCTTTATCCTAAGATTACTCCAATTAAATATCCCAAAGTGGGAACTAAAAATGCCGAGTGCAAAATAGGCGTAGTCAACATTGAGACGGGCCAAATAGTATGGATAAAGCTTCCGGGCGACTCCAGAAGCGATTATTATCTTCCTTTAATGGGCTGGGCTCAAAATTCCCAAGAAGTCATTTTTCAACATCTGAACAGGCTTCAGAATACCAACCAGGTAATGCTTTACAATATCTTAAGCAGAAAGCTGAAGACTATTTTTACTGACAAAGATGAAGCCTGGGTTGAAATCATGGATGACTTTATCTGGGTCAATGAAGGTAATAACCTGCTCTGGCTTTCTGAAATGGATGGCTGGCGACATGTTTATCTTGTTTCCTTTGACGAGGAACCAGCCCGGTTGATTACCCCAGGTAATTTTGATGTGATTAGTTTGGCCGGGGTCGATAGAAGAAAAGGCTGGTTATATTTTCTCGCCTCACCAGAAAATGCTACTCAGAGATATCTTTATCGGGTTAAATTAACCGGAAAATCCAAGCCTGAAAGAATTACCCCTACTACAAGTGGTTCTCATTCTTATCAGATATCTCCAGGAGCAGAACTGGCTTTCCATTATTATTCAGATTTTGATACTCCACCCTCTGTCGATTTAGTAACCCTTCCTCAACACCGGGTGATTCGGCCGATGGTTAAAAATGAACTTTTGAAAGCTAAGGTCGAGGCCCTGGACCGCCGGCCGGCAGAGTTCTTCAAGGTTGATAGCGGAGAGGAAACTCTTGATGGCTGGTGTCTTAAACCTTCGGATTTTGATGAGCAAAAAAAATATCCGGTAATTGTCTATGTTTATGGTGAACCAGCCGCTCAAACTGTTGTTGATAATTGGGGCGGAAACACCTACCTCTGGCACCTTTTTCTGACCCAGAGAGGTTATGTGGTGATTAGCATCGATAACCGCGGAACGCCTGCTCCTCGAGGGAGAGAATGGCGGAAATGTGTCTATCGGAAAGTTGGAATACTGGCTCCGGCTGATCAGGCAGCTGCAGTTAAAGCTTTGATAAAAAAGTGGTCCTGGATAGACAGCTCCCGGATAGGTGTCTGGGGCTGGAGCGGCGGTGGCCAGATGACCCTCAATGCCATGTTCAAATATCCTGAAATCTATAGAACAGGGATTGCCGTGGCTTTTGTAAGTGATCAATTACTTTACGATACTATCTATCAAGAGCGCTATATGGGACTGCCGGAAGATAATAAAGAAGGATACAGAGACGGTTCACCGATAAATTTTGCTCATAACCTCAAGGGGAATTTGATGATAATCCATGGCACAGGTGATGATAACGTCCATTACCAGAGTTTTGAAAGATTGACCAATGAGTTAATTACCTGCGATAAATTATTTTCTATGATGGTCTATCCGAATCGTTCTCACAGCATATCCGAAGGCAAAAATACCACTTTGCATCTCTACAGAACCATGCTGAATTTTTTCCTGGAAAACCTCCCCGTTAATTCTGATAACCCGCACAAATGAGAAACCAGAAATGGATATTCATAAGCAGAAACTCGAAAGCTGGCTGAGAAGCTAATAGGATAAGCTGTTGAGAGATTCGAAAACATTGAAAAGGAAATGGGAGATAAATGAATGAAAAAATGGCAAATTATTGTCTTTTTCCAGGGGCTAATCGTCCTGTTATTCTTAAACACCAGCTGCAGCCGGCAGCCAGCTGGTGGTCTACTGGATGAGGTTAAAATTAAGCCAGCCACGACTCTCTGGTACCAGCATCCGGCAGAAAAATGGGAAAATGCCCTTCCCGTGGGTAATGGACGGCTAGGGGCCATGGTCTTCGGAAAGGTTGACTCAGAGAGAGTTCAGTTTAATGAGGAAACTTACTGGAGCGGTGGTCCGTATTCTCAAACGGTTATGGCTGGATATAAAATGTTGCCAGAAATACAGTCTTTGATTTTTAGGGGTGAATATGTAAAAGCTCATAAACTTTTTGGGCGATACTTGATGGGCTATCCGGTAGAACAGCAAAAATACCAGTCTATGGGAGACTTGATACTGAATTTCAATCATGGGCCAGAAGTTGAAAATTACAGGCTGGAGCTCGACCTTAGCGAAGCTATCGTCAATATGACTTATCAGAAAGACGGAATAAATTTCAAACGCCAGATATTTTGCAGTCCAGTTGACCAGGTTATTGTTATTAGGCTAACGGCTGATAAGCCATCCAGCCTGTCGTTAGTAACAAATCTGCGTGGCTGCCGGAATCAAGCCCATTCGAATTATGCCACTGAATATTTCAGGATGGATGGGTATGGACAAAACGGCCTAATTCTCAGAGGGAAATCGGCTGACTATTTAGGGATTAAAGGCCAGATTCGCTATGAGGCGCAGTTGAAAGCTATTACTGAGGGGGGAACGTTAACGGTTAATGATACAGACCTTGTCATCTCCGGAGCAGATTCGGTCACTCTGTTTTTAGCTGCAGCTACTAATTTTGTAAATTATAAAGATGTGAGTGGAGACCCTCACCAAAGAGTTGAGGCTGTCTTGAAGAAGATAGAAGGGAAATCTTATGATGACATAAAGATAGACCACCTGAGAGAACATCAAAGGTTGTTTGACCGGGTTGCCATAGACCTCGGTTCGACGGCTGAATCGTTTTTACCGACTGACGAAAGGCTTAAGAAATTTGACGGAAAAAATGACCCAAACCTAGCAGCTCTATGTTTTCAATTCGGGCGGTATCTCCTTATTTCTTCATCACGACAGGGGACACAGCCCGCCAATTTACAAGGTATCTGGAATCAATACATGAATCCTCCCTGGGATTCAAAATATACTACCAACATAAATCTTGAAATGAACTACTGGCCAGCCGAAGTGGCCAATCTGTCTGAATGTACCGAGCCATTATTCAGGATGATAAAAGAGCTGACTGATCAGGGAAGTGAGGTGGCCAGAGAGCACTATGGAGCTAAGGGCTGGGTTTTTCATCAGAATACTGACCAGTGGAGAGTAGCTGCTCCAATGGATGGGCCTGATTGGGGAACTTTTACCACGGGCGGAGCCTGGCTCTGCACTCATCTCTGGGAACACTATCTTTTTTCTGGTGATGTTGATTTTTTAAAAGAAGTTTATCCAGCGATGAAGGGTAGCGTGGAATTTTTCCTGGATTTCTTAAAAGAACATCCAAAATACGGATGGCTTGTTACCAATCCCTCTACCTCTCCAGAAAATTTCCCAGACAGGGAAGGCAATGGCCCCTTCTTCGATGAGGTAACTGGATGGATGAGCCCGGGCACCACTATCTGTGCCGGTTCTATTATCGATATGGAAATATTGAGTGATCTGTTTAGCTATGTAGCTAAAGCCTCAGAAATATTGGATGTGGATGAAGTCTTCAGGGAAAAGATTTTGAAGGCCAAGAAAAAACTGGCTCCCCTGCAGGTTGGGAGTAATGGTCAGCTTCAGGAATGGCTCGAAGATTGGGGACAAAAAGAAAAGAGTCATCGCCATATTTCTTCGCTTTATGGTCTTTTCCCGGGAAACCAGATTTCGCTTCAGCGAACTCCCGAACTGGCGAATGGAGCCAGAGCTGTCCTTGAACAGCGCGGCCTCGAAGGGAATGGTTGGTCTTCTGCCTGGAAAATGGCCTGCTGGGCGCGTCTACTAGAAGCGGAAAGAGCCATGGATAATTTCGCTTATGCCATTCACAATTATACTTATGATAACCTCTTTTCAATTTGTGCCAAAGCCCTTCAGGTAGACGGCTCTCTGGGAGTCTCGGCGGCTATAGCTGAGATGCTCCTGCAATCTCAAGATGACGAGATATTTGTCCTGCCCTCTATCCCAATGTCCTGGAGAAAAGGCGAAGTCAAGGGGTTAAGAGCGCGTGGTGGCTTTGAAATAAATCTTGGCTGGGATGAAAAGCAGAACATAATCCTGGATATCAAGTCAAGCCTGAGTAAAACCTGTCGGATCAGGACGCCGTATCCTGTGAAGATCAAACAGATTTTTCCAGAAGTTTCTATAACGGGAGAGGGTGATAATCAGTTTTCTTTCGAGATAGAACTTGGTGAAAGCTGCAGAATTAGTTTAACCCGGCAAAATACTTTATAAGACTGGGAGGAGTTTATGATTTATTTAGGAAAGGATGACCTGAAAGAGCTTTTAAATATGCGCGAGGCTATAGAGCTCGTTGAAAAAGGCTTCCTGCAACTTCATCAGCAAAAAGTAGAGATGCCAGCAAGGTCAGTTCTATCTGGCCCTTTTTATGATGGCTCGCTTCTTTATATGCCCGTCCTGATTAAAGATGAGCCTCCGCTTTTTGTGACCAAAATAATTACTGTTTATCCAAGGAATCAAGAATTATTCGGGCAAGCAGCCCTTAACGGTTTTCTTGTCTTATTTGATGCGAAAAACGGGCTTCCTTTGGCCATTATGGATGCTTCCTTTCTGACGGCCATCAGGACGGGAGCGGCCGGAGGCGTGGCTCTTAAGTATTTAGCCAGGAGAGAATCACGGGTAGCGACTCTTTTTGGTGTTGGACCTCAAGGCAGAACGCAGCTTGAAGCCGCCTGCACTGTTCTAAATCTGGAAAAATGTTTTGTCATCAGTAACCAGGATCCGCGAGAGGAAAACTTTGCCCAGGAAATGGCCGAAAGATTGGGCCTAAATATTATCATTACAGAGGATAAAAAGACTGCTATTCGGAGCTCTGATTTGATAGTGGCGGCTACCACCTCCCGGGTTCCCCTTTTTGATGGAAGCTGGCTGCGGCCGGGTACCCATATCACAGCTATTGGGTCGTTTAAACCTGAAGTGCGGGAACTAGATAGTGAAACTATTAAAAGGAGCAAAGTCTTTGTTGATAATCTGGCTGCAGCCAGAGAAGAGGCTGGTGATTTAATCATTCCTATCCAGGAAGGAATTATAACCTGGGAGAAAGTAGCTGCTGAGATAGGAGAAGTAATAGCTGGCGATAAAAAGGGCAGGGAAAATCCGGAAGAGATAACAGTGTTCAAGTCAGTTGGACTGGCTGTCCAGGACGCAATAGTGGCTAGGGGCGTTTATCTAAAGGCCCGGAAACTGAATTCAGGACTTGAGCTCTTATAAGTTGTGGGAATACAAGCTGACCATCAGACGAAATGTGGGTTTTGTAATGTGAAGCAGGTAAGCAAGCAGTCATCAAGACTTTTAAGATAAAAAAAGGAAAGGCGGCTAAAAATGAAAAATATCAGTATTTTTAATCAGGTCATCGGACCGGTGATGAGAGGGCCTTCAAGTTCTCACACGGCCGGGGCCTTTTTTATAGCCAGAATAGCCCGGTCTTTACTGGGAGATATGGCGAAAAGAGTTAAAGTTACTTTTGATCCTGATGGGTCTTATGCCAGGACCTACCATGAGCAAGCAGCAGACCTGGCTTTTGCTTGCGGGATTATGGATATAGAGCTTACTGACGAAGGCTTTTTTGATGTTTTCAATATTGCATACAGAGCCGGAGTTGAGATTAAGTTTACAGTAAGAAAGCTTGAGCGGGCGGAGCATCCCAATACTATAGATATTGAAATGATTTCCGAGAAGGGAAATAAGTTAAAATTAAGAGCACTTTCTACAGGCGGAGGCTCGGTTGAAATTGTCCGACTAGAAGAGTGGGAAGTAGATTTTACCGGCACTTTTTATGAGATAGCCATAGAGGCTGAGGCTGAGTCTGGACCAACGATTTCGAGCTTGTTAAGACAATTAGAAGATCTCGTTGACGAGCCCTCAGTCGAGGTTAAAGAAAGTTTGGTACTGGTCTCTGCCAGAAGCAGGTCTCCTTTTAATAAAGAAGTCTTGAGCAGTCTTGAGAAGATGCCTGGATTTAGGAAGATATGGTTGGTAGAGCCGGTTTGTCCGGTTGTAAAAAAGCGGCCTCTTTTTCAGAGTGCCGAAGAAATGATTGAATTGGCCCAAAAGCAAAGCTTGTCTTTGGGACAGCTGGCTATAGAATATGAGTCGGAAATCCTGGGACTTTCCAGGGAAGAAATATTAATGGAGGCAGGCAGGCGCTTTGGGATCATGCAAAGCTCTGTTCATCAGGGTTTAGAATTGGAGGCGGAAAGGATTCAGTTTTTGAAGCCTTCAGCTGGTAAGATATTCCGGTTGGAAAGAGAAGGGCGTTTACCTGTGGGGGGTTCTTATCTTCGAGCAGGAGCCAGAGCCATGGCTGTCATGCACATAAACGGAAAATGCGGAGTGGTCTGTGCGGCTCCAACGGGAGGATCAGCCGGAACTCTACCTGGCGTTCTTGTGACCCTGTTAGAGGACGAGGGGATAAGTCTTGAAAAGATTCTTATATCCTTGATGGCGGCCGGAGCAATAGGAGTAATAATTTCTGACAGAGCTACCTTTGCCGCCGAAATTGCCGGCTGCCAGGTGGAAATAGGTGCTGCCGGAGCCATGGCTGCGACAGCTGTTGTCGAGGCTTTTGGGGGAAATGCCGGACAGGCAGCCGATGCTGCCGCCATTGCCTTTCAGAACATTATGGGTTCTGTCTGCGACTTAGTTAAGGGAAAGGTTGAGATTCCCTGTCACACTCGAAATGCTCTTGGGGCAGCTAATGCTTTTCTTTGTGCAGGCCTCATAATGGGCGGATATAAAAATCCAATTAACTTGGATGAGACAATAGACGCTGTCTATTCTGTCGGAAAAATGCTGCCCCCTGAATTGAGGTGCACTTCTCGTGGTGGGCTGGCGGTCTGCCCTTCAGCTCTGAAGTTGAGATAGGTTGATAATAAAAGGAGAAGAAGATCTGGGGCAGAATTGAGGAAAAGTGAACCAGCGGTAAGAAGTGGTAAGAGCAAGAACAAGACAAGAAGACGACAAAAAGTATCTGTTAGTTGATTTTTTAAAATGAGGAGGTCTGGGATGAAAAGAAAAATTGAGATTTTTTTGATCATGCTCCTTATGATCGGCTTGGTTCGTCTATTTGCTCAGAGCCCTGAGGTTTACTGGGATTTCGAAAAGATTCAAAAAGGTAAAGTCCTTGAAGTTATTAATGGGAAGTGGGATCTACTCGAAGGAAATTATGCCGAAGCACCCGGAATAAGGGGTAAGGGTTTAAGACTTGACGGCTTTACAACATGTTTAAAAGGAAATGAGACAAAAACACTAAAAGTAGGACAAGAACTGACAGTGGAGCTTTGGCTGGCCATAGGAGAATATCCGTGGAACTGGTGTCCGGCCTTGACAACTGAAGTAGGAGATACCAGTGGCTTTCGCTTGACCATAGGGCCATACGGCCAGGTTTCAATGGAGGCTTGTATCGATGAACAATGGAAATCCTGTACAACGGGAAGAGCTATTGTTCCACTGAGGAAATGGATCCATCTAGTTGGGATCTATAGAGCCAACAAAGGGCTGGAAGTATATGTGAATGGGGAGAGAAAAGCTTCTTCTGAGATATCTGGCGAAATGAAAGGTTCTGGTGGAAATGTTTTAGCCGGGATGGTAGCTTCACCTCGTAAACCAAGTGATATCCACCGGACATTCGGAACTCTAAAAGATTATTATGGCCTTGAAGGGATAATCGATGAGATAAAAATCTACGGGGTTGCTCTTTCTCCAGATATAATCAGGGAGAACTACCTCCAGACCAAATTAACTCCGCCAGACATTAGGCCAAGAAGGCTGCCAACTGTTGAAAAAGACCCGCAGAAATTCGGAGCTTTTTATACCAAACTAAAATACTACCCGGGCTGGGATAACCTCTGGCCGGTAGCCGAAGATCCCGATGTTGTGGTTACTTTTGATAATTCTCTGGTCAAGATGGTTTTCTGGAGAGGAACCCGGCACAGTCCGGTTTGGGTTTCAGAAAATGAACTCTGGATGGCTGATCAGAGTGTGGAAGCCTGGAATGATGAAGAAGGATGCTTTGAGCACATGCAAGATAGACACTGCCGGTTTTCCCATGTCCGAATCATTGAAAATAATCCTGCCCGGGTTGTGGTTCACTGGAGATATGCCCCGGTCAGCGTTAATGAAAACACCTGGAGAAGAGACCTCAAAACAGGCTGGGAGTGCTGGGTTGATGAATATTATTATATCTATCCTGACCAGACAGCCATCAGAAAAGTCTCCTGGAAAAAAGGGACACTGGAGTTTCCCCGGCAATTTCAGGAATCAGAGGTCCTGTTGCAACCAGAACAGAGAGTTTGCGACGTTGTGGAAAAAGATTTTGCCTTGGTGGCTGATTATAACCACCGGATAAAAAAGGTTTCCTTCGTCGAAAATGCCAATAAACCGCCATACGGTCCTTTTAGCTGGGACAAAACCTATAATTACACGGTCCAGCAGTTTAATTTTAAGGCCAAAAATAAACCTTTTATCTGTTTTGAGCCAGATAATAAAATGTGGATTCGATATGAAAATCTAAATAGCTACAATCTGGCCACTGGCTGTAATCATTGGCCAGTCGGCCAGGCCCGTTGCGATGGAAGGACGACTGTAGTAGCTGATAGGCCATCACACACAATAGGATTTCCTATTTCTGAGCCTGTGGTCCATGAAGCTGGCGGCCGGGAGTTCTGGTTTGGCTTATACGGTATGAATGAGATGGAAATCGAGAGCTTGATAAAATTCGGCAAATCATGGGCTTATCCTGCTAATCTTGTTATCGACAGTGCAGATTTTAAATCTTATGGGTATGATAAGAGCGAGCGCTGCTACAAAATTGAGAATCTTAAAGGAAACCCAAATATTCTTGTTATGAATCTGAAGGGTTCAAAAAGTTCACCAATATTTAATCTGGCTATCCAGGTAAAAAACTGGGGTGGTAACGGAGCTAAAGTGTATGTGGATGATAAGGAGGCTGATGGCAGCCAGGTTGGAATCAACAGAACGCTTACAGGCAGTGACCTGCTTGTTTTCCTGCGGATGGAATCTGAATCTAATGTGCAGATAAAGATAAAGCCTCTTTGATAGCTTTATAATTGTCTTTAGAGGCCAAAATTAATCTCAACTTGAAATGGAAATGTTAGAATGATACTGGACTAAGGCAAGGCTAAATTGACAATCTGGCGGGCTTTCTGTTAAGATTTTAATCCAAAACAAGCCCCTTGTTCTTAGGAACTGGAATTAAAAGACGGGGAGTGGCGCAGCCTGGTTTAGCGCGCCTGCCTTGGGAGCAGGAGGTCGTCGGTTCAAATCCGATCTCCCCGATTTTCTTACCTGAGAAGCTGATGCGCCTGTAGCTCAGTAGGATAGAGCAGCTGCCTTCTAAGCAGCGGGTCGGGGGTTCGAATCCCTCCAGGCGCGTTTTCCCCTTTTAGCCACAGTTAGCCCCCTTAATGCCAAAAATTCAGTTAAAATAATAAAAAAATAATTGATTGAATTAAATCATCATCGCCTTCGAACCCTCAAGGCCGAAAGCTCAATTCTGGCCCGACCCCATCACACTACCGCAAGCGCAAAATTGGTCAATTAGAGCGTTATTTGGCCCTTTGGGAGGGAAAGTCTGGCCCGACCCCATCAGGAGAGGCTGGAACTCGGGAGATTATATCTTTCCTGAATAATGTCAGCACATGCTCTGACGGCCGAAGGTTCAAAGAGCGTTCCGGCATTGGTATTTATTTCCTGGAGGACCAGCTCGGGAGCGAGAGCCGAGCGGTAAGGACGGTGCGACAGCATAGCTTCGACAACATCAGCTACGGCCAGAATTTTCGCCATGGGGTGAATCTGGCCATCCTTCAGTCCCAGGGGATAGCCACTGCCGTCCAGTCTTTCATGATGCTGATAGACGATATCGGCCACCGGCCAGGGGAACTCAATAGTCTTTAAAATTTCATAGCCGACTCGTGGATGTTCTTTAATCATCTCGAATTCATTGGCATTGAGCCGGCCGGGCTTGTTAAGAATCTCAGCCGGAATGGAAATCTTCCCCAGGTCGTGAACCTGAGCAGCCAGACGGATTTCATCAATTTGTTCAGCTGGGAAAGCCAGTTTGGTGGCAATCGAACGAGCCAGATCAGATACCCGCCGCTGGTGTCCGGCCGTGTAGGGATCTCGTGATTCAATCGTCAGAGAAATAGCCTCAATGGTGGCCTGCATGGTTTTTCTTAACATGGCCAGAGTGTCCACCAGCTGTTTTTCGGTTTTTTTTCTTGAGGTTATATCCCTCAAAATGACCAGCGTATAGCCCGGTTTTGTCTCGAGAGTAGAGGTGCTGGCTTCGACGTATCTGACCTCACCTTTAAGATTAACCAGCCTGAACTCCACCAGGCCTGTTCCGCCGGGCAGATTGGGTTTGGAAAAGGACCTGGTAGTGCTGGAAAAAAGATGACGGTCATCAGGGTGTACCAGGCGGAGAAAGTTGAAATTTTTTGAACAAATCTCTTCCTTCATATAGCCAGTTAATTTTTCAAAAGCTGGATTGACAAATTCAAAGCCAGTGGGGGAAACAACATAAATACCCTCTCTGGTATTATCTATAATGGCTTTAACAATTTCCTCATTGCCGTTTTTTAAATCTTCAACTGTCATCGGGGGAGACCTCTGCTCCATCGCTTCCAAATCGTTAGTCGCCACAGCCAGTTAAAAGTTGAAAAAAATAATAGCTAAAGGTACTTGAAATGTCTCTCGTTTTGGTTTATTAAATAGCATCGGGCAAATTGAGGCAGAATGAATAGTTGGCATCACTAATCAAAATCTGGAGACTCTCCATCATGACCAATTTTTGTCGTCTAGAGGTGCAAAGCTAACCGTTGTGGGTGAGACAAAAAATGTTAATTTCACCCCCGGGTTAGCCGGAGTTGAGTATTGACGCCATCAGGGAGAAAGTAGAAATTGAGGAAGAATGTAGAGGGCAATAAATATTTCTTTTGACAAAATTTGCTCAGAATGTTAGAAAGGTTTTAAAAGATGGCATCTAAATTAGGCGAGCTGCTTTTAAGAGAAAAAATTATTGATGCAGATAAACTGCAGCAGGCTATTGATTATCATAAAAAGAATAGCCTGCCCGTTAGCTCCGCTCTGGTGGCTATTGGCCTTCTGACTGAAGAAGAAATTGCTCAGGCTCTGAGTCGGCAGCTCGGTTATCCCTATATTGACCTTGATCAGTTTGAAGTTTTTCCGGAAGTGATCAGCCTTATTCCAGCTGAGACAGCCAAAAGAAATCTGGTCATGCCCATCCACAAGATTAAATCTTTCCTGACTCTGGCTATGGTTGACCCCACCGACTTAGAGGTGATTGAAGATATCAGATTCAGGACTGGTCTGAGTGTCCAGCCGGTTATCTCCACCGAAACCGGTGTGACCAATGCCATCAACAAGTATTATGGAACCAGTGATGCCCTTAAAGTTAAGAAACTCATCGAAGATATTGAGCTGGCTGATGAGAGCCGGGTGAATATCATTGATGAAAAGGAAATTGCTGAAGGCTCTGACTACGATGTAGCCGAAATGGAGCAGGCCAGTAACGAGGCTCCCATTATCACCCTGGTCAACCAGACATTTATTGATGCCATTAAGAAGGGGGCCAGCGATGTTCATTTTGAGCCATATGAGCAGCAATTCCGTATTCGCTACCGGATAGACGGCGATCTCTACGAGGTGGCTGATCTGCCTTTAAAATTCAGGAGCCCGGTTTTATCGAGAGTCAAAATTCTGGCCAATATGGATATTGCTGAAAAGCGTCTCCCTCAGGATGGAAGAATTAAGCTGCGGGTCAAGCTGGATAACGGGAAGAGAAAAGAAGTTGATATGCGGGTCTCCTCGCTGCCGACCATGTTTGGCGAGAAGATTGTGGCTCGTATCCTCGATAAAGAGATGCTCAAGCTCGACCTGACCCAGCTGGGCTTTGAGTCAGAATCGCTGGAAATTTTTCAGGAAGCTATCCACCGACCGTGGGGCATTGTCCTGGTCACCGGACCAACCGGTAGCGGCAAAACCAACACCCTTTATTCGGCCATCTCGACACTCAACACCATTGATGTCAATATCATGACGGCTGAAGACCCGGTGGAGTTTTATATTCCTGGCATCAATCAGGTCCAGATCAAGGAAGAAATTGGTTTGACTTTTGCCAATGCTCTGAGGTCGTTTCTCCGCCAGGACCCCGATATCATGCTGGTCGGCGAAATCCGTGACTATGAGACGATTGATATGGCCATCAAAGCCGCTCTGACCGGCCACCTGGTCTTTTCCACCATTCATACCAATGATGCTCCTTCGACCATTGCCCGTATGATTAACATGAATGTCGAGCCCTTTTTGATTGCAGATTCGGTCGTGCTGATTGTTGCTCAGAGGCTGGTTCGCCGGCTCTGCCAGAAATGCTGTGAACCGCATGAGCTCCCCAAGAGGGCGCTGCTCGATATGGGTTATGGCGAAAACGAAATAGACGATCTTCATATTTTTAAAGCGCACGGCTGTGAGGCCTGCAATAATACCGGTTATAAGGGCAGAACGGCTTTATTTGAGGTGATGAAAATCTCCGATGAAATAAAAGAGATGATCCTAAATCGAGCTACAAGCCGCGAAATCAAACGGAAAGCAATTGAAAATGGTATGCTGACTCTCCGCCGCAGCGGGCTCGTCAAGATCAAAAACGGTGTCACCTCGGTTGAGGAAGTCCTCAGAGAAACTGTCAGGGATTGGGAATAGGAGGAATGAATGACCAAGCCAATCTATGAACTTTTAAAAATTGCGGTGGAAGAAAATGCCAGCGACCTTCATATCACGACTTATGTCCCGCCGCGGATTAGAGTTGACGGGCGTTTGAAAAATATTGACCACCCGCCACTCCAGCCCTCCGAGACACAGGAACTCATCTACAGCTTGCTCAATGACAAACAGAAAAAGGTCTTTGAGGAAAAGTGGGAACTTGACTTCTCCTTTGGTTTGAAGGATCTGGGCCGGTTCAGAGCCAATGTTTTCAAGCAGAAAGGAGCAGTGGCGGCTTCTTTCCGTCGTTTTCTGCCCCAGATGTGGAGCTTTGCCCAGCTGGGCATTCCTCAACGGGTGGTTCAGCTCTGCAGCTTGCCCCGCGGCCTGATTCTGGTTACCGGTCCAACCGGCTGCGGCAAATCTACCAGTATTGCCTGCATGCTGGACTACATCAATCACGAGCGGGATGTCCATATTGTGACGGTCGAAGACCCGATTGAATATTACTTTGTCCCCAAGCGGGCCATCATCAACCAGAGAGAACTCTTCACCGATACCCTTTCCTATGCCAATGCTCTGCGATCAGTCCTGCGGGAGGACCCGGACGTGGTCTTTGTTGGCGAGATGCGCGATTATGAAACAGTTGAGGCTACCCTGCGCGTGGCTGAGACGGGCCATTTGACTTTTTCGACCCTGCACACCAATTCGGCCCCCGAATCAATTTCGAGAATTATTGATATATTCCCCAGCCAGTATCAGAGCCAGGTGCGGGTGACTCTCTCTATGATTCTGGAAGCGGTTATGACCCAGACACTTCTCCCCAGAGCCGATGGCAAGGGCCGGGTGCTGGCCATGGAAATCTTGATTCCCAATCCGGCCATCAGAAACCTCATTCGCGAAAACAAGATCCATCAGATTTATTCAGCCATGCAGATGGGCCAGGAAAAATTCGGCATGCAGACGATGAACCAGAGCCTGGCCAGCCTTTATCTGAGGCGGATTATCACCTATGAGACTGCCATGTCGGTGACGGCCAATCCGGAAGAGCTTATAGATATTATCCAGAGACATGAGGGAACCGGCAGCAAAAAGGGCAGTTCCTATACTGCCGGAAAATAGCGGGGGATGCGATGATTCCCGGTTTTTGGTGATTTTATAGACAAGAAAGAAGGAGAAAGAATATGGCTGTTTATGTCTGGAGAGGGAAAAACAGATACGGAGACGTGGTCGGCGGCGAAAGAGTAGCCGAGTCGATCGAGGATCTAACCAGGACTCTGCAGCGCGACCAGATCGCCATCATCAGTATAAAACCAAAAAGGGCCATGCCGGCCATACCTTTTCTAAAAAGAGAAAAGGTCAAGCTTAAAGAGCTGTCTTTTTTCAGCCGCCAGCTATCGGTTCTAATTGATGCTGAATTGCCTCTTATCCAGAGCCTGGGGCTCCTGGCTGAACAGCAGAAAAATAAATATTTCGCCAGGGTAATTACTGAAGTTAAAGAAGATGTCGAAGCTGGAGCAGCCCTCAATCAGGCTCTCCGCAAACATCCCAAGGTATTTGATGACCTGTACTGCAACTTAGTGGCTTCAGGCGAGCAGAGCGGTTCGCTCGATACGATGCTTCGCCGGCTGGCTGATTACCAGGAAAGCATGCTGAAATTGAGAGCTAAGGTCAAGCAGGCTATGATTTATCCTGCAGCTATTGTCACCTTTGCTATTATTGTCGCCATTTTCATGCTCTGGAAGATCATCCCGGTCTTTGGCGGGATTTACCAGGAGCTCGGGGCTCAGTTACCTGGCTTGACGGCGGCCGTACTTGGCTTGAGCAACTTTGTTAGCGATTACATTATTCTTATAGTGGTCGGCCTGATTGCCATCGTTGTTCTCTACCGGCGATGGTCAAAAACACCGGCTGGGCGGGAGATAGTTGACCGCACCAAGCTGAAGCTGCCGGTTATGAGCAATCTCATGCAGAAAATTTCACTCTCCAGATTTACCAGAACTCTGAGCACCCTGATCGGCGGCGGCGTGCCGATGCTCGAAAGTTTGAAGATTGCCTCGACCACCACCGATAATGTTATTATCGAGCGCCAGGTCTTAAATGCCAGGCAGATGGTATCGGAAGGAAAAAGCCTGCATGATTCTCTGAAGCAGGCCAGCCAGGATCAGTTCCCGGCTATGATGATTCAGATGGTCAATGTTGGTGAATCAACCGGAACCCTCGATGAAATGCTGGGCAAGCTGGCCAATTTCTTTGATGATGAAGTGGACAATGCGGTAAGTTCATTACTATCGGCGCTGGAACCACTGGTTTTGATATTTGTCGGCGGTATTGTCGGGACACTGGTTATTTCGATGTATCTGCCGCTGTTTAACCTCATTCAGCAGTTTTAAACAAGGGCCGGAGGAAAAAAATCGAGATGAAGATGGGCAAAGCGAGCGGCCAGCAGCCTTGTCTCCGAATAAAAAGCTGCCTGGCTGTGGGTTCGCCAGCTGCCCTTTAAAATTTAAAATCTGGAGCTTAAGGCTCCAGAGGAAAAGATAACGGGAGCGGGTTAAGAAGGGAGCGAAGAGGGAATTTCTGAGGTAAATAGTTATGGCTGAAACTGTCGAAAAGAAAGACCTTCTCCGCTATATCTTATTCCGTCTGCTCATTATTACCTGCATTTTAATTGCGGCTTTAATCATTCAGTATTCTACCGGCAATCCTTTCCCGCCAGTTTTTCTTTATGCTATAGCGGGCTTTTATGGCCTGTCGTTTATCTATTATCTTCTTTATCTCTGGGGGAAATGGCTCACCGGCCAGGCCTATCTGCAGCTTATTATGGACCTTTTACTCATCACCTTTCTGGTTTATATTTCGGAAGGCGTCACCACTTCAACTTATTTTCTCTATATTTTTGCCATTATTGCTGCCAGCCTGGTCATTTCGGTTAAGGCGACTTATTTAGCCGCGGCCCTGTCGGCCATTCTTTTTGGTGTTCTGGTGGATGGGACTTATTTCGGTTTTATTCCTCATTTTAATAAAGAGGAGGCCAGTAACCTCCCCTTTGGAACGGTTTTATTCAACCTGATTTTAGCCTGGGCTATATTTTTTGCCGTCGCCTTTTTCATGAGTTATCTTTCGAAAAACCTGCGGAAAACAAGACAGGCTCTGGTTCAGGCCCAGAAGGAGCTCATCTTAAGGGAGAGGCTGGCCGAGGCCGGGCGTCTGTCAGCCACCCTGGCTCATGAGATAAGAAATCCTCTGGCTTCTATTTCCAGCGCTGTTCAGATGCTCAAGGCAGAAATGAATGGCAATGGCGAGCGGGCCCGGCTCATGGAGATTATCGTCAGGGAGTCAAACCGGGTCTCACAGCTCCTGGAACAATTCCTGGATTTTTCCGCCCCCTCCAAAAAAATGTTTACCGAGATCGATCTGGGCATGCTTCTCCACGAAACCCTCGAAATGCTGAGAAGCGGTGGAGACCTCGATGGGGAAAAAATTCGGGTCGAGGGGAATTACCTCGTCCGAAAAATTACCTATTACGGCAATCCCAATCACTTCAAACAGATTTTCTGGAACCTGGTCAAAAATGCGGTCAAAGCCATGCCGGAGGGCGGGCGCCTCAGCCTGAACTTTTATAACTCAAAGCGCGACGGCCTGAAAATCGTTGTTTCTGATACGGGCCGGGGCATGAGCGAGAAAGACAAGGAAAATCTCTTTGTGCCTTTTTACTCGGGCTTTGGCGAGGGGCGTGGGCTGGGTCTGGCCACCGTCAAGCGGCTGGTTGAGGATTATGGCGGGAAAATTCAGGTCAACTCGGAGGAAGGCCGCGGCACAGAAATTATCATCACTTTGCCCCTTATCGATGAAAAGGTCATAAGAGCCAATCAACAGATAAATTAAATTAAAAAAGGAAGAGGACAATGGACACCTTACTTATCATAGATGATGAAAAGAGCTTGCTTGATGTTCTGAGCCTGATGTTTAAAAAAGAAGGCTATGAAGTAAAAACGGCGGCCTCGGGAGCGGAGGCCCTGGACATTTTAACCAATAACACTGTTGACCTGGTTATAACCGATATCAGGATGCCCCACTTAAGCGGCATGGAGATTCTTAAATACGTCAAAGAGAATCAACCGGAGACACCGGTTATCGTCATCACGGCTTACGGCAGCATTCAACAGGCGGTGGAAGCCCTTAAGGCCGGGGCTCTGGATTACATCGTTAAGCCCTTTGATATTGAGGAACTTAAGATTCTGGTGGCCCGGGGTCTCGAGCGGAAGCACTTAGAGCTGGAGAATATCCTCCTTAAGAAAGACCTCAAGGATAAATACAAATTCGAAAATATGATCGGCAAGAGCCGCCTGATGCAGGAAATCTATGTCTTAATCGATAAGGTGGCTGGCACCGACAGCACCGTACTGATTACTGGAGAAAGCGGCACCGGCAAGGAAATGGCTGCCCGGGCGATTCATAATCTAAGCCGGCGGAAAGACAAGCCCTTTGTCACCATTAACTGCGCCGCCCTGCCCGAGAATCTCCTCGAAAGCGAGCTTTTCGGTCACACCAAGGGATCGTTTACCGGGGCTATCTCCGATAAGAAAGGCATGTTTGAGGTCGCCCACAAAGGGACGCTTTTCCTCGATGAAATAGCCGAAATGTCCCCCTGGACGCAGGTCAAGCTGCTGCGGGCCCTGCAGGAAAGAAAGATCAGGCGGGTCGGCGGAACGGATGAGATTCCGGTTGATGTCCGCTTAATTGCCGCCACCAATCAGGATTTAAAGCGCCGGATTGAGGAAGGAAAATTCCGGGAAGACCTTTACTACCGGCTCAATGTGATTTCGTTCGAAATGCCGCCTCTCCGGAAAAGAACCGAAGATATCCCACTTCTGGTTCAGCATTTCCTCCAGAAATACTGCCAGCAGATGGGGAAAAAGATGAAGCGGCTGGCCCCCGATGTTATCAGCCTATTTGAGTCTTATAGCTGGCCGGGAAATATCCGGGAACTCGAGAATGTGATTGAAAGAATTGTAGCTATTGAGGACCGGGAGACAGTAACCCCGGCCTGTTTGCCGCCGGAGATGATCAGCCAGGCCAATCATAATGGCCGGCAGGTTGACCTCAGAGCCGGCTTTAATTTAAATGAGTACCTCGACGATATTGCCAAAAGATATATTATCAAAGCGCTTGAGCTGAGCGGTGGGAAGATAAAAGACGCTGCCCCGAGGCTCGGCGTAAGCTACCGGACGCTTCGCTATTTGATCAATAAATATGGATTAAAGCCACGGGTGAGTGATTTAAACGGTGAGGAAGAAGGCGAAGAGCTGGGCGCAAACGGGTTGGCCGGCGATGAACCGCCTGTTCCCCTGATGAATAACGGAAGAGCAGCGGTCAAAGAGCCGGAGCGGGGCAGAGGCAGATGAATTGTCGACTTTTCTCGCCTTTTATGATAACTTTAGCCGAAGTTTACTCTGAAATGGGAGCGATACTTAATAATGTTCAAGACCAGAGTGCCAAACTTTGGCAGGCATTTCTGACAAATTGTGTCAGAATCGAGGCTGGCGGGGAATGGACATGATTGGTAAGTGCTTGATAATTAATAACTTAGCAGAAAAAACAAAGCTGGCACATAACTTGCATCTTAAATAGATGAACGAAAATTAATAACATCTCAGCCGGCGGATAGTCGGCGAGAAATTAGGAGGTATTAAAATGTTAAGAAAGATGAGAGGATTCACCCTCATCGAAATGCTCATCGTCGTGGCCATTATCGGAATTCTGGCCGCATTACTGATCCCCAATGCCATGTCCGCCCTGCAGAAAGCCAAACAGAAAGGCACCGTTAAGGACATCAACACCATTGCCACCGGCATGATGGATTATGTTACTGAACGAGGGAATGTGCCTACTCATACTGGCGAGCTTAAAGCCACAGGAGATACTATCGTTACAGCCTTGCAGGGATTTTATCTAAAGATCGTTCCTATCAATGATCAGTGGGGCAATCCTTTTCAGGTGTTCACAAGAGATGCTTGTGAAGGCAAATTCGGCATTGCTCTTCCAAGTGGAGATGAATGGGGAAATGATGATTATGTCGTGGGATCATATGGACGGGATAATACTGAAGGCCCAACCTATAAGTATAACCTGACTGATCCAACAACTGGTCTCTATGAAGTTAAAGCCATGAAGGATTTCAATGAAGATATAGTCAATTGGAATGGCAACATAGTGGTAGGTCCTAAGGCAGGAGTCGGCACAGGAACCTGATCAGCCCTCGAATCTGAAATTAAGAAAAGGGCGGCTTCGGCCGCCCTTTTTTTATTTAAAATTGATCAAGTTTCGTGATTTCTTAATCTAACAAAACTTTAAGTTGCTGAACTGTTTATGGTTATAATAGGCTAAGAATGAAAATCGAGAAGATATTAGACAAAATATCTCTAACTAAAGCTATCCCGGTTATCGGCATTTCCAGCCTGTTGCTTCTGGAGACTCTTGCCTCCAAATATTTTATGCTTAAGCAGGCTGGTTCGTATGAGTCCTTTCTGGATGTCCTTCGCGTTTCTCGAACCGACATTCTCTGGTTGATTATTATTTCATTGTTCCTCATTGTTCTACCTCACTTTGTGGGTGGTAAGACCTTTCGGAAAACTCTTAATATCATTTATGCTCTATCTGGGATTATTGCTTCCTTAGCGATTATTGCTCAATTGGTTTTGTTTACTATAACCGGCTTTGGCCTTAATCGTGATTACATCCAGAATTATCTGAAAAATCCTGGGGAAGTTAACCAGATGATTTTGACGGTGCTCAAAGATCCTAAGGCCATAATCGTCGTTATTATTACAGGCTTGTTCTTAGCTTTTACCTTTTTACCCTGGGATAAGATTTTAAGGAAACTGCCATTATCCAATCATCATAACTTAAAAAGAGTGGCTATCGCCCTGATGGTAATATTATTGATCTTCCTGGAAGCTGGTGTCATGAGCCCTCTGACCGGGGCAGTTAATACTTCAATTACAGAAGTTCCTGTGATAGAGCTGGTCAAAAGTTTCCTCCCCGAGAAAGAAAAGCCCGATTTGATTAATATTAAGCCTGAAGAAAGAACTGATGCCCCTATTGTTCTGGAAGCTGGTCCTTCCTTTAACCGACTGAACGTTGTCTTAATTATCTTTGAATCGTTGAGCTATAAATATTGTGATGTCTATAACCCCAAATGGGGGGTAACGCCTTTTTTGGAAGATTTATCTAAAAAAGGCCTCACAGTAGAAAGGCTTTATTCAGTTGTGCCTCATACCACTAAGGCCCTCATTCCGATTGTGGCCGGGATTTATCCCTATCTTCAACCTGATGTCTATGAAGCAATTCCCGGGATTATTCCACCCAAGAGCTTGCCTTATCTTTTAAAAGAATTTGGTTATCGCACGGCCTTTTTCCAGACGGCCAACAACTATGAGGAGAGGCCATCCGTTGTAGCTAATCTTGGATATGATGATTATTTTGGTCTTTTTGAGCTTCCTGATGAAGGTTTCGCCAATGTTAACTATTTTGGTAAAGAAGAGATGATGATGCTCAAACCTAGTCTGAAGTGGATTGAAGCCGAGCCTGATAAACCCTTTTTTCTGACCTATCTAACCTTGAGCAGCCATCACGAATATGGCTTTCCTCCCAGCTTTCCAGAAAAAGATTATAAAGTAGGAAAAGAAAATCAAAACCGTTATCTTAATGCGGTCAAATATACTGATTACTTCTTAAGCCAGCTTTTTGAAGAATTCAGAAAGCGCGGATTGCTTGAAAAGACGGTCTTCATTATCCTGGGAGATCATGGAGAGGCTTTTGGTGAACATGGAAGGGAAGGACATAACTTTACTTTATGGGAAGAAGGGATGAGAGTAGCCGGGCTGGTCTATGCTCCGGCCCTGATAAAACAACCCGGTGTTATTAAGGGAGTGAGGTCAATCCTCGATGTGCCACCAACTGTCTGCGACCTTCTCGGGCTTAAAGTTAAAGAAGGCAGCTTTATCGGGGAGAGTTTTCTCAGGCCAGTTGATGAGAACAGAAAATTATATTTTTCTGGCTGGTCAAAAGATATCTGTCTGGGAATGAGAGAGGGAAGGTATAAGTATATTTTTATGAAAATGAATCCCTTACCAGAGATTTATGATAATTATAACGATCCTGAGGACAAAGAGAATCTTTATGAGTCAAAGAAATTCGGACAAAGTGAGATAGGAAATCACTCCCAGGAGTTGGAAAGGTGGGCCCTGGTCGAGTGCCAGCAATATAAAGAGTGGAGAAAGAAAGCAGAACAGAACTTAAAGCTTGACCGGAAAGAAGATTATATCAAGACAATTGAAGCCAATTTTTCTGACCTTGTCTCTGCTTATGGGTTCGGCATTTTTCCAGAAGATGTCGAGCCTAACAGGACTGTCTCAGTAAGAGTCGGGTTCAGGATAGAGAATAAGATAAAAAAACCACTAAGGTTAATGACTGTTTTTAAGCATAAAGGGAATGGACAGGAAGCGATACAGACTCTTTCGCCCAGAGTTATCCTCGAAAAACTAAAGCCAGGGGAGTATACTACCGCCGAATCAATTTTTGTTGTCCCAGATGATTGGCCAGCGGGAGAAGTAGCTGTCTATTTTGGAGTTTTAGATGTCAAAAAAGAAGAATATATTCCTTTCAAACAAAATAGAGGCAAGAAGGAAGCAGAGCTCGTGTTCCTAACTGATTTACGAATTCACACAGCCAAGCGAGAATAAGTTTTGGATTTGAAAATGAGATTCTCATGTTTAAGGTAGTTCGTAATTTGCTCTAGAGGAGTGCGTAATTTTGAAATCTCCTTTAAAAGGCATTAATCTGAATAAAAGGAGGACATTTGCGATGGTTCAAGCAAATTATAAGACATTACTGGAAGGATCGTTAACAGAAGTTTTAACCGAGAAGGATAGATATATTTGGTTATATACGCTTGCTATTTGGTAGCTAGGTTGCTTTACCAGATTTGTTCCAGCTGGAACTTAGAGGATTAATCCAAAGTGGAAAATATCAATGAACTCGTAAAAAAGTTATTTTTAGAAAAAAACCATGACACAAGAATTCAGTTTTTCCGATACATTTTCGTTGGGGGAGCCGCAACTATTGTTGATATGGGCTCGCTTTATATTCTTACTTCAATTATGGGCCTAAATTATCTAATCTCGGCGGCTATTGCTTTCATTCTTGGTGTTACCACCAATTATCTCTTGTGCATTGCCTGGATATTTGAAAGCACAGGAAGAGTCAAAAAAGAAATAATTTTATTTGTGGTTATAGGTATTGGCGGCCTGATATTGAATGAGGTTATTATCTGGCTATTGGTAGAGGAAGTAGGATTATACTATATGGTGGCTAAAGCCGTGGCCGTAGTTATTATTCTGGTCTGGAATTTCGGTATGAGAAAAAAATATGTCTTTGCCCACTAAAAGAGTTAAATAGTTTTTATCTTAGCTTAGCTAATCCCGCTGGATTTCATGATATTCTTCTTCTGCGTTAACGTCCCAGACTGAGTGATTTTGTCCCTTTAAGTTCCAGGCGGCGTAGAGGCCAGTCATCATGGAATGATCCTGATTGTTATAGCGATGGAGCCCGTTCCGGCCGATGGTCTGAAGCCCGGGCAATTTTCCTAAGTAATCCTTAATTATCTTTACATTGGCTTGATAATCGGGCAAATAAACTGGATAGGCCTTCGGTACCCTGATAACCACGGCGTCCGCTATATCTTCTCTTTGGGCAAAGTTCAGATTAACTAAATCTTCGCTGGCCATATCTATCAGGTTATTTTCAGGTTGCGTCCAAGCTGGATCTGAAGCGAAGCAGAAAAACTCAAGACCTAAAGAGGTAGTTGCCAGATCAGGTACCATTTCCGGGTTCCAGTTTTTGAAATTTTGCAATCTCCCGGCTTTTATCTCTGGAGAATGGATGTAAATCCAGTTATCCGGGAAAATATTTTCCTTATTAACCACCAGGCCTACTGTAAAAAAGTCACGGTAGCTGAGTCTTCTTGCGGCCTGAATTACGTCTTGGGGTGGATATGGTCTTAAAGATAGAATTAATTCAGAGAGGGGCATGGAAGAAATGATAGCGTCTGCCTTTATCTCTTCTAAAGAACCATTGTGATTAATCTTGACCAAGAAGTCGTCGGCAGACTTGACATTTATTTCAACAGCTTCGCTTCTCAGCTCCACTTTTCCCCCATAGCTCTGAATTGCTTCGGCGGTTGTTTCCCAGAACTGGCCAGGTCCTTTTCTGGGATATTGAAACTCGTCTATAAGTGTCCGAACCTTTTGCTTGCCGGTCAGCCCAAAAGCATTGAGGACGGCTGTGATCAAGGAAAGCCCTTGAATCCTCTGGGCTGCCCAGTCGGCGCTTATTTGCTGGCAGGGAACTCCCCAGACCTTTTCTGTGTAAGTTTTAAAAAATATTTCGTAGAGCTGGCGGCCGAACTGGTTAACAACCCACTCCTCGAAGCTGGTAGGATTCGGATAGGGTTTTAGGCGAGCTTTAAAGTAGCTGAACACTGATGAGGAGGCAGTAAGAGGGCCAAGATTCCAAAGGGCATTAAAAGGCTTAATTGGGTAATAGAAAAATTTTCCCCGGTAATAAATCCTGGAAAGGCGAGGGCGGGTTAAAAAATCATTAGGCAGAACTTCTTGCCAGATTTTCTGGACTTCAGGAAATTTCGTAAAGAACCGGTGCCCACCCAGATCAAAAAGATATCCCTTGTAGTTTATAGTTTTCGATATGCCGCCCACCTGAGAGTCTTTTTCGAAAACTAGAACTTCCTGGCCATTTTTGGCTAACTCATAGGCAGCAGTAAGACCGGCCGGCCCGCCCCCGATGACGATTACCTTCATCAGTCTTGCTCCTTTTTAGATTCCTCTCTCAGGTATTAAGTTAGTTGGATTTGATTCGCTCATCTTATAGATCATTTTGTAGATTTTCTCATTTATTCTTTTGGCTGAAGAGGCGTTTCCTGACTTAAAATAGCAAACCGCCAGGCGTTTGTATTGCTCAAGTCGATGCTCTGGATAGGGCTCAAGCTGGAGAATAGCTTCGTAATACATAGAAGCTTGACTGTAATTTTTTCGCGATTCTTCCTCCGAAGCCAGCTTGGCCAGAGTGTCGAGCTTAAACTCCGAAAGGGGGATATTGCTGAATCCATTTAAAAATTCCGAAAATTCAGGTGAATAAGGGTTAAAAAAGTCTCTAGGACTGGAGATTAATAGAACCGGCAATTGTTTATCGAGGGCTGTTGGAACGGGATTTAATGACATTTGCCCGTTTTCCAATTTAATTTCCTCAAGCATGGCTTTTTTAGCAGTATAGAGGAACAAGTAAACTTTTTTATTCGGATAGCAGTCGAACAGTTTCTCGAGATATTGCGGCTTATAAAGGCCAAATATAAGGCTTTGATTCAATTCGGGGTCATCATGATTAAAACCGGCAGTCCAGCCTGTGTCGGGAAAATATTTGTTGGCCATATACAAAGGCCTTAATAAAATTACCGCATTGTCTATATTTAGAGTCTCAATTGTTTTTTTGAATCTTTTATTGAAGCTCAAGAAATCCGGGTAAATTAAATCAACAATAAACGACCCGGAGGACTGTCTGGCAAATGAGGGCAATCTGACTGCATATGCATATATTGCAACAATAACCAACAGAGCGACTTGAATTGAACGGTGGTTTAGTTTTAATACTCTTGAAAGATGATAAGTTCTTATGAATTCAATGATTCCGGCGGCTGTCAGGACGACGAGAATCGAGAACAATTGAAAGTACATTCTCGCCCCTAAAATAGGAAAGAGACCCCAGTAGATAAACAGCCCAAATACGGTTGATAATATAATAAACAAAAGTAAAAGTTCCAGGTCTTTCGTTTTTCTATCCTTATAGTTTTTAACGAAAAAGAATAAATACAAGAGGATTCCCAGGAGTGAAGAAATTGGCCAGCCAAAAAGATGAAGATGAAGCTGGTAGAAATGCTTGGCTGTGAGATCGGCACCTCGGAAAAAGGTGTGAGGAATCCCGGTATAGCCGGTTTTGCCAAAACCGATGCCGTGCTCGGGGCCATATCTTTCTATATATCCCATTTTAAGTGGATCGCCAGTTGTTCCATAGTTATAAGCAAGTAAGGCCGCCAGGCTGAGAGCAGCCATAAAGGCCATCGGTAAGGCTGTCTTCAGGTATTTTTTTGGTTCTTTGAACATTAAGAAAAGTAAATAAATGGCTGGTGGAATGGCAAAAAGGACTGATTCATAGGGCCTGATGAGGAAAGCCATGAAGAAGCCAAAGCCAGCTAACAAGCTATTTGTGAGACCAGGGCGCTTGATAAACCTGATATAGAATAAGAGAAAGAGTGTGCAGAAAAAGAGATGAGTGCTATGGGACAGCATAGTTGAGGATAAAATCAGGAACCAGTAAGAAAGCGAAGTGAAAAGCGAGGCCAGAAAGGCGACTTTTTGGTCAAACAGTTCGATGCCGAGGAAAAAGATGAGAATTACGGTTAGGGCGGCAAATATAGTATTGATGATCCAGGGTGCTTTGAAAATGTAGCCGATAGAAAGGAGCGCAGGGAAACCTGGGGGATATTGGGAATACCAGCGGCCATTGTTCACCACGTGGGGAAAATCGAAGATTTCGGCGGCACAGGGTGAAGGGACATAGAGGCGGCCTTTGAGGAAAATTTTGGCTTGAAAGTTATAGGCGGCTTCGTCGTGGATATGTGGCGTGCGATTAAAAATATAAAGGGAGATAAGATTGGTCGTGAGAAAGACCAGAGCAGCCAGAAGGCACACATAAATTAGATATTTTGACGCCTTTCCTTTCCCCATAGGTTAAGTATTTTAAGATAATAAATCCCTTAAAACAACTGGAATATGAATTCATTAGGATGTCAATATTGTCAAAGCTTTGGCGTTTGGGATCTTAGACTTTCAGCTGTTGTTTTTAGCCATTCCTACTATTGAATATTGAGGCTACTGTTAAAAAGTCAGCTTATGACAATTCCAACATAAGATTTGACAGTTCGAAAGAGTATCTCCGCCTCCGCTAACGAGGTGATGGGCTTCCCATGCTCCTCTACCAGTCTCCCGCCCACGATTTTCCCATACAAGCTCTTTATTGCAGGGTATAGCATGGTTATGAGTAGACCTTCTACACTCGCATCGCCCTTTCGCTCTGTTCCAGGCTTCCAAAATTGTCTGTTCCGAAAATGCCATTTTAAACCTCCCCCAGAGATTTATATTGTCTCCAAATTTGGAGAATCTTTTGACGTTCTATGCTCATCAAGCTAAATATTCAGCTTTTCCTCCACTTCAAATAAAATATCTAAAATGATTTTAGATGCTTTTGCATACACAGGTTAAGTTAGTTGACTCCAGGTATGTGACACCTGTTTCCTGACGCCAGACCCCGGCTCCATGGCTTTATCCACGAGAATTTTAATATACTTTCTGTTCATTATTTCTTCTTGAATAGGCTTCCTTTAAGTTCGGTTAAAGATTTGCCCGATTTTTGGTGAATCCAGTAATCAGTGGGAACCCAATAACTTACTGGTGATCCAAAAGCAAAAAAGCTCAAGCCCGTCGCCAGGGTAATAGCCATGCTTTTTCTGTTTCTCAGGGCGTCCAAAGCCCTCGGCACCCATCTCTTTACATAGGCATCACTTTGAGCCTCAGCCTTGGCCAAAATTTCCCCTTCCTTTGATAGTAGAAGTTGCGTTGAAGGCTCATCAAAGATTAGCATAATCCAGTTATAATCAAGACGCTCTGGGTCGGGCCTGGCGGTAAGCCCCGTCTCTTTCAAAATAAATGTATCGTCCTTATTAATAAGTCCTGCCTTAATGAGCGCACCCCAACTCCAGTATCTTTTTTTAGTTCTAATAGTTCCAATCTGGTCTTCGGCAATGACATAATATTCCGATTTTGATGTCCCTCTGAATCGGGCCAATCTTAGGCCGCGTATTTGCTGCCTTAAGTCCGAATCCAGGGCTGCCCTGATCGCCTCCGCCTTGAAACCTGTCCCTATTAAGACGCCAATCGGCTGGTCAAGAATGTCATCAATAGTGGTTTCATCAACACCCTTGAGGCTTAATCTTAAGGCCCAGTCTCTAACCTGTTTTCTGGCACTGGAGTTAGGTTGCCAGTTTTTAAGATAGTGGATAAGTTGCTCGACGGCAGCTACATCTATTTCTCCATTTTTTAGCTCGAAGATGCGAAGTTCAAAGCCACTATCTTCACGTGGCGCAAGGCCAATAATATCCATGCGTCCTAGCCCACCCTGGTCTGATTTGATTATGACCTGAGCTCTCACCAGTGGTTGATTACTTTGAGCATCAGCAACAGAACAGCCGATAACAGATGGATTGTTCATAAGAAAGGATTCCATGTCTCGTTCGGATGAGAACCCCTCAATATGACCAATTTTTTCTGATAATACCCGCCAAATTTCGGATCGTGTATCGTCTGGCATGACTTAAACCTCCTTTAGGATTTTGAGTGTCAGAGGACGGTGGGCAGTTAACGAGCGGGATCTTTTTAGGCCGTCCCAGGCCAGTGGGCTCCAGCTTAAGACTTGCCTTATCATAAAGAAACATATTGGTGGCACAGAACTAGAGCCTCTGACTTGTTTTGGACTCGCGATAATTTTATCCACAGTTCCCCTTCACTTCGTTGATAAATAAGGATAACTCTTTAACAGAATGAAAGTCAAAAGGAAAAAAGGGAGGGAGAGAAGGGCATGGGGAAGCGAAAAAGGGGTGCAGAAAATGGGGACGCAGTTTATATTTTCGTAATTTTCGGTCAGAAAGCTAGTTTAGTTTATAATAAAGGCGGTATTATAAAGTCCGGGAAAGCGCTCTGATGGAACCGGGCAATCTGGTGATGATCATTAAAGAGTGATCATGGCCACCTCCGGCACGAATCATCGCATTATGCAAGCAGCAAGGAGCGAGGAGCGATAGTATGATTACCAGTAGTTTCATTTTCATTCCGGGAATCGGCGAAAAGACGGAAGAATATTTGTGGAAAAGTGGCGTTTTAACCTGGGATGATTTTAAAAAGGCTGATGTCCCTTTTCTTAATGAAACTAAAAAAAGAATCATCGAAGATTACCTGGAGCTGGGTAGAGACGCCCTTGATAGAAAGGATTCCTCATTTTTTGCCGAGAATTTGCCGCAAGAAGAATACTGGAGATTATATAAAGATTTCCGCGACGAGACTTTATTTCTCGATATAGAGACTACAGGTTTATCGCGACACTATGATGTGATAACCCTCATAGGCACGTCTGATGGCCACAATATCAAGATTTTTTTAAAGGATAATAATCTGAGCGAGATAGTGGACTACGTGCAGAATTTTCAGATTGTTGTTACTTTTAACGGGAAATTATTTGACTTGCGATTTATTAAAAAGGCCTTCCCCGGGATCAAGATGCCGCCTGTTCATATTGATTTAAGGTATTTGCTCAGGTCGCTCGGGGTTAATGGTTCTCTTAAAGATATAGAAAGAACGCTGGGCCTGAAAAGAGATAGCGATGTAGAGAATATCAGGGGCGGGGAAGCAGCTGTATTATGGACCAGATTTGTGAAAGGGGACGATGAAGCGCTACGGAAGTTAGTTTTGTATAACATTTATGACACGGTCAATTTAGAGAAACTTATGCAATTCTGCTACCTGAAGAAGGCAGAGAAGAAGATGGAGAAAAATATCCTGTCTGAAATGAAAATGGAGAATGGCATCGGTCAAGAAAAGCCATTCGATGACTCTGAAAGAAAAGAATTCGGCTATCGACTTGTCCCTTCCGGCTTGGCTGTGCCTGAGATCAGGATAAGCAGGGAGGATAACAGGCTGGAAATTAAGGCGGATAATAAGACTTTGCTTGGCGTTGATAGAAGCAAAATAAAGAGCACAGAAATCAAAGTGGGCAACTTAATAAATCAGATAAAGAATAGTGGCTACGAGCCGCTATCGGTTGGAATAGATTTGACAGGTTCTGAAAACAAAGCTTCAGGTATTTGTATCCTGGAAGAAGGGAAAGCATATTTGAAGACAGCCAGGACGGACGAAGAAATTATCTCAGCCGCGATTGCTGCCAAGCCCACCATAATATCAATCGATTCTCCACTCAGTCTACCCCGGGGCAGATGTTGCACCAGCGATTCATGCGAATGCAGAAAATATGGCATTTTGAGAGGGTGTGAAAGGATTTTGATGAAAAGGGGCGTGCCTGTTTATCCCTGTCTGATTAAAAGTATGCAAAAACTCACAGCCAGAGGCATCAGGTTATCTCAAATTTTCCGGGAAAAGGGGTTTAAAGTAATAGAGAGCTATCCTGGTGCGGCTCAGGATATCCTGCGCTTCCCGCGAAAGCGCGTTGATTTAGAGGAGCTGAAGATAGATTTAATGAACATGGGGATAGAACTCTGCCCGGGTGAGGAGCCGATAATCCATGATGAAATTGATGCCCTCACCTCGGCCTTGGTTGGCTATTTTTATCTGATCGGAATGTATGAAGCCATAGGCAACCATGAGGAAGGATATTTAATTATCCCGGATCTAAGTAACGAAGCTGAATGACATGAGTAGGTTGGATTCGGTGGCCGGAGTCATAGCGATTATGTAATTGGTGTTCATATTGAAGAACCGAAATAATGGTATTCCCAAAATTGGTTGGTGGTACTAAAACATAGCTCAATTGACAATGGTAAAAATGTTTTAATCGTTGTCTAATCCAATCATTTTTATATTATTTTGCTCTATGTCCAGCTCGATAAGCAGGATTTCATTTAACAGATGACCGTAAGTACGGTAATAATACTCGGCAAGAGTTTCTTGCTTTGTAGGACACGCAGCTTTCCGCATCACAATAAATCGCACGACATCTGAGGGTAGCTTAGATAAAAATAAAACGGCCTCATTTATATGAGCTAATTTACCGCTGGGAATATTGCCTGTTTTTGTCCATGAAAAGTCCTTACACTCGCCAATATATCTCTTATCAGTAGAGACCAGATCAAATTTATGGTTTTTAGGTGGATGACCGATTGCGACGGGATATTCTAGCTTGAACTCTACTTTGAAATAATCTGAAAGAAGCTCAGCTGCTATGTTTTGAAACTTAATTTTGTTTATAGGAATACTGTTCATGGTTTTTATTAATTAGTCTGCCGAACCTCTGCGGAAACAGACAGACTTGCCTTTCTGGTCGACACAATCTACCTTCCAGCCTGCGTCCAGCCAGGCCTTAGCCTGACAATGTGGTTGAATACCGTTGGCCACCATTGTCTGTGTTTGAAAGCACTAGGTGGCAACTCGTCGCCGAGGATGTTTTCGATTTCTTCGAAAGTTAATGTTCTTTCAGTTATTTCTGGCGGCAGATTTTTAAGGAATTGATAAAGACCATTATACTTACCCATGATACCTCCTTTTATTACTCAGGAACCGGCTTCCGTTTTGCATATAATTTATAAATATAAACAGAGATTCCCTAATAGCAAAGCTTTGAAAATAAGACTAATGTTTTGGTGTCTTGATGCCCCAAACATAATGTTTTTCTCCTGCTTCTCGTTTCACCCATAAGATCGCTCCTTTTGCTAAGGAAAACTCATAGTTCCATGCTTCAGTTGCTGCTGGTCGGGAGTTGACGGTAGCAGGAAGATATTGTTGAAGGTTTTGGTTAACGCTCCAATCTGGTCCAGGGGTTTTCAGCCTTGTCCATCCGAGCCCCGCCTCACAAAGCTGCCAGAAACAGCCGTCATCCGCCTCAAAGATGAGTGCGGAAAGATTTTGCTCTGCTTTGACATCCCAGATGCTTATTATTCTCTCTTGTTTTTTAAGCTTCCTTGGCGGGGAAGAGATTTCATCTTGTTCACCTGCGATTATCTTTTCAAGCGAGCATTGAATTAACTCTTCAGTAATACCTACAGTCTGTAATTTTGGCCACAAGTCTTCTTCTATGAGTCTATCTAATTCGCTAAACAAATCGGTCATTTCCTGTAGCTCCTGGATTAACTTGAGTAAACCTTCTTCACTGACCATCATATGACATCGTTTAAACCAAAAATAATGGGCTAAATAGTTCCGTTTAACTAACGCCAATTCGAGCCGGTTCTGGACGTTCGGCGGGAGCAAATCTCTCGTTTTTTCAATTAGGTGGCCCAGAGTTAAACGAAAGGCTTCTGTCAGTTTTTCTTCAAACCTTGGGCGAGTAATGTCTTGAGGTTGTTGAAAGCTTTCGAAAGCATAGCTAATGCAAAGGCTTTTGTGTAGACATTCACTAAAATAATAGGCAAGGCCAAACTGGGCATAAACTTCTTTGATTAATTCTTCTTTAATCATCTTATCGATCTGACCTATTCATAGGCGGATTTTCTCTTTAGCAATTCTTTTGCCAATTACCTGATCTGAGACACCAAAATGACCACAGATGATTCGAGAAACAGCCTCAACCAGATCGGGACCTTCAGGAAAGCATCTTTTAAAAACTCTTATCTTCTCGCTGCATGATTCTATTTGCTTTTCAAGTTCTTCTTTTGGGACAAGGAGTCTTCCTGCAAATTCATAAGCTTGGAATTCGAACCAATCTAAATCATCTTCGAGGAAGTCTTCTCTGAAATGGATCCAATCTTCAGGGGTACTGAATTTGCATTGTTGTATTTGTTCTTTATGCAGGACAAAATGGCCAACTTCATGAGCCAGGGTGGATCGTAACCGCGGCGATCTGCGTTCGTCCATATATACATCATAATCGATACAGATGGCTTTTAAGTTATTAGTCAAAAAGCCATGGACGTCTATCCTGTCTTGCAACCCATGTATTGGGATTATTTGAATCTTTAAATCGAGCTCGACTATTTCTTCCATGGGAACTGGCACAAGGTTCGGAGGTTTTACATATTGCTGTCTGAAGTTGTCTGCTTGCTGTCTTATATAGTCAAAGCTTAGCCAGGGCGGGGTAATTGTGGCCGGAGGTTTTTTAGGAGCGGGCATTTATTCTTCGCCGAGAATTTTAATCAAATCTTCAAGTTCCTCGCGGGTGGGCTTTTCTCCTCTTATCGTTCTAAAAAAAACTGGCAATTCTTCCATAACCCGAGGGCTGGAGACTAAGTCAGCAGGGATCTGACCGATGGCGGCGAGATCGAATAAGGTCTTGTAGTCTTCAGATTCTTCGGTCAGGGCGAGGACACGGGCAATTTCTATCAGTACTGTCTTGCTTTTTGGGGGTGATAACAGCCCGCGCTCAATTTTGCTCCAGTTGCTCGGGTCGAAGCCGGTTAGCTGACAGAAATGCCTTAGTGTCAGCCCCGCCTTTAACCTGAGTTCTCTGATAAATTCACCAAATATAATCATTTCCTTTTCCTCTCTTCTATGTGGTAATAATATACCACACTAACCGGTTTGTCAAATAATTATTTAACATAGGTTAAAAGGCCAACCGGCAGAAAGATTGACCAGGTAAATGGGGACACAGGCTATATTTCTTATTTTCCGAGGGAGAAATGCCAATTCAATCAAATCATAATTAGTATTAAAGAGATCACATTTCTTTTTCTTGAAGATTTCCTTTGATTGCCGTAAACTAAAAACAGTGCTGCGGCGGGTAGGTAGATAACATTAAAGAACCGAGACTTGGCATTCATTTAAAAGGCAGTTTCAGGTATGAGGTATAGAAAATGGAAAGAAAAATATTGAAGAATAAGCCTCTGGTGGAAGCGATCTTTGAGGTAAGATGGGAACTTCAGGGACCAATGCCGGGCATGAAAATAGATCCACATTACAAAATACTTATTGGCCGGATATATGATAGGGTGAAAGATGAATATCCTTTTCATACTCAGTTGTCGACCATAGCCTTACCGGATGAAATTGCGGCCTATGCCGTTCAACATCAGTTTCGTAAAGATAAGGGCAAGTGGCCCCTTATTCAAATAGGCCCAGGGATTATTACTTTAAATGATACAGAAGGATATAGCTGGGAAGACTTTGAAAAAAGAATGCGGGAAATGGTGGCTATACTATTCGAGGCCTATCCAGATGCCGAAAATAATCTGAAAATTAATCGGCTACTTTTAAGATATATTGACGCTATTAACTTTAACTATGAAGAAGAAAATATATTCTCGTTTTTGCGGGACAATTTTAAAGTAAAGATAGACATATATGAGAAACTTTTCGAGGAGACGGGAGTTAGTGATTTGCCCTTGGGTTTCGATTTAAGATTTTCTTTTCCAGCTACAAAACCTAAGGGTGCCGTTCATTTAAGATTTGTAAGAGGTAAAAAAAAGGAAGAAGATGCCTTAATATGGGAAACGCAGGTTCAATCGGTTGGTGACAGCCTACCCCAGGGAAAAGACCAAATTGTTGATTGGGGAGTTGAAGCACATAAACTAACAGATAGCTGGTTCTTTAAGATGATAGAAGGTGAATTATTAAGGAGGTTTGAATGATGCCTGTACAAACTTTACACGAAGTCACCTATCCGGGTTATCTTATAGAATGCTCATCCCGCGTAGATATAGGCATGGCGGGAATGGATTTTTTAGATGCGTTGGAGCGATTGTTATCTTTTTGGACACGGAAGCAGCCAGGTAGGCATTTTTATAGCAATTTTTACCCCCGGTTTGAAGTTGATCTATCCTCAATTAAACCGCATTTTGAAATAAGAAATGAAACGTCGCTAGTTGTGGGGTTAATATCGGAGGAAGAAATAGAGCCAGTTTCTGAAGAAGAACTGGCAGTTGAAATGTTAGAACATGACTATATAGTAAAAATGCCGCCGAAAAAAAGATATAAAATTCAAGTGCACGTCAAGAGTATAAAAAAAGGAGAACCGAGATCAGTCGAATCTGATGATTTTTCAGTTATAGAATAGCAGATTACTATGAAAGACTATCCATGGTATGAAATAGTTGAGGGTAGAGAACTTTACCAAGGAGATATCTTAACATCCTGTCCCCTCATACTGCCTCCACCTGCTATTGAGGCTGGAATTAAAGTCGATGTTGATGTTATTGAATATGATGTAATTGTCATGAGCCAGTCATGTGATCTCATTCAGAATAAACTCGAGCTGGTTCTTGTTTGCCCGATTTGGGGATTAAGCGAGTTTGAAGTGAAGAATCCATCTTCTAAGGATTCAAAGATGAAGGAATCATTAAGACGGGGAAGCTTGCCTGGATATCATCTTTTAAATAAGTGTGAACTAGATGGATTTGAGAAAGAATATTCAGTAGTAGATTTTAGAAGCGTTTTTAGTGTCTCGTTCAATTTTCTGGAGACATTAGCAGAGCAAAGAGGTAAGAGGCTTCGTTTATTACCTCCTTATAGGGAACATTTGTCTCAAGCTTTTGCCAGATTTTTTATGAGAGTCGGACTGCCTGTTGATATTCCCCCATTCGGATAGAAAAGAAAACGGAGGAAAGAAAAATGGGGACACAGGCTATATTTCTTATTTTTTCCTATGGTGGCGAAGGGGCTATCGGGTAAAATCTTAATTTTTTTGGATCTGGGTCCTGAGGAGCTTGCCCGGCTCAACTGACGCCAAGCGTAACTGACCTCTTTCCTGACCGTCATATTATTTTATTACATAGATAGCCATATCTTGACAAATAGTGTAATAGTTTCTATATTTTAAAAGGAAGGAGGCGAAGTCCCAATCCGAAGCGAGCTAACTTAATGACTGATAATAATATCGCCTCTTGCCGTGGCTTGTTAGCTTATTTACTTAATTAAAGGTGGCAAAAATGACTATAACCCAGGAAGAACTGGCTCGAAGGCTAAAGGAAGCCAGGGAAAGAGCTGGATTTACCCAGGAACAGGTGGCGAGTGCCGTGGGCCTTGTTAGGCCCGTAATTGCTCAGATTGAGGCAGGCAAGAGAAAGGTTTCGAGCCTGGAGCTGGCGGCTTTAGCCCGATTATACGGACGTCCAATTCACAGCTTCTTTGATGAGGCCTTTGAAGCTGATGGGATCTCTTACGTTTTGAGGGCTATCCCAGAGGCTCGACGCGACCCTGAAATACAGAAAGCCATGAACAGAGGGCTGGAAATTATCAATGCTATCCTTGACCTTGAAAATAAACTGGGCGTCAACCGCCTTAGTTCTGGCCCTCCTTGTATATATGCCCGAAATATTCGCACCAAGTGGGAGGCGATTGAGCAAGGACAGGAAATTGCTGCTCAGGAGAGAAACAGGCTCGGTCTGGGAGTTGCTCCGGTAGGCGATCCGGCTTCTTTGCTCGATGCGCAGGGGGTTTTAGTCCTCGGGATGGAATTACCATCCGGACTTTCGGGTTTTACTTTTCGCTCTGGTGAGGCTACTGTCTGTGTAATAAATAGCACCGATCCTTCTGTTCGCCAGAGATATTCCATTATTCATGAATACTGCCATGCACTCTCTGACCTCAAAGATTTGCCGGCCATAGTTTCCCGAAAAGAAGGCAAAAAAGATCTTCGGGAAGTAAGAGCAGATGTTTTTGCTGCCTGTTTTCTTATGCCAGAAAACGCCGTAAGAGAGTTCTTGAAGAGGCAGGGCAAAGCGATTCCATCGAGGATTCAGGCGCCATTAATGATCAAAGATAAAGTTGTAAGCTATGAAGCCAGACGCAGCGAGAAGCAATCCACAATTAACTATATGGATGTGGTGCGCACGGCCAGATATTTTGGAGTTAGCGTCGAGGCTTCTATCTGGAGGCTTTTTAACCTGAATTTTATAAGTGAAAAACAGAAGGATTTACTTTTAGAGCAGGATAGTAGCCTGCCCGGTAAGGCAATTAAGGATATTCTCAGGAAGAAAGATGCCGGTTTGGATGGTGTGCAAGGGGCTATTTTCCAGAACGCTACGGAGCATCTTTTCTATCTGGCAATTGAAGCGGCAAGGAAAGGACTCGTCAGCAGAAATAAGCTGATTGAATTGCTTGAGCTGGCCGGCATACAGGATGAAGACATTTATGCAATTTCTGAAGCCAGGCGCACCAAATAAATAGGTGGGAGGCAGCCTCGCTTGCTTATGCCCGTTATCATAACTGTTACATGTTATCAGACGAGAATGACAGGGCTTTTATGAGAGAAGTGAGAAGAATAATAACCGAACGCAGATTAAAAAGGACTCCAGAACTGTTAGCCGAAACCATAAGGACCAGGAGCTTGTCTTTATCAGATTTAAAGAGAAGGATTGATGATCTAAGGAACGAAATTTTGACCCAGAGAGATGCAGATGACATCTGTCATTTTGAGAATGTACTTAAAGAAGTTGAAAAAATATTGCAGGCCAGATAGGCAGAAGACTTAAGAGATGGGGGCAACTATGGGTGCCACAATCTATATTTCTTTTTTTGCCCGATTTTCCGAGTGTGATTTTCTGCCCACTTATATCTCATATTACTAGGCGGTTTTTCGCCCTGGTCGGTTCTGCTGCATTGATATGCTTCTTACGTTCCTTTCATAATATGAAAGCTTTGTAAGAAATATATAAACCGGGGGTCCTAAAAGGGTCTCCAAAGCCAGATCATCAGACGGCGGCCTGATTCTTAGGGGTTCGTTTAAAGGTTTGTTAACGGCTGATTCGTTGCCTCACGAGAAAATCTATACCAAACTTGCGGCCGGCGGCTGCGGGCCAGAAGAGGTAAACTTAAACAAAAATCCTTATTTACATTTTGATGCCAAAATGTAAATAAAGAATCCGGCTATTAACAATTATGTAAATATGACATCTATCATGAGAGAATGGGGGTACAGGCCAGATTTCCAATTTTTCTGCAGCGTTTTTTTCAAATCGAGTGATTAATCTACTTTACAATTGTCCCTAACCCAATCGTGAACCACTTTTAAAAAACGTTCGGCCTCCTTGATCAATTCTTTAACTTCTGATTCTGATATTATCCCTGAATAATCATAATCGGTAATATTCCTTTTCGACCTGCAGGAATCGAAGTAATTTGCCAATTCACAATATCTTTTCCCCATTATTATTTTCATGGCCTGGAAGACCGTATGATGGTGAGCCACTCTCGCTGGTCTATAACCGCTGCAATAAAGCAGGATTGTAGATAATTGAAGAACTGCATTATAAGCACAGGCAAATCGCCTGTCCAAGGAAAGAGCTTTTACTTTTGCATCCTGGATATCTCTCCTGGCGATAGAAAAAAGGCTTTCAATTTCTTTGTTTGAGGTGCGGTGCGGTCTTAGCTTGTCCTGATTCAATAAATCTCTTAAGTCCATCTTCAGTTCCGATAATGAATATTTTCTTATCCTGTAATACTGTGTCTAAAAAATAATCTTTATGCCGGGCTCTGCTTAAAAACTCTATTGACGGAAAAACCGCATAATTTATCTCACGGCTGAATCGCGTCTTAACCTTGGAAAGAATGTTTGATATTTCTCTGGAGGAGATATCGCCTATAATCATTAAATCAACATCGCTTAGAAGATTCTCCTCGCCCCTGGCATAAGAGCCGTAGATAAAGCAGAATTCTATTTTCCGGTCGCGAAGATTTTCTTTCAGGGCTTCGGCCAGCCCCTCACACTTAAAGAAAATATTTTTTAAATCCTCAAAGATGGGATGTTCCCTGTTTACCCGGTAATAAACTCTATTGCCGTCGATTGATTTTTGCAGGAGCCCTGTCCTGCCAAGTTTCTCCAGCTCGCGCTGCACGCCCCTTATGGGTTGATTGGTAAGGTGTGAGATTTGCCTCTGGTAAAAGTTATGGTCAGGGTTAAATAAAAACAATTTTAAAACTTCGACTCTTGTTCTTGAGGAAAAAAGCTCAATAAGCACAGACATCGAATCAACCTTGCATACAAATTATAGTCAATTATATACAAAATGTAGTCATTTATCAAGCAGAAAAAGTGGACACGGCCAGATTTTCCGGAATTCCGGGATTCGGCGACTCAGCCGGTTCAGCCTGATTGCCTCGCCGCCCTGGTACGGGCTGCCAGCAGCTTGAGGACGTTGTCTTTAGTCAAAAGGTTAAGATCAGACGCCCTTTCTAAAAAAGGCCGGACATCTTCAATGACCTGCCGCCACTCAACAGCCTGGAGCTTTTCGGCCACGAGGTCGGTCCAGTTATTCTGGTCAAGCTGAGGGCCGCTCCAGCCTGTTTGCTTCAGTGCCTCGTTAAGGTAATCGAAATTTGGTTCCGGCCATGATTGATCCGAAAGATACCAGAAAAGGTCGTAGATGTCGCGCCCTTTGGTATAATTTCTGGCGAGCAGGGCATGCAACTTTCCGCTGAGAAGTGTTGCCTGATCATAGTGATGAATGTTCAAAAGGACAGGACGGCGGATAAGGGTGGTATCGGTTTTACCGCCAGCCGGGGGTTGACTATCCAGCTCGATTTTAACCGAGAAAACCTGTGACTGGTGCGGAGAGAGGCCGAGTTCAAAAAGGAGCGAAGGGAAGCGGACGAAGGCTGACTTTACATTTTTTTCGCTTTTAATTATTAAATCGACCTCATAAGCCTCAGCCTCAAACCACGGACGGATCCGGGCAATAGCCTGGTTTAAATTGTAAGAGGCATCCGGACGGACCAAAGAGAAATCCAGAACCTGAGAATAGCGGGGAAGACCATAGAGAAATCTTAAGGCTGTTCCCCCTTGGAAGATCCAGGTATGGAACAGCCCGCGCTCTTGAATGAACTCCAGAATCCGAGCCTGAAGATACTCACGCAAAAGGTTTTTAGCTTGAAGAGGTGTCGCCGCCTTCTGAATAATAGGTTTGATCTGCTCTTTCATTTTTTATTCCTCTTTAAAGCTCCCTGGACAGATCTTCAAGAATTCCTGCGGCCCGGATAAGCTTG